>JBEKYR010000085.1:0-2786 GCA_049510745.1 Verrucomicrobiota bacterium | reverse complement strand
GTGACGGCAGGGGTGAAGGACGCTCTGCGCCTGGGCTGCGTGGCCATCGGGTTCACGATTTATCCGGGCTCGGCGCACGCTCAGACGATGTACCAGCAACTCCGCGAAGCCGCTGCTGAGGCAAAGGCCAACGGGTTGGCCGTAGTGGTTTGGTCCTATCCGCGCGGTACGAGCTTGAGCAAGGAAGGCGAGACCGCTATTGACGTAGCAGCTTACGCGGCCCAGATTGCGGCGCAATTGGGCGCCCACGTCATCAAGGTGAAGCTGCCCAGCGCGCACCTCGAGCAGCCGGAAGCCAAGAAAGTCTACGAGAAGGTGGGCATCCCGATCGGAACCCTCGCCGAGCGCGTCCGTCACGTTGTCCAGAGCGCCTTTGATGGTCACCGCATCGTGATCTTCTCCGGCGGCGCCAGGAAGGATGACGATGAAGCCGTGTTCGATGAGGCTCGCGCCATCCGCGACGGCGGCGGCTTCGGCTCCATCATCGGCCGCAACTCCTTCCAGCGTCCGAGGGAACAAGCCCTGAAACTCCTCCAGACGATTATGAAGATTTACGCTGGGGAAGTGGATTAGCGCGGCTTGTGGCATCTTCAACGGGGGCCCGATGCTACTTCAGCAGAATCTTCTCACCCCCGTGCGGCGAGTACTTCGTCAGCGTGGCGTCCAGGGCGCTGGCCGCTGCTGGAGGGGGCACAGTATCCCTGAAGAGAATATCCTTCGGATCCACCTTGCGACCGTAGAGGCGCTCGTTGGCGTCGCTGTCCTGCTTCACGATCTGCCCTTCGAGTGAGAGCCCCGCGAAGAGCCCGCGCGCGCGCGAGTAGGTCAGGATCTCCGCCTGCAATTGCACGTCGGTGGCGCCCTCCGCCGTTCGGCCTACCGGGCCTCCTGCCACGGAGGCATCCGCGCCCAGCGTCGCTCGGCTTTGCAGCAGCTTTTGCGCCCCTTTGGCGTTCATTACCACGAGAACGAAGTCGGTAGCTTGCCCCCCCAGTTGAAATCCAAAATTCGCCCCCCCTACGGTAAACATTGAAGGCGCAGCCCAGGCACCGGTCCCTCCCTGGCGACAAACCAGCACTCCTCGGCCAAAGCTACCACCCAATCCGACCGCCAGCTTCTTTTCGGAAGGAATCACGCCCACGCAAACCGCCTTATTGAGCAGATTCCTGGGGATCCCTTTCTCCGGCGTCCCCATGATTTCGTTGATCACCTCGGCGGCCTTCTCCAGTCGCTCGGCTTCCCGGCCTCCTTCAGCCGCCAAAGCAGACCCACTCAGACTTACAAACAGAAACGCCGCAATGAGATTTCGCATCTTCAGCTCCCTCGCTGCGGGGAAGGCAGAAAGCACAGCGACAACCCCCGCATGCCCCGCTTTGTGAAGATTGGCGTACAACTGTTTACGCAACCACAATTTCTGATTAATTAAACGGTCACGGGGGACCATAGGTTGCAGGCATGGACCCGACTTCGTTAAGCCTGGCAGCTTCTATGCACGCCGTGGTGCTTGAACGGTCGAAGCCCGTGGAAGAGTCGCCGTTGTGTCTTGTGGAGCTTCCAACTCCTGAACCCGGACCCGGTGAAATCCGCATCCGGGTGGAGGCTGGCGGTGCGTGTCACCTGGCCCCTCATGGTTCAGCGGTTTCTTTGGGTTTGCGTCGCGAAGTCGCCTTGTGCTGAGGCCTTCTTGGGGGGCGCTTCGCAAGACCGGGCTTTCGCATCCTCTTCTCGGGAGCCGCTTCCACCGGAGCGGGCGGTTCGCTCAGGGGTGGTGCGGCCTCGAGCGCCTCAATCACAGTGGTTTCTTCTGGACTCTCCACCGCCTCCCAGAGGACGTCGGTTTCCGGTGGTGCGATTTCAGTATCGACTACAACAGCGACTTCGGGAACCGCTTCGGCTGCCACGGGTGCGGGTACGGCTTCCGTCGAGGTGGGGAAGATTCTCCAGATTCCTTTGCGATCTCGGTGCAGACGCAACCAACCTTCGCGTTGCGCTTGGTGGAGAAGGTCGAGCAGGCCGCGAAAACCAGCCCGCCGCTCATCAAAACGCCCATCCGCACTGCGCATTGCTTGGCGGACCTGGCGCAGGTAAATGGGACGGGAAGGCGCCTTATCGATGAGTGATGAAAGGGCTTTCTTCAGCAGAGCAAGCGTCTCCTCAGCGTTCAGGCCCGATTCAGGAGCGCCTTCCGGAGATGGCGAGGGAGCCAATTCGGCCGGCGCGGTCGACTCGGGGATCGTCTCGCGGGCGGGTTCCACAGTCTCCGGCGTGAGTTCTTTCGAGCCTTCCGCTTCCACAATCTCGACCAGGTAGCCCCGGTCCGTCTTGCGCGCCTGAACCAAGTTATCTTTCTCGAGCTTCCGAATGAATTCTAAGAACGACCCCGCGCCATAGTCCCGCTCCGTGAAAGTGGGATCCAACTGCAGCAGAGTGCTCTTGAGCAGGCCAAGTTGGGGGGCCACTTCCCGCTCCGCGAGGATCTTGAGTGCGCGCTGGATGTTGGGAAGGGCGCTGGGGAGCGGTTTAATTTCGGTCGAGCCCCGGCCCGAGCTCCGCGCCGCCCGTGCCGCGCGTGAGCCGTCCCCGCCCGTCGCGGCTCCCAGCAAGTTCTCGTAGGCAATAAATTCGTGACAGTTGCGCTGCAAGATTCCGCTGGTAAATTGGCGGCCCCCCACCACGAAAACCCGCTTGTCGTACTGCTTGAGTTTCTCCACCAGCGCGATGAAGTCGCTGTCGCCCCCCACAATCGCGAAAGCGTTGATGTGGTCGCGGGTGAAGGCCATCTCGAG
>JBEKYR010000084.1:0-3091 GCA_049510745.1 Verrucomicrobiota bacterium | reverse complement strand
AAACCCGCCGCGTCGGGATTTACATTCCGGGAGACATCCCCAGCCCGCAGGTCGAACTCCTGGTCGTCTTGGAAAACCAATGAGGTTGGCAAGAGGGCGCGACAATTTCTCTTATAGCCCCGGTCTGCGAGCGGCGTTGTTCGCCGCTCACAGAGCGGCGCTATGGAGAACGAATGTCGCCGCATTTTACCGCTCTCCATAAGAGGTCCAAAATGGGTGTACATCCGTCCCAAGCAGCAGTTCCTCAAAGCCCCGGCTCTTACCCGGCGCCAAGCCGTGAAAACCTGGCCCTGATTTATCAAGAGGTTCTGACGGCAATTACGCGCCTGCGCTCAAACCGCCAGGCCGCCACCGATGCGGGCGCATTCCGCAACCAGATGAAGGCAGCGATTAGCGCCGCCGAGTCGGAGGCTACGTCCAAAGGCTATCCAGTTGAAGACACCCGGCTAGCCACATTTGCCCTCGTGGCGTTTTTGGACGAGTCTATTCTCAACTCGAATAATCCTGTCTTCGCCGATTGGCCTCGTATGCCCTTGCAGGAGGAATTATTCGGCGGGCATACGGCAGGAGAGATCTTCTTTCAGTGCATTGACCGCCTTCTTGCCCGTAGCGATTCCCCCCACCTCGCCGATATGCTGGAGGTTTTTGCCCTGTGTCTCCTGCTGGGGTACCGCGGCCGTTACAGCCTCAGCGGCCAAGAGGGCATACGTACGGTGCTGGAGGCGATGGCGGATAAGATCCAACGCATTCGCGGGGGAGTACGCCCGCTGTCGCCGAACTCGTCACCCCCACAGGATGCGGTGCGGCTAAGGGCCTACGATCCTTGGGTGCGCAGGCTGGCCTTCGGGGCGGTGGGGTTTCTTCTTCTGGCTCTGTTATTGTTTGTCGGCTTCAAGTTCACCTTGATGTCAGGCGCATCCGGTTTGCACTCCGCAGCCTCCATCACAAGGCAGTAGGGAGTTGCCGTGAATAACAACTTAAAATACTGGATTGCGGCTTTGGCGCTTATTGTCTGGCTGGTCTTATCCTGGTTTATCGCCTCTTGGCTGCACTTGCAGGGGAACAACGTTTGGATACTGCGCATCGTCCTGGCCCTGATCGGTATTGCGGCCTTCATCACCATCGTGTGGTGGCTCAGGGCACGGGACAAAGAACGCGCTGCGGAAATGGCCCAAGGGGCAAGCGGCGGGACCGGTGAAATCGAGGTGCTGATTCGCGAAGCCGAGTCCCGCCTCCAGGGCTCCCAACTTGGCCACAATGCGAGAATCGGCAATCTGCCGGTGTTCTTCGTGGTGGGTGAAAGCGGCTCGGCAAAAACCAGCGTGGTTCTGCACTCAGGTCTGGAGCCTGAGTTGCTGGCCGGGCATACCGGGCAGGACAAGGTCCCGATTCCCACCCGGGCTGCGAACCTTTGGTTCACGCGCCAGTCTATCTTTGCGGAGGCAGGCGGCCAACTCCTGTCTGAACCTGCCCGATGGGCCAAGCTGGTGAAGAAGCTTGCTCCCAGCCGGCTGCATTCGCTGTTTGGCAAGGGAACGCAGGCGCCGCGTGCAGCCTTGGTTTGCGTTGACTGTGAAAGCTTCATGAAACCGGGTGCGGCGGAAGCCTTGGGCGCCAGCAGCGACCGGCTCCGCACGCGGCTGCGGGAGATTTCTCAGTTCCTGGGAATCAGCCTTCCGGTTTACGTGCTCTTCACGCGAGCCGACCGACTGCAATTCTTCCAGGATTACGTTCGCAATTTGACCAATGAAGAGGCGACTCTGGTCTTGGGCGCCACGCTGCCCATGGTCTCCTACGCCGGGGAAGTCTACGCCGAGCAGGAAACGGCTCGCGTTTCAGCCGCCTTCGATAATCTCTTTTATTCCCTGGCCGAAAAGCGTCTCGTGTACCTTCCGAGGGAATATGACGCGACCAAGCGCCCCTCCCTGTACGAGTTTCCACGGGAATTCCGGAAACTGCGGCCCACGCTTGTCCAGTTGCTCGTGGACCTATTCCGGCCTAGCCAGTTGCGAACCGGGCCGTTCCTTCGCGGCTTCTACTTCAGCGGAGTTCGCCCCATTGTCATTAGTGCGCCCGCGCCCACTCTGGTAAGAGAGGAACCGCTCACTCATCCCGCTGCTGGCAAAGGGGCGCTCCGAGCCACAGGGTTATTCGACGTCCAGAAGCTCGCCGCTCAGGCCGCCCGACCGTCCATGGCTGTGGAAACGGGCGAAAGCCGCAGAGTGGCGCAGTGGACTTTCCTCCCCCATTTTTTTAATGACGTCCTTCTGAAAGATACATCCGCTCTCACCGCGAGCGCTTCCAGCACCAAGACGAGCCTATGGAGAAGGGTGCTGCTGGCCTCGGCGATGGGGCTCCTGCTCATCTTCATTATTGGTTTCATGGTTTCGTTCGTTGAGAACAAGAACCTGGAATCGCAGGTGCTGAATGCGGCTCAGGGGATTTCGAATGTTCAACTGACGGCCCAGCAACTTCCCTCCCTCGATGCCCTCAACCGGCTGGAGACCCTCCGTCAGTCGGTTGAGACTCTGGCCCAGTACGAACAGGACGGAGCACCATTCGGGATGCGCTGGGGCTTGTACACTGGAAGTTCACTTTACCCGGATGTCCGAAAGATCTATTTTCAACACTTCCGCAAGCTTCTCTTTGGACAGACACAAGCCACCCTTCTGCAGACGCTCTCTGCCCTTCCCGTCACACCCGGCCCAAACGATCTGTACGGCCCGGTGTACGACACTCTGAAAGCTTATCTGATTACAACCTCCAATCACGACAAGAGCACCCGTCTGTTCCTCTCTCCCGTGCTCTTGAAGGCCTGGACTGCGGGCCGGGACATTGACCCGGACCGGGTGCAATTGGCACAGAAACAGTTCGATTTCTACAGCGACCAACTCAAGGACGCAAATCCCTATTCATCCGAGAACGACACGCTCGCGGTGGCGCGCGCTCGCAATTACCTCTCACAGTTCTCAGGCACTGAGCGCGTTTACCGCTTCATGCTGGCGGAAGCCTCAAAAGCCGACCCCTCAATCAATTTTAACCGCAAGTTCCCCGGCTCTGCGGAAGTCGTCATTGACGGAAAGGAAGTGGA
>JBEKYR010000083.1:0-4143 GCA_049510745.1 Verrucomicrobiota bacterium | reverse complement strand
TTAAAGCGATGCTTTGTCCTAAACCCAAGGAGGCCGGAACGCCAGACGCAGCGCTGCCGCCCGGCCAAAAAATCGGATGTCTGCTCCAACCAGAAATCCCGACCACCTTGCGAAATCGATGGGATCAACCGGATTGCATCGTGAAATTGCATGATGCAATATACGAATCGCAGTTGTATATTTAATGTTGACCATGAAGCGGGCGCTTCGAGTTATTGGAATCGTTGCTTTCACGGCGGCGGTGGTCTTTGCGCTCTGGGCGGCGCGCGCGCGGTCAGCGAGACGGCCCGGCCAGGAAACCCTCCATGACACAATCCACTCGGCGATCACCAATCCGGTGGAGTTTGCCAAGGCCCGCTTCACCGGCGGCGTCGGAGCGATCCTGCGAACAGACCCGGCGACGGGTGTTCCGCTGATCAACCAGGTTGTGGCCGGCTCGCCGGCTGAGAAAGCGGGTTTGCGCGGCGGAGACCTTATCCTGGAAGTGGATGGCATCGCGACCCGCGGACGAACGCTGGCACAGAACGTGGAGAGCATCAGAGGATTCGCTGCCCGCAGCGTCACCCTCACCATCCAGCGCAATGGAGCCACCAACCAGTGTGTGATTCATCGGAGTTCGTGGAAGAGTATGGGCCTGCCCAATTGAGGCTCGCCGCGCCTCCGGTTCAGCCTGAAATCCTGCGCTGAACCTGTTCCGCCCTCCCGAAGCCCTGACGAGTGTCCATTCGCTGAGATGCGCCCGCGGGCGATCCGGGGGCTTGCCGCCGCTTGCCTTTCCCGCGGCGGTGCGGGATAATTTGGGCGTGAACCTCACGGTAACTGAGTTGACCGAACAATTGATCGCCTCCTACGCGCGCGTCGGGGGCATCAATCACTTGGATGGGAAGAATCTTCCGTCCAAAACGGCCATGGCCTCGATCACGGTGGACTTGCTGCGGGTGTTGTTTCCCGGCTATTTCGACGAGAAATCCATCCATTCCTCGCAGTTGAAAGTGGAAATTGCGGGGTTGATGGACTCGATTCTGAGCCGGCTGGCGGACGAGGTTTACAAGAGCCTCGAATACGCCGCGCCGGAAAAAACGGAAAAATCCGACACCGGCCGCCTGGCCCACTCCCTGACCCTGGACTTCTTGAGCAACCTGCCCCGCGTGCGCGACCTGCTGCAAACCGACACCGAGGCGGCCTTCCAAGGGGACCCGGCGGCGTTGAGCAAGGAGGAAGTCATCGTCGCCTATCCGTTTGTCGAAGCCATCGCCGTGCAACGGCTGGCGCACCTGTTGTATCTGCAAAAAATCCCGCTCATTCCGCGCATCATGACCGAGTGGGCCCACGGGCGCACCGGCATTGACTTGCATCCCGGCGCGCGCATCGGCTCGCATTTTTTTATTGACCATGGCACCGGCACGGTGGTTGGGGAGACGGCGGTGATCGGGCGGCACGTCAGGCTTTACCAGGGGGTCGGTTTGGTGGCCCGCTCGCTGGCGGGCGGCCAGGCTCTGAAAGGGCAAAAACGGCATCCGACCATCGAGGACCGCGTCACCATTTACGCCAACGCCACCATTGTCGGGGGCGAAACGGTTGTCGGGACCGGCAGCACCATTGGCGCGAGCGTCTTTCTCGATCAGAGTGTCCCCCCCTATTCCCTGGTCACGCCCGAGAAGATCCAAATCAAGGTGACCAGCAAGCAGAATAAATTCAAAGCCGATTTTCAGATTTGAAAATCTGTAAGTTCTCCGTCGGCCATTGACATTTTTGCGCCGGGCCGCACAATGCCGCCCCCCACCAGCAGTGGGAAGGCGGGAGTTGCTTTCCGCAGAATAAGGCTTGAGCCGCAACCAAAAGAAACTACTGTTAGCCCATGTCAAAGGTTAAACACATTGTCCTGTTGAAGTTCAAAGACGGAACGACCGAAGAGCAAGTCGGCAAGTTCTTTGAAGACGTGCTCGATTTGTCGGAAACCGTCCCCGGCATCGATGATTACGTTTCCGGCACCAATTGCAGCCCGGAAGGCCGCAATCAAGGGATGACCCACAGCTTCATCATGACCTTCTCCGACATCGCCGCCCGCGACGCCTATATCGTCCATCCCGAACATGAACGGTTCAAGACCATGGCCCTGACCATCGTGGAGAACATGGTGATTTTTGATTTCGAGGTTTAGGCGGCCAGCTTGGCGCGCCCGCAGGCCCGGCCGCCGCGGCCCTCCTGACCCCGCGCGCGCGGCACCGCTGCTCTGCCAATGAAACGCACTCATCACTGCAACCAGTTGCGTCCGGCCCACATCGGACAAACCGTCACCCTTTCCGGCTGGGTCCATTCCCGGCGCGACCTGGGCGGCCTGATTTTCATCGACATCCGCGACCGCGAGGGCCGCACCCAAACGGTCTTCGACCCCTCGGATTTGTCGCGGGAACTTTTCGAGCAGGCCGCCTCCTTGCGCAGCGAGTGTGTCATCTCGGTCACCGGCAAGGTCCGCGCCCGCCCCGCCGGCACCAGCAATCCCAAAATCCCCACCGGCGAAATTGAAATCGCCGCCGCCGCCCTGGAAGTGTTGAACATGGCCGCTGTTCTGCCTTTTCCGGTGGATGACCCGGAGGTTGCCAAGACCGTCAATGAAGAGTTGCGCCTGCAATACCGTTACCTGGATTTGCGCCGGCCCGAGATGGCCCGCAACCTCCGCCTGCGCAGCAAAGTCGCCACCGCCACGCGCCTCTATTTCGATGAACAGGGCTTTCTGGAGGTGGAGACGCCGACTCTGTTCAAGTCCACGCCGGAAGGGGCGCGCGAATTCCTGGTTCCCAGCCGCGTGCAGCCCGGAAAATTCTACGCCCTTCCGCAGTCGCCCCAGCAATTCAAGCAAATCCTCATGGTCGGCGGCGTCGAGAAATACTTTCAACTGGCCCGCTGCTATCGCGATGAAGACCTGCGCGCCGACCGCCAGCCGGAGTTCACGCAGATCGACCTCGAAATGTCCTTTATCGAGCGCGAAGACATTTATCAGTTGATCGAGGGACTGTTGCAGCGGATTTGGAAGACGGCGCTGGACATCGACGTGCCGGCGCCGTTCAAACGACTCTCCTTCCAGGAGGCGCTCAATCGCTACGGCATCGACAAGCCCGATACGCGCTTCGGGCTGGAGCTGGCGGACCTGACCGAAGACTTTCGCGCCAGCGCCTTCAAGGTTTTCAGCGGCGCCATTGCCGCCGGCGGCGTGGTCAAGGCCATCAACGCCAAGGGAATGGCCGACGCCACACAGGGCCAGATCGAGACGATGACCGAGTACGCTAAGAGCTTTGGCGCCAGGGGCCTGGCCTACATCAAAGTGGAGAAGGGGGAATGGAAATCGCCCATCGTCAAGTTTTTCAACGAAGCGGAAAAGGGCGCGTTGGCGTCCAAACTCAAGATCGAGGAAGGCGACCTGATTCTGTTCGCGGCCGATCAATGGCTCAACGCCTGCGAAATCCTCGGCAAAATCCGCCTCTATTGCGCCGACGTGCTGAAGGCGCGCGGACAACTGACCCTTCCGGCCAATCGCTTTGATTTCCTTTGGGTCGTGGATTTCCCGCTGCTGGCGTTCGACAAGGAACAAAACCGCTGGTACTCCAGCCATCATCCCTTTACCGCGCCCGTGGCCGAGGACATCCCGTTTCTGACCAGCGACCCCAAAAAAGTGCGCGGCCAGCATTACGACATTGTGGTGAACGGCGTTGAATTGGGCGGCGGTTCGATCCGCATCCACCAGCCAGCGGTGCAAAAGCTGGTTTTCGAGCAAGTGCTGCAAATCCCGCCGGAATTGGTCAAGGCGCGCTTCGGCTACATGCTGGAGGCCTTCCGCTACGGCGCTCCGCCCCACGGCGGCATCGCGCTCGGCTTCGACCGTTTGATAGCGATTTTGTGCGGCACCTCCAGCATCCGCGACGTCATCGCCTTCCCCAAGACCGCCAAGGGCGCGGACCTGATGACCGATTCCCCGGCGGGAGTCGAACCCAAGCAACTGCGCGACCTTTACCTGGAGCAGAAACTGCCGAAAAAGGAATGACCGCAAGGCCGTTTCTTCCAGGACCGCCTATTTTCACGGCTGGCTCATGAAGACCCTTCCGCGCCCCGGACGCGCGGCAGCGCGTCCCTACCTCGCGAAATCTG
>JBEKYR010000082.1:0-4996 GCA_049510745.1 Verrucomicrobiota bacterium | reverse complement strand
TGGATTTGCTGACGCTTTTTGCCAAGCCGCCCGCTTGGACGGAGGGCCAGTTGTAGCAAGTGAACGAATACCGGAAGCTTGCAAATCAACGACTTACGCTTGGAGAAAATGGAACTTAGGTTTAATTGCACTGCTCTGGAAGAGCATTGAAAATTGGGAATTGAAAATTGTGAATTTGTTATCGAAAGACGGCGGCCGTCAACTGTCAATAACAAAGTTTCCAACTCTAATTCCTGCTCAGGCTCTTCTTCGCGTCGGCGGCTTTTGGGTCGATTGCCCGGAGGCCGATGAACCAGGCGGTGTCGTTGGTGGCGTTGCCGCCCAACACCAGCCACTTGGGCGGCACCAGGGTGTAGGCGCCTTTGGACACTCGTTTGCCCTGGCCGATGCAATTGATCTCGATGCGGGAATCACCCAGGTTCTTGATCTGAAGGGTGCAGCGGTCGCTCATCTTCAGATCGCACGATCTGTTCAGCGCGATGCTGGCGGTCCGATTGGTGATCTCGTAATAGTTCTTCCACTTGAACATCGCGTTGAGTTTGCAGGCCAGATCGTTGTCCACCGCCTTGCAGGTGGCGTCGCACTTGTCGTCGTTGGCGCCCCAAACCAATTTGGCCTGCAACTTCAAGTCAGCGGCATGGGCGGCGGCCGCGGCGATCAAGAACAGCGCGGCGGAAAAACGGGTCAAAAAGGTGTGCATTCTGGATTGGTTCTCAACGGCGGCTATTCCATCTCGACATCAGAATCGCCTGTTTCCTGGGTTGTGCCCCCGGTCTTTTGGGCGGGCGGCGCCGGCGCGGCTGGCGGGCTGTTCTCTTGCAGCCACACCACAGTCATTTGCCCGGACTGATCGTGAAAGGTAACGGCTTCCATGCCATCAGTGGTGGCGGAAATCTCGTCGAAGGTGGGCGGGGCGGCATGCCAGACCATTGCCATCAGGGCGCACGCCACGGCGGCCACGCCCGTCAGCGGCAGCAAGTATCCCTGCCAGCGGGCGAACCACGGCAAGCGCGCGGGGCGACTGGATAGTGTTTCGCGCTGGATGCGGCGCTGGATCTGGCTCCAGTAGAATTCGCGGCTGTCGGGAACGGCTCTGGCCGTCTCGTTGCCGGGCAGAGCCTCCTTGACGGAGCGCAATTGCGCCAGGAGCGCGGCGGCGTCGGCGTCGCGGGTGATCCATTGGCCCATGCGCCGGGCTTCCCGCTCCGGCAATTCACCATCCAGCCATGCTTGCAGCTTCAATTCCAAGTCATGTCTCATTCCAAATTCTCTCGTTTCAATCCTGCCAGCAACAATGCCATTCGCCGCCGCGCGTAAAACAGCCGCGACATCACGGTGCCAATCGAGCACTGCATGCGCCGGGCGATTTCTTTGTACTCCAACTCTTCAAATTCATGCAAGACCAAGACGGTGCGATGTTCATAAGACAATTGCGCCAGCGCCCGGTCAATCCGCCGCCGCAATTCCTGCCGTTCCAATCCCTCGGTGGGATTGGGCGTGACGACCGGCATTTGCCGTTCCACCCCGCCGGTTTCCTCGGCCATCGCTTCAATCGACTCCGCCCGCTGCCGTTTTTGCCTGCGCAATTGGTCCAGGCAAAGGTTGATGACGATGCGCGTCATCCACGTCACGAAGCTGGCATCGCCCTGGAATTGCGCCAGCCGCTGCCACCCTTTGACCCATGCGTCTTGAGAAAGATCCAGCGCTTCATCTTCGTGACGCACCATGCTGTAGGCACGAGCGTAAATCTTGTCCCGATGCCGCGCCACCAATTCCTCAAAGGCCGCCATATTGCCTTTTTGGGCCAACTTCACCAATTCCGCCTCCCCCAAGGCCGGCGTGTATGGTTCCATTGACATACGATTGGACGGGGTGCGGCCCAAACTATTCACCAAAAACTCACAGCGTCCCTTTCGTGCTAGGCAAACGGCCCGCGATTCGCGCATCCCGTTGACAGGCAACATCTACCGCACGGGCGAACGCCTTGAAAAGCGCCTCCACGATATGGTGCGGTTCGTCGCCATAAAGCAGTTCCAGGTGCAGGTTGCACCGGCTCTCGTTGGCGAAGGCCTGGAAAAACTCGCGCGCCAGCCCAAAACGAAAGGCCGAGGACGTGTCCTGGGTCCTCTCCTCCAACGTGATCTTTTTGTGGGCCGCCGCCTGCAACCCGCGCCAGACCAGATGCGGCCGCCCGCCGAAATCCACCACGCAACGGGCCAAACATTCGTCCATTGGCACGTAAGCCTCGCCTGTGAAGGGGTTGCGCGGATCAAACCCGGCGCCGTAACGCCGCAGGCCCTTTTTGTCGCCCAACGCTTGAAGGAAGGCCGCACCCAGCGCCAGGCCGCAGTCTTCGACCGTGTGGTGGGCATCGACGGCGAGGTCCCCCTGGCAGCGCAGGCGCAAGTCCATCACGGCATGTTTGGCGAAGAGCGTGAGCATGTGGTCGAAGAACGGAATCCCGGTTTTGACCGAGGAATTGCCGGCGCCGTCGAGGTTGAGCGTCAGCGTGATGCGGGTTTCGCGGGTGGCGCGCCGGATGGTGGCCTGACGTTTGTTCATTGAATCATTAAAGCCAGTTTTCGGAGAAAACAAAGCGCAATTCTTCGCCGGGCGCGAACTCGTGTTT
Source organism: Verrucomicrobiota bacterium (assembly GCA_049510745.1). Classification (GTDB taxonomy): domain Bacteria; phylum Verrucomicrobiota; class Verrucomicrobiia; order Limisphaerales; family Palsa-1400; genus PLGF01. The sequence continues at coordinate 2,367 of JBEKYR010000082.1, read as the reverse complement.
CCCGTGTTTCGCGGTTTAAAAACAATTCCTTAGGCAACATCTGGGTCCGAGTTCCGGGCTTGATAAAGATTTACGAACCGCCGTAACTTGAAATTCTGTGAACAAATTCTCGTTCCGGATCAAGATCGATGGCGAGCCGCGCACAGCGAATCTGCGGTTTGCGACCAAGGTTGAACTGCGACGCTATCATCAAAGCCTTTCGGGGTTCGCGCGGGAGTCCTCCGGAGCCGTCCGGGAAGCCGTCGAATTCACACGGCTGGCAGCCAAACGGTGGCGTTATTACTCGCGGATTGATGAAGCGGCTGAAAGTTTTGCCGGGCTTTGTCGTGAGGTCCGCCATGATACGAAATGCGAAGTCGCTTTCATCATGGTGGCCACCATCCGGCAGGGCCGTCGAGACTTGCCCGTCGGCCTGGCCTATTGCCGCCGCACTTGGTGTCACCACCTTGCGTTGGATTTTCTGGCACTGCATCCGCGAGCCTTGGACCAAACAGGGCGGGTGAGCGGTATCGGCAGCGGAATCGTTTTCGGCTTGGTGCAGTTGGCGAGAGCCTTGAACATCCGGCGAATCTGGGGTGAAGCCACGGTCAACTCCGCGCCGTTTTACGAAAAACTGCTGGCCGTTTCCCCGGTTCAGGATTTGTTTGTCATCGAGTTTCGAGAAATGGCTGCCATCACCAAACGACAAGAGAAAATCAGCGATCCAGCCCTTGCCAGCAGAGGAGCGGTTGGACTACATTGAGGGCATGACGGTGAAACGGACAAAATCAGTAAGCCTTGAAGAACTCTGGGATTACGAAGCCAAGCATCCTGTGGTTTTTGCGTCACCGCGCGCCTTGGCTGAAGCGCGTCTCATTGCTGACTTGGGCCGCGTCAAGCATGGCCGCCGCCGCATCCGAGGCAATGGTGCGGCTCATGATTCGTCGCGCCGCAAGCCTGTAGTGGCCTGACGGCCCGGCGACGGCAACCAGGAATAGATGTGCCCGGCAGTCGTGATTCCCGGTTGCGGACGTCGATTCCATGGCGATTTGAAAGACGTACTTCGAAGTGCCTCGATTGACCGGGAAAGGGAAGGCAAGAGAATGGGGGCGGAAAGCAAAGGAGGATTCTCGCGCAGAGGACCAGAGAATTCTTTGAGACAGGATGACAGGATCGAGAATGGATTCAGCCGGGCGAGGATTGAAAAAGCGATTGTTTGAGCCGCCGCCGCGTTCGCTGAAATCAACGGGAGATTAAGATTACGATTAAGACTGGAAATCAGTTTCCCTGGCTGGCGAGGAACCGCTCGGCGTCGATGGCTGCGGCGCAGCCCATGCCGGCGGCGGTCACGGCCTGGCGATAAACGCGGTCCGCGCAATCGCCGGCTACAAAAACGCCGGGGATGTTCGTCGCCGTTCCCTTCCTGGCAAGGATGTAGCCGGTGTCGTCCATGTCGATGACGCCCTTGAACAACTGCGTGTTGGGCACGTGCCCGATGGCCACGAAAACGCCCGCGCAGGGCAGGAGGCTTTCCTGGCCGGTCTTGAGGTTTTTCAGCCGGACGCCGGTGACTTTGTCCAGTTTCACATCCAGAACCTCGGTCACGACCGAGTCCCAAACGGGCTTGATCTTGTCGTTGCCCAAGACGCGGCCGGCCATGATCTTGGAGGCCCGCAAGGTGTCGCGGCGATGGACCAGGTGGATTTGCGACGCAAAGCGAGTCAAGTAAAGCGCTTCTTCGCAGGCCGAATCGCCGCCGCCCACGACCACCAAAGGTTGCTGGCGGAAGATGGGCCAGGCGCCGTCGCACGTGGCGCAATAGGTGACGCCTTTCTTCTCCAGCAGCCGTTCGCTTTCCAATCCCAGATGGCGGTGGCTGGCGCCGCTGGCGATGATGAGCGTTTGCGTTTGGATTTTGTCGCCATCGACAGTCAAGACAAACGGCCGCCGGGACAAGTCGGCGGCCTCGAGCGTCTGCAAGGTCTTGATGCGCGCCCCAAATCGTTCGGCCTGTTTCTGCATCCGCACCATCAGTTCATAGCCGTCGATGCCCTCGGGAAAGCCGGGGTAATTTTCTACCGTGCTGGTGGTGGTGAGCAAACCGCCCGGCAAGGTGCCGGTGACGACCAGGGGCGAGAGGTTGGAGCGGGCCGCGTAAATGGCGGCGGTCAACCCGGCGCAGCCGGCGCCAATGATCACAACTTTTTCCATAACGACGGCGCAAGGTAGGGGCAACGGGCGAGGATGGCAACCGCAATGGGGCCGGCCATCGATTTCGCAAGGTGGTCGGGATTTCTGGTTGGAGCAGACATCCGATTTTTTGGCCGGGCGGCAGCGCTGCGTCTGGCGTTCCGGCCTCCTTGGGTTTAGGACAAAGCATCGCTTTAA
>JBEKYR010000081.1:0-6361 GCA_049510745.1 Verrucomicrobiota bacterium | reverse complement strand
GTCATTTTTGCCGCCGCGGCAAAGTTATTCACCGTCGGCTGCGGTGCTAAATTCGCTGCGCTCACCTTGCCGCCGATGAATAACTTTGGAAGACCTATAAGGGCGCGTGTTCTCCCCGATCCGCAGCCGTCCTCTCGTTACGCGAGGATCAGGGTAGTTTCCAGGCGGCTTGGCGCGGGGAATAGGGTTAATCGCGCCCTGTGCTCTGTGGCCGCTCCACCGCCCGTTTGTAGGCCAGGATGCCGTCCACGATGGAGCGCGCCTGCCGCTTGCGGAAGGCGCCGTCGTAAATGTTTTTCGCGTCGGACGGATCGCTCAGAAAGCCGCCTTCAATCAGAACCGCCGCCATGCGCGCCTGGCGCAGCACCTCGAACCGCGCCCGCTTCATCCCCCGGTCCTCCAGCGGCAGCCCGCGGGTCAGGCTCTTTTGCAGTTGATAGGCCAGGAACACGTTGCGGTCGTCCTGCCCGTTGCCCGCCTCGGCCGGCTGCCCGGATTTGCCCCCGCCCTCGTCGCTCGAATTGACGCCCGCCGGCGTCAAGCAAAAAACCTCCACCCCCCGCACCCCGCCTTCCGCCGCGTTGTAGTGCAGGCTGACAAACAAATCCGCCCCCTGGCGCGCCGCCAGCAGCGGGCGCTCGGACAATTCGACCGTTTCATCCCCCTTGCGCGTCAACACCACCTTGAACCCTTCCTCCTTCAACAGGCCCGCCGTCTCCCGCGCCAGCAACAGCGTGTATTTCTTCTCGTAATTCCCTCCCACAGCCTTGCCCGTGTCCTTGCCCCCGTGGCCCGGGTCCAGGCAGATCGTCCGGACGCGCCCCTCGGATTTTTGGGGAAACAGGATCGGCTCCAGCGTCGTTTTCAAATCCGCCAGTGAAACCAGCGCCACGCCGCTGCGATTGACCACCGGCAGCGACAGCAACACCGTCACGCCGCCGATCTCCGCCTTGCGCGAGTCCACGCTCAAACCCAGCCGCCCCGCCGGGCCGGAAACTTCGATGTCCGGTCCTTTCCGGTTCCATTTCAGGGACAGGCCGCTCGCCTCGCACCATTCCCCCAGCCGCACATACTCGCTGCCCGACACGGCGATGCGCTCCAGGTGGCCCAGCGTGGCGTGCGCGGACGCTGTCCAGCAGAGCATCAGGCAATAAGCGGCGGCGGCGGTCCTCATGTTTGCCGCCGGAAGTAGCACAAGCGCCCCCCTCATTTCAAGCCCGGACTTTTCAAACAAACTCCAAGCCGTATCCATGCAGAAGGATTGGGGAGCGCGGTCGTCTCGACCGCCCCCGTCGGCGTCCCGCCGACGGAACCCCTTTTCGGTAGGGACGCCGGCGCCCCGCGTCCACTGACCTCTCAGCCGCCGGCGAACTCTTTCCTCCGAAACTGTCCCACCTCTTGGGTGAGTCCCCAAGCACATCGCCAATGATTCGGGCGCAAATTTCTTGAGTGACAAATCAGAGAAAACCCCTACAATCTCTTCCGCATTCAGAGAATTGATCCAAGCTCTTGACGGGTTTCGTCAGCGGCTTTTACCGACCGCGCCGGGGGTGTGGGGAAAGTTGGGAATGAAGCGGACGGATTTGTGGCGTGACGATCCGGCTCAAATCGGTCTGCGACCGGCTGGAGATGGGGTCCTGGAAATCCGTCAATCGAAGACTCTATGAACACAGACAAACAAAATGTTGCCATGCTAAGGCTGACCCCTTTACGCGGGGTTGCTTGAAGAAGAACTACGCCCTGATGAAATCAAAGTTTGGACACCCCAAGACCCTTCGGCTGCGGTCTTCTCGGCAGTTTGGAAATAATCGCATCAAAGGCTTGAATTTGGGTGCTGGCGGCGACATCCTTCCGAACTAGAGTATTCAGAAAGCGTTCCAGTTTTTGTTCGCTCTAAAAATGAGCAGGAAATCCTGTATATTAATTGTTGGACCAGAACCGAACGCCCGTCGCCATAAGTTGCCATGCGGTTCGTAATTCTAATCGTACTTGCAGTAGCGACATGCGCCATCGCGTATATCCTCCGCGGCAGGGGCTACTGGCTCGTCGATAACTTGGGTGGAAATCTCGCCGCCGGCTTTTTGGGAACGTTGGCGACACTCTTCTTCATCGAGCGGGCCATTGAGAAGAAGAGGCAGCAGGAGCGCACTCGACTCGGCGTGCTGGCGCTTCGCCAGATACAGGCTTCACTACAGAGGATAGTGATCTTGTTCTCGGAGATGATGAAGGCGTCGGCTTCAAAGCCGATCGTTTCTCTTCCGTTGTCGCTCCAGGAACTGTTTAGCCCCGCTAACACAGCAGACTTGGATTGGCTCGATTTCGATGGGCCGACTGGGCATGTCGAGCACGGCGACTGGAAGGCCGAAAGTGAGGCTGTCCTGACTTCCGAACTGGATCACCTTGCAGCGACCCTGGACCGGTATTTGCCTGTTCTCGATGTGCGACTCGTCGAGTCTATCGACTCTATCACAAGCAATTGCTTTCTGAGTTACGTCCGCCGAATGGGTCGTGCTTCCGAGGCACTTGGCAAACTTGGTGTTCGGGGCGGGACTACGCTCTACGGCACCGCGTCCATACGCGATGAATTCTTTGCGCGGCTTCTTGATGTTTCAAAGCAACTCGAACTCGTTGGTGGCAAGTCTCTGACCGTACCACCTTCACTGATTCGCCAGGACATGATGCCTAAGGCTGGCCAAGCTAGGCTCAAGTCTCTGCCCGCACACCCTGTGTTGGTTGTGCATGGCGATCCCCCTGTTGGTGGACCTCCGTGGCTCCAATCAGGCCAGTCGGATGAAGTGAAGGCCTGAGCATGAAGGCCGGAGGGTCAGTCCTAGGAAGTTGGTATTCTTGGGTTGACGGAACAGGCTAAAGTGTCAGTACTAGAATTATGACACTTTTGATTTTCAGCGCAAAAAACGGGGTCGCCCATGCTTTGGTTCGCTTTTGTCGCAGGTGGCACCCATAGTTCCGCTCGGTTTTCAAGTTTGCTCGTTGATTTCAGCGAACGCGGCGGCGGCTCAAACCATCGGTTTTTCAATCCTCGCCCGGCTGAATCCATTCTTTACCCTCCGTCGCAAAGAATTTTCTGGTCCTCTCCGTGGTGCAATATCCCAAATTCGCCCATTTCCGGGAAAACTTTCTTACCACGGATTTCACGGATTTCACGGATGGGAAACCCGCCGCTTCTTATCCGCGAAGCATTGGGGTCAACTTCATACATTCAAATGGGCTCGGCTGAACAAAATCGGCGAAATGTTGAATGTATGAAGTTGACCCCAAATCGCCATCGTTCGGTAGGGACGCGGTGCCCCGCGTCCACTGACCTCCCAGCCGCCGGCGGACTCTTTCCGCCGAACCTGGCTTTCGGGAGCGCGATCGTCTCGATCGCACTTCAAACGGCTCTCACGGGCTGTATATGACGAACGTCATATAGATGCGTGTTTTGGCTTCTGGCATACTTTTTAAAATGCCGTTGATTGTTGTTGCGAAATGCATTAACCTTCGACTAAATGGAGTTTAACAAACCGTTAGCATCTGATGAGAAAAACCTTCAGAATCACCTCCAACAATGGCACCCGCATCTCGGCGAAGCCGGGGCCGGAGGTGGGCGCTAAGTTGCCCGGCATCATGACTTCCCCATCCACACGCAACACGGCCCCGGCCTTCACCTTGATTGAACTGCTGGTCGTCATCGCCGTCATCGCCATTCTGGCGGCGCTGCTCCTTCCTGCCTTGGCCATGTCCAAGGCCAATGCCGCTCGCTCCAAATGCAGCGGCAATAATAAGAACCAGATTCTTGCCCTGACCATGTACGCCAACGAATCCAAGGATACTCTGCCCGTTTCCGGCGTGGGAAACTGGGCCTGGGATATGCCGGTCAACGTCCAACGATTCGTGGCGAGCAGCGGCGCTCCCCGCCAGGTGTGGTACGATCCCGGCACCGACCAGCGATTCTCCCCGCAGCAATACCAGGTCGAATGGACCAACTATAATGGCGCTGGTTGGGGAAACGTGGGCTATGCCCTGACGTTTCCGGGCACCGCCTCCTACGGCGCACACCCTAACTGGGATTTCAAGACAAACCTGAACTACAAGCTTACCACCACCAGCGTTCCGACTTCGTACGGAACGAACGTAAGCATAGTTCCCGCCCAGCACGCGGTTACCGCCTGTGCCACGCTGACCGATTATAAGGACCAGCCCTCGTCCGTGATGAGTGTCAAAGACACCTATCAATGGGTGAATGTGGCCGATGGTTTCATGGGAGGCGCGCCTCTGTTTCCAACGGGGACGACCACGGCCAGCGCGCACGTTACCAGTCACGGCATCCCTACCGGCTGCAACGCCAGCACCTTGGACGGTCACGTCGAGTGGCGGCCTTTCATCAATATGCTCCCGCGCGCAGGCACCCCCGGTTCGGTGCCAATTTTCTACTATTAAACGAAGGCGTCACGAGGTAAGGGGATTTCGGGCAAGGCGATGGAATTCCCGCGAGTTTTGAGGCACGCCATCAATGCCGCATTGTGAGTTGAAAGGGGGCGCGGTATGGGGCATTGTCCAAGAAATGTTGACATGCTAGGGACCCCTTTATGAGCCCTTTATGAATTTTAACCGAAGGAATTTAGGCCGATAAATGCGCGCGTCGGCCGCCATTTTCCAGAAGTCGTTTGCGTTGCAGACATAGGAGACGATGAGTTCATCGTCTTGACGGGAGAGCTCGGGGTGCGCTTTGGCGGCGTAGCAGAAATAGCTGCTGTCCCAAGTCATTTCGGGCGTGCGATAGATGGTTTGCGCGGTACTCCACGGACCGACAGGTGAGGCAGCGAAGCGTAGCAGTATCCTGTCAGAGAGTCCGTTCTCCGTATAAACGAGGACGTATCGCCGGAAGCGGGGCAGGTACGACACGGAAAGTTCGGCACCCATATGATTGCAAAGGCGGGAGGCCTTGCGGAAGTCGTGCTGCCAGGTGCCGTCCGTGTAGAACTCCCAGGTGGAGAAGTCTTCAAGAGAATTCACGTTGGCGCGGCCGGCGAGGAGATAGCGATCATAGGATGCCCTATCCAGTTCCAGACCGTAGAGATAGACAGTATGGCCTTCACGCAATAACGGCATTCCAAATACTTTTTCGCTTTCCGGCGGATGGAACTCTGCCCAAGGGACTTTGATCTGCTCGACGTGCCAGCGGTTGACGGCCTCGGATGAGTTGGTAATTCTTGCCATGACAATGCCAACTGCCTGAAAACCCCAGACGGAGGTGTCACCCGATCCGTTTGTATTCCGCCGTGAGACAGCCACAATTCGCCGGGTTCGTCGAACGGTTGGATGAAGGCGTCGGGCTTGCCGTCCTTTTCGTGGTAGAAGAATTCGAGGCGGGCCGCCGCGGGGTCCAATCCTTGTTGAATGGCGACGGTATTATGAACCATCGCTGAATCGGTATGACGACCGTTACGGACTTTGCCGATCCAACTATCGCCAAAGAGCCAGAGGATGCGTCTATCCTGCAAGGGGAGAGAGGTTGCTATGTCGGCACCGGTCCAGCCCTCTTCGCGGGTGAAGAGGCGGTTGTAATCTTCCGCGATACTGACGGCGAAAGAGGGATTTGCCTCGCTTCCACCGTGATGAGACGAACAGGCGGCCATTAAGAGCAACGCGGCCCAAGACAGCCACACTCGGATGACCGTCTTGATTATTCCATTTTTACGCCATCTCCAACCCGTCATGCTTGTGACGCCCATTGCACTCAGCCAAGTCGATTTGGGGTCAACTTCATACATTCAACATTTTGCCGATTTTGTTTCCGGAAACCACCTGCCCCAGCGCGTCATATCCGTACCGCCAATAACTTCCATCCGCCAACCGGGCCAGGTTCCGCTGGTTGGCCGCGTTGTATTGGTAGGCGAAGGAGTTGGACGGCGTTGAGGAAACCGAACTCAACCGGTTCAAATAATCATATTGCTTGCTCGTCGTCATCCGCGTCGCAGTGTTCGATTTGAACACAATCTGCCCCACCAACGGCGAATTGGCAAGGTATGAATACGCCGCCGAGTTGGCGCCGTCCGAGACCGACGCCAGCCGCGCCCCATCACCTTCTCCCATCGACCAAATGTCAAACGCATATTCCCTTTTCCGGGCTTGACCCTTTCCCCGGAACCCGCGTCAGGCGAAATGTTAAATGTTTAACTACGTCCCCAATGACTTCTCCTATGTTAAATGTTTAACTACGTCCCCAGGGTTATTTAGATCCGTTTGTATTCCGCCGTGAGACAGCCACAATTCGCCGGGTTCGTCGAACGGTTGGATGAAGGCGTCGGGCTTGCCGTCCTTTTCGTGGTAGAAGAATTCGAGGCGGGCCGCCGCGGGG
>JBEKYR010000080.1:0-5732 GCA_049510745.1 Verrucomicrobiota bacterium | reverse complement strand
AACAGTGCCTCCGGCAGCGACAAGCGACGGGAAAGAACAGAAACGTGGTGTCGGTTCTGATGAATTGGGTTGGAAAAAGGAAAGATTCGACGGCCCAGGATTTCAAACCATAGTTTATCATCGGCCACACCCGCGATGGCCCCTCGAAACTTCTTCGTTTCGAGGACGAAAATTCCAAACGGAGACGCGAGGATGTGGTCGATCTGGGTGGTTTTGGCGGTGCGCGCGCCGAAGGGAATTATCAAATTGTCGGCGTGCCAATATGGAGGACGAAATTCCGCGAGGGTTTCGCTGACTAAGCTTTCACCCAAAACGCCCTGTTCATATGAGTGGGTATTCATTTTCCAATTTGGTTTGCTCAATTTTCGGCGATTACGACTTTAAGCATTAGGTTTGACAGATGTTTGGTCTTTTTCGGCGTCAGCCAGAGAGGGTTTGAGAAAGGTTAGCCACGCGACGCACGCGTGTTTGGTATGAACGAAGGAGTATTCGGGTGACGGATGCCCGTGCCTGAGAGAATCCAGGCCCCTCCGGATGGATCGCGCTATGGTTCAGGGTATGTTTCGTGCCAATTTCGAGGCAATCCGGTATACCGGATTGGGCGTTTGATCCCCCGTTTCCGGCCCCCACCTGCGATTCTGAGCTTTGCTTTGACCACGGCGAGGAGGACGGCCGCTCGGAAACATTATCGCCGGGATGAGGACTTCTTTGACGCCGTCTTTGTGGGCAGTCGGGAGTTTCAGTTGATTCCCTCACGAACCCAAAGAAAGGATAGGTTATGATTCCATGTGAATTCAAAGGTGGTGGCGGTAAGGGTGGAGGTGGCAAGGGTAGAGGTAAAGGCAGCGGTGGCAACTGGCCAAGCACGACGGGCAATCTGTCAGGCGGGGGCCGAGGAAATGGTCCTGCTGACGGCAAATACATAGCAACGCTCTGGCGGGACGCGGTGGCCTTGCTGGCCATGTCTCGCCAAAGCCAAATCCCCGAGCCCCCACGAATGCCGGGCCGAACCCTGAGGCGATGGCCCGACGAAAGGCTCACCAGGGGCCAATCTACGGCAAGCTGGAAAGCTTGAGATCGGATGGGAAATGTGCGAAGGTATGCCGTGAATTTAGTAAAACAGCGGGAGATCCTTGAGACTTTTGCGTTTGATTGTGAAACCGACGATTTCAACCAGATCGGACGGACATGGTCATCTTTTTTTCACGACCTCCAAGGGGCACGAGGCATTTTTGTTGTGGGCGATCCGCAATATGAGAGGCCAGCGTTACCAATGGACAGATCCTTTGGCGGAAAATGCAATCTCGTGGGCTTGCTTAAAAGCCGACAACTCGGATTGATTCAAAACGCTCGCTCCCCTCGGCCGTTTAATTACGCTTGGTATGCTTTTGCTGACACGAATTTCGTCAGCTATTGCAACGCCGTCTATTCTGGCAAGAGTTTGGGGGCAAACTCCGATTCGTTCAACGCGGCTGGGGACTATGAGCGAGAAGCGACTTGGTGCAACACTTTTCCCAATTACCGGACTCCCGGGAAAGGCTTTCAGCCTGCGCGTCCTACGCGTGCGGGAAACGATCCCGATGGACACTCAAACCCCTGTTCGGTTGAATCGCTGGTCGACTCAACTCTGGAAGGAAACGTGATCCGAATTCTGAAAAGTGGGATCGAGGCGGGAAAAGTTAAGCCGAGAACTGAATCGATCAAGAATTCAGTCGATGCTCTTCAAAGCCTTGAGGACGGCGTCTGGCAAATTCGGCCCAAGGTCAAAACCGCCATGGAAGAATGGAGTCTTGTGCGCGTTGGAAAGCAAAGGAATGTTCGTCCCGTAACATTAACCGCTGCTGAAGTCCAGTTGCTCAAGTCGTTTAAAAACAAGATTCTCTCGGCTCAGGCTCTGAGCGCCAAAATGGTTGGCAGGATCAAATTCTGGTTCTCCGAAATTCGCTGTCCGAACGCAGTCGTTCTGTTTACCGAACAAAGCTACTTTGGTTTCATTAGCCGGTCAATCGACGAAGTGCTGGCGATGGCTTCCCGTGGAGTGCTGGGTGGACCCGGCAAGGGGCAAATTTTCTAAGTTATTTTCAGCCGCAGTATGCAGTATGTGACCTGCCGCGACTCGACTTCCGCAAAAAGGGATGTGCCTGTTGCGAATGCATCCGGTCTCGGCATTATCGCTTGACTTACGTTCGCAGGCTACCGCTCCGGACAGTGGTCTGATTCGAAATGTTGAGTCCCGGCGTGGACAACGTCAGGTCAATTCGTCCTGGGCCTTTCGGGAAGATGCAGGGTCGAGTCCCTTCAATGAATCACTGGGGTTTGGTTGCGCGGGTCTGTGAAGGTGCGCTCGCTAGTCCCCTCAGCAACGAGCCATAATCGTATTTTGCGAACGTAAGAATGAGCAATTCGACAGGCACATGCTCCAAGATGAAATCTTTGTTGAGGCAAAGTACAAGATGGACGCTGGCCGAATCGGCCAGGCAGGTATGGTTGTTGGTTTAATGGGGACGGGCTCAATTCTGGTTCCGCGACGCACCGGTGTGAACGAAAGGCCCTCACGGACTCCCATTCCGCTTGCGCTGGCTCGAACGCTTGGGCCCCTCTTTCCGTGCAGATGAAAATCAATTGAATGGTCCCCCCTTGGAACTTGTGCAAGCGAGTTTTCGTGTGGCGCCAAATGGCATTCATTTAAACTGACGTTCGAGCATTTCCAGCGCTGAACGGTGAGGAACCCGCAGGAACACCATACTACTAATCATACTACTCCCCCGTTTTGCATGAAAGCGCGGCGTGCGTAAGTCCTTGATTATCAATGGCGCATCCGGCAGGACTTGAACCTGCAACCTTCTGATCCGAAGTTGACCTGATTCGGTTTCGCCGTGTTTCGGAATGTCTCAAGTTGCCCGCGTAACCCATTCATCATCAGTATATTGCGTAAAAACTGGAGCAAGCCGCACCAACTTGAGACAAATCGAGATTTGTTGAACCTTGTGACTACTCCTGTGACTACTCCAAATCAGTACAGCCCAGCATCACTCGATGAGGGAAAGGCGTCAGCGTTTGTGGTAGCACCATCATAGATGGCCCGGCTTCTCAGCAACCAGAATGGAGTTCATGCCCTCATCCTGGCGCGCCACCGCCGCACCGGCAAAGCCTGCTTCCACGAGGTCTTCTCGCAATTCTTCGAAAGTATATGTGCCGCCGCCCTCCGTTGCGACGAGCATGTTCACGGCAAACAACGCGCCCGCCACTGGGTGTGTGTGGGTCGGACACATCAGGATATCGCGGATGACGATCCGGCCCGCCGGCATCAGCGCCAGGAATGCCTTGGCAAAGAGTTGGCGATTCTGCTTCCGGGAATTTTGGTGAACAATCGCACTGACCCACGCCAAGTCCGCACCAGGTGGCAGCGGATCTGTCATGAAATCTCCCGCCACAAACCGGACGCGGGCTGCCTTTGCCTCTTCCGCCAGAAGACGCCGGGCCATGGGAATGACTTCCGGCAAATCGAACAGAATGGCTTTGGCCGCCGGACAGGCGCGGAGAAACGCCCGCGTCCAGGTGCCGGAGGCGCCGCCAATATCCAGCAGGTTGCGGAACTGGAGCGGTTGGATGCTTCCAATAACCTGATCGGCCACCGGAGCCGAAACATTGTGCATCGCCCCGATGAACGCCTCTTGGTCGCTCTTCTCACCACGCACACTGGCGGATCGCTCGGCGGGTTGGCCGGTCTTGACGACCCTGGCCAACTGGACCCATCGGCGCAGGCAGTTGGCCTGGTGTTGGGCCATGGCGAGTATGCTGTGCGGGCCGGAGGCTGTGAGACAAGCACCCGCTCCGGGAGATAAGGAGTATCGCTCCCCCTCCTTAACCAAAAGCTGCAGGGCGGTCAGTGCATCGAGCAAAATTGTCAAGCCGCGAAGGTCACACGAGAGTCTGCGCGCAAGGACGGGGGCCGTGAGCGCTTCGGAGGCGAGGGCGCTAAAAAGATCCAGGTCCACCGCGGCAGCCAAAACCGCGGCGCCTTGGTAGCCTCGGGCTAACTCCAACAACCCGTCTGCATTCCAGTTCATTGTTGTTCCAAGCATGCCGCCGCGAACTGGTCAGCCGCGACATAAATCTGACGAATGTTTCCAAGAGCCTGGAGCGATTCCTGCGCTTTCATTCATTCAAAAACAGCTTCCACTCCGCGACACCATGGGCGTTGCGGATGAGGGCTGTGACTGGCAACTCCTTCGGAGCGCGCGGCACGGCCAGCAGTTTCAGGCCGGCTTCGTGCGGCAGACGATTGCCCTTGCGGGGATTGATGTCCTTGCTCGACCAAACCAGATTTTCCCAACTGTCCCTGCTACCGCGCGAACGTGGCACAACGTGATCTAGGCTGCCGCCTTCCGGTCGCAGCACCCGGCCGGTGTAATGGCAACGGTTGCTGTCGCGCTCGCGGATGGAGCGGGCGCACAGCGTCGGGCGCCTCTTGGGCACCTTGGCGAAGTTCACCGCAACAATCACCGCCGGCACGCGGATTGCGCTTCGGCGGACAAGCCCGTGTTAAGCGAGGATGGGCCCGCCCGCCGAAGCCGTCTGGCGAAGGCGGGTCGCCCGGGAAGGTTCTGCCCCTCCGATTTCTGGGTGTAGGCCAAATGTGATCCTATTTCACCAGCGAGCGAAAATGGCTCCCGGAGCTGGATTTGCACCAGCATTCGCGCCTTCAAAGGGCGATGCCTACACAGTCTTGCCAAGCTGGCGCACATTACGTGGCAATTTGTCAAAAACCCGAGCTTCAATCTGCTGATGCGCCGCGTCGCACATCTTCTCCATCATTTTCGTTAATTGCAGAAGCTCCTCGTCAGTAAAGATGTCACATATGTAAGAGAAACGATAACCCCTCTTCAATTCAATCTCCTTCGCCACCTGTTCACCGGTCTTCGTCAATTTGAGCGGCGCACCCCGCCCAGTCTTCTTCTGAAGAATATCGCATCTGCATAGTCGGTCCACGATTTGCCCAGCCTGTGAATAGTGCAAATTAAACACCTTTGTGAGGGTCGTTTCGGTTACCTCCTCTGGGAACAGCTCGGTCAGTTTAACGATTAACTCGTCACGCTCGTTAAGTTCATGCTGGTCCACCGGTGCTGCGCCAGCTTTTGCATGTTCCAACAGTACCCGGCCCAATGCCCACGTTCGCGCAAGAACCCGCAAGGTCTTCTCCTGCAACGTCTTTTCATCGTTTGTTTTCATAATTCATAATTCACTTATCTGTTTACTTCTCAATTAACGAAGTACCAAACGAAAGTCAAGACAAGCAATATTCATGCCATGTTTGATAATATTATGATAAATATCTTACTTAAAATTGTTGCATTATGATGTTAAATAGATTATACAAAACACTTGAGAAGTGAGTGTAGTTGTGTATGAAGGGCAAACATTGAAAAACACAGAAGACATTCAGGCTCAGATTCTATGAGAACGACAAATCACGTCAACCTCACGCAAGCGTCAACTTGCAACCGCAAGATTTCCCCCGGCCGCATCTTCCTCTTCCTATCGTTCTGGGCGCTCGCTGCCCCAGCAACCTTCGCTTTGCCCAACCTCACACCCTACGCCCCCTCAGGCTGGTCGGACAAAATCGTTGTGTCCAAGGTGACCGGAACCACCACGGACAGCAGCCCACTGTACACGACGGACACCCTCTACGTGGACTGGGCGGTCATCAACAATGGCACGGCGGCCACGGC
>JBEKYR010000079.1:0-5786 GCA_049510745.1 Verrucomicrobiota bacterium | reverse complement strand
AAAAGAAGCGGTGCTCTGGACCAGATTGGTCTGGCTTACGGGCTGCGCCGTGATGCCGGGCGGCAGGCCGACAGTCACAACGGCCACCGCGCTGGTGGCAGAGCCATAAAGGTTGGTCACCACCACATTGTAGGAACCCGCATTGGTGAAGGCAGCCGCGCTCAACAGCAGGGTCGTGTTGGTCTGGCCCTGGAGCGGAGTGCCGTCAAAATACCACTGATAATCCAGCGGCGCGGTTCCGGTGGCCGCAACGCTGAGGGTCGCGTTGCTTCCAAGCGCAACCCCCTGGCTCTGCGGTGCCGTGCCGATGGCGGGCGGCAGCAGCACCACCAACGTGACGACGCTGCTGGCGACGCTTCCATACGGGCTTGACACCACCACGTCATACACCCCGGCATTTGCGGCACTGACATTATGCAAGACAAGCGTTGGGCCTTCAAAGACCACTTCGCGGATACGCTGGTTATACTCATCCGCAATGAACAGGTTGCCGGAGGCGTCCACAGCCACCCCTAACGGCCACGTCAATTCAGCATTGGTTGCCGCGCCGCCGTCGCCGGAGTAGCCGTCTGTCCCGTCGCCCGCCACTGTGGTGATAGTCCCGTTGTTTTCCACTTCGCGGATGCGGTCGTTACCAAAATCCCCAATGAATAGGTTGCCGGAAACGTCCACAGCTACGTCATAGGGACCGGCCAACTCGGCATCGGTCGCCGGGCCGCCGTCGCCGGAGTAGCCTTGTCCCCCGTTGCCTGCCACCGTGGTAATAATCCCGTCGGTTCCCACCATGCGGATGCGGTTGTTGCCGTAAGCCGCAATGAACAGGTTGCCGGAGGCGTCCACAGCCACGCCAAAGGGATACCGCAATTCCGCATTGGTCGCCGGGCCGCCGTCGCCGGAGTAGCCCCATGTCCCGTTGCCCGCCACCGTGGTGATAATCCCGTTGGTTCCCACCTTGCGGATGACCCAGTTACCCGAATCCGCAATGAACAGGTTGCCGGAGGCGTCCATAGCAACGCCTACCGGATAGGACAATTCAGCATTGGTCGCCGGGCCGCCATCGCCAGAGTAGCCTTGCGTCCTGTTGCCCGCCACTGTGGAGATAATTCCGTTGGTTCCCACCTCCCGGATGACCGAGTTACCCTCATCCGCAATGAACAGGTTGCCGAAGGCGTCCACAGCCACGCCTAACGGAAAGCTCAATTCAGCATTGATCGCCGGGCCGCCGTCGCCGGAGTAGCCTTGTGTCCCGTTGCCCGCCACTGTGGAGATAATTCCGTTGGTTCCCACCTCCCGGATGCGCATGTTATATCCATCCGCAATGAACAGGTTGCCGGAGGCGTCCACAGCCACGTGATTGGGATAGTTCAACTCCGCATTGGTCGCCGCGCCGCCGTCGCCGGAGTAGCCGTATGTCCCGTTGCCCGCCACCGTGGTGATAACGCCGTCGTTTGGAAGATTCGTGCCGTCGAATTGCCATCGATAGGCAAAAGGACCGGTGCCGGAGACCGCCACCGAAAAAGAAGCGGTGCCCCCAGCCAGCACGACCGCGTTGGTCGGTTGCGCCACGATTATCGGGGTTTGGGCTTCAGCCACGGAGAAGAAGGAGCCAAGCAGCATAGCGGCCCCAGACAAAGGAATGCTTGATTTCATACGTTGTGGTCTTTTATTTTGAATTGGTTCGCCAACCGGGACGCGCTCCGGGGCACCTGGCCCCGCAGTGGGACCTGCCGAAAGAGGAGTTGTTCGCGGTCGTCGGCCAGTTTCATAGGCGAAGGCACGGGGGCCTTCATTGGTACATGCGCATTCCAGCGGGGAAAAGTATGGTGGACTTTCACGCATTCCTTTGCCTGCTGCCAGAGCGGAAAGCCGATCACACACATCCGGGTCTTCATAACGCACTGCTTCCGATAGAGTGCTGCTGTCGCTCCTGCGAATGCCCCTGCGTTCTGGCCTTCGATGAACCGGACCAAACCTCCTGCCGGCTTTCCCTTCCCAAGAAGGAAAACCAAGCACAGGTTCGTTCGCTTCAGAGCTTGAACTGCGGGCGGGGCGTTGGCTGAACTGGGTCAGCGTCTCGTGGTCGCAGCGATGGTTTCTGTATCAGATTGCCTCAACATGGTCAACAAATAAAAAAGCCCTGTTTATACCCTCTTCCCAGGCAGCCCGTTGGGATGAAGGTTTTGCCCCGTGTTCTTTCTTAGTCCCACCAACGCTTGACCACTGGCCAGATTCATTTTGATTCCGTGCCAAATTGCGGGGGCATCACCTTATTGCTTTTGTCAATTGCAGGTCGCTTGTACGCGCGTTTATACGCAGGCGGAAAAAATGGGGGTATGATGAGTCCAAGTGGGTCCTTTTCGAAGTCGCCAAGATTTGTTTGAATAGAAACGTTTATCCGTATGACTCCAAATACTTCGACTCATCAAAAGTTCACTAAAAAAATGGAGTTGACAATCATCGCTCATGCGGCACTGGGCGCCAATACGGCAGCTGGTTTGTGCTGGCGGGATTTCCAACTTCGTCATTGAAGGAATTGTTCGCCCAATTTACGACAAGCTTGTACTATGCCAATTTGTAAATGTTTGATAATCAATGGCGCAAAAATCGCTGAGACGAGGGTTCGATTCCCTTCACCCGCTCCATTCTCACTACTTTCATTGTGAATCAACGATTTATGAAAACTCTACACTCCAAAATCTCAGGAAGTGAGAATAAAAGTGAGAATAATTCCCGCTGAAATCAGTGAGCCTCGGACGCGAAACCCATTTGTTTTCAGCGGCTTCCAGCGTGAATCGTGACCCGATAAAGTGAGAATATTCAGTATCCGGCTCAGGGAACACCCAGGGAGCAAGCATAGAAACGCAAGATGGCGGTTAAGCTCAACCAGTCGCCGACTTGTTCGGAATCGGATACCGCAGCCTTCTGGCGGGTGACTTGCAACAGGAAATATTAAGCAGTTGTTCGAGCAGCCTTGATTTCTTGGTAGAGCCAGGCGCGGGCGTGGGTCCAGTAATTCTTGACGGTGCGCTCGGAGAGTCCGAGGGCCTGGGCGGCTTCCACATTCGTCATGCCCACAAAATATCGCAACTTGACCACCTCGGCCTGGATGGCATGGACGGCGGCAAGCTTATCGAGCGCGTCGTTCATGGCGAGGAGTTCTTCGTCATCGCACGGCGCGGCAACCTCCAGACCGTCCAGGTCCACCCGTTGCTGATTCCCTCCATGCCGCAGCGCCCGCTTGCGCCGGGCGCGATCAATCAAAATCCGGCGCATCGCCTCGGCCGCGGCGGCAAAGAAGTGCGCCCGATTCGCAAACTCCGGATTTTCATTCCCAACCAACTTCAGCCATGCCTCATGCACCAGCGCCGTTGCCTGCAAAGTCTGGTTGGGCGCTTCGTTCGCCATCTTCGCCGCTGCCAGCCTGCGCAACTCCCCATACACCAGCGGCAGCAATTCGTCGGCGGCCTTTGGGTTGCCGTGCTCGATGGACTCAAGTATGCGGGTGACGTCGCTCAATCAAGGGATCGTTACCAGAGCTTGGAGCGTCAAACAACCCAAATCGGCCTTTGCAGGTTCACTGCACGAGTTTCTTCAATTCTGCGATGTCGTCATCGGTCAACTTGATGTATTCGGTGTCTGTGCCGGCGCCTCGGAGAAGGTCGTACACCACGCGGACACTTCCCCGAGAGCCTTCGTTGGGATCGCCCGGTGTCTCATTTGCGCCAAGCCGCAGCAGCTCCGCCGCCATCTGACGCAGATTCGACACTTGTTTGTAACCCGCCATCCAAAACCGCTCCCCTTGACTCATCGTGCCGATGCCGAGCCGGATGCTGTTGGTTCCCGGGTCGAGGATGAGAATACCCGTCGGGGCACTGAGGTCGTATGCGGCCTGCAATTCAGGGTTCACATCGGCCAGCTTCATTCCAAACAAACTGACAGCTTTCGGAGGGTTCTTCAAAATCACTGGCGCAAGTTGAAGGTTCACCACAACGTCCGCGCCAGCCAGATGGACCGTGGTCTGGGCCTTTTGTTCGAACTTCGATGAATGAGCGCGGACGGCTATTTCGCCGTCTGGCAAGCCGCGGATCAGGAATCGGCCTCGCGCATCGGACGTGTTCATTTTAGGGGCAGCCGTTTTGTCGGACGGAATGGCTTCGACTTCAGTGTCGGCCAGAGGTTGACCATCCGCTGACGTGAGTATTCCTTTGACATCGCGGCCGGCGTGCAGCGTGAGGTGGAGATTTGTGCGTTCGGTGGCGTTGAGTGCATAGACGTTTTCGATGATGCTTCTCAGCATGATCGGGTCCGCGAAGGTCAGTTGCCCTCGTGCATTGCTGTTTCCGTTGAAGCCGGAAGGTTCGAGCGGAAAATCGAACACCTCGAAACGTCCATGTGTATCCGTTTCGTCCCAGGCCAGATAACCCATGCTCTTCTGGCCCGCCAGCGTAGCCTCCACCTTTACTCCCGCAAGAGGGCGACCCGCTTCATCCGCGACGATCCCTGCCACATATAAGGCGGGCTTGAGTTTGATTGTGACCTCCTGCTTTCCGGCTGTGGGGAATGGAAGATGGTCGAAAGCCCCGTTCCACTTCATCCACGGCCCGGCCGCTTCCTCGTAACCGGCCGCAAACGCATTCAGCGAGATGGTTTCCCCCTCAGGCACTTGGATGATGAAATGCCCGTTGGCGTCCGTTCGCCCATCGTACAAATGGTCGCGGTGATCGCGCACGCTGCGCATGTCCATCGCGGGTGAGGACACCCGAACCAATGCATTACTAATTGGCTTGGCGGTGCCCTCATCCAGCACGACGCCTGAAACAGGGCGGAGTGGCGCGGTTGCGGAGATAAGCGGCTGCTCGCCAGCACGAAGCCACAAGCCGACACCCAGCAGGCAGAAAAGGATCGGATTCAGTAATTGCTTCGTTTTCATTGCTGGAGCCGGAAGAACATTTGCGAGTTCGTCATGGCGTTGGCGTAAGGGCTGGTGGCGCCGTCCACGGTCTGATAGGGACCGGTCACGATTGGAGCGGCTTGGAGGGAAAAAGTCGGGTCGCTCCAACTCAAAACCATCTGACCCCCGGCCACCGCTGCATTCAACGGAATGGACAAATTCAAGGCGAACACCGTGCCCTCGCCATTAATGCCACCGCTATACGTCGTGCCATAGAGCGTGCCTCCGGATAACAACAAATCCCCGTACGGATTCGCCCCGTCGCTGCCGTAACTGGAAAAACCATAAAGCACAGTGAAGCCGCTGCCGTTGGTATTGACCTTGAATACCGTGTTAAAAAAATCCCCATACAACATGCCGCCCGATAACACCAATGCTCCAGACGGCTGGAGCCCTGCACTGCCAGCACCGAGGCCGAAGTTGTAAAGAACGGTAAAGCCGCTCCCATTGGTGTTGATCTTGAACACCGTGCCATAACTGGTATAGCAATTCCAATCTTTACAGGAGGTAAATCCCATCGTCGTCCCAAAAAGCTCGCTGCCCGACAACACCAAGCCCGCATTCGGAAAGGCCCCGTCGTTGCCGCCGGTGAAACTGTAAAGATTGGTGAAGCCGCTGCCGTCGGTGTTCACCGCGTACACCGTCCCCAAACCTGGAGTGCCGCTTGCCGTTGTGCCATAGAGCGTGTTGCCCGCCAACACCAATCCGCCATGCGGATTGGCCCCGTCACCGCCGGCAAAATACTTGAGCACAGCGCCGGCGCTGCCGCTGAGATTGATCTTAAAAACCGTCCCATAACCTGAAGGATCATTCAGACCCGTCGTCGTCCCATACA
>JBEKYR010000078.1:0-7526 GCA_049510745.1 Verrucomicrobiota bacterium | reverse complement strand
GATTCCATCCCGGCAGGCGGGCCTGTCCGCAGAGTAAAGTCAGCTCTCAGGGGACGCGTGGGCTGCCCTGTAAGCTTTCGGCGTTAAACCGGTGGCATTGCGGAACAAACGATACAGATGATTAGGGCGCGTGAAGCCTGTCGTCACGGAGATTTCTCTGACCTTCATTTTCGTTGTGGTGAGCAGCTCGTTTGCCTTGTCCAGGCGCACGCGAACGACCTCGTTGTTGATGGAGCGCGCCAGTTCCTTGCGAAATGCCTTTTCCAACGGCCGCCGGGACACGCCCGTGGCTGCCACCACGTCATCCACGCTCAATAAAGGATTCGCGTAAGTGTCGTGGATGTAACGCAAGGCCCGGGCCACCTGGAGATTGTTGATGGCCAGGATGTCTGTGCTGCGGCGGGTCACGATTCCCTTGGGAGCCACACGAATGACATCCGCTGGCGCCTTCTTGCCGGCCATCAGACGATCCAGCAGCGCGGCCGCTTCATAGGCCATGCCCTGCAAATCGTGGCAGACGCTGGAGAGCGGCACCCTGATGCACTCGCATAGCATCGTGTCATTGTCCACTCCCAGGACCGCCACCGCCTCAGGGACAAGCAGATTGGCTTCGTCACAGGCGTCGATAATGTCGGCGGCGACACAGTCGTTGTAACCGAAGGCAGCCAGCGGCTTGGGCAAGCGGCGAAGCTCACGAATGAGCCCTCGCCGGCGCGCCGCCCAATCGTGCCGGCCGTCGGTCGCCGCCCGCGTGTCGACTGGCGGCAGCACATGGCACGGCAGCTTTTGCTTGGCCAGATGGTTGGCAAATCCGCGGTACCGTTCGGCATTGACGATGTCGTCTATGAGCGGCGCCCAAACAAAGTGGCGGAAGCGGCGCTCCAGAAAATGTTCGGCCGCCAACTGTCCGATCATCTCATTGTCGCCCTCGACGCGGGGCAGGTTGATGTCACTGCGCACCATGGAAAGCTCCACCGCCGGCAGACGCGATTTGAGGATAAAATCCGCCAAGTCGTCGCGGTAGCCGATGAATGAAATAATGCCGTCCCCACGCCAGCCAATGGGGACTTTCGCCGTGTAGATCATGTCCGCCACCAAATGCCAGCGGTGTTCCCGGGCGTAGCGGGCGACGCCCTGGAAAAAACCGTGATGAGCGTCAGTGAGCGCCAACAGCACCGTGCGTTTCTTGGCCATGGACGCCTATTTTACTCGGCGCCTGGCAAATGGAAAGGTCAAAAAAAGGAGACGCAAAATGGTAACAGTCGAGCGCAACATGGTTGTATACGGAGCGTGTTGTTCGGTGTAGATTTACCGACTACGAAGTTCGGTCTGTGCTCAACATGACAATTCTCAAGAAGCAGTGCGCTGCACGCCAGAGGGCTGGATTGGGCGCCCGGTCGAATTCAGGGACCGGTGTCCGGACGAAACAAACCATCAAGAACTCCAAGCAAGCAAGAATATGATAACAAAAACAATCAGTCGGATTATATGGATCGCCGTCGCGGTAAGCTGGGCGTCAACCGCGCGCGCGCAAACTTTAACCAACGCCTATTCTCAAGCCGTTTTGGCCGATAATCCAGTCGTATATTATCAGTTCCAAGAAAGCCCTGGGGCGACGACGGCGCTGGACTCTTCAGGCAATGGCAATGACGGCACTTACAACAACACCTCTCTCGGCAACGCCAGCGCGTCAGCGCTGCTGGGACATGCGGCCGGGTTCAGCGGTAACATGTCCAGCCTTGTCGCGGTGCCGGCCTTGGGCGCTGCCTATTCCTTGGGCGGCAGCGGCAACGACCAGGCCACGTTCGAGGCATGGATTCAGCCCGCAGCCCTCCCAGGTTCGGCGGACGCGATTTATACCGTTGACCACTGGGTCTCAGGCATTGTGCATTGGCTTGTGCTTGGAACCACCAACACCAGCATAAGATTCACTGTGGCGGGCAACGCGCCAAATTATGATATCAATTATCCCGGTAGCACGGCAATTAAGGTGGGGGAATGGACTTACGTGGCGGTGGTTTATGACGATAGCACAGGCGCCCCGATCTTGTATGTCAACGGGAAGCCGTTCAGCACCAACACCACCACGTACAGCACCACCGCGCTCCCGCTGTCTCTGGATGTTGGCGCCATCGGAGTGCAAACCGACGGCGGAGATCCAACCTATAACGGCCTGGTTGATGAATTTGCCATCTACACCACGGCCCTTTCGCCCGACCGGATCCAGGCCCATTTCGCGGCCGCAGGGCCGATAAATGTGAGCGCCAATTTAGTGTTCACACTCCAGCCACAAGACACTCTCGAGCTTGTGGGAGCCACGGCCACCTTTTCAACAGCAGTCAATGTTGTTGGCTCAACCAATGCGGCTACTTACCAGTGGCAGACGAACGGGGTGAACATTGCTGGAGCAACCAGCGCCACATATACCACGCCGGCCCTGACGCTTGCCGACAATGGGACGCTCTACGATTGTGTTGTGTCGGCAATCGGCGCCACGAATAAAACCACGCGAAGCGCACAACTGACTGTCCTGTCGATGCCGTCAATGAGCTACGAGGATACGGTCAAAGCCGATAATCCGGTCGTGTATTATCGGTTTGAAGAGGCCTCCGGGGCGACGAACGCGGTGGACTCTTCAGGCCTGGACAACACCGGCCTTTACATGGGAGTAGTTTCCCGGAACCCCAGCGCGACACCGCGTCTGGGGCAGGCGGCCTGGTTCCCTGGCACAAGCTCCAGCTTTGTTGCGGTCCCGGCTTTGCCTGGTTCCGTCAGTTTGGGCGGCGGTGGCGACGACCAGCTCACGTTCGAGGCCTGGATTAATCCCTTGGCGTTCGCAGGGTCGGTTTACACTTCGGACGTGTGGAATAACGGCATGGTGCATTTTCTTGCTGAAGGGAACGGCTTGAGCATGCGGTTTACAATAGGTAACGCCAGTCCGGATGATGAAAATTTCCCCGCAACCCCGGCGTTCGCGCTGGGAGAATGGGCTCACGTGGTGCTGGTTTATGACTATACCACACTCAGCGCGGTCGAGTATATCAATGGGGAGCCGGTGGGCACGAACGTTTGGACGGGGGCTTACGCGCTCACTCTGGATGCTGGCGCCATCGGAGTGCAAACCGACGGCGGAGATCCACCTTTTAACGGCCTGATTGATGAAGTTGCCATTTACACCAACGCCCTTTCGCTCGCCCGCATCCAGGCGCATTACGCGGCTGCGGGAATTGTGCAGCAGAGCGGCTTCTTGATGATTTCAACCCAGCCACAAAGCGCTCTCGCTCTTGTGGGAAACACGGCCACCTTTACAGTGGGAGGAGTTCATGTCTATAACAACACCAATGCGCCTACTTACCAGTGGCGGACGAATGGCGTGAACATCGCTGGAGCGACAAGTGCCACCTATACGACTCCGCCGCTGACACTGGCCAACAACGGGGCCTACTATGACTGTGTCGTGAAGGCCGGAGCCTTGTCCGCAACCAGCCAGCAGGCAGCGCTGACCGTTTCGGCGGCCCCGGGAATGAGCTACGCGGATTCGGTCAAAGCCGATCATCCGGTCGTGTATTATCGGTTTGAAGAGAGCGCCGGGGCGACGACGGCGGTGGACTCTTCTGGCAATGGCAACAACGGCGTTTACGAGAATGTTTCGCTGAGCAACCCCAGTGCTTCGTATGGTTTGGGCCAGGCGGCCGGCTTCAGCGGTTCCAGCTCCAGCCTTGTGACGGTGCCAGCTTTGGGCGCTGCCAGCAGCCTGGGCGGCAGCGGCAACGACCAGGTCACGATCGAGGCGTGGATCAATCCCGCACAGGTCCCAGGGTCGGTTTACGCTGTGGACCAGTGGAGTACCGGCATCCCGCATTTTATTGCTGAAGGGGGCGGCACCAGCATGAGGTTCACTCTGGCGAACAGCGCGCCGGATGATCTCAATTTCGGCCCTACCCCGGCAATCGCGGCGGGAAAATGGGCTTACGTGGTGGTGGTTTATGACGATACGACTCTCGGCGCGGCCTTGTATGTCAATGGGGAGCCGGTGGGCACAAACTATTTTACGGCGGCTGGCACGGTCTCTCTGGATGCTGGCGCCATCGGAGTGCAAACCGACGGCGGAGATCCACCCTTTAACGGCCTGATTGATGAAGTTGCCGTTTACACCAACGCCCTTTCGCTCGCCCGCATCCAAGAGCATTACTTGGCGGGGACGGTTCCGGTCCCGCAGATCGTTTCGGCCTCCCGCGCCTTTTCGGTCCAGAACCAGGTGACGGTGGTCTTTAACGTAGCGCTCCAGGCCAACAGCGCCACCAATCTGGCGAATTATGTCATCAACAACGGCAACAGCGTGACCGGCGCGACGATCGATGGCACCCTCACCACGGTCACCCTGACGCTGGCGAACGGGATTGCCAACAATGTTGCCAACATCCTCACGGTCAGCGGCGTGATGAACGAGGGCGGCAGCGCGGCGATTCCTGCCAACTCGCAGGTCACCATTCTTGTTACCAGCGACACGGTCCGCGTGCAGGACGCCAGCGACGGGCTTGTCGTGCTCGAGGCGGAGGACTACAACCAGAATCTGGCTGGCGGCGGGCAAAGTTGGGTCTTTACCACCTGGCCGCCCTACCTCCTGCCCACTGGCGCAAACACCAACTTCTCCGGAACCGGCGTGATGGTTGTTCCGGACGCGGGGATATCCTATAGCTTCAATCCGGGCGACCATCCCTCCAACATTCCCGAGCTGGACTACCTGGTGTATTTCAACCAAGCCGGCGTTTACACCGCTTGGGTTCGCGGAGCCGGAGACAGCGACGCCGCGGGCGCCAACGATTCCATCAATCTGGGCTTGGACGGGGCAATCGCCTTCCGGATCAACGGCCAATTCCCGCAATCGGCGGGCTACGCCTGGGGCGAAACCCCGACGCCTTCGGGCGCCACGTTCACTGTTCCCACCGTTGGCCTCCACGTCGTCAACGCCTGGATGCGAGAGGACGGCTTCGGCTTTGACAAGCTGATCCTGGCTCCCAATCCCAGCTATACGCCGACCGGCCTTGGGCCGGCGGAAAGCGTCGCCGCCTTGAAGCCGATCGCCGTCGCGCCTTCGGGTGGAGGATTCACTCTGACTTGGAGCGCCGGCGGCGCCTTGCAGTCCTCCACAAACGTCAGCGGCCCCTACTTGAACGTTCCCGGGGCGACGAACAGCCCGTTCACGGTGCCCAATCCGAACAGGTCGATGTTCTATCGAGTGAAAAGTCAGTAACTGCGCGGAGGGCATTCCCCTGCGCCGGGTGTGAAACAACGGCAGGTCGACCTGTGGAAAAATGGCAGGTCGACCTGCCTCGTAATAGATAACACAGATAACGAAAGTGAACTGAGTTATGGCGGGATTCGACATAAGTGAGCAAAACAGGAACTGTGGAGGCCAAAAGCCTCGCGGCGGGTTTACGCTGATTGAGCTGCTGGTTGTAATAGCAATAATCGCCATCTTGGCGGCGTTATTGCTGCCGGCGCTTTCCCAGGCTAAACAGACAGCGCAGGGCACCCAGTGCATGAGCAATCTAAGGCAATCGATGGTGGCTTGGAAGATGTATGCCAATGATAGTAACGGACGCCTGGTTCCGAACAACGACGGTGTTCAGGGTGACCCCCTTCAGGGCGGATGGGTGAGGGGCTGGATGGACTATAACTTCGGCAACCACGATAACACAAACACCGATAACTTGATCGGGTCTCGAGCGTTGTTTTCTCCCTACATCAAAGACCCCTTAATTTACAAATGCCCATCGGATCGAAGCCGAGTCAGTTACCCCGGGGGAAGCTTTGATCGGGTCAGAAGCTACTCGATGAGCTCCGTGATCGGCTTTGGATCGTCGGCCAACATCTCGTGGGTCGGCGTCGAGTATCGCTTCTTTCAAAAGGAAAACGACATCGTCAGCCCAAAACCAGTGAACCTCTTTATTATAACCGACGAACACCCCGATAGCATCAACGATCCTCCGTTCGATATCACCATGCACGATCCTGGCGCAGGGGCGCAAGCGGACTTGGAGGATTTTCCGGGGTGGTATCATAACAAGGGCGACGCGTTTTCGTTTGCTGACGGACATTCCGAAATTCACCACTGGCGCGACCACCGCACAATGGTGCCTATCCTAGGCCGTGGCCAGATCGGGCCACGCGCCGTGCCTTACGATGTTGATGATGATTGGATTTGTGCGAGGACTACCAGCCGAAGTGATGGCCTATTCCCATGGTGGTGATGCTGTGGAAAAATGGCAGGTCAACCTGCATCGCAATAGATAAAACAGATAACGTCAGTGAACTGAATTATGAAGAGATTAGACATAAGCGGGCATAACCGGAACCGCGGCGGCTTGATGTTTCGCGGTTTCACGTTAATTGAGTTGTTGGTGGTGATCGCGATCATTGCCATTCTGGCGGCCATGCTGCTGCCGGCATTGGCCCGCTCAAAACAGAAGGCGACGCAGACTTTGTGCCTCAGCAATCAAAAGCAACTTGCCTTGGCCGTCAATATGTACTCTAGTGACAACAAGGACTTGATTATTGCCCCTCCTGGGTGGGGCGGCGGCTTTTGGTGGCCGGTGGTCAACGGCGTAACGGCGCCGTGGAACCATCCCGGAGTTTCGACCACTGAAGCCATCAAGGAGGTGGTTGCCTGCTTAAGCGGGACGAATAATCCACTCTTTCCTTATGCTGGTAATCCTGGGGTTTATCATTGCCCGGCCGACCTCCGTTGCATGAACAAACCCGGCACGGACTTCGCCTATGACAGTTATTCCAGGACCCAGAATGTCGGGGGCGATCCACTGGATAACTACTTTGGCGCCGGCTCCACTTACACCAAGACGACGCAGATACCGTCCCCAACGTTGACATTTTACTGGGTTGAAGATTGCGACTGGCGCGGTTACAATGAAGGGACTTGGATAGTGTCGTGGCAGGGTTTAACGGGCCTTCCATTCACTTGGGCAGACGCGCCAGGCATGTATCATGGTGAGGTCGGCACCTGGGGCTTTGCGGATGGCCATGGTGTAGCGCACAAGTATGTGAACCGCCAGCTTATTGCTTCGAGTGAGGGAATCAACCGGGGCATTCCTCCGCCGGGTCCCTCCAGTTCCCAGAATTACGGGCCGGATTATCAATTCGTTCATCAAGGCTATCGCTTTCCGGGGTGGAAATGACGACATCGGACGAATTGCAGTTGACGACTTTTTATCAATGTTATCGCATCCAAAGCATCAAGAAACAATCGCCGTTAAAATCTTCGGCTTGAGCCTGCGGCCCCGTGGAACAACTAAAGACGGATAGAAACACACGATTTGAAAAAGCCCGGCAGCCATAAAGGAAGAGCCATGACGAAAGGACACGCATATCCACGAGCTGGTTTTTTGCTCTGGCAGGCGACAGTCACGTTCGCCATCACTTTTCTGTGTTGGCCCGCTTGGAGCCAGGAACCGGCTGCGGTGCGGGCGGCGCGCCAGGCGGTCGGCTGGGCCTCAGCGGGGCGGTGG
>JBEKYR010000077.1:0-8500 GCA_049510745.1 Verrucomicrobiota bacterium | reverse complement strand
GCAGGCGACAGTCACGTTCGCCATCACTTTTCTGTGTTGGCCCGCTTGGAGCCAGGAACCGGCTGCGGTGCGGGCGGCGCGCCAGGCGGTCGGCTGGGCCTCAGCGGGGCGGTGGCAGCCCTGTACGAACAACCAATCCTGTCACTTGGCCCACCGGGCTATTGGGACGCTGGCATTCGGGGCACGTGTAAACGGCGGCGCAGAATCGTATTATCTGAGCGCAATCTGGTTGTTGATGGATTGGTCCTCATCCTTCATCGTAGCAGTGGAAAGCCAGCGGGCCGGCTCGGACAGGCCGCAGCTAAAATGAAGTTCAAAGCATCCTGGCGCGAATGACAGACGGCTTGCACATCCCCAAACACGGCGCTCTTGACTTCTTGTCCCTTGGCGCGCTGGTTCTCCGGCTTGATCCCGGCATTATCCCGTTTCGCAAGGCGACGCGTTGAGACCTCCACGTCAGCGGGGCTGAGTTCAACGTGGCCGCCAATCTCTCCGATTGTTTTCGCCTCAAGGCTGGAGTGGCGACCGCGACGGTGGATTATCCGATTGGAGATCTGATTGCCGAGCGCGTGCGGGCCATGGGCGTGGCGCCCTTCTACAAGAACTTCAAGCATGACGGCGTCCATGGGCCAAACATGGCGATGGTTTACAGCGACCGCGGCCAGGGTGTCCGGGCGCCGGTGGTTTTTTACAATCGTTGCAACGAAGCGGCGGCACAGCTCAAAGCGGGGGATTTCGATTGGAAGAACATTTTCGACGGGGGCGTGCGCTGGTTTCACAGCGGCGGCATTTTCGCCGCACTTTCGCCGACGACCGCCGAAATCATCATTGAAGCGATGAAAGCCGCAAAGAAAGCGGGCGCGGTCACGTCGTTCGATCTGAATTATCGGGCGAAGCTTTGGAACATCTCTGGGGGCCATGAGCGAGCCGTCAAGGCGTTGGATGGAATCGTAAAACATGTGGATGTACTCGTGGGCAATGAAGAAGATTTGCAGCTTGGGTTGGGAATTCCCGGACCAGAAGCTCACGCCAAGAACAAGCTCGATCCGAGCGCGTTCTTCAGCATGATGAGGAACGTCACAAAGAAGCATCCGCACATCAAAGTCGTAGCGACAACGCTGCGCGAAGTGCATTCCACGAATCGTCACAGCTGGGGCGCTGTGGCGTGGATTCAAGGTGAAACATTTGCCTCGCCGACTTGCGAGTTGGACGTGACCGATCGGGTTGGCGGCGGCGACGGCTACGCGGCAGGGTTTTTCTACGGGTTGCTCAACGGCGAATCGCCTCAGGAAGCGGTCAATTTGGGCTGGGCGCACGGCGCGTTGCTGACGACGTTCCCCGGTGACACAACAATGGCAACGGTCGAACAAGTTCGCGCCTTCGCGAGGGGAGGTTCGGCTAGAATCCAACGTTAACAATGTTTGACAATGAGTTTATTTGATCTCTCCGGAGACCTAGCGGTGGTCGTAGGCGCGACGGGCGTATTGGGCGGCGCCTTGGCTGAAGGTCTGGCTACGGTCGGCGCGAAAGCGGCGGTGGTGGGTCGCAATGAAGAACGCGGTCTAGCGCGCGTCAAGGCCATTCAGGCCAAGGGCGGCCAGGCTGCCTTCTTCTCCTGTGACGCCATCGGGAGGGGCGATCTTGCCGCAACGCATAAGGAAATTGAGTCGGACTTTGGCACCCCAACGATTCTCGTAAACGCCGTCGGCGGCAACGACCCAAAAGTCACGATTACGCCCGACAATGCCTTTGAACAGATCCCGCTGGATGCCTGGCGGGCCAACTTTGATCTAAATCTGGTGGGCGGCGTGCTGTTGCCTTGCCAAGAATTTGGCCCGGCCATGTGCCACCGTGGCAGAGGAAGCATCGTTAACATCGCCAGCGTCTCGGCGCATTTGCCGCTGTCACGCGTCGCGTCCTACTCCGCTGCCAAAGCTGCCGTGTTGAATTTGAGTTTGTTCCTGGCCCGGGAGTGGGCGCCCCATGGCGTCCGAGTGAACACCATCACGCCCGGGTTTTTCCCTGCGGAACAGAACCGCAAGCTGCTTTTCAATGACGACGGTTCGCCGACGGCGCGCACAAAGACGATCTGGGGACACACACCGATGAATCGCTTCGGTGACGCGCACGAACTGACCGGCGCCTGCATTTTTTTTGCCAGCCAAAGAGCCAGCAGTTTTGTCACCGGCACGGACATCCGTGTGGACGGTGGTTTCCTGAGCCAGACGATCTGAACGGCGGGCGAAGAACGCGAAGCAATGCGAAAATCATCTGGTGCGCCGGCTAAAAGAAATCCCAACTTCGGCGACTCAACCGCCGCTCCGGCGCGGCGGATCAGCCGAGTCGACAGGTGTGGTCGCAAAAAGGGACTTTCTTGAGCGCAAATGGGTTGTTTACGGCAGGCGTGGATGTGCCTTAAATCTCGGTTTGCAGCCTTGTTTCCGCCGTTCAGCAAATTGACGGGGCGTCGTAAGACGCTTGGACAACATTGGCACATCGTCAAGAAAGGAAAAAAATGAGTCAGTTTCGCTGCGACAAATTCGTTCGCTTGACGTTGGCGCTCGCCACCTTCGCGACATTTGCGGCGCGGGCGGGCGCCGCGCCAGAGCCGCCCTATCAGCCGACTTGGAATTCGCTGAAACACTGGCGCACTCCCCAGTGGCTCCGGGACGGCAAGTTTGGCATATACACCCATTGGGGAGTGTATTCCGTTCCGGCTCAAGGTCCGAACGGCACCTGGTATGCCAACCATCTTTACACGGATCCCAATGGGCCGGAACGAAAATACCACGAGGCCACCTACGGTCCGCTCGAAAAATTCGGCTATAAGGAATTCATCCCCATGTTTACGGGCGAGAAATTCAATGCCGACGAGTGGGCTGACCTTTTCCAAAGGGCCGGGGCCCGCTTTGCCGGGCCTGTGGCGGAGCATCACGACGGATTCTCGATGTGGGACACGAAATACTCGGAGTGGAACGCCGCCAAGATGGGGCCGAAGCGGGATGTGGTGGGCGAACTCGCCAAGGCGATGAAGAAACGCAACATGAAATTCGTCACCGCCTTCCATCATGCCGAGAACTGGTTCTATTTCCCGACCTGGGACAAGCGTTACGACTGCGGTGACCCGCAATACTCGGGTCTCTACGGCCCTATTCATGAGAAAGGCGCCGTGCCCACGAAAGCCTTTCTCGACCGGTGGGAGGGCAAGATCAAGGAGGTCATTGACAAGTACGACCCTGATTTCATCTGGTTCGACTTCGGCCTGGAGTTGATTCCCGATTATTACAAGGAGGACATGCTGGCGTATTTCTTTAACCACGCGGCTGCGCGCAAGAAGGAAGTGGTCGTTTCGTATAAATGGACTGACTTGCCTCCGGGCGCCGGTCTTCTCGACCTCGAAGTGGGTCAGTACCTCGACTTGACTTATCACGAATGGATCACTGACACGTCGATTGATGCCGGCCAAGGATGGGGATACGTGAAGGACTTGGGGTTCAAAACGGTGGATAATCTTGTTGACAATTTGGTGGACCGCGTGAGCAAGAACGGCTACTTGTTGCTCAACGTCGGCCCGAAGCCCGACGGCACCATTCCGGACGAGGCCAAAGAGCGATTGCTCGGCTTGGGAAAGTGGCTCCGGGTTAACGGAGAGGCCATATATGGCACGACCTGTTGGTCTGTGGCCGGGGAGGGGCCGACCCGGTTGGCCAAGAGCGGTGATTTCAACGAGCAGAACGACCTGCGCTACACGGGAAAGGACTTCCGATTCACGGTCAAGGACAACAACCTGTACGCTATCGCTCTCGACTGGCCCGGCGAAAAGGCGCTCATCAAGAGCCTGGCTCCCAAAGGCCAGACCTTCTCGGACGGATACAGTCCTGGATTGTATCCGTCTGAAATCGTCTCCATTACGATGCTCGGGGACGGCAAGGAGCTGAAGTGGGAGATGACGAAGGAAGGTCTGAGCATTGAAACGCCAAAGGCGAGGCCTTGTGATTGTGCCTTCGTTTTCAAGATCGCGCGCAGGAAACCGTTTTGAGCGGTCTTTAAGTGTTTGCCGACCTTGAGCAACAATAAGGACATGCAAGCCTGTGGAGAAAGGACAGCATCACGAAAAAGTCCCACGCTGGTCGTGGGCAAAAAGCAAATGGGAAATTTCACAAAAAATGAAAACAATGAATAAGACAATGAATATGCCATGGATGACCGTTTTATCAGCAGTCCATCGATGAAACAAAGTTCTCTGGCAAGTCTGCTATCCTTGATACTCTTGACGGCTTCCTGTGTCAGGGCTGCCGACGATTTCTCGGGTATGCGCGGGGCCAACTACGTGCCTTCTTACGCTCGCAACGACATCCAGACTTGGATGGACTACGACAGCCAGATCATCGACCGGGAACTCGGTTATGCCGAGCGGCTCAAGCTTAATACCGTACGTGTCTTTCTTCAGGAGGCCGTCTGGGAAAAGGAGCCGGCCCGCTTCCGCACCGACTTCGAGGACTTTCTGCACCGCTGCGAAGCCCATCATATCCGGATGATGCCAGTGCTGTTCGATTCCTGTTTCGGCGAGGAACCCGACTTGGTCAACTACCGGCAAAAGGACTGGATGGCCTCCCCGGGTTTCAGCCGCTTAGGCTCCCAAGACCAGCCGGCAATGGAACGCTACATCCGCGACGTCGTCGGCACCCACCGCCGCGACAACCGCATTGTCCTGTGGGACGTGATGAATGAGCCGGATTGCACGCACCAGTATGGAGAAACGGCAGGCCGCGCCGCCATTAATGATTTCGTTCGCTGGGCTCTCAAGCGGGTCAAAGACAAAAAGCCGAGCCAGCCGCTGACCATCGGCTGGGCGGGGCAAGGCAACACGATCGTGGCGCTGGACTTGGTCGATGTCATCGTCCTGCACCGCTACGGAGATGTGAAGGATCTGCGGTTTGCCCTTCAGGAAGGCAAGGAATGGGCGCGGCTGTTCGGCAAACCGGTCATCCTCAATGAATTTGTCGGCCGGCCCCAGCAGCCCATTGAAAAGGGCCTGCCCGTGGTAGCTGATGAGGGCGTGGGCTGGTGTTTTTGGGAGTTGATGATCGGAAACACCCAGTTTACTCGCGGACGGATTCCCTTTCAAGGGCACATCTATCCTGACGGCACTTGCTATTCCGCGGCCGAGGTGGCCGCCATCCTCTACCCGCGCGGTTATGACGGCAAGGCCGAAGAACTCGCTGGGGCAGCCGGTTTTTGCATCAGCAGCAACGCTCCCAAACCGTTCGTGGAAGAGGGAATCTCCTTCACGACCGGGTGGCAGCGCTGGAATGGACAAGGTCCTGCAGGCGACAGGTTGTGGTTCGCCTCGGCCACCGGAGAACACGCCACCAAGACCGTCCGAGGCCAACGGATCACACTCATTTTGAAGCATGCTCCCGATTGCGGGATTGCCACCGTGACGGTCGATGGCCGGCCTGCGGATAAGAGTCAAATAGACACCTTCCAGCCTGAGGTGGATTGGAATCACCGGACGGTCATAGCTGAAGGTCTTTCACCACGAAACCATGTCGTGGAGATCACCGCCACCGGCCGCAAGGCGGAGAGTTCAGTGAATTCCTGCATTCAGCTTGTGGATATTGAGGGAGACTGAAATCGCGTGAGTCACCCGGGAAAAATCTGTTTATGGGAACAAACTAATAGAGGTTTACAACTGATTGTCCCAAAAGAGAAACCATGTAAAAACGCCTTGTCTTTTAAAATTCAGTTTTAATCGAAAGTGGGAGATGACGAAGGCCGGTCGGAGCATTGAAACGCCAAAGGCGAGGCCTTGTGAAGATGCCTTCGTTTTCAAGATCGTGCGCCGGAAGCTGTTTTGAGAACCAGAAATGAAAGAGAACCAGAAATGAAACATCGATATAATCCTTACGCGAATGCAAACACACTGCGGCTTAAACGCGGGGTCGCGGCGGTCTTGTTCTTCGCGGTCAGCGTGGCCGCGCCACTGACTTCCGCGTTGGCGGAGGAGCCGTTCAATCTCCAGCAGCACTTTAATTGGAAAATCGCCCTGTGCTATCACCCGATGTATTTGCTCGTCGACGAAGATCGCGGCGTTCCCGTAGTCGGCGAGCGCGTGCCGCCCTGGGGCGCGCCCACGGCGGAAGCATACGTGGAGCGGGTGAAACGGAATCTGGATGCGGTTGAAAAAGACCCCGAGGCCAAGCTCAATTACGAATGGTCGGCCTGTGAACTTGACGCCCTCGCGCAGCGGTTTCCCGATGTCATGCAACGGCTGCGCCAAGCTTATGACCGGGGCCAACTGGATTTTGTCGATGGAGCTTATTCACAAGCCCACATGAGCACCTTGGAATCAGAGAGCAATTGGCGGCAGTTCGAATATGGCTTGGAGGTCTTCCAGCGGCTACTTGGAAAAAAGATCGTCGTCTATGCGTCCCAGGAAAGCCAGCTTCAGCCGCAGATCCCGCAGATTCTTGGTCATTTTGGTTACAAGTACATGGTCATGCCTGCCTTTCCTTGGAAAGTGACGATCACCAAGGGTCCGTTCGATCTGCTTGGATCCCCGGGCTTTTATCTTGCAAAAGGCGCCGAGTTTATCAATGCCACCGCTTTGGACGGAACCAGTCTCCCGGCTTATTTCCCCACTTATTGCTCAGATTTCGATCCGAATACTGTGCAGATGAGGGACCTCTGGAGCACCCCGCCACTCTGGATTGATTTCCCGGACATGGCCGAGTATGGCAATCCTCTCGACAAGCGGGCCAAGCCCGTGCTTCTGGAACACGCCTTGGATGAACGCTTCCAGGCTGCGCCCCCTCGCGCCTCGGGCCGTGTGGGCACCTTCGAGTCCTACGTGGAAGGCGTGTGGGCGGAGGAGCACTTGCGAGCCAATCACTTAGCGGAAGAAAACGCCGTGCTCGCGGGGAATCTTCTGGCCATGGCCAAGCGGGCGGGCCCGCCTGAGGAAAACCGCCAGACGGAACTGCGGGACATTTGGAACACAATTCTAAAATATGAGCATCACGACGTCATGTGGATCGAAGTGACCGACCTTCGTCGCAAAGCGATCACCAACTTCCTCGATTGCATTGAGCGGAGCCGAAAGTTGATGGCCGAAGCGGCCACGCAGCTCGTCGAAAAACCTGATCGCTCAGTCGCCATCTTCAACGGCGCCTCCCAGCCGCGGTCCGTCTTGCTGGAGGTCAACCCTGCCCAGATCCCCGGCGGGGGAGGCAAATTCCAGAAATTCGGCGACCGCTACCTGGGATTCCGAGAACTTCCCGCCGGGGGATTTAAGAGCTTTCCGCTCGCTCCCGATGGCTGGGTCGAATCAAAGGAGCAGGAGTTGCCCGATAGAGTAGCCACCGACGATTACAACGTCGAGCTTTCTAAAGAGGGCTTGATCAAGCAAATCACCACCGCCAAGGGGGAGAAGTTGCTGGCGCCCGGCGATTATCTGGGGGGTGAAATCCGGGCCGCCATCGGCAATCAATGGGTGAACAACCGATCAGCCGCCTGCAGGTTTTACGACGGTGATGTTTGCTCCATCGTGGAGAGATCAGGGCTGTTCGGAGTGGATGAAGCGGGTGGGAAACAGGCGGCGGACGCCTCCGGCAAGCTCTCTGAATCCGCCGCCGTGCAAAAGAAATTCCCGTTGCGGGAATGCTACTACTTCTTCAAACACCAACCCGAAATCAAAGCCGAACTCGAATTTGATTTTAACGGCAATACGATTGGCGACTTCCATATTGAAGAGACCAAGCTAAACGTTTATTACCCCACCGCCGGAGGGGACATCTACCACGACATTCCCTTCGGCTACCTGCCGGCCCAGGAGAGGGAACAGCTTTTCGCCACGACTTGGCTTTACTGCGGCGGCCTGGTTTATGTCAACTACGGCACGATCAAGCACTGGATCGACGGCGGCGTGATGGCCAACACCATGGCGTGGGGCGGCCGGCGCTTTTCCAACCGGATCCACTTGAGTTGGACCAACGCGCGGCAGTACGACCTCCAGCTCTATGGCAAGCAAACGATCGACTATGACCTCATCCCCTTTGGGAAGTTCGACGGCCCCGCAATTACGCGGGCGGTGCAAGACCTGAGGACCCCGATTTGCATGTTCCCGGGCAGCGGACAAAAGTCATTTTATCAAATGACGGACCCGAGCCTCGCGGTGACTTCGCTGTTCGAGAAGGATGGCGATGTCTGGGTGCGCGGTTATCAAATGCCCTCGGCCACGAAAGGACAATTCCGTGACTGGGAAATCTTCAACCGCCCGCTGAAAGATTTCCACACCGCGCTGTTAGAGGCCCCATAACAGCAACTCCGCCAGGCATTTAGGGCGACGCCGGCGTCTCCGATGCATCGTTAGCCTCGATTCCATCCCGGCAGGCGGGCCTGTCCGCAGAGTAAAGTCAGCTCTCAGGGGACGCGTGGGCTGCCCTGTAAGCTTTCGGCGTTAAACCGGTGGCATTGCGGAACAAACGATACAGATGAT
>JBEKYR010000076.1:0-9516 GCA_049510745.1 Verrucomicrobiota bacterium | reverse complement strand
ACCCATGCAAAATTTATCCAAATTTTCCTTGCGCGGAATTCCTCAGGTGTTGCCTAAGAACCGTTGCAGTACATCCCGGGGAGCGCACGCGCCTTCGCGTGCAGCGGTCGGCGCCCTCGCCGGCCACATCTTTGAATCTTATACACTTCCTATGGAATTTGGGGATGCCATCGGCGAGGGCGCCGATGGCGACACGCGCGTGTGCTCCCCGATCCGCAGCCGTCCTTTCGTTACGCGAGGATCAGGGGATGGAGAGGTGTCTTCTTAAATGTTCCATTCGATGAATCTTACGAACTCGTGAGCGAAAATTCGGTTGGGAAGTCAGGACCGCAAAAGCGCCAACGCACGCATTGCTTCCGCTGCATATTCTTCTTCTCGGAGTTTCAAAAACCGTGTCAATCTTGTGCGGCCGGCATTTGATGGCACCACGCCGCCAGGCTGATCTTGTGCTTTTTGGCCAGCGGTTCCACCGATTCTCTTTCCAGCAGCAGCGTTTTGTCCGCTTCGAAGGCCAGCGCGGAAATTCCCGCCGCCCGGCACGTCTCCACCGTGTCCGCGCCCAGACACGGAATGTCGAAGCGCAAATCATGTTTTTCCTTGGCCACTTTGACCGCCACCGCCCCGCCTCCGCTCGATAATTCGCCGCCGCGCCGCAAACAATTGTCGGTGCCTTCAAACCCCTCGACCGCCAGCACGATGCCGTCCTTGACCACCACCGTTTGCCCGATTTCCAGGCGCGAAATTTCCTTGGCGATGCGAAATCCAAACGCCGCGTCCGCCCGTTGCGCCTCCGAGAGCCTGGGGCCGAGGAAAAAGCCGGGGCCGGGCATGAGCGGCCGCAGCCAGCGGACCGGCTCGATCAATTCGATGCCCTCCTTCTTTAATTCCTCCGCCAGCGCCCCGAAAATGGAATGCGCGTTTTTCTCCTTCAACCTCGCCAGCAACGCCAGCGCCCGAAAATCGGGCCGGACATCGAACAGACTCTTCGGCGCGATCTGGCCGAGCATCACGCACTTGGCCACGCCCCGCTCCTTCAAGGCCGCCAGCATCCGCGACAACTGGCCGACCTTCAGCCAGACGATCTCATCGACTTTCTGGGCCAGGGCGGGATTGGTTTCGTTTTCGAAGGCGATGGCGACGAGGCGTTTGACGCCTTGGGCCCGCGCCTGCCCGGCGAAGGCCAGCGGCAGCGAGCGGTTGCCCGCGATGATGCCGAGCGTGTCGATGTCCGGGTCCATCGGCTCAACTTAGCCGGTTACACCCGCCGGCGGCAATCCGTTTTGCGGAAAAACAGGACCTGCCCGGATCGTGGGCGGCTTTTTGGGAGCGCAACCGTCTTCGTCGCGCCCGCCGGCGTCGCCGGCCAGATACGCTTGAAATCACATTTGAAATCGGCCCCTTATCAGAAATCCCGTTGCGGACGGCCATTGGTCCGGCTCGGCCCCACGGGCAAGACCAGAGTGAACGTGGCTCCTTTGCCGGAACCTTCGCTGAAGGCCGTCAAGGCGCCGCCGAGCTCCTTCGCGGCCAGAGCGCCGCTGTGCAGCCCGAATCCGTGCCCATTCTTCCGTGTCGTGAACCCATGCGAAAAAATTCGCGTCAGGTTTTCTGACGGGACCCCGATGCCATTGTCAGCCACCTGGATTTGAACGCCGGCCAATCCGGCCGGGCTGATTCGCACGACGACGTTGCGCGCGTCGGGCTCGTTGACGTCGCATGCCTGCTTGGCGTTTTGCAGCAGGTTGACCAGTATTTGGATGACCTTGTGCCGGTCCACCGTGATCGGCGGCACGTCGGTGAATTGGCGCGTGATCTTCACGGAATGCCGTTCGTAAGCCTCCCGATGCATGCGCAGCGCATCCTCCACCAGTTCCGTCGGCTGGATGATTTCCGAAACGCCCGCCGCGGTGGCGTAAGTTTGCTGCATGGCGACAATTTCCTTGATATGTTCCACGTTGCCGGCCAATTCTTTCACCTCAGTCAATAAATCCTCTTGTTCCCGGCCCAGGTGCTGGGCCAGTTTCTCCAAGTACTCCGGCAGCCTGCGTCCTTTTTCGTCGGTTGTGAGGAAGTGTCCGAGATCGCCGGCGTGCGCCTGCATCAGCCGCACGGACTTGGCGAGATGGGAGATCTGCAGCCGGCTCAGCCGGTTGAAAACCAGGGTGGTGGAGACATTGACGCTGTTCAGAACATTGCCGACGTTATGCAGCACGCTCGTCGCCACTTCCGCCATGCCGGCGTGGCGCGAGGCCTCCATCAGACTCCGGTGCAAGGATTGCGACTCGGCCTCCCATTTTTTGCGCTCCGTGATGTCGCGGTTGATGCCGGCCAGGCCGATGATTTTGCCCGAACTGTCGCGCAAGGGCACTTTGGTGGTGCGCACCCATCGGGTTTCCCCCGTTCGCACATCCGTAATCTTCTCCTCCGCGTCATACTCCGCCCCGCGCGCGATGAGTTCCTGTTCGGCCAGGTAAAACTTCTCGGCTTGCTCGCGCGGCATGCAGTCCAGATCGGTTTTGCCGACGGCCTCGGCGGGGTCGCGCAAGCCCAACAATTGGGCGTGGGCGACATTATTAATGACAACCCGGCTTTGGGTGTCTTTGACAAAGATGTTGTCGGGCAGATGATCAATGAGAGTGCGCAGCAGGTTGCGCTGCTCGGCCAGTTCCGCCGTCCTTTCCCGGATTCTCGACTCCAAGACCTCGTTGGCCTGCTGCAGGTTCCGTTGCTTCCTGGCCATGCGCCTGACCCGCCAGGCGTAACCGCCCAAAATCGCCCCCACCCCGCACAAGCCGGATATGAGGTTGAACCATGTGGTTTGGTAGTAATGCGGCGGCAGATCGACTTCAAACCGGCCGCTGGTTTTGCTCCAGATTCCATCCACACTGCAGGCCTCGACGACAAACGCGTAATGCTTTGGTTTCAAGTTCGCGTAAGAAACCGAGCGGCGGCTGCCACCGTCAATCCAGTCAGAATCATAACCCTCCAGCCGGTAGCGAAACCGCAACTTCTGCGGGGCCAGGTAGCTCAGGGCGGTGTATTGGACGGCCAAATCGCCCCGGCCCGGGCCGGCAGCAGTGGCGGCGGGACCCATCTGTGGCGCGCCGTTGACGCTCACCTGTTCGATATGCACGGGCGGCGGGACCGTGTCGGTGGGGATGTGCTTGGGATCAATCACGACGGGTCCGGGCGGAGTTGGAAACCAAATTCGTCCATCGACAGTCTTGCAGCCATCGTATTCGACATCCGAGGTATCGATCGTTTTCACCGACTCCAGTCCGTCATAGACTGTGCAGTTCACCTGGTCCGCCTTGCCATCGGCGAAATCGTTCAGGTTTCGGAGACTGACCCGCAGAAACCCCCGGCTGGAGTACAGCCACACACCGCCCTGGTCGTCGGGGACAATGGCACGGATGGTGTTATCCGCCAACCCGTTTTTCTGAGTAATATTACAGACTCGGTTGCCCTTGATGCGCGCCATTCCGGTCTCCAGTCCTGCCCAAATGGCGCCCTCGCTGTCAGCCGACACCCAAAGCACATCGTAGTCGGACAACCCTTCGGAAACCGACCAATGCTCAAAGGCGCCATCCTTCAAGCGAAACACCCCGTTGACGGAGGCCACCAAGAGGGAGCCATCCTTGCAGCCAAACAAATTGCGCACCCATCTCAGTTCCGGACTCTTCCCATCCCGATAGGCATAGGGAACCAATTCCGTCCTGCTCGCTCGGAACAGGTCCCCGGCCACTGCCACCACTACTCCCTGAGCATCCTCCGCCATCGCCGTCGGCCAGTTCTGGGTGCGATGACTCGCGACGATCTTTCCGTTCGACAGCACGTCCACTTCGCGCGCGCCAGTGCGACTGGTCTTGATAAAATAGACGTCTCCATCCCTGGCTTCGAACACCCGTTTGACATAGGCGTTGAAAAGCCCGAATTGCCCTGAAAAATTGGTGAAGCGGCAGCCATCAAACCACGAAAGCCCCTTGGTACTGGCAACCCAAATCCCGCCGTTGGTGGAGGCGCACAGCCCGTGGCAGGAACCCTCGACCATTCCATCGGCGCGCGAATAAATGGGGAACTTCACGTCGCTGAATTGGCTTAACCCTTCCCGCGTGCCGACCCAAAGGCTGCCCTCGGTGTCTTCCCACAACGCTGTCACAAAGTCATCTGCCAGACCATCGATGCGGCCGAGATGACCGGTCTTGCCCTCCTGATAACGAACCAGGCCATCGCCAGCAGTGCCAATCCAGATATCCCCGTTCGGGTCGGCCAG
The DNA here is from genome assembly GCA_049510745.1 of Verrucomicrobiota bacterium. Taxonomy (GTDB): domain Bacteria; phylum Verrucomicrobiota; class Verrucomicrobiia; order Limisphaerales; family Palsa-1400; genus PLGF01. The sequence continues at coordinate 5,243 of JBEKYR010000076.1, read as the reverse complement.
CAGGGCTTTGACATCAATCAAGAACGGCATCGGATCCGTGCGCGCGAAATTCGTATCGTAGTAATGCAATCCAGCCCCCGTCCCAACCCACAATCGCCCGCCGGAGTCCGAAGCAAGCGCGAAAATGGCTTCTTTCTTGAGCGTCGTGTCAGGAAAGGGCTTGATTTCTCCGCCCTCCCAGCAATACAACCCTTCTTCGGCTGTTCCCAGCCAGATGCGATGATGAGCATCTTCGGACAGGGCCGATATGCCACTCAACTGGCTGAAAAAAGTGCTGCCATTGGTGCTTCCCTGGAAACACCGGCCCACTCCGCCGCCCGCTCCAACCCATAACGCACCGTGACTGTCTTCACGCAGCGCGCCAACACGCATCTGAGAATTGACCCACCAGTAGCCGTCCAGGGAGTGGAACCTGCTCCCGTCAAAGAATCCCACCGAACCGTTTTCAATTCCGAACCAAAGCCCGCCGTTCCCAGAACTGGCCAGATACGAAACACCAGCGTGCCGGAAGTGAGGTTCGTTTGGCAGACTGATGGTTTTAAACTCCATTCCGTCGAACCGGACCAGTCCTTTCTGCGTGCCCAGCCACAAGTAGCCATCCTTGGTTTGCGCAATAGCGCGTATGGCATTGACCGGCAAACCGGCCTGCCGCGTCCAAGTCCGGCAGTTGTATTGATAGACAGTCCTTGAGGAATCCAACGCAACAAGCCGCCCTGGGAGGAGGAACAACCCAGAGGCAGCGATGACGGTCACCCAGAGCGAATACTTCGGTTTCACGGCGCTGTTTCAGTCCAATTCCTCATCGGCAGAATCCGCCCGCGGTTAAGCGTGTTTCTGGGGTTTGTTTTGCCCCTTTCAGGGCGGACGTCATTCTGTTGAGGCGGTTGGCGCTGCTGAAGAACCAAGCCGGTGATTCATTACTTGCCCAGGCAAAACTGGCTGAAAATCGAATCCAGCAAATCTTCCGTGGTCGTTTTGCCCACGATTTCCCCGACGGCGTTGGCCGCCAGACGCAGGTCCAGCGCCACCAGTTCCAGGCCCAGGTTGGCCCGCAACGCCCCTTCCGCCCGCTCCGCCGCCGCCCGCGCCCGCCGCAACGCGTCCTCGTGCCGCGCGTTGATCATCACTTGCAGCATCTCGGCGTGGATGCCGCCGACCCACAGCGCATCCCGGATGGCGTCCCTGAGGTCGTCGATGCCCGCTCCTGTCAAACAACTCACGCTGACCGCGGCCAGTCCGGCGGGCAGTTCCAGGCGTTGGGGCAAATCGGCCTTGTTGCGGACGAGCAGCCGCTTCTTCCCGGCGAATTCCGCCCACAGCTTTTCGTCCGGCCCGGCCAGCGGTTCGGCGCCGTCCAGCACGTGCAGGACCAGCTCCGCCGCCGCCAGCACGCCCCGGCTGCGGCGCACGCCCTCGATTTCGATTTCATCCGCCGCCTCCCGCAGCCCGGCGGTGTCAATAAAAACGACCGGGATGCCGCGCACGCTGGCGGTTTCCTCAATGGTGTCGCGCGTCGTGCCCGGAACGCGGGACACGATGGCGCGATCATGGCCCAAAAGCTGGTTGAGCAGGCTGGATTTGCCGACGTTGGGGCGGCCCACGATCGCCGCGCGGATGCCGCGCCGCAACAGCCGCCCTTCGTTGGCGGTGCGCAGCAGTTCCTCCATGAAGGATATGGCCGAGCGCAGTCGGCCCGTCAATTTTTCGCGCGTGTCGGGCGCGATGTCCTCGTCGGGAAAATCAATGTGCGCTTCGACGTGCGCCAGAATCTTCATCAGATCATCGCGCAACAGGTTGATGCGCCGGGAGAGCTGGCCCGCCAGTTGTTCCTGCGCGGCGGCGGCGGCCAGTTCGGTGCGGGCATGGATCAAATCCGCCACCGCTTCGGCCTGCGCCAGGTCAATGCGGCCATTGAGAAAAGCGCGGCGGGTGAATTCGCCCGGAGCGGCCAGGCGCGCGCCCTTTTCCAAAACGGCGTCCAGCACCAGCTTGGCGGGCAGCAAGCCGCCGTGGCAGGTGATTTCCACCACGTCCTCGCGCGTAAACGTTCGCGGCGCGCGCATCACGCCCAGCAGAACTTCATCGACCACCCGGCCGGCCCGCACGATCCGGCCAAAATGAATCGTGTGGCTCGGCGCCGCCGACGGGGCAACAGAGGAGGCGCCCACGGGATGAAAAGCCGCTCCGGCAATGGCCAGGGATTGCGGGCCGGACAACCGGACCATGGCAATGCCCCCTTCGCCCAGCGGGGTGGCGATCGCGGCGATGGTGTCGGCCAAGGCCGGCGTTTTATCGTTGCTGGAGGAAGGCACGGGCTTTCTGGTAGCTTTTGCGGTGGAGATAGTGCAGCAAATCCGGGTCTGTGCCGCGCGGCAGCCGGCCGGTCAGGGCCTCGACTCGCGCAAAGAGCGGCCGCAAGTCGGGCTTGGGATTGGCCGCCGGCATCCGCGCGGCGCTCCGCTCCAATTCCAGCAGAGTTTCCAATAATTCCTGTTCGATTTGGGTCATAAAACGATGTCTTTCGGCGCGTCGCGACGCGCCGTTTGTCTTCGCGCAAAAACTAATAGACCGGATTGGAGAAAAAATCATGGCTAAAACTCCGCGGATGCTGTAAAAAAGACCCGCCCTGAACAGTTCAAACAGGAAAAGCGCATCGTTCATGCACAAATCGAATCGCGCCGCCGCTTATTTGGGAATCGAATGCGGAGGCACCCGCACCACTGCCCTGCTGGCGCCGGGCCAAGACCAGCCTTGCCTGCGCGCCGAATTTGGCCCCGCCAATCTGCACCTGCTGGATGACGCCGCCTTGCTCGCCCATTTCGACGCGATGCAGAGCCTGTCCCGCCAGGCCAAGGCGCCTCTGGCCGGCCTGGCCATTGGCGTGGCGGGCGCGCGGACCGACACCGACCGCCAGCGCGTCCGCGCCGCCGCGGCGAAGGTCTGGCCGAACGTCCCCTGTTACGCCACGAACGATTTGGAAACCGCGTTGATGGCCGGCGCCTCCAATGCCCGCACGGAACCCGCGGCCCAGGTTCTGGTTCTGAGCGGCACCGGCTCGTGCTGCTTCGGTCGCGCGGCGGACAACCGGACGGCGCGCTTGGGCGGCTGGGGCCACATTTTGGGGGACAAAGGCAGCGGCTATGAAATCGGCCTGCGCGGTCTGCGAGCGGCCGTCTTCCACCTGGACCGGGACGGTCGCTGGCCGCAAATTGGACAGAGCCTGCTCCAGGCCCTGCAACTCAACGAGCCGGAAGATTTGATTGACTGGGCCAGGACCGCCTCCAAATCGGAAATCTCCTCCCTGGCGGTGCAGGTCTTCAACGCCGCCGCCCAGCGCGACAAGATCGCCTGCGATATTCTCGAAGCCGCCGCGGAGTCCCTGGCCGGCGATGCCGCCGCCTGCGCCCGCAAGCTGGCCAAAAACGGCGCGCTGGTGCGCTTTGTCCTGGCCGGAAGCGTGCTTTTGCAGCAGCCCGCTTTTGCCCGCCAGGTGCGCCTGCGCCTGCACCGGCTTTGGCCCGGCGCGACCGTCGCGCCGTTGCGCCGGGAAAGCGCCTGGGGCGCCCTGGAATTGGCGCGCGAACACTTCGGACGCGGCCGCACCGGGGAACGGGAAAGCGTCCCCGCCGTTGAACCCGACCTCCTGCCGGTTTCGCGCGCGCTTTCCCCCACCGAACAGCGCAACCCCCGTTCCCTCAAGCTCGATCAAATGCCTTTGTCCAAAGCCGTCGGGCTTATGATCCAGGAAGAATCCCAGATCGGCCCCATCCTGCTCAAAATGCGCCGCAAAATCCAACGGGCGGTGGGCATGGTCGTGGCCGCCTTTCAACGCGGCGGCAGGCTTTTCTTCGTCGGCGCCGGCACCAGCGGCCGCCTGGGGATACTGGACGCGGCGGAATGCCCGCCGACTTTCCGGGTGCCGCCGGACCGGGTCCAAGGCATCATTGCCGGCGGCCAGACCGCCCTGTGGCGATCGGTCGAAGGGGCCGAAGACAGTCCCCGCGCCGGAGCGGCGGCCATCGAGTACCGCGGCGTCAACCCGCGCGACGTGGTCATCGGCATTGCCGCCAGCGGGCGGACGCCTTTTGTGTGGGGGGCGTTGACGGCGGCCAAAGCGCGCGGGGCGCGGACCATTCTGCTCTGTTTTAATCCCCACCTGAAAATCCCGCGCCCCTGTCATCCCGATCTGGTCCTCGCAGCGGACGTGGGACCCGAAGTGCTGACCGGCTCGACGCGCCTGAAAGCCGGCACGGCCACGAAAATCATTCTCAACACGCTGACCACCCTGGCCATGGTGCGCATGGGCAAAGTGGTGAGCAACTTGATGGTCGATCTCAACGCCAACAACCTCAAGCTGCGGGAACGGGCCGTGCGCATCGTGCAGGCCGTCACCGGGGCCGACGCCTGGACGGCCCGGGCCGCGTTGGAAAGCTCGAAATGGATCATCAAAACCGCCTGCCAGCGCTTGCGCTAACGCTTTAATATCCCCATGCGTCTCACGCGCGCCCTCAATCTCTCGCTCTGCCTGGCGACGGCCCTCATCGCGACGGTGGGACATGCCGCCACCGTCACGGTCTTCGCGGCGGCCAGCTTGACGTGAACAACATCGGCGAAATGTTGAATGTATGAAGTCGACCCCAAATCGCCAGGGCGAAGGATATCCCATAAGTTATTCATTTTAGTGAATTGGAAACATTGAACTGAAGATAGACACTGAGGAAAACAATATGAAACACTGGTTATTATTTATACTTGTGGAATTAGTTACCTGTGGAGCGTGGGGCCAAACGACAAATATTCCTGGCGGATCAGAGACCATCGGTATTTACATCGTCAAACATCCTTCATTTCCCGGCATGGGCACTGACAAGAATCTTGAAAGCGTTGAGCTCGCCAGCGGCCCAATACTTTCGGACAATGATTTCGTTGCATGGGATGCTGCAGAAGCATTGGGGTCAACTTCATACATTCAACAATCGAAAGCAGAGGCATTGGGGTCAACTTCATACATTCAACAATTGAGGCAGAAGCATTGGAGGCAGAAGCATTGGGGTCAACTTCATACATTCAACAATCGAAAGCAGAGGCATTGGGGTCAACTTCATACATTCAACAATTGAGAGAGGCATTGGGGTCAACTTCATACATTCAACAATTGAGTTGACGTGAGGTGAGGTGCCGGATAGAATTTGAGGAAGGCCAGAGGGTCAGTCCGAGTAGGAAGTTGGTATTTTGGGGTTGAA
>JBEKYR010000075.1:0-12587 GCA_049510745.1 Verrucomicrobiota bacterium | reverse complement strand
AACCAAGGCCGATGGCGCCAGCCCGTTGGGCAATCAGTGGCACAACATCGATTTTCTCAATACGGCCGGCAACAATTGGGTGGGCGGATCGACTCCGGCCGCGGATAATCACATCGCGTATGCAACAACGTCTCAGTATGACGGAGTGCGGATACGCGCCGGATGCCTGGGCAACTTTGTCAGCCGCAACAGCATCTTTTCCAATGCAGGCTGGGGGATCGTTCTCGGGAACTCCGGGGTGACCATCTCCAACTTGGTTACCTTGACGGAGGTGGTCAGCGACGGTGTCACCACGGACATTCAAGGCTCAATGAGCACCTATGCCAATGGACAATTCCTGATCCAGTTCTACGAGAACGTGGCGCCGAACCCGTCCGGCTATGGGGAGGGCTTGATATACATCGGTTCGACCAACATCACAACCGGCACCAATGGCCAGGCCACTTTTATCCTGACTCTCCCTCTGGGGATTCGGCCGGGGAGGTATCTTTCCGCCACCGCGACGGACAGCGCCAACACAACTTGGGAATTTGGCCTCGATGCGACCGTGGTTGCTCCTCCCTCGTTCAGCATCAGCCAGTCGGGCGCGCAAACGATCCTGGTCACCAATCCCCTTACAGGCATCGTGACAACAAGCAGCGTGCCGACAATTACGGCCTTATGGCCAACCAATCCGGCGGGATTTGTCCTGCTCTACGCCACCAATTTGACCCCACCGGTGGCCTGGTCTGCCGCGACTAACGCGGTCTCCACCAATGGAGCCGACTGGAGCATCAGTGTCGTTCCCGGCGGATTGATCTCGTTTTACCGCCTTCTGTTCCATTAAAAGGCACTTGCGCCAAGTGTTCGGGTGTATTGGCGCTTTGAACCCCTGCGGCCGCGCCGAAAGCCCTGCGGCCAGCATTCTCTGCGATGATTCGCACCACGATGGCGGTGCCGGAAGCAGGCGGCAGCGAGTTAATCGACCTGCTGAACGGTGTTGTCAAAAAAACAAGGCCCGGACAACCGGGCCTTGTTCGAGAATTGAAAATAGAGAGAGGATTACCCGCGGCGTTGGAACCGCTTCATCCAGCCAAAAGCCATTGCCACCGATAATACGGAGAGTGGCAAGCAGGAAGAATCCGGCACCTGTGAACCGGTGATTCTAGCGCCAAATTCAGCGGGAGGATAAGGAGGAATGGTCGCTTCTAATACCCAGCCGCTGCCATCATTCATCCAAGCATTATTGCCGTAATTGTCACCGACCGTCGGCGGGTTATAAAGACCCAAGCCCGCACTATCACCTGCGCCCAAGTCGGAGAAGGTGACAACCCAGGTAAACTGATCTGGCACAATGACTCCGCCGGCAACGACTCCCGATCCGGTTCCGCCGGCCAAGTCTGGCACACCGTAAACGAGCTGCGCTCCCGCGGGCGAGGTGAAACTCGTGAGCGAAAATGGCCCACTATCATACAGCAGCGTGCCTGGGGTGTAATAGCCGTGATATTGAGGAAAACCGTCGTTTCTGTAGAAGCTCAGATCCACACTGCCGGTTGGAGTGCCAGTGCCAACAAAGTCGTACTGGAAGATGAAGCCGGTGATCAGATAGTTGGCGGAGGACGGGCCGGCGAGATCCACCTCATTGCCCGCTGACCCGGCAAAGTTGAGATTGTAACCTGTGTTGCCTGTGGTGTTATCGTAGAGGACTTGGCTCTGCGCACTCTGGGCCAAAACAACGAGCGCTCCGACCGCCGCCATCCCGGCAAAAACTGTGATTGATTTATTCATGTTCGATGTCAAGTTGGTTTTTTTCACTCTCTAATGCTGTTTAAACGGCATATCTCATAGTGATTGTCAGCAAGGGTTGTGCCAGCAGACTTTCTGACGTTCCATCTATGCATATTACACATTGCGTATCAACGAGTTAAAACTATCGATTCCTTTGCCTCGATCACATCAGGTGAGCCGGAAAGTGTAAATGAAACCGACATAATTTCGATTCACAGCCGGCGAAAACGCTGTAAGTCACTGTGGATTAAGCTCATGCAGATGACAAGGATATGTGTAGTGCAATCCGACGATTTTACCATCGCCCTGACGAAGAGATAGTGGATGGTCCTATTTGTTTTTAGTTGAGACTTGTCAATTGCCGCGGACCATCGCTTAATCATCCGCAAATTTATGGTCCCTGGAACCATTCCAAATAGCGTCCCCCCATGTTCAAGCCGCTGAGTCTTTCACTGAGAACACTTCGGCTATACAGGGCGTGCGACGCCATCTCTGAGGGCCTTCTTTATTTGATGGTTCTTTTCAGCCCCTGGGCCTTTGGAACGACCCAGCCGTGGTCGATATGGGCGATGAACGGGGCTGGTTATTTCCTGGGCCTGCTGCTCGGAGTCAAATTGATCATCCGGTTTTTGACCGGCTATCGCAATCCGTGCTGGGACCGGAACCGCGACGAGGAGCCAACCGGCGGGTCCGGCGAGCGCGAAAGGGCAACAACGGGGCACTTTCTCAGCCGCGTTCTGGCGGCGCTCACCGTGCTGCTCATCGGCTATTGTTTTGTCAGCGCCTTGAACAGCCGCTCGATTTACAACCCCGCGGTAGCAAGTCTGGAGTACCATTCCTTCGTTTCGTGGTTGCCGCACAGTTACGACAGCGCCAGCAGTTGGCAAGCCTTCTGCAATTACCTGGCGATCGCTCTGTCGTTTTGGGCCGCGCGGGATTGGTTGCTCGGCAAGACGCCCGATGAAGAACGCGCCGAACGCGGCCAGTTCGGCGACCCGCATCGCCGGCGCGAAAGCCTGCTGCCCGAACGCCTGAGGCGGCTGCTGTGGGTTCTGACGATCAACGGCGGGCTGCTCGGCCTTGAAGGCATTGTTCAACGAATCGATGGAACGCCACTGCTCCTATTTATCCAATCCACGCATGACAACCCCGAGGCGCTTGCCCAGTTCGGACCCTACGCCTACCGTTCCAATGCGGCCCAGTATTTCAACCTGCTCTGGCCTGTCTCGCTGGGGTTGTGGTGGACATTGGAACGTTCCGCCCGCCGCAAGGTCAGCCGCCGTGACGCTTTCGGCATAGGTTCGCGCCACTTGGTGCTGGTGTGCGCGATGATTATGGCGGCCTGCCCGATCATCTCAGCCAGCAGAATGGGCGCCGCCGTGGCGGTTGTGAACCTGGCTTTGGCCGCCGCCGTTCTCTGGTCGGCCCAGCCCAAGGAAGACGTCAAAACCAAGGTCGCGATCGCAGCCGGCCTGGCGGTGGTTCTTGGATTCAGCGCGCTGGTCGGCTGGGAGGGTTTGGGGCCGCGCCTGGCGGGCCGCGAATTGGAAGCGGGGCTGGAGGGCCGCAATCAAATGTACGACATGGCGCGTCCGATGGCCGACGATTGCGCCCTCTACGGGACCGGGCCGGGGACCTTTGGACCGCTTTTCCAACTCTATCGGCCGGACCCGGCAGAGTACTGGCCGGCGCAGTTGCACAACGATTGGTTGGAAACTCTCATTACCTTCGGCTGGCTGGGCAGCGCGCTGATCATTCTGGCCCTGTGTATCGTCCTTTTCCACTGGTTTGTCGCGCGCGGAATTCACGCGAAAGCGTCCCTGGCCCTGCTGTTTTGGGCCGCCCTTGGAGGCTGCTTATTCTATGCCCGCTACGACTTTCCATTCCAAATCTATTCCGTTATTTTTCTTTTCTTTGTCCTGTGCGCGGCGTTGTTCACCTTGTCCCATGAGAGGGCGTCTTGAGCGAACCGTTCGTGATTGGCCGCGGCGTAACGCCCCATCAATTCCATCGCGTTCCAGTATTCCTGCCCTTTCTGTGAATCGAGCGACAACCATGCAAGACGTTTCAATTCGCTGGGCAAATCTGGAAATTGCGCGAACGCGATCTTGCTGTAGTAATCGCAAACCGCCGCGCCCGTGCCGCGACTGCCGCTGTGCGACAGGAGCGCGACATAGGTTCCCGGCTCAAGATCGTTGATTTTTGAGTGCGACGTGAACAAACCAAACTCGACGAAATGATTTCCGCTCCCGCTGGTGCCCAGTTGCGACCATGCGCGATCCTTGTTCTGTTTCGTCACCGGGCTGGTCGCCCAATCGGCATCCATCACCTGGTGGACGCGGCGATCCCGGAACGTCGCGCCGACGCCAAAGCGCGTTTCCGTCTCGATGGCGCGGGTCAGCCGGTCCTGCTTCTGCTCCAAGTCGCGCAATGGAATATCCAACACCGTCATTTTCATGCGGCAGGCGATGTCCACGCCGACGGCGTAAGGAATCACGGCATTGTCCGTTGCCAGCGCGCCGCCAATCGGCAGGCCGTAGCCAACGTGAGCATCGGGCATCAATGCGCCCGCCACCGAAACCGGCAACAGACACGTTTTCTCCATTTGCATCACCGCGTCTCTTTCAAGACCGTCACCCCACTGCTGGTATTTCACGGGCTCTACGCGCGGTGGAGCAGCCCCTTGAGCAATGCCTTCGCGAATTCGCCGCGCAGCCGGTCGCCCGCGTAGGCCGACGGATTGGCGATGATGGCCGTTACTTCCTCATGCAGCCGCGACTTATCGCCCCCACCGAAAATGAACTTGGCGACAAAATCCGTCGCCCGCCGAGTGGCCGCGCCAAGAGGAACGCCGAGTCGCAGAAAATCTTTGGGGTTCATGAATGGAGGAATCGAGTCTTCTTAAATAGGAACATGCTCACCCTTTCCGTCGGCATGGAAGAAATTGATTGAGTGATTGGTTGATAGCTGTTTGCCTTCCTCCAAGAACACGATGCCAAAGAACCACGCAACGTGACCACGACGAATCTCATCCTCGGTCCATGAATGTTTGAGTCCAATTGCACCAACTCCTTCTCTAACCACAATTGTGGCTCTTTCGCCGGGGGAGTTGCTGAAACGCGGGTGAACCGGGACAGTGATTGGCCGTTCATATGTCTCTCTGTAGATTTCCATTAACTTAGTGAAAGCGTGATGATAAGCTAGGGCGCGATTGATGATCGTCATAATTTGTTCGTGGCTGTATTTTCGCGGACCAGATGGGATCACTACAGAATCCCCGTGCAGACCATAGTCTGCGTGGAAAATGGAATTCCGTAACTCTCGATCCCAGACCTCCTTTAATGGATCTACGACATTCGGAAGCCCCGCAGCTTTTGCCATTTGATCCAACTTCCGAATCTTCTCGCCCGGGCTCTGCGGTCGTCCATTTTTGCTCGGAGGAAACCGGGAGATCTTGGAACGTTCCCCTTGAGAAACCGCGATGAGATTTGCGAGGCGTTCATAAGGTTCCGATGCTTCAATAATGTGGCCGTAAGTCCACAGTCCAAGATGTCGTTGTGTCTCAAAGTCTTCGATTTTTGCGTGAAGTTTGACCATTGCAGGAATTGCGAGCCGCGTCGTTTCGAAAGGATCCCAGCTCATCTCCATCATTCCCTTCACGCCAAGCAATGTGAAAACGAACTCGCATTCGCACGCCGACTTCGCAGCTCGAAACGCACTGTCAAAGCAATTTAGATACTGGACGACGCTGTTGTTGAATACTTTGTGGAAGCCTTCCTGCGGACGGTACGGCATGGATTCCTCGCTGAACGACCATTTGCCATGTTGATCTCGTGCCAACCCGTGGCGGGAATTAATATTCAATGTTTCCATATCGGCGCGTCTCGCTCACCGAGCGTGTTAACTTGTAATTTATCCTCTTTTTTTGGAAGAGCGAGCCTTGAAGGCCCGCTCGCCCTTGTTTATTCGTTTAGGAACAGTTTCCATTCATAAACGCCGTGAACATTGCGAATGACCGCAGTCGCCGGAAGTTCCTTCGGCGCACGCGGCAGCGACAGCAGCTTAAGACCGGCCTCGTGCGGCAGGCGGTTGCCTTTGCGGGCGTTCACGTCCTTGCCGGCCCAAACCAGGTTCTCCCAGGCGTTCTTGCCGCCGCGCGAGCGGGGCAGGACGTGATCCATGCTGCCTTCGTCGGGGCGCAGCACGCGGCCGGTGTATTGGCAGCGGTTGCCGTCGCGCTCTCGGATGGCGCGGGCGCACAGCTTCGGGCGCTTCTTGGGCACCTTGGCGTAATTCACAGCCACGATCACCGTGGGCACGCGGATCGGGCCACGGACGGTCTGCACCGCATTGTCCTGCGGACGAATGGGCAGCGTGATCCACTCGTCCCAAGAGACGGGACGAATGTGGTTTTCGCCTTCGATTTCCAGGCCGGTCGCCACGTTCGTCGCCATCATGCAGAAGGCCTCTTGCGGCGTGCGGACGTTGACGGCCTGCCAGTTGCGGTTGAGCACCAGCACCATCGACTTGTTCAGTATGTCGTTCATAAAATGTTTGCACATGGCTCGCGCTTTCCGCGGTGAGGTGTTTGTTCTTTGTTGAGGATTCGCCGACGGCGGGATCGAAACGTTTCCCGATCATCGTTCAATGTCCTGCCCAGAGGAACGAAAGGGAAATGTCCGCACATTCTGGCGTATGCTTCCGGCTGGCCTTCGGCACAGTTTTGGCGCATGTTGGCATTGAAGGATTCGAACTCTGGAGAAAATCATGAGACCTTACGTCATCTGCCACATGTGTACGACCATCGACGGCAAAATCCTGGGCGATCGCTGGGGCAAACTTCCCGGCCGCAAAGACAGCGCTACGCTCTTCGAAACCACGGCGGCCAGCTTTGGCATCGGCGCCTGGCTCGTGGGCACGACCACGATGAAGGAATTTGCCGGCCGAAACGTGAAGCTGCCCCGCGCCAAGAAGCCGGTCGTTCGTTGTGACCATATCGCCGACAAAAAGGCCAAACGACTGGCCATCGGTGTGGATGCGAAAGGCGTTCTGCGCTTCCAGGAGAATGAAGTGGACGGTGATCATGTTGTCCTGCTTGTCACCGAGCGCGTCGGCGACGATTATCTGGCGCACCTCCAGTCCGCCGGCGTCTCCTACCTCTTCTGCGGCAAGAAGGAAGTTGACTTGCACGTTGCCCTTCGCAAACTCGGCACCCATTTTCATCTGCGCAAGCTGATGCTCCAGGGCGGCGGAAAGTTCAACGGCGCCATGCTCCACGCCGGGCTTGTCGATGAAATCAGCCACGTCACCGTGCCGGTCGCTGACGGCGGCGTTGGCATCTCGAGCTTTTTCGATATTCCCGGCGACCCGCCGCCCAAAGCCGCTGCCACTCTTCGCCTCCTGTCGCGAAAACAATTGCCGGGCAGCGTGACGTGGTCACGCTACCGCGTCGTCGCCAAACACACGCGCTGACCGCAGGGCAGGCCGATGCAATACGCCCAACGCGCGGCAAACCTCTCGTGTATTGGCATGGGGAAATTGGCTGCCTCGCCTGGTTTTGCTCCAAGTCCTCCGGATTCAGAGACCGGCGCGCTCCTGATTACGCCACGAGGCCCGCCGTCGCGCTTTGCGCGGTGGCGCGGCAAACAATGGCCCGCCGAGCCGTAGCCCGGAAGGCAAAGATTGGTCGCCCGGGAAGGTTCTGCCCCTCCGATTTCTGGGTGTAGGCCAGACGTGATTCTATTTCACTACCGAGCGGAAATTGGCTGCCGGGGCTGGATTTGCACCAGCATAATCGCCTTCAAAGGGCGATGTCCTACGAATTAGACGACCCGGCAAATGGTGGCCCGCCCCGGTAATGCTCCGGGTTCCACGGCTTAAAAGACCGCGGCTTCACTTTAAAGCTTGCAGGCCGGAAAATGGCTTGTCCCGCCGTAGCCCAACGGCGAAGGCGGATGCCCGCGGCAGGAATCGCACCTGCACTGGCGACGCTCTCGACGTCGTGTCTCTGCTGTTGGACTACGCGAACAAAGGAAATGGAGCCTCCAGCCGGGGACGCTCCGGCGAGGTTTCTTTACAAAAGAAATCCGTCCCGATGCATCGGGACATGGAGGCGAATGGTCGCAGTCCCCAGTGCTGCCCTGGGCGTGGCTGGCTTATGACGCCTGCCTGAGCGCTGGCTCGACTGCGTGGTTGGTGGACGACCGCCAAACCGATCTGGAGCCCCCACTCGGAATTGCACCGAACTGGCTCCCATAATGCCGGGAACCAATTTATGCCGAGTGGGACTACGTGCTCCGGCTAAATCACAGCTTTCTCAGGTGTTGGATTCGGCATAATCACAGGCTCTGAAGGGAGGCCAGCAGTTTATCCTTTGGACGATAGCGGCCTTGGTGCCCGTTGAACGACTCTGTTCTGGCTAGCACCTCCTCCTTGAGCTCACATATCTGCGTGTAGATAAACCTGCGTCGTTTCCATGGATTCATGTCCAAGCCAGAGGGCAATGACAGATCGGTCGACGCCATGTCGAAATAGGTCCATCGCAGTGCTGTGGCGACTATGCTGCTAGCGGCATAGGAACACATGTGAGGGTGGCACTCCGTCGGCCACGGCCAAAAGACCGACCACACGCCGATACGTCGCTGTATCAGCAGCTTCGTCTCGCTCAGTCATGAGTTCCCCACGCTGGCGACATGTCAGATGCAACAACCCCATAATCACCTCCGCTTGCACACACCATTTTCACACCAGCGCTGTCAAAATGTTTATGCAGACCTGCTTAGCGGAGTAGCCGAAGAATTCTGTCACGCGCCCAGGACGAGTATTCGTTTCATAAACAGCGTGACACTTGGACTGGAGGTTTATTAGACTGGGCGTATGCACAGGATCAACGTCCGCCCGGGGAGATTGCGGGTCTTGCCTGCCATCCTGGTTGTCGTCTCCGCGCTCGTGGCGAACGGGCTCGTGGCCAAGGACACGCTGCAAATCGATAGAGCCTTCATCGGCACCACGGACGCCTGGAGCGATGTCACCGCATTCCTGCGGCAGCACCTGTCGGGCGATGCGTTGTCGGTCACGATCGCGCAACCGTTCACAGGAATTGGCGGCGACCCCGCGTCTGGAAAGGTAAAGAACCTTATCGTGGACTACCGCCTGAACGGCCGGGCCTTTCGGCTCTGGCTGGTGGAAAAGTATCCCGTCGCCTTCACGATTCAGCTTCCGTCCCCGGACGCCAAGGCGCCGGGTGCCGACTCGAAGGTCAGGGCTATGCTGAAAAACATCTTCGCCACGTTGCACGTCGTCGCCGAGGGCGACCCGCTGCCGGACCTGGCTCCGCTGGGCCTGGGGAGCGACGCGGCGCCCACCAACAAGCCCATCCTGCTCTGCCTTTTCGACAGCCAACAGCGTCCGTCCCGGCATTTGGTCCGCCAAGTGATCGGGCAGCACGAGGCGCTACGGCAGAAGGGCCTCACGGTCCTGGGTGTGCAGGCCGCCGTCATCGACAGCCGTTCTTTCCAGGAATGGAAAACTTCGAACGCGTTCCCGTTCCCCGTGGGCCAAGTGGCGGAGGAATCAGAGCAAACGGCCTGGGTCACGGGCATCGCGAGTCTTCCCTGGTTGGTGCTGACCGATGCCCAACGCCGGATCGCCGCCGAGGGCTTTGCCCTCGAGGAAATCGACGCGAAGCTCAAAGCGGTGGAGAAGTAGTTGCAACCGACTCGGCAGGGTTGCCGAAGGTCCGGTCGTCAACGCGGCGCGTTGCTCGCCGGATCATCCGTCCAGAGGGCTCGCGCCCGAGCCGGGGTGGCAGAACCCAGGACGGTTCGTGTGACCAACGACGGCCCCCGCGCAACAAAGCTTGGGCGCTGGGGCAGCGCCTGTGCCGGCCTCCGGCACCCGGTTCCGGCGTGCAGACGCCGCAAGCCCGCTCAAGGCCACGAATATGTTCAACCCGACTTTTCCTCTAATGCCGAGTTGGAAAACGCAAAAAGAGGGCGAAGGAATCGCCACTTTTTTGTTTTTGCAGCTACCAAAGGAGTGCATCGCTCAAAATGCTTTGGGGGCGTGAAAATTGGCGTCCCTGACCGGCTTTGCTCCGGTGATCTCCTGCATGAGAGGCAGGCGTGTTGGCTGGGCTACACCACAGGGACGGAAATGGCCTGTCAGGCCGTAGCCCAAAGGGCGAAGGCTGATGCGCGTTTCCGGTAACGCTCCGGACCCAGGCACTCATCTAGTGCGACTCCAGTTATAAGCTGGACGGTTCTCTTTGAACTAAACGCGCGATGGTGGCCGCCTGCAAAGGCTGGCGGAATGCCGTGGACTTGCACCACACTCCCGTTTCCAGGAGCGCGCTGTTTAGCAAACAGGCCCGGTCCGCTCGTCCGGTTGACATTCCAAATTGGCCTGCCAGCCGTAGCTCGCCGAGCGAAGGCTGGTGCCCGTGGTCCGGACTCGTCGGGACACCTGCACTGGCGGAGGTTTGAGCGGTGGCCGTGCGCAAACACCCTCTGCCTTGGGCTACACGGGCGACAGAATGGTCGCCGCAAACTCCCGTCCCTTGGTGCCGTCTTAAACCGGGCAAGGTAATCGGTGATACCTTTGGTTATATCAGACTGCGAGTTCAATGTAATGTAAGGCATCACTTGCAATTCATCCAGATATATTTTATTGTATCAATGATGAATGATGATGCAAATAAAGACATCAAAACGCTGCGTCTGAACGGCCTCCCGGAGGAGTTGCGCCGATCTCTGAAGGAGGCGCGCGCGAAGCGCCGCTGGTCTCAGAGAGACCTGGCCAGCCGCATCGGTCTGACCCAGAGGCACGTCTCCGGCATCGAGTCCGGGAAGATCGTGCCGCGCTACGACACGCTTCTGGAACTGGTCCGCATTCTCGACCACGATCTTCTCATGGTCCCGCGTGCCCTCGTCCCCGTGGTGCAGTCCCTGATTCGCGACCATCTCAACGACCAGCCCGGCGAGGGCGAAGAGCGCTCCCTCTATGCCGATGACGCCAGCGAGGACACAACCGGGGAACCGCACGATGAAGTTTGACCCGAAAAAGCTCAACGCGCTTTTCGTCCACCTGCATGGGCGCCAAATCGGTGTCATCACTCGCCTCGCGGGCGACCGCCAGCTCTTCGCATTCGAGCAGGGCTACATCGACGATCCGCAGCGCCCAACCTTGAGCCTTTCTTTCAAGGGCCGCACCGGCGGGCTTGTGACAACTCTGCGCCCCGTGCCCCGCCGCGTGCCGCCGTTCTTCTCGAACCTGCTGCCCGAAGGACACCTGCGTGGATACCTCGCGAAGCTGGCGGGAGTTGATCCCGAGCGCGAATTCTTCTTGCTGGCCGTGCTCGGCGCCGATCTCCCCGGCGCGCTTGTGGTCACGCCGCCGGAAGGCGAGGCGCAGCAAGCCGGCCTTCACCACCAAGATGAAGATGATCATCATGACGGCGATCATCCCCGCGAAGGGGCGCTGCGCTTTTCCCTGGCTGGGGTGCAGTTGAAGTTCTCCGCTCTCATGGAAGCCTCTGGCGGACTGACCATCCCCGTGGGCGGCATGGGCGGATCATGGATCGTCAAGCTGCCGTCCGCCCGTTTCGCGGCTGTCCCCGAGAACGAATTCGCCATGCTCGAACTGGCGCGCCGCGTCGGCATCGCCGTGCCCGAGAACCGCCTCGTGGCGATGGCGGACATCAAGGGCCTCCCGGAAGAGGCGCGTAAGCCCGGGGGCCAGGCTCTGGCCGTCCGGCGCTTCGACCGCTTGTCAGGCGGGGAGTCCGTCCACATGGAAGATTTCGCGCAAGTCTTCGGACAGTTTCCTAACGACAAGTATAAATACCGCAGTTACGCGAATATCGCCTCCGTCCTCTGGGCCGAAGCGGGCGACGACGCCGTCTGGGAATTCGTCCGCCGTCTCATCTTCTCAGTGTTGATCGGCAACGCCGACATGCACTTGAAGAACTGGTCGCTCCTGTACCCCGACCGGCGCACTCCCGTGCTCTCGCCGGGCTACGATTTTGTCGCTACGCTCCCGTACATTCCGAACGACAGACTGGCGCTGAACTTCGGCGGCAGCCGCAGCCTTTCTGAAATTACTCCCGACCAGATGCGGCGCTTTGCGGACACGGCGCGGATTCCGGCAAGTCCGCTGTGGCGGATCGCCGTCGAGACGGCCGAGCGCACTGTTGCCGCATGGAAGACCCTTGAACAGAGGGACGTCGTGCCTAAAGAGTTGAGGGATTCGATCGGAAGGCAGATTCTGGGGGTGGCAGCTACGATCAGATGACCTGGGCAACGGGGCAAAACGGCTGAGTCCCGCACGAATCTTCGCCTGAACCCTTCCCCCTCCTTGTTCAGCACCCGATGTCGTAGAGTATGACATGGCCGGATCGCTTGTCCGGTTGACATTCCAAATTGGCCTGCCAGCCGTAGCTGGGCAGCGAAGGTTGGCTTGCCATGCCGTAGGCTTGGCGAAGGCTGGTCGGCGTGGGGAGACTTGCACTCCCAAGGCTGTTCGATCTTGAGTCGAACCGGTCTGCTGTTCCCGATTAACCACACGCCGGCTTGCCAAGCCGTAGCTCGGCGAGCGAAGGTTGGTCGGCGACCCGGGACTTGCACCCGGAAGACTCGGCGATTTTAAGTCGCCGGGGTCTGCTCTTCCCGCTGAAGCCAGTCGCCGCGAAATGGCCTGCCAAGCCGAAGCCCGGTGGGACGGGTCAGAAAGCCCGTCTTCGCTTCGCTTCGACGCGGCAGCCTTGCTCTGGCTGCGCTGCAAGCGAAGGCTGGTGGGCATGAAGGGACTTGCACCCCCAAGGC
>JBEKYR010000074.1:0-11341 GCA_049510745.1 Verrucomicrobiota bacterium | reverse complement strand
TGCTCTGGCTGCGCTGCAAGCGAAGGCTGGTGGGCATGAAGGGACTTGCACCCCCAAGGCTGCCAGAGTCTGAGTCTGGACCCTCTGCTGTTCGGGTTGAACCACATGCCCGTGAAAGTGGCACTACCGGCAGGACTCTCACCTGCAACCGCGACGTTCGAAGCGTCGCACTCTAATACTTTGAGCTACGGGAGCGAAACCAATGAGTGAATTGATGAATCAATGAGTTAGTGAGTTTGTGAATTCAACGATGATGATGTTCCGATGCAAATTCACTGATTCACTAATTCGTAAACTCATTGACTGAATTTGGTGGGTTGCCGCGGAATTGCACCGCGTTCTCGCCGGTTAAGAGCCGGGACTTCACTGTAAAAGTTTGCAACCCGGACGCGACACGAAGGCGGAGTTGAACCACCGCAGCCAGGTCTGTGAAACCCTGGCCGGCACCGGTGTTCGCGTCGCGGAAGTGGCTTGCCAAGCCGTAGCCTTGGCGAAGGCTGGCCTGTCCGCCGTAGCCCCCGGCGAAGGCGGATCGGGCATCGGGGTATCGCGCCCTGTATTCCGGTTTGGAAGACCGGCGTGTTTCTCTCAACACCTATGCCCGGAGAATTGGAATCCCGTGCTGGGGTTGCACCAGCCTTTGCGGTTCTGCAGACCGCCGCCTGGGCTGCTCGGCCAACGGGATGTTTTCTCAGACTTCGATGACCAACCCAGGATCGAAGCCTCGACACCCTTCCGATGGATAACCGCGCTGATTCGTCAAGACGCGGGTGGAACCAATCGTGTATTCCACGTTGTAATGCGTGTGCCCGAAAATCCACAACGGAACGCCGCTCTTCTCAATCAAATTATCCAAGTTGGACGAAAATGCCGGCTTGAGCGGGCTGTCGGCATGATATGGGGCCTCGGCCCGGGCGCTCGGCGCATGATGTGTCACCACGATAGTGCGCGCGGGATTGCATTTCGCCAAAGCCTTGCGCATCCAGGCGACGGACTCGGTATGCAGCCGAACGGTGTCGCTGGCACGCAACGCGCGATTTTTGGGGTTAAACTGAATGACCCTGTAATCGTTCATCAACCCCTCTGCGACCCGCATCGCTGCTTCCGCGTCGCCTGACAATTGAAAATCGGTCCACAACGTGCATCCCAGAAACGTGTAGCCGCCGATTTCGACGGCGTCGTTTTCAAGCACATGAATATGGCTGTTTTCAGTTTCCCGTTTTAAATCCTCTGTCAAGGCTGGCAAGGAATGGCGATAAAACTCGTGATTGCCCAAAACATAAATGACGGGTTTGACTGGAAAGTGGGATTGCGCCCATTGGCAACCCCCGCGATCAAGATCAATGTCTCCGGCCAACACCACCACATCGGCATCGGCGGGCGGGATTCTGACCGGCCCAAATTCCAAGTGCAGATCACAGAGAACGTGCAAACGCATACATCACTTAAACTTCAAAGCAGAGTTGTTATCCAGATTAAAGGGCGGGCGGAGACTTCCGCCTCCGCCCGCGTTGTTCCTGGCGTCCTTGAACCGTTCGCGTTTCACGAACAAAGTCCGCATCAGGCTTCAGTGCCGCCGTCTTCGTCGGAGTCACTGGCTTGGTACTTTCGCAATCGTTTTAGGCTTTGGCCGCTGCTTTTCGCCGGTTTCTTTCGCCGTTTGAAAGGCGGTGGCGAGCAAGTCGTCCAGCTTTTCGTTGTCCACCAGTCCAAATTCCTTCAAGACCGGGACTTCGATCGGATGTCCGGCTAATTCCTTAACGGGAAGGAATTCGTTGATAGCTTGAAGCACCTTGAGGTAGTCCTCTTCTTCGAATGGGTCGTCATCGAAGAAGCTGCGATCTTTCCAAGCCGTATCGGCATCGGTTGAGAATGCGCCGGCGGAACGGAACTGCAGGCGCGCGTCTTCGCGGATGATTCTCGTGTCGCCGAGCAACCAGATGAGAACGGAAGATCCTTGAAGACTGGAGCGCGCGTTCGTGACAAGACGCGTCTTGGGCGATCGTTTTTGCAGGATGGATCGCATGAGGAGCGCGGCATCGGGCGGAATCTCGCCTGATCCCACCATGTCGATCTGCAGACGAGCAGGCTTCTTGGCAAGCGTCGCTTCAAGTTGATAGGCCTCGTCAATGTAGCTGCCGTAAGATCTCAACCTGAACGTCAATTTGGATTGGCGTTTGGTGCGCTTAGTTTTCATACGTCCTTTCATAATTGTGAAGGGTTTAAGTGAAAAAGAGCGGGCGGAGATTCTCGCCTCCGCCCGCGTTGTTCCTGGCGTCCTTGAACCGTTCGCTATTCGCGAACAAAGTCCGCGATGACCGCCGGCACCGTCGTGTCGAAGCCAACCACGTCCAGCATCCCGCGGTCGTTTGGGTCGGAGAGGGTGAAGCCGTTGGAGGTCATGCCTCACCGATCAACTTCGGCCTGTCGAAATTGGGGTGACCAACCGGATTCGCACCGGCACAAACGCCGTCACGGGGCGTGATGCTGCTGTTACATCATGATCACCAGGAAAACAGTTTGAGAATCAGCGAATCACTGAGTCAGTGAATTGGAGGCAAGCGGCCATAAACCCGTCCCCCTCGCTCATTCACTGAACCATCAATTCACTGACTGAATTGGAGCCCCTGGTCGGACTCGCACCGACGATTACGAGTTTACGAAACTCGCCCTGTCGCTTCTGAGGCACGGGGGCTTTGCGGAAATGCAGAAGGCAGAATGATGAATGAAGAATGAAAAGGCGCCAAGCCCCACTGCGTTTGACGCAATTCTGCATTCTGCATTCTCAATTCTGCATTTAAGAGTGGCATCCGTGATCGGACTTGCACCGATTAGGCCCGGCTTGAAGGGCCGGCTGCGCGAGCTGCTTTGCATTCACGGACTACTTGCATAGGGCCAACAAATGGCCCCCGAGGTTGGTATCGCGCCAACGTCTCCTCCTCTTCAGGGAGGCGCTAATCTGCCTCAGCTACTCGGGGTCCGCCTTCGCGCTACGCGCTACGGCGCGATGAACTTCAGTGCGAATTCGCAGGGCTTGCCGAGCCGTAGCTCGTAGCGCAGCGAAGAGCGAAGGCTGGCCTGTCCGCCGTAGCCCGAAGGGCGAAGGCGGATCGTCCCGGCAGGTAACGCTCCTGCTTCTTCCGGTTATCGACCGGAGGCTCTGCTTTTGAGCTACGAGACGGTGATTAATTGCGGTTTCACGCCGAACCGGTGCGCAGGGCGGAACACAAGATTCAGCTTTACGGTCGGTCGGATGCGAATGACACGACGTGGTTTATAGCTCTTGCGAAAGAGCAACTGGCTTTGATAGCGCAGGACGGGCTTCATGGGATTTCCTTTCGTTAAGGGTTTGAATTGGCTTGCCGAGCCGTAGCTCGGAGAGCGAAGGCTGGCGGAGGGCGTCGGTAACGCTCCGACCTCGGGTTTGAGCCGATCCTGTTTTCGGGACAGGCGCAGCCAGCTTATATCTGCCTGCCCTCCGTAAAATTGGCTGCCAGAGTTGGACTTGCACCAACACCTCGCGGCTTAACAGGCCGCCGTGCTACTTTGACACCACCTGGCAATGGCGCTGCCGGCAGGATTCTCACCTGCATCTATCCGCTTAGAAGACGGATGCCTGATATGTTCGGCCACGGCAGCGTCGAAATGGTCAGCGCGGCAGGACTTGCACCTGCGGTCACTTGGTCCCAGGCCAAGCATGTTGCTCCTACACTACGCGCTGATGGCGGACCCGAAGGGAGTTGCACCCTCAACCCTCCCGCAGACAATCCCGACTCGTCGGGACTGATTGAGCTACGAGTCCGAAATGGCTTGCCGAGCCGTAGCCGCTCAGGACGGTGCATAAAGCCCGCCTTCGCTAAAGCTACGGCGCGGCAGCCTTTGCCCCCCGCTACGCGGCGGCGAAGGCTGGTGGGAAGTGCTGGTAATGCTCCAGTCGTCGCTTCCAGCTTGTTTGAAGACACCGGTTTTACAGACCGGCAGCCGGATCACTTCCCGGAAATTGGTAGCGGGGGCAGGAATCACACCTGCCTCAAACGGTTTATGAGACCGTCCTCTGTGCTTTAGTCGAGTTCCCCGCAGTGAAATGGCCTGCCAGCCGTAGCCGCGCAGGATGAACGATAAGGCCCGCCGTCGCTAAAGCTATGGCGGGCAGCCTTCGCCCGCTGACACGCAGCGGGCGAAGGCTGGTGGAGTCGATGGGTAACGCTCCCATATAAACTTGCTTGCAAGGCAAGTGCATTGCTTGTCTGCCACGACCCCGGAAAATGGCAGGCTGCCTCCGTGCCGCCCGGAGTAAGCTGAGTTTTGGAGACTCGGCCGCGTGCTGACGCTCAGCCTTTTGAAGTTGAAAGTTTGGAATGCAGAGTGCAGAGTTCAAATAATGAAACACGAGAATCTACAACTTCGAACGAAACATTTTGCGCTCAAAGTGATGAAATTCTGCGAAAGTCTGCCAAAGGACGACATAGGCAAAACCCTTGGGCGACAGCTGCTTCGATCCGGATGCTCGGTTGGGGCGAACTATCGCGCTGCCTGTCGCGCCAAGTCCAAAGCCGACTTCATCTCCAAAATGGGGACAGTGCTCGAAGAGGCTGATGAATCTGCCTATTGGATTGAGTTGTTGCGGGAGTCGGGCAAGGCAAACACAAACGCCGCCGACCTGCTGCGCGAGGCCAATGAACTCGTTGCCATCGCCATCTCCTCGATTAATACGGCACGGCGTAACCAGGAATCCAGTGGGTGATTCTTGATTCTTCATTCGGCGCTTTGTAGTGGAAAAATTGGGGGCCGGGAGAGGATTCCGCACTCTGCATTTTGCATTCTGCACTTGAATTGCTCCCGGCCCATGCCATTTCAACAAAGAACAAACACCTCTTGGCGATCTATTCGATCCCAACCCGCGGTTTCACGGCGGCTGTTTCGGTGTTTAGGGGCACACCTCCTGCGAAGCCCTTAATTTGTAAATCTAAAATTCGTCTCGTTCGTCTTGGTGACGCTGTCTTCTGGTCGTGGGCAGACCCCACCGGTGAGGCTTCTCTGCTCGTCCTCGCCAAATTCAAATTGTCACCAAAAGACATCACCTGGATGTCGCTCTATTCTTGTTCACAGATCGTTCGTCTTTCGTTATCTGCCATTCTCGTCTCAGTCATACAGGGAAAATAAAAAACCCTGCCTACGCGGGGTAAGCAGGGTGAAAAATTCTGTTTCGATTCGTTACCTGCCTACACCGTGTCTATCCAAATTACCCTCGGGCTGTTTCCCGATGGATGCCAAGGATAGTCCAAGGCTAAACACATAGCCTTGGGTGTACCGGCTATGACGTGTCGCTTTCGCGACCGCCATCGTCGGCCAACTCGTGGCTGATATGTTTAAGCAAGTCTTCATCGAACTTAAAGACGTATAGCACATGTCACTGGTTACATGCAAGAAATATTTTGCAAATTTTACAAATATTTTGCGGGCGGGGCAGATTGATCTCGAATTCACATATTCGGATTGGTTGATGCGGACCTTATTATGGCGGCCCTCGGTCGCTCCAGACTCTTGGAAACGCTCGTCAGATTTATGTCGCGCCTGACCGGTTCGCGGCGGCATGCTTTGAACTACAATGAACTGGAATGCAGACGGGTTGTTGGAGTTGGCCCGAGGCTACCATGGCGCCGCGGTTTTGGCTGCCGCGGCGGACCTGGATCTTTTTAGCGCCCTCGCCTCCGAAGCGCTCACGGCCCCCGTCCTTGCGCGCAGACTCTCTTGCGATCCTCGCGGCTTGACGATTTTGCTCGATGCGCTGACCGCCCTGCAGCTTTTGGTGAAGAAGGCGGATCGCTACTCCCTCTCTCCCGGAGCGGATGCTTGTCTCACGGCCTCCGGCCCGCACAGCATACTCGCCATGGCCCAGCACCAGGCCAACTGCCTGCGCCGATGGGTCCAGTTGGCCAGGGTCGTCAAGACCGGCCAACCCGCCGAGCGATCCCCCAGTGTGCGTGGCGAGAAGAGCGACCAGGAAGCGTTCATCGGGGCGATGCACAACGTTTCGGCTCCGGTGGCCGATCAGTTAATTGCAAGCATCCAACCGCTCCAGTTCCGCACCCTGCTGGATATCGGTGGCGCCTCCGGCACCTGGACGCGGGCGTTTCTCCGCGCCTGTCCGGCGGCCAAAGCCATTCTGTTCGAGTTGCCGGAAGTCATTCCCATGGCCCGGCGTCTTCTGGCGGAAGAGGCAAAGGCAGCCCGTGTCAAGTTTGTGGCGGGAGATTTCATGACAGATCCGCTTCCGCCCGGCGCGGACTTGGCATGGGTCAGTGCGATTGTTCACCAGAATTCCCGGAAGCAGAATCGCCAACTCTTTGGCAAGGCATTCCAGGCGCTGATGCCGGCGGGCCGGATTGTCATCCGCGATATCCTGATGCATCCGACCCACACGCATCCGGTGGCAGGCGCGTTGTTTGCCGTGAACATGCTCGTCGCAACAGAGGGCGGCGGCACATACACCTTCGAAGAATTGCGAGAAGACCTCGAAGCAGCGGGCTTTGCCGGTGCGGCGGTGGCGCGCCAGGATGAGGGCATGAACTCCGTTCTGGTTGCTCAGAAGCCCGGCCATCCATGAGGTGCTGCCACACGCGCTGACGCCTTTCCCTCATCAAGCCACCTGGCCGCGCTCCGAAAGAGACTTTGCGTTTGTCAACAGCGCCGGATCCGGCTATCAAGTCCGCATGAACGAGACCGGCTTCAGAGGCCCCCGCGACCAGGGCGGGGCGGATGAAACCATCGTGGCCGCGGAAGAACCGCTCTTGAGCATGACACCAAACGACAGGAGATATTGATAAAACTATGACCTCCGCAAAAACACCTCCCTCCGTCAGCTACAGCTTCGTCATGCGGCTGACCTATCCCAACCGCATCGGCATGTTCGCCAGGCTCACCCACATCATCGGCCGCCAGGGCGGCGACCTCGGCGCCGTCGATATTGTCAACCCCGACGCCAAGCGCATGACGCGCGACATCACGGTGCGGGCGCGCGACTTCGAGCACATGGAGGCCATCGTCCAGGCCATCCGCAAACTCAAGGAAGTCACCGTCGCCAACGTCTCGGACCAGGTTTTTCTCCTGCACCTGGGCGGAAAAATTTCGATCCAGAACAAAGTGCCGCTGACCAAGCGGGACACGCTCTCGATGGCTTACACACCCGGCGTCGCGCGGGTTTGTTCCGCGATTGCGGAGGAGCACGCCAAAGTCTGGCAACTGACGATCAAAGGCAATTCCGTCGCCGTGGTCAGCGACGGCTCGGCGGTCCTGGGCCTGGGCAACATCGGCCCGGAAGCCGCCATGCCGGTCATGGAGGGCAAGGCCATGTTGTTCAAGGAATTTGCCGGCATCGACGCCTACCCCATCTGCCTGCGCACTCAGGACACCGGCGAAATCATCAACATCGTGGCCAATTTTTCGGTGGGCTTTGGCGGCATCAACCTGGAAGACATCTCCGCGCCGCGCTGTTTTGAAATCGAGCAACGTTTGCAGGAACGGCTGGACATCCCCGTTTTTCACGACGACCAGCACGGCACGGCGGTGGTGGTGCTGGCGGCGCTGTTGAACGCCTCGCGCCTGGCGGGCCGCAAACTGGCCGGCCTGCGCACCGTGATTCTCGGAGCGGGCGCGGCCGGCACCGCCATCGCCGCGATGTTGCGGCAGGCAGGGGTGAAAGACATCGTCGTCTGCGACCGGAAGGGGATTCTCCACAGCCGCACGCGCGCCGATTTGAACGAAGCGAAGCGGCAACTGGCGGCCGCCACCAATCCCCGCGGCTTGCGCGGCAGTATCAAGGACGCCTTGCGGAAAGCGGATGTCTTGATCGGCGTCTCCGGACCGGGATTGATCGCGGCGAAGGCGCTGGGCTGCATGGCCGCCAAACCGATTGTATTTGCGCTGGCCAATCCGACCCCCGAAATAATGCCGGAAGAAGCCGCCGCGAGGGCGTGGATTGTGGCGACCGGCCGGAGCGATTATCCGAATCAAATCAACAACGTGCTGGCGTTTCCGGGGATATTCCGGGGCGCCTTGAACGTGCGCGCCCGGCGCATCAACGAAGCGATGAAGCTGGCCGCGGCGCGCGCCATCGCGGGCTGCATTGCGCCCCGGCAATTAAGTCCCGAATACATCGTGCCCAGCGTCTTCAACCGGGAGGTGGTGCAACGCGTCGCCGCCGCCGTGACCGAAGCCGCGATCAAGACCGGCGTGGCCCGCAAAGGCCGGCCGGGGCGGTGATCTGCTTCACGATGAAATAGAGCCGCGGGTCAACGGGCTCGCTTTCTAAAGCCAACACGCCAAAGACGGCTTCATGAACACGGCGCAACGGTTCGTTCCTGCAAATCCAGCACAATAGCAGCCGGCAGGCAGTGAAACTCACGGGCGATTGCCACAAACGGCTTGCGCGATTCCGGCTGCACATTCGTGGCATCCACGACGGTAAGCTTCCCCGCCGCCAGCCGTTTACGGGCGATGAATTGCAACACCTCAAAAGCATCCTTTGTCGCCGCCTGGCTGTTCTCGTCGTCCGACACCAAGCCGCGACAATAATCGGACGATAAAATCTCCGTCGGTTTAAAATGCTTTCGAGCGAAAGTGCTTTTGCCGGAACCGGACACGCCGATCAGGACGACGAATGAAAGCTCTGGGATGGTAATGGTCATATCAAAGCTTTCTCGCTGTCGCTGGCGGTGCGATCGCCTCGAACCTGGCCGCATTGAAATCCCAAAGTTGTATCGCCGGTTTTGACTGATGCTTCAAAAATCTGCGCCGGAAAAGACACCCGTCCCGGGCATACAGTAGACTTCCGTCTCGATCCCATTCTGCCCAGTCAGCAATCCCGAGATCTTCCACGATTGCGCTTGAGTCATTGACCACGCGGTAATTGATGAAATACCAAGGCCCACCCCTCCTGCCGATCCCTTCAATTCTCATCTCCAGATGGATTGGCAATTTGGGATGTGGCTTTCGCCATTCTTCGGGCGTCTTCGCCTTCCAAGCGTATCCTTTGGCTTCACCATATTCGCCCCAAGTCCCGATTGCAGTTTGTGACCAGCCGTCACGCTTTAGAAGGAAGTGCCAAACTGGTACGTCTTCACCACGGGCAGTTGCCCATGATGAGATGCGGACTTTTCGACAACCCTTGACAAATTGAGGGTGTGGCGAACTTTCGCGTTGCGAATGATCCAGATGGATTTCATAGGGTCCAACAAAGTACCCGCCGCCATTCCAACCGTCACCTTTCGGCCACATGGCAACGGCCGTAAACCACGGAACTTTGCTTATGGCAGTCCAGGACTGTAGTGGCTGCTTGTAAGTTGCTGCGAAATAGATCAGGAGGGCGCCTGCAGGCGACAAATCACACCGCCTCTCATAAATGCGTCCTTTGAACCACTGGCCATGTTCAAATGTGTCGTCCCTCAAATCCCACTTT
Source organism: Verrucomicrobiota bacterium (assembly GCA_049510745.1). Taxonomy (GTDB): domain Bacteria; phylum Verrucomicrobiota; class Verrucomicrobiia; order Limisphaerales; family Palsa-1400; genus PLGF01. The sequence goes on along the minus strand of JBEKYR010000074.1, from coordinate 1,884 downwards.
ATCAACTGCACTTGACGCGAAGGACCGCGCCGGAGAATTGCGGCAACGCGCGCGTCACGCGCAAGCAAAACCCAAAGCCGGGCGGTCGATTGTGCGTTCGATTTCATAGGTGCAAACTCGTTTCAAATATTCCCATCTGCGTTGGAGAACCAACGACGGGATCAGTTGGCCCAACGGCAACGAAACGCACGCCGTAACCGAATCGGGCTCCGACACGATGCGCCCATTCCTGAAATTCTTCGCGAGTCCACTCGAAGCGATGATCACGGTGGCGGAACTTGCCGGCTGGGAGAGTTTCCCATTTCACATTGTATTCACGATTGGGCGTCGTGATGACGACGGTTTTCGGCTTGGCGCATTCAAAAAGCACGCGCTCGAACGCAGCCAGCCGCGGCGGGTGAAGATGCTCGATTACGTCCACCACGGCAGCCGCATCGAAACCGCCAAGCCTTGTGTCTCGGTAGGTATCCGTGGCTGGCCTGTGCCTCGTCGTCAGCGTTAGGAGCATGGGTCGAGGCTACAGAGGCGCGAACCGATTCGCCATTCCAAATCCAGAATTTTTGCTCTGGCGGTTGTTCCACTTTCCTTGGCCGAAACAGCATTCTTCTGTGCTCAAATGAACCGCCAGCGTGATTCGCGGGTAGAATGAAAGGGCCGCGCATACGGGTCTTCTGCCTTTCCAGCGTTCGTGGTAATCTCCCTTTGCGATGTTTCGGGTGATTTTCCATTTGGATATGGATGCGTTTTTCGCTTCCGTGGAGCAGCGCGATGATCCAGGGCTGCGCGGACGGCCGGTGATCGTCGGCGCGCCGCCGACTCAGCGCGGGGTGGTCTGCGCCGCCAGTTATGAGGCGCGGAAGTTTGGCGTCCGCTCCGCCATGCCCAGCGCGACGGCGGGGCGGCTTTGTCCCAAGGGCATTTTCGTGCGTCCGCACATGGATCGTTACCGGGAAGAATCACGGCACATCATGCGGATTGCCGCCCAGACCGGCGCGGTCGTCGAGCCAATGTCCATCGACGAGGCGTATCTCGACGTGTCCGCCATCAGCCAGGCGGAGGAGGCGGACGCCTCGCTGCTCAAGGCCGTGCCGTTGGCGCGGCACGTGAAAGAGCGGATTCTGTCCGAGCGCAAGTTGACCGCCACCATCGGCATCGCCTCGAACAAGCTGCTGGCCAAAATCGCCAGCGACCACAAGAAACCTGACGGGCTGACGGTTATTTCTGACCGGGAGAAGGTGCTGTTTTTGCGGCCGCTGCCGGCGCGGGTGCTTTACGGCGTCGGCAAAGTCACCGAACAGACGCTGGGCCGGGCGGGCATCGTCACGGTTGGGGATTTGCAGGATTACGCGGGCGATCTGCGGGCCTTGGTCGGTTCGTTTGGGCCGAAGTTGAAGCAGTTTGCGTTCGGCGAAGACGACCGTCCGCTGGAACTTGGGGACGAGATCAAGAGCATCAGCAACGAAGAAACGTTTCTCAAAGACACCGACGACCGGAAGGTGCTGCGCGCCTGCCTGAGAGAACAGGCGGCGGATATCTCGGCGCGGCTCAAACACAGAAGATTGGGAGCGCACACCGTCCAGGTGAAGGTGCGCTACGGTGATTTCACCACGCTCACGCGCCAGATTTCCGTCGAGGAACCGATCACCGAGGCGGCGGACATTTACCGGCTGGGTTGTTTCCTGCTGGGCCGGGACAAACTGGTTTCGCGTCCGCTGCGGTTGCTGGGACTGGGGGTCAGCAATCTGCGCGAGCCGAGCGGACAGCAACTGGCGCTGCTTTAGAGCAATTTCATGAAAACTGTAGCCGCTGAGGCGTAGGGGTTTTGGGGAGCGCGGGCGCCCTCGCCCGCCGTGTTCGGCGCCTCGCCGAACACATTTTCCGTCG
>JBEKYR010000073.1:0-12617 GCA_049510745.1 Verrucomicrobiota bacterium | reverse complement strand
GCACGGCGGCCACGGCGGCACGGTTCTACACCGCGTTGTACGTCGATGGGGTGTTGAATAATTCCTGGTATACGGATCCGCCGTTGAACGCGAATTACTACACGACGGTGACCGGCTATTCCGTCGGTTCACTCAGTGCGGGCACGCATACGTTGGAAATAATCACCGATTCAACGGGCGCGATCAGCGAGAGTAATGAATCGGACAACACCTACACCAAGACCATCACGGTTGTGCCGGGAACGCCAACCCTCGTCGCTGCCAACTGCTATGTCTCACCAGCGACGATCACCGCAGGGGGGCAGCTCACGGTGTATTTTCAAATTTACAACCCTAATTCATCGAGCATATCTATCGGCCTAGGATGTTCAATTAGACAGAACGGCACTTCCACATGGCTGAGCGACCCCGCTAACGACGTGTACAAGACGGTCCCGTCGGGATACTCAACGCAGACGCGTTACTATAATGTCCCTTCTGGATCACTGGGGTCCTACGACGTTGCCTGGGGCCTTTGGCAGACCATTGGCAGCGGTTCGCCATGGGACAGTCTCACTCAACTCAACCAGTTTACTGCCCTAAAGACGCCTACGTGGGTCGTAATGTACTACATGTGTAACGGGTCCGGCGGCGGGGCCGACCTAGACCAGTACATACCGGCCAAGTTCAGCACCGTGGCTGCCAACCTGAACGACAACATCCAAGCTTTTATGTTGGTGGATAGATCGGGCGCTGGGCTGGACCGTGTGTTCAGAATTAGGCAGGATGGCAACATGGATGACTACACCGATGGGGTTGACCGTTGGACGCCAGCACAAATCGGGCTGAGTGGTTCTGAGTTCGACACCGGGTCGATTAACACAATCAACACTTTTACCGACTTTGTTATCTCTCGATCCGGAATAAGCGGTGATCACTACGCATTAGTCATCTTCGACCATGGAGGTGGAATTTCCCCAACGGTTGTCGGCGAAACAAACTTGCCACCGGTGCCCACTGGGATCTGCTGGGATGATACCGGAGACTACCTTTCTGTTGCCGACCTCGGCAACGCTGCAGCCCATGTGAAGACATTACTGGGGCGCAATCTTGAGGTGCTTCATTTGGATGCATGCTTAATGCAGATGATTGAAGTAAACTACGAGCTTCGCAACTCAGTCGACTACTTGGTCGCTTCAGAGAATGAAGGTTGGGCCATCGACCCCTCGTGGGAGACCTACGTTGCCTCCATAACGCCTGCGACAACCTCTCAGGCTTTGGCCCAAGCCATCGCCAATACCTACTTTACCGCAATCTCCGGTGGACGCACGATCGCCGTCACCCGCCCCGGACAGGCGGCGACGATTTCCAGTGCGGTAGACACATTGGCTTCGGCACTCATCCAAAACACGGCGGTTTATCGCGCCAATATAGCCACCGCGCAGAATCATGCTCAGAAGTTTGCTTTCTGCCACGATGAGAGTTGGACTATGGACCCAGGCAATATGTTTTTGGATGTGCGAGACCTTTGCCAGGAACTTGTGGCGGTTGTGCCGGTCACAGGAGTCCAAACCGCTGCCAATTCCGTTATTGCCGCCATTGGGAACGCTGGCGGCCCATTCCTAGTGTCGGAACAACACGCCAACGACTCAGGCGCCACCCAGAATAACGGATTCTGGTTCGACAAAGGCACTTACGGACTGAGCATCTTCTTTCCGCGATCACCGCAGGACGCTAACTGTTTCAACACCTATAACACCTACAATAATTACATTAACCAAAGCGCGACACCCGCGAACCTGGCTTTCACGGCGGCGACGCACTGGGACGAATTCCTGCAAGCCTTCTTTTCGCCCGGCAACTTGCAATTCGCCTCCTCCACCTACTCCGTGAACGAGAACGGGGGCAGTATTCGGATTCACGTCAGCCGCACGGGTGGCTCCTACGGTGCTGCTGGTGTCAGCTATGCCACGGCCGATGGGAGCGCCGGAGCCGGCTCGGACTACACCGCAGTATCCGGGACGCTGAGTTGGGCGGATGGGGATGCGACGGACAAGTACGCCGACGTGCCGATTATTGACGAGGGCAGTTACTCGGGGAACGAGTACTTCACGCTCAACTTGAGCGGGGCAAGTGGCGCCTCGCTGGGCAGTCCGATAACAACGACGGTGACGATTATTGATAACGATACCCCCCCCTCACGGGGTAACTTGCAATTCGCATCTTCCGCCTACTCCGTAAACGAGAACGGGGGGAGCATTCGGATTTACGTCAATCGCACCGGTGGGTCGTATGGTGCTGCTGGTGTCAATTATGCCACGGCCGATGGGAGCGCTGGCGCCGGCTCGGACTACACCGCTGTATCCGGGACGCTGAGTTGGGTGGATGGGGACGCGGCGGACAAGTACGTGGACGTGCTGATCATCGACAAGGGCAGTTACTCAGGGAACGAGTACTTCACGGTGAGCTTGAGCGGCGCGAGCGGTGCCGCCTTGGGAAGTCCGACAACAACAACAGTCACCATAACCGACAACGACACACCACCTACCGCATGCTTCCGCGCGCCCCAACACCTAGCAAACGGGGCTGTCCAACTCGTCCTCGACTGCGTCCAAGGTAGCACCTATTGGGTTCAATGCTCCACAAACCTCGCCTCCTGGCGTGCCATCTTCTCCATCACCCCCTCCTCCAATGTTATAACCCTGACAGATACCAAGGCCATTGGCCTACCGCTGTGCTACTATCGCGCTCTGGGCTTTTCCGCCACGAACGCCACACCCCATCCGGCAGACCTCAATGCGGACTACACCATCTCGACGAGCGAGTACCTCGCTTACTCAAACGCTTATGTAACCACCGGGCCCTGGCCAATCCCCCCCTGTCCAGTCCCGGCAGCCTACTATACGAACGCAAACCTGATATGGCAGACCAACGGGTACCATATCAATCCAGCTCTTCCGCCGCCGGATTGCTGGGTGCCCGGCAGGTAAGAGCACTATCGAGGCTAGCGGGCATGGTCGCCGCACGCACCGATACGCCCGACTCGCCGGACACGCGGTGATGGAAAAGGTTGAACCGGTCTTGAGGCATCACCCCTTGCTGTGCCGCCGGCCCGGATTCGTAAATCGCCGGGAAGCCCATCGCCTTGGCTTCGTGCTCGAAGTTCCAGGTCCAGCGTCCCCTTGGCCGGTCGAACGCCATGCATCGCAATTGACGCAGCCTGGTCACCAGTTCCTTTTCGTCCCACATGTGATAAACGATTCGGGACGGCAGAAACAATTCGTCGGTGCTCGTCTTCAACAAAACCCGTGGTGGGGCAGTTTTCATTGTCTCACCGTGAATAATCCAGGCTCCCGGAAGGAGCAAGTGCCGAACTTGTGGGCTGGCACAGGGCACCGGGCGACTGCCGCTGCCGACTGCCGACAATTGTGAGCACTCTGCCCGGAAAAATGTCAGCCGAACTCGCCTTTTTCCAGGCGGTGGCCCCGGTGCTGTCGGCGTTCTTCATCTTCCTGGAGGAGAAGGGCTTGTTGAGCAATGCCCGCGCTCTGGCTAAGACCGCGGCCGAATTGGATACGGAAGTCATTGCCGCCTCGCAGGATGAACGCCATTGGGGACCAGCCAAAACTTTCGCGATGGCAGCCCTGAAAGCAGGCGTTGATCTCGGCGACCGGCATGCCCTGGACGAGTTCATGGCGTTATACAATCTTCAACTTCTGGCCCGGCAGCGACCGGCCCCACAGGCGCCTTTTTTTCCGACGACCTCCCTCCCTGCGCCAGCGATGCCCGTGCGTCGTTCCGAACCCAAAGTCGGACGCAACGATCCCTGCCCGTGCGGCAGCGGTAAGAAATTCAAAAAGTGTTGCGGTGCATGAGGCGATAAAGACGGACCATCTCAGGAGTCGTAATCGATTCCACACGATGCGCCCCAATTTTGATCTATTCTGCCGACGGAGTACCAGTGACGCTCAAATTCGCTGATGCCGCAGGCGAAGTTTTCATCAGTGGCCCGGCCGTGCCGAAAGCGCCGCTGCCGTTCAGGCACTACATCTGATGCGAGGTGAAATTGACTTGTTATTGTAATAAAAACTAGCTAGTTTTTGTTACAAAGACGCTTATGAAAACGATGCAAACCATGGATAAGAGGGTTTTGAGCCGAATTCGCAGAAGCCGGCAAGGCAGCGTGTTTTCGCCGGGCGATTTCCTGGATTTGGGAGCCCGTTCGGCGGTGGGGGTGGCCTTGCATCGGCTGGCCAAAGCCGGCAGGATTCGCCGGATTCGGCGGGGCCTTTACGATTTGCCTCGTCAACACCCGATCATCGGCCAGACGGCACCGGACATCATGGCCACGGTGCGTGCATTGATGAACGGCAGCCACGCGCAATGGCAGTTCTCCGGGGCCTACGCGGCAAATGCGCTCGGGTTATCTGAGCAAGTTCCGGCCAAAATCGTCATTTTGACAGACGGTGTGCCTCGCCGAATATCGCTGGGGAAGTTGATACTGGACTTTCGGCGAGCCGCGCCGCGGAATCTGATCGGAGCGGGCCGACGGGCGGGCCTGGTGATTCAGGCATTGCGCCATCTGCACGGCAGCCCAGAGATGTCACAACATGTGGCACGGCTGAAACGGGATCTGGATCCGAAGACCAAGAAGGATTTGGCGTTGCTCGCTCCCAAATTGTCCGCTTGGATGCGTCCGCTCGCGGAGGAAATCGCCCGCAATTAAACAATAGATGGCTGAATTGGCATCACTGGCTTGAACCCGCCCGGCAGACTGGTAGGATCAATCTCATGAATGAAATCCAAAACGACTCGTCCCGCATCGGTGCGGAATCAAAACACAGTGCTGGGGTGGCAGAGGAAAAACAGGAGCGCTTTTGCGAAGTGTCAGCCAGCATCACGAGTTTCGGCGCGGCACATTTGGATCCGGAGTTGACGGGCTTCGCACTCGATCTCTGGAAGCGTGTCTGCCGGTCAAAACGTCTGGATTGCCGCCGGGGCAACCCGACCGTCTGGGCAGCCTCCGTGACGCACGTTATCGCACGGATGAATTTCCTCTTTGACCCAAGCCAGCCGGCGCATCTGACTTTCGACACGATTTGCGATTTTTTCCAGGTGAAAAAGACAACGGTTGGGGGCAAAGCCACCGAGATCGAACGAACGCTGCGCTTGCACCAGCACTCTGAACCTGGCCTATGCCGACGCGCTTTTGTGGACACATTCACGGATGTGCAGTTGTCGAATGGATTCGTGGTCTCGCTGGGACTGGCCAAACAGATGGGCCTGCTGCCGCCAGACGCCACGCCCGGAACCTGAGGAACAGGGACATTTGGCTGTGCGCACCGACATTTCCGAAAAACTCCTGAAAATCTCTGCCGAGATCGGGTCGCGCGGCAATGCAAATCTTACCCGGTTGACAGTCCTGAAGAAGTGGTTTGGGCTGGCAGGGCGGCAGCCTTCGTTCGCCATCTGGGTGGCGAGTCGGGCCATCTCGGGCAAGGGCAAAACCGGGGTTGAAGCGGCTGAGCTTTTGCGCCAGGCCCGGGCACTGCTGGCCGGCGTGAACCCGTACGCCCCCAAAATGGACCGTAAATTGGCAAAGGTGTTGCATGATCGGCTTCGGAAATTCCAAAATGAATACAAGTACCAGCAATGGGGCCCGGTGCGCATCATCCATGACTGGAACCTGATGCTCGTGGAGCAGGCGCTAGCCATCTATCTCTGGCATTCTGACTCACCCGCACACGGCTACAAACTGGCGGCGGATTATTGCCAGCATTATGATTCCCGCCACGGTAACGGGCTTAACGGTTTCAGCCTCATGAAAATTGAAGAGATGGCCCGCTTCGTGGACAAGCTGGAAGAAATGCATGAAAGCCGCCAATGAGGAGCCCAAGCATGGCCAAAAAAACCGCCAGAACCAAGCCAGCCATCCTCACGATGCAATGCTTCGCCGAACTGCTGGCCCGCGACCCGGAACTTTCAGCCCTCCGAGCCGACTACGCGCGAAAACCCGCCTCGAAGCGCCGGGCGGCGGCGGAGTGGGCTTATGATGTAAGCATAAGTGACAGCCTGTTTGGGGCAGCGGTGGCCAGCCTTCAGGGCGAGCGATTGCCTGCGCCCGAGTGGCCCCCAGGATTTGCCGCCTTGGCCATTGACCCGGAATATGCTCCTGCCTTGCTGACAGTTGGCTGTTATGAACATCGCTACGGCAGCAAGGCGGAAGGCATGAGGTTGCTGCTCCAATTGACGCAGCTTTCACCAAAGACCACGGATTGGATTAAAATTATCGACAAAGCTGGCCAGTCATTGATGGACGCGGGCGATGCCGCCAACACCTGCCGCCTGTATGAGGCCGCCTTGGCAGCCAGCCCGGGCGAGCAGGAGTTTATTATTGGCCTGGGTTGGGCTTTGTGCCGCGCCGGGAAAAAACAGGAAGCCTTGCCGTGGCTGGAAAGGGCCGTCGCCAATGACCCCAACAACTGCTCGGTGCTCAATGACTATGGCTGGGGACTGGCAGAATTGGGCCGGTTCGACAAGGCACAGAAGGTCTTGGAGAAAGCAGTCCAGCTTGCCCCTGCTGCTTACGACCTGCCTGCCAACAATCTGGAACGTTTGCAACAGTTGCGGAAGAACACGCGGTCGCAGAAGCGGACGCACATTCTATGAAACCGCCCTATACCTCGCGGCAAGGCCAGTTCCTGGCCTACATAAACCACTACATCACTCTGCACGGGCGTCCGCCGGCGGAGGCGGAGATGATGCAATTCTTCCAGGTCACACCTCCGAGCGTGCATCAAATGATTTTGACCCTGGAGCGACGCGGGCTGATTTCTCGCGTGCCGGGCCAGGCGCGAAGCATCACGCTACGCCTTCCCGCCGAAGAACTGCCGCCTTTGCACGGTGCCACGGAGACTGCCATCATCCACCCTCCTCCGCCCAAAACCGAGAACCACTCGGCCACAGACACGGAAACCACCTTGCTGCGGTTCGGGAAAATCCAACTCGATCACTGGTTCAGCTACAACGATCAAAAGCCCCTCGACGACGCCGAGTTCGTTCCTTTGTTGGATATGCTCATCGGCACCTTCGCCCACGCCGGCTTGAGTGCCGCGCCCGTTGAACAACTGCGCCGCCATGCCTGCGAAGTGTACCACCGCTATTGCCAGCAAGCCGAACCTGAGACCACCTTCCAAGAAAGCATGGATCTCCTGTTCGGCTACTTGCCTCCTTCCCAGCGGTCTCGCTGGAAGGAGTCGGTCGCCTGAGTTGCTTTCCTCCCAAACCTTGGGATAAATGACGTTCGCATCAACCAATCCGAATATGTGAATTCCAGTTGGACCTGCCCCGCCCGCAAAATATTTGTAAAATTTTCAAATTAATTCTTGCATGTAACCAGTGGCATGTGCTATACGTCTTTAAGTTCGATGAAGACTTGCTTAAGCATATCAGCCACGAGTTGGCCGACAATGGCGGTCGCGAAAGCGACACGTCATAGCCGGTACACCCAAGGCCATGTGTTTGGCCTTGGACTATCCTTGGTGCCTATTGGAGAGCAACCCGAAGGCAATTTGGATAGACTGGCTGTAAGCAGGTAACGAATCGAAAGAGAATTTATTCACCCTGCTTACCGCGTGTAAGCAGGGTTTTTTATTTTCCCTGTATGACTGAGACGAGAATGGCAGATAACGAAAGACGAACGATCTGTGAGCAAAAATAGAGCGACATCCAGGTGATGTCTTTTGGCGACAAATTGTTTTTGGCGAGGACGAGCAGAGAAGCCTCACCGGTGGGGTCTGCCCACGACCAGAAGACAGCGTCACCAAGACGAACGAAACGAATTTTAGATTTACATATTAAGGGCTTCGCAGGAGGTGTGCCCCTAAACACCGAAACAGCCGCCGTGAAACCGCGGGTTGGGATCGAGTAGATCGCCAAGAGGTGTTTGTTCTTTGTTGAAATGGCATGGGCCGGGAACCTGAACGCTCCCGGCCCTCTTAATTTCCGCGGTTGTAATTTAACCTTTGCAGAATGCCTCCCCGCCACGAAGGAAGTCCGGGCGCAACTCCCGGCAGCCGCACCATTCATTCACAGGCTGAGCGTCAGCACGCGGCCGAGTCTCCAAAACTCAGCGTACTCCGGGCGGCACGGAGGCAGCCTGCCATTTTCCGGGGTCGTGGCAGACAAGTAATGCACTTGCCTTGCAAGCAAGTTGATATGGGAGCGTTACCCATCGACTCCACCATTTCACTGCGGGGAACTCGACTAAAGCACAGAGGACGGTCTCATAAACCGTTTGAGGCAGGTGTGATTCCTGCCCCCGCTACCAATTTTAGGGAGTGATCCGGCTGCCGGTCTGTAAAACCGGTGTCTTCAAACAAGCTGGAAGCGACGACTGGAGCGTTACCAGCACTTCCCACCATTTCGGACTCGTAGCTCAATCAGCAGAGCGCCCCGTTGTCTGCGGGAGGGTTGAGGGTGCAACTCCCTTCGGGTCCGCCATTTTTCACGGAATGTAGCTCAGTCTTCAGAGCACCCGGCTTGGGACCGGGAGGCCGCGGGTGAAAATCCTGCCATTCCGACCATTTCCATGCTGCCGTGGCCGAACATATCAGGCATCCGTCTTCTAAGCGGATCGATGCAGGTGAGAATCCTGCCGGCAGCGCCATTGCCAGGTGGTGTCAAAGTAGCACGGCGGCCTGTTAAGCCGCTTGTCTTGGTGCGAGTCCAAGTCTGGCAGCCAATTTGCTCGGATGGTTGGCAGAGAAGTAATGCCCCGGTCCCGAAAACCGAGTGAGCCTGCGGGCTGCGTGGGTGCGATCCCTACACCATCCGCCAATATTAACCCTCAACGAAAGGAAAGCCCATGAAGACCGTTCTTCAGTATCAAAGCCAATTGCTCTTTCGCAGGAGCTACAAGCCTTTTCGCGCCATGCGAATCCGGCCAACCGGGAAGGTGAATATCGTTTTCCGTCCCGCGAAGCGGTTTGGCTTGAAGCCCCAATTAACCACCGTCTCGTAGCTCAAAAGCAGAGCCTCCGGTCGATAACCGGAAGAAGCAGGAGCGTTACCTGCCGGGACGACCAGTTTTCGCTCTCCAAGCTACGGCTCAGTGAGCCATTTCCCCGAGTAGCTGAGGCAGATTAGCGCCTCCCTGAAGAGGAGGAGACGTTGGCGCGATACCAACTTCGGGGGCCATTTCGTCCGTGAATGCAAAGCAGATCGAGCAGCCGGTCTTTCAAGCCAGGCCTAATCGGTGCGAGTCCGATCACGGATGCCAATTGTCCGCGTAGCTCAGTTAGATCAGAGCGCCACCGCGCGAAGGTGGAGGTCGCAGGCGCGATTCCTGCCGTGGACACCATTTTGCCCCAGTGCCTCAGAAGCGACAGGGCGAGTTTCGTAAGCTCGTAATCGTCGGTGCGAGTCCGACCCGGGGCTCCATTTCATATCAGGATTGTGGTGTAACAGCAGCATTCCGCGTTGTGAACGCGACGGTTCGGGTGCGAATCCCGACTTCCTGACCAATTTAGATGGGCCGAAGTTGATCGTTTATCCTCCACCATAAGGAGGGCGTACCGTCCGTGGCGAAAGCCTTGGCGGTCCGGGTTCGATTCCCGGCATGGAGTGCCTCCGTTCGATCACGCCACTTGTCCATCTGAACTTTCCGAAGGCGCAACCTAGGTTGGTCTCGGACCAGACCGCGTCCGACATCCGTGCTGCATTCAGCAGGAGGGTGCCGGATATTCCCGTAGTTCAACCGCGAGAGAATGTCCGGATTTAGTCCGGGAAACGTGGGTTCGATTCCCATCGGGAGCGTCAATTTAGACGGGCCGTTGAGTTTGGATTATCGTAAGCGGGAAACCGCGAGCGGATGCAAATCCCGCGCCATTGGGCAACCGATGGATTTCCACCTCGCCTCTTGTCCGTCTATGTTTTTAGCTTTTCGACGGATCGCAGGATTGGGTTATCGCCTACGAAGCGCGTGGACGCGGGTTCGAATCCCGCCTCCGGCTCCATATGCCGGGGTAGCTCAGTGGTAGAGCACGTTAATTTCCAGTTCGTTTCTTATCCGTCGGTTCTCTTTAGCAGGCCATAGATTGTGGGTTATCGGGGCCCGGCAGTGGCGGTTCAATTCCGCCCCGCGGAAGATTCCGCGGTGGTCTAAAGGCAGCACACTGGGCAACTCCACAGTCGCATTCTTGTCCGCTTTTGATTTGATGGGCCGAAGTTGTGGGTTATCGTCGGTTGTCGGTTCGAGTCCGATCTGCCCCCTTGAAGGGGCAGTAGCTCAACGGTAGAGCAGCCTCCGCAAGGAGTAATTCCATGGCGTCCCTTGCCCATCTGAAATTTCATCACGGCGCGGCCGCGATGAATCAACCGTAACACTCAAACCAGGAGGCCGTATGTCAAACCATGCTCACGATCAGGAAGACTCAAGTTTCGAAATCACCGGCAAACGTCGCAAGGGTTTCCCGTCCGAAACACAGGTGAAACGCGGCGTGCGCCTCGTTCACGGGAATTAGGAACTCAGCGAAAAGCTGGGCCGGAACGACCTGTGCCCATGCGGCTCTGGACGCAGCTTTTAAGAAATGTTGTCTCCGCACCGGCCGATATGACGGCGCTCTCAGGAATCACTTTTTTCCGCGAATAATCGCAAGCTCATTGACTGCGGGCCGAAGAACATGGGTTATCACTTCAAATGACCAACCCCACATTCACCAACTTGTCCGCAGTTTAACCGATAGAAAACCCGTGCCGGGAGTTGGCGGCGCGCACATATAAAGGAGGCCACCATGGCTATCAACTACGCACGTCAGTTCAATCGCCGCATCACTCCCCAATTGCAGCCGATCCCGGGTTCGACCCAGATCCGCAACTCCGGTGGCGGCTTCTCCTGGGAAGTGGATGACTGGACGCGGCTTGACCGTTTCCTCATCCTTGGCGCCGAGGGTGGCACGTATTACATCACGGAACGCGATCTGGTGAAGCAGAACCACGAGGCGATTGTCCGTTGCATCAAGGCGGATGGCGTGCGCGCCGTCAACCGCATCGTTGAGATCAGCGATGCGGGCCGCGCGCCCAAGAATGATCCGGCCATCTTCGCCCTGGCACTCGCCGTCACCCATGGTGACGCCCGGGCGAAGGCGCACGCATTCGCGATCTTGAACAAGGTCTGCCGCATTGGCACGCATCTGTTCCACTTCGCTGAATACGTGAACGCCATGCGCGGCTGGGGCCGTGGTCTGCGCAATGGAGTTGGCGACTGGTATGTTTACCGCGATGCCGATGATCTCGCGCACCAGGCGGTGAAGTATCAGCAGCGCGATGGTTGGTCTCACGGCGACTTGCTCCGCCTTGCCCACCCGAAGGCTCCGTCGCCCCAGCACGAATCGGTCTTCCGCTGGTTGCTGGCCGGCGCGGATTCGCTAGGTGAGCGTGAAGTGAAGCGCAAGGTGCGCGGTGAAGACCGTGTTGCCAAGTATGGCGCGGTCGGCGCACTGCCGAAGCTCATCGAAGCCTTCGAGCAGGCCAAGCGCGCTTCGAGCGCAGGCGAAATCGTGAAGCTCATTAACGAATTCGATCTGCCGCGTGAAGCCATCCCAACGCAGTGGCTCAATGAAGCCATTGTGTGGGAAGCCTTGCTTGAACGCATGCCGATGACGGCGATGATCCGCAACCTCGGCAAGATGACTGGCCTCGGTCTGCTGGCTCCCTTCAGCGACGCCAAGCGTTTGGTCGTCCGCAAGCTGCGTGACGAGACGGCGCTCAGGCGTGCGCGCATCCACCCGCTGGCGGTCCTTGTGGCGCAGAAAATCTACGCCCAGGGCCATGGCGACAAGGGCGCGCTCAAGTGGTCGCCAGTGTCGGCCGTGGTGGACGCTCTGGACGAAGCGTTTTACGCGACGTTCCAGAACGTGGAACCATGCGACAAGCCGGTGCTGCTGGCGCTGGACGTGAGCGGCTCAATGGCGGCTTCGATGATCGCGGGTTCATGCATCTCGGCCCGCGAAGGCAGCGCCGCGATGGCACTGATCACGGCTGCAACCGAACCGGAATGCGAGATCATCGCGTTCTCGGCTCCGGCACAGGGTCGTTACGGCGGCATGCATGGCGGCGGCGAACCGGGCATCACCCGCGTGAACCTCTCGCCGCGCATGAGACTGGCCGAGGTTATCAAGCGCATCGAAGCCATCCCGATGGGTGGCACGGATTGCGCCCTGCCAATGGTGTGGGCCGCCCGCAACAAGCTGAACGTGTCGGCGTTTGTCACCTACACGGACAGCGAGACGTGGGCGGGCAACATTCATCCGGCCCAGGCCCTGCGCCAGTATCGCGACGAGTTCGTCGGCGACGCGAAGGCGGTCGTTGTGGGCATGACCTCCAACGGCTTCACCCTCGCCGACCCGAACGACCGCGGCATGCTGGACGTGGTCGGCTTCGACACGACGGTGCCGGCCGTAATCGCGGACTTTGTTCGCGAATAGCGAACGGTTCAAGGACGCCAGGAACAACGCGGGCGGAGGCGAAAGCTTCCGCCCGCACTTTGAACTCCTAAGCAATTCTCACCTAACATAAAGTTACCTATGCGTTTACACATTTTGGCCGATCTGCACTTTGAATTCGGAGCAGTCAAAATC
>JBEKYR010000072.1:0-12830 GCA_049510745.1 Verrucomicrobiota bacterium | reverse complement strand
CGGCGTCGCTCCATCAGGGTTTCCCCCATTGTGAAAAATTCTCGACTGCTGCCACCCGTAGGTGTCTGGACCGTGTCTCAGTTCCAGTGTGGCTGGTCGTCCTCTCAGACCAGCTACCCGTCTTCGCCTTGGTGGGCCGTTACCCCGCCAACTAGCTGATAGGCCGCGGGTTCATCATGAAGCGTCAGGCCTTGCGGTCCCCAACTTTGGCCACAGGAAGATGCCTTCCCCGGGCCACATTCGGTATTAGCTCGCCTTTCAGCAAGTTATCCCCAACTTCACGGCAGATTACCCACGTGTTACGCACCCTTGCGCCGCTCCAACCAAGGGATATTGCTACCCCTTGATCATCGCTCGACTTGCATGTCTTATCCACGCCGCCAGCGTTCGTTCTGAGCCAGAATCAAACTCTCCGTTAAAAACGTTAGCTTGAATCTTGTCCGGGGGTTAACCGGACTGATTTTGCAATTTTTAAAACTCTCCAAATCCCGCCGCTAACCGGCGAAACTTGAAGGGGCTCTCACTATTCGCACAATTCAATTTTCAATGAGCTTTTCGGGCCTTCAGGCCCTTTTTTGCCCGCATAAAGGGGACAAAAAACCTGAGCGCCGAATCTTCTTTGTTCAACTCGGCCTCTCAGATACCTTCGTTATTCTTCAATCACTATAACGGATTGAAGCTGGTTGTCAACTGGTTTTGTCGATCAACCTCTCTCGTTTTGCGAAAGAACGAGGCCAACACTACCACCCCACGCCAACTGCGCAAGGGTTTTTTTCAAAAAAATCACATTTTTTTTCACCCCCCCGGCTTTCGATGCCCCAAAACCGAGGTACGGAATCGCAAAAACCGGGGTCCTCGGCGCCATCCGGCGTATCATTCTGACGTTGCTGGCCGCCGAAATGTCGGGTTTCCTGACACCCATCATCGCTATTGCAAGCTCCTTTTGTCCAGATACTTGCAACGCTTCCACCGTCAGCAATGTATGGTTGATCGTCCCCAGCCGGTTCGCGCTGACGACGATCACTTTGCAGTCCAGGTTACCGATCAAGTCTCGCACCGTATAACCCTTCCCCAACGGCGCCAGCAGGCCCCCAACCCCCTCCACCACCAAAATATCGCACCGGCCGGCCAATTCCCGGATTTTGGCCAGGGCGGCCCGCAGAGGAACGTTTTTCGCCGCAGCCGCCGGCGCCAGCGGCTTGTCAAAATAGAAAGGGTTGACCTCGTCGAGCGTCAAACACCCCTTCTGCAAATCGTGCAGCAGCCGGGCGTCCCCGCGCGAGCCGGAGCAAAACGGTTTCATGGCCAGCGCGTCGCGCCCCGCCCCGCGCAGAAATGCCAGGAGCATCGCCGTCAAGACGGTTTTCCCCACGCCCGTGTCCGTGCCCGTGACAAAAAGAATTTTCTTCACCCGGTTTATTTAACCCCTTCCCGGCCCGGAAATACAGATTGAAACCCCGGGATTTGCAGGTTATCGTTCCATGCCGTGAGCGTCTTGGAATTGAATGATGAGCCATGAGCAAGATTGAAGAAATCGAGCAGGCTGTCGAACAACTGCCTCTAAAGGACTTCGTTAAGCTGGCTGGCTGGGTTGACCGGCGCCGCCAGCAGCTTGAAATCTCTCCGCCGGCCACCGATAAAGTCCAGGCGGCGGTCCGTGACCACAGCGCCTTCCTCAACAGCTACGCCCCGCAAGACGAGGGCCTTTACGACGATGCCGCAGCCGGGTGAAGTCTGGCTGGCGGATATTCCTTTCACCAGCGGCGCTGCCTCGAAGCTGCGTCCCGTCTTGGTGCTCTGGACGGATGCCGCTGACGTTGTTGTGGCGGCCGTCACATCGGCACAGCCGCGTTCCACGACGGATGTAGCCCTGCAAAACTGGGCAGCGGCGGGTTTGCGCGTGGCATCCACCGTGAGACTGTCCCGGCTGGACTGCCTGGAACAACTCCTTCTGCGCCGCCGTTTGGGCCTTCTTGCTCCAGTTGATGCCGGGCAGTTGAAGCGCGTTTGGACGAACGAGATTCGGCTGCGCTTCTGAACAATTCTCCTCACCCGCTTTGTTCTCATGGCGGCGAATTGCCCGGGTCCATGATCGCGCCCAGGAATAAGATGCTCTTGGCTCGGCCGTCGCAGATGGCTACAAGGAAGGGATGGTCCACAATCATCTCGAAAGGCGGTGGCGGCTTTTCGGGTGCCTCACCCGCTGCCACCATCAGTTCGGTCGCGGCGCTCGCCTCTGTACCCTTCTCGTTCACTTCGACAAATGTCTTTTGTGCAACCGTGCTCACGTACAAGCTCTGGTCCGAAATGCCGCTGAAATCGGCCGCGCCGAAAACAAACGCCCGGCGCATCCCCAAATCGGCCAAAGGGCCATTCAACTCGTAGCTATTCTCCAGTTTCATGCGCGGCAATTCCACGGAGCCTGTCCGGTAGGCCGTATAGCCAGTCCATTCATTCCAATTATCCGGTGTCAACTGACTTACCAATTTGTCCAAAGAAAACCTCGGCAAAATGACATCCATCTCGAAGCCGTAAGAGTAGGGCAGCGCGATTGCCTGCAATTGCACGTTTTCATAATAACTGAACTTGCCGGTCTGGTACATTCTTGGATATTTCGGCGTCCGCCCGTCCGCCAGTTTGAAAGGCTTGTCGGTGGTCAGCTTGGGATCGAACTGGAACATCCAATCGCTCTTGAAGTAAATGGCGTCCAGCACGATCAACTCCACCGCCGAGTCCAGCGGTGCCTTCACGATCTGCGGGATCGTTCCGTGAGTGTGCTCGCTCACCCAGGCGTTGATCAGCGGCACAGTGGCGGGGTCGCGGAAATCCGCGCTCGAAACCTGCGCCCGGAATGACTGTTGGTTGGTGGCAAGGAAAGAGGGCTTGATTGGGAAGCCCTTGTCGATCCACAAACTATTGGCCATCTCCAATTGAGTGTTCTCTTCCCTTGGATTCTGCTGCAGGGATTGGAGCAACGCGGCGTTGGCCGCATTCGCCTCCGGCGCGCCCATGCGGTCGATGTGCAACACCTGTCGAATTTCTTCCCTGGTCTGGCCGCCAGCCCCGTTTTGCGCCATGGCCAAAGCCAATCCTGCGCCGACCGGACTAATGAAAACATTGCCGCCGGGAAGTGACTTCCGCATTTGCGCCAGCAGGTTGAAACCAAAAGCATTATACGCCCCGGCCGCGTCCCGCGCCGCGCGCCAGTCACCGGGTTGGGCGTGTGCCGGCAAAGGCTCCAGCAGCGTGCAGAGAATTGAGAGGATCACCAAACCGAACGAACGGGGACACACATTCGATTTCATGACGTGATTGTACCGGAACGTCGCACCTGGAACAAGGAAAACGCGCTGGGCCATCCTTTGCTTTGTGACGGCCTTGTATGAGGGTTTGTGACGGCAAATGTTACGGCCTAAGTCCCTCATTATCAACGATTGTGACGGTGTGACGGCTTTTCCGGTTCCAAGGGTGTGCAAGTGCCTAAACGGCCCATCGAAATTGGTCAGGAAGCCGTGATTCCAAGGTCCTTGGCGGCGAGGACCACTGGAATCCCCGTTAGGTCCCGCGGATTTTCGCAGATAACCTCTTGTCAGACGCGGGCCATTGGGTCATGCTCGGCGGCATGGCAGAGGTAGCGAAGTTTGTCCATCACGGCACGGCGTCGATCACGCCCAACATTCTCAAGGGCGTGCATAAGAAGCTCCCTTTTCTCAAGCTCAAGTTCACCGAACTGGACAATGCGGCCTTTCCCCACCTGCCCGATCAACTGGAGTTTCTGGCCAATGTGGTCGAGGACTTTGCCGAAGGGGTCGAGGAGGATTTGCCCTATACGACGGTGGCCGCGGCCGTTTTCGCCCTCATCTACGCCCAGCGGCAATTCGACATCATCCCGGACCCGGTCTCCGAGTTCGGCCACGCCGATGATTCCGCCGTGGTGCGCGCCGTCCTGATCGAGCACGAGAAAGTTCTGCTCGCCTACGCCGAGCGCCACAAGATGAAATGGGACGACATCACGGTCGAACCGTGAGACTGCGGCTGAAGACCCGTTCTCGCGGCGTCCGCAAAATCAACCGATCGCCAGCGCCGGCTCTTTCCAACGCAAAAAACTTGCTTCTTTCATTTGCCGGCGGTCTTGATTAAGTACGAATATGCGAACGGCAATTTATCCGGGCAGTTTTGATCCCCTGACCAACGGGCACTTGGACATCATTGAGCGCGCGGCCAGACTGTTTGACCGCGTGATCGTGGCCGTGGCCAGGAGCGAGAGCAAACACCCCCTGTTCTCGCTCAAAGAGCGCCTCCGTCTGGTGCAGCGGGCGGTGGGGAACTTCCCCCACACCGAAGCAGACTCCTTTGACGGACTCCTGATCGATTACGCGGAGCAACGTTCGGGCCAGGTCATCATTCGCGGTTTGCGCGCCGTGTCGGATTTTGAATTTGAATTTCAACTCGCCTTGATGAATCGTAAGTTGAACGGGCGCGTGGAGACGATTTTTATGATGCCGCGGGAAAGTTATACGTTCTTGAGTTCACGGATCGTCAAGGAGATCGCCTGCCTGGGGGGAAACGTCGATGCCTTCGTTCCTGACTACGTCAAATCCGCCCTGTCCCGGAAATTCGCGCGAAAGCGCCGCCCGTCCTGAACTTTCAACCCCGCTCCGCGCCATGCCTTTGACCTTCAACATCCGCCACCTGGAGGAAAAGGACGTTCTTTTGCAGGGAGAACTCGGGCCCGACGACCTGGAGTTGGAGGATTGGGACGAATTGATCCACGCCCGCCAACCGTTGCGCTATGACTTGCGGGCGCAGAGGCTGGGCCAGGCCATTCTGGTGCAGGGCAGGCTTGAAATGGCGCTGGATTGCGAGTGCGCCCGGTGCCTCAAACCCTTCCAGCACAAGATACAACTGGACCCCTGGACGGCCCATCTGCCGTTGGAGGGGCCGGAGAAAGCGGCCATAAAGGACGATTTGGCGGACTTGACGCCTTACATCCGCGAGGATATTCTGCTGGAGTTTCCGCAGCATCCGTTGTGCGGAACCGATTGCGGCGGACTGCCCGATCGGGCAAAAGAAAACAAAACAAAGGGCGCCGGCCGGACGGAAGGTTCGTCTGCCTGGTCCGAATTGAACAAGTTAAAATTCTAAACACGAATAATATGGGAGTTCCCAAACGCAAGCCTTCCCACAGCCGTCAGCGCATGCGCCGGGCCTACAACAGCGCCCTGACGTTGCCCCAACTGAGCACCTGCCCCCAATGTGCCGCCCCCTATGTCCCCCACCGCGTCTGCCCGGCGTGCGGATTTTACAAGGGCCGGCAGGTCATTACGGTGAAAGCGGCCGCCTGACCCGCTTTTTCCAGAGCGCGGAACGGTTTCGTCCTCCGCGCTCTTTGCTTTATGCGCATTGCTGTGGATGTGATGGGCGGTGATCACGGGCCGGAGGCCATTATCGAGGGGGCCCGGCTCGCCCTGCAATCCGACACCGCCATCACCGAGCTTTTTTTCGTTGGACGCGAGGCGGAAATCAAAGCGGCCATGAGCCGCACCGGCTGCCGCGATCCGCGCGCCACCATCGTCAACGCCACGGAAGTGCTCTCCATGGAGGACAAGCCGGTCGAGGGATTGCGCCGCAAAAAGGATTGTTCCATCCTCCGCGCCGTCGATTTGGTCAAGGAAGGCAGAGCCGACGGGTTGATCTCCCCCGGCAACACCGGCGGGATCGTCGCCGCCAGCACCATCCGCCTGCGCCCGTTGCCGGGCGTGGACCGCCCCGGCATCGCCACCGTCATTCCCGCCGCCAGGAACGAGTTTGTTCTGCTCGACTCCGGCGCCAGCGTCGAGTGCCGCCCGGCGCACCTGCTCCATTTTGCCATCATGGGAAGCATTTACTCGCGCGAAATCCTGGGGTATAAGAACCCGCGGGTCGGTATTTTAAGCAACGGAACCGAACCGAACAAAGGCACCGAACTGACCCTGGAAGCCTTCAAGCTTTGCAAAATGGCGGACTTGAATTTTATCGGCAACGTCGAAGGCCACGACCTGTTCCACAACCGCGTGGACGTCGTCGTCTGCGACGGGTTCATCGGCAACATCGTCTTGAAGACGCTGGAAAGCTTCGCCAAGGGTCTGGCCGGCTGGCTCAAGGATGAAATCTCCAAGAACCCGAAACGCATCCTCGGCGGCATGCTCGTCAAAAACGCCGTCCGCACCATTATGCGGCGCACCGACCCGGACAACCGCGGCGGGGCGCCTTTGCTCGGGCTGAACGGCACCATCTTCAAGGCCCACGGCTCGGCCCGCGAACGGGCCATCATGAACGCCATCCGCGAATGCGCCCAGGCTCTCCAGCATCACCTCAACCAAATCATCCAGGCCGAAGTCACCGCCGCCAACGAAAAAATCGCCCAGGCCGGCGAATTGCTCGCCACGGTCAAAACATGACGCTCCCAGCCAGAAAATTCAAAAATCCCCGCGCCCGGCATAATTTCCAGGGCCGCACCTGCTCCATCGTCGCCGTTGGCTCCTATCTCCCCGACCGCGTGCTGACCAATGCCGAGTTGGAACTCATGGTCGAAACCTCCGATGAATGGATCTCCTCCCGCACCGGCATCAAGGAGCGCCGCATTGCCTCCAACCACCAGGCCACTTCCGACCTCGCCGCCAAGGCCGCCCTGTGCGCGATGGAGCGGGCCAAAATCACCCCCGACGACATCGACTTGATCATCCTGGCCACCATCACCCCCGACACCCCGTTCCCCTCCACCGCCTGTGTCGTGCAGCAAAAGATCGGCGCCTATCGCGCGGCGGCTTTTGACGTGCAGGCCGCCTGTTCGGGGTTCATTTACGGACTGGAAATCGGCCAGCAGTTCATCATGACCCGCACCTATGACACCATCCTGGTCATCGGCGCGGAGAAACTTTCCTCGATCATCAACTGGACCGACCGCAACACCTGCGTCCTCTTCGGCGACGGCGCCGGCGCGGCCATTTTGCGCAACCGGGCCGGCGCGCACGGATTATTGACAGCCTGCATGAGAGCCGACGGCCGGCTGGCGGGGCTGTTGTGCATTCCGGGCGGCGGCTCCGTCTGCCCGCCCACGCTCGAATCGGTGGCGGCGGGGCTGCATTACCTGCGCATGGACGGCAAGGAAACATACAAGAGGGCCGTCACCGCCATGGTTTCCGTCGCCCACGAGGCCCTGCGCCGCTGCGAACTGGACGTCTCGGAAATCAAATGCATCATCCCGCACCAGGCCAACCGGCGTATCATTGACGCGGTGGCGGAGCGGCTGGGGGCCAAGCCGGAGCAACTCTTCATCAATTTGGAAAAATACGGCAACACCTCCGCCGCCTCGGTGGCCATCGCGCTGGACGAGGCCGTGACCACCGGGCGCATCCAGCGCGGCGACCTGGTGATGTTGGTGGTCTTCGGCGCCGGCCTGACCTGGGGCGCGGCCGTGATCGAGTGGTAAGGCCGGCCGCCGCGCGCATCGAACGAAATCCGCCTTGCCTCAAATCGCGGCCCCTGTAGCTTTGCCCGTGTCATCCGCCAACATGAAGCCGGCCCAAGCGCCAATCCAAGGCAGCGAGCGTTTGCTCTCGCTCGATGTGTTTCGCGGCGCGACCATCGCCGCGATGTTGCTGGTCAATAATCCCGGCGATTGGAACGCCGTCTATTCCCAGCTCGACCACGCCGCCTGGAACGGGTGGACGTTTACGGACCTGATTTTTCCGTTTTTTCTGTGGATTGTCGGCGCGGCCATTCCCTTTTCGATCGGGCGCCGGCTGGAAAACGGCGAACCGCGCCAGCAAGTGCTGGCCCGCATCGCGCGCCGTTCGGCCATCATCATCGCGCTGGGGCTGCTTTTGAACGGGTTTCCCGCCTATCATTTTTCAACGATGCGATTGCCGGGCGTGCTGCAACGGATCGGCGTCTGTTATTTTTTCGCGGGGCTGATTTATCTGAACACGCGCGCGCGGGGCCAGGCCGCCGCCATTCTCGCGCTGCTGGCGGGCTACTGGCTGTTGATGGCGCTGGCGCCGGTGCCCGGCTGGGGGCGCGGCATCTTGAACGAGCATGGGAATTTTTCCGAGTACGTCGATACGCTTCTCCTGCGCGGCCATACCTGGCGGGAAACCAAAACTTACGATCCGGAGGGGGTTGTCAGCACGCTGCCCGCCGTGGCCACCGTGCTTTTCGGAATCCTGGCGGGGCATTTGCTGCGTTCGCCGCTGGCGCCGGCGGAAAAGACGGCGTGGCTTTTTGTGGCGGGCAATTTTCTCCTTTTGGCCGGCGAAGCGATGAGCTGCTGGCTGCCGATCAACAAAAAGCTCTGGACCAGTTCCTACGCTGTTTTCATGGCGGGCATGGCGGCGAACGTTTTCGCCGTCTGCCACTGGCTGGCCGACGTCAAAGGCTGGCGCGCCTGGTGCAGGCCGCTGGCGATTTACGGGATGAACGCCATCACGGTGTTCGTATTGACTGGATTGCTGGGGCGGATTTCCGTTCTTGTCCCCGCCGGAACGGTGGACGGCCATCCGATTATGCTCAAGACCTGGCTGTTCGGGCATCTCAAATCCGTCTTCGAAGCCGTGGCCGGCCCGCTGGCAACACCCAGGAACTGTTCGCTGCTCTACGCCCTCACCTATGTGGGAATCATGTATGTCGTGGCCTGGATCATGTACCGCCGGAAGTGGTTTCTGAGGATTTAGGAATTTTACGATTTACGACTGATTCCGAAAGCGGATTCGGAAAAGGGCCGCCAGCCCCAACACCAGCACCACGCACACTCCCCAGGCGCCGCTGCCGGGGTGATGCGGGAACAACGTCAGCGCCAGGGCCGCCATGGCCGGGCCGGTGCCGCTGCCCAGGCCGATGACCGCCTCGTGGATTCCGCCGTGTTCTCCCTTGGTCTCGCCGACATCCATCGAATAAAAAAGCGAGGAATAATAGATCAATCCCACGGCGGCGCCCAGGATCGCTTCGGAGACGACCAGAACCCGCCAGTCGGGCACCAGCAGCATGGCGCCAAAGGAGACAACCATCGCCACGTAGGCCCACGCCAAAAATCGAAATCGGTAATGCCATCCCGGCCACAGCCGCAGGCCGGCAAACGCCATCGCCCGCGTGAACAGCCAAATCGAACATATAAACCCGGCCAGCTTCGGCGAAAAACTCAGCCGTTCGGCCAAGGTGGGCACGATCGAAATGATGGTGTTGATCGTCAGATAGGCCATCGGATTGGCCAGCCAGGCCATGCTCAGAAACGTCGCGGGGGAAACCGGCGAGCGGTAACTTTCCGAAGCCGCGTGTAACACAGGATGCGCCTCCTCGGGAGCGGCGGGGGGTTCGTCATGGACGGCTCGTTGCAGCCACGATGCGATGATCAACTCCACCAGCAAAAAGCCGGCGGGAAGATAGAACATCGTCTTCAATCCCCAATGTTCCAACAAGGCGCCCCCGGAAAAAAAGGCCGCCGCCGCCGCCGTCGCCCAGACGACATTGTAAACGCCCAGCAGGCCTTGGAGGCGGGCAGGCGGCTCCCCTTCACTCACCAGGGCTTCCAAAGCCGGCCAGGTCAGGCACATGCCGACGTTGCCCACCACCGCCAGCCCAATCGTCACTCCCACGGAAGTGGTCTGGCTGCAGGCCAAAAACGCCGTGAACATCGTCGCAATCCCAAGCCGGACGGCGGCAAAATAGCCGAATCGTTGCGCGATGCGTCCGCTCAGGAAGGCGCCGAGGGAATAGACGTAGCCGAGACAGGCCGCCAGCAGCAGGTTTTGCAGCGCCCCAAACTTGAATTGCGCCTTGGTGTAGAAATAAAGGTAGAAAAAAAACAAGGTGGTCGAAACGGCGTTTAACCCCTCCAGCACATAGACGGCGGATTTCAGGGTTCGGGACGTGATGCCCCGGTGAACGGGCGGGAACTGCGACATGTTGATTATTATTCCTTCGTCGCCCCAGAAAATGCCCGCCCACTCCGCTTCTGTCCAGCGCGTACAAACCGCCTTGAAGACGGCGCGCGCAGTGTTACTGTGGGCCGCGTGTGGTTCAATCGGTTTAGAAAAATTGGCCGGGCGGTCGAACACGCGCAGCGTTTCCGCGCCATCGTCGGCGTCTTTCTCAGGTATGGCTACGACGATTTGGCCCAGCGGATGCCCTTGCCACGGATGCCGTTCCGTAAAATGGGCCGGGATGGGGAAGATTTGGCGCAGCTTCCCGCTCCGCAACGCCTGCGCCAGGCCTTCGAGGAGCTCGGTCCGACTTTCGTCAAACTCGGACAACTCCTCTCCACCCGCACGCATTTGTTGCCGCCGGCGTTCACCACCGAGCTGGCCAAATTGCACGACCAGGTGCCCCCGATTCCCTTCGACCAGGTCCTGGCCGTCCTCAAATCGGAATTGAAACGTCCGCACACCGACTATTTTCTTTCCATCGAGGAAACGCCCATCGGCTCCGCCTCCATCGCGCAGGTTCATCGCGCCCTCCGCGTCAACGGCGAAAAATGCGTCATCAAAGTTCAGCGGCCGGGCATCGAAAAAACGGTGCGCCTGGACCTGGGGATCATGGAGCAACTGGCCACGCTCCTGGAAAGGCACGTCGAGGACTGGCAGGTGCATCGGCCGACAGCCATCGTCGCGGAGTTTGCCCGCCAAATGGAGCAGGAACTGGATTTTGGGGCCGAGGCGGCCCACCTCGAACGGTTCGCCCATCAATTTGCCCGCGAGCCGACCATCTATGTCCCAAGGATTTTTTCCGAATCCTCCACCCGGCGCGTCTTGACGATGGAACAGATCGACGCCGTCAAAGCGTCGAACTTCGAGGGACTGGACGCCGCCGGACTGGACCGCCACGAGGTCGCCACGCGCATCACCGACCTGCTGATGAAACAGGTTTTTGTCCACGGCTTTTTCCACGCCGACCCGCATCCGGGCAACATCCACGTCCTGCCGGGCAACCTGATCTGCTTTTTGGATTTCGGGATGATGGGATTCCTGGACCGGCGAACGCGCGAGGTGTTCGCCAAATTCATCATCGGCATCGCGGAGCGGAACGAGGCGGCCACCGCCGCCGCGCTGCTCAAGCTGGCGCACGCCGACCTGGACCCGCCGCGGCAGGGGTTCGAGGCCGACGTGGCGGAATTCATGCACCGGAATTTTTACCGGCCCATCGGGCAGATGGTGTTCGGGCAGTTGGTCAACCAGCTTTTTTATTTGACAGCGCGTTACAACCTCACGCTCCCGCCCGACTTGTCCACCATG
The DNA here is from genome assembly GCA_049510745.1 of Verrucomicrobiota bacterium. Taxonomy (GTDB): domain Bacteria; phylum Verrucomicrobiota; class Verrucomicrobiia; order Limisphaerales; family Palsa-1400; genus PLGF01. The sequence goes on along the minus strand of JBEKYR010000072.1, from coordinate 1,566 downwards.
CTCAAGGCGCTGGCCTTGATGGAAAACCTGGTCTCCCGCCTGGACCCGGGGCACGACATCCTGGCGCAGGCGCGGCCCTTCATGCAGCAGTTGCGGCTCCGGCAAATGGCGCCGCGGCGGCTGCTGCGGCAATGGGCCGAGTTCGGCGGCGACATGGGCGGCCTCTTGCGCGACCTGCCGCTGGAAGTGCGGCGGCTGATGGCGCAAATCAAGGAGGGCCGGGCGCGGTTCGTCATCCGGCATCACGGCATGGAGTCGTTGCTCAACACGCTCGAACGCATCGTCAACCGCCTCGCCTTCGCCCTGGTCCTCTCCTCGCTCATCATCGCCTCCGCCGTCATCGTCCACGCGCGGGTCCCGCCGTTGTGGCATGACATGTCAGTCCTCGGCGTGCTCGGCTACCTGCTGGCGGGGCTGATGGGGTTTTGGCTGTTGCTCGCCATGCTGCGCCACGGGAAAATGTGATTGCTTGTCACTTTTTTTTCGGCAACGCCCGCGTCGCTCCCGTCGAGATTCCGCCATCGACCAGCAGCGTCTGGCCCGTGACGTATTCGCTGGCGTCGGAGGCGAGAAACACAATCGCGCCGTCCAGATCGTGCGGCTGGCCCGGACGCTTGAGCGGGATGCGGTCGCACAGGTACTCGACCCACTCCTTGTTCTCATACATGACGGCGTTTTGCGCGGTCTTGAACCAGCCGGGGGCCAGGCAATTGACCGTGATGCCGTGCGGCCCCCAATCGTCGGCCAGGCTCATCGTCAACTGCTTGACACCGCCGCGGCTGGCCCCGTACGGCCCCAGGCCGGCGTAGCCCGCCACCGCCGTGACCGAACCGATGTTGATGATGCGGCCATGCCGGCGCGCGATCATCCGGCGCGCCACGGCCTGCGCGACGAAGAATGTCCCGCGTAGATTCGTGTCCAGCACGAGATTCCAATCGTCCCAGGTGACTTCCAAGGCCGGCTTGCGCACGTTGCAGCCGGCGTTATTGACCAGAATGTCGATCTTCCCATAATGGGCGGCGGCCTTCTCCACCATCTCCTGAATGCTGCCGTAATCGCGCACGTCCAGCGGCAAGGCCAGCGCCTTGCGGCCGAGCGCTTCGATTTCCGCCTGAAATTCCGCCAGCGTCCCGACCCGGCGGCTGGTCAGGACCAGGTCCGCGCCCGCGCGCGCCAGGGCGCGGGCAAAAGACTGTCCCAGGCCGCGGCTGGTTCCGGTGACGATGGCGACCTTGCCTGTCAAATCGAACAAATTGGCTCCCATATCATTCCGGGCGCCTCTCAATACTTGGACGCCGGTCAGCGCGGCTGGAGGGCCAGCCGCAATCGCGCAGGGCTTGTAAGGTTTTTCGTCTCCGGTCGCCGTCGCCGGTTCCGGGTATTTTTTTGATTTTCATTTTTTGGCCCGATTTAGCCGGATTTACCCGGATTTTTCAAGATTTGGCCGGATTTGTCCGGGTTTTTCGATTCGTTTTCCAGGTTGGTTCCGGCTTCCTTGGCGGGTTTTCGGAGGCGCAAAGGGCACAGCGCGGGAAGTCGCAACCAAACGAAGGCAACCACGGATAG
>JBEKYR010000071.1:0-15342 GCA_049510745.1 Verrucomicrobiota bacterium | reverse complement strand
GCATCGGACTCGGCCGGCTCGCCCGGCGCGCCCGCATTGTCCGGTGCGACACCATGGGCATCGGCGGGAGGTCCCAGATTGATTGCTATTTCGCCCGTAATCGGGTGCATGGCGGCATAAAAGGAATGCTCGCCTCGATCTGGCCGTCCAGCAGCTACCATAACCTTTATGTGCTCAACGAGGTGTTTGACGTAGCCAGCGGTCGCGAAGGTTCCGACGGCGAGGAGATCCTCATGCATGGGGAGGGGAGAACCAAGTTTGGGCGCCGCGTCGGCGAAGTGACATCGGCAACCGAGTTCTCCCTCACCGACAGAGCGGCCACATGGACCGAGGACGAGATGAAGTGGAACCACGTCGCGATCATCAGCGGCCGGGGCCGGGGGCAGTACCGATTGATCATCAGCAACACTCGCGACACGGTCAAGCTGGATCGTCCTTGGGCGGTGATACCCGATGCCACCAGTCGCTACCTGGCGGCGGGCATGTTTGTCGAGAACACGTTCCTTTACAACACGACCGGGAGCGGAAGCTGGATGGGGCTTTACAAGGGGAGTATTGCCAACGTGGTGGACGGCAACGAGACCGACCGTTCGGCGGGTATCTCGGTGCTCACTAATGACGGGAGCCAGCAAGGCAAACCCGATAAGGACACCGAATACTCTTTGGGATGGTACAACGAAATACGCAATTGCCTCTTGGACCACGCTTCCATCAAGTTCCTGTTCCAAACGGTCGAAGGCAATGTGCGCCGGGCGCCCACCCAAATGGGAAACAAAGTGATCGGCTGCACCTTCCGTGACAGCCTTCCAAACCACAACAGCTTCACTGGCAGCGCCGCGGTGCCCATCCGGCCTGGACTCCAGGGAGCGATCCTGTTCGCCTCGGCACGCTTTGGAAACGACCAGAGGGCCCAGGTGCCGCCGAATCCGCTCGTTTACGGGGCGTATGCTTTCATCGAGAATAACAGTTTTTCCAAATCTCCGGTGGGTGTGGCGATCTTTGAGAACAGTGACCGGACGTTCATTACGGGCAACTCATTCTGGGAGGTGGAACACCCGCTGCTCGACCTGGGCAGTGGAACGCGCTTCTGGGGCAACCACCGACAGAGGTTCGACCAGGAAGGACGCCACTATGAGCCGCTGCCGGAAATCCCGTTCTGGCGTCCCGCCTCCCCGCCTCTGTCCATGCTGCCGTGAGCGCGAGATAGTCCCACTCTGATACCGAAACCAAGAACATCGCCTTAACACGCCTATGAAAGAACGATTGAATCAAATCCTCAACCTGGGAGTCCTCTGGATAATCATGCTTTGCCTCCGGGCGAGTGCTCAACCTGTGGGACCTCCTGTTCTGGCCAGCCCAGCGGTGGGGCCGGACGGTTCGTTCGAGTGCATCATCACCAATCTTGCGCCGGGGCTGCCGGTAGAGGTGGAGGCTTCGACCAACCTGATGGACTGGACGGTAATTAGTAACAACTTGGTCTGGAGCAACGCGATGTCTTTCTCCGATCCGAGTTTGGCGGGGGCCGGGCAGCGTTTTTACCGCTGCTATCAAACGAACCCGTCGCCAGTTATCAGCGTGGTGACGACTGCGGCCACAACCACCCCATCGGTGCCTACCATCACAGTCGCTTCGCCCTGCAATGCCCTGCGGATTTGGACGGGGACCCAACCGGCCAGCGAACCATATTTTGACATATATGTGAAAGTGGGTACTAACAGTGTGCAGACCGTTCAGGTGTATCGCTGGCAGGCCCGCATCCTCTACACAGGCACAAATCCCGTGGCCCTAGGTACGTCAAATGGCCGGCCGTTGACAGTCGCGCCGCTCTATGTGCCCGACACTACCGAGATTCCCAATGGCGTTACCAACTTGGCTTTTTGCGACACGGCCGGACCGCCTTTGTGGCAGCCCGTGGCGCCCCACGTTATTTTGCCGTCCAACTCCAGTTGTTTTTCCATTGTCGCAACTAACGAGCAAACCGTGTTTATTGCACAGTTTGATGGCACGCAATGGAGTCCGGTTCAGTTCTTGATCCTGCAGTCCAACGCCACCACCACCATTCGCTGCAACTATCGTTCCATCGCGCTGGCGAACTACGGCGGGACCCCGGTTTCAGTCATTGCTCCGCTGGGGTCATCGATCGGAGGCATTAATCATTCCATGTCGCTCTCATGGTCAGTCATTGGGAAGCAGTACAATGTTACGAACACGGCGAGCTTCATGACGGCGATTAGTAACGCGGTGTCAGGCGATGAAATTGTACTGGCGGATGGCACGTATGCCATAGCGACAAATCTGACCCACTACTCTTTTGCCTCAAACGAAATTGCTGGACATGCCGGGGCGGAGGGGATCACGTTCTATGGCGAGAGTGGAAACCCAACGAACTGCGTCTTTGTGGGCGCCACCACCAATACCGGAGGCTGGAGGTTTTATCTGGCACCTTACCAGTTCAGCCATGCGTGGATGAATCCGGCGACGTTCGTGAATCTCTCCTGGAACTTCACCGGCGGCTCAAGCAACTATATGCGGATTTGGGGCGGCTGGTGGCAGTTTCAGAACTGCCGTTTCTTCGGCGCAGGGCCTGTTGATACTGACGGCGAGGGCAACGTGTATTTCTTCAACGACCAGAAGGATGGAATCACCAATGTTGTCAATTTTCTGAACTGCCAGTTCGATGGCAGCGCCGGGAGGCAATTGTCATTCTCAGGAGAACAAACGGCGGGATCAACCAACGCAGGCACGCGTATCCGCATTATTGATTGTACCAACATGAACACCGTGACACCTGTGTCCGGGGATCTGCTGATGGCGCTTTACGACGTGTTTCCGGAGGTTTATGGCGGAAGCCTGGTCAACGCAGCCGCGAACGCCATCAATGGCGGCTACGGCGCGAACGTCTTTTGCTTCTTCACGCAAATCATCGGCGGTGCCTCTAGCGCTTCTATGCAGTTAGGTAGTTTGTTTGGATGCACTTGGAATAGCGGAAGATCGGCCATTAATACAGAAGCTCTTGTCCAGGGAATCACTTATCACTTGTTCAATTCATACACCTTGACCAACAGTTACACGACTGAGGGCCTTTTGATTTGCACACCGATTATTGTCGGCCATAATCGGTTTCTTTCGATAGATGGGGGTGGTTCGGCGTTCTGGTCGCCATCGAGCGGCGGTGATTTCATCGGTAATGTGTGCCAGGGCTTTTATCGTGCTGTCCGTATTGACACCTATACAGACACCAACATTTTTCCGATCTCTTTCTTAAACAACACCATCGTTTCTGGCAATACAGGTGTCTATGACGTTTTGACCAATTATGCGTGTCTTCTGACAAACAACGCTTTCGCATCAAACTCCACTTCCGTCAACTTTTCGGCTGGGGCGGATGCGATTATGAAGGAAGGCAACAACACCCTCGGTCCGGCTATTACAGGATACACGACATCGGCCAGCGACATCATCGCCAACGCCGCCTTGGACACCAACTGGTTTCCGATAGCCAGTGGAAATGTTGATGCCAATGGAGCCGACTTGGGGTGGATTGGCGACAGCGATCCGTTTGGTTTCGTGCTTGTTTACACTTCTGGCGTATGGCCGCGTGGTGCCCGTAGCCGAGCCGTTGTGGCAAGTGGCGCCGCAATTTATCCGGACGTGTGGTGACGGCCAATTCCCGTTGACAAGGCCTGGGTCGTAGCGAAGGAAGCTCCTTGTGGCGAACCGTAAAGTGTGGCCATTAATGCGTTTGTTCCTCACGATCGCATATCAAGGTTGATTTTGATGCCCCCTGTTCATCCTGAACCGTACAGCCGCGCCGAGGCGGCTTCCTGGGACAGCTATTACGGTGGCCAGGAATCCGGGAAGGGTCTGTTGTACCGCCGCCGTCTGGCTTGCGCGCTTGAATTGCTGGATCGGCACTTGCAGCCGGGCGGCGGTCCGGTCGCAGATCTCGGTTGCGGCGCGGGCCAACTCACCGCCGAACTCCTCAGCCGCGGCTTCGATGTCACCGCCGTGGATTACTCGGCGGAGATGCTTCGATTGACCGAACAGAAGCTGGCCGGTCGCCAACACGCTGCAAACAAGGTCTGCTTCCTATGCGCAGACCTCAACAGTTATGAACTCGCGCCGGCGCATTTCGCAGCCGTCTGTGCGCTGGGCTGTTTGGAGTTCTTGCGCGACGTGCCCGGCTCAATTGCGCGCTTGGGTTCTGGCATTCGGCCGGGCGGCTACTTCTTGCTCTCGATGCCCAACGTGATTTCCCCTTTTGTCTGGCCGGAGCGCTGCGCCCGATGGCTGCTGCGCATGCGCCGTTCTCAGGTGGCGCCCGCCGCCCACCGGCCAATGTCTTTGGCCCGGGTTAGGGCAGTGATGGGCAAAAACAGGATGTTTTGCGTGGAGGCGCGGTTCACTTTTCCCGCCACATTGATTGGAGGCGTTTGTTTTCCGCCGATTCGACTATTGCGCCGCATCCCAGGAGAGCGGGCGTATCCTTTCGCGCCACTTCTGGCAAACACCTGGGTCGCACTGTTCCAGAAAACGGAGGTTGGTCCCGTTGCCTGAGCGGATTCGCAAGCATCGAAGAATCACCATGCCAAACATTCAAGAGCAATCTTCCAGGGCGGGCTGAGGCTAACAAAAGGCATGCCTCCCGCAATGTTGTGGGCAGGAAATCGAGCCCGATGTTTGCGTGAAATTCAGCGGCCATTCGGGGCACAAACATGACACACGTCATCCACACTTTGGGCAGTATTGGGTCGGCATACGGGGGGCCTTCGGTAAGTGTACCGAAGCTTTGTTCGGCATTGGCCAACCGCGGTAACGCAACAATCCATCTCATCATTCCCGCCGAACTTGGCGAGCAGCCATTCGACGGCCTGAAGAATGGATTCTCGTTGAGAACCCTGCGCTTTGTTGGTCCGAATAAATTTCGCATAACGCCATCGCTGGCGCGGTATGTGCGGATCACAGCCCAAGGGAAGGCGGTGATACATTGCCACGGCATCTGGATGCATCCTCAGTGGGCTGCCGCCAAAGCGGCGCATCAGGCAGGCTGTCCGGTGGTGGTTTCTCCGCGCGGCATGTTTCAACCCTGGGCCATGAAGCGTGGCGGCGCCAGGAAGCGGTTGCTCCGGTCATTCGTGGTGGATCGTTACCTGAAGCGTTGCGCTCTTTTTCATGCGTTGACGGCGCAAGAGTTGTCTGAAATTCGCGGCGAAGGATTGCGCCAGCCCGTGGCGGTTATTCCAAATGGGACTGATTTGCCCGGCGATCCACTCCAGGCAGGACGAGAAAGGACCGGGAACCAGTTTCCCCAATTGAGGGAAAAGCGGCTGTGCCTGTTTCTGTCACGTTTGCATCCAAAGAAGAATCTTCCCGTCCTATTGCAAGCTTGGGCAAGCCTCGGCGGAAAACCCGATGCGGAGGGTTGGCTTCTCGGCATCGCAGGCGAAGGAGATGCCGGTTATGTGCAGGCACTTCAGAAACAGGCGGCCGAACTGCGGATTGCGGAAAAGGTGAGTTTTCTGGGCGGTATCTATGGGACGGTGAAGAGCGACTTGTTGAGTGCTGCGGACTGCTTTGTATTGCCCAGCCTGAGCGAAGGTTTTTCCATGGCGGTGCTTGAGGCTTGCGCCCATGCTGTTCCTGTGGTTTTAACTCCCGGTTGCAATTTTCCCGAACTTGCCCGGATGGGTGGCGGAATCGAAGCCCCACCAACAGCAGAGGCTCTGGCAGGCGCGCTGCTCCAAATAATGGCGATGAACGTGGACGGGCGGCGGAGCATGGGTGGGGCAGGACTGGAATTGGTTCGATCCGGTTATTCCTGGGCGAGGGTCGCGGAACGGATGGAGGCGGTTTACCTGTGGCTGCTCGGTGAAGGGGACAAGCCTGCCGACGTTGTGCTATAGTCAGGTGATGAGTGTGTGGAGTTGGAGCCGATGACGAACATGTCGAAAGTGGATATTAGCAGAAAGCCGAGTCCGCACGGGAAGGCGAACCGGTTGATGCGGCTGGCCTGGCTGTTTGTCTGGACCCTGCTTTTCCGTCCCTCGCCGCGGCCCTGTCTGGCGTGGCGGCGTTTCCTGCTCCGGTTGTTTGGCGCCCACATGGCCCCGACAGCGAAGGTGCATAACAGCGTCGTGATTTGGGCCCCGTGGAACTTGACCATGGACGAGGAAGCGACGCTGGCGCCGCGTGTGGACTGCTATTGCGTGGCGCCAATTCGTATCGGCGCACATACTACCGTTTCGCAGTACTCATACCTTTGCGCCGCAACTCACGATTTCGAGCATCCTCGCTTTCCGCTCGTGCCTAAGCCCATAACGATTGAAGACCAAGTATGGGTTGCGGCGGATGTCTTTGTCGGGCCGGGGGTGACGATTCATCAAGGGGCGGTGGTGGGGGCCCGCTCCAGCGTGTTTTCGGATATTCCCGCGTGGCAGGTTGCCGTAGGTTCGCCGGCCAAGCCGGTCCGCCCTCGGGTGATTCGCTCCTCAGGCGGTGAGAATCCGGCTATTACCGGTCCAGCGACGTGAGCGTATCTCTTTTCATCCAGACGTTAAACGAGGAGGAGAACCTCCCGCTTTGCCTGAAACACCTTGACTTCTCCGATGACATTGTGGTGCTGGATTCGTTCAGCACGGATCGGACTGAGGAGATCGGCCGCCAAGCAGGCGCCCGCTGGTATCAACGCAAATATGAGGGCCGCGCGGCAAACCAGAACTGGGCCGTCGAGAACATCAAGTTCAAGTATCCATGGGTTTACTATTCCGATGCGGACGAAGTGGTGACGGACGAGCTGCGGGAGGAAATCCTGCGGGTGACGAGCGATGCCAGCCGGCCCGAGGTGTTGTTTCGCGTGCGGTTCAAGAATATGTTTATGGGACGGTTCCTGCGTCACAGCAGCATGTATCCCACGTGGGTGCCTCGTTTGTTCAAGCCGGATCGCATTCGGTGGGAGCGCGGTGCGAATCCGTTGGCCATCGTTGATGGTCCCGAGGGCAAACTCGCCGGCCATTTTCTCCACTACTCATTCCGGAAGGGTATGACCGACTGGTTTGCCAAGCACAACAAATACTCGTCCTACGAAGCCGTGGAGACCTTGAAAGAACTGGAGAACCGGACGTTTCGGTGGGCTAATCTGTGGCACCGCGATCCAGCGACCCGGCGGCAAGCGCTCAAGAAGCTGTCGTTTCGAATGCCCGCCCGTCCGCTCATGAAGTTTTTCTACATGTATTTTGCCCGGCTTGGTTTGTTGGACGGAATGCCCGGGTTCCATTACTGCCTGCTGCAATCCTGCTATGAATACCAGATCGCCCTGAAGGTGCGGGAGGCGCTGACAAAGGAGAAGCGATTTTGAAACTGGCACATCGAATCAAGGCGCAGGCGATTACCAGGGGGCCGCGTTTTCACTTCTTTGGGTATTTCGACAAGTCACCTTGGCTGGCATTGCCCGGTTCGGATCTTGTGTTGGCGCACGAAACGGCGCGGCACGACCAACTGCCCGGCCCGGACGATGTGGCGGGCATTGGTTACATGGATCTGCAATCTGGCGGCGGCTTCACCCAGGTCGGGGAAAGCCGAGCTTGGAATTTCCAGCAGGGGGCCATGTTGCAATGGGTGCCAGGCAGGGGGCGTCAGATTGTGTTTAACGACCGTTCTGGCACGAGGGCGATTGGAGTCGTCCTTGATCTGGATTCCGGTCGGCAACGGACGCTTGAAGGTCCCATTGCGACGCTTTCTCACGACGGGCGCACGGCTTTGGGCGTGAATTTTGGCCGCTTGAACTTGGCCAGTGCGGGCTACGGTTATGCTGGTGTGGAGGACGCTTTCGCCCAAGAGGCGTGTCCATCTGGCGATGGCATCTGGACCGTGGACTTGGAGACCGGACGGGCGCGGTTGCTTTTATCAATGCGGGATGTAGCTTCGTTCGGTGAACACGGCGACGTGCCGGGCGCGTTCCACTGGTTCAATCACCTCCTGTTCAATCCTTCCGACCACCGCTTTTGTTTTCTCCACCGTTTTAGGAACCCCGCCGGAACAACCTACACGCGCCTGCTGACTTGTAACCGCGACGGATCTGGCCTGCGGGTGTTGCTCGGTGGAATGGCGTCGCACTTCGACTGGCGCACGGAAGACGAATTGGTCATTTGGGCCGGTGAACGAAAACTGCTGGATTCAACCGTCCATGGTGCTGCCCGGAAGTTGCCTGTGGGGCAAATGCTCCGGTTCGTTTACCGGGCCTTGGGCAAGCCGCGTTTCCTGAAGCAGCGGCTCCTCAAGGACCATTATCTCGTCTTGAATGATCGCTTGGGCACGAAACAGGTTCTTTCGCATCCGCTTTTGTCCAGCGACGGTCACTGTTCGTTTTCACCGGATCGCAAATGGATGGTGACGGACACCTACCCGGATCGCAGCCGGCGGACGTGCCTCATGCTCTACAAGTGGGAGACGGGCGAAGCGTTTGAGGTCGCTTGGGCGACCTCACCTCCCGAACTGGAAGATGCGGTCCGGTGCGACCTGCATCCGCGTTGGAGCACCGATGGAAAACGAATCTGCATTGATTCCGCCGACGATGGCCATCGGCAGATGCATGTGCTGGATGTCTCGAACATTGTTACAACAACTTCCGAGGTATCAGCAATAGACCAATGAATGACGAGCCTGCCCCTTCGAATCCACAGGACCCACAAACTGAGCATCCTGAGGTTCTTCCGAGTCGCCGAAAGGCAAATCGAAGGAAAATTATCGCTTTGGCAGTCATCTTGGGACTGGCCCTGTCATGTCTCGGAGCATATTGGTTTTCGCCGCAATTGCTCTGCATTGACACCGGGCCGATCAAGGCGGATGTCATCGTGGTTCTGGGCGGGGATACGAACGGGCGGCCGGAGCACGCCGCGGCTTTGTTCCGGCAAGGATGCGCATCGAATATCGTTGCCAGCGGCAGAGAGATATACCGACAGATTCTTCTCACCGGCGGCGTCCCGGAAAGCGCCATCCAACTTGAAACCGAATCGCGCAATACAATGGAAAATGCCAAATACTGTCTTCCAATTCTGAAACGCATGGGAGCAAAGCGGGTTATTATTGTCACATCGTGGTATCATTCCCGCCGGGCGCTGAAGTGCTTCGAAAAAGTTGCTCCTGAAATTGCATTTTACTCGCGCCCTTCTTATGCCGGTCTGGACCGTGCCCAATGGTCCCGGAACGGGTTTGGAGTACACTTCCGCGCCGAATACGTCAAATTGCTGGGCTATTGGGTGCGGTATGGGGTGTCTCCCTTTTGAAACCCAAAAGCTGAAAAACTGAAATTGGAAAAGACCTTTTAGGAATATGCCCGTGAATCCGGTTTTGTTTATGTCGAGCGGGTGGAAATTGTAAAATCAGCGAGCGCAAGTGACTCATGCTCAGACCCCTAAGTCTTTCGTTGCGAATGTTGCGGATGCACCGGGTGTGTGACGATGCATCAGAGAAGTTGTTCTACTTCATGGTGATCTTCAGTCCCTGGGCTTTCGGCACCACCCAACTTTGGTCCATCTGGGTGATGAACGGAGTCGGTTATCTGGCGGGTTTCTTCTTGGCGATCAAGCTGGCTATCCGCTTTTTGACTGGCTATCGCAATCCGCGATGGGGCGAGCGCGGCATCGAAGATCAATCTGATTCCCGAGACGAGTTTTCAGCCCAACGCGTTCTCACCCAAGCTCTGGCGATCTTGACCGCGATTATTCTTGGTTATTGCCTGGCTAGCGCCTTGAACGCCCGGGTCACGTACAATCGTGAGACCGCCACGTTCGAGTATCACGACGTCATTTCCTGGCTTCCACACAGCTATGCCCAATCCAGTTCCTGGTCAGCTTTCTATAATTATCTGGCGATGGCCCTTTCATTTTGGGCACTGCGCGACTGGCTTCTCGGAAAAACCAGCGCGGAAGAGCTGGCTGAACGAAGCCAACCTTTCAATTCCAAAGGGCGCCGTGCATCTCTCCTGCCGGATCGTCTAAGGCGGCTGCTTTGGGTTTTAAGTGTTAACGGCGGGCTCCTGGGAGTTGAATCCATTCTCCAGCGCCTGAATGGAACGCCTTATCTCCTCTTTGTCATGCCAACGCATACGAACCAGGATGCGTTCGACCAGTTCGGCCCGTACGCCTACCGCTCCAATGCGGCGCAATACTTCAACTTGCTGTGGCCAGTGTCGTTGGGTCTGTGGTGGAGCCTGGAGCGAGCGGCCCGGCGCGGTTTGCGCGACAGCAAAGCGTTTGGGCTGCGCGCCCGGCACATGATTCTGGTGTGCGCGATGCTCATGGCAGCGTGCCCAATTATTTCCGCCAGCCGGCTTGGGGCGGTTGTGGCAGTGATGAATCTGGCGGTGGCGGCGGTGGTCCTGTGGAGTGTCCAACACAAAGGGGACCGCCAGACCAAGGTCGGTATCGTTGTTGCTGTGGCGGTGGTTCTGGGGTTGAGTGCATGCATCGAATGGAACAAACTGGCGCCACGATTCGAAGAACATCAATTTGAAATGAATTTGGAAGGTAGAAATAATTTTTACGATATAGCTCGTCCGATGGCGGACGATTGCCCGTTATTCGGAACTGGGCCTGGAACGTTCGGGGTGCTATTTCAGCTCTATCGGTCTAACATGGAAGACTATTGGCCTGAACAACTCCACAACGACTGGCTGGAAACGCTGATTACATTCGGGGTGCTGGGCAGCGTGTTGATTGCGTTGGCCCTTTTCATCGCGCTCTCCCACTGGTTTGTGGCGCGCGGCATTCACGGTTCCTGGTATTTGATGCTGCTATTCTGGGCTGCTTTGGCCGGCTGCCTGTTTTATGCGCGATACGATTTCCCATTTCAAATTTATTCCGTAGTTTTTCTTTTCCTTGTCCTGTGTGCGGCGCTTTTCACCTTGTCCCACAATTCTTGAGCAGAGGTCAGAAGTCGGAGGTCAGAAGCCAGAGGCTAGAGAACGGAGGGCTGCCCTGTGAAATAGTCGAGGCCATTTCACGGGCCGATGCCCAGTGAAATAGACCAGGGTATTTCACGGGCCGGTGAAGTAGCAAACTGAAGACATCACGGGCCTCGGCCGGTGAAGTAGCTCCGCACTTCACGGGCCAAGGCTCAGTGAAATATCAAGCCGATTTCACGGGCCAAGGAAAACTGAAATTGAGGCCGTGCCGAAATTGCGCTTTCATTTTGCAGTCGCATGCACTATAATGGCCGCATGAAGTCAGTCTGCCTTACAATCTGGGATTGTCCGGCTGAGGTCCACCAGGCCCTCAGTGAGCGCGCCGCAGCCCACAAGCGCAGCCTCAATTCGGAAACCATCGTCGTTTTGAAAAACGCCCTGGACGCTCCGCGCATGAGCGAATCGGAGTTGCGCCGCGTCATCCTTTCAATTCCATCGAAGGCGCGCTTGTCACTGGCCGAAACGCGGGCCGCGATCCGGGAGGGACGGAAATGATTGTGGTGGACGCCACGGCCATTGTGTTAAAAGCTGAAATTCTGAAACTGGGAAAGAGACAGGAGAATCTGTGCAAAAACGAAAAGATGTCAAGACGGCCAAAGCCGCGAATGCCTGCTATTGGCCTTCGCATAAGCGCTTTGTGGACCTAGTCGGCTATACTGTCCGAGGGACATCAAATCCGAACTTTGAGAGCTGGGGTGTGGATGATCATATTGCCAGGACTTGCGAGTTGCAGCTAAATGACACGGATGACTTTCTCTGGGGGCGGCAGGAGACTGAGGGAACAAAGGCCAATATGATCCTTCAAGAATTGGACAATCGCATTTACAAGGAAAATGACTTGAAGGCCGCAGAGACTTTATACGCCATCGCGACAAGCGCCGCTCGTGATGTTCTTTCATTATATCTGCGCCATCGCGAACTCTTCGATCAAATTGCTCCGCGTCGCAGAATATTACCCGCGTTCTTCTCAATCCATCCAGAGACTGCCACCGTCGTTCGCCAAATGAAAGCCGATTCGCACCTCGGCTCCAGAACCTCTGACGCACCACTGGTTGACTCAAAAGCCTATTTTCTGAGTGACACCGCGGCGAATATTTATGCCCGGGCAATTATCCATAGCATCGAGATGAACCGGAATTTGGAATCTGTCGAGGTTCAGCAGAAAGGTTGGCGTGAATTTGACCGCAAGGAACGACTTCGCACCGTTGTGCTGCCTTTCCCCAAATTCATAAACGGAATCGAAGCAATTCCGGTCCCTATTCGGCCTGATACTGTCTTGCAATTTTGGCGCAAGGGGAAGGAAATGATCTTGGAGGAGATGCCCGACTTCCACCTTCGGCCGGAGTGGAAGAAGTATCGTGACGGGCGGAGGTACGCCAACGGCGCAAAGAAGGGCGCAGTCCGGCATGCGATCTTCAAGGACATTCTGGCCGCTCTTAAAACGATGGCCGCCACAAATAAGAGGCGAGCTACTGGACTTGAATTCTACGGAGATGACCCTCCGTAGAGTCTGTTTGAAAACTCGCCCGGTCAGGGGACCGGGCCTGCAAAAATTGGAATCCTCACCGTTTTCTGTAGGCCGCGTGGCCTCACGCGGCGTTGGATACAAGTTTTCAAACAGGCTCTTAGGGAAAATCGCATGGCGGTTTTCCCTAAAAACAGCTTTTGCGCGTCTGAGATGGAGGGCGTAGGGGTGTCTTATGAGCGGATTTACTGTCATGATTCCGGTGGATTCCTCCGCCATCCGGGCCGTTGGATACGACGGCAGCACGTTGACGGTCGAGTTTCATACCGGGCGCGTTTATGATCACCCAAACGTTCCCTATCACGTTTATCTTGGCCTGATGCAGGCCGGTTCGATTGGCGCGTATTACAATCGTTTCATTCGCGGGAAGTATCGCTGAAAAAAACAGAAAGGTGAAATTTGAAATTTGGAAAGCGGAAAGTTTATGCATAAAACGATGTCGTTGAAACAACTTGCCGCCAACGGGCGCAACGCGCAGAAATCCACCGGGCCGAAAACGCCGGAGGGCCGCGCCGTTTCCAAAATGAACGCGCTCAAGCACGGCATCTTGTCCAAGGAGGTGCTGGTGCAAGGTCTGAACATCAAGGAAAGCAGCCGGGAGTTGGCCGCCCTGCATGAGCGGTTCTGCCAGGAGTTAAACCCGGTCGGGCCAGTGGAGGAGATGCTGGTGGACCAAATAGTGACGGCGCACTGGCGGTTAAGGCGGGCGTTGAGGGCGGAATCGGGAGAAATCGCCTTGAGCGTGGACGAGGGCCAGTGGAATCGGAGCCGGCCCGATGTGAAAATGGAGGTCATGCGATGGGAATTTTCGAGTGATCGAGTGGCGGCCATGCAAGATTCTGCTTTTGGGAATTCCATTCTAACAGACTGGCTGCGCGATGTTCGTGCGCAGGTGGAAAAAGACGGGGAATTAACCGAAGCGGCCATACAAAAATTCCCGTACCATGACAAACCGAACTGGTTCTCGCGGGAATTGGAGAAGTTGCGTCTTCGATTGTCACAAAACTCCAACGGGGTGGATGAAGCCATCCGAAAGGAAGAAAACAAGAAACAGGCGCTGGCTTATATTGACCGCGAATTGGGTATGTTGAGATGGCGCCAGACCCGTTGTGAGAAGCGGGAAGCGGCGGAAGAGCAGGCGCGGCAGGCGGCAGCGGTGCTGCCATCCATGGAGGTGTTGGAAAAAATCCTTCGGTATGAAACGAAGCTGGAGAGGCAGCAATATCGCGCCATGAGCCAGTTGGAACGGTTGCAGCGGATGCGCCAGGGGGAGGCGGTGCCGCCGCCACTGACGATGGAGGTGTCGGAAAGACCTTGAGCGAAAAAGAGCATTTTTGCCAAACGAACCCATCTTGATTTGAGAATTCTTTTGCTCAACCAGACGTTTTACCCGGACGTTATGGCTACCGGCCAGTATCTGAGCGAGTTGGCGTCGGAACTGGTGAAGCGGGGACACTCGGTCACGGTGGTCACGGGACGCCAGGCTTATGATAATCGCCAGGTGACTTTTCCTCCTCGGGAGAGTTGGAGCGGGGTGGAGATTTACCGGGTCTATTCAACGGGCTATCGCAAGAAAACGAAATGGCGGAGGGCGATGGACTTCGGAACGTTTATTCTGTCGTGCTGTGCGCGGTTGGCCATGTTGCCACGGCACGATGTGGTCGTTGCGTTGACGACGCCGCCGTTAATCTCATTCATCGGCGCGTGGAGGGCAAAATTATGGCGGGCGAGATTCTGTTACTGGGTGATGGATTTCAATCCTGATGAGGCGATCGCGGCGGGTTGGTTGCGGGCGGATTCTGCGCTGGCCAGGGTTTTGGAGAGAATGTCGCGCTTCAGTCTTCGACAGGCGGATTCCATCGTCGCTTTGGATCGGTTTATGCGTGATCGGATTGTGGCGAAAGGCATTGCGCCGGAGAAAATCACGGTGATTCCGCCATGGTCGCACGATGATGAGGTGCGTTTTGATCCGTCCGGTCGCGCGCGATTTCGGAAGGCGCACGGTTTGGAGGGGAAGTTCGTGGTGATGTATTCGGGGAATCATAGCCCGGTGCATCCGTTGGATACATTGCTTAAGGCGGCGGAGAACATGCGGGGGAATCCTGATATTGTGTTTTGCTTTGTTGGTGGCGGAAGTGAATTTGAACGTGTCAAACAATGGGCAAAAGACGGGAAAGGAAACGCGTTGTGCCTTCCCTATCAGCCGCTGAACCAGCTTGCCGCATCGTTATCGGCCGGCGACCTCCATGTCGTGGTGATGGGCGAAGCCATGCTTGGCCTGGTGCATCCGTGCAAGATTTACAACATCCTGTCCGTAGGCGCGCCGGTCATCTACATCGGCCCAACGCCCAGCCACGTCACCGAAATCCTGAATCGTCTCGGTGATGAATATCCGTCCATCCGTGTCACACATGGAGAAGGCGAGATTCTGGCGGATCAAATTCAAAACTTGCGGCAAAAAATGGCAAGCAGCCGCCGGCCATTGTCAACAATAGTCGTCGGCGCCTATTCGAAGAAAGTCTTGCTGCCAAGCCTGATTGGCGTCCTGGAGGGACTTCGAGACGATTTGTGAATTGAAGGATTCCTCGCGAAAAAGGCGGTTTGGAGCGCTTTGTGCTGAAATCCGGTTGTGAACTTTTGATCGCACGCAAAAGTGAACTTTTGAATGCAACACGACGGAAGAAAGAAAAATGGGCGAAAATCAGTAATCTGGCGTGAAAAGTGCTGCCAGAAACCAAATGAAAATCCAGGGTGTGACTCGGAGGATCCGAGTTTCCAAGCATGTTTTCCCGCTTTTCTGCTGCTGGCTCCTGGCGCTGGGCCGTCCGGCGGCGGCGGCCACCTTCACGGTCACGAA
>JBEKYR010000070.1:0-15817 GCA_049510745.1 Verrucomicrobiota bacterium | reverse complement strand
CCATCGCAAAAGTCCCAACGCCCTTCCGACCACCTGACCCATGCAAAATTTATCCAAATTTTCCTTGCGCGGAATTCCTCAGGTGTTGCCTAAGAACCGTTGCAGTACATCCCGGGGAGCGCGCGCGCCCTCGCGTGCAGCGGTCGGCGCCCCCGCCGACCGCTTCTTCGCCCTCCTATCCAAATTGTATAGGTCATCGCTCGGCGGTAAGGCCGCGTAGGCGAGGATTTGGAACATTCTCTGCCCCGTTGACTTTGGCCGTCAGTTTCAAAGCGGCCTCCCGAACCGTCAATCCATCATTCTCGCTCCGGATTGGGCAAACGGAGGAGAGGCGCAGGATTCTAACCCCCGCGATTTTTCCGAAAAATCTCCTTGCCATAATACATAAGAGTGTGATAGTACATATAACGATGATGATAATTTCACATCGGGGATGGCAGGGTTCGGCTCGCGGCGCTCCGCCTCCGCGCCGTTCTTCCCTCCCGCCGCCCCCTTCCGCCCCTCGCCGCCAATCCGGATGAAACTGCCATTCGATAACGCTCTCGCCGGGTCCCTCCTCCCCTACCAGCGCCGTTGGGCCAACGACAACTCCCGCTGGAAATACGGCCTCATGTCCCGTCAGGTCGGCAAAGACCACGCCAGCGCCTATGAAGGCATCCGCGAAATCGTCGCCGCGGAAAAAGCGGGCCGCGCGCGCCATTGGCTCATCGCCGCCCCAAGCGAACGGCAATCCCTCGAATCTCTCCGCAAATGGAAGGACTGGGCCAAAGCCTTCAACAAAACTATTGCCGCCTACGAGGAAAGGCGCGAAGGCAAATCCGAATCCCTCCTCCAATCCGCCACCATCACTTTCCCGGGCGGCAGCCGCGTCGTGGCTGTCCCGGGCAAACCCGACACCGTGCGCGGTTTCAGCGCAAACGTCTTGCTCACCGAGTTCGCCTTCTTTGAGCAGCCCGACGCCACCTGGCGCGCAATCCTGCCCTCCATCACAAATCCCCTCAACGGCGGAATCAAAAAAGTCAGGTTGATTACCACCCCAAATGGGATCGGTAACAAAGCAAACGAACTCTGGGTCAAACACTACAACCAATCCCCTCATCTTTCCCATTCATCCCGCAATCCCAACCCGCCCCAAAACAATCCCTGGAGCTGCCACCTCGTCGATATTCATCAGGCCGTCGCTGAGGGCTTGGCCGTCGTCATCGAGGAACTCCGCCAAGCTCTCGACGACCCGCTCGGATGGGCGCAGGAGTACGAATGCAACTTTCTCGACACCCAAAACATCCTCCTGCCCTACGACCTCATCGCCTCCTGCGAAAGCATCGAAGCCTCCACTTCCCAGCCTCCCGATTTTTGGACTCAACGCCGGCGGCCATCTTCAACCCTCGTCATGGGCATCGACTTCGGCAGGCGTCACAACCTCACTGTCGCCTGGACCAACTCCAAACTCGGCGACGTCGCAAACACCGTCGAAGTGCTCGAACTCGATAACATGAGCACCCCTGATCAACTCGAAATCCTCCGCCACCGCTTGGCTGCCGTCCAAAAGGTCTGCTTTGACTACACCGGCCCCGGTGTGGGCATGGGCGACTTCCTCGTCAAGCAATTTGGCGAATGGAACCCGGCTCATCACCGCTTCGGCAAAATCGAACTCTGCACTTTCACTAACAGCCTCAAGGTCGATATTTTCTCAAAGCTCCGCATCTCCTTCGAACGGCGCCAGCTCAGAATCCCCATTTGCAGAATCATCCGCGAAGACCTTCACTCCGTCAACCGCTCCAGCGGCTCCAACGGCCAAATCTCATACCGCGCCCCTCACAATAACGACGGCCACGCTGACCGCTGCTCCGCCCTGGCACTCGCCATCCGCGCCGGCGAATCATCCATCATCCCCACGGCTTCCGCGCGCATCAAAATCCACCGCCCTTCAGCCACGGGCGAGTTCGGCGAGGTATCCAACGATTCCTGGCCTTAACCCATAACACAAAGGACTCAACATGACACGTAACGGTAAAATCGCCCGCCTTCCTCGGACCGTCCGCGAGCAACTCAACCGGAAACTCGACGACGGCCAACCCTCAAAATCCCTCGTCGCTTGGCTTAACTCCCTGGCCCCCGTTCAAGCCATTCTGCAAAAGGAATTTAACGGCACCCCTATCAATCAATCCAACCTCTCTGACTGGAAGCTCGGCGGCTTCCGCGATTGGAAAAACGACAACCGGGGCGACCCCCTCCTGGAGCGGTTCCTGAGCCTTCCTCCAGATAAACTCCCCCAAATCCAATCTGACATCACCGATCGTATGGCTGCCGCCTTCGCCGCCCACATGCTCATCGAAATCAAACGATTGCCCCAAAATATCTCCCCAACCGATCGCGCTAAAGCCTGGCGCGAGTTCCGCCTCACCTTTGCCTCCATGCGCCGTTACGAGTACTACTCCAAACTCATGGCCAGGCGGCTCGCACCCGAACCCCAGCCACAATCCCAGGCCCCAGACCTCACCGCGGACGAAACCAGCCGCGAACTCGATCAAATCCTCGGCATCGCTGGCCAGCCCGCTTGGGACAACTTTAAAAAGCAGTGGCTTCCAGCCGACCCCGACGACAAGGATCAGGTCGAGCAATGCAACGCCTTGAACGAACAATACCGCCGAACTCAGGCTGACCTCGAACTCCTTCGCAACGGCCGTCAATCGGGCTGAATCGTGCCAAATCGTGCCAAATCGTGCCAAATCGTGCCAAATCGTGCCAAATCGTGCCGAATCGTGCCGAATCGTGCCGAATCGTGCTGAATCGTGCCAAAAAAAGAAAAATCTCAATACGATTGCCCAAAATTATCGTCTTAAGCATAATACCGTGAATCCGGTGAAACCCAGATTGCAAATGTTCATGGCCGCCTTTCCCCTCGCGTATCCCGCCACGCGCCGCGCCCTGACGCCGCGGAACCGCCCTTCTTGCCTCACGCGCCACGCCGCCAGCCAGCCTTTCTTGGAGTTTTTTCCATGAGCCAGGCCGCCCTCCCAACTTACTCCGTCCGCCGCGCCGACCCGCTGCCGGACCTCGCGGCCGATTGGGACGACCCCGTCTGGCGGGACGCCCAGACGGCGGAGCTGAAGCATTTCCGGCCGGAAAGCGGCGTGCACCGTCCGCGCGCCCGCGTTCGCCTGCTCTATGGCGGCGCGGGCCTGCGCGGCATCTTCCAGGTCCACGATCAGTTCGTGCGCTCGATCCGCACGCGCTACATGGACGAAGTCTGGAAGGACAGTTGCGTGGAATTCTTCATGCAACCCTGGAGCGGCGCGGGCTATTTCAACCTCGAAATGAACGCCGGCGGCGCGCATTTGTGCTCTTTCATCGAGGACCCCGCGCGCGTGCCGGGCGGATTCAAAAAATTCACGCGCCTTCCGGCCGAAATCGGCGCCTCCATCCGCGTCCGCTCTTCGCTCCCCAAAGTCATCGACCCGGAGTTGGCCGAACCGGTTTGCTGGCAACTGAATTTTTTCGTCCCGTTTGCGGCGCTCGAACATTATGCGGGGCCGCTGGGGCAACTGCGGGGCCGGCTCTGGCGGGGCAATTTCTACAAGTGCGCCGACGAAACCTCGCATCCGCACTGGGCCGCGTGGGCGCCGGTCGATGAATTGAACTTCCATTTGCCCCGCTGTTTCGGCAGCCTGCAATTCCTATGAACTCAAGCGCCCTCATCGCCCGCTCTCTGGCGGCGGTTTGTTTTTCCCTCCTCGCGGCTTTTTCCGCCCCGGCCGCGCCCACCCTGGATATTTACTGGATCGATGTCGAAGGCGGCGGCGGCACGCTCATTGTCACGCCGGCCGGCGAATCCATTTTGATTGACACCGGCTGGCCGACCGGGCCGAGCGCGGCGCGCATCCACGCCGCCGCCACCAACGCCGGCCTCAGCCGCATCGATTTCCTCGTCGTGACACATTTTCATATTGACCACTTTGGCGGCGCGGCGCCCCTCTCCCGTCTCATGCCCATCGGCACCGTGCTGGACAACGGCATCCCCGGCCACGACCCGGACGGCAGCGCCGACAGCAGCCGGTTTCTTTCCTTGATCCAGCCCTACCGCGACTTCAAAGCGGAACGCCGCGAAGTGATCCAGCCCGGCGACACCCTGCCCCTGAAACAAACCGACGCGGCGACCCCGTTGACCTTCCGTTTCATGGGCACGCGCAAACAGTTCGTTCATCCGCCCGGCGTGGGCGGGCCGAGTTCGCTCTGCGCCGAGGCCACGCAAAAGCCGGCGGACACGAGCGACAACGCCAATAGCGCCGTGTCGCTGCTGCAATTCGGCTCGTTCAAGTTTTTCGACGGCGGAGATTTGACCTGGAACATGGAAGGCGAGCTGGTGTGCCCGACCAATTCCATCGGGAAGGTGGACGTGTATCAAGTCGATCATCACGGCTTTGATGTCAGCAACAACCCGCTGCTGGTGCGCAGCCTGGCGCCGACTGTTTCGGTGATGAACAACGGCCCGACCAAAGGCGGCGGCAAGGAGACCCTCGCCACCTTGCGCGGCGTTTCCTCCATTCAAACCATGTTCCAGGTGCATCGCGACGTGAAGAGCGGAGCGGACAACACGGACGAGCAGTACATCGCCAACCTCGAACAAAAATGCGCCGGCAATTACATCAAATGCTCCGTGGACCCTTCGGGCAAGAGCTACACCATCAGCATCCCGGCCCGGGGTTTTTCCAAAACCTATCAAACCCGCACGACCGAGGCGGGGCAATAATTCAGGCGCGCGGATGAGCGGCGTTGTAAGCGCGTTTGAGCCGTTCGGTCGTGATGTGGGTATAGACCTGCGTGGTGGCCAGATGGGCATGCCCCAGCAATTCCTGCACGCTGCGCAAATCCGCCCCCGCGTCCAGCAGGTGCGTGGCAAAGCTGTGCCGCAGCTTGTGCGGCGTCAGATTCGGGTCCAGGCCGGCGCAACGAAGATATTTCTTCAAGCGCAATTGCACCGTGCGCGGACTCAACGCCGCCGCCTTCTTGACGTGGGCGACGAATACCGGCATTTCCGGGCCGGGCGCATACCCGGTGTGTTTCCAGTAGGCCTCGATCCCGTCGAGCGCCGGCTGCCCGATGGGCGTCAGCCGCTCCTTTTTCCCTTTGCCGCGCACCCGCACCAATTCCTGCGGCCAATCGATGTCCCCCGCGCAAAGCCGGCACAGTTCGCTGACGCGCAAGCCGCAGGAATAAATCACCTCCAATATGGCCGCGTCGCGAAAATAGAGGCCGGCATCGACCCCCTCATCATCCGCGGTGCGCTTCAATTCCTCGGACGGCGCGCGCGCCAGATCCTCAAACTGCTTGACCGTCAGGAAAACCGGGACGCGCTTTTCCAATTTGGGCAGCGAAAGATTGCGGATCGGCGACGCCTCCATCACCCCTTGGCGGATGAGAAATCCATAGAACGAGCGCAAGGCGGAAAAGCGAAGCTGGATGGCCGCCCGGCTTCTCTGGCTGCGGCCGAGGAAGCGCAAAAAATCGCGGAAATCATCCCGGCGCAAGGCCGCCCAATCCGGAGCGGTGCCGCGCTGGTTTTTGTGCCACGCGGCGAATTCGCGCAGGGCCTGCTGGTAATTCCGCTCCGTATAGACAGAGCCGCCCTTGGCGGCGAGATGTTGCAGAAACCTGGCCGCCGCCGGGTCCATATTTTCGGCAACTGGGTCTTCGCACTGCGGCATGGCCGCAGGTTACAGCGGAACAAAAGGGAGGCAACAATTTTGCGTCCGCGCCGTTTTCGCCTTAAGTTAAGCGCCAATGAGTTCGGAATCAGCAACAGTGGCGGCGCAAGCCGGCCGGGATGTGGCGGAGAAAACGGTCTTGTCCGTTCTCCTGGCCATCAGCTTTTCCCATTTGCTCAACGACAGCATCCAATCGCTCATTCCGGCGATTTATCCCGTCGTCAAAAACTCGTTTCATCTCAATTTCACCCAGATCGGGCTGATCACCCTCACGTTCCAGATGACGGCCTCGTTGCTGCAACCGCTGGTCGGATTCCACACCGACCGCCGCCCGCAACCGTATTCCCTGGCGGCGGGGATGTGTTTCACGCTGGGCGGCCTGGTGCTGCTGTCCACGGCGCGGAACTTCCCGCTCCTGCTGGTTTCGGTGGCGTTGGTGGGGATCGGCTCGTCGGTCTTTCATCCGGAGGCCTCGCGGGTGGCGTTTATGGCCTCGGGCGGAAGACGCGGGTTTGCGCAGGCGCTGTTTCAAGTGGGCGGCAACGCCGGCAGTTCGCTGGGGCCGTTGCTGGCGGCGGTGATCGTCGTGGGCCAGCGGGCGCAGGCGCGCGTGCTGTGGTTCTCCACCGCCGCCGTCGCAGCCATCGCCGTCTTGTGGCAGGTGGGGCACTGGTGCAAAAAGAACAGCAATCGATTGCGGCCCCGCCCCCGCCCCGCCGCCGGGCGCGACCGGGAGGCGCCCTCTCCGCGGAAGGTGGCATGGTCCATTGCCATCCTGATTGCGTTGATTTTTTCCAAATACTTTTATCTGGCCAGCATGAGCAGCTATTACACTTTTTATTTGATCAACCGCTTTCATCTCTCGATTCGAAGCGCCCAGCTCTATCTCTTCGTGTTTTTGTTCGCGGTGGCGGCGGGGACGCTCATTGGCGGGCCGGTCGGGGACCGGTTTGGGCGCAAATACGTGATCTGGGTTTCGATTCTTGGGGTGGCGCCGTTCACCGTGTTGCTGCCGCACGCCAATTTGATTTGGACAGCGGTGTTATCGGTCGTGATTGGGCTGATTTTGGCCTCGGCCTTTTCGGCGATTTTGGTCTATGCGCAGGAACTGCTGCCGGGAAAAGTGGGAATGATCGCGGGGCTGTTTTTCGGCCTGGCCTTCGGAATGGGAGGCCTGGGTTCGGCGGTCTTGGGACGGCTGGCCGACCTGACCAGCATTGGTTTTGTGTTCGAGGTGTGCTCGTTTTTGCCCTTGATCGGCCTGTTGACCGGCTTCCTGCCCCACATCGAAAATGCAAATCAGGCCCGTTAATTTCAGTTGTCAGATGGGCCGCTCCTGGTTTATTGTCGGTAGAATCGAAATTATTTTGGCAAGTGTTGAAAAAACCAGTTCCGCCGCGCAGAGAGGTTGCCTCAGCGCGTTGTGCCTGGTTTTCGCCCTGGCCGGATCGGTCCATTCCCAGTCGCTTTCCATTTCCACGCTGGCTGGCTCCGGTTCGCGCGGCAGTCAGGACGCCGCCGCGCTGTCCGCGCAGTTCTCCGACCCATGCGGGGTGGCGGTCGATAACGCCGGCAATGTTTATGTCGCCGACACCTACAATAGTGTCCTGCGCCGGATCACCGCGGGGACCGGCGGCACCAATTGGGTGACCAGCACCCTGGCCGGGTTGGCCCCCAGCACCGGCAATGTCAATGGCACCAACGCCTTCGCCCGGTTCGACGGCCCCACCGCCCTGGCCCTGGACAGTTCCAACAACATTTACGTCGCCGATTCCGGCAACCATTCCATCCGCCGGGTGGCCTGCGACGCCACCGGCACCAACTGGATTGTCACGACGCTGGCCGGGTCAGGCAGCTTCGGCGCGGTCAACGGCACCAACACCGCCGCGCAGTTTAATTATCCCACCGGCCTGGCGGTCGATGGCGCCGGCAATATCTATGTCGCGGACAAAAACAACAGCGCCATCCGCCTCATTTCGCCGGACGCCACGGGCGCCAATTGGATCGTCAGCACCTACGCGGGAAAGTTGAAAACGTCCGGCAACGTCGATGGCGCCGCCGCCGCCGCCCGTTTTTCCTCGCCCAACAGCGTGGCGCTGGACGCGGCCACAAACCTGTACGTCGCCGACGGGTTCAATTACACGGTGCGCATGATCACGCCGGCGGGCGTGGTCAGCACGCTGGCGGGAAGTTTCGGCAGCGCCAACGGCACCGGAACAAACGCCCAATTCAATTTCCCCTGCGGCCTCGCCGTCGATGGCGCGACGAATATCTATGTTTCGGATTTTTTCAACAGCACCATTCGCCGGCTGACCCGCACCGGCTCCTCCTGGTCGAGCGTCACTCTGGCGGGGCAGGCGGGATTCATCGGCAGCAGCGATGCCGTCGGTTCCTTTGCCCGATTTGATTTCGAGAACACCCCGATCAACCCAAATGGAGTGGCGGTCGATGGAGCGGGCAACGTCTATATTGCCGACAGCGAGAATTTGAAGATTCGTCTCGGTGTTCCGTTTGAAGGATTGCTCGTCACCAACACGCCCATTGCGGTGACGGGATTCAATCGCGATCTGGTGGTGGAGAACACGGCCGCTGGGAACGGAGGCATCTATGACACCTCCCTCTACGCGCAAGCGTTCGACCTCGTCAATCCCACCTATGCGTTTTACGAAACGAACCTGAACGCGATCAGTTGGAGCGGAGGCGAGGGCCACACCCTGGGTCTGCCGCAATCCGGGACGGTGACGAGCCTTTTGGACGGAACCACCGTCTTTCAGCTTGCGCCTTACACGGGCAACAACGCGCTTTTCCTGACGTCCAATTCTTCATCCGGCACCCTGACTCTTTTTTCTCCGGCCGTCTATGATGTGCTCAACATCCTGGCCGTTTCGGCCAATGGAGGCGGCGCGGGGTCGTGCATCATTGAGTTTGCCAATGGCGGCGTGAGCGCGCCGTTGAGCTACATTGCCAACGACTGGTATAACGATCCGGGCGCCGCCGCCATCACCCATTTTGGCCGGATTTTTTACGGCGCCTACACTGGCGGGTTCTATACGGAAGATGATTCCGGCAACGACCCGAACCTCTATCAGACCACCTTGAATCTGGCGGCGCTGGGACTGAACACGCAGCCGATTACCGCGGTCGAATTCTTCATCCCGTCCGGCTCAGGCACATCCGCCAACACGACCACGGCCATCTTTGCGTTGAGCGGAACGTCCGCGCTCCTGCTTCCCACCCCGCATCCGGTCGCGGGCAATTTCATCTTTAGCTTCCAGACAACCTCCGGCCAAAGCTACACCATTGAGCAATGCGCGAACCTCGCGCTGGGCGTCTGGCAGGCGTGCGCGCACGTGACAGGCAACGGCCAGGCCTATCCAGTCACCGTGCCCCTCACCAACAGTCAACAATTCTTCCGCGTCAGCCAGCCGTGAGAGGACGCGCATCTCAGCAATTCAGTCACCCGTCAGGGCTTCGGGAGGCCGCGCCTCGATCTACCGGGGAAAATGACTAATATGGACCAACAGCATCGTTTTGGCTTCGTCATTCGTGCTTCGTCATTGTTTCGTCATTAGAGCTTCGTCATTCGTCATTCTTGTGGGCTTGGCTGCGGCGGGCCACAATCTCCTATGGAGAATGGGATTGCCAAAAAACGGGATGCGTCCGGTTTGGTGTTGCGGCAGCGTGGCGCATTGTGATAGGCAGTCTGGCATGGAACAGTCACACCAGATGCCGGAAATGCACAATTTCACACCCCGAGCCCAACAAGTGCTGGAACTGGCCCGGCGGGAGGCGGATCGCTTCAATCACAATTTCGTTGCCACCGAGCATCTCCTGCTTGGGTTGATCGCATTGGGCCAGGGCGTTTCTGTTAATGTTCTTCATCGGCTCGGACTGGACCTTGAATCGGTGCGGAAGGCGGTCGAAGATGAGATTGGCACCGGCCCGGATTCCAAGATAGCCGGCGCCATTCCCTACACGCCGCGGGTCAAGAAAGTTCTGGCCTTCGCCGCCAAAGAGGCCGAGGCATTAGGCCACAGCTACGTTGGCACCGAACATATTCTGCTCGCCCTGCTGCGCGAAGGGGACGGCGTGGCCGCGCGCGTCCTCATACACTTCGGAGTCGATATCGAAAAAACCCGGGACGCAATCCTGGTGGAACTCCGTCCGCATTTTCCGCCTGGCGCGGAACTTTGTGAAAGGCAGCCTGGCACGGAACAGTCACACCAGACTCCGGAAACGCCTAATTTCTCACCCCACGCCCAACAAGCGCTGGCGCTGGCCCGGCGGGAGGCGGCTCGCTTAAAGCACAATTTCGTCGGCACCGAGTCTCTCCTGCTTGGGCTGATCGCATTGGGCCAGGGCGTTTCTGTTAATGTTCTTCGGCGGCTTGGACTGGACCTTGAAGCGGTGCGAAAGGCGATTGAAGAAGGGGTTGGTACTGGCCCAGGTTCCGTGATGGTCGGCAACATTCCGTACACGCCGCGGGTCAAGAAAGTCCTGGCGCTCGCCGCCAGAGAGGCCAAGGCATTGAATCACACCTACGTCGGCACCGAACATATTCTGCTCGGCCTGCTGCGCGAAGGGGACGGCGTGGCCGCGCGCGTCCTCACACACTTCGGAGTCGATATCGAAAAAATCCGAATTGAAATTCTCAGGAAACCTGATCCAAATGGCCCGCCTAGCGCGGATCGAAAATCGCCCCCAGGAAAAGAATGAGTCCGGTTTGCCGTTCCCGGATCGCCACGAAAAAGGGCCGGTCCACCACCATCTGAAAGGGCGGCGGCTCGACATGAACGGCCATCGCCCTCATGCCGATGCCCGTGACCGCCGCGGCTTCGGTTCCCTGTTCGTTCACATCGACATAGGTCTTCTGCTTGACCCAACTGATGCAGAGCGGCTCGTCCGACATCCCGCTGAAATCCGCCCGCGCCGTAAAGGCGAGTGGCATCCCCATTGAGGCCAGGACGGCTTTGAGGTTGTATTCGTTCTCCAGTTTGAACCGCGGCAATTCCAGCGTGCCCCGGCGGGATTCCATCCGCCCAATCCATTGCTCGAAATTCTCCGCCGTCAAGCTGCCCAGGAAGGCGTCCAGTCCGCCCTTGGGGAGAAACACATACATGCTCACGGACCCGTCCGAATAGGGGAGTTCCACCGCCTGGAAACCGTCTTGCTCAAGATAGCGGTAACTTGCGGTGCGGCTCATTCTCGGATGACGCACCGCCTGGCCACCGGCGAGCGTGAAAGGCAGATCGCGGGTGAGGTTGGTGGCGAACGGCGCCGCCCAATCGGCCTTGAAGTAAATCGCATTGAGGACAATGAGCCGGAGCAGGGGATCGAGCGGAGCCTGGACCATTTGCGTAATCTTCCCGTGGGTGCGGGCGCTGACCCAGTCATTAATATGATTGACGATGGCGGGGTCTTTGAAATCGGCGTTCGAAACCTCCGCGTCGTAAGCCTCTTTGTTGGCGGCGATGAAATCCGGCTTGATCACGGCCTCTTTGCCCAGCCAAAGGCTGTTGGCGATTTCCAGCTTGATCCTGGGATCGAGCCTGGACAGGCGGGCGAGCAATTCCTTGTTGCCGCCGTTCAACGCCGCCGGCGGAATCCCCTCCACCCGCAACGCCGCCCGCATCTCGCGCAACGTGTCCCCCTTCGCGCCGTTCTGCACCATCGACAACGCGAAGCCCAATCCGGCCGGACTCAAAAAGAAATTCGTCTTCGCCAGCGACTGCCGGCACTGGCCCAGCAATTGAAACCCAAACCGATTGTAAGCGCGCGCCACGTCCTCCGCCCCGGCCGCGGAGAAAACGCACAGGGACAACAGGGAGGCCCAAAGGACTTTCATGGTTCGTACCGTAAATCGGCGGTCGCGGAAGTCCAGATTGAAAAGCGCGGCGCTTGCTGGCACCCTCAGCCCATGAGTTATCTGCCCCGGGCACGGGAAGTGTTCGACATCGAAAGCGCGGCCCTCAAAGCCGTGCGCGGCCAGCTCGACGGCGCGTTTGACGCCGCCGTGGAGATCATGGTCGAAACGTTGCGCCAGCGCGGCAAGATCATCGTCGTCGGCGTGGGCAAATCCGGCAACATCGGCCAAAAAATCGCCGCCACCCTGACCAGCACCGGCTCGACCAGCGTTTTCCTGCACAGTGTCGATGCGCTGCACGGCGACCTGGGCATCGTCAGCGACGGCGACGCGATCCTGGCCCTGAGCTATTCGGGCGAGTCGGAGGAGTTGCTGAATTTGCTTCCGGCCCTGAAGCGATTCGCAGTCAAAATCATTTCCATGACCGGCGCGGTCAAATCGTCGCTGGCGCGCCACAGCGACGTGGTCCTGAGCGTGCGGGTGCCCAAGGAGGCCTGCCCCTTCAATCTCGCGCCGACCGCCAGCACCACCGCCATGCTCGTGATGGGCGACGCCCTGGCGATGACGGTTTTGCAGGCGCGCGGTTTCAAGGAAAAGGACTATGCCCGGCACCATCCGTCCGGCGCCATCGGCCGCGCCCTGCTGATGAAGGTGGGCGACATCATGCGCACCGACAACCGCAACCCCGTCGCCGGCGAAGACCTGACGGTCAAGGAAGCGTTGCTCCTGATGTGCCGCGCCAAATCGGGCAGCGTCAGCATTGTCAACCGGCGCGGCAAGTTGAGCGGCGTTTTTACCGACGGCGACCTGCGGCGGCAGATGGCGGCGGACGCGGAAATCCTGGCCGCGCCGCTGGCCAGCGTCATGACGCGCCACCCGGTCTGCATCCGGGACGACGCCCTGGCGGTGGAAGCGTTGAAGATATTCAACCAGCGCAACATCGATGACCTGATCGTGGTCAATGCCGCCCGCGAACCCATCGGCCTGATCGACTTGCAGGATTTGCCGAAGTTGAAACTGATGTAGGGCGCCGGCCATGTCACCCCTGACGCATCTGCTGGCGAGTTGGATCGTCGCGGTGAAAACGACTGACAACTTGCGCGACCGCCGGCTGGTGGCGCTGGCGGGAATCGCGCCGGACTTCGATGGGTTGGGGATTATCTTGGACATCGCCAACGGGTCCTTCGCGCGCAACAATCTCTATTACTATCCTCAATACCACCACTGGTTGCTGCACGGACTGCCGGCGGCCATCGGGTGCTCGGTGCTGCTGGCCGCGTTTGCCCGCCGGCGCTGGCGGGTGCTTTGGCTGGCGTTGTTGACGTTTCATCTCCATTTGCTCTGCGACCTGCTTGGCTCGCGCGGCCCGGATGCATCGGACCTTTGGCCCGTCTTTTATTTTGGCCCCATCAGCCAGCACCCGATGTGGATTTGGAAGCATCAATGGCGGCTGGACGGCTGGCAGAACACGGTCATCACCGTTGTGCTGTTTTTCTGGGCGCTCCGGCTGGCGGTCAAACACGGCGACTCCTTCATCGGCGTTTTCAACCGCCGTTGCGACGCCGTTTTCGTCAGCGTGCTGCGCAAATGGCATGCCGGCCTGACGGGCGCGGAAGAACGCGCCGCGCCGAAAAATTGAAAATTCCAAATTCTCGATTTTCAGTCTTCTCCTTTGCCCATCACGGAATCGCCAGCGGGCCTGGGGCCACGCCGGGTTTCCGCAAGGCCGCCGCCAGGTCGCTCGTGCGCAAGGGCAGCACCCGGCCATCGGCGAAGAGAATTCTTCCCGCCGTCATCTGTTTGTCCCCGTGAATCCCGGCGCTCCAGCCGACCGCTCCGTTCGTCGTCAATAAGAACAGGCCCCGGCGCGCCCCCAAGGCGTTGGTCAGATTCCGGTCGCCACACAGAAAGAGGTCCGGATTTTGATTGGTGGCCGAGACGGTGACGCCGACGAAGTAACTGAGGTTTGCATTGTTGAAGTTAATAAAGTTTGTTGCGGCGGAACGTCCCGTGTCCTCGGGACAGAGCACGATTCTGGCAGATTGGCCCATCTCATTTTGCATGGCCTGAAAGTGCCTGAAAACCTCCGGCCCAAAGGCGTACTCCTTTGTTCCGCCCAGATTTGTGGACACCTCCATCGGATACGTGTTGCCATTGTCGTCCTCCCAAATGCGGAAGGCGGTGCCGATTTGTTTCAGATTATTGATGCAGGAAATCCGCTGACAGTGAGAGCAGGAATGCCCCCTCGACAAGCTGGGCAACAGCATGACAACTAAAACTGCCAAAGCCCCGACCACCACGAGCGCTTCCACCAAGGTAATTCCCGGCTCGGATCGATGCGAGTTCTTGATCTTCAAGATGACCTCCAACTTCTATTCCTCCTTTACTCTATTTCAGGGGCTTATGCAAGGGGATTATCTTAGATGATTTGAGGTCCCCCACCCGTTCGGGCCCGAGCGGGCTTGCCTGGCGGCGGTGATTCATTTATGCTTGTCGCATGATCGATCCGCTGATTGTCCAACTGAAAGAGCCGTTGCAGGAGGTCTGCCACCGCTTTCGGGTGGAGACTCTGTACGTCTTTGGCTCGGGAGCGGACGGCCGATTTCAGCCCGAGCAGAGCGATCTGGATTTTCTCGTCACGCTCCAGCCGCAGCCGCCGGCCGATTACGCCGACAACTACCTCGGTTTGGCCCAAGCGTTGGAAGATCTCTTTCGACGCCGGGTCGATTTGGTCACAGAAAGTTCCATCCGCAATCCCTATTTTCGGCGGGCTGTTTTCGCCGCGCGCCAACTTCTCTATGACGGACGCCACCAAGAAACTGTTGCTTGATGTCGTGGAAGCCGGCGAGAGCATTCTCGAACACACCGGAAACCGCACGCTGGCGGATTACACGCGTGATCGCTTTTTTCGCCGGGCGGTGGAACGCGAGTTTGAAATCATCGGCGAGGCGCTCAACCGACTGACCCGGGTCGATGCAGCCACAGCCGCGCGAATTTCCGAGCTTCGGCGAATAGTCGATTTTCGCAACCGCATCATCCACGGCTACGACACGGTGGATGATCAAGTCGTCTGGGGAATCGTGGAGCAACACCTCCCCGTGCTTGTGAATGAAGTCCGCGCGATTCTCAGGTTGTCTGACACGAAAGGATAGGAAACCGCTACAGTGGTCTTGCGAGTATGACAAACTGGTCGAAGATGGCCGACAGCTTGATGGACACCAAAACCCTGCCGGGGGCGGTGTTCGTGGGAGTGCTGTGCGCGCTGGCGGCGATATTGATCGGGCGGGCCGTCCGTCTGGCCATTGACCGTTACCTGGACAACTCCGAACGGGCCGGGGCGGACCCGACGGGCATCCGGTTCCTGGGCCAACTGGCGCGCATAGCGGTTTATATTCTTGGCTTCGTTTGCTACGCGCACCTCGTGCCCGCGCTACAGAAGCTGGGCACGGCCTCGCTGGCCATTGGCGGCGTGGCGTCGGTCGTGGTCGGTCTGGCGGCGCAGAGCACCCTGGGCAACCTCATCAGCGGGATTTCCATCGTCCTCTACCGCCCGTTCAAAATCGGCGACCGGATGCGAGTGTTTCTGCCCAGCGGCCAGGAAACGGGGATGGTCGAGAGCATTGATCTTGGCTACACCGCCCTGCGCACGGCGGACAAACGGCGCCTGATCATTCCCAACAACATCATGGCGAGCCAGGCGTGCGTTGATCTTTCCCTGCTCCCGCCGCGCACACCCTGCGACGTTTCCATATACGTGGCGGCCGGAGGCGACCTTGACCGGGCGCGCAAGATTCTGCTCGATTTGGCCAAAGCCGATCAAAGAATCGCCCAGGTCGATGGCTGCCGCTTCACCCGCGTGACCAGCAAAGGCGTCATTCTCACGCTGGCCGCTGCGACTGCCGATCCCGACGCCGCGGCGGGCGTGAGATCCGATCTGCTGGAAAACGCCAGCAAACAGTTTGAGGCGGCGGGCATCAAGATCGCCTGAGGATTCCGTCATTCGTCATTTTCCCGGTTGATCGAGGCGTGGCCTCCCGAAGCCCTGACGGGTGTCCAAAAAGATGCGCCCCGGGGCCTGACGGCGAAGGCCTGGCGTGGAGCGGAAGGGAATTGAAAATTGCCAATTGCAAATCAGTTGTGTTCGGCCAGTTAGGTGCTTGTAGCGGCATGAGCGGGCTGGTTAGGCCGAGAGGAGGCGAAATCTCAGGATTTTTTGCGCGCGTCCCGTGGAACGGCGCCATGTGTACAG
>JBEKYR010000069.1:0-16244 GCA_049510745.1 Verrucomicrobiota bacterium | reverse complement strand
GGCAAACGCGCCCGCCGATCCGACCACGAACTGTCGGCCAAGGGGGCCTGATACAACTGGAAGAAGTGTTCGGCCAATGTGCCGGCGCCGCTCATGAAGTGAAAGATCAGGGCGGGCAGCAATTGAGTCAAGGGCACGCGGGCTTTGCGCCCGCGCGGGCTGCTGCGCCAGCCCGCCAGCGACTGGAGTGCTTTTGGGGAGATCAACTCACCCAGCGCCGCCAGGAAACCGCTGGAGTCCTGCTCGCCCTGGGCAGCGCCGCGAGGGTTCTGGGTGGCAGGCGTTTTTTTTATTCATGGGATTTTGGCCGTGCGTGGTTCTTGGGGGTGGTGATGGCCGGGGCTTGGGGCACTCGGCGACGGGCCAGCAGGAGCCGGCGACGGTCCAAAACCGTCCATTCGACCGTCTCGCCTTTGGAGAAGTCCAAGGCGTTGGCGACGGCCGCCGGGAAGTTCACATACCACTGTTGGGAGCGCCGGCGCTGGATCAGTTGGACTGTTGTCGGATATGGCATACCGGGAATATATCTATGTTAAATCATAGACACAAGCGAATTTTATTTCCGATGCTTTTTGTAAAGGAAATGATCTTTATCTGCCCCGAAGCGCCGTCAGGCTGTCAAAACCCAGGGGACTTTCCGAAAGGCATTATGGTTAAGGTGGTGATTAAGGCCCATAATTCCTCGACGAGTACCGCGCCTTTGGTCTCTTTCCATCCTTCGGTTTCAAGGCCCCATCCGTATATCCAATTCAGGAACGATGCGATGCTGTCCCGTTCGCTGGCTCTCGCGCCGTTCGGGTCGACCTCCGTCATGGCCTCCTTGCCGACGGGCATTGAATCGAGCTTCGCTTCAATCGCGTCGGCTTCTGGATGCCAGTTCATGTCATGGAGCCACTCGATGACACAGGATGGGCGTACTCGGAATTAATTGATTCAATCTTGACTTATATGGTATTGGTCAATGCGAGATGATACCCTGTGCCAGAAGCTCCGGAAAAACATGAGTGAAATCACCTTGGTGTTGCAGGCCATCGAGCGGGGCGAGAGCAAGGCGTCCGAGGATTTGCTGCCGCTGGTGTACGATGAGTTGCGACGGCTGGCGGCGGCGCGCATGGCGCAGGAGGCTGCCGGACAGACCTTGCAGCCGACGGCGCTGGTGCATGAGGCGTGGCTGCAACTGGTCGGCGCGGGCGAGCGGTCATGGCAGAACCGCGCCCATTTTTTCGGGGCGGCGGCGGACGCGATGCGGCGCATCCTGATTGACAAGGCGCGGCGGAAATCGCGGTTGAAACGCGGCGCGGGCCAGGTGCGGCTGGACATTGACGAATTGGAACTGGCGGAGACGACGCCCGATGACAATGTGCTGCTCATCAACGAGGCGCTGGAGAAGCTGGAGCGGGAGGACCCGGAGCAGGCGCGCGTGGTGGTGCTGAAATTCTTTGGCGGACTGACCAACCAGGAGGTGGCGGAGAACCTGGGTGTCAGCCAGCGCACGGTGGAACGGCAGTGGGCGTGCGCCAAGGCGCGCTTGTTCCGCTGGGTCCGTTCGCAAAATTGAATGGAGTTTTTGTGGCGGACAAAATGCCGCGGTGGCGCGTGATTTAGTTGGACACCGGCGATGAGCGCATCGAAACAACTGGAAGACGCCGTTTTTTTCACCGCGCTGAACCTGGCCGACCTGGAAGAGCGGAAACGGTTTCTGGACCAGGCCTGCTCGGGCAATCCCGGTTTGCGCGCGGTGGTGGAGGAGATGCTTTCCGCGCAGGGCGACGCCGAGCATTTTTTTGCGAAGGGCAATTGCGCGCTGCATCTGCCGCCGGAGGAATTTCCCGCCGCCGTGGCGGACGGCCTCAAGGAAACGGCCGGCCTGGACGAGCAGATTGGCACGCAGATTGGCCGCTACAAACTGCTGCAACGGATCGGCGAAGGCGGCTGCGGCGTGGTCTATATGGCCGAGCAGGAGGACCCCGTGCGCCGGCGCGTGGCGTTGAAGGTCATCAAGCTCGGCATGGACACCAAGAGCGTCATCGCGCGCTTTGACGCGGAGCGGCAGGCGCTGGCGTTGATGGATCATCCGAACATCGCGCGCGTGCTGGACGCGGCCGCGACCGAAACCGGGCGGCCTTATTTCGTGATGGAACTGGTGCGCGGGGTCAAAATCACCGAATACTGCGACCAAAACCACCTCGACACGCGGCAGCGGCTGGAATTG
This sequence comes from Verrucomicrobiota bacterium, assembly GCA_049510745.1. GTDB lineage: Bacteria > Verrucomicrobiota > Verrucomicrobiia > Limisphaerales > Palsa-1400 > PLGF01. The sequence goes on along the minus strand of JBEKYR010000069.1, from coordinate 14,032 downwards.
TTCATCCAGGCCTGCCACGCCATCCAGCACGCGCACCAGAAGGGCGTCATTCACCGCGACATCAAACCGTCGAACATTTTGGTGACGATGCACGACGGCGTGCCCGTGCCGAAGGTGATCGATTTTGGAATTGCCAAGGCGATTGAAGGAAGATTGACGGAGCAAACCCTTTTCACCGCATACGAACAACTGGTCGGCACGCCGGCTTACATGAGTCCCGAACAGGCGGAGATGAGCGGCCTGGACGTGGACACGCGCAGCGATATTTACAGCCTCGGCGTGCTGCTTTACGAATTGCTCACGGGCCGGACGCCGTTTGACGGGAAGGAGCTGGTGAAATCGGGTTTGGACGAAATGCGCCGGACTTTGCGCGAGGACGAGCCGCGGCGGCCTTCCAACATTCTCACCACCTTGCACGGAACGGAATTGAAAGCGACCGCGGAACATCGTCACGCCGAGGCGCCCAAATTGATTTCACTGCTCAAAGGCGACCTGGACTGGATCGTGATGAAGGCGCTGGAAAAAGACCGCACGCGCCGTTATGAAACCGCCAACGGGCTGGCGATGGACGCGCTGCGTTACTTGAACAACGAGCCGGTTGCCGCGCGTCCGCCAAGCCGGCTGTATCGCTTTCAGAAACTGGTCCGGCGGAACAAATTTGTTTTTGCCTCGGGCGCGGCGGTGGCCGTCGCGCTGGTCATCGGACTGGGGGCGTCCACGTTTCTTTTTTTCCAGGAGAAGGAGGCCTGGCGGGAACAGGCCCGCCTGCGGGAACAGGCCGAGCAGGCGGAGAAGCGGGAAAATGAACTGCGCCTTCAGGCCGAGGCCAAGGAAAGGATCAATCAGGCGGCCATTTACGTGAGCCAGGACAAATTTGAGGAGGCCGACCAGCTTTTGGGCGAGGTCAAGACGCTTCCGTCCAAGCCGAGCTTTGACGGCGTGAATGCTTATCGGCGCGTGGGCGAGTGGCTGGCTCTGCAGGGCCGGTGGCGCGAGGCGGTGAATCATTTTCTCCTGCTCATGCAAATTGACCGGCTGGACGAGTGGCAGGTCGTCACCCTGGACTATCAGAAATGCGGCGCGGTCCTGGCCGAATGCGGCGACCGGGAACACTACGCGCGTTTTTGCCAGACGGCCGTGGCCAATTATGGCGCCACGACAAACGGGGACATGGCCGGACGCATCCTCAAAACCTGCTTGTTGCTGCCCCCGGACAAAGAGTTGATGGCACAATTGCAGCCGATGGCGGATGTGGCGGAAAAGTATTTCGCGCCCCTCCCGGAGGAAAATTTTCCGGACTGGGCGTTAATTCATCTGAGCTTTTGGGATTATCGCCACGGCGACTACGGCCAGGCTGAAGCTTGGTGCCGGCGCCTCGCGGGCAGGGACAAAGGCACGGCGTTGGAGGCGACGACCCGCATCATCATGGCCATGGCCTGTCACAAAGACGGCCGGGCCGACGAAGCCCGCAGCGAGCTGGCCCAGGGCCGGGCCATCATCGAGGGCAAATTCCAGGCGGGTCTTGACCGCGGCAACGGCGGGGACGGGTTTTGGTATGACTGGGTCTTTGCCCGCCTCCTGCTGCGGGAAGCGGAGAGTTTGATTGGAAAATAGGGTGGGCGGCGGGCGGCGGGAAATCTCTTCAAGCCTGGCCGCGGGAAAAACTCAAACAAAGTTGGCGGACTTCGGAGCACAAACGCGCGTGTGTGATTGAAGCCCGAGAGGTGTGCCTTGCGGAAGGCAGCCCCTCTCGCGCGCAATGAAAAAACAATCCAACTAACACATGAAACACAATCTCTCAAGTTCGTGGTTAATCATCGCGGCGGGCAGCGCGATCTTCCTGACGATGCAAATGGCGGCTCCGGCGCAAACGCTGCTCAACCGCTGGAGTTTCAACAACGGCGGAGTGGCGACCTCGCCGGGCAGCGGGGGCACGGTCACCGATTCGATTGGCAGTCAAATCGCCACTCTGGAGGGCGACGCTTACTTTGACGGCACCAACGTGGTGCTGGACGCCAGCGGTGGAACGGATGTCAGCCTGCCCGGGGCGCTGTTGTACGGCCTGCAAGCCGTGGCTCTGGAGGGTTGGGTGAACAGCTCTGCGACGCCCGACAATGTTCATCTGTTTGAATTCAGCGACGGGGCGGGCACAGGCGCCGTGTACGCCCGGTATGTGATCCACGATCCTGTCGCCGGTGTTGCCAACAGTGACAATCAGTTTGAACTGGCCGATTTCACCGGCGGAGTCCCCAATCAACAGGTGAGATCAGGAACGGGTTTTGGGGGAGTGCCTCTGCATGTCGTCTGCACCTATGATCAGGTCGCCGGCGTGCAGGCGATTTACACCAATGGCGTGCTTGAGGCCCTGCGAACCTTTCCCGCCAACCAAACCCCGTTGAGCAGCGTGTCAACCAATGAAGCTTCGCTCGGCCAATCACCGTGGCATAATTACGGTGATCCGTACATGGCCGGCACCATCGCTGAGTTCCGCATCTGGAATGCCGCGCTTAACCCGCTCCAGGTGGCCGCCCTCGACGCCGCCGGCCCGAACACCGTGAGCACCAACTATGGCACCGTGACCAATGTGCAATTGCAGGTCGCGTATCTGATGACGGAACACGGGCTGCAGCAAGCCGTGGTGATCGCGTCGGCTTCGGGCCTGAGTATTCACCCCAATATCGCCTTGCTGGCGAGCTACGCCTCCGGCAACACCAACGTTCTCACGGTCAGCTCCACGGGCTTGATTGGCGCCGTCGCCGCCGGTTCCACGACCGTTACGGCGAGTTTCGGAACGGCCTCAAGCACCCAAACCATCAGCGTTTCGCCGCCGGTCGCGGCCTTGAGCAATCGCTGGAGCTTCTTCATCCCGCCGGCGGGCAGCATGACGGTGACGGATTCTGTCCACGGCGTTGTCGCGACCTTGCAAGGCAACGCCAATCTCGACGGCACGAACGTGAACCTGGACGGATCAGCGGGGACCTATGTCGAATTGGGGACTAATCTGCTCACCGGCATTCAAACTGTGACGTGCGAGGGCTGGGTGGCGACCAACGCGACATCGCCGGACAATGTGCATTTGTATGAGTTCAGCGACGGCAACGGGACCGGCAACGCCTACTACCGTTACGTGTTGCACGATTCGGGCAACACCCGCAACTTCTCCGAATTGGCGGATGTCAGCACCGGTGGGAATCAGTTCCTGTCAGCGGGGGTGGGCTTTGGCGGAAGCGGCTTGCTCCAGATCATCACCATTTATGATCCGGTCGCGCAGGTGCAGGCCATCTTCACGAACGGCGCCCTGGAAGCGCTGCGAACCGGAGTAACGACTGCCTTGAGCGGTGTTTCCTCCAATGAGGCTTCGCTGGGCCAATCACCGTGGCATGCCTACGGGGATCCCTACCTGAACGGCTCCATCTCGGAGTTCCGCATCTACTCCGGCGAACTGACTCCCCAGGAGGTCGCGCTCCATTACCTGGCCGGGCCGCAAGTCCTGAGCACCACCGAGCCGGGAGCGCTTAAATCCATCGCCCTGCAATTGCCGGCGACGATGAACATGGCGGCATCGGTGACGCCCGCCTTGTTGGCCACCTATGCCAACCTGACGAACTTCAACCTCATTGCCAATAGCATCTTCCCGGTGGCCGGGTTGACGATCACTTCCAGCGCCACCAACGTTATCAGCGTCAACGCGAACAATGTCCTGACGTCGCTCAGCCCCGGAACGGCCACCATCACGGCTGTCTATCAGGGTTTCACCGCCACCGGGACGATTACAGTTGTCCACCCGGCGTACGCGCAGTTGCTCTATCGCTGGAGTTTCAGCGAACCGGCGGGAAGCCTCAGCGTGACCGATTCGGTGGCCGGCGCCGTTGGCGCATTGGAGGGCAATGCCGCGGTCAATGGCAGCGGCCAGGTGGCGCTGGACGGCACCTACGGCACTTATGTCAGTCTTCCCGGCGGGCTGTTAAACGGCTTGCAAGTCTTGACCGTTGAGGCATGGCTCACCAATGCTGTGCTGCCCGATAACACATGCTTGTTTTCGTTCGACGATGGCGTTGGCCAGGGTGGCAACTACCTTCGCTTTATCCTCAAAGAAAGCAGCAATACCAAAGACCAACTCGAACTCAGCGGTGGCGGGGATAAGGTCCTTGTGGGTACTCCGGGACTGGGGGGTCTGAATCTGCATGTCGTCTGCGTTTATGATCCCGTTGACGGGCAGGAGGCAATCTACACCAACGGCGTGCTTCAAGCCAGCCAGTCTGTGAGCGCGTCTCTCTCTGGCAATGCATCCACCAACGCCGCCGCCCTCGGCAGGTCGCCGTGGTGGAATTACGGAGACCCGTGGCTCGCCGGCTCGATTGATGAATTCCGCATTTATTCCGGCCGGTTGCTCGCCGGGGACGTTGCGGTGACCGATCAACTGGGACCGAATTACCTGTTGACGCCGCCGCTTTCGGCGATGGTCAGCAACGGCAATATCGTCTTTTCGTGGCCGACCAATTATGCGTCGCCGAGTTTCACGCCGTATTCCAGTCCCGCTCTGGGAGCGGGCGCGAGTTGGAGCGCGGTCGGCACGACTCCAAGCATTGTGGGCGGCAGTTTCCAGATAAGCCTGCCTGCCAATGGGTCGTCAGCGCAGTTCTTCCAGCTCAGAAGGGAATGAACCGTTGACGCAAGATGCCTGTGCAATGGGCGGGGTCGGCATCCACGACCCCGCGCCATTGCCGGCCAGGATGCTTTCCAGGCAGAAACAAGGACAGGAACCATGAAGAATACCGGCAGACAAGCATTGCCCCACTCCGTCAGCGGCGGGGCTTTCACCCTGATTGAACTGTTGGTGGTCATTGCCATCATCGCCATTCTGGCGGCATTGCTTTTGCCGGCTTTGGCCAGGTCAAAGTTACAGGCGACGAAGGCAGACTGCCTTAGCAACGAAAAGCAGCTTGGTCTTGCTTTCTCGATGTATGCCGGCGATAATGGCGACAAGATCGTTCCCTATGTGCTGTATTCCGGAGACGGTTTTTGGCTTTTGCCTCCCGGCCTTAACGATTCAAGCTTTCCGGCCTTGCTGGGCGCCAACTCGGCGACATACGATCTGAGTTTGGTGCAAGGCCTGCTCCAAACAAATAATCCGCTTTTTCCTTACGCTCGCAACCCTGGCATTTACCATTGCCCGGGAGACACGCGCTTTAACCTGACCCCGCGTCCTGGCGGGGATGTTGGCTGGGCGTATGACAGTTACGCAAAAACTCAAAATGTGGGAGGCGATCCCACCGAGAGTTATTGGGGCACTGGCGCAACCTATACCAAACTCTCGGTTGTCAACGCTTCCGCCATGACATTCGTATTTGCCGAACAGGCGGACTGGCGCGGCTACAATGACGGCACTTTCGTGGTGGAGTGGAACCTTGCCGGGCGCTTCTTCAATTGGGTGGATGCCTTGTCCATGTACCATGGTGACGTCAGCACGTTCGCCTTCGCGGATGGCCATGCCGAGTATCATAGATGGACGGATCCGGAGATTATTGCCTACGGATTGACGGAAGCCGCTGGAAAACCGCTGTCGGGAAACTTGCCGACAACGCATGACGCGGACTACACCTACTTTTATCAGCGGTATCGCTTTCCGGGCTGGCAGTAGTATGTTACGCCCACTTTGGATTTATTGCATTGCTTGTTCAGCGCGGCCAACATACAAATGGCAGGTGGAGGCGTAAAAAATGATTAGATTTACCTTGTGGAGGAGCTTTGCGCGCGTCATTCCAATTCTGGCGATGGGATGCGGGGTGGCGCGCGGCACGGCTGAGAGCGAGACGACACAATTCAATTCCAGGATTGGCGCCCAGGCCGAGCCGATGGCCTCCGGCAAATTCGCGCCGACCTGGGAGTCGTTGAAACAATACGAGTGCCCGGCCTGGTTCCGGGATGCGAAGTTCGGCATCTGGGCGCACTGGGGGCCGCAATGCGAGCCGGAGGACGGCGACTGGTATGCGCGGGGCATGTATCAAACCGGCAGTGAACAGTATCTGTTCCACACCAACCACTACGGTTCCCCGGCCACCTTCGGTTTCAAAGAGGTCATCCACCAATGGAAGGCGGAGAATTGGGACCCGGAAAAACTGGTCAAACTCTACAAACGCGCCGGGGCGCAATACTTCTTCGCGCTCGCCAACCATCACGACAACTTCGACAACTGGGACTCGAAGTACCAGCCGTGGAATTCGGTCAACGTCGGCCCGCACAAGGATTTGATTGGCGGCTGGGCCAAGGCGGCGCGCGCCAACGGATTGCGTTTCGGCGTCAGCGTCCATGCGGCGCACGCCTGGACGTGGTATGAGCCGTCCCAGGATTTTGACGGCAAGCTGACCAAGGCCGACGGCAAGGGGCTTTGGTGGGAGGGCCTTGATCCGCAGGATTTGTACGCGCAGAACCATCCGCGCAGCGTGGAGAGCCAGAACTCTTGGAAAATCCATTCGCAATGGAACTGGGGCAACGGCGCGAGCCTTCCCGACCAGGCCTATTGCGACAAGTTCTACAATCGCACGATCGACCTCATCAACAAGTATCATCCCGATCTGCTCTATTTTGACGACACCGCCTTGCCCTTGTGGCCGGTCAGCGACGCGGGTTTGAAGATTGCCGCGCACTTTTACAACAGCAACCTCAAGTGGCATGGGGCCGGCGATGATGGCGTGCTCTTCGGGAAGATTCTCGACCAGAATCAACGCCAGTGCATGGTGTGGGACATCGAGCGCGGTCAGGCCAACGAGATCGAGCCTTATGCATGGCAGACCGACACCTGCATCGGCGGCTGGCATTACGACCGGAACCTGTTCAATCAACACCGCTACAAGAGCGCCAAGACCGTCATCCAGACGCTGGCGGACATCGTGAGCAAGAACGGCAATCTGCTCTTGAACATCCCGGTGCGCGGCGACGGAACCATTGACAGTGACGAGTTGCAGGTGGTGCAAGGCATCGCGGATTGGATGGACGTGAACAAGGAATGCATTTTCCGGACGCGCCCGTGGAAGGTGTTTGGCGAAGGCCCGGCCTCCGGCGGGGCGGCATTGACCGCGCAAGGGTTCAACGAAGGCAAGGGCAAGCCGTTCACGGCGCAAGACGTGCGCTTCACGCAAAAGGGCCGCGCCCTTTACGCCATCGTGCTGGGTTGGCCGGCCAACGGCGTGACCATCGCGTCCCTGGGCCAAAAGGCGAAGCTGCTGGACCGGTCCATCAAGAAAATCCGGTTGCTGGGCAGCAAGGAGAAAATCACCTGGCGGCAGACGGACGACGCGCTGGTCATCCAGCAGCCCGAAAACGAACCGAACAATTTCGCCATCGTCTTCAAAATCTCTTTGAAGAGTTCTTGATTTGACAAAACGCATGAATGCACGCCAGCATCCAGTTGCGCCCGGCTGGCCGGCGTTGCAACTCGGCATCGGAATTCTTTTTCTCGCGGCGGCGGTTTCAGCAGCCCCCTACACCCTTCCCGTTTTGCCGCCCATGCCGGCGGTTCCGGCGCCGTTGGCGGCCGGCTCCGTTCCGATGGGAGATCCGGCGGGTTTTCCGGAGACGAACATGGATTTCGCCATCGAAACCAACGGGCCGTTTCAGCCGGCGTGGCAGTCCATCGCCGGCAATCTTCCCGGCACGGGCGCCCCGGCATGGCTGCGCCAGGCAAAGTTTGGGATGTGGGTTCACTACGGGCCGCAGGCCGAAGGCGCCAGCGGCGACTGGTATGCCCAGCACATGTATCAGCAGGGTTCAACCGCCTACAACAATCACCTCGCGCAATTCGGGCACCCCTCGACCAACGGCTACAAGGACGTCATCAACGCCTGGAATCCGACCAACTACAGTCCCGCGGGGCTGGCGCAACTTTATTACGACGCCGGGGCGCGTTTCCTGCTCCTCCAGGGCGTCCATCACGACCAGTTTGACAATTGGAATTCGCAATATAATCCGTGGAACGCGGTCAACCTGGGGCCAAAACGCGATACGCTGGCGCAGTGGACCAACGCCGCCCGCTCCTTGGGGATGCGCTACGGCGTCGCCTTTCATCACGAATACGGCTGGTGGTTTTATCAGCCGGCTTACTTGAGCGACAGCACGGGAGCTTTGGCCGGGGTGCCCTACGACGCGACCACGGCCACCAACGGCACGGGCACATGGTGGCAGAATGACGACCCCCGCCGGCTTTATCTGATCAACCTGCAGGAGTATCAAGGCATCGCCACGCCGACCCAAGGCTATTGGAATCCGGCCCAAGGCATCTTCACCAACCATTTGGGTTACGCGTATTGGTATGCCACGCAGTGGGGGTTGCGCATCCTGGACGTGATTGAAAACTACGATCCGGATTTCATTTATACGGACGGCAATTCCACGCAACCGTTCAGCGGTTACGCGACCGGGACGGGTTTCAAATGCGACGCCATGGAGCGCGTCCTGGCGCATTACTTCAACCGGACGCTGGAACGGCACGGGCAATCGGACACGTTCGCCGTCGTCAAATTTCATCCGGGCGGCAAGATCGTCACCACCGCGGAAAGCGGCTATCCTTCAGGCATAATGACCAGCCAGCCCTGGATCGGCGAATCCGCCGTGGGCGATTGGTTTTACGCGCCCGGGTTTTATTACGACTCCGGCGCGATGATGGCGCGGTATATTTTGGAGTGTGTCTCGCGCGACGGCGCGGTCTTGATCAACCTCTGCCAGCGGCCCGACGGCGCGCTCGATCCGGGCGCGACCAATGAACTGGCCGGCCTCGGCCGATGGATGGCTGTCAACGGTGAAGGCATTTACGGCAGCCACGCCTGGGTGACATACGGCGAAGGCCCCGATGCGCTTCCCACCGGCGCGCTCGGTTCCAGCCAGTCCGCTTATGGCTTCACGACCAATGATTTCCGGTTCACGGTCGGCTCCAACGGTTGGCTCTACGCCTATTGCATGACGGTTCCACCGGCCGGCCGCCAGATTCAAATCAAGTCACTGGCCACCAGTTCAAATCTGCTCGCGCAGGCGATCCAATCTGTTTCCATGCTCGGCAACACCAACTCACTCGTCTGGACGCAGGGCGTAGGCGGACTGCTCATCACGCTGCCGTCGGCGATGTCCTCGACTATTGCCGCCGGCTTCAAAATCGGTCCGCCGCAATCCATCGGCAGTGCGGTGCCTGAGAACGTCGTCGCGGCGCCGGGGACCAACCAGATCACCTTGTCGTGGAATTATCCCACGACAACCGCCGCGTTCACTGTCATGCGCTCCACCCTCCACGGCGGGCCTTACGCCACCAACACGACGGGCATCGCCAGCGCGACTTATGCGGACACCAACGTCGTTGCCGGCACGCTCTATTTCTACGTTGTGTCGGCCGTGGACCTGGCCGGTCCATCCATCCACTCCGCCGAAGCGTCCGCCTCGCTGGCCGGCCCGCCTTCGAGCAACTGGTTGACGGAGGACATCGGCGCAGTGGGAGCGACGGGATCATTCAACCTGACAGGCAACGTGTTTACCCTCCAGGGTTCCGGCGCGGACATCTGGTACCAGGCGGACGCCTTTCGTTATGTCTTTCAGGCACTAAACGGCGATTGTTCCATCACCGCGCGCGTGCTCAACATGGCCGACACCGCGCCGTGGGCGAAGGCCGGTGTGATGGTCCGCGAAACACTCGATCCGGCTTCGCAGTATGTCATCAACTTTATCTCGCCGGTCAATGGAGCCGCCCTGCAACAGCGCAATGGCACGGCCGCCCCGGCTTCGGGCGTGACGGTGTCATCCGGCCTGGCCGCGCCGTATTGGGTGCGGTTGGCGCGAAGAGGGGACGTTTTCACGTCGTATGCCGCGCCCGATGGCGTGAACTGGATGCTGACCGGCACGACGACGGTGGCGATGAATTCCAGCGTTTATGCCGGTCTTGCCGTGTGCAGCGTGAACAATGGGACGTTGTGCCAGGCGCAATTCGACAACGTCACGTTCTCCACTTCCGCTGTCGTTGTGTCTTCGCCATTGCCCACGTTGATCCATCGCTACAGCTTCAATGAAACCAACGGGACAACGGCCCGCGACTCGGTTGGCGGCGCCAACGGGACGTTGCACGGCGGCGCGCAGTTCGATGGCAGCGGCCACGTGACGTTGAATGGCGCCCCTGGAACGTATGTGAGCCTGCCGGGCCGTTTGCTGGCCGGTTTGTCCAACGTGACCATCGAGGCCTGGGTGACCAACGCGGTTTCGCCCGACAACGTGGCGCTGTTCTCGTTTGACGACGGATTACAGGACGGTGTTGGCGGCGGCTATCTGCGCTATGTGCTGCATGATCAAGGCAATGGCCGCAATTTTCTCGAGCTGGCCAGCGGCAGCGGAAGTCCGCTGATTCCGGGTTATCCCGGACTGGGGGGGCAATCCGTTCATGTCGTTTGCGTCTATAATCCGGCCGGCGGATTTGCGGCCGTCTATACCAACGGCACGCTGGAAACCAGCCAGAGTGTGAGCGCCGCGTTGAGCGCCGTGAGCACCAACGCGGCGGCGTTGGGCCGCTCGCCTTGGAGCGGGGACCCCTGGCTCGCCGGCGCCATTGATGAATTTCGCATTTACTCCGGGCTGTTGCTTCCAGCCGACATCGCCGCCGCACAGATTGTCGGGCCAAACGTCTTGCTGGCGGCAAACGTTTCACTGACTATTTCGCAAAGCAACGGAACACTCGTTTTCACTTGGCCGGTGGCCAGTTCCGGCTTCACGCTTGAATCCACTCCAACTCTGGGCAGCGGCGCGGCGTGGACGGCGGTCGACGTCACGCCAGCGGTGGTAGGCGCGAACAATCAAGTGGTCGTGACACCCTCAAACTCGACCATGTTTTTCCGGTTAGCCAGGTGACGGTTTGATGGGCGTACCCGGGCACGACACGACAATTCTCTGGCACTACCCGGGATGGAACGTAACAAATCATCTTGCCGGTGAAGCGCCTAGCGAATCCACCGAAACCGTTCTGGCGGCACGCCGAAGGCGGCGAATTGACGAAAGAACAAGCCGATTGGCTGACTTGGGCGAAAGCTGAAGCGGCGAAAATGGGGCCTTTCGGCCAAGGCTATCCAGTTCCAGCCTTGGACGGGAGCTTCGAGTCCGATGGCATTCCGGTCGGCGGACCTTATCCATCTTCCAGGATCTGGCCGGAAATCGAGTCGAGGCACCCTGGACAGATCAAGCCTCCAGACGCTTCCCCGCAATCGGCGCCTTCGCAGAATCCGTGGTCGAATCCTGGTTGGAAGTATTAACGGATGCTTTCGTTTTACGAAGCTCCTTGATCTCCTTGACCAGAAATGCATCGACGGCGGCGATTTTAGCTTCGAGCGCGCTGGAGCGGCAAAGCTCCAGAATGCTCTCTAAATTTGCCGCGCCAGACGTGTATAAAAGGAGACGGAGAACCTGAACGATGTAGCGCGATTCATGCCTGAGCAGATTTCTGCGAGTGTGGCGCAGGTCTGCTACTGGAGGATTCCAACGGGCACCCGTGTCCAGCAACCACTCCACGCACTGAACGTTTTCAACATCGCCTTTGCCGTCACATCGGTTTGTGCAAAAGGCACGGTGCGCGCACCGTTTCACCAATTGCTCCAAAGCGGTGGAGGAACAGCGCGGCGTGTCGTTAATCTGCTCTGGCGGAATGGTGCCTAACAAATTCTGAAAAAGTTTGACATTGCCGTAATACGCTGCCTCTGGAAGCAACTCGAGTGCTTGGGCGGGACTGGGCTTGAGATGGAGCACTTTCAGAATTTCCGGGTTGTTGCGCCAGACGGCTTCCTTCGCTACGCTGGTGCAGTTCTCCCACTTACCCTGTAACTGAACAAGTTCGGTGCCGATATATGAAAATGGATGACCGGCCTCGCGCAATTGTTTCTTGGGATCAAGTTTTTCAAATGATGAGGAGACGATACGATTCTTAGGAATATCTGCTGGAATCCTTCTCTGCGAGCCAATTATACCTCGGGTGTTCTGGTACTTATGGTCTGTCTTTTCTCCGTAGCTGACCTGTGGAACCTCATCATCCTGAAGCAGGAAAAGAGTCAAGTTGAACATTGGCTCCCCCTGCTGAATAATGAAATCTTTGGAGGAGCTGTTGCGGAATCCCCAGTTTAGTTCACCAGAGTAGCCAGCATGAACCTTCGTGGCACATTGGATCATCCCCTCACGCATCATCGTGGTTGTTGGTGTGATCAGAGCCATCAACATGCAATCGGGATAGTGTTTCTGAACGACCTCCTTTTGCAAGTTCAGCGACTCCAGGCTAACTATCAGAACTGATTCACCTGGATGCACGTTGACGAAATTACCAGGGGGAAACGGAGTTCCGATAGTTGACCATGAGTTTATGAAAGCGATTCTGTGTAACGATGAAGTATCAAGTGACGAAGAGCTCCAGGCGCATTTTGTGTCGCAAGGGGTTCTCCCGGAACACGCCGCTTTATACATTAAGCAGCGAACGCTTTGAGACGAGGGCTCTTCGAGGCTTGTTGAAATGCCTCCGGCTTTTTTCGAGCGACTTGGTGCGCATCAAAATATTTTTGCGGGATGACATGCTGGAACAAGTGGTAGGGACAGGCGATGGTTCACGGCTCTGACCCACCTTACTGCCCGTCGGGCGGACACGCTTCGTTGGTCAGAAGAGCAGATACTAACGATGTTGGTGAAGCGAATCTTCGCGGATGAGGGTATGGCTAATTACCTCAAGGTCAATAGAGCGCGCCTCGACGCGAGCCAGGAGTACCGGTCGGAGTGTTTCTACAAGGTGTTTCCGCGGACGGTGCATAGCGGCAAAAAGCAAAGCGAGACGCTGCACTGGATTTACGCTCGGACAGCCGATGGGCGAGGGGTTGTGACGCCAAGGGATGTCTTAGATTTGGTTACGAAGGCGAAACAGCAGCAGCAGGACGAGTTCAACGCAGCCCTCGCGGGAGAATCGCTATCGCTCATCGGCCCAAAGGCTATTACGCATGGCCTTGAGGAGCTTTCGAAGCGGAAGAGAGACACGTATTTGAAGGCGGAATTTCCTCACCTTTGGGTACACATCGAGAAGTTCGAGAGTGGAAAGACTGAATATGACCCGGGCAGTTTGCAAAGGCTTCTTGGTAAAAGTTGGGAAAGGATTGTGACTGACTTAGTTTCGATCGGGGTTTTGGGCAAGAGGGGAAGGGGGAAGGAGATTACCTACTGGTTCCCATACGTGTATCGGAAGGCGCTGTTGCTGACGCAAGGACGTGCGTAAGATGCCGTGGGATGTGATGGGGAAACTCGTCCCAGGCAAACGGGTGACCAAGCTGGTCTCCGGGCATCGGCATATTCGGTTTGCTTTGCTGGCGTGTCAGACTGGTTGGCCACCATATTCTCACTTTATTCTCACTTTCGCGGGTTACGATTAACGCTGGAAACCACTGAAAACAAAGAGTTTCAAGGCGCATTCACCCCCTGAATTCTGTGCCGTTTATTCTCACTTTTATTCTCATTTTGTGAGAATTGGGAAGGTGTGAATTGCGTAAGTAATTGAATATCAAGGCACTGAGTTATGTTGGAGCGGGTGAAGGGAATCGAATCCTCCACGTTTTTGCAGCGCCTTGCGTAACCCCGCAGCCCCGTGCAACTTACAAACCCTCAGTTTTTGGCGAAACTGCACGAGAATGCACGCCGCTGCAATTTTCTTGGCACTAGGCGGCACTAAGCCGTCTCCGCCCTTAATGGCTGCGAGAGGCCCCCCGTATCGACCTCCCCCAACCTGCCTCGAGGCTAGATGGTCCATCTCGACCCCATGATCGACCCCATGAAGCTTCAACGGGGCCGCGCCCGCGCGGGCGCGGAATGCGCCGTCCGAAATGACCTGAATCACCCCGCCGTGGCTGCTTCAACGGGGCCGCGCCCGCGCGGGCGCGGAATGGACTGGAATTACTATCGCGCTCACCTCGGAGCGGCCAAGCTTCAACGGGGCCGCGCCCGCGCGGGCGCGGAATGTTTCCGCCGAAGCCCAGGCCCTCCTGGCGCGCCT
>JBEKYR010000068.1:0-17231 GCA_049510745.1 Verrucomicrobiota bacterium | reverse complement strand
GGGGCCGGACGCGGTGCCCTCTGAAGACTACTCCCGCTGGCCGCCCTGTTCCGCAGGCTTTTTCGTGAAGGGCGAGAGGCCGAGAACGCACAGCAGCAAAAAAAAAGATTATGAAAACAAATACAAATTCAGATTCAGAGCTCAAGAACCGGACCGCACAGCGCAGTGGGGAAACACTGCAAAGAATTGATTTCGCTCGCCGAAATCGCAATCGCGGACTGCCGACCGAATCACTGTTGAACCTTATTCGCCGGGAGGCACCGGAGTTTTGGGAGTTGGCAGAAGTGGTTGGCAAGTGGGTTTGGATTCAGTTTGAAGGCAAACAGCCGAGGAAAATCACGGCGGCATTGTCGGAGTTTGGCTTCCATTGGAACAACCGCCGCCAGGTTTGGCAGCATCCGTGTGGCACGGTGACACCATCCAGCAACCAAGACCCGCGCCGAAAATACCGCTCGTATTTTCCAGCAGACATGACGCCCGCTTGAACGGAGAACAACCCATGAAACGAAACAGACGCCGCTTGCCGATACCGCAACACGAGTTTGGCTTTGTTCGCGCCACGTTCACTCTGATGCAGGAAACCGGGCTGGACAGAGAACGACTTGCCCGCGAACGCGACGAAGCCGAGCAGGCCCGCCAGCTTGCCGAGGCAGCGCAAGCGGCTCTGTTCACCCCGAATGAACCCCGAAAACACTGATACCATGAACACGAAAAACAACGAATCGCCCTTTGGCGAGATTGTTTATACCTACACCCGCGCCCATGCCATCGCCGACGGCTTTCAAGTTGAAGTGACCAAGACCGCACAGGAAGCGGGAATCCGCTTTCCGGTCTTTCTCACCCGCGCCGTTTATGACGCTTACGTGACCGTGCCTCCCGACGTGGCCGGCCAGGACGAAGCCGGACGGCTTTGGGATGTTGTCTGGATGCTCCGCTTTGCCATCCGCAAAGCGCAGCCCGGCAAAGCCCGCTTACCGTTTGCGCTTTACGTGCGAAACGACAACCGGCGCCCCCGGCTGGTGAAACTCATCGCCACTTGCGGCGCTCTGGACGTAGACGACCCGCAACCGGCCATCACAGTGACGACACCAAACGGGGATTGACCGCCCCGCAACGCTTAGGCGGCTGGACTGGCAACGGTTCAGCCGCTTTTTTACCGTTGGGGACTTGCGCCGTCCCCAAACCCCCGGCGCTGGGCTTCACGCCAGCCCAGACCCGCGCCAAAGGGCAAGCCCTCATGGACTCCATGTTCGCTCGCGCTGGCCTTTCCGCTACGCGCCGCCTTTCCAAGCGTGGAAAGGACTCCAGTCGTGTTCAGACGTTCCATCGCGCCGGGTTAATTCGATTGCGCGACAGCAGCCAACGGCGGCCGGAAATCCACCGGCACCAACTTCGGTTGCTCACTGCGTTGCGAATTCTTCCCCCATTCCTTTTCCCAATCATCAAGCGACGGCACCGTAACTTCGGCGTGTTTTGAGTAGGCATGATGCACCGCCTTGGAATTGTGCCCCAACGCCTGTTGTGCGAACCGCTCCGGGTAGCCGCACTTCAAAGCCCGTTCCGCCCACGCGTAGCGATACGAGTGCAGCGACACGCCCGAAATCCGCAGCCCCTCGCACCGTTGCTTGAATTCGGTGGCCCGGTCGCCAGCGCGGACCGTGCGCAGGTAAGGAAAGAGCGGCCCCATCGCCGGACGCCGCCTCAAAATGGCTTCGATTTCCGCCCCGAAACGAATCAGCGCCGGCTTGATGCCAATTCCCCCGCGCGACTTCAATTTTGCCCGCGAGTAACTGATCGTGTGGCTATTCCAGTCCACATCTTCCGCGAGCAAACAGGCCGCGTCTGTTTGCGACGCGCCGGTATGCCACAGCAATTCGTAAAAATCCCGCCGCTCCGTGTTCACTTCCCGCGCCACAATCGCGGCATGTTCTTCCGCCGTGATTGCCCGCTTGGCCTTGAACACCGGCTTGGGCCATTGCAGGCGCGGAATGACCGATTTAAGCAGCCATTCCATGCCCAACGCATGATTGTGTATGCGCCGCAGATAAACGTTGGTGGACACCTTGCCATCGGCAAGTGCCCGGTCGAAATGCTCTGGCCGCGTCTCAGCAACAGCCAGGTTGCGGATGCAGTCGAGATTTCTGTCCTTGATCGCCACATCCCAGCGCCGCCGTGTTTCATCCGTTTTCTTGGCGACGATGTTCTCCATGACCTCTTGCCAAGTCCGGGTGGCCAGTTTGGGATCAGCCCCGTTGAGATACACCCGCGCCAGCGACAAGTTGAAATGCGGTTGAACCTTGGTTTCGTTGTGCGCCTGGAGGATGCGTTGCGCCTCAAACTTGTCGCTTGTCTTGAGGCTCTTTTGTTCGCCAGTGGTTTTGTTTTTCAGGTAGAAGACGCCCCAGGGACGCCGGACCAGACCGAATGCTTGTTTCATTGCTTCACTCATGTTTATGAGTGTGAGGCCATCGGCGACTTTCGCGTAAGCGAGCAGTCGAAAGGCTATAACCGAGCAGAAAGCGAATTCTGGACGAGCCTTAATTCAGGTGAAGATTCCGGTGAAACTCTGACTCCCGACTCCCAAAAAGCCATTGATAATCAATGACTTGAAAATGGAGGCGAGGGTCGAAATCGAACCGACGAATGCAGCTTTTGCAGAGCCGTGCCTTACCACTTGGATACCCCGCCTTCCTCCAAGAGCTTATCCAATACTGTCCTCAACGCAAGTTCAGTTTTTCGCCTTGTCAGTCTTTCGCCCGGCTGTTTTTCTCGCCTCCGTCTCTTCCCGTCAGACTCACTCCCGGCGAAGTGCTTCATCCGCCGCGCCATATCCCAAGCAATGCCGCTCTCTCCATAGTTCCTTGGGCTTCAGCAGGCCAACGGGCGTGATGATGCCGGTGATTAACTCCGGCGGGGTGACGTCGAAGCCCGGATTGCGCGCGGAACTGGCGGGGTTGGCGATGCGCACGTAGATGCTCTCCCCCGGTTTGCGTTTTCGGCTCCCGTCCGCCGGCCCGGCCACGCCCCAGGCGCCCAACACTTCGCTCTCGCTCCGCTCTTCGATCGGAATGTCAAATCCGCGGCGCAAGGTCCAGTCGATCGTCGAAAGCGGAATGGCCACGTAGAAGGGGATGCCGTGCCGCGCGGCCAGGACCGCCTTGGTGTACGTGCCGATTTTATTGGCGACTTCTCCCGTCCGGCCCAGGGTCCGGTCGCTGCCGACGATCACCAGGTCGATCTCGCCCCGCTGCATCAGGTGGCCGGCGGCGTTGTCGGCGATGATTTCGTGGGAAATGTTTTGCTGGGACAGTTCCCAGGCGGTCAGGGTGGCGCCCTGGCAGCGGGGCCGGGTTTCGTCGCAATAAACATGGAAGGGCCGGCCCGCTGCTTGCGCGGCGTAGAGGGGCGCGGTGGCGGTGCCGACATCGACAAACGCCAGCCAGCCGGCGTTGCAATGGGTCAGGATGCGGCTGTGGCGGCGGATGAGTTTGACGCCGTGGCGGCCGATGGCCTGGCAGTGGCGGACATCGTTGTCGGCGAATTCCTCGGCGGCGGCCAGGGCCAGGGCCTGTTGTTCCTCCACAGTGACCCCGGCGCCCATCGCCCGGCAGACGGCTTTCATGGCGTTGACCGGATCGACGGCGGTAGGGCGGGCGGATTGAAGCGTTCGAAAAACGGTTTGGACATGGAGCGAGAATTTTCGCAAATCCCGCCCGCGAAAGGCCCGGGCGCCCTGCGCCAACCCATACGCGGCAGTGGCGCCGATGGCGCCCGCTCCCCGGACGACCATTTGTTGAATGGCCTCCGCCGTGGCGCGAAAATCCGGCATGGACGCGACGCTGAAGCGATGGGGCAGCCGCCGCTGGTCAATCAAAAGGACGGAATTCCGCCGGCGGTCGAACGTGACGGTCCGGTAATGGGCGGTGCGTCCGTGGAGGGTGACGTTCATGGAACAGCGCTTGGGCGGGAACTGCGGCCCGCCACGGACACTTCAGTCCGTTTTGACTTGTTTGACTTTCATCCGGCGCACCTTGGCTCGAATTCTCTCATAGTCGGCGTGTTCGCGGAGGTTCTTGAGGTCGGGATCCTGGGACATGTGTTTGAAGTTCCGGTAGCCCAGATTGATGGCGCTTTCGAGGGCTTCGATCGCCCATTCCAACTGGTGGGTCAGCGAGTAGCTGCAAGCCAGATTGTAGTGGACGACGGAGTCGTCCGGACACAGTTGCGCCAGGCGTTCGTCGATCCGCAAACCTTCCTCATAGCGGCCCCGGCGCGTGTAGTTGTCGCCCAGGATTTTGAGGGCATCGACGAAGGCGGGGTCGCGGCGCGCGATGCCTTCCAGGAAGAGAATCTCCAAATCCAGATCGCGCAGTTCCTGCCGCGTCAGTCGTTTTCTCGGGCTGTGGGCGTTTTTTGGCATGGCAAACTCATTGACCTGTTCGCCATGAATTTGCGCGCGGCTGAAAGTTTTTGCAACATTTTGCTTGGAAGATGCGTCCCTGCTGTCTTGTTTAAAGCAATCTGAGCAACGAATGAATTGCTTCGTCACAGGGGCCTCGGGGTTTATCGGGGCCAACTTGGTCCGCCAACTCGCGGCGGCCGGTCATCGCGTCAAGGCCCTGGTGCGGGCCGGCGCCGATGTGCGCGGACTGGCCGGCGTGGAGTGCCAGCGGGTGCAGGGCGACGTGTCGCAGCGCGCGTTCCTGGAGGAGGCCATGCGCGGCTGCGACTGGTGTTTTCACGTCGCCGCAAGTTACCACCTTTGGTTGCGCGATTATCGGCCGATGTACGCCGCCAACGTCCAAGGCACGCGCAACGTCCTGGAAGCGGCCGGGGCCGCGGGTTGCCGGCGCATTGTTTATACGAGCACGGTGGGGTGCATCGGTTTGCCGCGCGAGAGCCGCGGGCGGCTTGTGCCAACGGATGAATCGACTCCCGTCAGCGGGGCGCGGATGAGCAATCACTACAAGCGGTCCAAGTGGCAGGCCGAGGAGGTGGCGCGGGAGCTGGCCGCCAAAGGATTGCCGGTCGTCATCGTCAACCCGAGCGCGCCGGTCGGGCCGTTTGATGTGAAGCCGACGCCGACGGGGAAAATTGTGGTCGATTTTCTGAACCGGAAAATGCCGGCGTATTTGGACACGGGCCTGAACTGGGTGCATGTGCGCGACGTGGCCGCGGGGGAGATTCTGGCGGCGGAGAAGGGAAGGCTGGGGGAGCGGTATATTTTGGGCCACGCGGAGGGGAATTGGACGATGCGGCAGACGTTGGAGGTTCTGGAGGAGTTGACGGGCGTGCCGGCGCCGAAGTTTCGCGTGCCTTACGCCGTGGCGCTTCTGGCGGCCTATGGCAATGAAGCGGTTTCCGCCATTTCGGGCCGGCCGCCCAAGGCGCCGCTGGCGGGAGTGCGCATGGCCAGGCACAAAATGTTTTTCAATCCGGCCAAGGCGATTCGGGAACTGGGCCTGCCCCAAACCCCGCCCCGCCAGGCCTTGGCCGACGCGGTGGACTGGTTCCGGAAGAACGGATACGTCAAGGGAGCATGACTGGACGTCATCGCTCGTTTATCATCAAAAGCCGCGGCGGTCGCGGACGTCGCGTCCTCCGTCGCTTCGGCCGCGTTCGATTTCGAAGCCGCGGGCGTGTTGCAGTTCGCGTTGGTGCGCAATGCGGTCGTCGTGGAACTCGATCCTGCCCACCGCCACCTCATGGTGGGTCAGCGCGGCCATCCGTTCGCGGCCGATGCCTTCGACGATAAAATGACCGCTGGCAAAGCGATTATGGTTCGCCAAAACGCTGCGGCCAAAGAGCGCGGACACACGCCACGGCGGCGCGGCAAACGCGCGGTAATCGCGCGCCCAAAAGTGATCAAATCCGACAAACACAAACATGTCGGGGGCCAGGCCGAAATCCGCGTCCACCGCCACGCGTCCGTTCCAGGTCAGGCCCACGCCCAGTTCAAAGCGGGCGCCCGGCGGCAGCGGCGCCCAGCCGCAATACCCCTCGGCGTCGCAGTTGCGCCAGCAGACCCAGGCCGGCCCCCAATGATAGCCCGGCCTCCAGACCCAGCCGTAACGCCCCTCCCTCAGCCAGCGGCCATAATGAAAGACATACTCGCCCCAGGGATAGTCCGATCTCCAATACCAGCCGTCGTCTGTATAGTCCCAATGACCAGAGTCGAAATAAGGCCGCCAACCCGGCATCTGGGCCGCGATAGTGGGCCTCCAGCAAAGACCGTAGCCCGGAATATCAACCCATGTGCCGTAAGGCGCCAGTTGGGTCTGAAAATAGGGAAGCGTCACTTCCGATCCGGGCAGCGGTCCGGCGGAACTCTCGTCCAAAATGGGCGCGGGCGTGGCGGGCTGCAGGGCCGGGGCTGGAGCCGGTGAAGGCGTTGGAACCTGCGGCGCAGGAGGCGGGGTATTGACCACGGGGGCCGTTGCCGGCTTGGCTTGGAGCAACGCGCTAATGACCGGTTGCGAAACGCCCTGGCCGCTGAGGTACAGAACGGCGTCGGCACTCAGGCTGTAGGAAACCCCGGAATTCTTGATGTAAGCCAGGATCACGTCGTCGCTCAGGTGGGCTTTGGATAATCTGACGATCTCCTGCACGTTCGGCGGGAGGCTGGCGGAAGAGGCTTGCGCCTGCATGACGCTGGCGCCCTGGAAGCAGTGCCACCCAATGATCACACTGGCCAACACAATGAGGATTTTCAACCGCTGGTCTGACAAATCGTCTGTTTTCATGTCCTTGCTCTTTGGAGAAAGCCAGCCCGCACCGCGTTCAAATTCTCTACCCCGCGCCGCGCGCCACCATTTCTCCCCTTTCCGTTAACCTCTACGGTTCCGGGACGCCAATCTTGCGGACAACCCTTTCAAAGTCAGGGATACAACAGATACTTGGCCCGGCGCGCCTTGAATTGCTCCAATGGCGCCGTCCAGAGCGCGCGGATTTCCGCCAGCGGTTTGTCCTGCTCGATGGCCTCGAGCGTGGCCGGATCGGCCAGCAAGCGGGCCATTTTCTCGACCTTGAACCGCGGGCCGTACCAGCGGTTCAACACCTTCGCCGCCGTCACCGCAATGTCCACCACCCGGCAGGCCTCGCGGTCTGTTAAAATGATGTTGACCCCGCCGCACGACTCGTTCTTGAAAAGGTCAGCCGACGGCGTGAAACGAACGGGGACAAAGCGCACGCCCGGCAGGCCCTCCTGGTTCAGGGCGGCGGCCAAGCGGACTTCCTCGATGTAGGGCGCGCCGATGACTTCAAAGGGCGTGCCCGTGCCGCGTC
The DNA here is from genome assembly GCA_049510745.1 of Verrucomicrobiota bacterium. GTDB lineage: Bacteria > Verrucomicrobiota > Verrucomicrobiia > Limisphaerales > Palsa-1400 > PLGF01. The sequence continues at coordinate 9,947 of JBEKYR010000068.1, read as the reverse complement.
CGACCGAGACCTGGCAGCTTTCCAGCAAACCGACTCCCGGATAGAGCATGGCCCCGGCCAGGCTGCGCATGTTGGGGGAGGGGTTGATCCACGGCAGGCCGGTTTCATCGAACCAGAATTTCCGCTCCCAGCCCTGCAACTGAATCACTGTCAAGTCTAGGTTGTCGAAGTGCCGCTCCGCCTTGTACATCTGCGCCAGTTCGCCTTCCGTCATCCCGTAACGGACCGGCTCGGGGTGATAGGCGACGAAGCTGGTCTTGCCGTTGAGGACGGGGCCGTCGAGGGCGATGCCGTTGATGGGATTGACGCGGTCCAGCACAAAGAATTTCAACCCCGCCTTGTTGGCCGCGTCCATGGCCAGGCCAAGGGTCGAGGTGTAGGTGTAAAACCGGCAGCCGACGTCCTGGATGTCGAAGACCAGCGCGTCCAATTCCTTCAATTGCTCGCGGGTGGGAGCGCGGCGGGCGCCGTACAGGCTGTAAATCGGCAATCCGGTGTGCTCATCCACCCCGTCATCGACCGGCTCGTCCACATTGCCGTAAAACCCGTGTTCGGGTCCGAAGAGCGCTTTCAGTTCGACGCCGGGCGCGTTGTAGAGCAGGTCGATGGTCGGATAGCGCCGGCCATCCTTGCCGGTGGGGTTGGTGATCAAGCCGATGCGCAATCCTTGCAACGGCGCAAATTTCTCCTTGACCAATACGTCGATGCCGTTGAGAACGCGCGGCGCCAATTTGCCGGCCTCCCCGGACGCTTCGGGCGGCCGGGCCGGCCTGCGTGGAAACGGCGGCAGTTCATCCGGGACAAAGTTGAAATCAAAATCGGTCACCGCCTCCGCCGCCAGCGTGCCGACCGTGCTGTAGAGCGGGAGAACGTTGCCCTTGCCGTAGGGATGGACGCGGTTGGAAAGGAAAATGAAAAACGTCTTCGAGTAGGGATCGATCCAGAAGGCGTTGCCCGTAAAACCGGTGTGGCCGTAGGAACCGCGCGGGAAAAGGGCGCCGCGCGGACGGCTGTAACCCGAATCGATGTCCCAGCCGAAACCGCGCCGGGCCTCCAGGCCGGGCGGGGTCTGCACGCTGGTCATCATCTTGACTGTCTCCGGCTTGAAAATGCGCGCGCCGTCCAGTTCGCCCAGATTGAGCATCATGCGGGCAAAACGGGCCATGTCCGCCGCGGTCGTAAAAACGCCCGCGTGCCCGGCCACCCCGCCCATGTAACGGGCCGTCGGGTCATGCACCGTGCCGCGCAGCACGGCGCCCTCGGTCATTTCCGTCGGCGCGATCCGCGCCATTTTGGAGGCGGCCGGCAGAAAGCCGGTGTCCGTCATTTTCAGCGGGCCGAAAATCTCGCGGGCGCAAAAGTCGTTGAGGGAGGAGCCGCTGACGCGCGCGACAATTTCCCCCAAAAGGAAGAAATTGATGTCGCTGTAGCGAAACTCCGTGCCCGGCGGCGCCTTGAGGTTGATGGCGGCGGCCATGCGAACGGCCGTTTCGGTCCCCTGCCATTTCGGATGGGTGCTCACGTCCTCCGGCAGGCCGGAGGTGTGGGTGAGCAATTGCCGCACCGTGATAGCGTCCTTCCCGCCGCCGGTAAATTCGGAAACGTAAGTGTGGACCGGCTCATCCAATTTGACCTGGCCGCGTTCCATCAGCAGCATGATGGCGGAGGTAGTGGCGAGGACCTTGGTCACCGAGGCGGCATCAAAGATCGTGTCGCGCGTCATTTCTTCCTCCGCCGGGACCAGCGCCCGGTGGCCGTAGGCCTTCCAATAGGTGTTCGAGCCATGCTCGACCCAGACGACCGCGCCCGGCAACTGCCCGTCGTCGATCGCCTCATTGACGGCGGCATCGATCTGGCGGAGCTTGGCCAGATCCAGTTGGCGGGCCTGGGCGGCCGCCGCCAACGACCCGCACAGCAGCAGGGAAAGCCAGGCGCTGCCCATCGATTTCGGAGCGTTCATGTCAATTATTTAATGGTTCCGGCCTGGGCCGCCCGCGGGTTCTTGCGGGGGTCGGTCGCGGCGATGATGACGCTGACGGCCTTCTGGTTGAAGCCCTTGAAACCGCCGCGCCGCTGCAAATTTTCCAAGTGGCTGCCCAGCGCGCCTTCCTGCCGGAATTGTTCCGCCTGCTCCCGGGTGATCAAACCGCCTTGGCGCAGTTTTTCAATCCGTTCGCCGCGCACCGGCCAGCGTTCCCCCTCGGTAAAGGCCTGGCGCAGAAACTCGAAATTGGAAAACGGCGCCATCGTCCGCACCCCCTGCTCCTCCAACTGCGCGCGCAACTGTTCAAAATCAAAACGCGCCTCCAAGTGATGCATCCCCGCCTGCAACAGACTCTCGCCGTGCAACCCAACCCACAAGCCGACCGTCCCCAACTTGGGGGCGGCCGGAAGCCGCAGGCTCGAAAAATCAACTTGCGTCTCGTCCGGCATGAGATCGACATCCGCGAAGACCACGATGCCGACGTTCGGTTGTTCGGAGATTTGCGCGCCCCAGCCGGCTTCCGCGCCCGCGTAGTAACGCTCGCGCTTCTGAAAGCCCAGCCGCACCAGCAACTCGATGACATCGACAAACCCTTCGCGCGAACAGCGGAAGGTGTGATGGTCGTGGTTGCCCCAGCCCAGGCCGAGGGCGTCCTGGCGCCGCTTTTGCGTTTGCGCCGCGCGATTGCGGCTCTCCCAGTAACGGCGCTCCTCCTCGAAAAAAAACTGGCACGCCAAGTCCGGCCCCACCAATTCCAGCGCCTGGTCCAAAACGTCCCGCGCCACCTTGAATCCTTCCGCGTCGCTGGCGCAATCCCGCCGCCGGGTGCGCCACAGGTCCCTGGCCTGCACGATGTTTTTTAAATTGGCCGGATGCAGCGGGGCCGCCACGAACCCGCGATAGCCGTTGCGTTCCACCGCCTCGAGCCGGGCGCCGTTTTCCTCGCTCACCACCACCCGGCGCAGGCGCGAACACGGCCCGCCCTGGATGGGGCCGGCCAGCGAATGGGCCGCCACAAAATCCGCCACAAATTCCGGCCGCAGGGCAATCGCCAACCGGTCCGGCTTCCGGCTTAGAACCACCCGCGGCAGCGTCGTGCGCGGATGCCGCAGGACCGTCGCGCCGTCCTCCGTTTCCACGCGGTCGGGAACGAATCCGAAATCGCGCAACGGCTTGTCCACCTCCGGCGCGAGGACGAAATGATCGATCCACTCGAAAAAATCGGTGCCGGTGGCGTCGCGCAGGCGCCCGGCCAGGAGGCGGGCGAAACCGTTGCGCTCGAAGAAAGCGGCGAGCCGTTGCCGCAGAAAACTCTCCGCTTCATAGGCCAGCGGCCAGTCAAACCGGTCATTCATAAAAACGCCTGAAGCGACATAGTAGTAAAGGCGGCGGGAGGTGGGAAGCAATTATCTTCAGCTTCATTAACTCCCCCGGCCAACTCCGTGGAATAGTCCCCCGGTCGGATGGCCCATTGTTTCCGAAGGCGCGACCGCAACGGCCGGCAAAAAATTCTATTTTTGTTTCTTTAGTTTCGCGTGGCAGTGGGTAAACTGGCGGCCAGTGCTGTGAAAATATTCAGCGAGTTTTTCAGGTTGATTTCGCCCGCCCCGCCGGCGACGGAACTGGATTCCATCGAAATCCTCTCGCATCCCATGCCCATCCTTTACCGCCGGCACGCCCGCGCCCGCAATTATGTCCTGCGGTTGCACGCCAATCGAACCGTCGTGGTCACCATCCCCCGCCAGGGCACCAAGAAATTCGCCCGCGCCTTTGTGGCCAGCCGCAAGTCCTGGCTGGAAAAACAATGGCGCATCCTGGAAGCGCGCAAGGCCCCCGCCCACGACTTGCGTCCGGGCATGGAAATCCTCCTGCATGGCCGCCCGGTCCTCCTTGAAGTGCGGCCGGAGGGGAACGGATGGGAATTGCAGGCCGGCCCCGAACGCGCGCCCCTGGCCACCCCGGAGGGCAACCTGCGCCCCGCCCTGGAATGTCACTTGCGCGCCGCGGCCAAGTCACTCCTGCTCCGGCGCGTGGAACAACTGGCCCAGGACCACTCCTTGAAAGTCAAACGCATCGTCATCCGCAATCAAAGGAGCCGCTGGGGGTCCTGTTCCTGCCAGGGAACCATTTCCCTGAACTGGCGCTTGATCCAGTTGCCCGAACCGGTGCGCGACTACATCATCGTTCACGAATTGATGCACCTGCGCCAGTTGAACCATTCCCCGCAGTTCTGGTCGGAAGTGGCCAAAGCCTGCCCGGATTACCGCGCCGCTGAGGAGTGGTTGAAGCAGAATTCGGGGCAAGTGGGCTTTTAGGTTCCTTCAGCCTTCATCCTCCTTCCTTCTTCCTTCTTCCGTCCGACGCGCCGGATGAACTCCGCCTGGCTGCGCAGGGGCGGGCCGGTTCTGGCCGCGCGACGATAGAGGCCGTCGGCGTGCAGGAACCAAGCCTTGACATTGTCGGCCAGCGGGATTCCGAGCAGTTCGTTCTTGATCCGCCGGCGCAGCCGGGCGTCTTCAATCGGGAAAACGGCTTCAATGCGGCGGAAGAAATTGCGCGGCATCCAATCCGCGCTGCCCATCCAATACTCGGGCCGCCCCGCGTTCTCAAAATAGAAGATGCGGCTGTGCTCCAGAAACCGGTCCACAATGCTCCGCACCGTGATGTTGTCACTCAAACCGGGGCACTGCGGCCGCAGGCAACAGATGCCCCGCACCAGCAGATCGATCTTCACCCCCGCCTGCGAGGCCCGATAGAGCGCCTGGATGATGTCCCCGTCCAGCAGCGCGTTCATCTTGGCAATGATGCGGGCGCGGCGGCCGCGCCGGGCGTTCTCCGTCTCCCGTTCGATAAACGCCAGCATCCGCCGGTGCATCTCGAAGGGCGAGAGCACCAGCTTCCGGGTCGGCTGATACCGGCCCAGGCCCGTGATCAGGTTGAACACATTGGTCACGTCTTCCCCAAAGTCCGGCTGGCAGGTCAGCAACCCGGCGTCGGTGTAAAGGCGCGCGGTGGTGGCGTTGTAATTGCCGGTGCTCAGATGGACGTAACGGTGAAGGCCGTCCTGTTCCTTGCGCACCACCAGGCACATCTTGCAATGGATCTTGTAGCCGACCAATCCATAGACCACATGCACGCCCGCCTCCTCCAGTTTGCGGCTCCACTGGATGTTGTTGGCCTCGTCGAACCGCGCCCGCAACTCCACCACGGCGGTGACCTGCTTGCCGTGGCTGGCCGCTTCCATCAACGCCCCCACGATCCGCGTGTCGCCCCCGGTGCGATAAAGCGTCTGTTTGATGGCCAGCACGCGCGGGTCGCTGGCGGATCTTTCCAAAAACTCGATGACGCTGTCGAAGCTCTGGTAGGGATGGTGCAGCAAAATGTCGCGGCGGCGGATGGCGGCAAACAAGTCGGTCTCACCCCGCCCCAAGGCGGCGGCGGGAGCGGTGAACTTGGGGTCGCGCAAATGGCTGGAGTGGTCCCCTTCGTAGAGCGCCATGAGCCGCGCCGGATAGAGCGGCCCGTCGATCAGATTCAGATCATCCTCTGTCAAGCGCAGCGTGCCAAGGAGCGCCTTCCGGATTTTTTGCGGGCAATCGTGGTCGATTTCCAGCCGCACCGCGTCGCCCTTGCGCCGGTTGTGCAGCTCGTTCTCAATCGCCTTGAGCAAATCGCCGCTGTCCTGCTCGTCCAGGTAAAGCTCGCTGTTGCGCGTCACCCGGAAATGCCAGTAGCCCAGAATCTTCGTCCCCGGAAACAAATCCGCCAGAAAATGCCCGATGACCTGTCCGAGAAAAACATAGTCCTGCTCCCCGCCCGCCCGCGGCAGTTTGACCACCGGCGGCAGCACGCGCGGCGCCTGCACGACCGCGAGGTGGCGGAGGTTTTCCCCGCCCGTTTTCATCTCCAACTGCGCCACGATGTTGAGCGATTTGTTGAGCAATTGCGGAAACGGATGCACCGGATCAATGGCCAGCGGCGTCAACACCGGCCGCACCTCGCCGCGATAAAAATTCTCCAGCCACTTGAGATCGGACGCGCCGAGCTGCGAGGGTTTGCGGAAGCGGATGCCGTGGCGCTCGAGGTCCGGGGCCAGTTGTTCGCGCCAGCAGACGTATTGATCGGAAACCATGCGCCGGATGCGTTCGTGAACGGCGCGCAAGGTTTCGGCGGGCGTCAGGCCATCGAGGCCCCGGCTGACGGCGCCGCTTTCGATCTGCTGTTTGAGGCCGGCGACGCGCACCTCAAAGAACTCGTCGAGGTTGGAGCTGGTGATGCAAAAGAACTTGAGCCGTTCCAGGAGGGGATTGGCCGGATCGCGCGCCTCCTCCAGGACCCGCTGATTGAACTCCAGCCAGCTCAACTCGCGATTGAGAAACCGCGCCGCCTCCGAGGATGTCTGGGCCGCCTGCATGGCGGGGCAGACGGTAGCCAAAACGCGCGCGCGAGGCGAGACACAAAATGGCCGCCAAACCTGCTGCGTTCTTTTGGGCCGGGGAAAACCCTGAGCCGCATCGGGCAAGCTGAGTTCGGGGTGAAAGTGCGGCCACAGATTAACACAGACGCACACAGATAAGGAATGCAGCCCGGAAATTCTTCTGGGGTGCAAGTGCCGAACGCCCGAAAACGGGTTTTTCTTTAGCGTATGGTTGATCAATCAGGGGCGTGAATTTATTTTTTTACTCCGTTTTGCTGTTGTTTTGCTTGTTTTGGCCTCAAACCAATGATCGGTTGCTGACGTTTTCCTTTGGCGGGCATGAAAAATAAAAAAAAGTACTCGGTTTTACTCGGTTTTAGTTGTTTTAGCCGGTTCGACGGGCCGGGCCGGCAAATTCTGCCGGTAAAGCTCTCGAACAGATGGTGGCCAATGTTCTGGCACACATCCGCCGTCGCCGAAGGGATTGCGCGAGAAGCGCAAAGCGCCTGGCGCCGAAGGCGGCCTTGACCGATGTGACGATTTGGCGTCATCGAAGGAAGTAATACCACGGTGTTATGGAACGTGTCAAGGGCTTTTTGTCGAAAAATTGCGAGGTTTGAATCATCCGCCTTTGCCGATCCTCCTTCGCCGGGGCTGCGGAGGACGAGGGCTTCCACCGTCGCTAAAGCTCCCGGCTTCGTTAAAACTACCGCCGTCGTTAAAACTACGGACAGGATGGCGGACAGGATGGCGGACAGGATAGTGGACGGGACGGCGGACGGGGTGGATCAACATCTGATCTCTCGTGCCATCGCCGCCGATCCTGCTCCCCCATCGCCCAAATGTCAAACGGATATTCCGCTTTCCGGGCGACCCCTTTACAGGAATGTCGAAATTCTAGGACCCCTCGGCCTTCATTTCTACAGCCCATATGCCTTAATGGTCATTTCCTTTTGAGGGAATCCATCATCATCTCCTGCCTGCTTTCGTAGCGCGTGTAACCGGACGGCGGATCAAACAGGCTGGGGTCGGGCTTGGCAAGCTTGACGTCCTTGTATGTGATTGCTTCGTTCTTGCGCAGCACATAAACGGATGTCCATGTGCAGCCCCGTTCGTCCGTTTCGACTTTGTTCGTTTCGACTCTGTGCGGGATGTTTTCCAAAATGTCCTCGAGGGGGAGTTGTTTATTGCCCGGTTTGATCTTGTAGAATCGTTTGGCATCGCCGAACTGGCCCCGTAAAATCATTAGGTGAGCGACAGTTCCACGTGGTGCTCGGTCAAGCTCAGCGACGCTCATGCAAAATCCGTGTTGATCGCCCTCTTGGTCTGTAACGACCGCTTCTGCGTTATCCTTCTGTTTGAATATCCAGTCGCCTGCGGGAATATACGTTTCAATTTTGACCGGGAAATTGTTCAAGTCGGCGGCCTTCCAGACGATAAGCTCGTGTTGATAACCCCGCTTATCTGTGACAATGGCTTTGTTTCTTACGCACGGATGGCCCTCCACGGTTTCCTGCCCCAGTTCGGTCGTTTCCGTTTTGTCACCGCTGCTCATCGCGGCAGATTCCGCTTCGGACAAATCCCTTTCGACGTAGCTTTGCCTTCCAGGATAAATGAGGCAGGCAACTTTTTTGTCCAGGCGCGTGACTGTCACCATGGGAATTTGGTCCAAGCCGTTGGATTTCCATCGCGCGGTGGCAGCGGGCGACATGTGGGGGGCTAGTATGTCCGCCGCCGTGTTAATGAATTCAGATCGGGATTTGCCGGAATCCACGCTGAGTTTCATCCGCATGATGATGGGGTTGCTGGCATCGTCGGGAACACCGAATTCCATTAAAAGCCACGACTGCTTGGTGTATTCCGTTGTGGCGGAATAAGCTTGAATATCAGGGAACAAGGACTTGTTGAGTCCGCTGAAATTCGGGCCGCTGAACGCATTATTTAGCTCCTTGTCCACGCGAGCTTGTATATTCGCCTTGATCAACGCGTCCGTCATTTTTGCGCACGATGCCGCAAGCATTCCCGCAATCGCTGCCATCATAATGGGTTTCGCATTCATAGTAAAGGGGTCCTAGTATGACTATGTTAGGTTGTGTACTCACCGAGGGAAGCGGCGAGCGTGCAAAATGTTCCGATTGCCTTCTGAAAACTGCGAATTTCATCAATGTTTGCAAGCCTTTGGACCGGCTTTGGGTTTTTATCACTTAACAAAGTCATGCTAGCATGTCAACATTTTGTTTGTCTGTAAACGTTAAACGTAAACGATAAACGGGTCAGTCCCGCATAATCGCATATTATCGCTTTCTTTCGGCATCGCGCAGCCTTTGCCACTCTGTCACGGCAGAAATCCGTCCACTTCATTTCCACCTTTCTCCAAACCCCCGGCGCGGTCGAAAAGGCCTCTGAAGAAACCCGTCACGGGCTTGGATCAATCTCGGACTGCGGAAGGGATTGTAGGGGTTTCCCCTGATTTGTCAATCAGGGATTTTCTGGACATAAAATTTAAAATTGGATCGGACTTGACCGGGCGGCCAATCGCCCTAAATTCTCCCGCCGGTCTATGCACCTATGAAGGCACTGCTTGCGCTCGAAGATGGCTCTGTTTTCCACGGCCGCGCTTTTGGCGCCGACGCCGAGGGATGCGGCGAGGTCTGTTTCAACACCTCCATGACCGGCTACCAGGAAATCCTCACCGACCCGTCTTACAAAGCCCAGATCGTCACCATGACCTGCCCGCTCATCGGCAATTACGGCGTCAATCCCGCCGATGTCGAGTCCTGGCGGCCCCACGTGGCCGGTTTCGCCATCCGCGAATTGTCCCCGCTGGTGAGCAATTGGCGCGCCCAGTCGTCCCTCTCCGAGTTCCTGGAAAAGCACGGCATTCCCGGCATCGAGGGCATCGACACGCGGGCGCTGACGAAAAAATTGCGCGTGCGCGGCGCGCTCAACGGGTTCATTTCCACCCGCGACATCCCGGCCGACGAGGCGGTGGCGCGCGCCAAAAGCTGGCCCGGCCTGCTGGGCGTCGATTACGTCAAAACCGTGACGCATCCAGAACCGTTCTTGTGGGATGAAGCCGGCAGCCTGAGCGGAAACTTCCAGTTGGCGCGCGGCCCGGCGGCGGCCGTCGCGGACGCTCCGCTTCCGCCCGCCGACATTCCCATCGTCGCTTTCGACTACGGCATAAAATACAACATTCTGCGGCGCCTGCGGCAGCACGGCTTCAAAGTGCAAGTGGTGCCCGCGACGGCGACGGCGGCGGAAGCCCTGCGCTACAAGCCGGCCGGGATTTTTCTCGCCAACGGGCCGGGCGACCCGTCGGCGCTGGATTACGCGGTGCGGGCCGTGCGGGATTTGATTGACAACGGCGTGCCGATTTTCGGGATTTGCCTGGGGCACCAGATTCTGGGCCAGGCCTTTGGCGGGAAGACCTTCAAGCTCAAGTTTGGCCATCGCGGCGCCAACCAGCCGGTCAAGGACCTGGAGAGCGGGAGGGTGGAAATCACCTCGCAGAATCATGGATTCGCCGTGGACCCCGCCACCTTG
>JBEKYR010000067.1:0-17929 GCA_049510745.1 Verrucomicrobiota bacterium | reverse complement strand
ACAAGTTACAATTGTGTGACAATGGCGCGGCGTTTCTGTGTCAATCGAATTTCCTGGCGGCCCCGCGCCAACGGCGGCACGGAGCGGCTCAAAAGCATACCCCATGCCGAACACAGCTGATTGAAAATTTTCAATTTGCAATTTTCGATTCCGCACCGGCCACTTGCCCTTTTCTGCCTGTCATTTCCGCGGCGAGGCGCGTTTTAGAGCGCCACCAAAGCCCCGGTGCGGATTGATTTCTCTTCCGCTTCGCAAATCTCCAGCGCGGTTACGCCGTCGCGGGCATTGACGATTTCCGGCGCCCGGCGCGAGGCGACACATTCCAACAGGTAGCGGATTTCGGCGCCATAACCGTCCGGGTAGTCGTAATGGATGGCGCGCGCGGCTTGTCCCCGTTCGCAAACCTGCATCGCCTCCGTGCCGCGGGCCAGATCGAAGTCCAGCGTGGCGCGCTCGCAGTGAATCGTGAAAGACATGTTGAAACCCTGGGTCAACAGCCAGCCCCCTTCTGCGGAAACGACCGGTCCGCCGGGAAAAAGATATTGCGTCACCACGTGGTCGATGGAACCGGCGGGGCCGGTCACACCGGTGGAAAAAACTCCGGCCGGGCGGCCGAAAATAAAGTTGACGAAGTCGCTGTCGTGAATATGCAAATCGAACAGCGCGCCCCCGATGTCCATGCCGCCGGCGTAAGTGCCCTGCCGGCTCCAGCCGGGCATCTCGGAGACGCGGCGGAAGCAGGCGGCCAGGATTTTGCCGTAGGACCGCGCCTGGGCCGCTTCTTTGAGCCAGCTCCATCCGGGCCAGAACCTCATGCACATCGCGGGCATGAGAAAACCCCGCGACGATTCCGCCTCCTTGAGAATCTCCCGCGCCGCCGCCGAGGTGCGCGCCAGCGGCTTTTCACAGAGAACGTGCCTGCCCGCTTTGAGGGCGGCGATGGATTGCGGGGCATGCAGCGGCGTCGGCGTACAGAGATCGACCAATTCGACTTGCGGGTCGGCCAGAACCTCTTCCAGCGCGCGGCAGACCTTGACCCGCGAGCCCAAATCGAGGTCGCCGGCTGTGGTTTTGATGTTGCCCACCACGCCGCGCAAAACGCCGTTGACCGGCAGCCGCACGGGGTCGCAGACCGCCACCACCCGCGCCGATTCCAGGGCCAGGTAGGCGCGCAAATGCGTCATGCCCATGAACCCAAGGCCCACCACGGCCACATTGACCTTCTTCGCTGTAGGTGCAGGTTCGCTTGTTGTCATCGCAGTCTTCGGTTCGCGCAGAGCTCTTTTTCCAAAACATTCCGCGCGGCAACAATGTCGGCCACGCGCTGGCTGCCGGCTTCGCGCTCGATGACGAGATCGCCATTGAAGTTAAGCTGTCGAAGCGCGCCCAGAAACTCGCGCCAGTTGGTTTCGCCGGAGCCGACGGGCACTTCCTGGCCCCAGGCGCCGGGCACCTGGGTGCGCACCGCGTCCTTGATGTGGACCTGGCGAAGCCACGGTCCCAGCACCCGCAGGGCCGTAATTGGATCGCCATTGTTGTAAAGAATAATGTTGGCCGGGTCGAAATTCACGCCCACAATCGGGCGATCCAGCTTTTGCAGCAGCGCGGCGAGCGCGGGCGCTGTTTCCTGTCCGGTTTCCAGCCCAAGACCGATTTTCTCCCTGGCGAAAATGTCCGCGACCGCGGCCAGGCGCCCGAGCATTTTTGCGAAGTCCGGGTCTGACTCCTGATGAGGAAGAAGACCGGCGTGGAAGGTGACGAGTTTCAAACTCAGTTCGGCGGCGAGCGCGGCTGTGGCCTGGATGTCTTTCCGGTTCTGCTCCCAAGTCGCGTCGGGCGCAATGCCCCCGGTGTGACGAATGCTTTCCATCGTCGAGTAGTCCTCGCCGGCGCAGCCGAACATGCCGGAGACAATCGCCAGGTGGTTTTCGTGAAAGAGTTTCCCGATGCAGCCCCACACCGCTGGGGATTGGCGCAGCGGATCAAGCGCCAGTTGGACGCGCCGGATGCCGGTGGCCTTGAGTTTAGCCACGAGGTCTTGCGGATCATCGGGCTGGAGCGACCAACTGCACACCGCCAGACGCTTCTGCAAAAGCGATTCTTTCATAAGCCTGTCCTGATGCCACGGAGCGGATGCCTGGCCTACCGAGGTCAGATTTCCCACCCTTTGCGGCAGGGGGTGTGGATCAATTCCGCGGCTTCGGGAGCATTGGTCACACGGAGCTTTTCCGAGTCCCACTCGATCTTTTTGCCCAGGCGGATGGCCAGGTTGCCGAGCAAGACCCATTCGGTGAACGGGCCGGAAATCCCGAAATTGGAGCACGGCGCCGGGCCGCCCTTGCAGGCGCGAATCCAATCCCGGTGCGGGCTGTTGTCCGGCACACGTGGGATGGATTTGTCCGACCGCTTGTAATCGGCCATGCTCGATTCGGGCAGCAGGCGGGGTTTCTCGCCATAAACACCGCAGAAAATCTTGCCCTTGTCACCAATAAATAAAGAGCCGTTGCTGTCCAGGTAGTCCGCCTCCAATTCGGGCGGTTTGGGCGGTTTCTGGCCCGAATCATACCAGGTCAGCGCGCAGGGCGGCAGGCCCTCGCGGGCGGGGAATTCATAGCGCAGAATGGACATGACGGGCGGCATCTCCGGCACACGCTCGGAGGAGGAAATCATTTCCACCGACGCGGGCGGCCCCAATTTCAAGGCCCACTGGGGGCAGTCCATGATGTGGCAGGCCATGTCGCCCAAGGCGCCGCAGCCGAAATCCCACCAACCGCGCCACGAAGCGGGATGATAGACGCTGTTGGACAAACGGGTCTGGCGGTTTTCCGGCCAATGATGAAGGTAGGGGCGCACGGGCGCCGGTCCCAGCCACAGGTCCCAATCCAGGTAGGCCGGCACGGGGTCCGAACCGGGGGGACGCAGCAGGCCCTGCGGCCACCAGTCTTTGGAGCGGTCGGTCCAGCAATGAACTTCGCGCACCTGGCCGATGGCGCCCGACCAGATCATCTCGCACAGTTGCCGGATGCCTTCGCCGGCATGGCCCTGGTTGCCCATTTGGGTGGCGACGCCGGATTCGCGGGCGGCCAGCGCCAGTTGGCGCGCTTCCCAAACGGAGTGCGTCAAGGGCTTCTCGCAATAAACGTGTTTGCCCGCGCGGATGGCGCGCATCGCCGCCGGGGCGTGCTGATGATCGGGGATGCCGATGGTCACCGCGTCAATACTCTTTTCCTTCTCCAGCAGGACGCGGTAATCGGAATAGGGGCGGGCGCCGGGATATTTTTTGCGCGCGTTGGCCAGGTTGTTGGCGTCCACGTCGCACAGGGCGGCGATGTTCTCGCCGGAGACCGCTTCGGTGTCGGAGCCGCCCTGGCCCGAGACGCCGATGCAGGCAATGTCCAGTTTTTCGTTGGGCGATTTGAATCTTGGGCGGGCGGCCCAGGCCGGCAAAGCGGTGGCCAGCGCGCCGGCGGCTAGCGCGGAGGTGTAGATAAAATGACGGCGGCTGGTCTGCGGGGCGGAAAGCTCGGTTCGGACGACTTCCATGTGTTTCTCTCTGTAATCCATGCCTTTGTGTTACCCTAAAGGGAATCGCAAACAAGGGAATTCTTGCGCGCCCAGCGCAGCTTGGCCGGAACCGAGCGCGGATTCGACCGGCGCTCTTCAGCCGTTGGACGAATGACCCCGTCAGAAATCTCCGCGTACTGGCCGGCGCGAATGCCGGCTTCAAACATCTTCTTGACGCGGCGGTCTTCCCCGGAATGAAACGTCAAGATCGCGACCCGCCCGCCCGGCTTCAAGCAGGAGGGGAGATGGCGCAGAAACATTTCCAGGGCCGAAAACTCGTCGTTGACCGCGATGCGCAAGGCCTGGAAGACACGCCGCGTCGAAAGAGCGCAAGCCTCCTTGTCCAATCGCGGCAGCGCCGAACGGATCGCGGCGGCGAGCTGGGTCGTGGTCGCAAAGACGCCGCCGGCCAGCGCCGGGGCCAGCTCCGCCGCGTGCGGTTCGTCGGCGTGCTCCTCCAGCAGTTCTTGCAGCGCCCCAGGACGGATGCGTTGCAACAAAACCGAGGCCGGCTGGCCCCGCCCCGGATTCATGCGCATGTCCAGCGGCCCCTCGAATTTGGCGGAGAACCCGCGCGTGGGGTCGTCCAGTTGCATGGAAGAAACACCCAAGTCGGCCAGAATGATGTCCGCGCCGGAAAGACCGGCTTGCGCGAGAATTTGCGGCAGGCCCGCGAAATTGCTGTGATGGGCGGTGAAGGCAGCCGGCCCGAAGCCCAGGCAGCGCAGGCGCGCCTCGGTTTTGGGCAATTCAATCGGATCGACGTCCAGTCCCAGCAGACGGCCGCCGGGTTGGAGGCGGGCCAAAATCTCTTGCGCGTGGCCGCCAAAACCGAGGGTGCAATCAACGGCCGTCTGGCCCGGTTGCGGGGCAAGGAGGGCGAGAATTTCCGCCAGCATGATCGGGCGGTGGGTGCCGGCGGGCGTTTTGCCGGAAGCCAGCACTTTCTCCACCGTGTCCGGGTAGCGGGCGGGATTGTGCTCTTTGTATTTCTCCTCGAAACGCCGCGGATGCGTGCCCGCATAACGGGGCCGGCGCCGATGCGGAAGAGCCGCCTCAGTATTTGGCGAGGGTGTGGTCAATTTCGTCCGCCCAGGCGCTGATGCCGCCTTTGACGCTCTTGACGTACTTGAAGCCCTGCTCGCGCAGAAATTGCAGGGCGCGCATCGACCGCACCCCGCTCTTGCAATGGATGTAAAGGTGCTGGTTGGGGTCCAGTTCGGTGAAGCGTTGCGGCAACGAGCCGAGGGGGATGAGCGGCACGCCGTCGATGTGGACGATCTGGAATTCGTCCGGTTCGCGCACGTCGATGACCTTGATGCCGAGGGCGGGGTTGTCCAGCGCCTTCTTCATCTCCTGGACGGTGACCTCGTCGGGGTTGAAGGCGGGGACAGCCGGTTGGGGACTGATGCCGCAGAACATTTCATAATCGATCAGTTTGGTGATGGACGGGTTCTCGCCGCAGAGGGGGCACTTGGGATCGCGGCGCAGGCGGACTTCGCGGAACTTCATCTCCAGCGCGTTGAACAGGAGGAGCCGGCCAATGAGGGAACTGCCCTTGCCCAGGGCGAGCTTGAGAATCTCCGTCGCCTGGATCGTGCCGATGATGCCCGGCAACACTCCGAGCACGCCGCCTTCGGCGCAACTGGGCACCAGGCCGGGCGGGGGCGGTTCGGGATACAAGCAGCGATAGCACGGCCCGTTGAGATGCGGCGCGAACACGCTCGCCTGCCCCTCGAAGCGGAAAATCGAGCCATAGACATTGGGTTTCTTGAGCAGCACGCACGCGTCGTTGGTCAGGTAGCGCGTCGGAAAATTATCCGTGCCATCGACCACGATGTCGTATTGGGCCAGGATGTCGAGGGCGTTCTCGCTGGTGATGCGGGTTTTGTGCAGCACCACTTCGACATTCGGGTTGATGCCCAGGATCGTTTCCCTGGCCGACTCGGCTTTGGGACGGCCCACGTCGCTGGTGTGGTGAATGATCTGGCGCTGGAGATTGGAGAAATCGACCGCGTCAAAATCGACCACGCCGATCTTGCCGATGCCGGCCGCGGCCAGGTACATGGCGATGGGCGAGCCAAGCCCGCCCGCGCCGATGCAGACGACGCTGGTCGAGCAAATTTTTTTCTGACCGGCCAGGCCGACCTCCGGCAAGATCAGATGGCGCGAGTAGCGGCGAATTTCGTCGTTGTTCAATTGCATACCAAAAAGGTCGTCGGAGAGGTTACGGCAAGTCCCGCATAAATCAAGGGCAAGGCACTTTGAACTCGCCAAGGGAAAAGTTTTCGACGTCTTCCCCATGACTCTCACGAGGAACTTTCCCGGCGATCAAATCTTATTTGACTGGTCGATTCCCTTTGCGCCCTTGGCAGCCGGGTCCTCCCCCTCGTCGGCGTCCAGGCCTCGGTCGTAAATCGCTTTCTTCAAGCTCTCGGAATAGGAATAAGGACTGTCAATATCATCGATGCAGAGCGGGGCGTCCTTTTTGACCGGCCTGAGCAACACCTCGCCGCGCATCAATTCGCGGCAGGAAATCTGCCCCTTGAGCAGCGGAATGGCCAGATAGACCACCTCATCGGAAAGGACGCTGCCGGCGGGAAGGTCCTGTTTGGCGTAAACCCCGCGCACCAAGGCGTCGAGATATTTGATCTCGGCGACCGGCGGCACACGCTTGGTTTCAGCGCCGCCGCCGCACATTTCCTTGGCTTTGCGGAAGGCCTTGAACCAGGTGTCAATTTGCGCGGGGCTGCTGCAATAGGGTGAAATCGCCACGCCGTCATCATCCACGTCGATGTGACGCTCGAAGGTGCGCGCCCCCTTGGCATAGGCGATATGCATGGAAGCCTCCCAACTATGGTATTCGTGCGTGGAAAAACCGACGCTGACGTGAGGATACCGGTGGCGGAGGAAGTCAATTTGGTTGAGTTCCAACTCGCTGTCTTCGGTGGGATAAAGCGAAACGCAATGATTGATGGCCAGCGGTATATTGCGATTCTCGAAAAAGGTGACCAGATCGTCGATGTCCTTGAGGGAAGAGCCGCCTGTGGAAGCGATCACCGGCTTGCGCGTCTTGGCGATTTTCTCGATCAGGAACCAATCATTTAAATCCGAGCTGGCCAGCTTGATGATTTGAATGCCCAAATTGACGCAAAAATCCACCGAGGTTTCATCAAAAGGAGTGGCGCAGGGAATGGCGCCGGCTTTGCGCACGGCGTTGACCAGCACGGCGAAGTTCTCCGGCGGCATGGCGGTGTGCAAGGTCTTTTTGATGTAACGAATGTCCTCGCGCTGGCGGAACCTGGCATGGATAAGCGTATTGACATCTCGCAATTGGATCTTGATGGCGGCGCGGACATTGTTGAAGCGGACGATCTTGCTGAATTGATCCACGATCGCCAGACCGCGCTCCAGCTTGCCCAGATGGTTGTTGGCCATCTCGAGCACAAACAAATCCTCAAAAATATCGGCTTTCATTCTTAATGACTCAACTCAGAATACCAGAACCCGGCGGGAAAAGCCAATACGGACTTTTTCATCCAAGAAGGCCGGTCAGGTCGCCGAGTTTTCTTATTGTTCCGAATGCAGTCCTGGCTTCCTCCTCCGCCAGTTTGCCGTAGCCGTAAGCCGCCCAGACAAACCGAATGCCGCAGGCGGCGGCGGCAACGGCGTCCTCCGCCGAGTCTCCCACATATAATGTCTCGCCGGCCTTCAGTTCATTTGCCTTTAACAAATGCCGGATGATTCCGGCCTTGCCGGCAAACGGCGGTTGGACTGAATCGGCCGCCAGAATGGAACGGAAATAATCGTCCAATTTGAGATGGGCCAGAATGGAGGTGGAGATGTGCAAAGGCTTGTTGGTGGCGATGTCCAGAGCGATGCCACGCCTCTGGCAGTAGGTCAGAACGTCCCAAGCGCCGTCGTACAGGCGCGTGTGGAGCGAACCTTCCCGGTCATAGTGCCCGCGGAACACCCGCAACAACCCTTCGATCTCACTCTCACTCGCCTTCGGAAAAGAAACCTGGAACATGCGCTGGATCGGAGGCCCTAGAACGACCGTGGAGAGATCGAATTCTTGTCCGGGAAATACCGTCGCCACCGCCGTCCCGAAACTTTCCAGGATGCCGGGCTTGGAATCGATCAGAGTCCCGTCCAAGTCCAGAATCAGAGACGACGGGACGAAGCTCATCCTGTGGGCGCCAGCATGTTCTCGGCAAGCTCCTCCCGGCTCAAAAACGGCGCCATGTCCTCGAACGAAGCCGTTACGATCCGTCCATCCGGGAGTTGCCGGGAACTCAGGCGCGGTTCAAAGCCCGGAACCGGGTCGAGCATGACTTCGCATAACGTCGGTCCCGGAGTGGCGAGAATCTCGTCGAGTTTTGGCCCGAAGTCGGCCGCGTCGATCCGGCTGGCGGGTATTCCGTAGGCGGCGGCCAGTTTGACGTAATCCGGAAAGGAAATGCCGCTGCGCGGGCTTTCGCCGATAAAATTGCCTTTGAAGAAGCCCCCTTGTGTCAGGCGCATGGAAAGATAACCGCCATTGTTCAGGATGAAAATCTTGATGGCAAATTGATGGTGCTTGATGGTCTGCAGTTCCTGAATATTCAAATGGCCGCTGCCATCGCCCGCAAAGCAGATCACCCGCCGGCCCTCACTCGAGAGCGCGGCGCCGATGGAGGCCGGGATATCGTACCCCATCGAAGCGCTCCCGGAATTGGCGAACATCCGCATGCCCCGCTTGAGGTAAGCCACCTGAAAAGGCACGACCGAAGCGGTGCCGTTGCCGCAGACGATAATGTCGTCCGGCGTCAGTTTCCGAATCAAGACATCAAGGAAATTGTAGGAGTTAATGGGCGTTGCGACCTGGCGCTGCTTCTCTGTCACGACGGGGTAGCGGCTGACCCGTTTGCGGCACCAGGCCAGCCAATCCGCATGCGCCCGCCCATCGAAGCCTTCGGCGTCGAGTTGACGGTTCAATTCCCGCAGGAAATCCTTCAAATCCGCCACGACCGGCAGATCGGGCTTCACCGTCGGTTTATCCAACTCCGCCGGATCGATATCGACCTGGATTTTAAAGGCGTTGCGCGCGAAATCCTTCCAGTTGTAGCTGACCTGGCGGATGTTCAAGCGCGAACCCAAGACCAACAGAAGGTCCGCGTTTTGCACGGTGAAATTACCCGCCCGGTCACCGATGCTGCTGGCCCGGCCGCAAAAGAGCGGATCGGTTGAGGGGATAACGTCGGGTGCGGTCCAGGCAGCGGTCACCGGAATGCCGAGTTTACGAGCGGCCTCTTCAAATAATTCAACGGCCCCGGCTAGGCGAACCCCTGTTCCCGGCATGATCACAGGCCGCTTGGCCTTCTTGATTCTTTTCAGGATTTCGCCGCAACTCTTCGCCAAATCGGCGCGGCCACTTTGCACGTCATCCTCTTTCGGGTCGTACCCCGGCAGTGAGTCCGGATCAATCATGGCCGATTGCACATCCACCGGGATGTCCAGCCAGCAAGGGCCGGGACGGCCGGACTGGGCGAGATGCAGCGCCCTCTCCAAATGATAGCGAATGGTCTTTGGGTCCTTCACCAGAACGGAATACTTCGTGACGCCTTTGACCATGCGGACGATATCGACCTCCTGGTCTCCCAGTTGGCGCAGATGAGGGAGAGGATGCGAGGCCAGGCACGTTTCCAATTTCACTTGCCCGGAAATGACCAGCATCGGAATGGAATCCGTGAAGGCACCGAAAACGCCGTTCAACGCGTTGATGCCGCCAGGGCCGGTGGTCACGCTCACCACCCCTGCCCGGCCGGAGACACGCGCGTAGGCTTCCGCCGCCATGGCGCAGGCCTGCTCGTGATGGCAACAAACATAGCGCAGCCGCGAACAGCGGCCCAGCGCGTCATTCAAAAACATGGCGCCCCCGCCCGTCAGCACGAAAACGTGCTTCGTTCCGGTGTCCGCCAGGTGATCAAAAATGTAATCGGCTACCCGCTTCATCTCATGTGCAGTTAAGGGGTGTTTGAATAACCTTCCGCTTCCCGGAATTCAAATCTTTTATCTTTTTCGGTGCCATTGCGCCGTGCGCCGGATCGCCTCCTCCAATCCGATCCATTCTCGCAGGCCCAGTTCACTTTCCGCGCGGGAAGTGTCCGGCACGTACCGTTGCGGCGGCCGGCCCGGAACGGGCTTCTCCGCGATAGACACCGGCACGTTGCCGGGAAGCGCGCGGCTGACGGCGGCGGCCACCTCGGCGATGGTCAATGGGTTGCGCGATCCCACGTTGTAGGGGCGGTTGGCCACGCCGCCCAGGAGAATCCGCCAGAGCCAAATCGCCAGATCGGCCGCGTAAAGGTAGGAGCGATACGGCGTGCCGTCGCCCTTGACCACGATCGGTCCGCCTGCCAGGGCGTCGCGAATGAAATTGCCGATGGCAAGATGCTCGTCCAACGGCAGATACGGCCCGACAAACGCGAAACAGCGCGCAATCTTCGTTTTGATCCCGTCGCGGCTTTCGCGAAGGGCGCAAACCAACTCACTCACCCGTTTGCCCTCGCCGTAGGCCAATTGCGGCAGCGGGACATCAAGCGCTCCTATGTATTCCTCGGAAACGTGCGTCATGTCCGCCGGCAGTTTGCCATAAACCGCTCCGGAACTTGTCAACAGGAACTTTTGCGCGCCGCATCGGGCCGCGAATTCCAGCGCGCGCGCCGTTCCGAACATCATCGTCTCCAGCATCAAGGGCAGGTCTTTCGTGTTCAGCTTCGCGCTCGCCTCGGTCGCGGCTTGGATCACGTGCGAAAACCGGCCTCGGGGAAACTTAAAATTCCGCACATCGCCGATATGGAAGCGGATGTCCGGGCGATTGGCCAAATGCGGCGCTTTCCGCTGAAAGGCTTCGAGGTTGCGGGTCAGGACCACCGCCTTCGCCCTCAAGCCCAGCCGTTCATTGGCCCAGGCGAAACTTTCCAACAGCCAGCACCCCAAAAAACCCGTTCCGCCGGTGATAAAAATTCGCTCCTTGCGCAATTCCTCACAGTAAGGACCGATGTGTTCCACCACATGGTCAAGGTCCGCGGATAACGGGTTGTCGAACATGCTCACCTCTTGCCGTGGCAAAACTTTTCGATGACCTCGATCACGTAATCGAGCATTTCGCGCGTCAACCCCGGATAGGTGCCGACGAACAAAACCTCGTTCATGATCTTGTCGGCCCCATCCATCCGGCCCGCGACGCGGAAGGCGCCGGGCCGGTCCTTGCGGAGTTGAACCATGACGGGCTGGCGCAGCAGATTGCCGCCAAAGAGCATCCGGTTGCCGATCTTGTGCTGATCCAGGTGCCGGGCCAGCTCGACTTTGCTGAACGGCCCGCCGGGTTTGACCCGCAGCAGAAAACCGAACCACGAGCAGACCGTGCGATGCCCGGAAGCGTCCCACGAAAAACCTTCCGGCGACCAGCCGGTGGCGTGGGTCGGCAGCATGAAATCCAGCACGTCCTCGCACCCGCGCAACCCGCGCCGCAGATAATTCCAGTTGTCGATCCGGGCCTGGATGAACTGCGGCAGCTTTTGCAACTGCACCCGCCCAATGGCCGCCTGGATGTCCAGCGGTTTGAGATTATAGCCGAGGTGCGAGTAAATATATTTGTGGTCGTAACCGCTGGGCAATTCGCCCAACTGCCAGTCAAATCGTTTGCCGCAGGTGTTGTCCCTCCCGCTGGCGCACCAGCAGTCCCGCCCCCAATCGCGAAAGCTCTCCACAATCGCCTTGAACTTCAGGCTGTCGATGATGTTGACCGCCCCGCCCTCTCCCAGCGTCAAATGATGCGGCGGATAAAACGATTGCGTCGAGAGATCGCCGAACGCGCCCGTCAGCTTGCCGTCGTAGGAACAGCCCAGCGCGTCGCAGTTGTCCTCGATCAGCCACAACCCGTGCTTTTTGCAGAACGCCGCGACGGCGGAAAGGTCGAACGGATTGCCCAAGGTGTGCGCGAAAATGACCGCCTTGGTTTTGCCCGCGGCATACGCCTCCTCCAGCCCCTCCACCTTTGCGTTCAACGTCACCGGTTCGCTGTCAATAAAAACCGGGACGAAGCCGTTTTGCAGGATGGGCGCGACGGTGGTGGGGAAACCGGCGGCCACCGTGATGATCTCGTCGCCCGGCTTGAGCCGGCGGGCGCCCAGCCTGGGGCTGGAGAGCGCGGCGACGGCCAGGAGATTGGCGGACGAGCCGGAGTTGCAGAGCACGCTCTTCTTGACTCCTAAAAACCGGGCCAGGCTTTCCTCGAACGCTTCCCCCTCCTTGCCCAGCGTCAGCCAGAAGTCCAGGGTCGAGGAAATGGCGGCGGCCACTTCCTCTTCGTCAAAAACACGGCCGGCGTAGGGGATCACCGTCTCCCCCGCCACGAATTTGCGCCGCGGCGCCTGGCCGTAACCCGGCAGATTGCCTTGATGGGTCCGGCGCGAGTACTCGCGCGTCAGGCGCAAAATCTCGGCCCGGATTTCTTCGGGAGAATTCATGGGCGCGCGGCGGGTTGGGTCCAGGGCGCTTTGCCGGCCCCGGCGCGCCCGGTGTACTGCGCGATTTGCTCCCGCGTTCGTTTTTGAAATTCCCCGGCCGTCTTGCAGTGCCGGGCGTCGCGATACCATTCCACCGTTTTTTCCACGGCTTCGGAAAACGACCAGATCGGGAACCATCGCAGCAACCCGGCGGCTTTGTCGGTGGATAATTGGAGACATCCCGCCTCGTGCGGCGCCTTGGGGTCGGTCTTGTCCCGCCAAGTTCCCGGCCAGTGGCGCAAGACTTCCTCCACCAACTCTTCCACCGTGCGATGGGCGTCGCGGTTCGGACCGAAGTTGAAAGGAGAAGCCAGCAGGGACAAATCGCAGCGGCGCAGTTTCGGCTCGGCCAGCGAGGCGCCCAGCCAGAGATAGCCGCTGAGCGGCTCCAGGACGTGCTGCCACGGGCGGGTGGCGCGCGGGTTGCGCACCGGAATAGGCTGGTTCTTTTGCAGGGCGCGGATGCAGTCGGGAACCAGCCGGTCTTTGGCCCAATCGCCGCCGCCGATCACGTTGCCGGCGCGGCCGCTGGCGATCTGGACGGCATGGTCCTGAAAAAAGGAATGGCGATAAGACGCGATGATCAATTCCGCCGCGGCTTTGCTGGCGCTGTAAGGGTCGCGTCCGCCCAACCGGTCATCTTCGCGGTAGCCGTGATGCCATTCGCGGTTTTCGTAGCATTTGTCCGTGGTGACGAGAACGGCCGCGCACGGCTTTTTGAAATCCTTGAGGGCTTCGAGCAAATGGAGAGTTCCCATGGCGTTAACGTTAAACGTCTCGCGCGGGCGCAAGTAAGATTCCCGCACCACCGCCTGGGCCGCCAGATGGAAAACGAAATCCGGCTGGCAGCCGGTGACGGCCTTCGCCAACACAGCCGGGTCTTGGATGTCGCCAATAATATGGCGCAAACGGCGGGCCAAACCCAGTTGGGCAAAGAGCGAAGGGTCCGTGTGGGGCGGCAGGCTGACGCCGGTGACTTCGGCGCCCAGGCCCAACAGCCATTCGCACAGCCACGCGCCCTTGAAGCCGGTGTGGCCGGTGACCAACACGCGCCTGCCGTTGAAAGCGGAGCCGAAGAGCGTCCTCATTTCCAGATTTTCCAGGGCGCTTTGCCCTCCGCCCACAATCGGTTCAACAAACTGTACTCCGAAAAAGTGTCCATCGGCTGCCAAAAACCGTCATGCGGGAAAGCCATCAATTGGCCCTCCCTGGCGATGGTTTGCACGGGCTTTTGCTCGAACATGACCTCGTCGGCATCCTCGCCAAGATAATCGAAAACCGCGCGGGACGCCACGAAGAACCCGCCGTTGATCCGGCCCTCGGCGGCCTGCGGTTTTTCATTGAATTCCAGCACGCGGCCCTCTGGAGCGATGCCCAATTCCCCAAACCGCCCCGGCGGACGGACCGCGGTGACGGTGAGCTTTTTTCCGTGCTTCCGATGAAAAGCCAGGGCAGCGGCCAGGTCGATATTGCCCACCCCATCGCCATAAGTGAGGAAAAACTCGGGGTCGTCGCCCAGGAATTGCCTCACCCGCCGGATGCGGCCGGCCGTCATGGTCTCCTCGCCGGTATCCGCCAGAGTGACTGTCCAATCCTCCTCGCCGTGGTGATTGTGGAACCGGACATCCGCCTGCTGTCCAAGCCGCAAAGTGACGTGGCTGGTCAGCCAGAGGTAATTGCGGAAGAAATCCTTGATCATGTCGCCCTTGTAGCCGAGGCAGAGAACAAACTCATTGAACCCGAAGGCGGCATAGATCTTCATGATATGCCACAAAATGGGCCGGTTGCCGATGGGGACCATCGGTTTGGGGCGATACTCGGTTTCCTCCCGCAGCCGGGTGCCCTTGCCGCCGCACAGGATGACAACTTTCATAAATGCCGCTTCACAAAAAGAAGGGGCAAGATAACAACGAGCCGAGGGGTTGCAAGCCCGATGTTTATCAAACTTGAAAAGTTTACTTGATTCTATTGACCCAAGATGTTGCGCTGACCGCGTTCAGACAACGGGGCTTCCCTGTTGAGGAGTGGATGTCCCCATCGCGCGCCCCAATTTCGCTCGCCAGAATAATCTTGACTAATTCTTCGATCTCTTTGAGGTTAGACTCATTGATCCACCTTCCGGGGTGGGCCGAATACGAAAGGCTAAACAATGAAGTCCGAGGTTTCACCACAGAGTCTTCGTCCGAATGAGTGGTTTCGCTCACAGATCCCCGCTTTCCTGCTCGCATGGATTGCGATGTTGTTCGCGCTTCCCGTTGCGGCAGCGGGAGGGCAGACGTTGCGCGGGCATATTCCCGCCGCGGTGGCCGGGTTGCAGCCGATCGGACCCCTGGCGGGCACCAATCGCCTGAATCTGGCGATCAGCCTGCCGTTGCGCGACGCCGACGGGTTGGGCCAGTTGCTCAAGCAGATTTATGATCCGGCCAGCGCGAATTTCCGCCATTACCTGACGCCGGCGCAATTCACGGACCAGTTCGGGCCGACGGTGGCGGACTATGAGGCGGTCAAGGCGTTTGCGAAGACAAACGGATTGACGGTAAGCGGCGAGCATCCGAACCGCATGTTGCTCGATGTGAGCGGCGCGGTGGCGGACGTGGAGCGGGCGTTCCATGTGAAGATGCAGGTCTATCAGCATCCGACGGAAGCGCGCACTTTTTATGCGCCGGACAGCGAGCCGTCGCTTGATCTGGCGACGCCGGTTCTGCACGTGAGCGGTTTGGAGAATTATTCGCTGCCGCGGCCGCGGATGGTGGTCACCCCGCTGGTCGCCGGGCAAAAGGCGTTGCCCAATGCCGGCTCCGGCTTGAATGGAACTTACATGGGGAAGGATTTTCGGGCGGCTTATGTGCCGGACACGACCATGACCGGTTCGGGGCAGACGGTCGGGCTGCTGCAGTTCGACGGCTACACGACGAGCGACATTGCCTATTACGAAAGCCTGGCTGGTTTGCCGAATGTCCCGTTGACCAATGTGCTGCTGGACGGCTTCAGCGGCCACCCGACCGGTTACGGTGGAGAAGTGGAAGTGTCGCTGGACATAGAAATGTCGATTTCCATGGCCCCGGGTCTGTCCGGGGTGCTGGTTTATGAGGCGGGGCCGTATGGCAATTGGTACGATATTCTCAATCGCATGGCGACGGACAATCTGGCCAAGCAGTTGAGTTCTTCCTGGTACATACCCGACGGGGGGCCGGACGCAACGGCGGAACAGATTTTCCAGGAGATGGCTGCGCAAGGGCAATCGTTTTACGAGGCGTCGGGAGATTACGACGCCTACACGGGCTTGATTCCATTTCCCGGCGATTCTCCGAACATCACCCAAGTGGGCGGGACGACCTTGACAACCAGCGGTCCGGGAGGCTCCTGGGTTTCGGAAACCGTCTGGAATCGCAATAACGGCATCGGCAGCGGCGGGGGCATCAGCACCTATTATCCGATTCCGAGCTACCAAACGAATATCAGCATGGCGGCCAGCCAGGGGTCAACGACTCAACGAAACACGCCCGATGTCGCCTTGACGGCGGACAACGTTTACGTGAGGGCGGATGGCTGGAACTTCGCCGTGGGGGGCACGAGTTGCGCCGCCCCATTGTGGGCGGGGTTCACGGCGCTGTGCAATCAACGAGCCGTAATGAGCGGGCGGCCGACGGTCGGTTTTATCAATCCGGCCCTTGACACGATCGGCTCCGGCGGGAATTACGCGTTGTGCTTTCACGACATCACGACTGGAAACAACACCAGCATGGAAAGCCCTAACCAGTTCTATGCGGTTTCCGGTTACGACCTCTGCACCGGATGGGGCGTTCCGGCCGGACAGAACCTGATCGTTGCGCTGGCCACGCCCGATCCACTGGGCATCCTGCCGGACACAGGGTTCACGGCTGTCGGCGGGTCCGGCGGGCCGTTCACCGTGACCGCTGAAGGTTTTGTTCTGACCAACTCCGGCACCACTTCGCTGGATTGGTCGATGGTCAACACGTCGCTCTGGTTGACAGTTTCGCCGACGGGTGGGACTCTGGCGGCGGGAGGCTTCGACGGCACGCCGTTGGTCAGCCTGGGCGCCACGGCGTACAGTCTGCCGATTGGAAATTACACGGCGGTGGTGGCGTTTAGCAATATCTCCACCGGCATTGCCCAAAACCGCCAGTTCGCGTTGCAGGTCGTGCCGAGCGTGCCCCCGACCATCGTGACCCAGCCGACCAACCAAACGGTTTTCGTGGGTTTCACTGCGGCCTTTAGCGTCACCGCCGACGGGACGCCGCCGCTGGCCTACCAGTGGCAGATCAACGGGACCAATATCAACGGGGCCACAAACGCATTATTGACATTGACAAACGCCAGTTTCAGCGAGGCGGGAAGTTACAGCGTGACGGTCACCAACACGTTGGGGGCAACCAACAGCTCCAACGCCGTGCTTACGGTCAATCCACCGCCGCCCTGCGCGCCCGTGCCATCGGGCCTGATCAGTTGGTGGCCGGCCGAGGGCAACGCCAACGACCTGACCGGCCTCAATGACGGCTTCTTGACGAACGGGGCTTCCTTCGGTCCGGGTGAAGTGGGACAAGCCTTTTTGTTGAACGGAATCAATCAATACGTTGTCGTGCCGGACAGCCCGTCGCTGCGCCCCGCCAGCGTGACGGTTGAGGGCTGGCTAAATTTCCGAAGTTTCAGCGGGCTGCAAGTGTTTGTCGCCAAGCCCTACGGCAGCGGCACGCTGGACTCCTTCGCCGTCTGGGAAACCAGCGGTCAATTGTTTGCGGGCATTGCGACGGCTGGGGGGAACCAGCCGTTTCTGGATTACTATTGGGCGCCAGCGGCGGGCACCTGGCACCATGTCGCTTACACCTTCGACGCCAACGCGTCTTACCAGACGCTTTATGTGGATGGAGCAGCGGTGGCCTCGGGCGCTTCCAGCGGGCCGATGGCCTATGACGCACATCCGTTTCAGATCGGCGCTGACATTGAAAATGGATCGCCCGCGTTCTTTTTCGATGGAGAGATAGACGAGACTTCGATTTACAACCGGGCCTTGACCGGGGAGGAAATCGCCTCGATTTACGCCGCCGCGTTCACCGGCAAATGCCCGCCCGCGCCAACTCCCCCCACCATCGTCGCCCAACCCCAGAGCCAGGACGCGGTGGTCGGCGGCTCAGTGACCTTTGCCGTGACCGCGAAGGGAACGCAGCCGCTGAGCTACCAGTGGACGTTCAACACCACGAATATCGGCAACGCCACCAACTCGTCGTTGACGCTGACCAATCTGGCCCTCACGAATTCGGGCACCTATGTGGTGACTGTGAGCAATGCCTTGGCTTCGGTGGTCAGTTCCAATGCGACGCTGACGGTCTCCGCAGTCCCGCCGACGATTGTCACACAGCCAATTAATCAGACAGTGGTCGTCGGTTTCACAACAAGCTTTGCCGTGACTGCGGAGGGAACGTCGCCCTTGAGCTACCAGTGGACGTTCAACACCACGAATATCGGCAACGCCACCAACGCTTCGCTGACCTTGACTAACGTCCAGTTCAATCAAGCCGGCTCCTACGCCGTCCAAGTCAGCAACACCGTCGGCTCCGTGACCAGTTCCAACGCGCTGCTCAGCGTCACCGCGTTGCCGCCGCCCACCATCGTCACCCAGCCGCAAAGTCAGACCGTCGTTGTCGGAACCAACGTCACCTTCTCCGTCACGACCGCCGGCCTCACGCCCACATTGCCGTCGGTCAACTCCGGAACGTTGCGGCTCTGGCTCAAGGCGGACGCGGGGGTGGTCACCAACGCCGCCGGCCAGGTGTCGCTGTGGCAGGACCAATCGG
>JBEKYR010000066.1:0-17954 GCA_049510745.1 Verrucomicrobiota bacterium | reverse complement strand
GGGCTACAGAATAAAGCGGGACCATAGGTATGTCAAGAGATTTAATCAATTATTACTTGCTACATTTTCTGGCCGTTGCTTTGATTTGCAAGCACTTACGCAAAATCAAAAGGAACTTAGGTAAACGGGGAAAGGAAGCAGGATAACGGCACCGCGATCAGTGCTGGTCGTAATCGGCATCGAGTGGATTATCCCAAATTTGCCTGAAGGTTTCCTGGGACAAATTTGCGCACCACAGGGCAACCTCCGCTTCGGTTTCGTCGCCCTCTCTAACCACCACCGTCACCGGCGTATTTGGCGCGAGTGTCGCGGGTTCGTCCAGAACAACGTGTTTGCCGTCGAAATGTGCGCTCATTGATTTCACAGTAGAAAGCTAGCCTGAGGCAAAGCGGCGCTCAAGCCAATTTTGCCCCCAAACGGCGCCGGGGCGGGTTCCGCCCGCGGCGCCGCCGGCGATTCCCTTACGACTTTTCGCTGGCCAACTCTTCGTTGGTCGCCACGTTGACGATCTTGAATTGCTCGGCGTGGAAGGTCGGTTCCGGCCGGAAGGATAGTTTGCCGAAATACCGCTTCTCCATTTCGATGATCAGTTTCTCGTCCTCGGTGCGCAGCCGTTCCAGCACGGTGGGATGGACGGCAATGCGGAGCTGAAAATCCGATTCGTCGCGCGACCGCTTCTTGAGGATTTCGTTGAGCTTGCGCTGGATTTCCACGCTCATCGTGATCGCGCTCTTGACCTTGCCCCGCCCCTTGCAATACGGGCAATCGTCATAGACGGCGGCCCGCACGCTCTCGGAATGGCGCTGGCGGGTCATTTCCATCAACCCAAGCTGCGAGATGGGCAGGACGTGCGTTTTGGCCTTGTCGCGCCGCAACCCCTCCTTGATCCGCTGATACACCTGCTGCTGGTCGCGGCGGGATTTCATGTCGATGAAGTCCAGCACGATCAGCCCGCCCATGTTGCGCAACCGGAGCTGCCGGCAAATTTCCTCGGCCGCCTCGACGTTGACCCGCAGGATGGTCGATTCCTGGTCGCGGTTGCTTTTGTGCCGCCCCGTGTTGACATCGATGGCGACGAGCGCCTCGGTTTCGTCAATGACGATGTGGCCGCCGCTCTTGAGGCTGACCTGGCGGGAGAAGGCGTTTTCCAATTGCCGGGTGATGTTGAACCGGTCGAAGATGGGCTGATGCTCGGCGTAGAGTTTGATCTTGCCGGTGGCGCGCGAGGAAATGCGGGAGATCATCGCGCGCATCCGATCATAGGCCGCGGCGCTATCGACCACCACGCGGGCCACGTCTTCGGTGAGGAAGTCGCGCACGGTCCGTTCGATCAGGTCCGGTTCCTGAAACACGCAGGAAGCGGGCGGCTGGGTCTTGATCTTCTCCTGGATTTCGTTCCACTGTTCCAGGAGCAAAGCCAGGTCCAGGATGAAATAGCGCTTCTGCTGTCCCTCCCCGGCCGTGCGCATGATCACGCCCATGTTTTCGGGGATGTTGATTTCGCGCAGGATTTTTTTCAGGCGCTGCCGCTCCTCCGGGTTTTCGATTTTGCGCGAGATGCCGCTCTGATCCGAATTGGGCAGCAGCACCAGGTAGCGTCCGGGCAGCACCACATTGGTCGTCACCCGCGGCCCCTTGGTGCCGATGGGGCCTTTGGTCACCTGCACGATGATCTCGCTGCCGGGCGGATAGAGGCGGGGGATGTCCCTTTGCGTGATGCGCGGGCGGTCGCGCCGCCGGGTGTCGCCGCGCTCGACGACTTCCACGCCGCTGTCAAAACTGCTGGGCACAATGTCCCAGTAGTGCAGAAAGGCGTTCTTCTCGAAGCCGATATCGACAAAGGCGGCCTTGAGGCCGTCTTCCAGGTTGCGGACCTTCCCTTTGAAAATGCTGCCCACCAGGCGTTCCTCGGTCGTGCGTTCGATGGTAAACTCCTCCAGGCGGCCGTTTTCCTGCACCGCGATGCGGGTTTCCAGGGATTCGGCGTTGATGATGATTTCCTTGTGCGTTCTCTCTTCCGTTTTGGGCAGCAATTTTTTGATGACCTTCTTGAACCGGTCGATCAAGCTGGGCGGCTCCGTCTGCAACGGCACCGGTTCGAACTTCTCCTCGCTCACTTCGGCCGGCGTCTCCAAATGCGGCCGCCGAAAGGCGCTCTTCTTTTCCCGCGCGGCCTGCTCGGGCGAGGCTTCCTCCGCCGCCGGCTTGGGCGGCCCTTCCGGCGGCAGGCCGGCGGCGATGTTCTCCGCCCGTTCGATTTCCATTTCGTGCCGCGGCCGCTCGAAGAGGGCCTCGGGCTGTTTGTTCCCCGTGGCTTCGGCCCGGGCTTCCTGGGCGGAACGGTCCGGTTTGTGGCCGAAGCCGCCGCTGGGGCGAAAACGCATGCCGCGCCGGCGCCGTGAAAAATTACGATCACTCATAAGTTAATAAGACCTCCGATAAATGTGGACGTTGTGCAAAATGCCGATGGCGATCAGCGAGCACACCACCGAGGACCCCCCGTAACTCAGGAGGGGCAACGGGATGCCGGTCACCGGCATTAAGCGAATATTCATTCCGATGTTGATGAAGACGTGGCAAAACAAGAGTGTGACCACGCCCACCGCCAGCAGTTGGCCCAGGTGATCGCGCGCCTGGCTGGCTATTGTGATCCCGCTGAACAAGAGCACCGCGTAAAGCGCCAGGACCACGACGCTGCCGACAAAGCCTTCCTCCTCGGCGATGACCGAGAAAATGAAATCATTGTGTGCTCCCGCCGGTGGCAGGAAACCCAGCGAATGCTGCGTTCCCTGCGTCCAGCCTTTTCCGGTCAACCCCCCGGAACCAATCGAAATCAGCGCCTGCTCGACGTTGTAGCTTTTGTCGCGTCCAAAGTAGGTCAGCAGGCGCGCTTTCTGATACGGTTCCACGATCTTGAATTTCGGCGGCGAAAAGAGGATGGCCGCCACTGTCAAGACCACCAACAGACCCAACCCTCCCACCAACCCGCCCAGCATGCGGCCCGACACTCCGGCCGCAAACATCATGGCCAGGCTGATGGCGAGGAAAACCAGCGCCGAACCAAGGTCCGGCTCCTTCAATACCAACACAAACGGCGCCAGCGTGTACCCCAGCACCGTCAGAAACACTTTCCCCGTCCGCAACTCCTCCTGCGGCCGGCTCAGATAACCCCCCAGCCACAGGATAAACGCTATCTTGGCAAACTCCGACGGCTGCAAGCTGAAGCCCCCCAGATTGATCCAGCGTTTCCCCCCGTGGTGCTCGGCCCCGATGATAAACACGGCCACCAACAGCACAATCGCGCCCCAGTAAAAGACCGCCGCCCACCGCACCAACCGTCCGTACTCGATCGCCCCCAGCGCCAGCGCCGCGCCCGTCCCCAGTCCATACCACAGAATTTGGTGCAGGTAGATTTCCTTGTACCAAGCCATCCGCACCACCCCGCCCGAAGTGGCGCTGTAGATGAACGCCGTGCCGATGAGCATCAACCCCGCCGCAGCCCACCACATCGGCCAATCGTGGGGACCTTTCTTCTCGTTGAACTGTGGATCGTGCATTTCAGTTGCGCGCCAGGGTGGACGCCTTGAGCGGGGGGCTTTGTTCTTCCTTTAAAATCGCTTCGTATATCTTTCGGGCCACCGGCGCGCAAGTCGGCCCGCCAAAAGCGCCATCCTCGACCATGACGATGACGACGTAACGCGGGTCTTCATACGGGCCGTAAGAATCAAACCAGGTGACTCTTCTGTAAGGGCTGCCCGATGATTTCACCTCGGCGGTTCCCGTCTTGCCCGCCACGCGGAAACTCCCCAGATACGGCGTCCCGCCCGGATGATGAAACGCCTCGTAGGCGGTCCCGCCCCTGCTCGTGCTGTCCGCCGGATGCTCCGTATCGGCCAGCATGGCGTGGCGGAGGAGTTCCAGGTGCCGCGGGTCGATGAAAACATGGTCGCGAATGCGCCCCTGCCCGGTCAGTTCCTGCACCTCTCCGCTCTCCGGCGCACGGGCGCGGCTGGCGACCCGCGGCCAATAAAGCGTCCCGCCGTTCGCGATGGCTCCAATGACCAGCGCCATTTGCAGCGGTGTGGCAGTGATCTCCTGCCCGATGCAAACATCCGCCGCGCTGCTCTGGGCGAAGGAATGGCCGCCCTTTTCCGGAGCGGGCACATCCCCGGCCGCTTCCTGTTTCGTTTCCAGGCCGGTCTTTTCGCCCAGATGAAAGCGCCTGGCCACTTCGACGATTTTGCGCAAGCCCGCCTGCAGGCCGTAGTGTATGAAATACGTGTTGCTCGACCGGAAAAACGCCCGCTCAAAATTGAAAAGCCCCGGCCCTGCCGTATCGCCGATGGGCCGCGCCGTGGGAGAGGCCCGGTATTCGCCGGGACTGTCAAATACTTCATTCGGGTCCAGTCCGCTTTCCAGGCAGGCAATGGCGGTGATGACCTTGAAGGTCGAGCCGGGGAAATAAGCGCCCGTCACCGCGCGATTGAATTGCGGTTTCAATTTGGCATCGTTCAAACGCGTGTACTCCGCCTCCGACATGCCCGCCACATAACTGTTCGGATCAAAGGTCGGCGCCGACGCCAGGGCCAGGATGTCGCCGTTGCGCGGGTCCAGCACCACCGCGGCCCCGCGCACGTTGGCCTGGGCCGCCGCCAGCGCCTGCTCGGCCGCCCGCTGCAACGGCAGGTCGATCGTCAGAAAAACGTCGTTGCCCGGCTCGTTGGGCGTCTCGATCTCCTCCCGCTGGCGGTAGTTCTGGTTGTTGACAAGAACGGATTTGACCCCGGCCTGCCCGCGCAATTGCCCGTCAAAGACCCGCTCCACGCCGCTTCGCCCCTCGAAGTCCGGCATGGTGAAGGAGATGTCCGCCCCCACCAACGGGTCCATCCGCTGGACGAACCCCAGAAGATGGGCCGCGACCGTGCCGTTGGGATAGACCCGCACCGGCTGGGTTTCCAGGTCCAGATCCGACTGGCCGGACAATTGCTCGGCGAAGATGGCCAACTGCCGGGGCGCCAGGTCCGGGACGATTTGGAACGGGACATAGGGGTAATTGTTGTAATGGCGGATGAACCCGGCGGTGTTGAGCACCCGCGGTTCCTCCAACGACGCGCTGACCCGGAAGGTGATGTTGCTCACCACGTCGCAGTCGGCCTGCAATTGGAGCCGGCGCCGCTCGCCGGAAGGCAGGATGGTCTTGCCGTTTTTCCGCGTGAATTCCGGATGCTCGCGGGCGCAGGCGGCGGCCAGGTTCGTGTAGCGCTCATCGAACCGGCCCCGCAAATCCTCCAGGTAGAGCACGGCGTTGTAGCGCGGACGGTCGGCCGCCAGCACCCGGCCGTATCTGTCAAGAATCCTGCCGCGGATGGCGGGCATCCGCACGGTGCGGAACGATTGGCGTTTGAGATTGTTGGCGAAGCGCTGGGCATGGACGATTTGCACGAACCAAAGGCCGGCCAGCAGCAGCAACAGGCCCGCCCCCATGCCAGCCGCGAGAATCCGCAACCGCTGGCCGTCCTGTTTCAACATGTCAATTACAAACATATTACTGCCGCCCCCGTTTGATTTCCCGGTCCGGCCGGAACGCCGCCGGCTTGGCCGGCTGATAGTCCAAAGCCCCGTGGAGGCGGTCGAAAAGCCCGAAACACAACGGCGTGATCACGCCGCCGCCCGCCGCCAGGACGATCCATTGCCAGAGGGAGAACCAGCCCAGCAGAGGCGCGCAGCCCAGGTTGAGCAATAGGAAGAGCGTCCCCAGCGGTTGCGCCGCCCCGGCCACCACTCCCAGGACCACCTGGGCAAAGGTGTGCCGGCGCAAGAGCAGCTCCCGGCTATGGTAGATGACCAAACCGATCAGCAGCAACGGCAGCACGCTTACCCCCAGCGGATTGAGCGAGAGCGCATCGAACCAAAGCCCGCCGCAGACGCCCAAAAGAATGACCGCCGCCAGGCCGTCTGTCAGGCTCGTATAAACCATCAGCGCCGGCAGAAAATCGATTTGCGCCCCCAGCCAATGCCGGAACAGATCGCACCACCCCTCCAGGAACACCGCCACGAAGGCCACCGCCAAGATGAAAAGCGTGGGCAGCCAGTTCATGGAATCATCACCCACACTTCCTCCAACGCCCCCAGGTTCACCGCCAGTTTCACCCGCGCTTCGGTCCATAACCCGTACTCCTTGGGGCGCAGGTCCACTATTTTCCCGATCGGAATCCCTGGCGGAAAGACTCCCCCCGCCCCCCACGTCACCACGCTCTGCCCCGGTCGCACGGCGCTGTTTCCCGACAGGTAATCCAAATCAATCATGCCGTCCTCCTCTGGCGTCGAGGAACTGGCGACAATCACTCCCGTCTCCCCATTGGTCAACACGATGGCGGAGACGCGCAAATTGGGATCGCCCAGGACGATGACCTGCGAGCGGGTCTGACCCACGCTTTGCACTCGTCCAACCAAACCGGCGGCGGTCAAAACGGCGCAGTTGGTGCGCAGGCCGTCCCGCGCGCCCAGGTCGATCTGCATACTGCGCCACCAATTGGCCGGATCGCGCCCGATCACCCGCCCCAGCTTGACGTTCCAACGGCTCTGCCGCGGCCAGCCGGCCAGGCCGCGCAAGCGGGCGTTCTCCGCCCAGACGCTGGCGTCCTGGATGAGGAGGATTTGTTGTTCCTGGTTCTGGCGGCGGAGTTGCTCGATTTGGCGCTCGAGTTCGCGCTTGGGCGTCAGGCCCTGCCGGGCTTCCCCCAGCAATTCGTGTGCCGAGCCGCTCAGGCCAAAGAGCGGCAAAAACAAGCCGCTGATCGCCAGCTTGAGCTTTCCCGTCGTTTCCACCGGCAGCTTTAACAGCGCCAGGGCCAGCACGACCACCACCACCAAAATTATATAATGCGACTTTTTCAGCATCCCGCCCTGCCCGCGCTTTGCCGGCGCGGACGCGATAAATTTTCAGGGCGAACCGGAATCAACTGCGCGAGGAAGCAACTCGTTTGAGAAAAGCAAGTTCCTGGAGGACCCGCCCCGTGCCCTCGGCCACCGCGCTGAGCGGATCGTCGGCGATATGCACCGGCAAGCCCGTTTCCTTGGCGATGATGCGGTCGATGCCGCGCAAGAGCGCGCCCCCGCCGGCTATGACTATGCCGCGTTCCACCAAGTCGGCCGCCAACTCGGGCGGACACCGTTCCAGGGTTATGCGAATACTTTCCAAAATGCTTGAAAGGGGTTCCTTCAAGGCTTCACGAACTTCTTCCGAGCGAATCGATAACGTCTTGGGCAAACCGGCGCTCAAATCGCGCCCTTTGACTTCCATCGTTAATTCCTGCTCCAGCGGAAAGGCCGATCCAATGCGAATCTTGATCTCCTCCGCCGTGCGTTCGCCAATCATTAGGTTATAGGCCCGCTTCATGTGCGCCACTATCGTCTCGTCAAACTCATCCCCACCCACCCGCAGACTGCGGCTGAAAACGATTCCAGCCAGCGAGATGATCGCTATCTCGCAGGTGCCTCCCCCAATATCCACGATCATATTTCCCGCCGGTTCATGGACGGGAAGACCGACCCCGATGGCCGAGGCCATCGGTTGCTCGATCAAATACACCTCGCGCGCCCCGGCATGAGTCGCCGAATCTTTTACGGCCCGCTTTTCCACTTCGGTGATGCCGGACGGAACGGCGACCACCACCCGGGGGGCGATCAACTTGCGGTGATGCACTCGTTGAATGAAATGCCGCAGCATCGCTTCGGTGATCTCGAAGTCGGCGATCACGCCGTCTTTCATCGGCCGAATCGCCACGATATTGCCCGGGGTCCGTCCCAACATGCGCTTGGCTTCCTCGCCCACCGCCAGCACGTTGGTCGTGCCGGCCTCGATGGCCACGACGGAAGGCTCTCGGAGCACGATGCCCTGGTCCTTGACGTACACCAGGCAATTGGCCGTGCCCAAGTCTATTCCGATATCGTTGGAAAAGAGGCTTTTAAGTCGCGCTAACATGAATGTTGCCTAAACATCCCCCCCACGTTACGCATCCCCCCGCCCCCCGGTCAAGTTTATTAGAAAATGGCCTTTTTCACGCAGAGCCGCGGAGAACGCGGAGAAAACCAGAAATTTCCATTCATGCTCCCTGGCGTTTGATTCCAGAAGCCCAGGGCTGCAAGCCCTTCCGTCCTTTCCGTCCCTTATGTCCCTTGCTTTACATTGAAAGCCCAGTTGCTGCAAAGCCTTGACCGCCTTGACCGCGGCGAAGGCGTTGACGGTGAGGAAATGTTTCGCCGGCTCCGCAAACGGATAAAAGAATCCCGCCCGGATGCCCAAACCTCGATCGGGGAACTTGCAAATACGCCATGACCGCGCCATACTAATGCCATGAAAACGACCATTGAACTCGACGCCTCCAACCGGATCGTGCTTTCGCGGGAACTGCGGCGGGCGGCCGGGATTCCCCGGAGGCAAAAACTGACGGTCTCCGCAACGCCGGGGCGCATCGTTTTGGAAATGGAGGCCAACGCTTCCGGCCGCGTCATCAAACGCGGCAAACTCAAGGTCTGGACGGGCGCCGTTCCGGCCACGCCGATTGAGGAGGCCGTTACACAATCACGCCACTACACCCGATGACCTTCCTTGACACTGGGATCATGGTCGGGGCCGTCTTGAAGTCGCACCCGGAACACGCGGCCTGCCTCGCGGCGCTGGAAGATTCCGTGCAGCCGTTCACGAACGCCCACGCGATTGCGGAAACTTTCGCCACACTCACAGGCTTTTACAGGGTGCCGACCGACGCTGCGACCGAGTTGACTCTGAGTCTGCGGGATTCCGTCACGGTGGAGGCCTTGGCGTGGGCGGACTACGAAACGGCGATTCGGGAGGCGCGCAGCCGGGGGGTCATCGGCGGGGGAATTTACGATTCCCTGCATGCGACATTTGCCCGCCGCAAAAAAGCCGTCCAAATCGCGACGCGCAACCCGTCCCACTTTCAGCATGTGGCGCCGGACATTGAAATTCTGACACCTTAAGACGTCGCCGGCACAACCGGGAAGGGCGTGATTCAGTTCATTAAAGGTGTCACCCATTAGCAATGCCGCATTGTGAGTTGACAGGGGGCGCGGTAGGGGGCATCATCCAAGCATGGCGCGAAAGCTTCGCCTGCAATATCCGGGCGCGATTTATCATTTGGTCAGCCGCGACGACCGCCTTGTGGAGATGGGTTCAACCCGTAGTTTGATTGGCTTTTGTCCCAGCGGCCTTCCATAGTGTCGCCGGGTTCTTTAGTTTTCTCGTGGATTTCAGCGAACACGCCGGTGGCTCAAACAATCGGTTTTTCAATCCTCGCCCGGCTGAATCCATTCTTTTTCATTTGTCTCAAAGAATTTTCCGGTCCTCGTTGCGGTCACCGCAGTGCTATGTCGGGGAGTTTTGCTTTTTTTAATAAAATTCTCCGACAGGATGAACAAGATGCACAGCATGAAGAGGAGAATTCTCTTTTCTGAATCCGTTCTCAATCCTGTTCATCCTGTTAATCCTGTCCGTCTTTTTTTGGTTGCCCCCTCTTGAACCATGAACTCGCTCAACACTCGATCCTCAGCACTCCCATCGGACATAATATAAGGGCTTCCCCCCCCCGCCACTTACCCGCCTGGTTTGACCGGCCGGATGGCGTCCCCGACGCGGATGCGGCCCGGACGGAGGACTTCCGCCAGCACGCCCTGGCGGCCGTCGGCCATGAGCGCCCGCAAGCCGGGGGCGACGCGGTCCATTTTGTCGCACGGCGTCCGGGCCTCGCAGAAGAGCAGCAGCGCCTCGCCGATTTCCATTTGACAACCGAGAAAGGAAACCAGGTCCAGGCCGCTGGTTTCGACGTTGGAACGGACGGCGCCGGGAGGCAAGCCCGGCAGAGAAAGCGAGGCGGCGTGCCGCGCGATTTCCTCGCGGGCGATCAGGCTCACCTGGCGGCGGCTCGGCTCGCCTTTTTGGTTCTTGCGCCCAAAAAACCGGGCGTCGCCAGCCAGGCCCTTCCCGCCTTCGGCATACACTTCGGCCACGGCGCGTAGCGGCTCGCCCGAAATCTCCGGGTGCAGATGAAGCGATGCGACTGTTCCAGCCTGAGCGGTCATGGCGGCATCCTGCCGGATCCCCCGCTGGCGGTCGAGCCTTCGTTTCTTGCCATTTCCATCCAGACTCGGCTTGCCTGACTGAAGGAAAACGAATAGACCTTTGGCGTATGAGCCGCACAATTTCGATCCGTGCTGACAAAGACCTGGCCCGATGGCTGGATGAGACGGCGTCCCAGGCCGGGGCGTCGCGGGGCCAACTGGTCCGGGAGCAATTGGAGAAGGCCAGGGCGGGCGGCACTACACCGGCATTCATGCGTCTGGCCGGATGCGTTTCCGGGCCGAAAGACCTCTCGCCTCGCAAAGGTTTTGCGAAAAAATGAATCGGATCGCTGCCTGGCTTTACCCGCTTCTGCTGGTCCTGGTTTGTCTCGTTGTGGGATGGCCTCGGTTTCGCTCGGGAATTGATCTCAGGGACGAGGGAGTCCTGGCCTACGGGGCCGAGCGCGTGATGCAGGGACAATTGCCCAATCGCGATTTCGCCAGCCTGCAGCCGCCTTTGTCGTTTTACACCGCCGCAGTCATGTATAAGCTCTGCGGGACCTCGCTTCTCTCCCTGCGGCTGTTGGGCTTTGCAATTTACCTGGCGCTGCCGTTGCTCATCTACGGAATTGCGCGCACCATGCTCGGGCCGCTTCTGTCATTGGCGGCGGCCCTGCCGGCCACCGTGGTGGGCATCCCCTATTTCCATTTCGTGCCTTACGCCTCCTGGCAAGGCGCCACGGCGGCGGCGGCGGCGGTCTTCCTCTATCTGCGAGCGATGCGGAGCGGGGGCGGGCCGGCGGGCGGATTGCCGGCGGGCCTTATGACCGCCGCCGCCGTGCTCTCCAGACACGACCAAGGCTTCTACGTCGCGCTCTCGATTGTGGCTTACACACTGGCGCTGAAGTGTGCCGGCCCGCTTGTTCCAAAGGCAACCCTGGCCCGCGTCTTCGCCTGGTGGAGCGCGGGCCTTGTCCTGGGATTCCTGCCGTGGGCCGTTTATTGGTGGATCGAGGGAGCGCTTCCCGCCATGTTCCAACAACTGGTCGTTTATTTCGTGACGACCTATGTGAAAACCAACGCCGTGCCGTTTCCGCGCTTCAGCCCGGAACTGCCGGCGGCGCGCAACGCCATCGTGGGCCTCTTTTACCTTCCGCCTGTCGTGGGCATCCTGGCCGCGTTCTGGCTCTGGCGGCAAGTCCGGCGGCGGCTCTACGCGTTGCGCGAGGCCAACATCACCTTCATGCTCGTGTGGGCGGGGTTGTTTTACTGCCAGGTCCTTGGACGGTCGGATAATTTCCATCTCCTGCTCACGCTGGCCCCGTTTTACATCTTGGGCGCGTGCCTGTGGGAGGCGGCTTGGTCATCGGGAGTGGCCGGAGCGTCGTTCGCCGTGGCGGCGGCCGGCGCGCTGGCCGGTTTCCTGGTATTGACAAAACCGGTGTTCCTGCGGGACGAAGGCACTCAGGAACAGGCGCCGCTGGCGCGGGCCGGCGTGCGGTTCCAAGGCGCCGCGGGCCTGGCCACTTTTGTGCGCCGCGTGCAGGAACACGCGCCGGCGGACCGGTCCATTCTCTGCCTGCCCTACCAGCCCATGCTGTATTTTCTGTGCCAGCGGCGCAATCCCACCCGTTGGAACTACCTCTGGCCGGGCGATCAGACCGCCGCCGATCACCGGACGTTGGTCGAAGAAGCCATGCACGACCCGCCGGCGGTCGTGGTCATCACCGACGAGTCGGAACTGGGCCGATTTGCCCCCGTCGTCCTGAATTATGTGCAGGCGGATTACCGGAAAACCGCCGAGATCGGCCATCTCTCCATTTACCTGCCCAAATGAGCCGGCCCGGATTCCCCGCTTGCGGTCGAGCCTTCGATTTTTATAATGCGCCCATGCTCGATATTCGATTGATTCGCGAAAAATCCGATTTTGTCCGCCAACGCCTGGCCACGCGCCAGGGCGGCGACGCCGACAAGATCGCCGAAGTGCTCGCCTTGGACGAGCGCCGGCGCAAGGGCCTGGCCGAGGTCGAACTGCTCAAGGCCGCCCGCAATCGTGTCTCCAAGGAAATCGGCGCCCTCATGGCCCAAAAAAAAACCGCCGAGGCCGAAGCGAAAAAGGCGGAAACGCGCGACCTGGGCGCGCGCATCGCGGCCTTGGACAAGGAAACCACCGAGGCGGGCGAGCGGCGCGACGCCTTGCTCTTGCAATTGCCCAATCTGCCGCACGAAACGGTCAAAACCGGCCAATCGGCCGCCGACAACCTGGAAGTGCGGGTGTGGGGCGAAAAGGCGCGGCTGGATTTCAAGCCCAGGACGCACGTTGAAATTTGCGACGGCCTCCGCCTGGTGGATTTCGGGCGGGCGGCGAAGATCGCGGGCGCCGGGTTTCTTCTTTACACCGGATGGGGAGCGCGCCTGGAGCGGGCCTTGATCCAGTTCATGCTCGATCTGCACACCGGCGAGCACGGCTACACCGAGATTTCGCCCCCCTTTCTGGTCAACCGCGATTGCATGGTGGGAGCGGGGCAGTTCCCCAAATTCGTTGACCAATACTACGCCGCGCAGGAGGGGTTGGACGCCTCCACCTTGGGGAAATTGTTCCTCATCCCGACGGCCGAGACGCCGCTGGCCAACATCCATCGCGAGGAGATTTTGAAGGAGAGCCAGTTGCCCATTTATTATTGCGCCTACACCCCCTGCTTTCGCGGCGAGGCGGGGGCGGCGGGCGTGGGCACCCGCGGCATGATCCGCGTCCATCAGTTTGACAAGGTGGAGTTGATCAAAATCACCCGCCCGGAAAACGGCTACGACGAGTTGGAGAAACTGGTGGCCAACGCCGAGCGCGTCCTCCAACTGCTGGGCCTGCATTACCGCGTCCTTCAGCTCTGCACCGCCGACATGGGCTTTGCCAGCGCCCTGACTTACGACCTCGAAGTCTGGGCGCCGGGCCAGGGGCAATACCTGGAGGTGTCCAGTTGCTCCAATTGCGCGGATTTTCAAACCCGCCGCATGAACCTGCGCTTTAAAACCGAGTCGGGCGAAAACAAGTTCCCGCATCTGCTCAACGGCAGCGGCACGGCCCTGGCACGGCTCTTCGTGGCGCTGGTCGAAACCTATCAACAAGCCGACGGCAGTGTGAGCATTCCGCCGGCGTTGCGCCCGTGGTTGAAAACGGACCGGATCGCGGCCCCGGCGTGATGAAAATCCTGCTGGCCAGCAGCGAGGCCCTGCCTTACTCCAAGACGGGTGGCCTGGCCGACATGGTGGGCGCGCTGGCGAAGTTCCTGGCCCGCGCCGGCCACCAAGTCGGCCTGGTCACCCCGCTCTATCGCGGCCTGCGCGACCTCTTCCCGGACCTCCGGCCCTTTGATTGGAAACTGGAATTGCCCCTCGGCCCCGACCGCGTGGCCGGGAGCGTTTGGACGCGCGAGTCGCTGCCCGGATTGACGGCCTATTTTATCGAGCAGAAGGATTTCTTTGAACGCGCCGATTTATACCAGGAACGGGGCTTCGATTATCCGGACAACGCCGAGCGGTTTGTCTTCCTTTCCAAGGCCGTGGTCCATCTGGCCCGTTACCTGCCCTGGCAACCGGAGGTGCTTCATTTGCACGATTGGCAGACGGCTCTGGCGGCCTTGCTGGCGCTCGACCAGAAACAGCGCGACCGCTGGACTGCCGCGCCGCCGACCTGCCTGACGATTCATAACCTGGCCTATCAGGGCCATTTCCCCCCGGCCAAGTACGACCTGGCCAATCTGCCCGCCACTTATTTTCAACCGGAGGGCGCGGAGTTCTATGGCGGGTTCAATTTCCTCAAAGCAGGCATCGTGTTCGCCGACCTGCTGACCACCGTCAGCCCGCGCTATGCGCGCGAAATCACCACCGAGGCGCTCGGCTGCGGCCTGGACGGGGCCTTGCGGCGGCGGCAGAGCGTCCTGCACGGCATTCTCAACGGAGTCGATTACGACGAATGGAAAACACAGGGCAACCCCTATCTGGAGCATTCCTATTCCGCCACGGACCTGAGCGGCAAACAAGCCGGCAAGGCCGCCTTGCAGCGGGAACTCGGACTGCCGGTCGCGCCAAGGACGCCGCTCTTCGGAACCATTACCCGGCTGGCCGATCAAAAGGGGGTGGATATTCAATTGGCGGCCCTGCAGGAGATGCTGGCGGCGGACCTCCAATTCGTCCTGCTGGGCAGCGGCCAGCGCGACTACGAGCGGGGCTATCGCAAGCTGGCCGAGCGCCATCCCTCCAAGTGCGCGGTCAAAATCGGCTTTGACACCGGCCTGTCGCAGCGCATCGAAGCCGGGTGCGATTTCTACTTGATGCCCTCGCGCTTTGAGCCGTGCGGCTTGAACCAGATGTACAGCCTGCGTTACGGCGCCATCCCCATTGTCCGCGTGACCGGCGGGCTGGACGATTCGGTGGTCGATGCCGCGGAGGACCCCCGGCGGGCGGACGGCATCAAGTTCAGCGAGTATTCCGCGCGGGCGCTGGCCAAGGCGATTCGCAAGGCCCTGGTGCTCTACGCCGACCCGGCCTTGCTGGACCATTATCGCCGCAACGGCATGGCCAGCGATTTCTCGTGGGAACGCACGGCGGCGGCCTACCAGAAGCTCTACCGCCGCCTGCGGGCCGCCCAAGGCACAAGCAAAAAAACATGATTCATTTCTTTTTATCGCGGAGGGCCGGGGGCGGCTCAGGGCGGAGGTTGAAAAGTCAGCTCGCCCTTGAGATCCTTTCCCGCTTCGACCAGCAACGAATAGCTCGCCCCGGCCTGCAGCGGCTCCGGCAGCGCCGTGGAAACCTCTGGCCGCAGGCCGGGAACGGCGGCGCCGTAGCGGAAGCTCTTGATCGGTTTGGCCGGGGCTGCGGCCACCAGGTGCCAGAGGGCGTGGGCATATTTGTTGGTGCGCGCCTCCTCCGACTCCACCACTTTTATCGACGTCAGCGGATACGCCTTGTCCAGGCAAAACACCAGGGTGTCCGAGGAGGTCCCCGGCAGGATTCCCGCCGGGTAAACCGCCAACAAAATTTGAATTTTCCGGGCCTTGTGCCAGTCAGAGAAGAAGGCAAGCCAGACGGTTGCCAGCGCGGCAAGGCCAACCAGCAAGGCCGTTGTTCTATTCATCTCTTGTAGAAATGACACGGTTGGATGAAGAGTTATTCGATTTAGTTTGAGCCAGTGCCTGGCCAACGATTTATGAGAAACACAGCAGCACTATCGGGCCGCCGCGCGGCGAAAGGCCGGGCGGGTTTCACCTTGATTGAACTTCTGGTGGTCATCGCCATCATTGCCATTCTGGCCAGCATGCTCCTGCCCTCTTTGGCCAAAGCCAAGCAGGCCGGCCAGCGCATGTCGTGCCTGGACAATCTCAGGCAACTGGGCCTCGCCAACTCCATGTACGCCCAGGACAACGCCGGCTTCTTTCCGCCGCGCCTGGCCACCAACCGCTGGCCCCAGGCGCTTTATCCCGCCTACAAAAACGTCGCCCTCCTCCTCTGCCCCGTCGATGCCATGTTCCATCCCCAAAGCGCGGGCGATCCCGACACCAATCACATCGCCGACAATTCTCCGCGCACTTACATGATCAATGGTTTCAATGATTATTTTTACGCCACTCTGGATTCCGGCAGCTTCCAGACCTTTATGAACGGCGCCTGGCTCCAAGGGCTGCCCGAATCCAAAATCCAGTTCCCGTCCGATACGATTATCCTGGGCGAAAAACTTCCGACTTCCGACCAGTACTACATGGACCTGCTGGAGATTTCCGGCGACATGGGCAACGACATTACCGAGTTGAACCAGATGACGCACACATCAGGCTCCGATTACGCTTTTGCCGACAACAGCGCGCGCCTGGTTCGGGCCGGCCAAGACCTTTGGCCGCAGAATTTATGGGCGCTCTCAGCCGCCGCCCGCGCCAAGTACGCCAAGCAGCTTTAACAAACGGCAACGCGCGCCGC
Organism: Verrucomicrobiota bacterium; assembly: GCA_049510745.1. GTDB lineage: Bacteria > Verrucomicrobiota > Verrucomicrobiia > Limisphaerales > Palsa-1400 > PLGF01. Next base: position 1,904 of record JBEKYR010000066.1, on the reverse strand, counting down.
TATCACCCGGCTGCGTAAACCAGGCTGATAGCGACGCGCGGCTGTGCTCCCCGAGGCGCCTGCCCCAAGGAACCGTTGGTGTCTTCTATGGCAATTCCAGCACGTAGTATTGCGCCGCGCTTGTCAGGCTCACGGGAATGCTCACGGAGAACGCGCCGGTGTTATCGAAATTCCCTGACGCGACAGGCGTCCACGTGGAAACGTCCGTCGAAATGTCCGTCGAGGAGAGGATAACGTATCCGCCGCCCGGCACGCCCCCGGTTCCGCTGAAGACAAAGTTCTTGCCAACGATCGCTGACTGCACGGTCGTCGGCAGCGTCGGAGGAATAACGCGGATGAAATTCGTGCCTGTTCCCATACCCCCCTGGCCATCCGATATGTAGTAATTAAAGGCGTCGTAGCCGACAAATCCCGCCAGGGCCAGGTAGGTGAGCGCGCTGCCGCCGCTGACAGGCTGGGCGAGCGAAACCCCGTTGGTTGTCGTCCAATCCCAGCTAATCGTCAGTGGTTCGTTGTTCGGATTCCCGGTGGCCAGGAGCAATTTCGACAGATCGATGGTCAACGAATTATTCGAATAGACCAGGAAGGTGTTGTTGGGCGCAATCGGCGGCTGGTTGGTCTCCACGATGGTCAGCACGGCGGGCGGCGTGCTGGTGACAGGGCCGGAACTATTGCTGACGACGACCGAGAAGTTGGTTCCCTGCCCGCCAGCCGTCGGGTTGAGGAAGGTCAAGGTGCGCGCGGTCGCGCCGCTGATCGGCGCGCCATCGGCATACCATTGGTAAGTCAAAGGCGGACGGCCCGTGGCAACGACGGAGAACGAGGCGCTCGTGCCCGGTATGACGTTGGCGTCGCTCACGGTTACACTTACCGGCTCCGTCAGAATCTGCGGGAGGCCGGCTGCTAAGGCTTGGCCCAGCTTGGAGGAAAACTCCACTCTCACCGCGGATTCCGGATAGGAGCCGTTGGGATTGACGCAAGGGACAACGAAATCAAGCGTATTGAGCCCCGGAATGAATCCATTCGTGATAGTAAACGGGCTTGACCCCTGGCCGTTATTGGTGATTCCGGTGGAAATGCCGAGGGACAGGCCGTTGAGCACGATATCGGCTCCGGTTGTATTGGCCCACCATGTTCCTTTAACCGTAGCCGGTTTGGTGGTATCGACGGCATCGGCCAGGAAATGCGTTCGGTACGTGTAGTTTCCTTGCACTGATGTATAACCGCCTCCGCCGTTGTTCCACGTCGGTCCGACGAATTGAGACACACCGTCGATGTTAGCGAAGCCGCCGCCGTTGGCCGCGATGGGAAAGGCGCTCATCAACCAAACCGCCGTCGCCGGTCCGGTGAGGGTCACATCGGCGCTGTCGGCGAGCGTATAGTGAAGATCGTTGGAGCCGGCCAAAGCAGCGTTCGCCGAACCGTTGGCGTCGGTGCCGGTGTTAAACACTTCGGAGAAAGCAGCGCCGATGGTGACGCTGGCGATGGTGCTGTTCTTCACTTCTGCAAAGCCTTGGATGTTATTGCTGGCGACCAGGCGATAGAGGCCCGCCGCGGAGAAAGTGGCACCGCTGATTTCCAGCGTGTTGTTGGTTTGGCCGACGACATTTGTCCAACCCCCGCCGCTGGTGTTGGTTTGTTGCCATTGAAGGGCCGGGGTAGGCGAGCCGGAAACCAAGGTGTTGAGCGTCAAGGTCTGGCCATACCCGATAAACGTACTGGCGGGAGGCTCGAGGGTGAAATTCGGCGTTGCGCCGACTACATTGGTGCTGAAAGCAAAGCTGGCCGCGTTTCGGCATATCGCGCTGTTGCGGACCTCGGTGATCATCCCTTGAAATGCACCGCCGTTGCCCACCCCGTGGGTGGTGCGCTGGCTTCCGCCCACAGCGGGCGAGGGCGTTCCA
>JBEKYR010000065.1:0-18640 GCA_049510745.1 Verrucomicrobiota bacterium | reverse complement strand
TGCGCCAGCAACTCAAGCAATTGGAGAGTCTTTCCCGTCGGATCATCTTCCAATCGACCCCAAATCCGCGCCGTCGCAAACGGTTGACGCAAAAGGTTTTAGGCACTAACTAAGTGCCATTCCAGTTTAACCCCTTTCCCCCCTCTGACTGAATTTGATCAAATTTGACCAAAAACAAAAATGTCGCCATGCCAATTGAAAAAACCGCACTCAAAAACCGCGGAAATCGAACCGCCGTATAGCCCAGCCGCCTCACGGGACGGGACCTTCACCCCCAGGCTGGCCCGGCTGTGCAATTACCAATTTTCAATTTTCAATTTTCAATGGAGTTTCAGCGCCCTGCGGTCAATCCCAGTCAAGCCCGGTCAAGGGTTGCGCCAGTCCCAAACCGCGCTGCCAATTCCGACCAACAAAACATTGGGGCAAACCCGCCAACCGCCGGCCTTCTTCCTTCTTCCTTCCGCCTTCATCCTTGTTTAAAGTGCCCTGACTATGGCCGAGAGCAAAAAACACGTCTATGACGAAAGCAAAATCAAAACGCTTTCTTCCCTCGAACACATCCGCCTCCGCACCGGCATGTACGTCGGCCGCATCGGCGACGGCTCCCATTACGACGACGGCTGTTACATCCTGCTCAAGGAAGTCATCGACAACGCCATCGACGAATTCATCATGGGCTACGGCAAGGAGGTCCAGATCAGCATCGACGGCACCACCGTCAGCGTGCGCGATTTCGGCCGCGGCATTCCCCTGGGCAAAGTCGTCGATTGCGTCTCCAAGATCAACACCGGCGCCAAATACAACGACGACGTCTTCCAATTCAGCGTCGGCCTCAACGGCGTCGGCACCAAGGCCGTCAACGCTCTCTCCAAAGAGTTCCTGGTCCGCAGCCATCGCGGCGGTGAATTTGTCGAGGCCGCCTTCAAGGTGGGCAAACTCAAGGGCGAGAAAAGCGGCAAGGGTTCCAGCGAGCCGGACGGGACCTTCATCCGGTTCGTGCCGGACCCGGAGATTTTCAAGGAAACGGCCTTCCGCCCGGAATTGGTGGAGAGGCGCCTGCGCCATTACAGCTACCTCAACACCGGCCTGAAGCTCAGTTACAACGGCCAGACCTTTGTCTCGCGCAACGGCCTGCTCGATTTGGTCATGGAGGACTTGCGCGCCGACCAGTCCGAGCCGATCTACCCCCCCCTGCATTATTCCAGCAAGACCCTCGAATTTTGCTTCACCCACAGCAACAGCCGCTACGGCGAGACCTTCTTTTCCTTCGTCAACGGCCAGTACACCACCGACGGCGGCACCCATTTAAGCGCCTTCCGCGAGGGCCTGCTCAAGGCCGTCAACGAATACTCCAAGGGCAAATTCGAGGGCGATGACGTGCGCGAGTGCATGGTGGGCGCCGTGGCCATCCGCCTCAAGGACCCGGTCTTCGAGTCCCAAACCAAAAACAAACTGGGCAACACCGAAATCCGCTCCGACCTGGTCAACACCGTGCGCGAGGAATTGCTCCACTTCTTCAATCGCAACAAGGACGTCGCCGAGAAGATCATGGCCAAGGTCGGGGACACCTGGCAATTGCGCCGGGAATTGCAGGAGGTCAAAAAACTGGCGCGCGAGCGGGCCAAGGCCATCACCCTGCGCATCCCGCAGCTCAAGGACTGCAAAATTCATTTTGACAAGCCCAGGGGCAAAGGCCGCGGGTCGATGATTTTCCTCACCGAAGGCCAGTCGGCCGCCGGCTCCATTGTCAGTTGCCGCGACGTCCACACCCAGGCCATCTTCGTCCTCAAAGGCAAGCCCCTCAACGTCTGGGACCTCAAGCGCGACATCGTCTATAAAAACGACGAGATGTACAATTTGATGCGCAGCCTGGACATCGAGGACAACATCGAAAACCTCCGCTACGAAAAGGTGATCCTGGCGACGGACGCGGACGTGGACGGCCTGCACATCCGCAACCTGCTCATCACCTATTTCTTCCGGTTCTTCGACCCGCTGGTGCATGACGGCCATCTCTACGTTCTGGAAACGCCGCTCTTCCGCGTCCGCAACAAGGAGCAGAACATCTATTGTTACAACCAGGCCGAGCGCGACGCGGCAGCGGCCAGGCTGGGGAAGAACTGCGAGATCACCCGCTTCAAGGGCCTGGGGGAAATCACCCCCGGCGAGTTCAAACAATTCATCGGCCCGCAAATGAAGTTGAGCCAGGTCGAATACGCCCCCAAGCCGGAGACGGCGGGCATTCTTGGTTTTTACATGGGCAAAAACACCCCCGAGCGCAAGGATTACATCATGGAAAACCTGGTCGTGCCCGTCGAAGAGTAGATTCCCTGAACTTGCTTTTCAGGGCGGGAAAGAGTAAGGAAGCTCTATGACGATTGAAAAAGTGCGCGAATTGGTCAACGCGGAACCGTTCGTGCCGTTTGTCATGCGGTTGGCCGACGGACGGCAAATTCCCGTCCAACATCCGGACTTTGTTTCGTCGTCCCAGACCGGACGGATCCTCCATGTTTTTCACGGTCCGAACGACGCCTCCATATTCATCGACATCCTGCTGGTGACCGCGTTGGAGTTGAAAAACGAGCACTCCTCCAAAAAAAGGAGAGCAAACGGCGGACGTGAATAGGAAGTTCCAGCCAGTGCAACTGCCCGTCCGTAAAGCGGCTGGAGGCCGTTGACGGTTTTTCAGCCAGGCGGCTGCCGTTACGATTCCGGGCGCCGGGAATGTCCTGTATGAAGTCTGATGCCCAGCCCAACTCAGTCCTATCCAAGCGATCCAAACGCTGGCTCGCCGCGCTCTTGACGGCCAGCGCCATTGCGGTGGCCGCGTGGTGGGCGGGGTGGTTCGGACACGAACCGCATTACCACGGGTTGTCCGCCGGCCATTGGCTGGCCGCGGCCGACAATAACTTTGCCCGCAGCCGGGCTGTCTTCCAGGAGATGGGTCCAAAAGGCGCGCTGTTCCTGGCCAACTCCCTGCCCCCTTTGCGCCGCGGGCCGATCGCCCAATCCTGGTCGGAAATCCTCGAGGCCCGCGACCTGCCCGATTGGGTGCCGGACTGGCTGGACGAGGCGGTCGAAAACTGGTCCGAATCCAACGCAAGAATGACGACCCGGGCCGAAGCCCAGCGCCATCTGGCCGCCGATTTGTTGCGCAGCCTGGGGCCGGACGCCGCGCCCGCCGTGCCGCTGGTCTGGCAGATGTACCCCCAGGCCGACCCGGAGGACCAGGCCATGCTCGACACCGTGTTGCGCGCCGCCGGGCCGAAGCTGGACTGCATCGTGCCGGAATTGATTGACAACTTGCGCAACACCAATTGCCCGTTTCGCGAGGAATGTCTCTCCCTTCTGGCCGCCGCGGGACCTACTGCCAGGGCCGCCCTTCCCTGCCTGCTGGAAGTTGGCCGCCAAGGCGGCAGCCTCTCACTCTCCGCCGCCCTCGCCTTGTGGGAACTGGACCGCCAGACTAATGCTTTTGTTGAGATTGTGTCGCAGGCGCTGCGCCGCGGCAAGCCGGCCGACAGAATCCGCAGCTTGCAGACCTTCGCCAGAGCGCCGCCCGCCGCCCGGCTCGCCGCGCCCGCCATCCAGAAGGCCCTGCTCGATCGTGACTGGGACGTGCGCGAAGAGGCCGCCAGCCTGTTGCAGGACGTGGACCCGGAAGGCTGGCGCGACGCCGTGCGTCAGTGCAATTGCGACCCCGCGCCCGTGCTTCGGCTCCTGATCGACTCCTTGCAAGAGGCTCCTTCCGCGAAATCGGTTCTGGCCATGAAAAGGATCGAACTGGCCGGCCCGCGCGCCACGGAAGCCGTGCCCGCGCTGGCGAAAATGCTTTCCTCGACCCGGCTCCGAATGCTTTCCGGTTCCCTGCGACGTGAGGTGCTGGGGGCGGCCGCCAACGCGCTGGGCCAGATCGGCCCCCCCTCCGCCGCCGCAACGGCGGCGCTGGCGGACCTGCTCGAACATTCGGGATGGAACAGCCACGCTTACTGCCGCGCGTTGGGCGCGATCGGGCCGGGGGCGGCGGCGGCGATTCCAACGTTGGAAGAATTACTGCACGAAAGCGGTCGCTTTGTCCGGCTCGACGCGGCCGGCGCCTTGTGCCAGATCGCACCGCGGGACAATTCCAACTCTCTGCCGGCCTTGCAAGCCCTGCGCGGCGCGGACTTCCCGATGGTGCGCTGCGGCGCGGCAGTCTGCCTCTGGCGGTTGGGATTGGAAACCAACCTTCCGCTGGCCGAGTTGACCGCCGCCGTGGAACGCCGCGACACGCGGGCCATTGAACTGGCGGGCGATATCGGCCCGCCGGCACGGGACACCCTGCCGGCCTTGGAGAAAATCCTCAGCGCCACCGACGACGCCCGCTACGCCGCTGCCATGGCGATTGCGAGAATTGACCCGGACGAAGCCCGGCGCCTGGAACTGCCGGGCCTCTTGCTGTTGTCCCCCGGCTCGAAACCTCCCCCCTTGCCGGGCCGGTTCTGAGGAAGCCGCAGAATCATTTGACCTCGGGCCGGTTCGCCCGGTTTCGCACTCCTTTCAGAAATTGTTCGGCCTTCTTCCGCGTCGCCGGCCGCGCATTCTTGATTTGCCTTCGCACAAACCGCAGCGCCGGAGCCGGATGCTGGAGCAACTCAAAAAAATCGCCCAATGCGACAATGGCATGGCCGATGGCGACATTCCGGCACTCCGGACTTTGGTAGCGCGCCCGGTCCACCTTCAGCACTTCGGCCGCAATGAGGTCGGCCAGGTGAGGTTTGGCCGCAGCGATCCTGGCGCCACCCCGGATGACATTGGCGGCCGTGATCATGACCGGGCCACGAATGGGAGCAAAATACTTGTCAAAAATCGCCGTAAACTTGTCCTCGGCATCCACCCGGGCCAATTGCGAGAGCACGCCCGCGGCCTCCCACTGGAAGATCTTGTTTGGATGGTCCAGCAGGCGAACGAAAGACTCGAATCGCGGGTAAAGCAGATCGGGGCGCGTTTCGCCAAGAAGGCGCAGCGCTTTGGCGCAACCGAATTTGACGCGGGCTTTCTCTGAGCCTAATCCCTCCATGACTTTCTCCAACAGCCGGGGGTCTTTGATCACCCTGCGGGCGAGTTGCCGCGGGTTTGAAGCCGTCTGGCGAACAGCAGGCGAAGTGTTCATGGCGCCAGGTTACTCCTCGCAGCTCGGAGAATCAATCGCGCGCGACTTCGGGACCGGTTCGCCGCTTTGGTTCGTCGGATTATCACCGAAGCCGCACGGCGCTGAATCATGCCCCGCCGAGCAGCGCGTGAACCTTGGGCATCCATTCGCTGATCGGGATTTTCTGGGGACAATGATCTTCGCAGTCGTGGCAGGCCACGCAAACATCGGCCCGCGCCGCTTCCGGGATAAAAATCTGATACTTGAAGCGCGCGCCCGGAATGTCTTCGTGGAGAAACGCTTCGTTGTAGATTTCAAAAATGCCCGGAATGTTCACTCCGTTTGGACAGGGCATGCAGTAGTTGCACTTGGTGCAAGGAATAGCGGCTCGTTCCCGGTACTTTTGCTGCAAGTCGGCGATCAGTTTTCGGTCGGCCGCCTCAAACGAATTACTGCGCGCGTGAGAGGCCGATTCCAGGTTGGCTTTCAGTTGGTCCATGTTGCTCATGCCGCTTAACACCACCGACACTTCGGGCTGGTCCCAAAGCCATTGCAACGCCCAGTCCGCCGGGGATCGCTTCACGCTGGAGCGCTCGATCATCTGGGCAATCGACGAGGGCGGACGGGCCAGCCTGCCGCCGAGCAGCGGTTCCATGATCACGACGGCCAGACCTTTGGCGGCGGCCAGCTTCAATCCCTTGGTGCCCGCCTGGTTTTCCGTGTCCATGTAGTTGTATTGAATCTGGCAGAACGTCCAGCGGTCGTAGCCGTTGACGATGTCCGGGAAGCTCTCGTAGTTGTCGTGGAACGAGAAACCCAGATGGCGGATGCGGCCGTCGCCAATCGCAGCCTCGGCCTTTTCCAGGAGTTTGTATTTCAGGACAATTTCGCTCCAGCGGCTTTTTCCCAGGGCATGGAGCAAATAGAAATCAATGTGATCGGTCTGAAGCCTGCGCAGTTGCCCGTTTAAAAACCGGTCGAAATCGGCTCCCTTTTCGATCAGCCACACCGGGGACTTTGTGGCTATTTTTACCAGGTCTCGATGGCCGCGCAACGCCTTGCCCAGGATGGTCTCGCTGTGGCCTTCGTGATAGACGTAAGCGGTATCGAAATAGTTCACGCCTCGATCCAGCGCGTGGCGGATCAGGCGCACCGCTTCCGCTTCATTGATATTTGGGCCGTTTGGATTTCCGTCCACGGTGGGCAGGCGCATACAGCCGAAGCCCAGAACCGAGGCGTTCCAGTCCAGTCTGCCGAATTTGCGGAATTGCATGGTAACGAACCGGTTCCAGAGTGAGATGGGGAGGATTCATTCGCCAACATCGGCAGGCGGCCGGCTCCCGGCGTGCTGATGGATCGCTGCGCCCAACCAGGCGATGGTCTGGCCCAGATCCTTCAGGTTGCGCGAAGCCTCCTCATCCTTGGCCACATCCCCCTTGTCCAATCCAAACCCGAGATTCCAATACGTGGATCCCGGCACAATGGCCCCGGACATGAGGAACATGTGGTTCATCGTGTCAAACGCGTGCGTGCCGCCGCCGCGTCTGACCGCCACCACGGCGGCTCCGATTTTTCCGCGGAACAATCCGCCGTTGGCCAGCGCCACCAGCCCGGCGCGATCCAACAGCGCCTTCATTTCAGCGCTCACGTCAGTGAAGTAGGTCGGCGATCCGAGGATGATCGCGTCGCTCGCCACCATTTTCTCGAAGCACGGGTTGAAAAAATCATCCTTCTGGCTGCATCGGGAATCCTTCTTCTTGAAACACTGGTAACAGGCCTGGCATCCGCGGATCGGTTTGCCGCCCAATTGGACGAACTGGGTTTCCCAGCCGGCTGCGGCCAGCGGCGCAAGCACCTTTTTCAGAAGGATTTCAGTGTTCCCGCCCTTTCGCGGGCTTCCGTTAATGGCAATGGCTTTCATAGTTCTGATCTGTAATCACGGACGAATTAGATTTTCGGCTTGAATCGGGCCGTGTCAATGACGAACCAAGCGTGTAGGGGATTGCCTCGCAGAAGAAAAGCGAACCGCCCTTACAGGATTTGACCCGCGCAAAGTTGAGAAGTGCTTGATTTTGGCATGAGCGGTGCTAGGTTTTAGGCGTTGCGGTCAGCAAAAGGCAATTAGTGAACAAAACTGTATTCATATTAACCCGCCTTTTGCCCTGTTCACGCCGCAAAAGAGCAGAAAAGGTAAATACTATGCAGAAGAAAATCACCCGCAAGTCAGGGTTCACCCTCGTTGAAATCATGATCGTCGTTGCCATTATCGGTTTGCTGGCCGCGATCGCGATCCCCAACTTCGTGAAAGCCCGCACCACCTCACAGCAAAACGCCTGCATCAACAACCTCCGGTTGATTGATTCCTCCAAGCAGCAATGGGCCTTGGAGCAGCGCAAACAGAACTCCGACACCCCGCAAGGCACGGACCTCCAGCCCTATCTGGGCCGCGGCTCCGCCGGCGAATTGCCCACCTGCCCGGTGGATTCGCAGAATACCTTCGCCACCAGTTACACTCAAAACAACGTCGGAACCAAGCCGGTCTGCAATATCGTTTCGAGTTCCCACATCCTGCCCTGACGAGGCTCTTTCATGATCCTGCGAGGTCATGAGCATCAGGAAGGGCTTGGAAAGAGTCCAGGCCCTTCTTTTGTTTTTTCACGGTTGGCAAGGAAGCAACCGTGACAAAGCCAGGGGCCGCTGCCGGTTCCTTGGCAAAGGCAATGCTGGAAAACTAAAAGCGGTTGTCAAAGAGCAATCTGTGAACCTTCAGTCTTGATATTAACCCGCTCTTTGGCCGGGTTCACGCCGCGTCAATAGAAAGAGAAATATGAAAAGGACCACTACAAAGAAACAGGGCTTCACCCTCGTGGAAATCATGATCGTTGTCGCGATTATCGGTCTGCTGGCCGCGATCGCCATTCCCAACTTCGTGAAAGCCCGCACCACCTCACAGCAAAACGCTTGCATCAACAACCTCCGGTTGATTGATTCCTCCAAGCAGCAATGGGCCTTGGAGCAGAAAAAGCAGTCCACCGACACCCCGCAAGGCACGGACCTCCAGCCTTATTTGGGCCGCGGCTCCGCGGGCGAATTGCCCACCTGCCCGGTGGATTCGCAAAACAGCTTCGCCACCAGTTACAGTCAAAACTCCGTCGGCGTGCCTCCGCAGTGCAAGATCGTTTCGAGTTCCCACGTTCTGCCCTGACGACGCTCTTTCACGATCCTGCGAGGTCGTGAGCATCAAGAAGGGCCTGGAAACCATCCAGGCCCTTTTTTCCTTTTTTCACGGTTGGCAAGGAAGCGATCGTGACAAAGCCAGGGGCCGCTCCGGCTCCTTGGCACAGGCAATGCTGGAAAACTAAAAGCGGTTGTCAAAGAGCAATCTGTGAACCTTCAGTTTTAATATTAACCCGCTCTTTGGCTGTGTTCACGCCGCGTCAATGGAAAGAGAAATATGAAAAGAACTACTGCAAAAAAACAGGGCTTCACCCTCGTTGAAATCATGATTGTTGTCGCGATTATCGGTCTGTTGGCCGCGATTGCGATTCCCAACTTCGTGAAAGCCCGCACCACCTCACAGCAAAACGCTTGCATCAACAACCTCCGGTTGATTGATTCCTCCAAGCAGCAATGGGCCTTGGAGCAGAAAAAGGTGTCCACCGACACCCCGCAAGGCACGGACCTCCAGCCTTATCTGGGCCGCGGCAACAATGGCGAACTGCCCACCTGCCCGGTGGATTCGCAGAATAGCTTCACCACCAGCTACACGCCAAACGCCGTCGGCACTCCGCCGGTCTGCCAGATCGTTTCCTCAAGTCACGTTCTGCCGTAAAGCTTGATTCTGCCGCGATTCCTTCGGGAGCGCGGCCCGCAAAAAAGGCTTGGGACAATTCCCAAGCCTTTTTTATTTTCCTCTTCGCCGAGCAATCTGCTTGCTCCGAGAATCCCTTCTGCTACCCTCTGTCCCCTGGTTTGGCCGATGTGGCGGAATTGGCAGACGCGCTAGACTCAAAATCTAGTGGCCGAAAGGCCGTGTGGGTTCGACCCCCTCCGTCGGCACCACCAGTGGTTTCCCCTTTTTTCACCGGTATCGGGTGCTGGTTTTTTGGACGGGCCTGTCTCATTCCAGGACAGACGACCGGAATAATTTGCTGGAAACGGCGGCATCCCCCTTGCAAAATCGAGAATCAATGCGCTCGAAGGCTTGTTCAACCGCTGGTCTGGCCTGTTTCTGCTTGGGAATCCTGGCCGGCTGTTCCACCCAATCGGGCACCGGCCAGGGCGTCCAGATTTCGCAGCTTGACGGCAAACTGCGCGTCGAAATCAACGGCCAACTGTTCACCGAATACCACTACAAAGACGTGCCCCGCCCCTATTTCTATCCCGTCCTCGGCCCGGATGAACTGGCCATGACGCGAAAATGGCCGCTGGAACAGACCACCAACGAGGGGCACGATCACCCCCATCACCGCGGCCTTTGGTACGCTCATTCCAACATCGACGGCCTTGATTTTTGGACGGACGGCAAAAAATGCAAAATTGACCATCAGAAATTCCTCCAGATTCAGTCCGGCAAGAAATCGGGCGCGATTGTCGAGCAAAACAACTGGGTCGCCCCGGATGGCGCCTTGGTTTGCAGTGAGGTCCGCACGATTCGGATTTACAACCGGCCGGACGATGAGCGCCTGTTGGACTTCGAGATCACCTTCCAGGCTCCGGCCGACAAACCGGTGGTGTTTGGCGACGACAAGGACGGCACCATTGCGACGCGCGTCGCCGAAACCATGCGCCTGCAGGACCGAAACAAGCAGCCGGGGGACGGACACATTGTACTATCCACCGGCCTGCGCGACGGGGAGACCTGGGGAAAACAGGCCGATTGGTGCGACTATTACGGGCCGGTCGGCGGGAAAACGGTGGGAGTCGCCATTTTCGATCACCCGGACAACCTCCGCCACCCCACCTGGTGGCATGTCAGGGACTATGGCCTTTTTGCGGCCAATCCCTTTGGCATCCACGACTTCGAGAAAAAGCCAAAGGGAACCGGCGACTACACCCTTCCCGCCGGCCAGAACATCACCTTTCGTTACCGCTTTTACTATCACCGGGGCAACGAGGCGCAAGCCCGCGTGGCCGAACATTACCAGGAATATGCCCGGTCAAAGCCCGCCCGGCATTGAAGATCGAAGCCAATCGAATAAACCCGGCCTCTCAGCGTCAGTTATGCGACATCCATTATGAGCAACATGACACGCCGCACCTTCCTGAAGCGATCCGCCCTCGCCGCGGGCGTCATGGGTTTCGCCGCCCGATCCTGGGCGCAAGTTCCGGGGGCCAATGAAGACATCCGCGTCGCGGTCGTCGGCTTTAACGGGCGTGGCCGCTCGCATATCAGTTCCTGGCTCAAGACCAAAGGCGTCCGGTTGACGGCCTTGTGCGACGTGGACAGCAAAGTGATCGAGGCCGAACTGGGACGCCTCGAAAAGGATGGCCCGAAGGTCGAAACCTACACCGATATTCGCAAACTTTTGGCCAGCAAAAATGTCGATGCCATTTCCATTGCCACCCCCAATCATTGGCACGCTCTGGCCACGGTCTGGGGTCTCCAGGCCGGCAAGCACGTTTACGTTGAAAAGCCCGTCTCCCACAATGTCTGGGAAGGGGAAAAAATGGTCCAGGCGGCCCGGCGCTACGAGAAGATTGTCCAGGCCGGCACCCAGTCCCGCTCCAGTTCCGGCCTCAAGGAAGCCGTCGCGTGGGTGCATCAGGGCAATTTGGGAAGAATCCTCGTCGCCAGGGCGCTCTGCTACAAACCGCGCCCCAGCATCGGCAAAGCCGACGGGCCGCAAGCCGTCCCCGCCAGCGTCGATTACGATCTGTGGTGCGGGCCGGCGCCCTTGACACCGCCGCGCCGGCGGCAGTTTCACTATGACTGGCATTGGTTTTGGGATTACGGCGCCGGCGAGGTCGGCAACCAGGCCATCCACGAAACGGACGTTGCCCGGTGGTTTCTCGGTGAACAAGTGCTCTCCCCGCGCGTCCTGGCGCTCGGCAGCCGCTTCGGTTACGTCGATGACGGCGAGACGCCCAACACCCTGGTTGTCTTCCACGATTACGTCAAAGCGCCCCTCCTCATCGAAGTTCGCGGACTGCCGGAAAAGGCCGGCTCCCGCGAGATGGACAATTACAAAGGGGCGAAAGTCGGCGTGGTCGTCGAATGCGAAGGCGGCCACGTGCTGGTGTCCGATTACATGAGCGCCACCGCCTTTGACAAAGCCGGCAAGGAAATCAGGCGTTTTACGGGGGCTTCCAGTCATTTCGAGAACTTCATCGAGGCCGTGCGCAGCCGCAACGAGAGCGTTCTCAACGCCCCCATCCTCCAGGGCCATCTCTCCTCCGCCCTCTGCCATACCGCAAACATCTCCTACCGTCTGGGAAGCTGGCAATCCCCGGACGCCATCCGCGAACAGATCAAAGGCGACCGCGACGCGCTGCCGACCTTCCAGCGGCTGTCCGAACATTTGGCCGCCAACAACGTGGACCTGGAGAAGACTCCCGCCACGCTGGGGGCGGTCCTGAAAATGAACCCGGCCAACTCCAAGTTCATCGAAAACAAGCAGGCAAATTATCTCTTGACTCGAACGCCGCGCGAGCCGTACGGAATCCGGGTGGGGTGAGCCAACCCGCGCGCGCGCATCCTGCTAAACCATGATCTCTCGTTGTCCACAGGGTTGCCAACACCGGGAGGCGCCCATCGCCGGCGTCATGGCCCGCGGCGCAGGGCGGCTTCGACCACCGATTCAGGCGGGATGCCGCGCAGACAACGGAGGTCGATCGGACATTGGCGCCGGAAACAGGGGGCGCAGGGAACGGGCTGGCGCACGATTTGCGCCCGCGGGGAAAAGAGCGGGCCGGTCAGCTCCGGCGAGGTGCTTCCAAATACGGCCACGACCGGCGCGCCCACCGCCGCCGCCAGATGCATCGGGCCGGTGTCGTTTGTCAATACCAGGTTGCAGATTTTCAGCGCGGCCGCCAGCTCGCGCAGGGTGGTCTTGCCGGCCAGGTTGAGGGCCGCGCCGGGGATGTCGCGGGCGATCCGCCCCGCCAAATCACAGTCCCCCGCGCCGCCAAAGAGGACCCAGCGGCATTGGGTCTTTTGGCGCAAGGCCGCCGCCGCCGCGACAAAGCGTTCGGGGGGCCAGCGTTTGGCCGGACCGTATTCGGCCCCGGGAATCAACCCGAACCACGGGCCGCCGCCCTCGCGCGCCAAGCCGAATTTCCGGCGGACTTCGTCCATTTGTTCTTCGGCAACTTCCAGGCGCGGCGCCAGCGGCTCGGTCGAAGCGTCCAACGCGCCGGCCAAATGCAGATAATGATAAACGTGGTGCGCCTCCGCCGGAATCGCCGGCGGGGGGGTTGCGCGGGCCAGGAGCCGCTGAATCTCGCGCGGCGAACGTTTGCGCATCATGACGGCGCCCGGAGGCGGAGCGACCGATTTAGTCAAGAAGAATCCTCGGCCCGGCCGCGCGGCGCCAATCCGCTCCGGGATTCCCGCCAGCCACAACTCCAGCGCCGCCCGCAGGGAATTGGGAAAGGCGACGCCGGTTGTGAAGCGTTTCTCCCGCAGGCGCCGGCTGACGTGCCAGAGGGTTTCGGAGGGGGAGAACGCCAGCACTTCATCGACAAACGGCTGGCCTTCCCACAGGCCCGCCAGTTTTTCCGGCGCCAGCAGGGTCAGGCGCGCGCCGGGCCGGGCCTGGCGCAGGCGCAGCAGCGCCGGCGTCGTCATGACCGCGTCGCCCAGCCAGTTGACGCCGCGCACCAAAATGCTTTGCGGGGGGGACATGTTCAGCGGAGGCAGATTTTGCGCACGCATTCGTCGAAATCCTGGGCGCCGCTGAGGATTTTAATTTCCACGCGCATGAAATAAATGGGCAGGTCGCGGCGGTCCAGTTTGGGAAAGCGCACCGCGTCCTTTTGGGTGGTGACGATGATCTCGGCCTGGCGCTTTTTGCCGCGGTTGATGGCGTTTAAAATCTCCTGCTGGGTGAAGCGGTGATGATCGGCGAAGCGTTTGGAATAAACCAGCTCGCGGCACAACTTCACCAGGCTTTGCTCGAAGCTCTCCGGCTGGGCGATGCCGCTGAGGGAGGCGACGCGTTTGCCGCGCAAGAAATCCAGGTCCCGGCGTTCCCCGGTGAACACGTCCTCGAAGTAGAGCGGCGCGTGAATGCATTCGATGATGCCGGCGCTTTTATTGTAGCGGGCAATGCGCTCGCGCAGGAGGCCGGTCCGGCCGTCGCTCTTGGTGATGAAAACAACGCTGGCGCGGGCCAGGTGGGAAGGCGGCTCGCGCAAGGTGCCGCGCGGGAACAAATGTTCGTTGCCGAACGGTTGCTGGCAATCGACCAGCACCACGTCCTGCCGCCGCCCGGCCAGCCGCCAGTACTGAAACCCGTCGTCCAGCAGAAGGGTGTCGCAGCCGAAACGCTCGATGGCGTAGCGTCCGCTTTTGACGCGGTTCTTGTCCACCAGCACGACGACGTCCTTGAGATTGGAGGCCAGCATGTAAGGCTCGTCCCCGGCCGTGTCGGAATCCAGGAGGAGCGATTTGCCGTCGGAGACCACGCGCGGCGGGGTGGTGTCCTCGCGCAGGAGCAACTTGTTGAGGAGCACCTCGGCCAAAGGCTGCGGTTTGGAACGGTAGCCGCGGGAGAGAATGGCGACGGTGCGGCCCTGTTTTTGCAGTTCGCGCGCGAATTTTTCAACCACCGGCGTTTTGCCGGTGCCGCCAAAGGTGAGGTTGCCGATGGCGATGACCTGGATGCCGAGGGTCGAATCGCGGAACAACCGGACCCGGATGCAGAAGCGGTGGATTTTGAGGCCGAATTGATAGACCTTGGACAAGCCGAACAAGAGGGAACGCGCCAGGGCCGCGCGCTTGCCGCGGCGCTGCTCGAAGATGGTTTCCAAAAACGGCGTTTCAATCGCCTCGATCCACGCTCGAATTGTTTGGCGCATGTAGAAGGCATAGTCTGCCCCTTCGCCGCCCGCCGGGCAAGCATCAGAACAGGTGTAAGAAATTTCAGGCCGGCGGGTGGCATCGGATAAACCCCATTCGTGTCAATCATTCGCCCCGATGAATTCCGCGTGGAGGCGGGCATAGACGCCGGCGCTGCGCAACAGGCTCCGGTGCGTGCCGCGCTCGACGATGCGCCCGTGCTCCAGAACCAAAACCAGGTCCGCCTTGCGCATCGTGCTCAAACGGTGCGCGACGACAAAGGCCGTCCGCCCCCGCAACAAAACCTCCAAGGCCCGTTGCAGGCGCGTTTCGGTGAGGGTGTCGATGGCGCTGGTCGCCTCGTCCAGCACGACGATGCGCGGATCGGCCAGCATGGCGCGGGCGAAACAGACCAGTTGCCGCTGCCCCAGCGACAACGCGGCGCTCTTCTCGCCCACCTCGTGCCCCAGTCCGCCGGGCAGCGCCTCGATCAAGTCCAGGCAATCCAGCGCCCGCAAGGTCTGGCGCACCTCGGCTTCGGTCGCGTCGGGCCGGGCAAACCGGATGTTGTCGATGATCGACCCGGAGAAGAGAAAATTGTTCTGTTGCACGGTGCCCATTTGCGCGTGGAGCGATTGGCTGGTCACGTCCAGAAGGTCGATTCCGTCGATGCACACGCGCCCCCGGGTGGGCAGATAAAGTTTTTGCAGCAGGGCGGCGATGGTGGTTTTGCCGCTGCCGGTGTGGCCGACCAGCGCCACCGTCTGGCCGGGTTCAACCGCAAACGAAACGTCCGACAAAACCGGCCGGCCCGGCTGGTACTGGAAACAGACCGACTCGAAAGCGACGCGGCCGCGCACCGGGGGCAGGGGTTTGGCGGCGGGGGCATCGCGCCATTCGGGTTCCTGGTCGAGCAGGCGGAAGAGCCGTTCGGCGCCGGCCATGGCGGTGAGGGCCTGGTTATAGCGGTCGCCAATGACCTGGACCGGCTCGAAAAACAAGTTGGCGAGAAAGAAAAACATGACCAGGTCCCCGACTTCCATGTGCGCCCAGCCGTGCCAGCGCAACGCCCCGTAGCCGCCCAGCAGCGCCATGACGCCGAGAAACAACTGGCTCTTCATCTGCAACAACGGCACAAACACCGCCGAGGCCCGCGCCACGCCGAGGTTGTTGTCACCATGCACGGTGAGCAATTTGCGAAAGAAACCGGCGTTGATTTCCTGGCGCACAAAGGCCTGCGTCTCCCGGATGCCGCCGACGGATTCGGCGAGGGTCGAGCTGAGGCGGCTCCAGGATTCCTGCACTTTGCGCAGCCGCGAACTCATCTCGCGCCGGTAATGCTCGTTGATCAGCCAGATCATCGGGACCAGCAGGAGCATGACGGCGAAAAGTTTCCAATCATACCACAGCATCAAGACCGCCGCCCCCGCCATCTGGCATCCCTGCACTGTCAAGACAAACGCCACGTCCTGCACGCCGATGCGGATGTTGTCGATGTCCGACGTCATGCGGCTGATGATGCGGCCGAACTTGGTCTGGTTGAAAAACGACATGGGCAGCGTGGCCAGCTTGCGGAACAGGTCCGAGCGCATGTCATGCACCACCGCCTCGCCCATTTCCAGGGCGAAGCGCTGGCGGAAAAAAAGCGTCGCCACCATCACCAGGGTCAAGCCGAGGTAAACGGCGGCGTGAAGCTGGATGCCGGGCCAGTCCTTGCCGGCGATGGGGCCGTTGATGGTGCGGCCGATCATCCAGGCCAGGGCGGGCAATTGCAGCCCGCGGGCGCATGTCAAGACGAACAACCAGTTCCGCTTCGCCGCGTGCGGCCGGGTGTAGCTGAAAATCCGCCGCACCAGTGACAGTTGCAGCGGCGCCTGGTCCGCCTCGCGGTCGTCGTAGGGATGAAAGAAGGTGATCGCCTCGCGGTCGTGCTCCAGGGCGGACAGGGCGCGCGGCGGGCTGGCGGAGGGCGGCGACGGCTGGCTCATGCCGCCCTCCCTTCGGTTTCGCCCAGGTCCATCAACTGCAACAGGGCGGTTTCGTGATACGGGCCGGGACAATGGGCCAGTTGCTCATGCGTGCCCGTTTGCACCAGCCGGCCATCGTCCAGCACCAGGATGACATCGGCCCGGCGGAGCAGATTCAGGCGGCTGGAGACGACGAAGGCGGTGCGCCCCGCCATGGCCGCGCGCAAGGCGGCAAGGATTTCGTTCTCGGTCCTGGCATCCACCGATGCGGTCGGATCGTCCAGGATGAGCACGGGCGGGGCGGGCAACAAAGCGCGGGCCAGCGAGAGGCGCTGGCGCTGGCCGCCCGAGAGGTCCACGCCGGATTCCCCCAGTACGGTCGCATAACCGAACGGCAGCGCGGTGATGAAGTCATGGGCGCAGGCGGTGCGCGCCGCCCGCTCGATCTGCTCCCGCGTGGCGTGCGGGCTGCCAAAGGCGATGTTGGCGCTGACCGTGTTGGAGAAGAGAAAGCTCTCCTGATAGACAATGCCGATCTGCCGCCGGTAGGCGTCCAGGTCCAGGTCGCGCAAATCGAGGCCGTCGGCCAGGATGCGGCCTCGTTGCGGATCGTAGAAGCGCGGAATCAAACCGAGCAGCGAGCTTTTGCCCGCGCCGGTCATGCCGAAGATGCCGATGACCTGGCCCGGTTGGGCCTCGAAAGAAACGTCGCGCAAGACCGGCTCGGCGGCGTTGTAACCAAAAGTGACGTTCTCGAAGACAATCCGGCCCGTCAGGGACTTGGGCACAATGGCGCCCGGCTTGCTTTCCACGCCCAGCGGCATGTCGAGCACTTCAAAAACGCGGCGGGCCGCCGCCAGGCTTTGCTGGACGGAATTGGCGATGTTGGTGATGTTGGCCACCTGGCCGTTGAACTGTTGCAGCAGGCCGGCGAAGACCACCAGGCCCGCGCCCAGCGGGATTTGGCCCTGCACGTAAAGCCAGCCGCCGTAGCTGAACAAAACCACCAGGCTCAACTGCGAGAGCAACTGCGTGGAGAACGTGAAGACCGAGAGGTCCCGGAAAATGCGCCGTTGCTGCGTCGAAACCATCCCGTTGGCGTCCGCAAAGCGGCGGATTTGATGCGGCTCGGCGGCGAACCCTTTGATGGTCTGCATGCCGCGCACGCTTTCGGTGAACAATTGCACCAGGTTGTCGGACAGTTCGCGGTTGCGCAGATACGCCGGGCGGAGCCGCCCCGAAAAGTAGTGAGTGACCCCCCAGAGCGGCACGGCGACGGAAAGGCAGGCCAGCGTCAGCGCCGGATGAATGCGCCACATGAAAATCCCGTAAGCGCCCAGAGTCAGAATCATGTTCAGCCCCTGCAACAGGACGCCATCGACAAACAAGCGGGTGTTCTGCACGTCGCCGGTCACGCGATTGAAGATCGAGCTGGAGCCATGCACGTCAAAGAAGCGGAAACTGAGCCGCTGCAACCGGGCGTAAAGGCGGTCGCGCAAATCCGGCACAATTTCGCCCTGCGTCAGCCGGGCGGTGGTCAGGTTGAAAGCGAAAGTCAGCCCGGCGCGAAGCAGCGCCTGCGCGACGATGGCCAGCGAGAGCACGGTGACAATTTGCAGCGGCGGCCAGCCGGCGGGCGGCCTCCAGCCAAAGGGATATTGCGGCGCCCGCTGCGAGGCATCCAGCGCGTGGCGGATGACATCGATGACCACGCCCAACAACTGCAAGCCAATCAGCCCAAGCACGAGCAAGACCACGCTCAGACCCAGGGAAAGCAGGAAGTCGGCGCGATACTGCCAGGCCAGGGCAGTCAGGCGCCGCACGAGTTCCCCGGCGGGGTACTCGCGGCTGGATTTGATGCTGGGCGATGACACTGGCATGGAACCGCTGCGATGATCGGTGGTGGCGCGGCCTCTTTGCCGCCCGCAGTCACAATCTGGATTGCCGCCGGAAAGTCAAAGGCATTTTCACCTGTCCCCAGGGCATCACGGTTTTTGGCGGGTTGAACTCGGATTGGCGCCGGGAATGATTGGCCGGAGAATAGTGCTTCAAACTGTTCTTTCCATTCCTCTGAAAATCATTCCCCTGACACACATTATCGCTGCTGCTGCGCGGCGCGCGCGGCGAGTTGGGCGCGTTGCTGCGCGGTCAGTCTCGTCCGGCCAGATTGATTGGGCGGGAAATCGTCGTCCGATGCCGTCATCGGATAGCGCATGACGACAGGTGACGATTGAAAGGCGGCCGGAATAACCGCGACAATCTTGAACGCCTCGAAACAGGCCGCGCCGAACAAGCCGGCAAACGAGAGCAAAAAACCCCAGACCAGGAGCGTGTCTCCCAAAGATGGTCGCCGCCGTTGTTGCATAGAACGGCGCCAGTTAACCAGAGTTCCCGCCCCCGCGCAAGCCCGAAGCGGACACCCAAATCCTCGTATAGCTTCCCCGACGTTGTTCATCGGCTGAGCAAGGGCGCCCCGGTTTGCCCCTCCGCTCAGACGGTGAACAACGTCGTCGCCGCGCGCCGAAGGCAAATGATGCTTCG
>JBEKYR010000064.1:0-19573 GCA_049510745.1 Verrucomicrobiota bacterium | reverse complement strand
GGCCAGATGGCAAGCGAAAAAGAAAATCCTCTGCCAATGCGAAAGTGCCCCTCCCGATCTTAACCCCTTGATTCTTATGGCATAAGGTAAAAACCGCTAAATCAACTTACGAAATCGATGGGTTGATCCCTCCAACCGCCACAGTTTGCCTTCCAAAATCGCCATCGCCCGGTTCGGCTGGCCGGGGCGCAAGGCCGGATAAGTGAATCATGCGGCCAAGGGTTCGGCGGCGGGGCGCAGTTTGCACGGCTTGACGGTTCGGGCGATGCGGGCTTCGAGTTCGTCAGCCGCGATTTCAAGGTCGAAATGCGTTTGGAGGTCGAGCCACCACGCGGGGCGTGTGCCAAAAAAGCGGGAAAGGCGCAAGGCGGTGTCCGCCGTGATGGCGCGCTGTCCGCGCACGATCTGGCTCACGCGCATGGGGGTGACGCCGATGGCCTTGGCGAGCGCGTATTGACTGAGGCCCAGCGGCTCCATAAAGTCGTGGAACAGAATTTCGCCCGGATGAACCGGCGGGAGTTTCTTCGTCTTCATAATCTAATGATAGTCCACAATTTCTGCGTCATAGGCGTTGCCGTCGTGCCAGCGGAAGCAAATCCGCCATTGGTCGTTAACGCGGATGCTGTGCTGCCCTTCCCGGTCGCCCTTCAAGGCTTCCAGCCGATTGCCCGGCGGCAGCCGCAGGTCGAGCAACTCGCGCGAGCGGTGCAACTGCGTAAGTTTCCGCAAGGCGACGCGCTCGATCTGCGGCGGCAGGCCGTGGTCGCTCTGGCGCTGCCACAAGCGCTCTGTCTTCCGGCAGGCGAAGCTGACAATCACCCCTCTAATTTATCGTTGCGCGATAATATGTCAAGAGCGTCCCTTCTTTTCCTGTAATGCCTCAGTGATGGGAGGGAAATGCGAAATTGAGCATACTCGCATTGAAAGCTGCAATGCGGGTATGCTAGGGTCGATTCTCTCTATTTGTCAAGGAAGATGTGCAGACGGCGAAATGAGAATTTTTTTAGGCTCCGCTTTTTCCCGCCATCACTGAGGCATTACCTTTTCCTCGAGAGCTTCAATGCGGAAATGGTGAGCGAGGCCTCCGCTTTGGCTTTCGGGAGTGTCAGAGTTCTGAGGTCTTAAGGGTGGGATTTTCAGGATTATTCCCCTGCCCGGCATTCCCCTGACTTCTCTCCTGCTTTTGGCCATTGCCTAGCCAACGCGAACATGGCCAATGGTGAAGCTGATCATGCCCAGGCCCATGTTACCCAAATCCACGGACGCCGCGGTTTGCACCCTGTCCGCACACGCTTCAATCTGGCCAATCTCCTCGGTGTTCAAACCATCGAGGATGGCGCGCAGATGGTTTTCCAGGACCGGCCTGACAATGTTCCTCATTTCCCCTTCGTTCTTGCTCAGGAAATGTTCAGCGGCGGCGAGAATTGAAGCGTCGTCACCTTTGATTTTGACCTGGGCGAGACAATCCGCTTCCACTGGCACTCCTTTGGCGGTTCGCGCTTTCCATTTTGGCATTTCGATGGCGAGTACCTCCAGCGAAAGCGCCTCTGCCTTTTCGACCACGGGAAAGACAAACGTGCCTCCGCCTCGGACGATCCGGAAGCCCTGGCGCGTCCCGTCCGGCAGTTGGTGCAGCCGGCCAGAGACAATCAGCACCCGGTTGGGGCCGACCTTGACGTAGCGGCTGACGCAAATGGCCATGAAGATGAATATGACAAGAATTATTCCTGCCACGGCGATTATGATCGTGTGTTGAGGGTTCATAAGTTTCCTTCAAGGTTTAGACTCGTGAAGCTCGCTGCTCGCAAATTGGGAAAATCATGGGTGCCCCCCGGCGTGGACGGTTCTTCCGGGCGCCGTTACGCCTTGATTATCGTCGCGCCGGCGGCGGGGCGGGAACCGAAGATGGTCGCGGCTATATTCGTCTTCTTCTGGTAGGCGGTGGCAAGCTCTTTGGTGATAGCCGGGACGGAATCGGTTTTGACCAGGGCCACGGCGCATCCGCCGAAACCGCCGCCGGTCATCCGGCATCCGAACACGCCGCCTTTTAATCCGATGCCCCCGGCGATTTCCACGAGGGCGTCCAGTTCAGCGCAACTGACTTCGTAATCGTCGCGCAGGGAGCGGTGGCTGGCGTACATGAGGTCGCCCACCTTTTGCCATTGCGAGGCGCGCACGGCGGCGGCGGCTTGCACGGTGCGCTCGATTTCACCGATGACGTGGCGGGCGCGGCGGAAGACCACCTCTTCCATTTTGCTTTTGGCCGATTCCAGCGCGGCTGCCGTGGCGTCGCGCAAGGACGGGACGCCGAGGATTTTGGCGGCGGCTTCGCATTGGGCGCGGCGCCTGGCGTACTGGCCGCTGCCCAGTTCGTGTTTGACGTTGGTGTTGGCGATGAGCAGTTCGACGGACGGATCGCGCATCGGGACGAGTTCCGTTTTGCGCGAACGGCAGTCCAGCAACAGCAGGTGGCCCTCGCGGCCCATGACGGAGATGAATTGGTCCATGATGCCGCAGGGCACGCCGGCAAACTCATGCTCGGCCTTCTGGCATAACAACGCCTTTTCCACCGGGTCGATTTTCTTGCCCGCGACGGCTTCGATCAAGGTCGCGGTGCAGACTTCCAGGGCGGCGCTGCTGGATAATCCGCCGCCCACCGGCACCGTCGAGTGGAGCAGAACGTCCAGGCCGCCCGGGTTGATGCCCCGCGCCAGAAAACCGGCGAAAACGCCGCGCGGGTAGTTGCTCCACTTCAATAGGGCGGGCCGCACCGGGGCGGAAAGGTCGATGACCGCGGGTTCAGGCTCGGAGGTGGAACGGATTTGCACAACGTCTTTTCCGCCGGGCGGGCGGTCGGCCGCCATGACGGCGTAAAATTCGATGGCCATCGGCAGGACAAAGCCGTCGTTGTAATCGGTGTGCTCGCCGATGACATTGACGCGGCCGGGGGCGGCGACGATCCAGCGCGGGGGACGGCCGAATGTTTTGGCGAATTCCCCGGCGACGCGGGAGGAGAGGTCTTGGAGGCTCATGGCGGATCAGGGTTTGGGCGGGTGGCTGCGTCCGCGCACGGCGCCCAGCAGCATGCCGCCGCCGAACAGGAGCAGAACGACGCCCCAGATCACGTTGATGTTGATGTCAAGGGAATGGTGGTACATTTCGACGTCGGAAGCGGTGGCGGCGCCGTAGATCAGGAGCAGCGCGCCGACGAGCGAGAACATGATGCCAATTGGCCAGCGAATATCGAGTCCCATAATGTTAGTTCCTTTCTATTCTACCAAAAGATGATGTTGAGAATGACACAGCCGATCAGGAGCAGGGTGCCCAGGACCGCCGGACGCGCCAGGAACGGTTGGTCGTGGTCGGTCACCTTCGGGGTCATGGAATAGACCAGCCCTTTGAGTTCCTCGTCGGTTTTGGTCCGCTTGGTGGCCAGCGAGATGACCACCGTCAGGACCAGGCAAGCGGTGAAGGCGAAACTGGCCAGCCAAAAGTTCTGCGCCATTTCGCTGGGAAAGGTTTGCACGACACACACGTAACCGCCTTTGATGCCGGGGCTGTTGCCGGCGCCGAGGGTCAGCGCGTGAAACAGCGCCGAAGTCGCCGTGCCGCCCAGCAACCCCCAAAACGCGCCGGTGCCGGTCGTGCGCGCCCAGAACATTCCCAGCAAGAAGGTGGCGAAGAGCGGGGCGTTGACAAATCCGAAGACCAACTGCACCACATCCATCGCGTTGGAATAGTGGCTGGCGAAATAGGCGCAGAAGATGCTCAGCACAATGGCGACCACCGTAATGCCCTGGCCCATCCGGAAATAGTGTTGATCGCTCCGGTTGGGCGCCAGGTAGGCTTGATAGAGGTCGTAGGTCCAGATGGTGTTGAACGCCGTCACGTTTCCCGCCATGCCGGACATGAACGACGCCAGCAACGCCGTCAGCGCCAGCCCCAACAACCCCGACGGACAGTAGCGTTCGACGAGCAACGGGATAATGCTGTCGTAGTCATTCTCCGCGACGGCGTCCTGCAGGCGTTCTTTAAGTTTCTCCTCCGGCAACGGCGACTTGGAGTTATCGCTGATCAGCGCGGCGATCTTGGCCTTGTCCAGCTTCAAATCGAGTTCTTTGCCGAGGGCAACAAAGACGGCGTCGGCCTGCGCCGGCTTGGCGGTCTGGATGAGTGCCAGGGCCGGGCCGAAACTGCGGGAACTAATTGGGTGCGGGGAAAGGTGAAAGCCTTTTCCGGGCGAGGCGGCCAAAGCAATGGCAATGATGCCGGGCAAAATGACCAGGACGGGGAAGAGCATTTTCGGAATCGCGGCGATGAGCGGGGTGCGGCGCGCGGCGGTCATATCCTTGGCTGCCATGGCGCGCTGCACGACCAGGAAGTTGGTACACCAATAACCAAAGGAAAGCACAAAACCGAGGCCGAAGACGATGGCAAAGACATCGACGCCCATCGGATTGGCGCCGGAACCGGCCAGCAGCGGTTTCCAGGCGCTGGTCCAGGCGTCGGGCTGGAAGTGTTTGTCGTTGAGCATGAGCGCGCCGGGATTCTGCGCCACGACGACCAGCTTGCTTTTGATCACGTCCCAGCCGCCCATGTCTTTAAGGCCCAGAAAAACGACGGGGCCGAATCCGAGCACGATCATGAAGAATTGGAGCACTTCGGTATAGATGGCCGAGGTCAGCCCGCCTTTGAGGACGTAAACCAGGACGACAGCCGAACAAATCAAGAGGCTGGCGTCGTAATTCCATCCCAGCAACAGGTGCAGGAGCTTGGCCAGGAGATTCATCGAAATGCCCGAGGCGAAAACAGTCATGACGGCGAAGGTGAGCGAGTTGAGGCAGCGCACCCGTTCATCGAAGCGCATCTTGAGGTACTCGGGCACGGACCGGGCCTTGGAGCCGTAATAAAACGGCATCATGAACACGGCCAAAAAGACCATCGCCGGGATGGCGCCAATCCAGTAGAAGTGGGCGGTGGCGATGCCGTATTTGGCGCCGCAGGAGGCCATGCCGACCAGTTCGAGCGCGCCCAGGTTGGCGGCCATGAAGGCCAGACCGGTCACCCACGTGGGGATGGAGCGGCCGGACGTGAGGAAGTCCGCCGAGGTCTTCAGGTAGCGCCGCAGCGCGAAGCCAATGCCGATGACAAACAGAGTGTACGCAAGAAGGATGGTGTAATCGACCCAGTGGAGATGAATGGGTTGCATATCAGTATTATTGGGGAGGTCCGCTCACAATTGGAAGGCTGGGGGAAACGTTGTCGAAACGGCGAACGCCCGGCGGCGAAGCCGGGTTGAGCCGGCGCGCCGGCGGAAGACACCCGTAGCGCCAGTCGGTTCCCGTTGTCATGGGGACAAATCTTTGCAGAAATTCCATGCACGGCAACTGAAAAATGCAGGTCTTTGGCGTTGGCCCAGAATGCGGTCAGCCTTGAATCAAGGCGCCGTAATTTTGCTCGTCAGTTGTCCGGCAAGTTGCATGAAATCGCGGACATTGAAGGTGTAGATTCGGTCCGCGCCGCACTTCTCCGCACAAGTCAGATGGAGCACATCATAGGCTTTCCCACCGACAACGTTGTTTTGTCCAAGCTTCAAAGAAAGTTCGCTGTATTCTTTGCCCGTCAGAGCCACGACGGAGAAATGCTTCACGATGTTGTCAGCAATCAGCGTGCACGCTTGCAGTGACGAGATTCGTGGCACGCGCGGGAGCCGCGTGAGGATGGCATGGGTCTCCAAAAGACTGTGCGCACTGACAAAGCCTTCCGCCTTGCCTTCGTGGACCGCTTGAACGACCGGCAGCGCGCGAGCGTGATGTTCGTGGTCGGCCACACAGGCCGCGACGAGCACGTTGGTATCGAGAAAGTCTTTCACTTCTTGCGGAGCTTCCCTGTTTCCGCCGCGATTCGCCCCTCGCGGTCCTGCTCGATGAGTTCATTGACTTTGGCGGTGGTAATCGGTTCCGCAAAACCGCCGGTGAAAACCAAGACGCTCCCCTTCCGCACCAGCTCTCCACCGGCCTCCGCAGGCTCAAGCCTGAATCCGTTTCCCTCCACCGAGAGGCGAAGTTTGTCGCCCGGCAAAAGATTGAACTGCTCGCGCAGCGGCTTGGGAAGCACCACCCGGCCTGCTTTATCAATTTGAATCGTTTCAGTCTTCATGGCATTCATAATGCCATTTGTCAGAGAAAAATGGAAGCGGTCTTTTGGCTCGCAATTTCTCGAAAATTCAGTTTGCGTTCCGGCGGGGTTCTGCTACCTTCCCATCCCTTTTGGCGAGTGTCGCCTGGAAGGAAACGGCCTCAAATCCGTCCCCGCGTGGGGGCGGGCGGCCATAATAACACTGAAATCAATCCCGTGTTCCGCGGGATGGTTCGCTCCGCCATGCGGTTCGAACTTTTAACAAAAGGAAAAAGAGTGATCAGTATCGGCATCAAGGAATTGTTGGACGCCGGCGTCCATTTCGGGCACCTGACCAAGCGTTGGAACCCCAAGATGAAGCCGTTCATCTTCGACGCCCGCAACGGCATCCACATCATCGACCTGAGCAAGAGCCTCGCCCAACTGGAGGCGGCGTGCGAGTTTCTGCGCGGCAGCGTCAGCAAAGGCGGCAGCGTCCTGTTTGTCGGCACCAAGAAACAGGCGCAGGAAGCGGTCAAGGAATCGGCCAAGGCCTGCGGCCAGCTCTACGTCACCGAGCGGTGGCTGGGCGGGACCCTGACCAATTTCAACACCATCAAACGCTCCATCGCCCGCCTCAAGGAGATCGAAAAGTGGGAAGCCGATGGCAGCATTAACAATTACGTCAAACAGGAACAGTCGATGTACCGGCGCGAAGCCGCCCGCCTGTTCAAGAACCTGGATGGCATTCGCGCCATGGACAAGTATCCCGCCGCCCTGTTTGTCGTCGATATCAAGCGCGAGCACAACGCCGTGGCCGAGGGACGCCGTTTGAAAATTCCCATCGTCGCCATCGTCGATACCAATTGCGATCCCGAGTTGGTCGATTATCCCATCGCCGGCAACGATGACGCCGTCCGGTCCGTGCGCCTGATCTTGCAGACGGTGGTGCAAACCATCACCCAGGCGCGGGCCGAATACGAAGCCAAGTACGGACGGCGCCGGGCCGAACAAGGCGAAGAAACTCCCGCGTCCGCGCCCTCGCCTGCGCCCGCCCCCGCGCCGGCCGAACCGGCGGTCCCCGCCCCGGCCGAGCCGGCTCCGGCGGTTGCGTCCGCCGCCCCCTGAACCTTCCACAATTTTTTGACACATGGCTGATTTTACCGCTGCGGATGTTGCCCGGTTGCGCGAAGCGACCGGCGCGGGCCTGATGGCCTGCAAAAAAGCGTTGCTCGAATCAAAAGGCGCCTTTGACGCCGCTGTCGATATCCTGCGCAAGCAGGGCAGCGGCACGGCCGCCAAGAAAGCCTCGCGCGCAACCCGGGAGGGCGTCATCGC
Source organism: Verrucomicrobiota bacterium (assembly GCA_049510745.1). Lineage (GTDB taxonomy): Bacteria > Verrucomicrobiota > Verrucomicrobiia > Limisphaerales > Palsa-1400 > PLGF01. The sequence goes on along the minus strand of JBEKYR010000064.1, from coordinate 12,118 downwards.
CCAGTGCATCCTGCCCGGAGCCAGGACCGGGGTTTTGGTCGAGATCACCTGCGAAACCGATTTTGTCGCCCGGAACGAGAGCTTTCGCGCGTTTTGCGACGAGCTTGCCCGCAAGCTCGCAGGCGGCGCCACGCTGCAATCCTTCGAAGCGGAGCGGGTCGCGGCGGTCGCGCGCATCGGCGAGAATATCCAACTGCCGCGCTGCGCCCGGTTTGAAGTCAGCGGCCAGGGCATTGTGGCCGCCTACATCCACACCGGCGCCAAGGTGGGCGTGCTGGTGGAGGTCGGCGCCGGCCAGGAGGCGACGGTCGCCAGCGAAGAGTTCAAGCAGTTGGTGCGCGACATCACGCTGCAAATCGCCGCGGGCAACCCGTCGGTCATCAGCCGCGAACAAGTCCCCGCCGCCACCGTGGCCAAGGAGAGGGAAATTGCGGCCGAGCAGGTCAAGAATAAGCCGCCGCAAGCCATCGCCAAAATCGTCGAGGGCAAGCTGGAGAAGTTTTTCCAGGGCGTCTGCCTGGTGGACCAGGGCTTTGTCAAACGCAATTCCGAAGTCTCCGTCAAGGAACACATCGGCGGCATCGCCAAACAACTGGGGGACGAGATCGTCATCCGGCGTTTCGCGCGCTTCCAGGTGGGCGAGAGCACCGCCGCCTGAGAAGACATACCTTGTCGTTGGACAAGTGAACAAATTGTCGGGCTGACGCTGGCGCGTGGGCTGGCGCGTGGATTGAAATTTTCGGTTGCCGATTTTCAATTTTTCCCCCGCCGCCGCACCTGCCAGGCACGCCGTTGACAATATCCGCCATTGGCGTATAGTTGCGCGATGGAATTCATCGAAACTCCGACCTTCACCCGTTCGGTGTTGGAACTGATGGGAGATGACGATTATGCCAAACTACAAGCAGCCCTGGCGCAAAGGCCGGACATCGGGAAGATCATTTCTGGAGGAGGCGGCATTCGCAAATGCGCTGGACCGGAAGCGGTCGCGGCAAACGCGGCGGGCTGCGGGTCATTTATTTTTGGCATGTCGCCCATGAGCAAATTTGGATGCTGCTGGCGTATCCGAAGAACGAGCGTGATGACCTGACGCGCGATGAAATCAAACAGTTAAAAGAGTTGGTCAAGCAATTCAAATCATGAAAAAAGAACTTTTTGAACAGTTAAAGCAAAGCCTGCGTGAAGCCGGACAAATCAAACGCGGAGCCATGAAGCCGTCGCGGGTCTTCAAAATTGACCCGAAGAACGACATTGTAAAAGTCCGGGGCCGGCTCGGTCTTTCACAGTCGAGATTTGCAAACATCTTAGGCATCAGCGCCGACACGCTCCAAAACTGGGAGCAAGGCCGGCGCTCTCCGGCCGGTCCGGCAAAGGTGCTGCTGAAAATTGCGGCCAAGCATCCCGAATTGTTGCTCGAAGTGGCGTAAATCCTGGTTCATTGTTCATTTTTGTCTGTTTCATTGAACCTGCACCCGGTAAAACCGCGCACTGTTGGTGCCCGGTTGCGGGTCGCTGAAATAAATCGGGCTTCCCCCGAGCGTGTTTGTCTGAATGGGAATCCAGCTTTGCAGGTCTGTTGAGGTTTCGACGACGACGGTCTGACCGGACATGCCGCCGATGTTGAAACCGAACTGGCCGGAAACGAAGCCCAGGTGCCCGTCGTTCGTTTCGATCATCGGCTGGGGGACTTCGAGAGCGTAGAGCGCCGCCACTTCGAGTGACGATAACGCCCGGTTGTAAATGCGAACGTCGTCAATGGCGCCGGAGAAGAAGGTCCCGGCAGATGCGGCGCTGCCAATCGTTAGAGGCGAGAGCGGGGTATTGATGCTGTTCGAGATACCGGCTTCGTTGACGCCATCGAGTGAAATCGAAAGGTTGGTTCCATCATAGATAACGACGACCTGATGCCAATTCGTGTCAACTGGTACGCCGGAGTTCACGTCGTCACCGCCGCCATAGGATTGCCCCTGCCAGGTATAAGGCGTGCCGCTGTTGATCAGTCCAAATCCTTGCCCATTCTGGCTCGCTCCCCACCAAAGTAAATTGCTTCCTGTGGGAGGCAGTTGCGCCTGTGCCCAAAGGGAAACGGTTCGCGGGGCAGCGCCCGTTGGCAAATTGGTCACGCTCGCAATAATGTCATTGCTGACGCCGTCGAAATAGTAGGCCGAATCAAGGCTGCCAAAACGATCGGTCGTCAATGTTGCCCCGACTACGGTGCCGTCAAATCCATTTCCGCTTTCGTCATTCGCATTACCGTTAAACGGGTAATAGGCGATCAATCCCTCCAAAAAATCGTAGCTGCTCGGGCTCAATGCCGCGCTGGAACTGATCGCCGTCCCGAAGGCGTTGCTGGCGGAAAGGGAGTAATTGCCAAACTGTCCGGCCACAAGATTGGCCAGGCTCAAGTTGCCCTCTGTTGCTCCGGCAATCGGGACCCCGTCTTTGAGCCATTGCAGCGCGATGGGGGGCGAGCCTGTCACGGAACCGCTGAAAACAACCGCGCCGCCAACGGCGTTCGACTGGGAAACCGGATTCGTAGTGATGACAGGAGGATAACCGACAGCAAGCGCGGCCACAGCACTGGTCGCGCTGCCCAGGGAATTGATCACCACAACGTAGTAGCCATCCGCGTTGCTCAGGGAAACACCCGCAATCGCAAAGGTGGTGTTTGTCGCGTTGGTGATTCCACCCCCGCTGTTGAACCATTGATATTGAAGAGGCGCTTCTCCGGTCGCGGCAACGGTGAAGGCTGCGTTGCTTCCGACCGGGACGTTCAGACTCGCCGGTTGCCCGACAATGACGGGCGGGGTGTCCACCGTCAATACCGCGTCTGTGCTGGTGATGCTGCCGAGGAAGTTGCTGACCAAACAGGCGTAGGTCCCGGCATTTGTGGATACAACGCTGCCGAAGCTGAGCGCGGCATTTGTTGCGCCGGGGATGAAAGCCCCGTCTTTCCTCCAAGAATAGCTCAGGGGCCAACCCGTGGCGCCAACCGCGAACGCGGCGGGTTGGCCCTGCAAGACAGTCAGGCTGGCCGGTTGCTGGATGATGGCCGGCATGATGCCAACTTGCAGCACCGCGTTGCTGCTCGTCGCGCCGCCCTCGGCGTTGTTGACAAAAACCGCGTAACTGCCGGCATCGGCGAACTGGACGTTGTACAAGGTGTAAGACATCTCTGTGGCCCCGGAGATGTCGTTGCCGTCCTTGCGCCACTGGTAGGTTGAGGGTGTCGGGTTGTCAACCAGCGCCGAGAAAGAAACCGTTGCCCCGACATTTGTGGAACGGCTGACGGGTTGGCTGATAAATTCCGGCGGATAGATGTCCCCATAGAGCCGGCCAAGAAGCGGGCGATTGGTGTTGTTGATGGTGGTGAAGGCGCCGCCCGCCAGGATCCCTCCATCGCTCTGCAACGCCAATGCTTGAACGAGATTATTGATGCCGAAGGTGTAAAAGCTGGTGTCGCGGGTGCCATCGGCGTAGAGACGGGCCACGTGGCTAAGGCTGGCCGAGGCGTAAGCTGTAAAGGCGCCGCCAATCACAACACTGCCGTCCGGTTGCACCGCGATGGCATACACCGAACCGTTGGCGCCCGGTGAGGAAACAAAACCCGTGTCCAGCGTGCCGTTGGTGTTCAGGCGGCCGATAAAGCTGCAGGACGTATTGTTGACTGAGGTAAAATCTCCACCGATTAGAATCTTGCCGTCGGGCTGGATTTCCAGGCAACGCACGGCGCCGGAGGCGCCGTTCAATCCGTTCTGGAAAACGTTGTCGAGCGAGCCGTCGGAGTTCAGCCGCGCGACTCGATATCGCGAAGCGCCGTTAACGGTGGTGAAAGCGCCGCCAATCACAATTTTCCCGTCCGTCTGGACCGCAATCGCATTGACCGGCCCGTTGGGATAGGAACTGAACACGGTGTCCACGGTGCCATCGGTGTTCAACCGCGCATTCCAGGCTGGAAAGGACCCGCTTGAGAAATTTCCGCCGATGATGACCTTGTTGTCGCTCTGCACCGCGAGGGCGAGGACTGGCGCGCTGATGGCATTGGTGGGAACAAAACCAGTGTCCACACTGCCGTCGGGATTCAATCGCGCAACCCTGGTTCGAGTTGTCCCATTGACGTACGTAAAATCGCCGCCAATGACGATGTCACCGTCCGTTTGCACGGCCAGACAATAAACGGTGCTGGAAACGCTGCTGCCAACGGCAAGAAAGGTCGTGTCAAGCGATCCGTCGGGAAACAGGCGCGCCAGATGAGCACGGGAATAGGAATTATTGATTGCCGTGAAAGCGCCTCCAATTAACAACTTTCCATCGGGTTGCAATGCCGCCGCATAAACCGGTCCACCGGTGACACTTGGGGCGTACGATTGGTCCCAGGCCCCTGGAGAAGCAAGAGCGTGATGGGTGATAATTCCGAACTGGGATAACGCACAGAGAATATGGCGCGCGAGCGTTTTCGTCTTCATAGGATCAGCCCTCTTTTCATTGGACGGGTCGAATGATACAGCAAGGAACGACTTTGTAAACGAAGAAAACCGTCGTATTTCAAATGACACGGCCGCCTCCAGACGTGCGCGAACCGGCCCGCAACGACAGCGGGCAGATGAACAGTTGCGCAGGGGCGGCCGGGTAACGCATATTGGGGGGACGTTGCGGTTGCGTGTTGCCGGAAAACAATGAAGAAGCCATCGATTGGAATCATTTTTCTCACGGTCTTGATTGACCTGGTGGGGTTTGGGCTGATCCTGCCCCTGATCCCCATTTACACCTCAAATTTTCACGCGCCGGGCTGGATGATCGGGGCCATCCTGGGGTCCTACTCGCTGATGCAATTTCTCTTCTCGCCCGTTTGGGGGCGGCTTTCCGACCGGGTGGGGCGGCGTCCGGTTTTGTTGGGGAGCACCGCGTGCGCGTGTTTGTCCTACGTGATTTTTGCCATTGGCTCCGGGTTGTCGGGCGGCACGGCGCTGCTGGTCATTTTGGTCTCGCGGCTCTTTGCCGGCATTTGCGGGGCGAACATCACCGTGGCCCAAGCCTACATCGCCGACATCACACCGCCGGAGAAACGCTCGGCCAGGATGGGCTTGATCGGCATGGCCTTTGGCCTCGGCTTCATCCTCGGGCCGGTGCTGGGGGGGTTGAGCAGCAAATACTTCGGGATGCGGGCGCCCGGGTGGACGGCGGCCGGGTTGTGCGCGCTGAATTTCATCTGGGCCTATGTGCGGTTGGCGGAAAGCTGGCAGCCGGCGGCCCACGCCGTCACGCAACGGACGCACGTCGAACAATGGCTCCATATTATGCGCGCGCCGCGCCTCAATTTGCTCATCGGCATCTTTTTTCTGGCGACCTTTTGTTTCACCTGCTTCGAGACGACCATTGGGCTGCTGGTCGTGAAGAATTTCCAGATCGACGCCAATTCGGGAGCGGGGCTGGGGACGGTTTCCTGGCTCATCGCTTACTGCGGCGTGGTGGGCGCAGCGGTGCAAGGCGGCGCCATCAAACGGCTGGTCAAGATGATGGGCGAACCGAAACTGATTTCATTGAGCCTCTTTCTCGCGGCCGTCGGGATTGGCATCCTGCCCTTTTTGCGCGCGTGGGGTTTGCTCCTGGCGGGCCTGGGCGTTTTTTCCATCGGCTCCAGCCTGACCCGTCCGCCGGTTTTTGGGATGATCTCGATGCTGACGCCCGCGCACGAGCAAGGGGCGACGATGGGAGTGGCGCAGGGAGTGGGGAGCCTGGCGCGGATCGCCGGTCCGGTCTTTGCGGCGAGCCTGTTCGTCCGGAACGCCCCGCTCCCCTACCTGATCTGCGCCGTGCTCTGCTTCCTCACGTCGGCCGTGACAATGCAATACTTGACACATATCCCGCTCCCAGCCCCGCCTGCCGCCCCGTAATTCGTCCCTCAAAACAGCGCCCACATCAGAATCGCCGAGGCCGTCCCGTCCATGGTCGGTTCGTTCGAGGAGTAATCACCCAGGTCGTCGTGATAGACGGCTTGCTCGCTTTGGAAGGGGGCGAAGGGATCGTCGGCGGGCGCGCTTATGCCCTTTAATGTTTTAAAAATCCGCTCATAAACCGGGCCATCGACCAGCCCGCCGCGGACCGGGCGCCCCGTCAGCAGCGTGGTCATCAGGTGGGGATGGCGCGGGAAAACTCCGTCCGCCGGGATGCCGGTGAACATCGAAGTCCCCCAGGGATTGCGTCCCAGCAGCCAGTCGCGTTGGAGGCACATGAACTCGTGGTAACGCTGGTCGCCGGTCATCCGTTCGTAAAGCAGGCATTGCGTGACCAGGGCGGCGAGCAGATTGTTCGAGCACCAGATAAACGGGACGCCGATGCGGTAGGGATTCTTTCCCGCCACGGCCAGGCAACGCTCGATCCCTTCGCGGTAATAGCCGGCCAGACTCCGGCGCAACGCGCTATCGGCGAATTCGTAAAGCATAAAATGGCCGGGGTTGATGAAAGGGTAGTATTGATAGTGGCCGGTCTGCTCCCGGCCCATCCAGGATTCGGAACCGGCCAGGAGCGCGTAGTGTTGGGCGTCGGCGAGGTAGCCCGCGTCGCGCGTGGCCGCGAAGAGCGCCGCCGCGCCCCATTCCATATCGTCGGTCCAGGTGGTTTCGGCGTAACGATAGGGGGCGCTGTAGGAGTTGCCCTGCTGGACGCCCTCGTGGGTCCGGCCCAGGCGATAGACTTCCATTCCGGCGCGCAGGCATTTTTCGGCAAAGGGCCGATCGCGGTCCTTGAAAATCATGCCGCCCAAGGCCATGGCGGCGGCGTAGCGGCCGGCCAGATTGGCGATGCCGGTGGACTCGCTCTTGTACTCCTTGAGTCCCTGCGGCTGGCCGGTCGCATAATAGACCACCCGATTGCTTCCCCGGCCCCAGCCGTAATCGGCGTAGTCGTCCTTGGGCAAACGCCAGCCGCAATGGTCGCGGTCGTCCGCCACCTGGTGATAGAGCGCGTCCGGGGTGGGATGCAATTTGAGCATCCATTCCAGCCCCCAGCGCGCCTCGTCAAGAAGATCGGGCAGGCCGTTGGTTCCGGGCCGCCCGTCCGCCTGGACGGCATCGTGAAATACACCCGGCGCGGCAGCCAGGCGCCAGGCCAGAAGCATTTGCGCGGTGGCGTTGCCGGATGTCAACAAGTATTTGAGCAAATCCCCCGCGTCGTGCCAGCCGCCCGTGCAATCCAGCCGGGTTCCCGCGGGCAGCGGACCGCCGGCGGTCCGTCCGTCCAGCGAGTGGCACGTCTGGTCGAGAAACGGATTGTACCCGCAGCGTTGCTCGCGCATGAATTCGAGCAATTCATCCGGCAACGGGGCGTAGAGGCCGCCGGCAATCGTGAAGGGCGGCGATTGCGCCTCCGCCAGGCGCAGAACGTAGCGGCCCGGTTTGTCGAAGCCGGAGAAATCCAGTTCCGCGAAGTTCGTCCATGTTCCCCACGAAGAACCGGGCGCGGGGCGGGTTGGGCCGCGCCAAAGCTCGACGCCGCTCGCCGCGTCGCGCACGGCGAAGGAATCGGCCGGCGTCGCGGAGCCGAAGGCCAGGGCGATCTTGGCATCCCGCGGAAGGTAACCGAGTTGGTTGACGCGGATGAAGCTTTGGGCGCCCAGCGGAAGGGCGGCGGGAAGCGAGAGCGTCAGAAAGGCAATCCACCAGCGCCGGTTCATGGTGGGACAGCATTTGGCAGAATCGCCGGGCCGTCCAGGCAAATCGCGGCGGGCAATTCGCCGGTGACCGCATCTCACTATGTGGACACTCGTCAGCGCCGCTGGAGGGCAAGCCGCAATTGCGCAGTGCTTGTGAGGTATTTCGTCTCCGGCCGCCGTCGCCGGGTCCGGGTATTTTTTGAATTTTCATTTTTTGGCCCGATTTAGCCCGATTTAGCCGGATTTGGCCGGATTTTTCCGGATTTGGCCGGGTTTTTCGATTCGTTTTCCAGGTTGATTCGGGCTTCTTTGGCGGGTTTTCGGAGCAGTTCCCGGTGCTGGCGGCGCATGGCGTCAGCGTTTGGAACGGTCCTGGACTGAGCTTTAGCGTTAAGTCTGTCACCTGCAAATGAGGGCGAATGTTGCATACGAGGGCGAACGTTCAAGGTTTGACTGGTGAGCCAATGGGACCAATGGGACCAAGGCGACGAATGGCGGATGCGATGGGAGAGGTCTCCGATCCACGGGCCGGTGTTGACCGGGCCGCACTGAGCACTTTGCATGTTGCATTGATCATTCATGCTGGCTCGATTTAAGCACAGGTCTATCAAGACGAAAAACCTACGGAAGGAAAAAAAAGCGAATTTAAGAATGATTGAATCAGTGAATTGGAGGAGAATGAGCGAGTCAGTGAATCAGTGAATGAGTGAGTTGGGCAAAAGGGGTGCGGAATTGCCGCGAAATTCCATTTCGCTGGAGCTATGGAGGACGGGACAACTGGCAAAAGCCTTGGCGCCTTCGTGGGAGCGCGACCGTCCCGCTGCACTCCCTGTGCCACGCCCAACGCTCCGCCGCTGAAGGAAATCACTGCCGGAGCCGGGGTCATTCCGCCGTGCTTCAATACGGGCAAATCGCCTGTGTCGCACCCAAACACCCATCGCAACACAGGCGACATGCCAGTGCTTGCCGGAGAACCTGATCCCGGGTAAGATCCTCCCATGCCGGTGATGTTTGAGGAAACGTTTGCCAGAATTGGCCTGTCATTTTCGCTCAGAACTGAATGACCGCCGCCGAATTCAAAAGGAAATGGTCGCGCTACCAGGGCAAGGAAACTTCCGCCTACCAGGGGCATTTCGATGACCTCTGCCGCTTGCTTGGCCAGCCCACGCCCGCCGAAGCCGACCCGTCCGGCAGCGAGTCCTTTTGCTTCCAAAAACGTGTTGTCAAAGACGCGGAGCTTTTCGGGTTGGAGGAGACGCCGGACGCCGGCGACCCGACCGAGCGCGGTTTTGCTGACGTTTGGAAAAAGGGCTGTTTCGCCTGGGAATACAAAGGCAAAAAGAAAAACCTCGACGCGGCTTACAAGCAGCTTCTCCGCTACCGCGAATCATTGCTCAATCCGCCCTTGCTCGTGGTGTGCGATTTTGACCGCTACATTGTCAAAACGAACTTTAACGGCACGGTGCAGGAAGTTTACGAATTCATCAACGACCAGATTGACCGCCCGGAAAACTTGCGGATTCTTCACGCGCTTTTTGAAAGCCCGGATTATCTCAAACCGCAGCGCACCACAGCCCAAGTCACGATAAACCTTGCGGGGCAAATTGCCGAAATCGCCAAGTCACTGCAAAGCCGCGAAAGCGTCGAACTGGCCGACGCCAAGAGCCGCGCCGAAGTTACGGTCGCGCAAAAGAAAAACCTTCGCATCGCCCGCTTTCTCAACCGCATCGTCTTTTGTTTCTTTGCCGAGGACACCGGACTGTTGCCGGAAAAACTTTTCACTGAACTGCTCAAGACCGGCCTCGACGATCTGCGCCACTTCGCCGAAACGCTCGAAACACTTTTCAAAATCATGGCCAGGGGTGGCACTTTCGGCAAAGACAAAATCCGCCATTTCAACGGGCATCTTTTCGAGGATTCGACCGTTTTTGAAGTCACCGAAGATGAATTGAAAAAGCTGGCCGACGCCGGCGAAGCCGACTGGCAGTTCATTGAACCCAGCATCATGGGCACGCTCTTTCAGCGCGCCATGGATGACAGCCAGCGCGCGCAACTGGGCGCGCATTACACCAGTGAAGCCGACATCAAAACAATCGTCGAACCGGTTTTGATGCAACCCTTCCGGCGCGAATGGGCCAAAATCAAAGGGGAGCTTGCCGCCGCCTGCGTCAAAGGCAAAGGTAGCGTCGCGCAACGCGAACGGCTGGCCAAATTCCAAAAGCAGCTTTCGTCAGTGACGGTGCTTGATCCAGGGTGCGGCAGCGGCAACTTTCTTTATGTCTCGCTCCAATTGCTCCTTGGACTCGAAAAGGAAGTCATCACGTTTGCCGTGCAACTCGGTTTTGCGTTCAGGCCGCAAGTGTCCGTGTCGCAGTTGAAGGCCATTGAAATCAATCCCTACGCTTTCGAGCTGGCGCAAGTGTCCGTGCAAATCGGTTATCTGCAATGGCGGCGCGACAACGGCTTTGACAATGACCGCACGCCCGTTTTGCAGGTGCTGGACGGCTTCCAAAATGAGGACGCCTTGCTTGTGCCGCATTTCCACAGCAAGGCCAAGACGCTCAAGGAAGCGCAAGCAGGCGAACACAAACGCGACGACAGCTTGAAGTTCTACACCGAACGGGAATGGCCGAAATGCGATGTGATCGTAAGCAATCCGCCGTTTCTTGGCGATAAACTCATGCGTGGAGAACTTGGCGATGACTACGTTGAAGAACTCCGCAAGGTTTACGGCAAGCGAATTCCCGGCCAATCTGACCTTTGCTGCTATTGGTTTGAAAAGGCGCGTGATCTGATTGAGCACGGCAAATGCAAACGCGCTGGCTTGCTGGCGACACAAGGAATTCGCGGCGGTGCTAACCGCGAAGTCTTGAAGCGGATCAAGGAAACAGGTGACATTTTCTTCGCGATCAGTGACCGAGAGTGGACGCTGGATGGAGCTGTGGTACATGTCAGCATGATTGCCTTCGACGCCGGAAGCGAAAAAATTAGAGTTCTTGATGGCAAAGTCGTAACGGAAATTCACCCAAATCTCTCTAGCGAAACCAATATAACGAGTGCGTCAATTCTCAAATCCAATGGAGGCTTGGGTTTCATTGGCTTGCTTCCAGCAGGTCCATTTGTGATAGAAAACCAAGTAGCCATTTCCTTGTTATCAGCTCCGAACGCTCACCCAGTGACGAGCAGCGACGTAGTCCGGCCCTACTTTAATGGGGAGGATGTTACAAGACGTCCGTCTCATTCGTGGGTTATAGATTTTGACACCAGAGCCGAGCATGAAGCAGCAAAATATGAAGCCGCTTTTGATTTTACGGTGAAGCACATAAAAGCGACCCGCTTGAAAGCAAGTTCAAGCAATCGCCCAAAGCTCTGGTGGTTGTTTGGCAGAAGCCGCCCTGAATTCAGAGAGGCAAGCATTCGTGTTTCACGATTTCTGGCAACTGCACGAGTCGCAAAGCATCGCATTTTTGTTTGGCGAGAATCAGTCTTGTTGCCGGATTCTGCAACCGTTGCCTTTGCGCGTGAAGATGATTATTTTTTTGGAATTCTCCAATCGTATTTCCACGAAGTCTGGGCACTGGCACAAGGGACACAGTTACGCGAGAAGGAATCAGGCTTTCGCTACACGCCGACAACCTGCTTTGAGACTTTCCCGTTTCCGTTCGCCGACGATCTTCAGCCGCCGCCGCCGCCGCCACCCAAGCGCGTTGCGCCCGCACCCGACACCAGCTATGCAGAAAACCTGGCGGCGAAAAATTATTTCATGGGCAAAGAGGACTCGCCCCGTTACGGCAGTTCAGGCAGGACGCCGGACGAACATCGCGCCGAAATCGCCGCCGCCGCGGAGGAATTGAACCAACTGCGCGAGCGCTGGCTCAATCCGCTGGAGTGGACGGTCGAAAGAATTCTGGAATTCCCCGGCTCGGCCGACGGCCCCTGGGCGCGCTATGTCGTGCATCCGGGCAAAAATGGAATCGGCGTGGTGCGTTATCCGCGCCTGGAACCCCGCGATGCCGATTGCGCGGCGAAACTCAAAGAGCGCACGCTGACGAAACTTTACAACGAGCGCCCGGCCTGGCTGGACCTGGCCCACAAGAAACTGGATGCCGCCGTCGCCGCCGCCTACGGCTTCCCCCCTGATTTGACGGATGAGCAGATTCTGGAGAGGCTTCTGGCGTTGAATCTGACGCGCGCCGCCGAAGAAGTCAGGGCGGCGAAAACCAAGAAGTCAAAGACGCAGCGGATGAAACAGGGGGACGAGCTTGTTTGATTGCCGCCCACGCGCGCAAGCCAACAGGCCGACGAACGCGCCAGAGTGCATCAAACCGGCGGGTTTGCTCCGGGTTAGGAGAGCGAAGAAGCGGTCGGCGAGGGCGCCGACCGCTGCACGCGAAGGCGCGTGCGCTCCCCGGGATGTACTGCAACGGTTCTTAGGCAACACCTGAGGAATTCCGCGCAAGGAAAATT
>JBEKYR010000063.1:0-19909 GCA_049510745.1 Verrucomicrobiota bacterium | reverse complement strand
GACCGTGTAGCCGTTGCCAAAAGCCAGGGTCGCCCCGGCCTCCGCCGTGAACAAACCCGCGCCGGTTCCAGAAGCAGCGCCGATTAACTGCAGCGTTCCGCTCTGCGCCTCCAGCGTGCCGGCGTTGTCGAAAATGGGGTAGATGTCGCTGACACCGGCGCCGCCGGACTTGCGCACGGTCCCTTCGTTGACAATCACCTCGGTGCCCGCAACCCAGATAATTGACACGTCGCCCTGCAGGTCCACCAACGCGCCGGGCAAATTCACCAACTGCCCGCTGACGAGTTCGAGGTTCCCGCTCTGCAACTGCACGGTTCCCGCATTGGTCAAGATACCGCTACAAGCATAATTATACCCATTGATGCCCGCCAGCGCCAAAACCCCGTTGGTCGCCAGCGTCAACGTGCTTCCGCCGGCAATGGAACCGCTGGTCCAAGTCATTCCCCCCATGATAACCCCGCTGGTTCCCCCCAGCGTCGCCCCAGCCAGCACCAGGTTGGACGCGGTCACAGTCCCGTTCACTGTCACCGTGCCGCCGTTCAACAGATTGGTGCCCGTTCCCGTGACCTGGCCCCCGCTGCCGACCGTGTAGCCGTTGCCAAAAGCCAAGGTCGCCCCGGCCTCCGCCGTGAACAAACCCGCGCCGGCGCCGGAGCTGGCGCCGATTAACTGCAGCGTTCCGCTCTGCGCCTCCAGCGTGCCGGCGTTGTTGAAAATAGGGTAGATGTCGCTGACACCGGCGCCGCCGGACTTGCGCACGGTCCCTTCGTTGACAATCAACTCGGTGCCGGCAGTCCAGGTAATTGACACGTCGCCCTGCAGGTCCACCAACGCGCCGGGCAAATTCACCAACTGCCCGCTGACGAGTTCGAGGTTCCCGCTCTGCAACTGCACGGTTCCCGCGTTGGTCAAGATACCGCTACAAGCATAATTATACCCATTGATGCCGGCCAACGCCAAAACCCCGTTGGTCGCTATCGCCAACGTGCTCCCGCTGGCAATGGAACCGCTGGTCCAAGTTAGTTGGCCGTTGACAGTCAACAGACCGCCGCCAGACAAACTGCCTCCATAACTCAAGGCCAGGAAACCATTGGTGTTCACGACGCTGGCGCTGTTCAGCGTCAGTGTGCCGTAGGTTGACAGACTCTGTTGGCCGCTGCCGCCGCCCAATGTCAGGCTGTTGACGGTCACGCTGGCGTACAGTGTGACGGAATAAGTGTCGCTGCCTGTGATGAGCGCATCGTCGCCCAGACCGGGGACAGCGTTCGGGCTCCAGTTAACGGGGCTGCTCCAGTCTCCGCCGATGGCGTTGGTCCAGGTGAACAAGGCGGCGCGGCTCGGAAGAGCCGTGGCCATCAGCAGAACTGCGACTGGAATGCAAACGTGTAGGGATTTCATTATGAATTCTGTGTTGGGTGTTTATGCGCAAAGAGTTAGAGTCCGGTTCTCAGGCGTTTAAGGTGAAAGCCGTCCGCGCCAAGAGTCCATTTATCACGAACAGAAGGAGAACTTATACGCGCACGCCGCGAGTGCGCGCAAAAATCACTATTCCTGGCATCTTTCCGGTCTGGCCACACGTTAAAAAGGATTTTATCACCACATCCCTTATCTGTCGAATTAAATTTATGCAATGTCCACGTGGCGGGCGCGTCCTGACAGCCTTGATCGTTTTCCAGTTGCTGAGTTGACGGACAAATTGACGAACCTGGCTTCACTAATCGAGAAGCGGAGCGCGCCCTCTCTAAAGTGAAACGGGATTTTCGCAAGGATATGGAATTGTCGGAGCGGCAATATCAAGCGGCGCGCTTGATTGGCTCGACAAGCCCGCCCTTTCCTGAAAAACTCGCCCGGTGAAACAATCTGTTATTGTGCTCGATTTGGAGGGCGTTTTGGTGCCCGAAATCTGGATTGCCGTCGCCGAAAAGACGAAAATCCCGGAGCTGCGCCGCACCACCCGCGACGAGCCGGATTACGACAAACTCATGCGCGGGCGCATCAAAATCCTCGACCAGCACGGATTGAAGCTGGCCGACATCCAGGAAGTCATCGGCACCTTGCGCCCTTTGCCGGGCGCGCTGGAGTTCCTGCGGGAATTGCGCGCGCTTACGCAGGTGATCGTCCTGTCCGACACGTTCGAGGAATTCGCCAAGCCGGTCATGCGCCAGTTGGAGTGGCCCGCGATCTTTTGCAATCATCTGCTGGTCGAGGAAGGCCGCATTGCCGGCTACCAACTGCGCCAGGAACAGCCCAAACGCAGCGCCGTCACCGCGCTCCGCAGCATGAACTATTTCGTCATCGCCGCCGGCGATTCGTTCAACGACACGGCGATGTTAATGGAGGCGCACGTTGGTTTTCTGTTTCATTCGCCGGACCCGATCAAGAAGCAATTCCCCCAGTTCGCGGCGTTCGAGGAATACGGCGACTTGATGGCGGCGATGAAAAAGGCGATGGCGTAGGAGGCAATAGTTGAAGTGAGAATCAGTGAATTGGAAACAATCAGTGAAGTGAGAATCAGTGAATTGATGAATTCCGCATTCACTGATTCACTGATTCGTCTATTCACTGATTATTTTCTCATCAGTCTTCCTGCTTTCTGTCCCGGCTGGTCAGGTCGTGGACGGCCCGGCGCACTTCCTTGCCTTCGTAAAGCATGGCATGGACCTCGTCGATGATCGGGGTCTTGATGCCCAGCTTGCGGGCCAACTGCCAAGCGGCCCGCGCCGTCGGATAGCCCTCGGCCACGGTGCGCGTGCTGGCCAGGATGGCGGCGACGTTCTCGCCCCGGCCGACCCGTTCGCCAAAGGCGCGGTTGCGGCTGAGCCGGGAGTAACAGGTCACCACCAGGTCGCCCAAGCCGCTCAAACCGGAGAAGGTTTCGGCGCTGGCGCCGCAGGCCACGCCCAGGCGCCGCATCTCGACGAGGCCACGCGTAATCAGGCCGGCCTTGGCGTTGTCGCCAAACCCAAGGCCGTCGCCCACGCCGGCGGCCAGGGCCACCACATTCTTGACAGCGCCGCCCAACTCGACGCCCAGGACATCCTGGCTACTGTAAACGCGAAAGGCCGGCCGGTGAAAGAGCGTTTGCACTCCCCGCGCAATTTCCGGCTCGCGGTGCGCGGCGACCACCGCCGCCGGCGTTTCCCGCGCCACCTCCAGGGCCAGGCTCGGGCCGGAGAGCACCGCCGCCGCCGCCTTGGGCATGGTTGCGGCCAGGATGCCGGACATGGTCAGCCCGCTCTCGTATTCAATTCCCTTGGTGCCGCTGACCGCCACGCCCTGGAACGCGGAAAGCCGGCTGGTGATTTCGCGGAAAAATTTCGAGGGCACCGCGACGACCACCCAGGCGGACCCCGCCACCGCTTTCTCCAAATCCGCCTCGAACCGCAGGTCCGGCGACACCGCCACGCCCGGCAGGAACAATTCGTTGCGGCCGGTCTGCCTGATTTGCGCCAGGTGGGCCGGATCGTGTCCCCAGAGCGTGACGGCATGACGGTTCTGGCACAACAGATTGGCCAGCGCCGTGCCCCAGCCGCCCGCGCCGATGACGGTGACATTCATGTTTTATTCTTGACAAATCGATGCTCCGTCCCGTCGAGCAGACGGCGCACGTTCGCCTTGTGCTTGTAAATGGCCAGCAGGCTCAACGCCGCCATCACCGCGGTCATGGTCGCGCTGCCGTTCCAAAACCAGACGGCCAACGGCAGAATGAGCGCGGCCGCGATCGAGGCCAGCGAAACATACCGGCTGGCCGCAAAAACCAATCCCCACAGCGCCAGCGCGGTCAGACAGGCTGCCGGTGCCCAGGCCAAAACCACCCCGCCGGAGGTGGCGATGCCTTTGCCCCCCTTGAACCCAAGCCAGCAGGGGAAATTATGTCCCAGGATCGCCGCCGCGCCGGCCGCCAGCGCGAGGCCCTCGCGCGAGGCGCCGGGGGAGGAAAAGAAATGCAGCGCCAGCGCCGGCACCCAGCGCGCCGCCACAAATCCTTTCAACGCATCGCACGCCAGCACCGCGATGCCCGCCGTGGTGCCCAGCACCCGAAAGACATTGGTCGCGCCGATGTTGCCGCTGCCCAGCGCGCGCACATCGATGCCCCGCGCCTTCCCCGCCAGATAGCCCGAGGGCGCCGACCCCAGCAAATAGGAGACGGCCACCGTTAAAATGTAAGCGCCGGATTGCAAGCGTTTTTGATCTTCTTCCGTTTCCGTCAGGTTGGAGAAGGCGGCGGAAGTTTAAAAGCGGAAAGTTTCCCGGCGTCCTTAATTTCATTGTCATCCGCTGCCATCCGGCTACAATGAAAGCGCCGAAACAAAGGCTATCATGCCCGTGAAAGCGTCTTTGAACCCGAAACGCACCGTGGCCGAGTTGAAGGAACTTCGCGCCCTGACCGGTGATGAGAACGGCGCCCAGCGCGTCGCCTTCACCCAGACCTGGCTCGCCGCCCGCGCCTGGCTGCGCCAAAAACTCGAAGCCCTCCCCGTCGAAATCCACAACGACGCCGCCGGCAACACCTGGACCACGCTGCGCGGCCAGTCGGACCGCGCGCTGCTCATCGGCGGCCATATCGATTCGGTGCCCAACGGCGGCTGGCTCGACGGCTGCCTCAACGTCCTGGCGGGCGTTGAAGTGCTCCGCCGCATCAACGCCCAATTCTCCGGCCAACCCCCCGTCACCGTCCGCCTGGTCGATTGGGCTGACGAGGAAGGGGCCCGCTTCGGCAAGAGCCTCTTCGGCTCCTCCGCCTGCTCGGGCCATCTCAACCTCGCCGAAGCCCGCGTCCTCAAGGACAAGGACGGCATCCGACTGCCGGACGCCTTGAAGGAAATTGGTGTTGACCTGGAGCGGGCCGGGGAGAGCGGGAAGGAACTCAAGAACGCCGCCGCTTACCTGGAATTGCACATCGAGCAGGGGCCGGTGCTTTTGGACCTCGGTTTGCCGCTGGGTGCGGTGCTCGGCACCTTCGGCGTCGAACGCCACGCCCTGACCTTCCACGGCCAGGCGGCCCATTCCGGCAGCACGCCCATGAACCGCCGCAAGGACGCCTTCCTGGCCGCCGCCAAGATGAGTCCAGAGATTTATCAGATCGCCGGCCGTCACGGCGGCGTTTGCACGATTGGCTCGTGCGTCACCAAGCCGGGCATCGTCACCAGCGTGGTCGAAGAATGCCGCATCACGCTGGACCAGCGCCATCTGGACGCGGCCGCCCTGGCTGCCATGCTGGCGGACGCCCGCCAGGCCAGCCAGCGCTTCGCCGAGGAGGGCAACGTGCGCGTTTCCTGGGAGCGCCTGTGGCAAATCGACCCGGTCCTCTTTCACCCCACGCTGATCGGCTTTTGCGACGACGCCATCCGGCAGACCTGCGGCCAAAGTCACCGGCTGCCTTCCGGTCCGCTGCACGACGCGGCCGAAGTGGCGCGGGCGGGCGTGCCCACGGTGATGATGTTCGTGCAAAGCCTGCATGGCATCAGCCACAACAAAATCGAGGACACGCGGGAGGAGCACCTCGAAGAGTGCGTGACGGCGTTTGACAGGCTGGCGGAGAAAACAATGCGGTGGATTGAACAATCGTCTTGACGTTATTCATGGCCGCCGCGCTTGAGTTTATTTTGAACGGCCGCCCCATCCGCGCGGAACGATGCTCCCCCAACACCACGCTGCTCGAATTCCTCCGCGCCGCCGGCCTGACCGGCTCCAAGGAAGGCTGCGCCGAAGGCGATTGCGGGGCGTGCTCCGTCCTCCTTCTTGACAAGGACGCGCGCGGCAAAACCACCTATCGCGCCATCAACAGTTGCCTGGCGCCCGTCTGCCTCCTGGCGGGGCGGGAGATCCTCACCGTCGAAGGCGTCGCCGGCCCGCGCGGCCTTCATCCCGTGCAGCGCGAAATGGTGGAGCGCCACGGCTCGCAATGCGGTTACTGCACTCCCGGCTTCATCTGCTCGTTGCTGGAGGGCTACTACCGCGACGATCTCAAAACCGCCGGCGACCTGGACGACCAGCTTGCCGGCAATCTCTGCCGCTGCACCGGCTACCGGCCCATCCGCGCCGCCGCCGCCGCCGCTTTCGCCCAACGCCACGCCGCCAACGCTGAAGACCCGCTGGCCGGGCGTCTGGCCGCGCCCTGCCCGCCCCTGGCAGCGCTGGAATACGAGTGCGACGGCGAGCAGTTTTTCCGCCCGGCCTCGCTGGCCGATTTGCTCGCGCTGCTGCGGCGAGTCCCCGGCGCGCGCCTGATCGCCGGGGCGACCGAACTGGGCCTCGACATGGCCAAGTTCTACAAAAAATTTCCGGCCCTGGTTTCGGTAGAAGCCGTCCCCGAACTGCGGGAAATCAAGGCCACCGCCGCCGAGTGGCACTTGGGCGCCGCCGCCACGGTGACGCAGATCGAGGAGGCGCTGGCCGGCGAGTTCCCGGCGGTGGGCGACATGCTGCGGGTGTTCGGTTCGCGCCAGATTCGGAATCGCGCCACCCTGGGCGGCAACCTCGCCACCGCCTCGCCCATCGGCGACAGCGCGCCGCTGCTCCTGGCTTGCGACGCGCGCGTCGTGCTCGCCAGTCTGGCGGGCGAGCGCGTGCTGCCCCTCCACCAATTCTTTGCCAGTTACCGCAAAACGGCCCTGCAACCGGGCGAAGTGCTCAAATCCATCGTCCTTCCGCGCGGCCCATCGGAGGCCGGGTTGATCCGGCACAGCCGCTGGTTGAAGGTTTCCCGCCGCCGGGAAGTGGACATCAGCATCGTGGCCGGCTGTTTCGTCGTCGATGTGGACCGCCGGAACATCATCCGCCACGCGCGACTGGCGTATGGCGGCGTGGCGGCCATGCCCGCGCGCGCGTTGCGCGCCGAGGCGGCGTTGCCGGGCCAGCCATGGTCCGCGCAAACCGTCGCTGGCGTCCTGCCCATCCTGCGGGCGGAATTCACCCCGATCTCCGACGTGCGCGGCTCGGCCGAATACCGCCGCGCTTTGATCACGAGTTTGTTCGAGAAATTTTTCCACGAAGACGGCTTCGAGGAACCGTCCACCGCGCCGGCGCTGACCGCCGGCGGCGCTTCGCGCGCTCCGGCACACGAAAGCGCCCACCTCCACGTCACCGGCCAGGCCATTTACACCGACGACCAGGCCGCGGGCAAAGACGTGCTGGAAACCTGGCCGGTTTGCGCGCCGCACGCCCGCGCCAGGATACTCCGCCGCGACGCTTCCGCAGCGCGCCTCCTGCCCGGCATCCGCGCCGTCCTGCTGGCCGAGGATGTCCCGGGCGCCAACAACGTTGGCGGTGTCAAGAAGGACGAAATCCTCCTGGCGGACAAGGAAGTGTTTTTCCATGGCCAGATCGTGGCGCTGGTCGTCGGCCAATCGCAGGCTGCCTGCCGCGCGGCGGCGGAAAAGGTCGTCGTCGAATACCAACCGTTGCCGCCGGTGCTGACGATCGCGCAGGCCCTGGCGGAGAACTCATTCCACAACGAACCGAACTTCATCCGGCGCGCCGATGTCGCCGCCGCCCTGGAGCAGTCGCCGTTCTGCCTGGAAGGAGAATTCGAGCTGGCCGGCCAGGAACATTTCTATCTCGAAACCCACGCCGCGTGTGCGGAACCGGGCGAGGACGGCGCGATGCTCGTCACCTCCTCGACCCAGCACCCGTCCGAAGTCCAGCAAGTCGTCGCCCGCGTGCTGAATCTGCCCGCCAACAAAGTCGTCGTGCAATGTCCGCGGATGGGCGGAGGTTTTGGCGGCAAGGAAACCCAGGCCGCCACCCCGGCCGCGCTGGCCGCGCTGGCCGCCCGCCAGACCGGACGCCCCGCGCGGGTGCGTTTGAATCGCGACCAGGACATGGCCCTGCTGGGCCATCGCCATCCGTTCCTGGCCCGCTTTCGCGTGGGCTTTGATGCCGGGGGCGTGCTGCGGGCGGCGCGCATTCACCTCTGGTCCAACGGCGGCTGGGCGATGGACCTCTCGCAGGCGATCACCGACCGGGCGTTGTTTCATCTTGACAACTCCTGCTTCATTCCGGCCGCCGAGTTCCGCGGCCAGGTGGCCAGGACCAACCTCTCCTCCAACACCGCCTTCCGCGGTTTTGGCGGGCCGCAAGGCATGTTGATCATCGAGGAGATACTCGACCGCGTGGCGCGGCGGCTGGGGTTGCCGCCCGAAACGGTGCGCGAACGCAATCTCTATCGCGGCCGGGGCGAAACGAACACCACCCCTTACGGCCAGGAGCTGGAGGACAACCGCCTGCAAACGATCTGGCACGATTTGAAGGAGTCCAGCGCCTTCCAGGCCCGCCGCCAGGAGGTGGCGCGATGGAACGCCGCCCATCCCCATCGCAAGCGCGGACTGGCCATGACGCCGGTCAAATTCGGCATCAGTTTCACCGTCTCCCATCTCAACCAGGCAGGCGCGTTGGTGCTCATTTACCAGGATGGCTCCGTTCAGGTAAACCACGGCGGGACGGAGATGGGCCAGGGCATTCACACCAACATCCGTGCCATCGCCGCCGCCGAGCTGGGCCTGCCGCCGGAGCGCATCCGCGTCATGCCGACCAGCACCGAGAAAATCCCAAACACCTCCGCCACCGCCGCCTCCGCCGGCACGGACCTCAACGGCGCCGCTGTCAAGAACGCCTGCGAAATCCTGCGGGAGCGCCTGGCGGCGGCCGCGGCCGCGAGACTTTCGTCCGGCGCGGAAAAACTCGTCTTCGCGGACGGAGCGATTTCTGTTGCGGGCGCGCCGGGCCGGCGGGTGGCGTTTGCCGACGTTGTCAAGCAAGCGTACCTGGACCGGGTCAGTCTTTCCGCCGCCGGCTACTATGCCACGCCGGGGATTCATTGGGACCGGGCCGCGGGCCGGGGCAGGCCGTTTCATTATTTTGCCTATGGCGCGGCGGCGGCGGAAGTCGAGGTGGACGCTTTTACCGGCATGCACCGCGTCTTGCGCGTGGACCTGCTTGAGGACGCGGGCGACTCGATCAACGAAGGCGTCAACCGCGGCCAGATTGAAGGCGGCTTCATCCAAGGCATGGGCTGGCTGACGACCGAGGAATTAAAGTGGGACGATCAAGGCCGGCTGCTGACGCATTCGCCCGACACCTACAAGATACCCTCGATCGGCGACACGCCCTTGGTCTTCAACGTCACGCTGCTGCAAAACGCCGCGCAAAAAAATGTCATTTACGGCAGCAAAGCGGTGGGCGAACCGCCGCTGATGCTGGCCCTTTCCGTGCGCGAAGCCCTTCGCGACGCCATCGCCGCCTTCGGCCCGCCGGGCGGCCAGGCCCCGCTGCCCGCGCCCGCCACCTGCGAAGCGATCTTCCTGGCCATCCGCCGCCGGCTCGACGCGCCACAACCCGCCATTCAGCCGCAGTCCACGACGCCAATAGATTCCCGGTAGGTTATACGAGTTCTCGATAGGACGCTTCACGCTCCTGTTTTGCCTCATAGAAGCCCGCCCAGCGGATGAAATCGCGCGTCTGCTCCAATTCTCCGGCCCGATAGAAATGGTAGAAATCGGCGGACAGCAGGCCATACTGCTCCTCCAGGGCCGCCAATTCTGTTTCCAGCCCATCAATGTCCCGGATAATCTCTTCGCGTTTCATGGTTTGCAGGATACTTCATCGTTTGCCAGACAACAAACGCGGAAAAGCCGCTCTTGTAATGCCTTAGTGATGGGGGGAAATGCGAAATTGAGCATACCCGCACTGAAAGCCGCAGTGCGGGTATGCTAGGGTCGATTCTCTCTATTTGTCAAGGAAAATATGCAGACGGCGAAATGAGAATTGTTTTAGACTCTGCTTTTTCCCGCCGTCACTGAGGCATTACCGCTCTTGGAAAGCCTGGTGAACGCCGCGGAACAAAAATAAGAATCTTCGAGCGGCCGGACCAGACAGCCGCGCGTCAGGAATCCGGCAGCAGCCGCCGCGCGTGGAGCAGCAAACGGATGCGCGGCTCGTCGCGCAAAGGCGAGGCCGGGTCCAGGCTGCTGAGATGCACGCTCTCGGACGAGTGAATGAACAGTTTGTCCCCAAGATAAATCCCGGCGTGGCCGATTCTTTCCGGCCCGCGCCGCGTGGCGCGCCGTCCGAAAAAGAGCAGGTCGCCTTTCTTGAGATTTTTCAGGTCCGCATCCAACGCCACTTCCACCCCTTGCCGGCACTGCTCGGACGCGTTGCGGTTCAACTCGATGCCGTTGAGAAAAAACACCATCTTGGTGAAGCCCGAACAATCCATGCCACGGATGGAATTGCAGCCCCAAAAATAGGGCCGCCCCAGAAACGACTTGGCCGTGCGTTCGATGTTTTCCGGCGTCGCCCGCCGGCTCCGCCGCCACTCCGCGTAATCCGTCGCCGCCGTTTTCGGCAGCCAGCCGGCGCGGTCGTCGGCCAATTCCACCTTCCACCAGCCGTCGGTTTCGCCGGCGCGCCGCACCCGGCCGCCCATGACGACATCCGCCACGGGCAGGGCCGCCGGGTCGGGTTGCTCCAAAATGCGTTCCTCAAAGGCGGTCACGATCAAAAGCGGCGAGGAATTCCAATGATTGACTTCCTCCCGCGCGCAGGTGACAAAGCCGCCCCCTTCCGCCCAGCCCAGGTAACGGTCGCCGCTCTGGACGAGGAACCAATTGGTCTGCTTCTTCCAAACCTTGAAGACATCGCCCATCAACATTTGCGTGCCCATTTCCGACGTGTTTCCCGGCTTTTCGCGCACATTGATCACACTGAGCGCGGCGATGCCCCAAATGCGGTCGCCCAGATTGGCGGCGGGCAGGACGGTGACGCGGTCAACCACGTTGCGCCCCGTCCGGGCCACTGCGGCGATGGCTTCTTCTTTGGCGGCGCTGCTTTCCACATCCCCTTCGACGATGATGCTGCGGCCCTCCTCCGCCGCTTTGAGGTTGAAAATGGCCAGATGACTATCCGGCGCGAATTTGGCCTTCACGCTTTGGAGCGCGGCTTGGGCGGCCTGGACGGCTGGGGACACGGCGTTTGTTTCGGTGTAATTTTCGGCGTGGTCGCGCGGGCTTGAGCACCCGGCCGCCAGCGCCAGCCCACAGCCGGCCGCCAGCAAAGCCCGCGCCCTTTTCGTTGTCATCGAACACCATTTCTCGACCATCGCCGGCCCAAGATACCCCGCCGCACTCTTCTTCGCAATCTAATGAAAAAAACGGACCGCCTCCGGCGAAATCTGCTTGAATGCCCTCTTTCATCCGCCTGATACTTGAGCCATCAATGAAACCAGTTCGTCTCGGCATTATCGGCTTGGGAAACATCGGCAGCCACCACGCGGGCTACCTGCTGGAGGGCAAGGTCAAACGGTGCGAGCTGAAAGCCGTCTCCGACGCCTTTGCCGATAAACTTCCCCCATACGAACAGCGGGGATTGAAGGTCTTTGCCGACGGCGGGGAATTGATTCGATCGGGAGAAGTCGATGCCGTGATTGTGGCCACGCCGCATTACCAGCACACCTCCCTTGGCATTGCGGCGCTCAACGCGGGGCTGCACGTCATGGTGGAAAAACCGATCTCCGCCCACAAGGCCGACGCCGAAAGGCTGATCGCGGTGCGCCGGCAGCACCCCGGGCAGGTCTTCGCCGCCATGTTCCAATTGCGCACCGAATCCCGCTACGCCAAAATCAAAAAACTGCTCACCGACGGCGATTTGGGGCAGATCGTCCGCTTCTCCTGGATCATGACCGATTGGTTCCGCTCCGAGGCTTACTATGCCAGCGGGGGCTGGCGCGCGACGTGGCGGGGCGAGGGCGGCGGCGTTCTCATCAACCAGTGCCTCCATCAACTGGACCTGTTGCAATGGCTTTTGGGCATGCCCGCCCGCGTTCGCTCCTTCGTGCAATTGGGCCGCTTCCATCACATCGAGGTCGAGGATAACGTCACCGCCTACCTGGAATTTGCCAACGGCGGTGCCGGGGTGTTCGTCTCGACCACCGGCGAGGCGCCCGGCACCAACCGCCTGGAGATCGCGGGTGAGATGGGCAGACTGCTGCTGGAAAATGACAAATTGCTCTTCACCCGCAACGAGGTTTCGATGTTCGAGCAGTGCAAAACCTCCAAGCTGGGCTTTCAAAAACCCGCGGTGTGGAACATCGAGATTCCCTTCTCCAGTGAACCGGCCCAGCACGCCGCCCTGACCCAAAATTTTGTGGACGCGATCCTGGACGGCGCGCCCCTGATCGCGCCCGGCGAGGAGGGAATCCACTCCGTCGAACTGGCCAACGTGCTCCTCTACTCCGGCCTGATCGGGCAAACGGTGGAACTGCCCCTGGACGGCGCCGCCTACGAGAAAAAGCTCAACGAATTGATCGCCGCCTCGACATTCGAGAAGAAAGTGGTCCAAACGTCGAACGAGGATTTCGCCAAGTCCTTTCAACGCTGATATGATCCTCACCGGCATTGGAGACGAAGCGGGCGTCCCGTTGGACGCGCAGATCAAGGCCGCCCGCCAATTGGGTTGGAGCCAGTTGGAAATGCGCGCCGTCGAAGTCCCCGGCTTCGCCAAGGCCAATCTCCACGACCTCCCGGACCGGGCCTTCGGTCTGGCGGCCGAACAGCTCCAGGCGGCGGGCGTGGGCGTTTATTGTTTCGGCTCCGCCATCGCCAACTGGTCCAAAAAAATTTCCGACCCGTTTGAAATCACGCTCGGCGAAGTCCGGCGCTGCATCCCGCGCATGCAGCGGCTCGGCGCGAAACTTGTCCGCATCATGAGTTACAAGCCGGCGGACACGGAAGACAAAACGCCGCCCGAGGTCTTCCGCCGCGTCGGCGAAGTGACCAGGATGTTCCGCGACGCCGGCCTCCAGCCGGTGCATGAGAACTGCATGAACTACGGCGGCATGAGCTGGCGGCACGGCTTGGAACTGCTGGAAAAGTGCCCCGGCCTGAAATGGGTCTTCGACACCGGCAATCCCGTTTTCAATCCCGACCGCAGCAAGCCCCGGCCGTGGCCGCGCCAGGACCCGTGGGAATTCTGGGAGCACATCCGCGATCACGTCGCCCACATCCACGTCAAGGACGCCATTTACGCGCCGGCGAAAAATGATTGCGACTACACCTACCCCGGCCAGGGCCAGGGCCGGGTGCGCGATATTCTGGCGGACGCGCTGGCGCGCGGCTACGACGCGGGCTTCTCGATCGAACCGCACGTCGCGGCCGTTTTCCACGGCCCCGCGGCCCAGGCGGACGCCCAGGTTCTATTTGACAGTTTTGTCCGCTACGGCCGGGACCTGGAAAAGATGATTGCCGGAATCAGGGCCAAAAGCTTGAGCGCACCTCTGTCGCCGTGCGCGAATCGACATTGAGGCGGAAAAAATTCCAGGTCTGAATCCACGCAGAAAAGATGTCCGGATGCCAGGACGGGAACGCGTATCGGAGAAGGCGCCAGAAGGCCAACGGATCGTGAAAAATCGCTTTCGGCCTACAGGCCAAGCCAGTTGCGCACGCCTGCTTCCACCAATGCCAATTGTTGGGTTGTCAAGCGACCGAGGAATCGCTCGGCTTTCGTTGCCGAAATTGTAATGGGATTTTGGACCAGAAAGGCTCCGGGTTGGAGAAAGGGGACGTTGACTCGAATCTCGAATTCAGAACCGCGCAACGTTGTGGTGTGAGGAATCACGCTGATCAACGCGCGGTCTGTGTCTTTAAACGACCGGTTGAGAATCAGCGCGGGCCGAACCTTTTGAATCATTCCTAAATCCACCAGCCAAACCTCACCGCGACTGGGCACGCTTCTCCTCCTGGTCCAGCAACGCAAAGGTTTCGGCGGCAATGGAGGTCAGGTCCTCATCTGAGAGCGGCCCGTAATCCGCTGGGGTCACCTTGCGGGCAATCGCTTCATAGACGGCCAACTGTTCGACTTGCGGCAAGCTATTGAATTCCTGGATGACGGCTTGGGCTTTGCTGCTCATGTCTTGAACGGTAAACGACGTTCGATGCAATTGCAAGCCGGTGAAAATTCCTTTCTCAAATTGAGATTTCACGAATAAAAATGAGGCGCGATTTTGCGCAAAAGACGCGCGTGCCGGACTTCCTGGCGCCGGTTGAATGGCAGAGGCGGGGGGGAAAAATAGAATTGGAAAATTCCGGGGTCTGATGGTAAAGGTAAACTGAACTTAATCAGTGCGATGAAGGGCCGAATCCGTCCGCCACAACCCATGACGCCCGCGCCACGCGGTGGTTTCACCCTCCTGGAGCTGCTGGTGGCGCTGGCCATCATCGGCATTCTGGCCGGTTTGATTCTGACGGCGCTGGCCGGCAGCAAAGCCAAGGCGCGGGGGATGTTCTGCCAGAACAACAACAAGCAACTGGTGACCGGCTGGCTGATGTATGCCGACGACCATTCCCAACGGCTGGCCTATAATCTGGGCGGCGCCGCCGCCCGCACCAACCTCAATTGGGCGGCTGGCACGCTGGACTGGGAGTTGACCGCCGACAACACCAACCTCGCCGACCTGACTGAAGCGGCCCTGGGCTCGTATATCGCCAAAGTGGCCGCGATCTACCGCTGCCCTTCGGATTGGGTGCTCAGCGCGCCGCAACTGGCGGCGGGCTGGAGCAGCCGGGCGCGGAGTTATTCCATGAATGCATCGGTGGGGGACGCGGGCGAAATCACCAGTTCCGGAGTCAATATCAATAATCCGGGATACACGCAATTCTTCAGGCTGACCTCCATGCCCGCGCCCGGCCGCATCTTCGTCTTTCTGGACGAGCACCCGGACAGCATTTCGGACGGCTACTTTGTCAACCGCAGTTATTACCCGGAATGGATCCGGCTGCCGGCTTCCTGGCACAATCGGGGGGCCGCTTTTTCCTTCGCTGACGGGCACGCCGAAACGCACCTTTGGAAATGCGCCAGCACGATGCCGGCCCCGGCCCCCGACGCCGCCGGGCTTCCCATCGACGTCTCGGACGACCCGCGCGACTTCAACTGGATCATCGCCCACATGAGCGTGCCCCTGGGGCCGCCAAGCCCCCGCCCTTACTGAAGGTATTTCCGGAGAAACGCCTCGTTACCCACCGCCGCCAACAGATAGTTCTTCTTGTCGTCGGACCAACTGGCCGTGGTCGCCTTGTTCACGCGGGCAAACACCGGGGCGCCGGGAGCAGGGGCGTGGGCGACGGTCTGGCGGTCGGTCACAAAAAGCCAGAGATCACTTTGGTCTCCGGGGGGAAGGGGACGGCCGGATTTGAAACAGATCATGGAAACCGGGCTGCCTTGCCAACTGGAAACCACACAGCCGACGACGGCGGCCGCGTTCAGCCCGGCAGGCAGGGAATAGTCGGCCGGCGCATTTTTCTCCTTGAGGAAGTTCCGGATCAGGACCGGGTCTGTCGCCGTCAAATCCATGTAGTAACCGCGCAGCGCGGTTTCGGTCATGCGTTTGCGATAGGCCGCATAGCGGTCCGTCAGGCCATGGACGGGCCAGAAGGTCGAAGCAATGCCTGCCAAAAACGCCACCACCGCGGCCGCCGCCAGGAGGGGACCCCAATACCTTTGGAAAAGCGGCCGGTGGATTTTTCGCTCGGAGAGTATTTGCTCCTTCAACCCGCGTGGGATTGGGATGGCTTGAAATTTCCCGCGCAGGACAAGATAAGCCTCGCAATGCTGGTCGAACCAGTGGGCCAGCTCCGGGTCGGTCCTGGCCAGTTGCCGGGCCTCGTCGAAGAATGGGTCCTTTTCGTCAGCCGTGCCCGGCCGGAACAGCGCCAGGATTTCCCTGGCCTCCAGGTTATTCATGTTGACCTCCCTGTGGGTTCCGGGCCGGGCTGCTCCCGGCGAAGATGTGTTTGAGTTGCGCCAATCCGCGGGCCAGGCGGGACTTGACGGTGCCGATGGGCACTTCCAGAATCTCGGCAATCTCCTTGTAAGAACAATCCTCCATGTAGAAGAGCGCGACCGGCGCGCGGTACACCTCGTCCACCTGCCCCAAAGCCTCCACCGCCTGCATCGCGTCCAATTGGCGGGCCGCCTCCGGCAGGATGACCGGCAGATCGGCATCCGAGTCCGTCAACTCGGAATGGGGGAAGCGCGCCACGGTGCGGCGCGATTCGAGGAAGGCGCGATGCAGCGTGGTGAAGAGCCAGGATTTGACTTTTGACGGATCGCGCAATTGATGGCCTTTGGTCGCCCAGATATAAAAGGTTTGCTGCGCCAGGTCGCAGGCATCCGCTTCCGAGCGCGTCAAACTGATGGCGAACCGGTAAAGCGGCTCATAATAGCCAGCCACCAGCGTTTCAAAATCCGGGCCTGGCATACAGCTCTCTAATTATGAGCCACGAACCTTCAATATGTTCCGACACGAATCAATTAAGGGCATGATTTGACGCAATTTCCCAAACGGCCTCCAAAAAGGCCAGACTCATTATGGAACAAATCAGCCGGTCGTCCATCGTAAAGAAGACTTCTTTGTCATCATGAGGAGCCGACAACCAGCGTTTTTTGGGGGGGCGCGCCTGCATTGGAGCGCCGGGAATTCATCCACTCCCGGCGTTTGGCGGGCGCGGACCCCGCGGGTTACTCTCCGGTTGGGCCGGGTCTCCAGGGCAGCCCCGCGTCAACGTCTGCCCATCACTCATTGGGTATCGCCGAAGTGGGCGGTATGCATCGCCCGGGACAGCCTTTGAACCGCCAGAGCAAAAGCGCGGCCAGCCCGGTCACCCCCAACGCCAGGCTGCCCGGCTCCGGGACCGCGGTGATCACCAATTGCGGGCCGTTTGGAGCCGCCGTGCGCGAACTGAAGAGGTAGCTCACGTTGTTGTCGGCGGCAGACGGCGAGCTTGTTTGCCAGCTATTCCTTCTCGGAAGCCAATTACGGCCAGAACACGCTCGCCGGCGGGTTGCCGGCCGGCATCGAGGACCGGCAGCACGCGGCGCGGATTGGCCTGGAGCGTCGTTTTGGAAAAAACGTCACCGCCAAATTGCAGTACGGGTATGACTCTTACGCTGAACCCGGCAGCGGATCAGTCAACAATTTTATCGCCCATTCCGTTTTCGGCACGATCACCTGCAGATGGCCGTAATGGTTGCGCCCGGAAATCCCGGCCGTTCCCGCCCTGCCGCCGCGATGTCGCCATAATCGCGACGGCTACCGGACGGGAACAAGCCGGAAAAACGTTCCAGGATCGGCCCCCACCGGCAGGACCAGGGTGTTCGGGCCGTTGCTGCTCACCATCACGCTGCCGCAGGGCTGCCAGTGGATCAGGTCGCTTGAGGATTGCGCCTGGCAGTTGACTCCGCCAACCCCGTTCCATTGCAGGATCAGGTTGCCGCCCTGGACCTCCTCCACCGCGGACAGCGGCACCTGCGGCGCGGCGATCACGATCAGATCGTCGAGATTGGTCGTAATCCAGAGCGTGCCGCTTTGGCCGGCGGCAAAGCCCGCGCCCCCGGAAACGGTCGTCGTGCCGGTGAATTGGTTCGTCTGAAATGAAAGGGCGATGCGCCCGCCGCCGCCGCCGCCGCCGAGCCGGCCGTGTCCCGCGCCGCCGTTGGCGCTCAGGACGCCGTCGCCGGCCAGCACGCCCACTGTCAAGAATATGCTGCCCCCGGCCCCGCCGCCCGCCCCCGGGAAGATCGCCGCGTTGCCGTTGGCGCTGACTTTGCCGTTGACGGTGAAGGTCCCGCCGACAGTCAACTCAATGGCGCCGCCGCCTTGGGACAGGTTCGGGTCCAGCGCCGAGAAGACGCCGCCGGCGCTGCCCCACTGGGTGGGCTGCTGCGCGGAATCATACGTGCCGCCGCCGGGCGCGCCGGACGCTCCGGCCCCGCCCATCCCGCCGTGGCCGCCGCCGCTGCCCACGCCGTTGGTGGCGGTCGTGCCCGCGCCCGGACCGGGTGCGCCGGCATTGTAGCCCTGGCCATCCACGCAAATCGCCGCGTTGCTTTGCACGACGGCGTTGTTCATAACCGTAAAATAGACGTTCCCGGCGGCGCTTGGATGGGTGAGGACGGCATTGGACTCCACCAGCAGACTCTCAACAGTAATGTTGGAGGACCCGCTCTGCGGCACCACCACGGCGGCCCCGGAAACCGTCAAGTCATAGGGTATCCAGTACATCGGCACAACCGACGGCGCGGAAACCGGCGTATTGGTTCCGCTCAACCCGCCGTTGTCAATAATCAATGCGCTCGGACTGGGGAGTCTTTTCCCGATCAGATAAACGGTTCCCGCGCCGCCGGCGACAAATCCCGGGCCGCCGCGCGCCTGGAGCGCGCCGGTGAACAGGTTGGTCGAGGTCGTCAGCGCAATTCGCCCGCCGCCGCCGCCGCCGCCGTTGGGCAAATCGCCCGAAGCCCCGTTGGCCTCAATGGTTCCCGCCCCGGCCAGGATGCCGGCGTTCAGGTCAATGCTGCCGCCCGATCCGCCGCCCCCAGCTTCGCTGGTGGGGACGGCTCCGTTGGCGGAAATAAGGCCATCCATCTGCAACGTTCCGCTGACGATCAGGTGCAAAGCGCCGCCGCCTCGCGCGCTGTCGGCGATGATGTAGGCGCCGCCGCCGCTCCCCAAGAGGGTCGGGCCTGAATACTGATCATAGACATTTCCTCCGGCCGCTCCGCTCTCGCCGTTGCCGCCGCAGCCGCCGTGGCCGCCGCCGCCGCCGGTCATATAACCCAAGCCCGACAGCGTGCTGGCGCCCGAACCAAGCGCCCCCGCGCCGTTGCCGCTTCCGTCCAAAATCATGCCGCCGCCGGCCTGCACGGTGGCATTGCTGGAGATGGTCAAATACATCGGCGTGGGATTGGTTTGCACCAGGAAGCTGTTCGACCCGATGAAGAGACTTTCGATCGTCATTGAGAGACGTTCGATCCCGATTGAACTTGATGAAAAATCCGCGGCCGCTCCGTTCTGAATTCTTAGGGCCCCCACGGAAAGCGCCGGCAACGCCGTCAGCGTGCCGCGCAACCCGCCGTTGTCATAAATCAATTGCGAATTGACCCCTTGGAGGTCGGGCGCGGTATAAACGGTTCCCGCTCCGCCGTTGGCAAAGCCCGCGCCCCCCTGCGCGGACATCACGCCGGTGAATAGATTGCTCACAGTAATCACGGCGATGCGCCCGCCGCCGCCGCCGCCGCCGCCCGCCGCCTGGCCCGCGCCGCCGTTGGCCGTGATGCTGCCGCCACCGGTGAGCGCTCCCACCTGCAACCAGACACTGCCGCCGGAGCCGCCACCGCAGCCTTGCGTGACGCCCGCCGTGCCGTTGGCGCTGATTTTACCCCCCAGCGCCAGGCTTCCCTTGGCCGTCAACTTAACGGCGCCACCACCCAGTCCGCCTACGTTCGGCGAGGTGACACTACCCCCGCCGCTGCCTGCAATTTCGGGAGTGTTCGCGTAACCGTAGGCGCCGCCGCCGGGCGCGCCGCTGGCCGACGCGCCGCCATTGCCGCCGTAGCCGCCGCCGCTGCCGCTGCCGCTGCTACCGCTGCCAGCGCCCCGGCCGGCGCCGGATCCGCTGTTGTTGCCACTTCCGTCGCCATCAAAGACCATGCCGCCAGTCGGCAGAATGGTGGCGTTGCCGGCCAGGGTGAAAACAAGGTTCCCGGTGCTGACCATAAAACTGTTGGAACCGACCACCAGATTGCTTATGCTGGTGCTCGAGGTTCCGGGAAGCGCCGCGATCGCGCCGTTGTTGATGGTCAAGTCGTACGGTCCGCTCGTCACGCCCGAGAACGGGGTGTTCGTCCCGGACATCCCCCCGTTGTCAAGAAGCAATTGCACAACCGCGTTCCGGACCAGTTGCTCGTAAATCACGCCCGCGCCGCCCGCCATCGCCCCGGCGCCCCCATGGGCTGAGATGGCGCCGGTGAACTGATTGGTCGTGCTGGTCACCCGCACCACGCCGCCGCCGCCGCCGCCCCCGTACGGGAGTTGTCCCGCCCCGCCGTTGGCCGAAAGAATCCCGCTTCCCGTAAGCGC
>JBEKYR010000062.1:0-24455 GCA_049510745.1 Verrucomicrobiota bacterium | reverse complement strand
TCAGCCCAACAATTTGTTCACTTGTCAGCCCAACAATTTGTTCACTTGTCAGCCCAACAATTTGTTCACTTGTCAGCCCAACAATTTGTTCACTTGTCAGCCCAACAATTTGTTCACTTGTCCCGCCGACGGAATCTTTCGTTTGATTGCAGACTTTGGGGCTACATCCAAGCATCCTGCATTTTATCAATTCCAAATGTAGAATGTTTATATATGACCCCAATTCAGTACCAATTCACTGGGATACAAGCAAAACTGTTACAGCGATTTAATCAGCGAAGTCATTGCCTTTGCGATAAGCTGCCGGCGAGCAGCCAAGAACTCAGAAAAGCTGCTGAGTTTCCATAATTCCGGATCCTCCGGAATGAAGTGCGCCTTGCGCATTTCCCTCGTCGTTTCGTTTGGTAAATACTGCCACGGAGGGATATCCCCGATGGCCGCATTCTTCTCCCGTCCCAGGAATGTTAGGTTTGCGATGTCATTCACTTCCGTCCTGAATTCCGCTGGGGTGTATTCGGAATCCCTGCACAGTTTTTGCGCGGCTTTGTCTGTCGTCATGAAATTGAATGGGAAGATGTGGTGGAGCTGCATGTCTTGTGGCGAAATTTCATCCAAACATCTGACTTTGCCCGAACCCCAGTCCGTTGCCTTCCGGTCGCGCATGAGCAGGTACATCAGCATCAACATGACATTCCTTGATGGAAGGCCCTTGACCTTGCCTGGAGGAATCTTCATTCCACGATAGGCCTGACGCGCCTCGCCGGCAACTACGTCGACCAACTCCGACAAACCCTGGCGAGGCGTAACAGACGGGTCAGTGAGGATTCGAAAATCCCTCCTCAGCGACGACTCAGCCGCGGCGCTGTAGTGCTGGGCCAGTTGCGAGAGGATAAAGAACCTGAGCACGCTCCCGACGGCAGGGCCGCGACTTCGCTCGTTGGCAAGGTAATAAATCAAGGCAACCAACGAATTCTTGGAAACAACGTATTTGGATTTGTCCAAGTTTATGTCTCGCTGGAGAATGCGGATCAGTTTTTCCATCGCCGACTTCGCCTTCCGCCATGTTTCATCCAGGTGGTGTCGCGTCGGCCTGTCTTTGGCAACTCGTTCGGCAAGTTTCTTTATCTGTGGTACTTGGCATTCGACAATTGTCACCGCGCGCATCAGAAAGGTCAGGTCAAGGTCGTAGTTCTTTTCACGGAGATGAACGCGATAATCCCTGAACTCACTCGTAATGCCCTTCCAATGTGGAACAATCCTGGCCAGATGTATCTCGGCCCCGGTCAATTGTGTTCCCTGAGAGTTGACCAGGGTAAAAATCTCGGCAACCGTGGCGTAGTCTCGGTCACGGATGATCTGCAATGGAAATTGGTAGTCGCGAAAGGCCTGTGTGTATTTGCGTATCGCGTCGCGGTCATCCGAGGAAAGCTTATTGAATTCCTCATCTCGTTCGATTGACCCATCGTAAAGCCGGTTCATTAGGACCCAAGGGTAATTGTAACCCCCAGAGTCCGTTGTTGCCTCCATCTCGCGAGGCAGCTTTTTCAGGTTGACGTAGATAAACGGCATATCCTCCTCCAACTCGCAAAGAATATCTTTGAGTTTGTCTCTTTTGAGCAGAACCGACGCGATTGCTGTGAGCCTTTGCTGGCCATCGAGGAGGAAATAACGCGGTAGGACGCCATCATGTTGATCAAGGCGCTCCGGTCGAATCATGGAACGCACCAAATTCTTGTCCTTCTCGCGGGGCTCCCAAAGGATAAGCGATCCGCACGGATAGCCAAAATTGATCGACTCGACCAAGCTCCTGACCTGGTCCGAATCCCAAACAACGTCTCTTTGGATTTCAGGAATCGCCAATGTCCCTGACTCAAACTGCCCAATGAGGTCGCTGACGGATTTCTGTGTTGTGATTAAGTTTTCCATAGTTTTCCTTTCATTTGCTTGCCGAGGCTAGGAAAAGGGTCCTAGGATGTTGGTATTCAATCATTTTGTCTCCTCATTTGTCTTCCAGAAGCGCCAGTTTCGTTCTGGATCAAAGCAATGGTCTGCCCATAACGCCCGCCAGCATCACCCTCGCCGCCCACTTCGTCAACCCCAAACACCAATTTCCCAGGACCCTCACCGTTCATGTCGCGGCCAGATGCTTCCATCCCTCTCGGAACAGCAGGAACGCAAAGAAAACCAGCAGCACGGCCAGGACGCGCATCACCACCCGATAGGGCCGCCCGGCCAGCAAATCGCGGGATCGCGCGGCCAGCAGCACGACCAGCACTTTCGAGCCGACCAGCAGCAGATAAAAGCCGCACAGGAAGGCGACAGCGGTCGGCCAGCCTTGTGCCATCGCTTTCGCCAAGGTCGCCGCCCCAACCGTCAGCCAGAACAGCCACGGGTGGGGATTGAGCAGATTGGTCAAGATTCCCTTGAACCACGATCTGGGGCGATCAGTCGGGGTTTCCGGGGCCGCACGCACCGGGCTGAAGCCGTCCCAGGCCAGATACAGGACGAATGCTCCCCCGGCAAGGGACACGATGCCGAGCAACGGGTGGAGTTGCGCCAGCTTTGCTGCCAGCGCCAGCGCCAGGGCGATGATCGGCGCATCGGTGACGAGCGGGGTCAGGGCGATCTTGCAGCCTTCCCGCGCGCCGTGCCGCAGTGTTTGAGCCAGCACCAGCGCCAGGAGGGGGCCGGGGGCAAGCCCGCAGAAGAGTCCAAGGAGAACTCCAGAGGCCAGAGCCGTCATCATTATGGCACATCCTTGACTGAATGGGGTGGCGGCTTCAACTGCCCGTGAAAGGCGGCAAGAAGCGGGAGGGTGGAAGCGAAATCAAAAGGGTCAGTCCTAGGATATTGGTATTCATTCATTTTTGTCTCGTCATTTGTTTTCATGCGCAAACAACTTTTGAACGGCCGCCACGATCCGTTTATCACCGCGCCGATCCACCCCGCCTCCGGTTGCGAATCCATTTGGCGGTGGGTAACCACGGTAGATGGTAAATGTCACGTTGTGGGCCAAATTGGTAGTTATGAAGTTCTGGTCGGCAAGTATGGCTGGTCCCGAGAAGCCGTCGGAAGAGGTCATTTTGGTAATTATGCCGCTGTATATCGTCTCGCCCGAAACTTGGAGAACAAATGGAACGGGCGTCGGAATTAAGTCGTATTCACCGCCCGGAAAGTGCCGATAGGGAACGGCTTCCCATCCGGGGGAATATTTTTTCCCCAAGACCCAAATCGCGCTAGCCAGTCGTTTTGCAGCTTCAGGGGTGATGGCGAAGGTCTGATTCGTCGTGTCAAAGGCTGCAAAATCTCTATCGGCAAGCACGGGCGGGGATATAATCATCACCTCGTTGGTCTCGGGCGGATTTACACAGGTCCGTGAGAGATACTCCTTGTTGTCAACCAGCGAGATGGATAACAAATTGGTGGGTGTTTCTGCCGCATTGAGAATGCAGCACGCCGAGAGCGCAAATAATACAAAACACTTTTTCATAGGAAGGTGATCTTGCATTAACTGAACGACCCTCGGGCCTGGGATGTCAACCGCGAACAAGGGAATATGGAAACAAAACAAAAAGGCGTCAGTCCTAGGATGCTGGTATTTATTCATTTTGTTTCCTCATTTGAGACGGGGTCCGGGTTGCCGGCAAATAACCGGCGTCCGGCGCGCGCGTCGAGCGATCAATGGCCGGCTGCTGCTGGCTCAGGCAATGCAGCGTGCCAAAGCCCAGCACCAAATCCACCGCGTGAATCCCCACCACCGGCCGGTCCCGGAACAATTCGCCCAGGATGCCCAGGGCGATGCGGTCGTTCGGGTCGTTGAAGGTGGGCACGAGGACGGCCGCGTTGCTGATGTAAAAATTGGCGTAGCTGGCCGGCAACCGATAGCCGTCGTAAAAAATCGGCGCGGGCATGGGCAGCGCCACCACCTGGATTTTTGAGCCGTCTTCCAGGCGCAAGCCCTCGAGGCGTTCCCGGTTTTCGGCCAGCGGCGCGTAATTGATGTCCTTGGGATTGCTCTCCCGCGCCAGCACCACGGTGGTGGCATTGACAAACCGGCAGATGTCATCGACATGGCCGTGGGTGTCGTCGCCCACCACCCCGCCCCCCAGCCAGAGCACATTCCTGACGCCCAGATAGCGATGGAGCGTCAATTCAATTTCTTTCCGGCCCAGGCCGGGATTGCGCGGCTGGGTTTTCTGATCCAGCAGGCACTCCTCGGTCGTCAGGAGAGTGCCGCGGCCATTGACCTCAATGGCGCCGCCTTCGAGGACAAAGTCCCGGCCTTGGCACTGGGCGTTGAAGAGGCGTTTGCCCAGGCGCCGGGCCGCAATTTCAGGCGCCTTGCGGTCTTGCCGCCAATCGGGGTATTTGGCCCAGGCATTGAAATGAAAATGAACAAACGCCGTTTCCGGATTCTTTCCGCCGCGCCGGACGCAGATCGGCCCGCTGTCGCGGGTCCAGCCGCGGTTGGTCGGGTGGATGATGAACTCGACGCGGGAGACATCGGCGTGGGCCTGGGTCAGGGTGCGGCGGGCGGCGGTTTCGGCGCTCTTGGAATTGACGAACAGCCGGACGATTTCGCCCGGGGCGATTTTGCGGACCATTTCGCCGTAAACCCAGCGGATGGCGCTCAGTTTGCGGGGCCAGTCGGTGGGATTGTGCGGCCAGCCCAGCCAGGTGGCCTCATGCCGCTCCCATTCGGCGGGCATGACAAATCCGAGGGCCGCCGGAGTGCGTGAAGTCGTCGCTTTTTTCTCAGTCATCATGGCGCAGGATAATTTATCCGGTCAGACTGTCCATGATAACTCTGGGACAAAATGCAACTAAAGGGTTGGCAGGCGGGGAAGGCCGCGTATATTCTGCGCGCACTTTAGGAAATTGATTGCATTGAAATTTATGAGCACGAAGAGAACAAGCCGTCACCGCGAAGATTTGACCGAGGCGCCGGATTGGTTGCTGAAAAAGAAATGCCCGCACCGGGAAAAGTACCTGGCCGGCAAGCGCATCATGCCCAAGGGCATCACCGGGAAGGAAAAGTTCCCGGACCTGATGGATGATTGCTTCCTGGCCTACAATTCCGCCCGGTTGCGCGAGGTGTGCCGCTTGTACACCGAGCGGATGCTCGAACCGGATGTGACCCTGGGCATGAGTTTGTCGGGCGCGTTGACCCCGGCCGGCCTGGGCTGCTCCGCCATTGTCCCGTTGATCAAAGCCGGATTCGTGGACTGGATCGTGAGCACCGGGGCCATTCTCTATCACGATCTGCACTTCGCCCTGAATTTCCCCGTCCACGTCGGCAGCCACCTCTTTGATGACACCGATTTGCGCACCAACGACATCGTCCGCGTGTATGACGTGCTTTTGGGCTACAGCGACTGCCTGATGGCCACGGACGAAATTCTCCGCGGCATTCTTATCCAGCCTGAATTTCAGAAGGAGATGGGCACCGCGGAATTGCACCACCTCATTGGCCGCTACGCCGCCGAATGGGAGCGCAAGGCCGGCCTGAAGGATGTCTCCGTGCTGGCGGCCGCCTATCGCGCCGGCGTCCCCTGCTACACCTCATCGCCCGGCGATTCGACCATCGGTATGAACGTGGCCGGCGTGGAGCTGCGCGGCAACAAGCTGCGGATGAATCCGTCCATCGATGTCAACGAAACCACCGCCATTGTCCTCGGAGCCAAGCGGGCCGGCGGCAAGAGCGGCGTCATGCTCATGGGCGGCGGCAGTCCCAAGAACTTCATGCTCCAAACTGAGCCGCAGATTCAGGAAGTCCTGCGCATGAGGGAATACGGCCAGGATTATTTCTTCCAGATCACCGACGCCCGCCCGGACACCGGCGGCCTTTCCGGCGCCACGCCCAGCGAGGCGGTCAGTTGGGGCAAGGTGGACCCGGATCGTTTGCCGGATGCGGTGGTCTGCTACACCGACACCAGTATCGCCCTGCCGATCCTCACTCATTACGCGCTGGCCCGCCACGCCAAGCGCCCTCTCAAGCGCCTCTATGACAAGCGGCCCCAGTTGGTCAAGGCCTTGACAAAAGAGTATTTCGCCCACAACAAGGTCAAAATGATCGACGGGTCCGAGCCGGCGATCTAGGAGAATGACCAAGAGGCAATTACAGCAGATCGCCCGCAAAGAGGGCACGCCGGTGGTGGTGATCGACCACAACGTCGTTCGCGCCAACTACAAGGCCTTCCACCAACACCTGCCCCGCGTCCAGGCCTATTACGCCGTCAAGGCCAACCCCGACCCGGCCATCGTCCGCAGCCTCTATAAGATCGGAGCGAGCTTCGATGTGGCCTCGCTGGCGGAATTCAGGCTGGTGTACGAGAACATCAAGGAACTGCCCGCCAAAGAGCAGCAGGATTTCATCTGGGACAAAATCATTTACGCCAATCCGACCAAGCCTCGCGAAACCCTTGAGGCCCTCGATCAATACAAGCCGCTGGTCACTTTCGACAACCTCAACGAGCTGAACAAAATCAAGCGGTTCGCCCCGCACGCCGGCGTGGTGCTGCGCGTGCGCGTGCCCAACACCGGCTCGGTCGTCGAACTGTCGTCCAAATTCGGGGCCGACCCCAGCGAAGCCGTGACGCTGATTCAGGCCGCCTTCGACCTCGGATTGGTGGTGGAGGGACTGAGCTTCCATGTCGGCAGCCAGTGCATGAATTTCGAGAACTTCGTCCAGGCGCTCAACATCTCGGCCAGCGTGATGCAGGAGGCCGAGGCGCGCGGCCACAAGATCAAGATTCTCGACATCGGCGGCGGGTTCCCCGCCCCTTATCATCGCGACGTGGAACCCATCCAGGTCCTCGCCCGGAAAATCAACGCCGAGATCGACCGCCTCTTTTCCAAGGACACCGACATCATCGCCGAGCCGGGCCGGTTCGTGGTCGCTTCGGCGGCCACCTCCATCGCCAAGGTCATCGGCAAAGCCCGCCGCGACGGCAAGACCTGCTATTACATTGACGACGGGGTTTACCACACTTTTTCGGGCATCATCTTCGATCATTGCCAGTACCACCTCAAAGCCTTCAAGCGGGGCCAGCCCGAAATCTGCGCCGTCTTCGGCCAGACCTGCGACGCCCTGGATACCATCTCGCTCTCCGAAGATTTGCCTGATCTGCAATTGGACGACCTGGTGTATTGCGAAGCCATTGGGGCCTACAGCAACGCCTCGGCCACCTGGTTCAACGGCTTCGCCCCCGCCAAGGTGGTTCATGTGAACGAGTAGGCGAAATCAGCCTCCACGCGGCGGCGGATGCCAAGTCACCGTCACGGGGCGGAAACTTGCAGGGCGCTTCCGGTGTAAGTGACCACCCGATCAGGTGTTGGCGTTGACGGAACACCCACGCCATGACCCGGCGAAACCCAGACGAGTCGAAACGTCCGTTCCTTCAACATGCCCGGAAACTTGCCGGCGCGCTTTCCAATTTTCAGCGTCTGTTTGGCGTCGTCCCAGGAAATCGGGATCGTCGCGCGGGCGCCTTTTTCGTAATTGTAATTGTCGCCTTCGTCTTCGTAGAGCGTGAAATGTCCGTCCGCTCCGCGATAAATGCGCAGTTCAACCGGATCGCTTTTTTCCATCGCCCATTCCATCGCGGGGCCGTAGGGAATAATCGAGCCGGCGCGCGCCAACAGCGGCATCGTTTCAATCGGCGACGCCGCCTCGATGGTTTGTCCGCCGGAATAATTTTTGCCCGTCCAGAAATCAATCCAATTCGCCCCCGCCGGAAGATAAACCGCGCGCGCCGCCGCCTCGGGTTTTGTGACCGGGTTGACCATCAGCGCCGGGCCAAAAAGATATTGATCGGCGATGTTGAAGACGTTGGTGTCGGCGCGAAAATCCATCGCCAGCCCGCGCATCATTGAAGAGCCCTCGCTCGTGACCTTCCAGGCGACGGAATAAATGTACGGCAGCAAATGATAGCGCAAGTGATCGTAGTTGATCAGGATTTTTTGCGTGCCGTCGTCGAAACGCCAGATTTCCTTGGGCTTGCCGCTTCCATGCACGCGGAACATCGGACAGAACGCGCTGAATTGAAACCAACGCGTGAACAGTTCGGAGTAGGCGGCGTCGGCGGGATCGCCGCCGAAAAATCCCCCGGTGTCGGTGTTCCAATACGGAATGCCGCTCAGGGAAAAATTGAGTCCCGCCGGAATCTGCCTGGCGAACACCGTCCAGGTGCCGCGAATGTCGCCCGACCATGTGACGGCCGAATTGCGCTGTTGGCCCGCGTAAGCGGAACGGGTGAGAATGAAGACGCGTTTGTCCGGGTTGTCCGCCCGCTGGCCGGAATAGATCGAGGTCGTCTGCATCAGGGGATAGGCATTGAAAACCTTCGCGCCCGCGCCGGCCGCGGTTTTGAAGTTGCGGAATTCGCCCCATTTCCCGCTCAATTCCGCCTCGCTCGCGTCGAGCCACCAGCCGTCAAGGCCGTCGGAAAAAAGTTCCCGCGAAATCTGCTGCCAGTAAATTGCGCGCGCCGTTGGATTGAAAGGGTCATACCACTGGCCTTGGCCTTTGGGAAAGACGTAAGGAATGACCTGCGGATAGAGCGCGCCCGCCGCGCGCAATTCATTCGCGTTCGGACTATCCACGTCGAACTTCGGCCAGACGGAAATAATCGCATGAACATTTTCGGCGTGCAATTGCCGCATCATTTGCGCCGGATCGGGGTAGCGGTTGGTGTCGAATTTGTGCGAACCCCACGGATTGGGCGTCCAGTATTGCCAGTCCTGAATCACGCCGTCGAGTGGAACGTGATGCCCGCGATACCAGCCGGCCACCTCGAGCAGTTCCTGTTGCGAGGCATAACGCTCGCGGCATTGCCAGAAGCCCCAGGCCCATTTGCCGAACATCGGCGCCGCGCCGGTCAAGGCGCGATAATCGGCAATCACCCCGTCCAATTCCGGGCCGAACATGAAATAATAATCAATTGCCTCCGCCGCTTCCGAAGTCCATGTCAGGCTGGATGGATCCATTTTGCCGACATTCACGTCGGTCACCGCCGGATTGTCCCACAGCACGCCGTAGCCGCGGCTGGAAAGCAAAACCGGAACGGCGCTTTCGGTCGGATTTTTTTGCATCAAATGAACACTCGCGCCGCGATAATTCATCAACCCCTGCGCATGCTGGCCCAGTCCGTAAATCGCCTCGTCCGGCGCCAGCGCGAATTCCTGGCGGCTCTGGAGCGTGTCAATCCCGCCCACCCGCGCGGGCGTCAAGGATCTTCCGCCCCCGGATTTTTCCGCGAGCAACAGGATTCCGTTCTTGTCAAAAAAACCGATGGCGCCGCTGGCGCGATTGACGCGGGCTTCGATGGCGTCGGTGCGCAGGGAAATTTCATCGGCTGCTTCCACCAGTTTCCAATGCGCGCGTTCCGGTTTGCCGATGACCGCCAGACTCTTGTCCGGCGGCAAGGAATGGTCCAAACCATAGGTCACCCGAATCACGCGCGGCGAAAATACTTCCAGCCGCAACGCGCCCTCATGCATTTGCAGTGTTACACCGCCGGAATTTTTATGCGCGGAGACGACGGCGACGGGCGCTGCCGTCGAAACTGCGAGACACCCGGCTGACAGGACCAGCGAAAGAAGCAAGGAGCGTGTTTGCATGGAACCGGATTATGCCGGTGTTTGGCTCCTGAGTAAAGAGGCGACTCGCTTCCCGATCGTCCTGGCGCGCATCGCAGTTTTTAGCAGGGACGCGATGCCGCGCGTCCGGGGGTTCCCTAAAAGGTTTCACGAGCCAGCCGTGGTCGGCCGGCCCACCCGGATTCCACATTTTTCTCGACAAAGGAAAAATATGAATTTAGACTCCCCGCATTCCGGCACCAATGCGGGGAGTCTCAATTTTAAATTCGCCTAAATCCATGGCGATGCCTTTACTCTTTTGACCAAATGGTGCCTGTTACCGCGGCCTGATCCTCACGCCAGGCCGAGGATGCGACCGAGTTCGCCGAAATCGTCAATACTATGGTTGGCCGTCCGGGCCACTTCCGGCGTCTTGGGCCGGTAGGCCACGGCCAGGCCCACCCGCTCAAAACAGGGAATGTCGTTCTCGTGGTCGCCCACGTGGCAGATTTCTTCGGGACGAACGCCGTGCCGGCGGCAGATTTCCGGCAGCAGCAGGTGCTTGTGCCAGGTGGACACCGCGTAGTCGAGCGTCCCGGTGAAGACGCCGTCGCGGGTGTGCAGGGTGTTGCAAAAGCAGAAGTCCAATCCCGTTTCGTCCGCCGCTTTCTTGCCGACCAGGCCGATGCAGGCCGAGAGCAACCCCCGCAGCAGCTTGCCCCGGCTGGCCCGGAGAAATTCCGTGACGCCGGGACTGTAAGGAATCGGAAAGAGCACCGCCTCCGCCGGCTGGAGACTGCGTCCGCGCATGTCGGCGGCGTCCTCCTCCGCCCACTGGCCGCTGTCGGCGGCGCTCCGGTAATACTTCTTGCCGCGCTCATCCCAGACTTCCTTGAGGCCGTAGGCAAAGGCCAGGGCGTCCCAACTGGAATGAAAGGCGCTGCCGATGTTGGTGTAGGCGAACAGGCAGCCATCGCCGTCGATGGTGACCAATTTGATCTTTCGTTTCATCCGTTCACAACGTGTTCAGCACATTGATCAAATGGCGCAGCCGCCCGTAATCCTTGCGGTTGAATCCGAACGCGATGCGCGGCATGGTCAACGTCCCAACCTCGTCCTGTTCGGCGGGCGTGGCCTCGGTCGAATGGATTTTTTCCCCGGAGATGATGTCCTCGAAGTCCTCGTTCAGGGCCTCGATGGCGGAGGGGGAGGGGGCGTGCTTGAGGCGGATGACCAGTTGATCGGCCACCGAGCGCATGGAGTGGTAATTGCGGTAAAACCGGGTGATATGTTTGACAGCGTCGTCGGCGCTGTCGGTGATGTAAAAAAGGTTGAGGTCCGCCTGGCTGATGAACCCCTGGCGCAAGAGGTGTTCGCGGGTGTGTTTGTCCCACGTCCGCCAATAGGCCGAGCCGGGGGGATTGATCAAGACCAGCGGCCGCAGGCGGCTCTTGCCCGTTTGCATCAAGGTCAGCGCCTCGTAGCCTTCGTCCATCGTGCCGAATCCGCCCGGAAACAACGCGATGGCGTCGGCGTGGCGGACGAAGGTCAGTTTGCGGGTGAAAAAGTATTTGAACGTGATGAGCTTTTTGTCGCCCTGCATGATGGGGTTGGTGCCCTCTTCCCAGGGCAGCCGGATGCTGGCGCCGAAGCTGTTTTCCAGGCCGGCCCCTTCGTGGCCGGCGCGCATGATGCCCGGCCCGGCGCCGGTGATGATCATCCAGCCCTCCGCCGCCATCTTGCGGCCGAACTCGGCCGCCTGCCGGTACTCCGGCTCCTCCAGCTTGCTGCGGGCGGAGCCGAAAATGGTCACCTTCCGTTTGTCCGCGTACGGTTTGAAGAGGCGGAAGGCGTAGCGCAATTCCCCGACGG
Organism: Verrucomicrobiota bacterium; assembly: GCA_049510745.1. GTDB lineage: Bacteria > Verrucomicrobiota > Verrucomicrobiia > Limisphaerales > Palsa-1400 > PLGF01. Next base: position 13,004 of record JBEKYR010000062.1, on the reverse strand, counting down.
CGGTGCGGATCACGCGCACGTCGCCGCGGTCTTCCACGTCGGTCAGCAATTTGAGGGCGTTGAGAATGATGTCGGCCACCAGGTCCTGGTTGTGGCCGCAGCCTTTGTAAACGATCAAATCCTGGATGCGCCGCTGCAATTCCGGATCAACGGGGGGTTTGAGGGGTCTTTCCATTTGATTCGCCTTCGCCGGTTACACGCCGATGTCCTCATTCCACAACTGCGGATTCCTGGCGATGAACTCGCGCATGAGTTGGACGCACTCCTGGTTTTGCAGCACCTCGACCTGCACGCCGTTGGCCCGCAGGTAGCTCTCCGCGCCCATGAACGTGACGTTCTCTCCGACCATCACGCGCGGAATGCCATAGAGCAAAATCGCGCCGCTGCACATCGGGCACGGCGAGAGCGTCGTGTAGAGGACGCACCTCCGATAGACGGACGCCCGTTGCCGTCCGGCGTTTTCCAGGCAGTTCATTTCGCCGTGATGAATGACGCTGGCGCGCTGCACGCGCTGGTTGTGCCCGCGGCCAATGATTTTTCCGTCGCACACCAGGACGGACCCGATGGGAATGCCGCCGCCGGCCAGCCCTTTTCTGGCTTCGTCGATGGCCGCTTGCAGGAATAAATCCATAACATCCGGGCGCGGCGGCGGAATTTTGCGCTGGCGCGACGCGGCCCGATGGGATAAAATGGCGGATTGATTGGAAATTGGAAGCCAAACTTATGCCGACACTCGCCAGCACGGTTGACGGACTGAAACTGCCCAATCCTTTCGTCATTGCCTCCGGCCCGCCGGGGACCAATTTGAACGTCATCGCCAAAGCCTTCAAGGAGGGCTGGGGCGCCGTCATCGCCAAGACCGTCAGCCTGGACGCCTCCAAAGTGGTCAACGTCACACCGCGCTATGCCAAATTGATCGGCAACGACGGACACGAGGTCCTTGGCTGGGAGAACATCGAATTGATCAGCGACCGGCCCTTTAAAATTTGGATCGACGAGTTCAAGAAGTGCAAAGACATGTTTCCCGACGGCGTCCTCATCGCGTCCATCATGGAGGAGTACCGCAAAGACGCCTGGGTCGAAATCGTCGAGCGCTGCCAGGACGCCGGAGTCGATGGGTTCGAGTGCAATTTTTCCTGCCCGCACGGCCTGCCCGAACGCAAAATGGGCTCGGCCATGGGCCAGGACTGCGAGGTGCTGGAGGAAGTCTGCCGCTGGGTGGTCGGGGCGGCCAAAAAGCCGGTTTGGGCCAAGATGACCCCCAATATCACGCATATCGAAGACCCCAGCCGGGCCGCGTTGCGCGCCGGGTGCCACGGAATCAGCGCCATCAACACCATCCGCTGCGTCATGGGCATCAATCTGGAAACGCTGCGACCGGAACCGACTGTGGAAGGATTGAGCACGCCGGGCGGTTACTCCTCCAAGGCCGTCCGCCCCATCGCCTTGCGCATGGTCATGGAGATCGCGACGATGATGCGCCGGGAATTTCCGGGCCGGACGCTTTCCGGCATCGGCGGCATCGAGACGGGCGGCGACGCGGCGCAATTTATACTTGTCGGCGCGGACACCGTCCAGGTCTGCACCGGCGTGATGAAATTCGGCTACGAATGCGTCAAGCCGATGCGGGAGGAATTGCTCGCCTTCATGGAGAAACACAAATTCAACACGCTGGCAGATTTCCGGGGAAAGTCCCTGCCCTACTTCACCACCCATCTGGATTTGGTGCAAAAGCAGACCCGGCGCAAAGCCGCCCAAAAATCCGCCGCCCAAAAGAAAGTCGTCACCGCCGACGGCGAGTGGAGCGGCGATTCCTTTGTGCAACAATCCGACGCTCTTTCCCGCGGCTGAGAAATGAACAACTGCCCGGTTTATATTGGCGGGGAATGGCGCACCCTGCCCGGCCTTGCGACGACGCCCGTCTTCAACCCTTCCACAGGCGGGGTCATTGCCGAAACGCCCTCCTGCGCGGCGCCGCACGTCGATGAGGCGGCGCAAGCCGCCGCCGCCGCGTTTCCCGCGTGGTCGGAAACGCCGCCGGTCGAGCGCGCCCGCCTCTTGTTCAATTTCAAGGTCCTGCTCGAACGCCACTTCGAGGAACTCATCCGCCTGAACACGCGCGAACACGGCAAGACGCTGGCTGAATCGCGCGGCGACGTGAAGCGCGGCATCGAAATGGTCGAATTCGCCTGTGGCATCCCCTCGCTCCTGATGGGCGAGAGCCTGGAGAACATCGCGCGCGGCATTGATTGCGAGACTCTGCGCCAGCCGCTCGGCGTCTGCGCCGGCATCACGCCGTTCAATTTTCCGGCGATGGTGCCGCTCTGGATGTATCCCGTCGCCCTGGCCTGCGGCAACACGTTCGTCCTCAAACCGAGCGAGAAGGTCCCGCTGACGGCCATTCGTATCGTGCAATTGCTGGCCGAGGCCGGCCTGCCCAAGGGAGTCTTGAACGTCGTTCATGGCGGGCGCGAGTGCGTCGATGCGCTGCTGACCCATCCGCGGATCAAGGCCGTCTCATTTGTCGGTTCCACGCCCGTGGCCCGGCATGTTTTTGAAGTCGCCACCCGCCATGGCAAACGGGTCCAGTCCAACGGCGGCGCAAAGAACTACGTCTTCATCATGCCCGATGCCGATGTCGAAAATTCCACGCGGGGCGTGATCGAAGCCGCTTACGGCTGCGCGGGCGAACGGTGCATGGCCGGTTCCACCGCCGTCGTGATTGGCGACGCCTCGAAAAACGTTTACCCGTCGATTGTCCAAGCCGCGCGCGCCATCCAAGTGGGGCCGACCGATCGTGAGGCGCAGCCGCAGATGGGGCCGGTCATCACCCGCCAGCACCGCGAGCGCATCGAGCAATTGATCGAAGCGGGCGCGAAGGAGGGGGCCAAGATCGCCGTCGATGGCCGCTCCGTCCGCGTGCCCGGCGAGCCGGACGGTTTTTTTCTCGGCGCGACCGTGCTGGACGAGGTGCAAAGCGGCATGACGGTGGCGCGGGAGGAGATTTTCGGGCCGGTGCTCAACGTCATGCGGTTTGGCGAATTGGAGGCGGCCATGGAAATGGCCAATCGCTCGCCCTTCGGCAACGGCGCTTCGATCTTCACCCGTTCGGGCAAGGCGGCGCGCGAGTTCAAGCACCGCATCAAATCGGGCATGGTGGGCATCAACATTGGCGTGCCGGCGTCGATGGCGTGGTTCCCGTTCAACGGCTGGGACGAATCGTTCTTTGGCGATCTGCACATGCAAGGCAAGGAAGGCGTGCAATTCTTCACCCGCCAAAAAGTCACCATGACCCGCTGGTTCAGCTACGGGGAGGGCGATATTTGGGCAAAGTAAGAAGGATGAAGGATGAAGGAAGAAGCTACGAGGCGACCGAGACCTGCGTTTTGATCGAAGCGGCGATGTAGCACTGCTCGTGGGCTTTGTGATGAAGGCTCTCCAGCTCGGCCGGAGTGGGCTGCCTGGCCCCGCCATAGACGATTTTTGGATGCAGCGTAATCGCGCTGACCCACGGCACGCCTTTCTCGTTCTTGCTCATCACTCCCACCGCCTCGTCTTCGTAGCTGTCCACCTGGAACTGCGCCCTGCCGGCCAGGTAAATAAAAGTGAGCATGTGACAACTGGAGACTGCCGCGACAAACGCCTCCTCCGGGTCCACGTTGGCGGGATTGCTCATGGGCGCCGGCACCACCGACGGCGAGGCCGAGGCGGGCACGACAACCCCGCCGTCAAACGTCCAGGTGTGGTCGCGCGAAAAGCGGCCCTTGAGAAAATCGGGGCCGCTGCATTTCCAGCGGATGATGGCTCGGTATTCGGACATATCTTCGATCCTCCATACCCAATCAGGGCCAGCGGTGTCAAGCCGCGGTTATTGGCTCGTAATGTTAAGAGCGTATCTCACTGGACACGTCCCCTCGCGATGAGTGCCCAGCCTCCATCCGCCGAGGGTAAATGATGATTTTCGATGTCCTAATGATAACTATAAATGAATTCCAAAATGGCCCAATGACGAATGGGCGGCTCAAAGCCGTTTCAGTCACCCCAGCATCATTCATTACCCATTGCGGCTTAGGCTCTTGCCCGTTGTCGCGGCTTTGCCGCCGCCGTCGATGACCCCTCGTTGCCAAAAATCGGGAGAGCCGCATTCGGGCCTTCTGCTCCAGTCACATTTTTTAACAAAATCCTTGCAATTGCCCAATTATATGGGAAAGTGGCCTCGTGCGTGAACTCGCGCTTTGACATAAAGTGGAGTCGCCGGGCCGCGGCCCTGTCCGCCCGCCCCGGCTCGGGCCGCACCGCGAAGCGGTCATCCCGACAATTTGTTCTGGTCTGTAGGCCCCCGGCAATGGCGCCAGGCCCCCGCAGGCCAACCTTGGACTTTGACGGCCACCCCGTCACGGAGCGCAGCCTGTCCGCATGGCACTTTATCGCAAAAGCTCAATCCCGCACCGTTCCAAACGCTGACGCCCTGCGCCGCCAGCACCGGGAGCGGCTCCGAAAACCTGCCAAAGAAGCCGGAACCAACCTGGACAACGAATCGAAATACCCGGACAAATCCGGACAAATCCGGAAAAATCCGGGTAAATCCGGCCAAATCGGGCCAAAAAACGAAAATCAAAAAAATACCCGGATCCGGCGACGGCGACCGCAAACGAAAAAACCTCCTGAGCACCGCGCGCTTGCGGCTGGCCCTCCAACCGCGCTGACCGGTGTCCAATTATTGAGATGCGCCCTGATCTTAATAGAAAGCGAAAATGCTTTGCACTCGCGCTCTCGGCGGCTACAAGGCTCGGAGCGCAACGATCGTGTCGCAAATGTTGAAATCATCGGGAGGCATCGGGGCCGCCACGCTGACCAGCCGGGTGCTGGGATTGGTGCGCGAGCAGGTCTATGCGGCTTTCATGGGGACGAGCGGCATCTATGGCGCGTTTGTCTATGCCTACATGATCCCCAATCTCTTTCGCCGCCTCTTGGGCGAAGGCGCCTTGACCGCGGCGTTCGTCCCCATTTTCAAAGCCAAGGAGAAGACGGAAGGGGAACCGGCCATGTGGCAGGCGACCAACGCCGTTCTTTCCGGTTTGATGGCCGCTTCGGCGGGACTGGTGCTCGCCGCCATCGGGGTGGTTTCGCTGCTGCTGCTGGCGGGGTCGTGGCAGCCGGAGACGCGCCTGATGCTGCAACTGATGCGGCTGATGTTTCCGTACTTGACGCTGGCTTGTGTGGGGGCGGTGTTTATCGCGATCCTCAATGCGCGGGGGCACTTTTTCATTCCGGCGCTGGGGGCGGCTCTGCTCAATTTGGTCATGATCGCCTCGGTCTTGTTCCTGGCCCCGCACATGGGCAGGCGGCTGGACACGCAAATCTTCGCGCTGGCCATCGGCGTGTTGGTGGCGGGAGTGGCGCAGGCCCTTTTCCAGATGCCGAGCCTGCGCGCTGCGGGGTTCCGTTACCGCTGGGTTTCGCCCTGGCACGACCCGACGGTGCGGGAGGTGGTGGCCCGGATGGTGCCGAGCGTGCTCGGCGTGGCCGCCTTCCAGATCAACGTCCTGGTGACCCAGAGCCTGGCTTTCGGCAAGAGCGGGCGGATTGTGGGCGAGTTTGCCTACGCCGTCCGCCTGATGGAACTGCCGCAGGGCGTCTTTGGCCTCTCCCTGGCGACGTTTCTGCTGCCGACGCTGGCCGCGCTCGCTGTCGAGAAGAAGTTTGACCAGTTCCGGCTGACCTTGCGGCAGGCGTCGGGGCACATCATCTTCGTCAACCTGCTGGCCTCGGTCCTGCTCGTCACGCTGGCCGCGCCCATCGTCCGGCTGCTCTTCCAGCATGGGAAATTCGACGCCCACTCGACCGAGCGCGTCAGTTTTGCCCTGGTCTGCCTGGCGCCGGGGCTGGTTTGTTTTTCGCTGGTGAACATTTTCGCGCGCGCCTTTTACGCCCTGGGCGACATCGTATCGCCGATGCGCATCAGCATCTTTTGCCTGGCGATCAATCTGCTTTTCGCGGTGGTTTTTCTGTTCGGATTCAACCTCGGCCCGGGGGCGTTGGGGCTGGCCAACACGCTCAGTTCGGCCTGCAACATCGGCCTGCTGGCGCTGGCGTTGCGCAAGAAGATGCGCCGGCTGGAAATGAAGGAAAGCGCCGCGCAATGGCCGGCGCTGGCCGCCATCGGATTGGCGGCCGGTTTGGCCGCCTGGACCAGCCAGCTCCTCTGGCAAAACCATTTTGGCCACGCCAGCCTGGGTCCCAGATTGGGGGAAGTGTTTCTGCCGATGTTCCTGGCCACGGCCGTCTATTTCGGCCTGAGTTTGTGGATGAAGGTCGGGTCCGCGCGCGAACTGCTGCGCTTGGTGGCGGCCTGGCCGGCGGCGAAACCGGCGTCCGATCCAACTTGAAAATCAATCCCCCGGCTTGATCATCCACATCCCCTTCGGAATATTGGTGGTGCCGGAGCCGACGGTTTGCTGCATCGTGAGTATGGAGACGTGATTGTCGAAAAACAGATAATTAAAGTGATTGCCCTGCAGCTTATAAAGAGCCAATCCCTGATTGTTCGGGTCTTTGGCATCGGTTTGATAACATTCTCCCATGCCCTGGCCGGAGTCCCCGAAGTTGGCCGGAGCGATGGAGAAGGAAGGCCAGACATTTCCAGCCACATTGTCGCCCGCGGGTTGTTCCACCAGGTTGATCGTTCTCGCGGGGCTGATGACAACAGAGGTCTTATATCCGGGCGCGCTGATTGAAGTTGTCGTAGCCGTCCAGTAAATTCCAACACCGTCCGTCGGCGTGGGCAGCCCCGACCCCAAGGCTGCGTAATAAACGGGGCCAATCGCGTTCATGGCGTAGGTTCTTCTCGCAACAGTGCTTCCCGCATCCCAATAAGTATTGGGGCCGACGTCAGACGGGCAACGCAAGATGGGAGGCGCAACAGACTGGTCCGCGGCGCCGCTGGTCGCAACGGCCTGGCTATAGTTGGCCGCCCCAATATAGGGGTGGATCCACGTGTCCCAGGTATATTGACTGTTGTCTGCGCCGTCACATGCGGCAGGCGGGTAAGTCTCCGCGTTGTCGCCTGTGAAAAGAGAGAAACCAACCCCGAGCTGTCTTAGGTTGGACATGCATTTGGCCATGTTCCCCTGTCGTTTTGCGGCCGCCAGGGCCGGCAGGAGGAGCGCGGCCAGAATGGCGATGACCGCAATGACCACCAGCAATTCGATCAAAGTAAACGCGGCCCAAGCCCGGCCGCGCCGGGTCGTCGGGACGGTCTTGCGGTGCCTTGTGAAACTGTCGGTCATAAAATTAGCAGTGTTCATTGCTTCGCCAAAATCAGTTTCCATTCAGTGCTGATAATCGGAACCACTGCCTAAAATATAGCGCAATCCAGGCTCGCGCGCACAAGAAAAAATCCGAACGATTGGGCGTACGGAGCGCTACAACTTTAGGATAGATGCCCCAATCCCTGCTCAGGACTCGGGGCGCGTCTTTTTGCCCTTGACGGCAGGCGCCCTTGCTGGCTTAATTCGCCGCAGTAGCATTACTGTTCCGTGAATATATCAACATCAATTGCCGTCTGAGTTTTGCCATTATGAAATCCTTATTGTTTTCTCTCGTCACTGTCTTCGCCCTGGCTCAATTGACCCAGGCCGCCGATGTCACCGTCACTCTCAGCAACGTCCACCTCTGCTGCGATAAATGCGTCACAGGCGCTGAAAAAGCCGTCTCCGGCGTGGACGGCGCCAAGGCGGCGGTCGATAAAACCGCCCGCACCGTCGCCATCACCGCGCCGGACAGCGCCACCGCCCAAAAGGCCGTCGATGCCCTGACCAAGGCCGGCTTCTTCGGCGATTCCAGCGATGCCGCCATCAAGGTCGATGCCAGCACCGGCGCCAAAGGAGCGAAGGTCCAATCACTGAAGGTCGAAGGCGTCCACCTGTGCTGCCCGAAATGCGTCAAAGCCGTCCACGAAACGGTCATGGCGGTGCCGGGCGTCACGGGCGAGAACTCGCAGAAGGGCGTCCAATCCTTTGTCGTCACCGGCGATTTCAATGACGCGGATGTCTTTGCCGCGCTGCAAAAGGCCGGGCTGACGGGCAAAGCCGGGAACTGACCTCGGGGCTACATTTGCTCGATCGTGTCGATGCCGAGCACCTCCAGGCCCTGCTTCAACACCCGGGCCGTCAGATCGCATAAGGCCAGCCGCGTCGCGCGCGTGGCCCCCTCCGCTTTGAGGACGGGGCAATTCTCGTAAAACCGCGCGAAATGGCCGGCCAATTCGTAAAGATACCCGCACAAAAAGTTCGGCCGGTAATCCTCGACCACGGCCTCCAGCGCCAACCCGAAGTTCAACAGGCGCCGCGCCAGCGCCGCTTCCTCCGGCGCGGCCAGGGCGAACTCCGCGCCGCCGCCCGGCGACTCCTCCCCCCCCTTGCGGAAAATGCTCCGCACGCGGGCGTAGGCGTAAAGCAGGTAAGGCGCCGTGTTGCCTTGCAGCGAGAGCATCCGGTCCCAACTGAACACATAATCGCTCTGCCGGTTTTGCGACAGGTCCGCGTATTTGATCGAGCCGAGGCCGACGGCGCGCGCGATCTCCCGCCGCTGCGCGATGGGGAACTCCGGGTTCTTCTCCGATACCACCTGGAAGGCCCGCTCCTCCGCTTCGTCCAGCAAATCCTCCAGGCGCACCGTGTCGCCCGCGCGGGTTTTGAACGGCTTGCCGTCCTCGCCCAAAATCGAACCGAACCAGACATGGGCCAGCTTCACCCGCGCCTCGGGATGCCAGCGCCGGAAGACGGCGAAACACTGCTTGAAATGGAGCTGCTGCGGCGCGCCGGTCACATAAATGATTTCGTCGGGCCGGGCGCCCCACGTGCCGCCCTCCCAGCGGAAAAGCAGCGTCGCCAGGTCGGTCGTCGTGTAATTGAAAGCGCCGTCGCTTTTGCGCACCAGCGCCGGATGTTCCTTCAATTCGGGAATGTCGTTGAAAAAAACCGCCATTGCCCCCTCGCTCGGCTGGGCGATGCCCAGCCGGGCCAGTTCCTCGACCACGCCTTTGAGCCGGGGATTGTAATAACTTTCGCCGAAACGATAATCAAACTTCACTCCCAGCCGCGCATAAACCCGCTCGAACTGCGACTCGGACAGCGCGATCATCTCCCGCCAGAGGCGCAGGTTTTCTTCGTCGCCGTTCTGCAATTTGACCAGCTCCTGCCGGGCGCGTTCCAGGGCTTGCGGATCGCTCTCGCACTCCGTGTTGACCCATTTGTAAAGGCGCTCCATCTCCGCGATCGGATCGGCCCGCAGCTTCTCCGCGTCCACCCCCGATTTCCAGCCGGCGATCAACTTGCCAAACTGCGTGCCCCAATCGCCGATGTGATTGTCCGTCATCACCCGATGTCCCAGCAGCCGCAGCAGCCGCGCCAGCGCGTCCCCCAGAATCGTCGAGCGAATGTGCCCGACATGCATCGGCTTGGCGACGTTGGGCGAACTGAAATCGACCACCACCGAGCGCGGCGCGGCGCATTTTTGAAAAAACAATTGCTCTCCGTTTGCCGCCTGGCGCATGGCCTGCGCCAGAGCGGCGGGTTTGAGCCGGAAATTCAGGAAGCCCGCCCCGGCCACCTCGACCGGTTCGCACCACGCGCCCAAGTCCAGCTTGCCCGCCACTTCCTCCGCCAGCCGGCGCGGATTCATCCGGCGCGCTTTGGCCAGCGCCATCAGCGCGTTGCTTTGGTAGTCCCCGAACTTCGGATCGGGGCACGGGCGCACCAGAACTCCGCTCGGGTCCGCGTCGGGCAACACCGCCAAGAGAGCCTGTTGGAGTTTTTGTTCGAGGATTTTGTGGAGCACAATCAGAAAGGCCCCGGGACCGGACTATTTCGCCGCGGAATACTTTTTGATAATATCGTACATGGCGGCGGCATCGGGGGCTTGCTCGAGTTCCTGCCGGAATTCCTTGATGTGAAGCAGCTTGGCGATATTGGCCAGGGTGTGAAGATGCTTCTGGAACTGGCCCTGCGGCACTAGGAAAAGCATGACCAGATTGACCGGCTGATTGTCCAGCGCGTCAAAATCAATCCCCTTTTTCGACCGGCCCATCGAGCCGACGACCTCCTGGATCAAATCGGTGGAAGCATGGGGGATGCCGATGCCAAAGCCGATGCCGGTGCTCATCGACGACTCGCGCTTCTTGACCACGGCGACGATGGCCTCCCGGTCTTCGGGCCGGATTTTCCTGGTATTGACCAGATTTTGGATCAATTCATCGATAGACTCCCAGCGATTGGCTGAATTCATATCGGGGACAATCGTATCCACACTCAAAATGTCGCCAAGATTCATAGAACGCCGGAGCATTTCGCCCTAATCCGGCCTCCATTTCAAGAGCAATTATGCTTTTCTGCGTTTAGTGGTTCCGCTTGTGTGGCGCCAGCAAGACAACGCCGCGGACAATTATGCTTGGCGCGAGGCCCGGTCTGATGGCACTTTGCTGCGCCATGTTGAACTCCAGTTTCATTCCAGGAAACCGTCTTTGGGGCGGTTTGCTTTGCGTCGTGTCCCTGTGCTGCGCCCGGGCGGAGGACCCGCAGGCAGCCATCGGGTTCACCGGAAAGGAAATCTTTCCCATCGACAGCCAAATCAGCCTGCTGCGCGCCGCGGACCTGGACGGAGACGGGTTGATCGACCTGATCGTGGTCAACAACGCCCGGTCGAAGATAAATCTGCTTTACAACCAGACCGGCAAGACCAACGCCGCCGCGCGCAAGCCGGCGATGAAGAAGGAAATCAACGAGCTGCCGCCCGACGCCCGCTTCCGCATCGACTCCATCGCCTCGGAGAAAAGGATTTCCTCGCTCGTCGTGGCGGACTTGAACGGAGACGGGCGGCCCGATCTGGCCTATTACGGCGATCCCAAGGAATTGGTCGTCCAGTACAACCTCGGCTCCAATGGCTGGAGCGCGCCCAAGCGCTGGCCGATCGACGACGGCCAATTGACCGCCAACGCCCTGGCCACGGGGGACCTCAACGGGGACAACTTGACGGATTTGGTGTTGCTGGGAGAGAACAACGTCTATTTCCTGGCGCAAAACGCCGACCACACTCTGGCCGAACCGCAAAAAATTCCCTTTTCCGGCTCCGTCAAGGCGGTGCAAGTGCTGGACATCGACGGCGACGGGCGGCAAGACCTGTTGCTCATCAATTGGGACAGCCCGCAGCCGTTTCGATTCCGCCTGCAGAACAGCGAGGGGGAATTGGGACCGGAAATTTATTTCAGCCTGCCGCCCATCCGCTCCTACTTGGCGGATGATCTGGACGGCGATCACAAGACGGAAGTGGTGACCATCGCCCAAAACTCCGGGCGTGCGGCCGTGTCGCACTTTGTCCGCAAGCACGCCGAGCCGCTTTCGGGCGAGTTTCAACAGGGGCAGTTCCAAGTCCTGCCGTTGAACAGGACCACCCGCGCCCACCGGGGCATCTTGTGGGCCGACGTCAACGGCGACGGCCTGCCGGACCTGCTGGTGGCTGAACCGGACAGCGGCCAACTGACCCTTTATCTGCAAAAGCCCGACGGCACACTTTCCGCCGCCAAGACCTTTCCGACGCTGACCGGCGTGAGCGAGCTGGCCGTCAGCGACTGGGACGGGGACGGCACGCCAAAGATTTTTCTCTTGAGCACCGACGAGCACCAAGTGGGCGTGACCAAGCTGGACAAGAACGGACGGGTGGCGTTTCCCGCGATTCTGCCCTTGGAGGGCAAGCCGTTGACGATGGCCGTCGGGCCGCTGCAGCCCGGAGCCAAACCGACCCTGGCCGTGATCGTTGAAATGGAGACCAACCGCGTGCTCCTGACCCGGACGGCGGACGGAAAAACCCGCACGCAAAAGTTGAGCGATGATTTCAAGGCGGCCCCCGCCTCCATGACCATGCTCGACGCCAACCAGGATGGATTGGCCGACCTGGTGGTGCTCATTCCTTACGAGAAAATCAAAATCCTGATCCAGAAACCGGACAAGACGACCTTCGATGAACAGGACGTCTCGCCGCCGGGCGGCAGCACCGAGGACCACCCGTGGTTGAGCGTTGCGGACGTGGACGGCGACGGCAAACCGGAGTTGCTGCTGGCGCAGAAGAATTTTGTGCGGGCGGTCGTCCTGCAATCGGAAATGGACCGCGCCACCAACGGCAAGCCCGTCTGGTCCTTTCACGTCAAGGAACAAATCAACGGCGCCTCGCGCGATTCCCGCATCGTCGGCGCCACCCCGCTGCGCAACGGCGCCAACGCCGTCCCCTCTCTCTTCCTCCTGGACGCGGAACGCAAAGAGTTGACCCTGAGTGAACGGGACAAAGCGGGCGTGTGGCAGGTGGTGCGCAACCTGCCCTTGCCGGTCAGTGACTTTACCTCCCTGCAAAGCGTCGGCCTCGGCTCGACTTCCAACAACAGCATCGCCCTCCTGGGCGTCAACCAGGTCGGAACCATGGCCACCAGCGGCGACGTGTGGGAACTGTCCGAATTGGACAGCTACGAAACGCCGATCAAAGACGGCCATCTGACGGACGTGATTGCCGGCGATTTGAGCCATACCGGGCGCAAGGACCTGGTTTTCCTGGAGACGGCCAAGAATTATCTCGACTTGGTGGCCTTCCTGCCGCCCCACAAACTGGTTCCGGCCAATCGCTGGCGCGTGTTCGAGGAGCGCACCTTCCGTTCCCGCCGCAACGACTCAATGGAGCCGCGCGAAGCGGTCGTGGCGGACGTGACGGGCGACGGCAAAGCCGATCTGATCGTGCTGGTGCATGACCGCCTCCTGGTTTACCCGCAGGAATGACCGCGATAATTCTCAATGACCTTCCAGAACCCACGACCTGAGTTGAAGAACATTGAAAATTGAGAATCAGTTGTGTTCGGCAAGTTAGGTGCTTGTAGCGGCATGAGCGGGCTGGTTAGGCCGAGAGGAGGCGAAATCTCAGGATTTTTTGCGCGCGTCCCGTGGAACGGCGCCATGTGTACAGGC
>JBEKYR010000061.1:0-26714 GCA_049510745.1 Verrucomicrobiota bacterium | reverse complement strand
CCAACAAAAAACATATCCTCACCCTCGTAAATGGGATGCTTCTCGAAGTAATGCTTCCCGTTCAGAACAGACGAAGGAAACGAAGCCGTCTTGATATCTTTTTTAATTGGAGTGCGTGCAGTCCGCGGTAGTAATTTGACAAAATTGGTGTTGGTAAGGAGGGTTTCCCCAAACGTGAAAACTGCAATGTCAACCGATTTGTCCCGGTGCGTCATTATCCTTAAGTAATTCGACGTGTCTATTGCCAGCGGAGTGTATGTAACCCCGCCCTCTGTTTTGTTTAGTCGCCAGTATAATTCGGGACGAACGTTTCCGTTTGTGTCAAGCAGAACATGCTTTGCCGTAACGAAATATGGGAACCGATAGCTTACTGGAGGAGAATGAAACAAATAAAACCAATCGAACCACTCAACAATTGGCTTCCACCACGGCCTCACGTGGAGGGGCACCGACACACCAAAACACGTGCCAGACGGATAATAATTGGTTCCTACTTTACGAAAAATAAACTGCACCGAGTTCCTGTCAAACGCCTCTGGAAGCTGCGATGCAAGCGATTCCGAGGGAAAAAAACTCGCGAATGTTATGAGGGTCGCCCTTATCGCGACCAGCATCCGACTATTAAAACGGTTAATGCTCACAGCTGTTTAACAAATAGCTTTACCGAATCCATCCAAGAAAGCAAGCTTTGACTCCGTTGGCTTCGTGGACGCGCCACACCGTTTCCCGACGCCGTTGGGAGAGGATTCCGGCAGTGGGATTGGGGGTCGTGCGCCGTCCCGCACTCTGGACGCACCGTCCGAAGTCAAGGTTGAGGCGAGCGCGGTGGAACGAAGGCTCAGGACTGTAAAGCCGACGTGCTACTTTTCGCCGGCCATACTCACGGGTTCGGCGGCTGTCTGGTGAAAGGGTTCCATTCGGCTCGAAACTCCATTTGAGCCTGGCGAGTTACAGGATTGAACAAGACTGGAATCCAGACATACCTGGATTGGTCCAGGTCGTTTCTTCCCGCCGGACCGGCCCACCATTGGTCGCAGAGGGCGATGAGGGTGTCGGTTTCAGCAACATAAAGAAAACTTGACATCTGCGAGCCCCACGTCCCCCAATTACCCAGGCGTCTGGGAGCGGAATAAGGTCCCAAGGGGGAATCGGCGATGGCGTAGGTCGTGTCGGAGGGGTTCCAGCCCGTAACGCCGGAGCCGGCGACGATGTACTTGCCCTTATATTTGAATATGGCGGCTCCTTCATATTGCTGGCCCGGACCGGAACCTGCGTGCAGCGCGATCACGCTTCGGCCTGTGGTGTCCAGAAAGTCGTCGGTCAGCAGGTCCACGCGCAGATTGCGATGGCCGTCGTCATACACCAGGTACGCTTTGCCATCGCTGTTCTGGAAGGCGCCCAGGTCCTGCGCCCATCCATGCTCCTCACTGCTCTTTCTTAGGCCCTGGATAACAAACGGACCGGCCGGGGCGGCGGCGGTGGCCACCGTGAGCATGACGTCGGGGTATTTTCGGAAATAGAAGTACCACATGACGTATTTCTTTGTCGGCTTGTTGTAGATGACGCGGGGCCGGTGGGAGGTCCCCTCCGAGCCGAAGCCGGTCTTGGGGAAGGTAAGGCACTGGCCGAGGTACTGCCAATCCACCAGGTTGGTCGAGCGATAGACATTGAACCCGTTCTGCAGGGGTGCTCCTTCCGGACCGCATTGTCCCAAAGGATTGCCCTTGTAACTGGTGCCATACCAATAAAACGCGCCGAAAAAGCGCCCGACAAAATGCTCATGCGCCGAGATCGGCTGCCCGCTGGTATCTCTCCAATCGGTCAGGTTAACGATGGCTTTTTCAGCGGATGCCGAAGCCACCATCAGCAGACAGCCCAAGGCTGGGAGAGTTTGGAGTGGCGAGAGTTTTATTGGCTTCATACGGGGGTTGGACGGGGTTCGTGCTCAAATGCTCCGGGTGTCCTGAATTGCTCATCATCAACATCAGTCTGATCCCGCTCTACCCCCCCAGTTCGTATATTACAAGCCTGAAAGTCGCTTGTCTTGGCTTGCCTCGCATGGCGGGGCTGCTATCCCCGCTGCGGGAATAGGTGTGGGGATACCCTACGGGGCTTGATTTTGTTCAAAGAATGTTCAAACTTTGATTAAAAGACACCGCCATTCCGGCTCGCCCTCCATGAAAGCGCCGGCCAGTGGCGCGCTTAATCGCCGGCGGAATCTCCGGAAAGAATTTTGGACAGGTGCCGGTCGAGGCTCGAGAGGGCGCCGGCACAGGTGGCTTCGCGGGTCTTCACCAGAAGTTTGTCGGACCAGGCTTCCTCTTCGACTTGCTCGCTGATGAACCAGTGGAGCAGCACTTGGGCGGGATAATCCTTCTCGGCCAGCGCCGTTTCGTAGGTGGCGTGGATGCCGGCGGTGTTGGCCCGCTCCAAATCGTAGGCGGCCTGCGCCACGTCGGTGAGCTCCTTGAAAGACACCGGCGGGGCCGTCAGAGCGCCGATGGCCGGGACCACGTCGCGGTCGGCAAGATGCTTGAGAATTTTGCCGGCGTGGGACTGTTCCTCGGCGGCTTGTTCATGAAAGAATTTGGCGAAGCCGCTGGAATGATGAACCTCGCACCAGTAGGCCATGGCGAGATAGGCTTGCGCGGCGTTCAATTCCTGGTTGGCTTGTTTGTTCAGCGCGGTAATGAGTTTGGGCGACATATCAAGTAATTTTGGCGAATTTATCCGGGGCGCTCTCCGTTGTCCAGACGATTTGCCGCGCCCTAAACGGCTTGATTTTGGCCGGGGAACGTTCGAGCATCGCTTGCAGGATAGCGTCATCCGCGCGTGAAACTTTCGGTCAAAAGTGATTATGCGGCCCGCGCCGTGCTTTGGCTCTCGCAACATTACCCCGAGGGCGCCGCCCGCACTGTCGAGGAAATGGCTTCCGCCCAGGACATCCCCCCGAAGTATCTGGTGCAGATTCTGATCGAGCTTAAATCGGCCCAGATCGTCAAGAGCCAGCGCGGCAAGGAGGGCGGTTATTTGCTGGCCCGGCCGCCGGCCAAGATCACTTTCGGCGACGTCCTGCGCTGCATTCATGGCGAGGTTTTTGATTCGCCGGGGCTGGCCAATCCGCAAAGCCCGGCCGAGTTGCGCCAGGCCTGGCGCCGGCTGCGCGACGCTGTCAATGATACGGCCGACGCCATCACGTTTCAGCAATTGCTCGAGGCCGGCGGCGAGAAGGGGAAGATGTATTATATCTGAGAGTCAAACAGTTACGCCTTGGCCGGGGGCGCCTGCTCCCACGGCGGGGTGGCGGGCAGGCTGGCGTCGAACTCGTCGAACAACTGCTTCTCGTAGGCGCCCGCGAATTGTCCGGCGAAGAAGCGGCCCAGCCCCTCCTCCAAAAGGCGCTGCCACGATCGTTCCTCGCGGCCGGGCACGATCGGATAAAACAGCACGCGGTTGGATTTGGCGGCTTTGTAGTCGCCGGGGGAGTCGCCAATCATGAGGATGTGATCGGGCGGATATTTGCCGGCGGCGGCGAATTTCAAGTGCTCGGCCTTGGAGCCCATTTCCTGGCCAGCCATGAGCCTGACATAAGAGTCAATACTAGTATCGACCCACTCGCGGCGCAAGGCCTCGCCCGGCGTCTGCGAAATGACCATGGCGTCGGCTTGCGGCGCGAGCATCTCCAGGCATTCGCGCACGAGCGGAAAAGGGGGGACGCCATGCACGAGGTCGGCGATGGCGGCGTTGACGGCTTTGGACCATTCGAGGGCGGGGGCCAGGGCCAGGTTGCCGGCCTTGATTTCGGCGGCCAGCGGGTCGTTGCTCAGTTTGGTTTCGCGCGCCATCCACTCGTCCAGCGGGCGGGTGTCGGCAATGGGGACGCGGCGGGCGATGACCTCCGGGCGGCGGCGCAGGAAATTGAGGCTGGCGGAGAGGGCATGGAAGCGGTTGCAGCCGCGGGTCTTGGAATAGAGGTTGACGAATTCCCAGGTCTGGCGGGCGTATTTGGAGGCGGCCTGGAGGCGGAAATGTTTGATGAACAGCGGGGTGAAGCATTCCTTTTGCTTGACTTCCATCGAGTCGAAGACGCAGCCGTCGGAATCGATGCCGATGAAGAATTCTTTCTGCGGCTTGAAGTCGCGGAGAGGCTGGGCGGGGTCCATGAAAGTGGCGGCGGGGGCGTTCAGACGGTGTAGCTGCCCGAGGCGGTGGCGCCGCCGTGGCCGGTCCAGTTGGTGTGGAAGAAGACGCCGCGCGGCTGGTCGAGGCGCTCGTAGGTGTGGGCGCCGAAGTAATCGCGCTGGGCCTGCAAGAGGCCGGCCGGGAGGCGTTCGCAGCGGTAACTGTCAAAGAAATTGAGGGCGGTCGAAAAAGCCGGCGCGGGGAGGCCCTTGCGCGCGGCGGTGGCAATGACCTTGCGCCAGGAGCGCTGGCATTTCTTGATTTCGGCCCGGAAGAATTTGTCCAGAAGGAGGTTGGTCAGGTTCGGATTCTGGTCGAAGGCCTCCTTGATTTTGCCCAGGAAACGGCTGCGGATAATGCAGCCGCCGCGCCACATCAGGGCCACGCCGCCGTAATTGAGGTTCCAGCCGTATTCCCTGGCGGCGGCCCGCATGAGCATGTAGCCCTGGGCGTAGGAAACGATTTTCGAGGCGTAAAGCGCCAGGCGGATGTCCTCGACGAATTGGGCGCGGTCGCCGGAGATGGCGCGCCTGGGGCCTTTCAATTTTTTGGCGGCGGCGGCGCGCTCCTCTTTCAAGGCCGACACGCACCGGGCATAAACGGCTTCGGCGATCAAGGTGATGGGAACGCCCAATTCGCTGGAATTGATGACCGTCCATTTGCCCGTGCCTTTCTGGCCGGCGGCATCGACGATTTTATCGACGAGCGGCTGGCCGTCGGCGTCCTTGAAGGCGAGGATGTTGGCGGTGATCTCGATGAGGTAGGAATCCAGCTCGGTTTTATTCCAATTGGAGAAGGCCTCGTGCATTTCGGCGGCGGTCATGCCCAGGCCGTCCTTCATCAATTGATAGGCTTCGCAGATCAACTGCATGTCGCCGTATTCGATGCCGTTGTGGACCATTTTGACGTAATGGCCGGCGCCGTTTTCGCCCACCCAATCGCAGCACGGCGTGCCGTCCTCGACCTTGGCGGCGATGCCCTGGAAAATATCCTTGACGTGCGGCCAGGCGTCCTTCGAGCCGCCGGGCATGATGGAAGGGCCGTGCCGCGCCCCGTCTTCGCCGCCGGAAACGCCGGCGCCGACGAACAGAAAGCCCTTTCCCTCCAGATACTTGGCGCGGCGGATGGTGTCCTCGAAGAGGGAGTTGCCGCCGTCGATGAGGATGTCGCCTTTTTCGAGGTGGGGCAGGATTTCCTCGATCAGCTCGTCCACCGCCGAGCCGGCCTTGACCATGAACATGACGCGGCGGGGGCGTTTGAGGAGGGCGGCCAGTTCGGGCAGGGAATGGGCGCCGATGACTTTGGTGCCCTTGGCCTCGCGGCCGAGGAATTCATCGACGCGCGCGACCGTGCGGTTAAAAACGGCCACGGTGAAGCCGTGGTCGTTCATGTTGAGAACGAGGTTTTGGCCCATGACGGCCAATCCGATCAATCCGATGTCTGCTTGAGCTTCCATGAAATTGTTCCTTTGCGTTGTCCGATTCAGATCCTTTGATCTAATCCTTAACCGCCAAAATAATATCCTGATAACTTAAAAACCTATCTCTGCCCGGCCACGATCCGTAGTGAATCGGTTCGATGATTTCAAGCTTATATTTTGCGAATCGCTCGCGTATAAAGGCTTCTTCGTAGGCAACGGCAGCCTCGGGCACCTTTTGATTGGAAACAGCGCAGTGCGGCAGCGGATGTTTAAGATTAATGGCACTCTTGCCTTTTCCGATCAGCGCGAGGGCATCGGAATTTAATAGAAAAAAGCTGATCATGCAACGACCGCCTGCCTTCAGCGTCCGGGCAATCTCGGACAAATAATGTTCCATATCGCCGGCCAGCATGTGGGTGAAAACCGATGTAAGGATCGCAAAATCAAAGAAACCATCCTGGTAGGGAAACCGGTATTCATCCGACTTAAGTTTGCCGCTCCGATTGTAGGCCTTATTGTAAATATCAGCCAATTCGAAATGAAATCGAGGGTGCTGGGCGGCAATATGTTTTTGACTCCACTTGATCGCAGCCGGAACGATGTCGAAGCCATAATACTCGCCCTTGTCCGATAGAAAGGGAATCATCGGCACAGCCATTCGGCCGCATCCGCAACCCACATCCAGCACGCGATGGTGCGGCTTTAATGCTCCGATTTGAGTAAAATGCCTGAAGAATTCCCGCCCCACGCCTTGAAAGCTTCCACCGCCTATCCCGTCAATAAGGTTTCGAGGTGGAACGAGATCGTCCTGTCGTCTTAAAACTGAGGCGGCAGCATCGATAACTGAAAAATACAACCGTCTGAATGTTTGCCTGCTCATGTTTGATCGAAACCAGGATTCTAAGACCCACTCCAGCTATCGTATCGTTGATCTAATTACAACGAAAATGTTAGCGAGACAGTAATGCCTCAGTGAGGGCGGGAAATGCGAAATTGAGCATACCCGCATTGAAAGCCGCAATGCGGGTATGCTAGATTAAATTCTCTCCATTTGTCAAGGAAAATGTGCAGACAGGAGGATGTGGAGACGGCGAAATGAGGATTCTTTTAGACTCCGCTTTTTCCCGCCGTCACTGAGGCATTACGCGAGACATGCACAAAAAACAGGTTCCCCGACAATTTCGGCGGGAATTGGGATTTTCGTCCGGAAACCCGAAATGTTGACATTCCGGAGCGCGCTCTTAACCATGCGGCCACTGAACATGAGATTCTTAATGCGGCGCGCGGCAACGGCTTTGACGGCGGCAACGGTTCTGGCCGGATCGAATGCCCCGGCCAAGCCGGCCGATTTCTCCACGGATGTCAAACCGATTTTTGAGATGAACTGCCTGGTCTGCCACAATCCACAGCATGCCGGGGAAAACGGCAAGTTCCGTCTCGACACCAAAGAGGAGGCCTTCAAACCGCATGAAAAGGACCAGCGCATCGTCCCCGGCAAACCGGAGGAGAGCCAGGTCTATTATTTGACCATGCTCCCCCCGGGCGACGAAAAACACATGCCGCCCACCAAGAAAAAACCGGCCATCAGCAAAGAGGATTCGGAGAAAATCCGGCAATGGATCGCCGCAGGGGCGCAGTGGCCCGAAGGACTGACGCTCAAAGTGGTGATGAAGGCCGATTTTGGGCGCGACATTGAGCCGATTCTCGAAAAGGGCGGCCCCATCCCGGACAAGGCCAAAGACATCCTGCGTCTCTGGCTGGCGCAAGGGGCCAATTGGCCGGCGGGAATCAAATTCCCGGCGCCCAAGGCCGCGGCGAACGCGCCCGCCGCGCCCGCCGGGTGGGTCGATTTCGTCCGCGACGTGGCGCCGATTTTCGCCCAGGGCGGCCCGCTGTCTGAAACGGCGAAGCAGACGTTGAGCCAATGGGTCGAGCAGGGAGCCGCGTGGCCGGCGGAGGCCAGGCTCGGTCCGGCCAAGGGGGGAGCGCAGGCCAGGGACATGGAATTGGTCGAGCAAATCCGGCGGCAGATTGTCACCGCTTCCAAGGAGCAGGCCGAGGCCGAGATGAAGGCTTACACCAATGCGATTCCCGGCAGCGCCGTCACTTACGTCATGGTCCCGATTCCCGGCGGCCAATTTCTCATGGGCAGCCCGGCCGGCGAGGCGCATCGCAATGAAGACGAAGGGCCGCCGCACGAAGTCAAAATCGAGCCGTTCTGGATGGAGCAATGTGAAGTGACCTGGAACGAGTACGAGTTGTTCATGTACCCGGAGGAAAGCAAGCCGGCCCCGCCGACCGACGGCACGACCAATTACACCAGCGACCTGGCCGACGCGGTGGCGCGCCCGAGCAAGCCGTATGTCGAGATGAGTTTTGGCATGGGCAAGGGCGGCTATCCGGCCATCAGCATGACGCAGCACGCCTGCAATATCTATTGCCAATGGCTCAGCGCCAAGACCGGCCATTTCTACCGGCTGCCGACCGAAGCGGAATGGGAATATGCCTGCCGGGCCGGCACGACCACCGCCTATTTCTTCGGCGATGATCCGGCGAAGCTGGGCGATTACGCCTGGTTCGCCGACAACAGCGATTTCAAGTATCAGAAGGTCGGCAGGAAAAAACCCAATCCGTGGGGCCTTTACGATATCATCGGCAACGTCGATGAATGGACGCTGGATCAATACGACCCCGAATACTACAAGCAATTCAAAGAGACGGTGAGCGAACCCTGGAACCGGGCGACCAAGCCTTACCCGCACGTGGTCCGCGGGGGTTCGTGGGAGGATGACGCCGACAAGCTGCGCAGCGCCTGCCGGCGCGGCTCCAGTTCGGATTGGAAGATGCAGGACCCGCAATTGCCCAAGAGCGTCTGGTTTCTCACCGACGCGCAATTCGTCGGCTTCCGCATTATCCGGCCGTTGAAAGTGCCCTCGAGCGAAGAGCTGTACCGATACTGGCACAGCGGCGTGGAGAAGGATTGAGCGCCATTTTTTGAATAGTGACAAGCCCCCGGCGGTCGATACATCTTACTGCCATGAACACGCAAAATGCCGCCAGCCCCGAACTCACCCGCCGCGATTTTCTCAAAACCACCTCAACCCTGGCCGCCGCGGCGACGCTGGCGCCCGGCGTGTTCGCGGCCGGCAATGACACGTTGAAAGTGGCGGTCGTCGGCTGCGGAGGACGCGGTTCCGGGGCCGCCGACCAGGCGCTGAGCACCGACGGGCCTGTCAAATTGGTGGCGATGGCCGACGCGTTCAGAAACCGGCTGGACGACAGTTACAATGTGCTGAAGGAAAAACACGCCGAGCGCGTCGATGTGCCGGAGGAGAACAAATTCGCCGGATTCGACGCCTATCAACACGCCATCGCCCTGGCCGACGTAGTCATCCTGGCCACGCCGCCGGGTTTTCGCCCGATGCACTTCGAGGCGGCGGTGCGGCAGGGCAAACACATCTTCATGGAGAAACCGGTGGCGGTGGACGCTCCCGGCGTGCGCAAGGTCCTGGCCGCCGCCGAGGAAGCCAGGCAGAAGAACCTCAAGGTCGCCGTCGGGCTGCAACGGCATCATCAACAAGGCTACATCGAAACCGTGCAGCGGCTGCACGACGGGGCCATCGGCCCGATCGTGGCCATGCGCTGTTATTGGAATGGCGACAGTCCGTGGGTCAAGCGCCGCAAGGATTTGGATCAGCAGGCGGGCCGCGCCCTGACTGAAATGGAATACCAGATGCGCAACTGGTATTACTTTCTCTGGCTGTGCGGCGACCACATCGTCGAGCAACACGTCCATAATCTCGATGTCATCAATTGGATCAAGCAGGGCCATCCGGTGCGCGCCTGGGGCATGGGCGGGCGCGAGGTGCGCAAAGGGCTGGATTACGGAGAGATATTTGACCATCACTGCGTCGAGTTCGAGTACGCCGACGGCAGCCGGTTGACCAGCCAATGCCGGCAGATACACGGTTGCTGGGACAGTGTTTCCGAGCACGTTCAGGGCGCCAAAGGATACTGCGACGTGGGCGGTTTCAAAATCCAGGGCGCCGCGCCGTGGCATTCCGCCACGGGGCCGGGCAACCCTTACCAGCGGGAGCACGACGACTTCTTTGCCGCCATCCGCAACGACACCCCTTGCAACGAAGCCGCCGCCTACGGGGCGACCAGCACGATGACGGGGATCCTGGGGCGGATGGCGACCTATTCGGGCAAGGAGGTGGAGTGGAGCGACGCGATCAATTCGCAAATCGACACCATGCCGAAAGTCCTGGGCTGGGACTCCGATCCGCCGACCAAACCCGACGCCAACGGCCATTATCCGGCGCCAGTGCCGGGGGTGACCAAGGCAGTTTAGCGGATACTTGACCCGCGCTGCGGCGGCGCTCATCCTGTGGCCGATGTTGGCCCAAGACGTTATCGGCGAGTTGCGGCGGCTGGTCGGCGCGGCAAACGTTCTGACTGCCCAGGAGGATTTGATCGCGTATTCCTACGACGGCACCGCGGCCCTGCAACAGATGCCCGGCTGCGTCGCCCTTGTGGCCACGACGCAGCAAGTCTCCGAGGTCGTTAAATATGCCAACACCGCCCGGATCCCCGTCGTCACGCGCGGCTCCGGCACCGGGCTGAGCGGCGGGAGCCTGCCGATTCCGGATTGCATCGTTCTTTGCACAGTCAAGATGAACAACATCCTGGAGTTGGACCGCGCCAACCTGACCTTGCTGGCTGAACCGGGCGTCACCACCCAGCAAATTGCCAACGCCGCCGCCGCCGCCGGGCTGTTTTATCCGCCCGATCCGGGTTCGATGAAGATATCGACCATCGGCGGCAACGTGGCGGAAAATTCCGGGGGCCTGCGCGGACTCAAGTACGGCATCACCCGCAATTACGTCATGGGACTGGAGGTCGTGCTGCCCAAGGGGGACATCCTCTGGACGGGCAACAAATGCGTCAAGGACGTGGCGGGCTATTCGATCAAGGATTTATTTATCGGATCGGAAGGCACGTTGGGCGTCATCACCAAGGTGCTGCTCAAACTGATCCCCAAGCCGGCGGCCAAGAAAACGATGGTGGCGACCTTCTCGCGAATGGACCACGCGGCCGAGGCCGTTTCGGCCATCATCGCCGCGCACATCATTCCCTGCACGCTGGAGTTTTTGGACCGCACCACCATTCATTGCGTGGAGGACTACGCCCGGATCGGCCTGCCGCTGGATTGCGAGGCGCTGCTGCTGATGGAAAGCGACGGCCATCCGGCGGCCGTGGCCGACGAAGCGGCGCGCATGGAACAAATTTGCCGCGAGAAAGGCTGCAAGGAGGTCCGCGTGGCGCGCGACCCGGCCGAAGGCGACCGGCTGGCCAGCGCCCGCCGCAGCGCCTTTTCCGCCCTGGCCCGCGTGGCGCCGACCACGATTTTGGAGGACGCCACCGTGCCGCGCAGCGAACTGGCCCGGATGATCCGCTTTGTCGAAACTGTGGCCAAAAAGCATCACCTGCGCATCGGCACCTTCGGCCACATGGGCGACGGCAACCTCCATCCCACCGTTTTGACCGACGAACGGAACCACGAGGAAATGCGCCGCGTGGAGGAGGCGTTCAAGGAAATTTTCGGCGAAGCCATCCGTTTGGGCGGCACGATCACGGGCGAGCACGGCGTCGGGCTGTCGAAAAAGTCGTTCCTGCCGAAGTTTTTGGGCGGCGCGCAAATGGAGGTGACGCGGGCGTTGCGCCGGGTACTCGATCCCAACGGCATCCTGAATCCCGGAAAAATGTTTGACTAATTGATTCTCTCGGCGATCTGGAAGCGGAACATGCGGCGTTTCATCCAGCGCACGGCCAGTAAATCATAAAAAGAAGCGAAGAGCCGGTTCCAAATCCCGTAGTGGGTGCGGCCGGCGAAGCGCGGGTGATGTGAGATGCTGATTTCCGTCACGGTGAACCCTTCCATTTTCACCAGGGTCGGCAGGAAACGGTGCATGCCTTTGAAAAACTTCAGCTCCGCGACGCACTCGCGCTTGAAGGCCCGATAGGTGCAGCCGGCGTCCTGGATTTGTTCGCCGGAGAGCTTGTTGCGCACCCAGTTGGCGATGCGGGAGGAGGCGATGCGCATCCAATTATCGCCCTGCCAGCGGGCGGCGACGCGGTTGCCGCAGACGCAGTCAAAGCGCTCCAGCGCCTTCAAGAAAGCCGGCAGATCGCGGGGGTCATTCTGCAAATCGGCGTCCAGCGTGATGATGTAGCGTCCGCGCGCCGCCTTCATGCCGGCCCAGAGGGCGGCGGACTGGCCGTAATTGGCCGCCAGCCGCAGGGCGCGGAGGCGGGGGTCGCGCGCGGCGCATTCCTTCAAGACGGCCCAGGAGGCATCGGCGCTGCCGTCATCGGTCACTATGATTTCGTAGGGAAGCTGGAGCGGGTCGAGCGCCGCCTGCGCCGCCTGGAAGAAGGCGCGAAGGTTCTCCTCCTCGTTGAAACAAGGAACCGCCAGGCTGATGACGGGAGCATCCGTTGCCATGTTGTCGCGGCGCAGTGTAGAGGATGGCGCGGCATTCGCAAATGAGGAATGAATACGTTTTCAGAAAAACTTGCATTCGGGCGAATTAGATTGTTTTCTTAATTATTGTGATCGTGGTGCCGTCCAAAATGGGGCAACTCAACAAGCGCGCTCTGCTGGCGCGGTTGCAGGTCCTGGGCGCCGCGTCGCGGGCGGAATTGGCCAAGTCCCTCGGCCTCAGCCAGCCAACCACCGGCAAAATTGTCGATGAATTGCTCCAGATCGGCCTGGTGCGGGAGTTCGATTCGGACCGGCCGCGGGAGGCGGCGGCTGTGGGCCGCCCGGGCCGCCAACTGCGCCTGGATGACCGCCGCCCACGCTTTGTGGCGGTGCAGTTGGGGGTGACGGATACCAGCCTGGCCGCCTTGCCCATCGGCACGGGCGGGGAGGATCATTGGACGGTCCAGTTCGCCACTCCCGCCAGCCCGGCGCGGTGGCGGCGGGCGCTCTCCCAAGCCGCGGCGCGGCTGCCGGTCAAAGGTCTATGGGGCGTGCTGGCCAGTGTGCCGGGGGTGATCGATGAACAAAAGGCCGAGGTGCTCTTCTCGCCCAATTTGCATTGGACGGAAGGCCCCGGGCTGATCGGGCTGATCCGCGAGGTTTGGAATGCGCCGGTTGCGCTGGTGCAGGAGGAACGGGCGCTGGCGCTGGGTCATCAGGCTTCCGATCCGGCGCAGGAGGATTTTCTGCTGGCTGATTTCGGGGAGGGGGTCGGCGGCGCGGCGATTGTCGGCGGCAAACTGGTCACCCCGCCGCTGCCGATGAGCGGGGAGTTCGGCCATACGCCCGTTTTGGGAAATAAACGGCCTTGCGGTTGCGGCGCGGTCGGTTGCCTGGAGACGTTGGTTTCCACTTCGGGACTGCTGCGAAGTTTCGCGGCGGCCCGGCCCGGCGCGGCGGCGCACTGGCCTGAGTTGGTCCGGTTTATCGCGTTGCGGGGTGTTGTTCCGTGGCTGGCCGAGGCGTTGGACGCGACCGCGAGCGCCATTGCGGGCGCGCTCAATGTCTGCGGACTGCGCCGCGTGGTGGTGACGGGCAGCCTGGCGGAGATGCCGCCGGCGGTGTTGCGGTATCTGGCCGCGGCCATCGAGCGCGGAGCGCTCTGGGCCCGATGGGGCCGGGTGGAAGTCCAGGGCGCGCCCCGGCGGCGGGCCGCCGGGCTGGCGGCGGCGGGCATGGAGCGATTGGTCCTGCCGATGATCGAGGGCAAACCCGGAGCGAGGAGCTTTGTCAAGAGATGAACGCGCCGAGGCCTGAAGCAACCGGGGCAAGGGCGAAAGGATCGCCCGCGCGGCCCAAGAATCAATCTTGCCCCGCGAAATTCCGCTTTACTTAACAGTGTTTATGCAATAAGACCAATACCAACATACCTATAATATGATTGACTTCGAACAATACGAAATCTGGTTTGTCACCGGCAGCCAACATCTTTACGGCCCCGCCGCCCTGGAAAAAGTGTCCGCCAACGCCCGGGAGGTGGCCGCCGCGCTGGACGCCGCGCCCGCGATCCCGTTGAAAATAGTTTTCCAGCCGGTCATCACCAGCCCGGCGGACGCCACCGCGCTGTGCCAGCGGGCCAATGACAATCCCAAGTGCGCGGGGCTGATCACCTGGTGCCACACCTTTTCCCCGTCCAAAATGTGGATCAACGGCTTGCGCCTGCTGCAAAAGCCGCTGCTCCATTTCCATACCCAGCACAACCGCGACATTCCCTGGGCCACCATCGACATGGACTTTATGAACCTGAACCAGGCGGCCCACGGGGACCGCGAACACGGGTTCATCATGAGCCGCATGCGCCTGCCCCGAAAAGTGGTGGTCGGATTCTGGGGGGACTTAGCCGTCCGGGACCGCATCGGGGCGTGGAGCCGCGCCGCCGCCGCCTGGCACGATTGGCAGGGGGCCAAATTCTGCCGGTTCGGCGACAACATGCGGGAAGTCGCCGTGACCGAAGGGGACAAAGTGGCGGCGCAAATCCAGTTCGGCTACTCTGTCAACGGCTATGGCATGGGCGACCTGGTCAAATGCGTCAACGAAGTATCCGACCGCGAGATCGCGGGCCTGATCAAGGAATACGAGGCCGCCTACAAAGTCGCGCCCAAACTGCGGGCGGGCGGGGCCTTGCGCGCCTCCCTGACCGAGGCGGCGCGAATCGAGGCGGGCCTGCGCGCGTTCCTGACCGCCGGCGGCTTCAAAGGATTCACCGACACCTTCGAGGATTTGCACGGCCTGGTCCAATTGCCCGGCATCGCCGCGCAACGCCTCATGGCCGACGGCTACGGGTTCGGGGCGGAGGGCGATTGGAAGACGGCGGCGCTGGTGCGGGCCATGAAGGTGATGGCCAACGGATTGCGGGGCGGCGTCTCGTTCATGGAAGACTACACCTATCATCTGGCCCCCGGCAACATGAAGGTCCTTGGCGCGCACATGCTGGAGATTTGCCCCAGCATCGCGCAAGGCCGGCCCTCTCTGGAAGCCCATCCGCTGGGCATCGGCGGCAAGGCCGACCCGGTCCGGTTAGTATTTGACACGCCGCCCGGCCCAGCCCTCAACGCCTCCCTCATCGACGTGGGCAACCGCTTCCGCCTGCTCATCAACGAAGTCGATGTCGTCCGCCCGGACAAACCGCTGCCGAAACTGCCGGTGGCGCGGGCCGTCTGGGTTTGCAAACCCGACGTGCCGACTGCCGCCGCGGCGTGGATTTACGCCGGGGGCGCCCACCACACCGGGTTCAGCCCGGCGGTGACCACCGAGATGATGGAGGACTTCGGCAACATCGCCGGCATCGAAACCCTGATTATTGATGAGAACACCTGCTTGCGCCAGTTCCGCAAGGAATTGCGCTGCAACGAAGTGTACTACGCGCTGGCCGGGGGTTTTGTTTCCTGATTTCCCACCATGACACCGACCTTCACTCTGGGCCTGGATTACGGCACCAACTCGGTCCGCACGCTGATTGTGGACACGGCGAATGGCCGCGAAATCGCCACCGCCGTCTGGAACTACGAGCACGGCGACGCCGGCGTCATCCTGTCGCGCGACCCCAATCTGGCCCGGCAGCATCCGGCCGATTACATCAAGGGGGCGGAGATTTCCATCCAGCGCGCGCTGGCCGCTGCGCGGAAGAAGGGGCGCGGCTTCAAGCCGGAGCAGATTGCCGGCATCGGGGTGGACACCACCGGCAGCACGCCCATGCCGGTCGATGGACGCGGCCAGCCGCTGGCGTTTGACCGGCGTTTTGCCCGGAATCCGGCGGCCATGGCTTGGCTGTGGAAAGATCACACCGGCGTGGCGGAGGCGGCGGAAATCACCGGGCTGGCCAGGGAAATCCGGCCCCAGTACCTGGCCAAGTGCGGCGGCACCTACTCGAGCGAATGGTTTTTCAGCAAAATCCTCCATTGCCTTCGCACCAGCCCCGCGGTCTTCGACGCCGCCGCCTCGTGGGTCGAGCTGGCCGACTACGTGCCGGCGGCGCTGACCGGAACGGAAGCGCCGGAAAAACTCACGGCGGGCATCTGCGCGGCGGGCCACAAGGCGATGTACAACGAGAGTTGGGGCGGCTATCCGGATGCCGAGTTCCTCTCCCGGCTTTCGCCAAAACTGGCGCCCTTGCGCCAGCGGCTCTGCGCCAAGGCGCGCGACGTCAGCGCCAAGGCGGGCGGACTTTCCAGGGAATGGTCGCAGCGCACGGGGTTGCGCGAGGGCATACCGGTCGCGGTGGGCGCCTTCGACGCGCACCTGGGCGCCATCGGCGCGGGCATCGCTCCCGGCACCCTGGTCAAAATCATCGGCACCAGCACCTGCGACATCGCCGTCTGGCCGCTGACGGAAAAACTGGCGGACATTCCGGGCCTGTGCGGGATCGTCAGCGGGAGTGTGCTGCCGGACTGTTACGGCCTGGAGGCGGGGCAGTCGGCGGTGGGCGACATTTTCAACTGGTTTGTCAATTATATTCAACCCGGTGGCGCCAAGGCCGGCTCGCACGAGGCCCTGACCCGGGGCGCAGCCCGGCTGCGTCCGGGCGAGTCCGGTTTGCTGGCGCTGGATTGGAACAATGGCAACCGCACCGTGCTGGTGGACCAGCGCCTGGCCGGGCTGCTTCTCGGACAGACCCTTTACACGACGCCGGCGGAGATTTACCGGGCGTTGATCGAGGCGACCGCGTTCGGGGCGCTGACCATCATCAACCGCTTCGAGGAATACGGCGTGAAAATCCAGCAGGTGGTCAATTGCGGCGGCATCGCGGAAAAGAACCCGCTGGTGATGCAGATTTACGCGGACGTGACCGGCCGGCCCATGAAAATCTCGCGCTCGGCGCAAACGTGCGCCCTGGGCGCGGCCGTGGCCGCTGCGGTGGTGTGCGGCGCGCACCGCGATTTCGCCTCAGCCATCCGGGCGATGACCGGCTTGAAGGCGCGCGCCTTCGCGCCCAACCCCCAGGCCCATGCCGTTTACCGGGATTTGTATTCGCTTTACAGCACGTTGCACGACGCCTTCGGCAAGGCGGATTGGCAGGGAACCCTGCATCCTGTGATGAAACAGTTGATTGATCTTCGCAACCGGGCGCGTTCCTGAAACGGGGGAACATGTTGGAACCACTGAAAAAGGCCGTGTGCCAAGCCAACCTGGACCTGGTCAGGGAGGGCCTGGTCATTCACACCTGGGGCAACGCCAGCGGCATCGACCGCGCGCGCGGACTGGTCGTCATCAAGCCTTCCGGCGTTTCCTACGCCGGCATGACCCCGGCCCACATGGTTGTCGTGGCGCTGGACACCGGGAAGGTGGTCGAGGGAGAATTCAAACCCAGCTCCGATACGGCCACTCATCTGGCGCTTTACCGGGCGTTCCACGGCGTCGGCGGCGTGGTCCATACGCACAGTCTGCACGCCACCGCCTGGGCGCAGGCCGGCCGGCCCATTCCGGCGTTGGGCACGACGCACGCGGATTATTTTCACGGCGAAGTCCCCTGCACCCGCCCGCTGACGGCGCGGGAAATCAAGACGGACTACGAGTTGAACACCGGCGTCGTGATCATTGAGCGATTCAGGGGTATGGACCCGCTCGATTTTCCCGCCGTTTTGGTGGCCAGCCACGGGCCTTTTGCCTGGGGCGCGGACGTGGGCGGGGCGGCGCACAACGCGGTGGTGCTGGAGTTTGTCGCCCGCCTGGCCGCCGAAACGCTCCGCCTGAACCCAAAGGTCAAACCGATGCCCGCCGGTCTGCTGGACAAACATTTTTTCCGCAAGCACGGCCCTGGAGCCTACTACGGGCAAACCAAAAACAGTTAATCCGTTCACCCTACCATATATGAGCACGATCAAAAGAATGATTCCCTGGATGTTCGCCTGCGGCGCCGGCGCCTGGTTTCTGGCCGGTTGCGCGAGCGAGAGCGCCTCGACCAGCACTATTGACAAACAACCCTTTGGCACGGGGCCAAACGGCGAAGCGGTCGATATTTTCACGCTGCACAACAACAAGGGCGCCGAAGCCCGCATCATGACTTACGGCGGCATTGTCGTTTCCTTGAAGATGCCGGACAAGAACGGCCATTTCGACGACGTGGTGCTGGGCTGCGACAATCTGGAACCGTATCTGAACAAGACGCCCTACTTTGGCGCGCTGATCGGGCGTTACGGCAACCGCATTGGCGGGGCCAAATTCACCCTCGATGGAACCATCTGCACGCTGGACGCCAACGACGGCCCCAATATGCTGCACGGTGGTTTCAAGGGCTTTGACAAGCGCGTCTGGACGGCGCGCTCCCACAAAAGCGCCGACGGCCCCCAACTGGTCCTCAGCTACCTGAGCAAGGACGGCGAGGAGGGCTTTCCCGGCAATTTAAACGTCACCGCCACCTACACGCTGATGAACGACAACTCCCTGCGCCTGGAGTTCCACGCGGTCACGGACAAGGACACGGTCGTCAACCTGACGCACCATTCCTATTTCAACCTGGCCGGGCAGGGCGACATTTTGGGCCACGTCGTGATGATCCCCGCCGACCGGTTCACGCCGGTGGACGCGACCCTGATTCCGACCGGGGAATTGCGCCCGGTTGAAAACACGCCCTTCGATTTTCGGGTGCCGACGGCGATCGGCGCGCGCATCGGGCAGGAGGACGAGCAGCTTAAGTTTGGCAAGGGCTACGATCACAACTGGGTCGTCAACAAGAAGGCCGGCTACCTTTCCCTCATGGCGCGCGTGAGCGAGCCGTCGTCGGGCCGCGTCATGGAAGTCTGGTCCACCGAACCCGGCTTGCAGTTCTATTCGGGCAACTTCCTGGACGGCACGATCACGGGCAAGGGCGGGTCGGTGTACGCGCATCGGAGCGCCTTTTGCATGGAACCGCAGCATTTCCCCGATTCCCCGAACAAGCCGGAGTTCCCGACCGTCGAACTCAAGCCGGGGGAAGTCTTTGACAACATCATCATCTACCACTTTTCGGTCCAACCCTAACCCAGCAAACCACCCTTCTTCAATCGCGAGACCAGCTTATGAATTCTGTCACTAACGCCGCTGTCAACTCTGTCACCAACGCCGCGGCGGCCGCCGTCCGCGTCTCGGTGTTCGACAACCTCGACTGGTTCGTGATCGTCTTGTTCGGCTT
Source organism: Verrucomicrobiota bacterium (assembly GCA_049510745.1). Taxonomy (GTDB): domain Bacteria; phylum Verrucomicrobiota; class Verrucomicrobiia; order Limisphaerales; family Palsa-1400; genus PLGF01. The sequence continues at coordinate 7,958 of JBEKYR010000061.1, read as the reverse complement.
GGGCATGATCGCGACGGTCTGGTATTCCATGCTCAAGAAGAACGAGTCCGGCAAGGACTACTTCCTGTCCGGCCGCGACGCCAACTGGCTGCAGATCGGATCCTCCATCTTCTCGTCCAACATCGGCTCCGAACACCTCGTCGGTCTGGCCGGCGCCGGCTTTCTCACCGGCATGGCGATGGCGCACTGGGAAATGCACGGGTGGCTCATCCTCGTGCTGGGCTGGGTGTTCGTGCCGCTCTACGACCGCATGAAAATATTCACCATGCCGGAGTTTCTCGAACTCCGCTTCAGCCGCGGCTCGCGCAATGTCTTGAGTCTGCTCACCATGGCCAGCCTGGTGCTGACCAAGATCGCCGCCACCATCTACGCCGGCGATGTCGTCATCCGCACGCTGTTGAATGTGGACACGGTGAATATTTTCGGATACCAGATCGACGTTTTCTGGGCCATCGCCCTGGGGCTGGCGGCGACGACCGGCCTTTACACGATTTTTGGCGGCATGCGCGTGATCATGTACACCGCCGTGCTCCAGGCGCCGGTGCTGATCTTTGGTTCCGTCTGCATCCTTTACATGGGGCTTCACGTCCTGGGCCACGGCAGCCTCGTTGCGGGCTGGAAGGCCACCCTGACCGCCGTCGGCAGCAATGTTCACCTCATCCGCTCCGCCCGCGATCCTGATTTTCCGTGGCCGGCGGTGTTGCCGGCATCGGCCATCATCGGTTTCTGGTACTGGTGTACCGACCAGTATATCGTCCAGCGCGTGCTCGCCGGCAAAAACGAGCAGGAATCCCGGCGCGGCTGCATCCTGGCCGGCTTTTTCAAGCTGACGCCGGTGTTCATCTTTTTGGTGCCGGGGATGATTGCTTTTGCGCTGACCAAGACTCCGGCCGCCGGGTTCACCACCAACGGCGACGCAGCTTACACCTCGCTGGTGGCGCAGATTCTTCCGCACGGCCTCCGAGGCATGGTGGCCTGCGGCATGATCGTCGCCCTCATGGCTTCGCTGGGTTCCAAATTCAACGCCTCCGCCACGCTGTTCACCATGGATTTCTACCGGGAATGGTATCCCAACGCCTCCGGACGGACCGAGGTGTTTGTGGGCCGCGTCGCCACGGCGACGATTGTCTTCGTCGGTATCTGCTGGGTGCTGGCGATCAAGAGCCTCCACACGAACCTTTACCTCTATCTCCAGAATGTGCAGGGCTACCTTTCGCCCGCCATCGCAGTGCTGTTCGCGGGGGGTGTGTTCTGGAAACGCGCCACCGCCCCCGCAGCCCTGTGGTCCTTTGTAGTGGGCATGATTGGGGGCTTCGCCAAACTCGCTGCTGACCTTGTCATGCGCAACGACTCCGAGGCAATAATCAAGCTCAAAGAAGACCTTTACCACGGCGCCATTTCCCTGAGCCAATACAACACGGCCATCGCCCCCGTCAAAGCGAAGTTCGGACTCATATTCGACTTTTGGAACATCCACCAATGGTATTACTGCGAAGCCCTGTTCGTCATCACCGCCGCGCTCATGATCGTCATCAGCCTCATGACCAAGGCGCCGGACCCCAAGACCGTCAAATACACCTGGTATGGCGCCACTCCGGAGGAAAAGGCCGCCACCCGCGCCAGTTGGAATGCCACAGACGTGGTGCTCACCTTGATCGTGTTGGGCGCAATCGTCACATTCTACATCAAGTTCTGGTGATCAAATCGACGGCAATCGGGCTGCAGAGTGCGGTCTGGCTGTTCTTGGCGGCGGGTTGCCTGCGCGCCCAGGACATCCCGTCCCAGACCAACCTCACCGCCCGCGAGGAACAAATCATCGCCGCCGCCAAAGCCGGTGCTGCCCCGCAGTTCAACGGCGCGCGCGTCATTGGCATTCACCCTGGCACGCCTTTCCTCCATTCGCTGGCCGTGACCGGCCTGCGCCCCATCACTTTTTCCGCGGAAAATCTGCCCGCCGGTCTGTCGCTGGACCCCCAAACCGGCGTCATCACCGGCACGGTGGCCCGCGCAGGCGAATACCGGGTCAAGGCCGCCGCCAATAATTCCGACGGCACAGCCGGGACGGAAATCAAAATCATCTGCGGCGACAGCCTCGCGCTGACGCCGCCGATGGGCTGGAACAGCTACGACGCCTTTGGCGACGCCGTGACCGAATCCGAGGTCCTCTCGAACGCCTTGTGGTTCAAGAAATACCTGCAACCCCTTGGCTGGGACACTGTCGTGGTGGATTTTCGCTGGTATGATTCGCTGGCCGACGGCCTCCGCGCGCAGGAACCCGAAGGGGTGACGATTGACGAATTTGGCCGCTGCATTCCGCCAACCAACCGCTTCCCCTCTGCGGCCAACGGCGCCGGTTTCAAGCCGCTCGCCGACAGTATCCATGCCATGGGTTTGAAGTTTGGCATCCACATCATGCGCGGCATTCCGCGCAAGGCCGTGCAGGCCAATCTCCCTATTGCCGCTTCCGACTTCAAGGCGGACGAGGCCGTTTTGCCGGCCGGCGACGCGAATCGGACCTGCGCATGGAATCGCGACATGTTCGGCGTGGACGGCGATTCGGCGGCGGGCCGGGCCTGGTATGCGAGCATCGCCCGCCAATACGCCGCCTGGGGCGTGGACTTCATCAAGTGCGATGACATCTGCTGTCTGCAGCGCGGGCGCGTTTATGACGCGGCGGAAATCGAGGCGCTCTCTCGCGCCCTCCAGGCCAGCGGCCGCTCGATTGAGTTGAGCCTTTCTCCCGGCCCGGCCCCGGTGAATTGCGCGCGCCATCTGCGGCAGTTCGCCAATCTTTGGCGCATCTCCGGTGATTTTTGGGACAATTGGAAGGCGCTCAATCATGGTTTTGATTTGTTCTCCGACTGGGCCGCCGACGCCGGTCCCGGTCATTGGCCCGATGGCGACATGATCCCCTTCGGGCATATCTGCCTGCGCAATTGCGACGTCAAACCCGCGCGCTGGTCCCGCTTCACCCGCCACGAACAACTCACCCTCATGTCGCTCTGGTGCCTGGAATCCTCGCCTCTCATGCTGGGGATGAACCTGCCCGACAATGACGAGTGGACGACGGCCCTCTTGACCAATCCGGAGGTGTTGGCCATCGACCAGGACGCTCTGGGCCGGGCCGCCCGCCGCATGTACGGCCAGCCCGTCCCCGCCGAGACCTGGCTCAAAGAACTCGCCGACGGCTCTTGCGCCGTCGGTTTCTTCAACCGGCGCGATCAGCCCGCGCGGATCGATGTGCCGTGGCGCGACCTCGGCTTTTTGCAGCCGCCGCAAGTGCGCGACCTCTGGCTGCGGCGCGATTTGGGCCGGCAGGAGCGGTTCGCCGCCGAGCTTGGCGCGCACGGGTGCGTTTTGCTCGGAGTCAAATCCCCCCTTGGAACCGGCCCGGCGGAACGCTAACGTTCCGGGCGATGGAATCGAATCTGGAAGTGCTCTTCACTCCGGCGGAATTCTCCGCGCTCCAACCGCGCGACCTGGCCGATGTGGTGTGCGTCGTGTTTGATGTGCTGCGGGCGACCAGTTCCATGATGATCGCGCTGGCCAATGGCGCTCCCAAAATATATCCCGCGCGCACGATTTCCCGCGCCCTGGCGCTCCGCCGCAGCCATCCGGACGCCCTGCTGGCGGGGGAACGGGATGGAGTGCGGATTCTGGCCGGGCAAACCGGCGGGGTGGATTTCGACCTGGGCAATTCTCCGCGCGAGTTCACGCGGGAACGCGTGGCGGGCCGGGAAATTATTATGACAACGACCAACGGGACCCGCGCGTTGCAGGCCTGCCGGGGGGCGCGGCGCGTTCTGGCCGGCGCGTTTTTGAACCTCGGCGCGCTGGCCCAGTGCCTTCAAGCGGAGCGGGCCGGACGGCTGCTGGTGATCTGCGCCGGGACGTTCGAGGAGGCGGCGTACGAAGACACGCTGGCGGCGGGCGCCTTGTGTGATTTGGTTTGGAAGCAGTTTCAGAACGGGCCTGTCGCCGATTCCGCCCGGATCGCGCGCCGGATTTACCTCGACGCCGCCGGCGACATGGCCGCCGCCGTGCGACAGTCGCGCAACGCCCGCCGTCTGCTGGCCCATCCGGACTTGCGCGGCGACGTCGCCTTTTGCCTGCGGCGCGATACGCTGGACGTGACGGCCGAACTGCGCGACGGCGCGGTGGCGCTTTCCGGGCGCGCGCGTTAAATTGACAATAGCGTTGCCAGAAACGGGCCTGCGTTCTCCAAAATCTCCCTCACTTTGTAATCGCCGCCGCCGCGGGCTTCGGTTAGATTCCGGCCATGACGACAGCAATTCTGGTCAGCCTTGTCATCCTCTTGGTTTTGATCGTGGTCATCGCCACCACGGTCGTGGGCATCTACAACAGCCTGGTGCGCCTGCGCCAGGAGGTGAAAAGCGCGTGGTCGCAAATTGATGTTCACCTCAAGCGCCGCCACGACCTGATTCCCAACCTGGTCAACACGGTCAAGGGCTACGCCGCGCATGAAAAAGGGACGCTCGACGCCGTCATCAGCGCGCGGGCCAGGGCCACCAGCGCCACCGCGCCCGCCGACCGCATCAAGGCCGAAGGCGAATTGAGCGGCGTGCTGAGCCGGCTGCTGGCCGTCTCCGAAGCCTATCCCAACCTCAAAGCCAACGAGAACTTCCTTCGCCTCCAAACCGAGTTGAGCGGCACCGAGGATGGCATCGCCCTCTCGCGCCAGTCGTATAACGGCGTCGTCACCCAGTACAACACCACTCTCCAGAGCTTCCCGGCGGTGCTGGTCGCCGGCGCCCTCGGCTTCAAGGACGAACCTTTCTTCGAGGCCCCGGCCGAAGACAAGCAGGCGCCCACTGTCCAGTTCTGAGCGCGGGCGTCAAATCTCCCCGGCGTCCTGAAGGCGCTGGATTTCCGCCGTGTACCCCTGGCGGAACGTCGGGTAGCGCAAGACGCAGCCCAACTCCATCCGCAGCTTGCGATTGCTCACTTTCTTATGTGTGACAGCGCGTTTGCCCGGCTCTTCCTCCCCTCCGAACGGCGGCATGTTTTTCCCCAGCGTTTCGGAAAGCCAGCGAAAGAAATGAAGCTGCGTCACCGGCTCGTCATCCACCGCGTTGTAAATCTCGCCGGGCCGGCCGCTTTTCAGCGCGGTCAGCAGGCAGGCGACCACGTCGTCCCGGTGAATCATGTTCATGAGCCGTTCGCCGTGTCCGGGGATGCGCGCCTCGCCCTTCAAGTATTGCAGAAACAGATGGCCGCGCCCCGGTCCGTAAATGCCCGCGATGCGCAGGACAATGCCCGGGAATTTCCGCTCGCGCGCCGCGTCCAGCACCAGGCACTCGGTATGCGCCAGCACCCGGCCCAATTCACTGGACGGCTCCACCGGGCTGTTTTCCTTGACCACCGAGCCATCGGTCTGGCCATAAACGCTGGTGCTGCCGGCGTGGACGAATTTCTTCGGCGGCGCGGCCTCCAGCCATGCCAGCAGATTCCGCGTCCCGCCCAGATAGACCTTTCGGTACTCCTCCAATCCGCCTTTGTTCGATGAAACAGTATTGACGACCCAATCCAGCCCCTGCGGCAAACGGGCCAGGTCGCCGGGCCGGGTGACATCGGCCGTCAGCGGCTGCAGCCCGCGGGCCTGCAACTCCGCGCCGCGCTCGGCCGAGCGGGTGACGCCGAAGACCTCATGCCCCAGCCGGGCCAACTCCGCGCCCAGCGGCAGCCCGACATACCCGCAGCCGACAATCAACACACGCATGCTCTGATTAGAGCATCCCGCCCCGGCGATACCAAGACGGAAACATCGCGTTGTTCTTTTGCGCCTTATCAAATAGAATGCCCCGATGCGTGCTGAATCACTTCAATTCCTGGAACGGCTCATCAACACTCCCAGCCCTTCGGGCCATGAGGCCCGCGGCCAGCGGGTCTGGCTCGATTACGCCGCGCCTTTCGCCGACGAAACGTTCAGCGACCCTTACGGCAACACCGTGGCCTTGCTCAACAAAGGCGGCTCGCCGCGCCTGATGCTCGCCGCCCATGCCGATGAAATCTCGATGGTTGTCACTTATATCAATGACGAGGGCTTTGTTTATGTGCGCAAAATGGGCGGCATCGACCCCGCCATCACCAAGGCGCAGCGGGTGGTCATCCACTCTCGCGGCGGCCCGGTCAAGGGCGTCGTCGGCAACGTCGCCCCGCACCTGACCAAGTCCGACCCGGACCGGAAGCCGCCGAAAATGGAGGATTTGTTCATCGATATCGGCGTCCGCAACCGCAAGGAGGCGGAGAGGTTGATCCGGGTGGGCGACCCGATCACGTTGAGCGACCAGTTCGAGCTGCTGCGCAACAACCTGGCCGTGGCCCGGGCCTTCGATAACCGCGTCGGCACCTTTGCCGTGGCCGAGGCCTTGCGCCTGTTGTTCGAGGAAAAAAGCAAGCTGCAGGCCGAAGTGCTGGCGGTCTCGAACATTATGGAGGAAGTCGGCCTGCTGGGCGCCCGGCAAATTGCCTACACCCTCAAACCGGATGTGGCGCTGGTGGTCGATGTGACCCACGCGACCGATTATCCGACCGTCAGCCAGCCGCAGCACGGGGATGTCAAAATCGGGCGGGGACCGACGTTGACGCATGGCGGCTGTAATCATCCCGAAGTGGTGGCGCGGCTGGAAGCGGTGGCCAAGGCGGGCAAGATACGTTTGCAGCACGAGGCCAGTTCCAGCAGCAGCGGCACCGACACCGACGTGATCTTCTGGACGCGGGGCGGCATTCCGAGCGCGCTGATCAGTTTGCCCGACCGCTACATGCACTCGCCGGTCGAGGTCGTGAGCTTGAAGGACCTCGAGCAGATTCCGCCTTTGCTGGCGGCGTTCGCGCGCTCCTTGAAGAAGGGCGAGGAATTCAAGGTGCGGATTTAGGGAGCCGTCAGCGAAAACACGGGAAATTGACTTTCGGCGGCCAACGGCTTAGTTTTATTTTCGTGAAAGATACGTATTCCATTTCCGACATCGGCCGCAATCCGGCGGGCGTCATTCGCCGCGCCGAGGCCAAAGGCTCTGTGACTCTCTCTCGGAACGGACGCCCGGTGGCCTTCGTCATATCCAAGGGTCGGATGGAAGCCATCATCGAAACACTCGAGATCATGGCCAACCCGGCGGCGATGGAGGCGATCCGGGCTTACGAGAGTGGGAATGTGAGAATGCAGGACGTGTCCGTCCTTGATTATAATTGACTGCGTGTTCGCGGAGAAACGCGCCGTGGTTTACGAACTCTTCATCCAACTGCGCGCCGCGGAATTAGGCGGTTGACAAACTGGGGAAGGAGCCGGGCTACGGAAGTTGAATGGGGCTTCCGTCCTTCCACGCGTATTCCTTCTTGTCGATGGTCAGCACGCGGGGCAGCAATTCAATATCGTGGCCGAAGAGGCGCATGGTCACGGTTCCCGGCAGAAAGGTCGGGTCTTGAAAGATCATTTCTCCGAAAGGCAACTCGGTCGTCCCCTGCGCGAAACGCACGGTCCGGAAGAGGTTGGCCGGCTGGGTTTTTCGGGCGGGGAAGGAGATGAGCTGGGTGATGCCCAACTTGGATTGCGCGATCCGAAGCGACGGCGTTCCGGCGGCGTCGATGCGGAAGGTCACTTCCCAAGGCCCTTTGGCCACGCGGCGGTGCTCCAGCCAGTTGAAGGCCGCCAGATAAAAGACCAGCGCCATGGCCAGGGCGAGGGCGAAATGCTTGAGAATGCCTTCGTTTCGCATGGCAAAGTATTTTGGCGTTTGCCGCCCGGTGTCAATGCGGGGCATTCCCCCCTGATCCTCGTGTAACGAAAGGACGGCTGCGGATCGGGGAGCACACGCGCCATTATAGGTCTTCCAAAGTTATTCATCGGCGGCAAGGTGAGCGCAGCGAATTTAGCACCGCAGCCGACGGTGAATAACTTTGCCGCGGCGGCAAAAATGACCTGTGAAAAACTTAAATTTCAC
>JBEKYR010000060.1:0-27063 GCA_049510745.1 Verrucomicrobiota bacterium | reverse complement strand
GGATTTGCTGACGCTTTTTGCCAAGCCGCCCGCTTGGACGGAGGGCCAGTTGTAGCAAGTGAACGAATACCGGAAGCTTGCAAATCAACGACTTACGCTTGGAGAAAATGGAACTTAGGTTAGTTCTTGAGCTGTCATGTGTGCTGGACGAAAGGGATTGAAGCCGAAAAATCCATTTTCAGCAAGACCAGACGCGTGCGACTCACTACGACATGCATTTCCAAATCGCAGTCAAAATCTTCAAACCGTTGCCCTTCAGTTTTGTGCTTGCCCGATATCCGCTACGAGGGGACTTTTGCGGCCATGAACCTCCACTTCTAACATGAACCAGACATGCTTCGTTCACGTGTGTTTGTCGCGGTCAGCCGGCGCGCCTTTGTTCCCCTCGATTTCCAGGAGCAGGCATTGCGCGTCGCGGAAACGAGGGGCCTCTTCCAGGGCTTGCAGGACGTGGCGCTTGGCCTCGCTTTCGGCGCCGCCGCGCGCGTGCAGCAGGCGCGCCAGTTCAAAATGCACCGCCGCCGGATCGGGCGGGTCCAGCAATAGCAAATTGCGGTCAGCGCCGATGGCGACATCGGGTTTTCCGGCGGCGACGCCGGCCTCGGCCAGCGCGCGGTACGGGGCGGAAATGAGGGGATTGATGGCCAGCAAACGTTGGGCATGGTTCATCACCGCCGGCCAGTCCTTTTGCGCGGAGAATAATTCGATCAGGCGGACCTCCAGGTCCACGAAGTCGGATTCGCGGGCGGCCAATTTCACGAGCGCAGCCAGTTCGGCGTTGGTTTCCTGGAGGTTGCGCTCCGTCACGGCCAGCAGCCAGAGCGGGTTCTCCGCGCGCCGTTCTCCGGCATAGGATTCCGCCAGCGCCGCGAGGACCGGCTTGGCGTCGGCCCAGCGTTTGGCCTCCATCAATTTCTGCGCCTCGTCCAGCTTCCGGTAATAATTATGCGGATGCAACAGGTCCCAGGCCGCGGCCTCGGCGGCGGAGACGTCGGCGGGCGGTTTGTCCAGGTCCGCCTCCGGCGCGAGGGCGACGGCTTTGTTACGGGCGAAGGCGGCGAATTGTTTTTCCAGTTCCGGGAGCGGCGCGGTGTGGGCGGCGATGGCTTTGTTGATTTCCCCGCCGTCGCGCAGGTCATGGAGAATCGTTTTGAGAGTTTCCAGGCCGTGCCTCTCGACCAGGAATTCGACGACAAGCGACGACTCGTAATAGGCGAATTGGAGGTCCTTTGAATTTTTCGGGGTGAGAAACGCGCCGCTCAACTCGCCCAGCGGCGTCAGTTTGCCCTGTAGGATCAAGTCGCGATAAGCCAGGTTCATGCGTTCGCCCCAGGCGGGATCGGCCTGGCGCTCTTCATAGACGGAAATCCCCTCGCTCAACCAGCGGGGCATGCGGTTGCGGGTGGCGTTGAGCGTGACGACGTGACAGAACTCATGCCACAACACGTCCTGCCAATTGGCGGGATTGGGCGCCTGCGAGGCGGGGCTGTTGGCCGTGATGACCGAACCGAAACAGACGCCGAGGTAGCCCGGATTGCCCGGCAGGCCGAAAGTCCGCACGGCGAAATCCTTCTGCTCGGGAAAAATATCCACCGTCGTGCGCCGGGTCAGTTCGACGCCGTATTTGCGGCAAAGGGTTTCGCGGGCGCGCCCCAGCAATTCCAGCACCGCGCCGCCATACAAGGGCGCTTCGTGCGCCGACATGTGGACGATGAAGGCGGCGTTGGAGACGGTCTGAAATTTCTCCATCTGGTCGCGCAGTGTGACCAGATTGTAGGCGGTCACGTCGTAGTCGTCCCTGGCGTGGACGGACTGGGCCAGTTTCCAGCCTTCGTCATCCTGTCCGAGGCGCAAGAGGTCCTCGGCCAGTTCGCGGCTGGCAGGCAGATAGGACGGGTCAAAATCGAGCGCGCGCTTTTGCGCCTCCGCCGCCTCGGCGAAACGATATTTCCGCGCCAGCTTCTGCCCGATGAGATAATCGACCTGCGGATTGTTGCTCCAATACCGCAGGGCGTCGGAGCGGAATTGCCGCTCGGCGGCCGGGTCGTTGCGCAAATGCGCCAGCACCGCGCGGCAGGCCAGCGCCTCCGGGCGATGCGGATTGATCCCGAGGACAAGGGCCAGTTGTTTTTCCGCCTCGTCGTACTGCTCGGCGTCGATCAAATGATCCGCCAGGAGCAACAAAGTCGGGATATGGCGCGGATTGAGGTCGAGGGCGGCTTGGATGTGGGTCAACATCTGGTCGCGGTCGCCGGCGGCGAAAGCCCGGGCCAGCCCGGACTCCATTTCGGGATCGTCGGGAAACTTCTTTAGCCCGGCGCGGAAGCGTTCGGCGGCGAGGGCGAAGTCATGTTTGTCCAGTGCCAGTTGGCCGCTGGCGAGAAAGGCCTCGCGGATTGGCGGGTCCAGCGCCTCGGCGCGGCGGAAACAATTCTCCAGGACCAATTTCGGTTCCATGCCCAGCAAGAGCAGCGCCTGGCCCAGCGGGACGGCGTCTTCGCTTTGAAAGGAGCCGAAGCGTTGTTCGATCAGCAGCTTGAGGTCGGCCAACTGGCGGGCGGCGCCGGCGGAATCGTCCTGGAACAGCGTGGTTTGGCGGGCGAGCAGGCGCAATTCCAGGCCGCCGGAGCCGCCGGCCAAACCGGCCAGGGCGTTGGTGTGAGCGTCGCGGTAGCGCCCCACTGTCAACAACGATTTCACCAGCAGGACCCGCCAGCCCTCCCGGTAACCGTTGGCGTCCACCTTCTCCTGCGCCGTCTTGATGACCGCCTCATAATGGCCGCGCAGAAACTCGCGCTCGGATTCCTCGATCGCCTGGGCGGACGCCTGGGACGCGCCGAAAAAAAAGCCTGCGCCAGCCAGCCCGAGGCCGACGGGCAAAAGCAAAGCGGCTGGCAATGAAATTCTGTGACGCGGCATCCGGCCTGAATTGATACGCTCCTTTGCGGCCCGGCGCAATTCGCAAACCTGGGTTTGCTGGAAAATGCTTGTTTTCCCGGACGGAAAGCGTAAAAAAAGGAAAAACAGAACCCGATTGATCCATTTTTGGCGCGCCCGCGCCGTCCCATGAGCGGTGGGGGAATCGCGCAATGCTATGATGAGGCCATTCACTGACAAACTGGCAACTGCGGGATTTGCCGCTCTGCTTGTCTTCGGGGCGGGGTTCGCCGCGCCGGGACAGCAGCCCGCTGCAGGGAGCGGAGCAGAAGTTATTCTGTTGACATTTTCAGGCAAGGTGGAGGTTTCTCCGGCGGGCGCGCCGGCGTGGAACCCGGGGCAAACCAACCAGGTGCTGCCGTTAGGCTACCGGATTCGCACGGGAAAGAGCAGCCGGGCCACCTTGCGCCTGTCCAACCTGAGCATCCTGCGGGTGTTTGAATTGACCACACTGGAGATTCGACCGCCCAAGGCGACCGGCAAAGTCTCCGCGCTGGACCTCAATTCCGGCGCGGTCTATCTTTTCCATCGCGACCAGCCAGGCGAAATCGAGTTCCGCACGCCCGCCGCTTCCGGGGCCATCCGCGGCACGGAGTTCAATCTGACGGTCCGGGAGGATGGGCGGACCGACCTGGCGATGCTGGAGGGCCAGGTGGATTTGTCCAACGAGCACGGCTCCGTCAGTCTCCAGACCGGCGAGCAGGCCGTCGTGGAGCCGGGCGCCGCACCGCGAAAGTCGCCCCTCCTCAACGCCGTCAACGTCATCCAATGGACGCTTTATTATCCCGGAATTTTGGACGCCGGCGAACTGAACCTGACGGCGTCCGAGGCGGAATCGCTGCGGGAATCGCTGGGGGCGTATCGGAGCGGCGATCTGCTGGAGGCGCTGCGAGAATTTCCGGCGCCGGCGCCGGCCGGCTCGGCGGACGAACGGGTTTTCCACGCCGGATTGCTGCTTTCGGCCGGACTGGCCGGGGAGTGTCAAAAAGAATTGGAAAGCGTGGCGGCGGGGCCGGGCCAGGCGGCCAGGCTGGCGGGCGCGTTGCGGGAGGTGATCGCGGCGGTGAAATTCCAGGAGTTCACGCCGGCCCGCGCGCCGGAACTGGCTTCCGAATGGCTGGCGCAATCCTATTACGAGCAATCGCGCGCGCGGTTGCCGCAGGCGCTGGCGGCGGCGCGGCGGGCGGTGGAGAAATCGCCCCAATTCGCCTTCGGCTGGGAGCGGGTGGCGGAGCTGGAATTCAGTTTTGGCCGCGTGAGCGCGGCCCAAGACGCCTTGCGCCGGAGCGCCGCGCTGGCGCCGCGCAACGCGCAAGCCGCCGTCCTGCACGGCTTTCTCCAGGCCGCGGAAAACCGGATCGGGCCGGCCCTCGTAGCCTTCGAGCAGGCCATCGCGCTGGATGGCGCGCTGGATGAGGCCTGGCTGGGACGCGGGTTGTGCCGGATTCGGCGGGGAGAGAACCGGGCGGGGCTGGAGGACCTGGAAGTGGCGGCGGCGCTGGCGCCCAACCGCGCGCTGCCGCGCAGTTACCTGGGCAAGGCCTTCAGCCAGGTTCACCAAGACGCGCGCGCGGGGCACGAACTGGAGTTGGCGCGCCGGCTCGATCCCAACGATCCGACCAGCCTCCTCTATCTCGCCCTGCTCCGCCAGCAGGAGAACCGGGTCAACGAAGCGATTAAGGGACTGGAGCAAGCGCAAGACCTCAACGACAACCGCGCGGTCTATCGCTCGCGGCTGTTGCTGGACCAGGACGCGGCCGTGCGGGGCGCCAACCTGGCCGGTATTTACCAGGACGCGGGCCTGGAGGAAGTCAGCGTCCGCGAGGCGGCGCGGGCGGTCAACGCCGATTACGGCAATTACTCGGCGCATTGGTTTCTGGCCAACAGCTACAATCAACTGCGCGACCCCAATCAAGTCAACCTGCGTTACGAAACGCCGTGGGAGACGGAATACCTGCTGGCCAATCTGCTCTCGCCCGTGGCCGCCGGCACGCTCTCGCAATCGGTTTCCCAGCAGGAGTACGGCAAACTCTTCGAGCACGACGGCCTGGGTGTGGCTTCGAGCACGGAGTACTTGAGCCGCGGCGCCTGGACGCAATCCGCTTCGCAATACGGCACTTTTGGCGATTCGGGCTATTCCTTGGACACCTTCTACCGCTATGACCGGGGCCAGCGGACCAACAATGACACGTCCCAGTGGACCGTCTCGGCGGAAGCCAAGGAAGCCGTCACCGCCCGCGACACGGTATTCTTCCAGACCATTTACTATGACGCCCAAGGCGGGGATTTGACCCAGTACTACAACCAAAAGAGCGCCGACCCGACGTTGCGCACGGAGGAATCGCAGGAACCGCTCCTGCTGTTGGGCTATCACCATGAATGGTCGCCGGGCGTTCACACGCTGCTCCTGGCGGGGCGCTTTGAGGATGATTACCACCTGACCAACGCCACGCAACCGCTCCTGTTTTTTCAAACCAACGCCGCGGGCCACATCATCGGGGTCCCGGCCGGCTCGTTGCCCACGGCGGGCTTGTCCTACCAAAGCAGCCTGTCCCTTTATTCCGCCGAAGCGCAGCAAATCTTTGAGCAGCACAGTTACGGGGTCATTCTCGGCGCCCGCTATCAAACCGGGGACATACCAACGGAATCGACGCTGGGACACACGACGCCGACCAAACTGGCCAGCAACAACGTGGTCAGCGCGGTGACTTACTCGTCTTCCTTTCCGTTTTCCGAAGACGTCAGGCCCGGAGTGGAACGGGCCGCCGGTTACGGCTATTACTACTGGCGCATCTTCGATCCGCTGCAAGTCATCGGCGGCGTCACCTATGATTATCTGCTCATGCCTGAGAACTTCCGCGCGCCGCCGGTTTCCAAAGGCGACACCTCGGAAGACCAAGTCTCGCCCAAAGCGGGAGTGACCTGGACGCCGGGGCGCGACACCACGGTGCGCTTCGCCTACACGCGCTCGCTGGGAGGCGTGAGCTTCGATCAAAGCACCCGGCTGGAACCAAGCCAGGTGGCCGGGTTTACCCAGGCCTACCGTTCGCTGATCCCGGACTCGGTTGCCGGCGCCACCGCGGGCGCGAAATTTGAGACTTTTGGCCTGGCATTGGACCAGAAGTTTCCGACCGGGACTTACCTGAACATTGAGGGCGACCTGCTGAACTCGAAAGTCAATCAAATGGCGGGCGGCCTGGATATGTATTTTGCGGGCGGTTTCCCGCCCAAGCCACCGGTGTTTTACCCCATCGCGACGCCCGAGCAGTTGGATTACCGGGAAAAGGACCTGCTGGTGGCGGTGCATCAGCTTTTGGGCCGGGACTGGGCGGCGGGGGCGAGCTATGAGTTAAGCAACGCGGAATTGGGCACGGCTTACCCGGTGGTCCCGGCGAACGTCTCGGGCGCTTACCGCTTCCGAAACGGCGCCACCTTGAGCCAGCTTTCTTTGTATGCCCTGTTCAATTATTCCTGCGGCTTCTTCGCGCGCGCGGAAGCGCAGTGGAACGACCAGTATAACTACGGCTACAGTCCCGCCTTGCCGGGAGATGAGTTCTGGCAGATCAATCTGCTGGCGGGCTATCGCTTCTTCCATCGTCACGCGCAGGTCCAGGTGGGCGTGCTCAATTTGACCGGGCACGACTACCAACTCAACCCGCTGAATCTCTACGCTGAGTTGCCGCGAACACGCACGTTCACCACCAGCTTCCAATTCAACTTCTAATCCGCGGCGCGATAGGCCCACCCATGAAAAGAACACCAAAATCCGCACTTCTGGCCGCCCTGCTCTTGAGCGCCGTGGCGGCGTCCGCCGATACAAAGGTGACATTCCAAGTGGATATGACGGAACAGATCAATGGGAGCATCTTTTCCCCGGGGATCGATACCGTCTCCGCCCAGGGAACATTCGACGGATGGGGCGCGGGCGTCGATTTGACCAACAACCCCACCGCCGCCAATCCCAACCTTTACGGCGGAACAGCCGACGACACCACCGACGCCAACGGAACCGTGCTGCTTTACAAATACGTCATCGACGGCTCGCAGTATGAGAACACGACGGACGGGCAGAATCGTTGCGCACAACTCCCCACCGGCGGCGGCAGCCTGCTCCTGCCCGCGGCGTTCTATGGCGACGCCGGGCCGACGATCACCGCCAATGTGACGTTCCAGGTCGATATGGCCGAGCAAATCAACCTCGGCGTCTTCAACACCAACGCCGGCTCGACGGTTGAAGTCCACGGCACCTTCAACGGGTGGGGATCGGCAGGCACGTTGACCAACGACCCAACCATCCTGACCACCAACGCGACCGGGATTGTCACCTCCGACGTCTATGTGGGCGTCATTGCCATAACCGGCCCGACCAATGGAACGGCCGAGTTCAAGTATGTCATGCAGACCAACGGCATTTGGGAAAATCCCAGTTCGAACGACTCGGATCGTGATTACACCAACAACCGCTTTTTTGCCATCACCACGCAAACCTTGCCGATTGTTTCCTTTGGCGACGAGCCCCTCGCTGTGACCGTCACCAACAACGTCACGTTTGAAATCGATATGACGACCCAGATCAAGGCGGGAAACTTCCCCGCGGGCGACACGGTGGAAATCCATGGAGACTTTAACAACTGGGGAAGCGGCCAGACCATGACGAACAACCCGGCCGGCGGCGCGTCCAACATTTACAGCACGGTGATTCGTTATGTGGACGGGGCCGGAGCGGAGCGTTACTTCAAGTACGCCATCCAGCCGGGCACGGTGTGGGAAAATGTTTCGGCCGCCAATTCGAGTGAAGGCAATCGCCATCTGAATCTTCTCCATGCCAACGGCAGCTTCACCAACGGCCCGGTTTATTTCAGTGACGAACCGCCCACCGCCCAGGTGACCTGGATCAACCCCGCTCCCATCACCTACGGCGCCGCCCTGACTTCCAACCAATTGGATGCGACGGCCAGTGTCGGCGGCACCTTCGATTACTTGCCCTCTTTCGGGGCCGTTCTGGACACCGGGACCAATTGGCTCACCGTCTATTTTTATCCTGGCAACACCAGTTTGTACAACAGCGTGACGGACACGGTTCCCCTGGTGGTTCTGCCCGCGCCGTTAAGCGTCGCCGCGGACAATGCCACGCGCCCCTACGGCCAGGCCAACCCGGCGTTCACGGGCACGATGACGGGTTTGACCAACGGGGATAACATCACCGCGACCTACAATTGCGGCGCCACCATTTCCAGCCCGGCGGGGACGTATCCAATTGTCCCGAGCCTGGCGGACCCGAACAACCGGCTGTTCAACTATATCGTAACGATCTCCAACGGCGTGCTCAATGTCACCGGTTTAACCAACGTGTGGAGTAATACCGGCGGCGGCAACTGGAGCAATCCGGCCAATTGGCTTTCGTACAAAGTGCCAGGCCCCTACGATATCGTGTTCATCACCAACGGGGGAGTTTACACCGTGCTTCTCGACACCAACGCCATCGTCGGAAGCCTGACGCTGGGTGGCGGCAGCGGCTCGCAAACGCTGCTGGTCAGTTCCAATAACACTCTCAACATCGCTCTTTCCGGCATGACCGTGTCCAGCAACGCCGCCTTGGTCAACGTCGGCAACGTTGTCCTGGCCGCCAACGTGACCGGAGGCGGCTCCCTCGGGAATTACGGGAACCTCGCGATCCAAAGCGGGACCATCAACATTCTCGGCAATATGTCCCTGGGCGCGTCCTCATTTCTTACCCTGCCCGTCAACAGCACGAACAATTTCGGGCAGATCACCGCCGGCGGGTTTTTCCAGATGGGGGGAAGGTTCAACCTCAACTTCGACAGCGGCTTCGTCCCCGGCCCGTCGCAATCCTTTCGCCTGCTCAACTGGGGCGCTCATGCCGGCGGCTTCTCCAGCGCCGGCGGACTGACTCTGGGGAATGGATTCTACCTCCAGGGCGGGGCGGATTATTCCGGGCTGACCTTCTGGGTGGAATCGTCGAATGGGTATCCGGCCCTCCCGCCGACCAACCTGGTGAACCAGACGGTGGCGGTCGGCGAACCCGCGACTTTCTTCATTGCGCCCCTGGGCACGCCGCCCTTCGTCTTCCAATGGCAACAGAATGGCACTCCCGTCTTCAGCGAAACCAACACCGCCTCGACCCTGACAATTCCGTCCGCGACGTCGGCCAGCGCCGGGGCTTATTGTGTCGTGGTGGTCGATGCGACTCCGCTGACCAACATTGATTGCGCGACGTTGACGGTGCTCAATCCGCCGGCGATCGTGACTCAACCCATCGCGGTGGCGCTGACCAACGGGGGCAGCGCCAGCTTGAGCGCGGCCGTCACGGGCGACGGCCCCTTGAAGTACGAATGGTGGCTCAACGGCCAACTGCTCAATGGCGCGACCAACTCGAAATACGCCATCGCCAGCGCCCTGCCGCAATTGGGCGGCACCTACACCGAGGCGATCTACAACGCGGTGGGCGCGGTCACCACCAGTCCGGTCGTCGTGACTTATTCCGGCGTCCCGCTGCCGTTTTCCGACGGCTTTGCCAATCGCGGCGCGATCTTCGGCCTCAGCGGAGTCGGCGTTGGCAGCAATTTCAACGCCACCCGCGAAACGGGGGAGCCGTACCACGGAGGCAAATTCGGCGACCACTCCGTCTGGCTGCAATGGACTCCGACGCGGACCGGCCTGGCCACGATCAACACGCGCGGCAGTTCATTTGACACGCTTCTGGGCGTCTATACCGGAACCAACGTCGCCAGCCTGACCACGGTGGCGGGCGATGACGACAGCGGAGGCTATTTGACCAGCCAGGCGCAGTTCTACGCGCTGGCGGGGAGCAACTACGCCATCGCTGTGGATGGACGCGGGAGCAACGGGGCGGGGAACATCGTACTGTCGTGGAGTCTGGCCACCAACACCGTGCCCACCCCGGTCATCACCCAGCATCCGGTGAACACGGCGGCGTCGTTGAACGGCTCCGCCTCCTTGAACGTCGCCGCGGCTTCGGCCGCCTCGCCGTCCAATCTCCTCTATCAGTGGTACAACGGCGGCTGGCTGGCCGTGCCCGGCGCGACCAGCGCCACCCTCTCGTTTACAAACGTGACCGCCGCCAACGTCGGGTTTTACAGCGTGGAAGTGACGGATGCGAACGGGTTGGTGGCCGACAGCGCGCAGGCGGCGCTGGAAATCGGCCCCGTCGGGTTCCATTCCTTCCAAAAATCACAGGACTTGTTCGACGCCCTGGCCGGCCTGCCCTCGAATCTGCGCAAGCTGGACGGCGGATTTCAATCCGTTTCCATCGGGACGCTGGGCCAGCTTACTGTCAACAATGGCAACGGGCGGAACAGCCAGGATTCGTGCTATGACATCTGCAACAACGCCATCTACCTCGGACTCACGCCGACGGCCAACGGGACTTTTATCGTCAACGATTCGTGTTCCAGTTCCTGCAGCACGTTCCAGGACGTGGTGCTGGACATTTACCAGTACGTGTCCGGGAACTACAACCCCGTCGCCTGCGCGACCTACAACGCCTCCCTCGGCTTTGCCCAGGTCACGTTCGCCGGCACGGCGGGGGACGATTACGTCGTGGAAATCGACGGGGCCAACAACATGAGCGGAACCGTCCAGGTCAATTATCAATTTGGCGTCGCCCCCGTCTCGGGCATCAGTTCCCCGGCGAGCCTGACGCAGAAGGAGCTTTCCAGTTTCCAGTTGACGGCGGATATTTCCAACGGCGCCCTGTCCCTGCCGGCCTACCAATGGTATCGCAATGGCGGCCTCATCAACGGCGCGACCGGGACCAATTACAGTGACTCTTCCGTCCAATTTGCGGACGCCGGGACCTACAGCGTCGTGGCCGCGAACGTTTTCGGGTCCACCGGCGCGGTGCCGGTGGCTTACGTCAGCGTGCCGGGCTATCTGCCCGCGCCGGCCTTGAGCGCGCCGGCCAACGCCGGCACGTCCACGCCCGTGCCCGCGTTCAGTTGGTCGCAGGTCAGCGGCGCGACGGGCTACCAGTTGATCGTGGCCACGGTCAGCGGCGATCTGCCCACGGCGCCGGAAAGCATCAGCGGAGGGCCGACCGTTGTAGTCAACACTAACATAGCCGGCAATCCCCCCGGCCCGGGCGACACGGTGCGGCTGGACGCGAACACCAACTACTATTGGGAAGTCCAGGCCAGCAACAGCACGCAGTGGGGAACCTGGTCCGGTATTTTTAATTTCTCCACCCCGGTCGGCCGGCCGGATTTCACCAATCTTTCCCTGACGGGCGGCGCGCTCAACCTGACCGTGGCCGGGCTGACCCCCCAGGCCATCGTGGTGATCTCCAACTCGCGCGACTTGCGCCAATGGAGCTTCCTGACCAATTCCACCAACACCGGCGCCACGCTGCCCCTGAGCCTGAACACCAACCTCCTGCCCCTGCCCCAATTCCTCAGCGCCTTCGAACACTGAGCGGGAGGGCGTCTCACGCCATCGCCGCCAGCGCTCCGCGCAGGTAACCGGCGCATTCCATGACGTAGGGCTGCGGGTTGTCCGCGTGGGCCTCGTACTCCAGGCCGATGTGGTAGGGAAACTTCCGCGCCGACAGCGCCTTGAGCACCCCGACGATGTCGATGACGCCCCGGCCCAGTTCCGTCGGCTTTCCGTCCGCGGCCGCCTTGGTTTCATCTTTCATGTGCAAGTCGTGCAGGCGGTCGCCGCAGCGGTCAACGCACTCCACCGGGTCCACCCCGATCCGCACCGTGTGGCCGATGTCCATGCAAATGCCCATGAGCGGGTCCCGGTCTTTGACCAGGGCAAAGACATCCAGGGGCGACGGGTAGGTCTTGTCGGTCGGACCGTGATTGTGAATGGCGATGACAATGTCGAATTCCCTGGCCTTCTTCTCGATGGCGTCGAGCGCTTCCAGGGCGGGGCTGCAAACAATGACCGGCATGCCCGCCTCTTTGGCGTATTCGAAGATGTGCTGGATTTCAGCCGCGTCGTTTCTGAACGTGATGACGCCGCCGCCCATGAGTTTGAGGCCGGCGGCTTCGATCTTTTGCCGCGCCGCCTGCCGTTCTTCGGTCGTGCTCTTGAGCGGGAGGTGGACGTCTTTGAGATTGATGTATTTGAAACCCGCCTGTTTGGTCATGTCGATGGCCTGGTCCAGGGTGAACTTGCGGAACGTGTAGGAGGCGATGCCGAGTTTGAGTCCGCCATCCGGGTCGCGTTCCGGTTTGGTCACGGCGCCAAAGGCGTTGGCGCCCAGGTTGGCGGCCAGGGCGGCCGAGGAGCCGAGGAGGCTGGTTTGGAGGAAGCGGCGGCGGTCGATTCTTTCGGGCTTCATAAGTTATGATGGGCGATTCATTGTCGTGGCGATGGAGACGAATATACCCGCGCGGCCCTGTTTTCAACCGCCAAATCCGGCCGGCCCGCGGGCGCATTTGGAAAGATTGACGGCGCGGCGCGGCGGGCGCAAGAATTGCGGCGCGCAATGACCACGGCCAACAAAATTACCATCGGACGAATTTTGCTGGTCCCGTTTTTCATCCTGCAGGTCATCTACTACGCGCGCACGGGCAATGAATGGTACCGGGCCGGCTCGGTCTTCTCCTTCGCGCTGGCGGCGCTGGCCGACGGCTTGGACGGCTACATCGCCCGCCGTTACAAGCAGCACAGCGAATTGGGCGCGATCCTGGACCCGCTGGCGGACAAGTTGCTCCTGACGTCGGGGGTCATTCTGCTGAGCCTGGAGAACAACCACCACTTCGTGCGCCTTCCCCTCTGGCTGGTCGTCACCATCCTGAGCCGCGACACGATTCTGCTGATCGGCGTGGGGCTGGTCCACTACACCGTCGGGCCCATCCAGGTGCGCCCGCGGCTGTCGAGCAAGGTGGCCACGGTCCTGCAAATGGCGGTGGTGCTCTGGACGCTGCTGCAATGGCCCGCCGCGGCGCTGCCCTGGCTGGCGGACGCGGCCGGGTTGTTGACGGCCGCTTCCGGCCTGGTTTATGTATTTGACGGCATCCGCCGCCTGAACGCGCATCCCGCCAGCGCCGCCGCGCCGCGGCAGCAGTGAAGGCCCCGTTGTGCTCGACGAACCCGGCTAGATGGGTTAGTCAAACAAAAGGAAAAACTGAGGCGGCGAGACGCGGCGGGGGGTCGGGGTCGGCGCGCTGGAGTTCGGGGCGGTCTTCCAGTTCGGCCAGGACCAGGTCGCCTACCATGCTCGCAAAATCCCAGCGCCGCTTCCAGCCGAGCACTTGCTCCGCCTTTGACGGGTCGCCCCGCAGGCCAAGGGTCACTTCCGTCGGCACGGAGGCGGGATCGGTTTCGATGTGGGCGGCGGCGTCCAGGCCGGCGGCGGCAAAGGCGGCGGCGACAAAATCGCGCACCGTCCGGCTGGTCCCGGAGGCAAGAATGAATTCGCCGGGCTGCGGCGCCTGCAGGGCGAGCCAGAAACCTTGCACGAGGTCGCGGGCGTCGCTCCAATCGCGTTGGGCCTGCAAATCGCCCAGGCGCAGTTTGTTTTGCGCGCCTTTTTTGATCGCGGCCACGGCTTTGGCCACGCGGCGGCTCAGGTAATTGGGCGGGCGCAGGGGCGATTCGTGGTTGTAGAGCAGGCCGACGGATATGAATTGGCCGTATTTCTCGCGGTGCAGGCGGGCAAATTGGTCGGCCGCCTGTTTGGCGATGCCGTAGGGCGTCAAGGGCCGGCGCGGGGTCTCTTCGCGCTGGGGAGATTGCTCCGGGGCGCCGAAGACTTCGCAGGACGAGGCCAGAAAAAAGCGCGCGCCCGGATGCCGCAACCGCCCCGCCTCCAGCAACCGCAGCGTGCCGACGGTGATGGATTGGACGGTTTGCTCCGGCATCAAAAAACTTTGGCGCGAATCGGACACGCCCGCCAGGTGATAGACTTCATCGGGATCGGATTCCCGCAAGACGGCCGCGATGGAAAAGGGGTCCTCGAGGGAGGCGGTGTGAAAATGCAGGCGGGGCAATTCCTCCGGCGTGAAGCGGCGCCGGATGCGCTCCTCCTCGCGGCTGTAAGCCAGGCGAAGGGTTCCGTGAACCTCGTAGCCCTTGCTGACCAGCCAGCGCGCCAGATAGGTCCCGTCCTGGCCCAGGATTCCGGTAATGAGCGCCTTCCTCATCTCAACTTTGGAAGTGGACCTCCGGCATGGGCAGGACAAATTTTCCGCCCCGCTTCAAAAACTCGCTCTCGCGCTTTTTCATTTCCGCGATGAAATGCCAGGGCAGGACAAGGAAGTAGTCCGGCTTCTGCCGGCGCGATTCCTCCTCGGAAATGATCGGGATGTTCGTGCCGATGGTGTGCGAGCCCCATTTGTCCTTGTTCCGGTCGGCCACCGCCGGCATCAAATCCGGCGTGACATCGCAGTACTGGAGGATGGTGTTCCCCTTGGTCGAGGCGCCGTAGCCATGCACCAGCTTGCGTTCCTTTTTGGCCTTTTTCAGGAACGCTTGCAGGTCCTTTTTGATTTTCTTGATGTTATTGCGAAAAACGGCGAAAGGCGCGTCGCTGTCCAGCGCCAGCTCAAACTCGCGCAAGCGCATGTCCTGCACGCGGGCGCGGGCGGCGTCGGCGGGCTTGACCTTGCCCGCGTGGGCGGCGACGACGCGGAAGCTGCCGCCGTTGATGTCGTTGAGGGAGACGTCGATCACCTCCAGATCGTGCTCGGCCAGGAGGCGTTCCATCGGGGCCAGGCTGTAGTATTGGAGGTGCTCGTGGCAGATCGTGTCAAAACTATTCATCGCCAGCATGGTGGGGAGATAGCTCAGTTCCAGAATCCAAATCCCCTGGTCGTGCAGGATGGTCTTGATGTCCTGCACAAACGAGTGGGGGTTCTCCAGGTCGTAAAACATGGCAATCGAAGTGATGACCTTGGGTTTCTCGTCCGGGTAAACGGCGCGCAAATTGGCGGCGGAGAAGAAATCGTTGACCACCGGGATACCGGCCGCGCGGGCGTATTCGATGATATTGGTGGCGGGATCAAAGCCCAGCAGCCGCAATCCCTGGGTGCGGTAGGATTTGAGCAGCGTGCCGTCGTTGCACCCGATGTCGAGGACCAGGTCGCCGCCGCGCAATTCGACGGTTTGTTCGGCGTGGCGGGCGATGCCGGCCAGGTTGTCGCGCATGGTTTGGTTGATGCCGGAGCGGTACCAATAGCTGCGGTAAAGGATGTTCGGGGGCACGGAATGCTTCAACTGGACCAGGCCGCAGGCGTTTTGGTCCTGGCTGGGGTCGCAGCGGACCAGATCGAGGGGGATGCGGCGTTGGACGGGGGGTTTGCCGTTGGGATCGGCGAAGGCGCCGGCGATATACTGGTCTCCGAGGCTGAGGACGGGGGTGAGCGCCTTGGAGGCGCAAATCCGGCAGAAGTTGCGCGTCACTAAAATGGGTGAAAAGGACGTATTGGACATCGGCGCGGAATAAAGCATCAAACGCAGCGTGAGCCAAGTTCTTTTTTGAGGCTGGTTCCGAGGGATTCTGATGTGTCGTGTTTTATCATATATTTCAAGAGGGGGGGAGGGGGCTTGATTTGGTTTGATCCAGTTTGATTCAGTTTGATCCAGTTTGATTAGGCGTCGGGAAACGCGACGCGAAGCGGGCGAAAGGGAGCAACCGGACCAGTGGGACGAATCGGACGTATAAGACGAATGAACGGGCCGCTGGCGGCGCGCCCGGAGCCGAACCCTGCGTCGTCCGATGTGATGAGTATTTCATCGACGGGTGTAGTAACACAGAAGTATGAGTTTTGCAAGGACTTTATCAGGAAAATTGCGAGGTCAGAACCGTAGGAGAATAAGTGAGGTTTGAATCAGTGAATTTATGAGGGTGCGGAATGGCGGGGGCGATGTTGGCCACGAAGCAAACCGAATACACGGAAAGGGGGCAGGATTGCCGCGAAGGGGCGGCAGCCGCAACCCAATTTTTAACCACGGATGGACACGGATTCACACGGATAAAACCATCCAGATGGGCCTATTCGGACCTTCGTGTTCGCGCGCTTCGTGGTGAAAAAGGTTTTTCAGAAATGAGCGATTTTGGGATAGTGCATTGCAATGAGCGCGGAGATAAGGAGTTATGGGGTTTTTTGCCCGCGGAAAGACGCAGAAGGACGCAGACAATAAGGACTTAGACAAACATAAAATTGTTTAATAGTTCATCTTTCCCGCTTTAAAGGCGCCTTATACTTTGGACAATTTTGCCGCGCTTGGTTGCGCTTTAGGGAATCCATGCAATGTTCTTCGTTTGGAAAAATGACCGATTCCGCTACGCGCAAAAAACTTATGAAATGGAAAACTGTGTTTTTGGCGGCCGCCTTGCAGGCTGTCTCCTTCGTCTTTGTGGTTGAGGCGCAACCCCTTACAACCCTGATGTCCTTTCCTGAATCGTTCTGGCCGCATGATAACGTCTGGCTCATACAAGGATCGGACGGCAACTTTTACGGGGCTAACGGCGGCCTGCCTTATCCGAACTATCCTCCCGGAGTAGTGTTCCAAGTGACGCCCTCGGGCGTCTTCACCCCCCTCTACACGTTCGCACATATTGACGCGAACCTGGTTCAGGGAACTGACGGGTACCTCTATGGCACGACGTACGACGGAGGAGTTGATCCGTTGCGTTTGGCGCCATTTCAGAACGGAGGAGGCTACGGCACGACATTTAAGTTGAGCACCAATGGATCTCTGATATGGCAATTCTCGTTCGACGGCTTTGATGGCTACAACGTTGAAGCACCGCTGATGCAGGCCTCGGATGGCAATTTCTACGGCACGACTTATGACGGCGGCCCGACGAATATAGGTTCATTGGGAACGGTTTTTCAAATTACCCCGGACGGAACGTTAACAGACATCTATGCATTCGGATCCAGTAATCCGTACATTTATCCGCCAACGGGCTGTCAACCCGCAGCCGGTTTGACGCAAGACGCCGGCGGTTACCTCTACGGAACGGCCTCCTCGGCTGGATCTGGCGGAGGTCCGGGCGGAGGCGCCGGAACCGTTTTCAAGATGACCACAAACGGAACGCTCATTTGGTGTTATACGTTCCCCAGCTCAGGCACCAACGGGAACTATCCCAACTCTCAGTTAGTTTTCGGCGCCGACGGCAACCTATACGGAACGACCTCGTATGGAGGGGTTGACGGCGTCGGCTCAATCTACCGCATCACCCCTGATGGGGATTTGACCAATCTGTACAGCTTCTGGCAGGGCGACGTTTATCCGAATGGATTGGTTTTGGCCAGTGACGGAAATATCTATGGCACAACAAAAAATGGAGGCGCCTGTGGGGAGGGCACGATATTTGAAGTCTCTTCAAACGGCGATTATTCTGTGTTATACTCTTTTTGTATGCCCATAGGAGCCTATCCGGCATGTGCGATGGTACAGGGCCAAGACGGAAATCTTTATGGCGCCACCGCCGAAGGAGGAACAAATTACCCTGCTGCGGGCATCATATTCCAATGGCCGCTGTCGGCGCCGCCCTTCATTATCCATCAGCCCATCAGCCGGAACAACCTGATCGGCGCGGCGATGTCGCTTCCGGTTCTGGCGGGCGGCACAGCCCCGTTGAGCTATCAGTGGCAGGTCAACGGAGCGAATCTTACGGATGCCGGGGATATTACCGAATCAACCAACGCGACCTTGAGCTTCAGTGATCTGTCCACAAATGACGCCGGCAGTTACACGGTGGTCGTCAGCAACGCCTTTGGTTCGATCACAAGCGCGGTTGCCGTGGTCAGCCCTGGCGTGCTTCCTTCGATCATCACGCAACCAGTTGGGCAAACCAACCTGCTAGGCAGCACGCTGACGTTGAGTGTGCAGGCAGGCAGCGCCCAGCCAATGACGTTCCAGTGGCAAATGGACGGAACGAATATTTGGGACAACGGCGACTATTCGGGCACTGCGGCGGCAACTTTAACCTTCAACAGTCTGACTACGAATGATCCGGGTAGCTACACGGTCATTGTCAGCAATCCTGCCGGTTCGATTACAAGTGCGGTCGCCGTGGTCCAGGGAATTTATTATGCCGTTACTCCCCTGGGAAGCATGGAAGTCGGCAATGGAGACGTGCCCACCTTTGAAGCTGAGATTGGATGCGGCCCCTGTATTAATAATCGCGGCCAAGTGGTTGGATGGACCGTGCGTCCGGGACTTGACCCTCCCGATGGTGACTCATTCCTGTACAACGGAGCGGGGCAGAGCGTGGACAGCGAAGACGAGTTGATCGATTTGGGCGCACTGTTTGGCAACACGAACGTCACTGCCATCGGCATCAATGATAGCGGCGAGATTGTCGGCTATGCCGGCTCCCTCAATGGCGGCAGTGATCAGCTTGGCTTCATCTACAGCGGCGGGACGCTGACATATCTGCTCAGAGCGGCTTTCACGAGTATCAATAACAGTGGCCAGGCCGTGGGTACTTACGGTTTATATAGCGGCGGCACGTGGACCTCTGTGGGCCTTGACATCACAACGTCGATCAACGACGAGGGCCAAATTACAGGTGTTTACAAGGACCACGCAGCAATCTACAGCGGTGGCACGATAACCGATCTGGGCACACTGGTTGACGGCACGTACAGTGCCGGCAATGCCATCAACAACAGTGGCGAGGTTGTCGGTTACTCCGACACCTTTCTCAACATCTACGTCGGTTCCACGTTCCACGCCTTCAGCTACAGCGGGGGGACGATGACAGACCTGGGAACCCTTGGCAACGGCAATGGCGTCAGCGAAGCCCTCGGCATAAATAATAGCGGCCAGATTGTCGGTTACTCATTCGTCGGCATCGGCCCCCTCGAGGACGGCCTCGTCAGCGTCTCCAACGGCCCCTTCCACGCCTTCATCTATAACGGAAGGGCCATGGCCGATCTGAACAACCTTATTATCCCCAACACGGTGATTAACCTCGAAACCGCGGTCGCCATCAACGACAGCGGCTGGATAGTCGCAGGGGGCACCGGTACGAATGGCTATGGCACGTTTCTGCTCACGCCGGCAGTAAGCAACATGCCCCTGTCCATCCCACCCCCAACCCTTCAGGCCGCGAGCGTGCAGTCCAATTCGTTTATGTTTGGTTGGAGCGCAACCGCTGGACGATCCTATCAAGTGCAATATCAAACGAACCTTGCTCAATCGGCTTGGATTAACTTCGGACCGCCGATGACAGCCAGCGGCGCAACCCTGAGCGTGACCGATGCCATAACCAATGCCCAGCGCTTTTATCGCGTCGTTCTCCTGCCATGAAGCGCCGGCGTTCCACCCCCTCCTGAAAACACGCCGTTTTTTATCTACCATTAGGGAAGACAATGCGCTCCCAGAAAGTCGCTAAGGATTGGGGATCCCACTGAGGAGCGCGCCCGCGGGTCAGGCTTCCGGGGAGCCGGCCAATCGGGTGAGCGCCGCTTCGCGTTCCAGCAGGGTGGGATGGGAATAGTAAAAGCCGCTGTAGAAGGGGTGGGGCGTGAGATTGCTCAGGTTCTTCTCGTTGAGTTTGCGCAGGGCGGCGATCAAGGGCTGAGGCGCTTTGATCAGGGCGGCGGCATAGGCGTCGGCCTCGTATTCGTGGCGGCGCGACAGAAGATGGAAGAGCGGAGAGAGCCAGAAAGCCACCACGCCGGCGAGCAGGGAGATGAGCAGCAAGGCGGGCGCGATTTGCCCGGGAGCGAAGCCGAAGCCGCGCAAGAACCAATCTTCCCCGGCCAGCACCGCAACGAGGTAAAAGGCCGGGAGCGAACCGGCCAGGGACAGGGCGATGGTTTTTGCGACATGGCCTTTCTTGTAGTGGCCGATCTCGTGGGCCAGGACCGCCTCCAATTCGGCCTGGTCCAACTGCCGCACAAGGGTGTCAAACAGAACGATTTTGCGGAAGCGGCCCAGGCCGGTGAAGAAAGCGTTGGAGTGGCGGGACCGTTTGCTGCCGTCCATCACCTGGATGTCGCGGGCGCGAAAGCCGGCCCGTTGGCCCAGGGCGAGCAGGGCGTCGCGCAGGGCGCCGGCCGGCAGGGCGGTGAATTTGTTGAACAGGGGCAGGATCAAAACCGGCGCGACGACCAGCAGGAGGAGTTGGAAAGCGGCCAGACAGACCCACGCCCAAAACCACCAGGCCGCGCCCAGCCAGCCCGCCAGTTTCAAGATCAAAACCAGCAACGGATAGCCCAGCGCCAGGCCCAGCAGCAGACCCTTCACGCGGTCCAGCCACCAGGTGGCGGGGGTGGTGGTATTGAAGCCAAAGCGTTGTTCCAGGTGGAATTGGACGTGCCATTCAAAGGGCAAATCCGTGGCCGACAACAAGACCCCCACCGCCAGGAAAAAAGCCGCTCCGGCCCAAACCGACGGGCCGGCAGCGTGTTGAAAAGCGCGGTGGAACCAAGGGAGCACGCCGCTGAAGAGTGTGGCGGCGAGAACCACGGCCCTCCAGGTCAAATCCATCATCTCGAAGCGGCTTTTGGCCAGCGTATAGGCGACGGATTGGGCGTAAGTTTCGGGTGTGACCGTGCCGGTAAAGGCGGGCGGAACGGCGCCGGCACGGGCCTGAACATGCCGCTGGTTGAGCCATTCGAGCGCCATTTGCGCGCTCCATTTGGCCGCGATCAAAACGCCGCAGATCAGGATGAAAGCTGAGGTCATCGGCGGGGAAGTCTATACGCCAGATGAGCGTGGCGCATTCGAAAAAGGAACTGCGCCCTGAAAAACCAGTTTTCAACAAACCTGAGAACAGCTTGAAAGGGAAGTTGTTTCCGTGTGAGGCGCCGGCGGCGCGTTCTATCGCGCTTGCCCGGAGCGACTTGCGCAGCTGCAGGCAGGTTCATTATCAAGTTTTTAACGGCAGATGCCGATAGTCAGAAGACAGGCAGTATCGTATGGCTGATAGACGCATTATGATTGCGGACGCCGACCCGAAGGCTGTGGACGAATTTCGCCAAGCCTTGGGACCGGCCTGGACCGTCGTGGGCGCCGCCAGTGGCCCCGCCGCCCTGGCCGAAATGCAGGCGCAGCCCTGCGATGTCCTCGCCGCTGATCTGGACTTGCCGGAATTGAACGGGGCCGAACTGCTTGATCTTGTTCGGATTGCGCATCCGAAAGCCATCCGCTTCCTGGCTGCTTCCGACGCTCAAAAGCAGCGGGCCATGTGCCATGTGGCCGGCGGCAACCAGTTTTTGGCCAAGCCGTTCGATACGGCGGCGCTGAAATCGACCATTGAACGCTGCCTGGCGGCCGATCACTTCATCATCAATAATAGCATGCGGGAACTGATCGGCCGCATCCGCGCCTTTCCCACCATTCCGTCGCTTTACCTGGAAGTGGTCAGCGCGTTGAACAATCCCGACGCCACGACGGCGGAGGTGGGGGCCATTGTGGCCAAGGACATGGCCATGACGACGCAACTGTTGCAAATGCTCAACTCGGCTTACTTCAGCCTGCCGCGGACCATTACCGACCCGGCCGAAGCGGTGGGGTTGCTCGGATTTGACACGGTCAAATCGCTGGTGATCAGCGTCAAACTCCGGAGCCAATACGACAAGGTCAAGCCGGTCTATTTCTCGATCGACAACGTCTGGCGGCACAGCACCAATGTCGCGCGCGTGGCCAAGGAGATGGCGTTTCTGGAAAGCGGGGACAACGCGATGGCCGCCGCCGCATTCACGGCGGGATTGCTGCACGACCTGGGGAAAATCATTCTGGCGGCCAACTTTGACGGCCAGTACAGCGGCGCCCATGCCATCGCCCGCAAAAATCACCTGCAGTTGTGCGAAGTCGAAGCGGACATTTTCGGAGCGAACCACGGGCAAATCGCGGCCTACCTGTTGGGGCTGTGGGGAATGCCGGCGGGAGTCATTGAAGCCACGGCTCTGCACCACCATCCCGCCCGATCCGCCGACAAAAGCTTCAACGCCCTGACGGCCGTCCACGTCGCCAACACGCTGGAACACGAAAGCAACGCCGACCCGGACGGGTTGCCGGCTCCCAAGATTGACATGTCGTACTTGAAGGAACTTGGCCTGGACGACCGCCTGCCGGATTGGTGCCGCGCGCTGGGCATCGCGGCCCCCGCCCAATCGGAAGTAAGCGCCCCGCCCGTCAAATCCGTCCCGAAGCCGGAAGTTTCTGCGCCGGTCCGACCCCGTGTGGAACCCTCCCCGTCGTGGGGTCCGCGGCAATGGCTTCTGGGGGGACTGGGTGTCGCGGCGACGGTGTCGTTGCTGTTCTGTCTTGAACTGATGCGGCTGAACCACATTTCGGAGCAGGTGAATCAGGAGCCGCTGGCGGAAACCGTTGCGCCTGCCGCCGCCCCAGTCGCTCCGCCAACGCCGGCTGCTTCGCCCACGCCAGCTCCCGCGCCGGTGGTTGCGGCTGCCGCCGCTCCCCCAACGCCGGCTCCCGCGCCGGTGGTTGTGGCCGCCGCCATTTCCGCGCCTGCCGCCCCCAAACCAGCCGCGTTGCCGCAGCCGGAAACCCCCGCGGCGCCGAAAAATGAGGCGCCTCCAACAGCGGCGGAACCGCCGCCGGCCATCGCCGTTTCAGCGGAGGACCTGGCCTTCAACGATCTCAAACTCCAGGGCATATTCTATTCCGCCGAGCACCCCTCGGCCATCATCAACGGCAAGCTGATGCACGTGAGCCAGCAAGTGGCTGATTGTATGGTCCTGGAGATCGGTCCTTCCTCCGTCACCGTCGAATACCAGAACCACCGCAAAACCCTCACGCTGAGGTAGGGAGTTTGCGGCTCGAAAGCCTCGTTCGGCTACTTGACCCATTTGACGGTGTTCAAATCGACGAATTTGCCGCCGCACTTGCAGTCCGGATTGCCATCCGGCGCCTTGACCGTTTCGCACTTTGGGCAGAGCCATGTTTTGGTCTGAACTTTGCTGGAAAAACGAAACCAATAGCATGAGGCCAAAAGCAACAGGCCGGCCGCCAAGGGAAGAGCGACCCTTCGAGGAAGGGACCCTTGAAAGGGCAAATGCAGTCCGAACCAGACAGAAAACGGGTTGCGCGCCGGAGGGGTGACGAGAATAACCATCACGAGGATGATCCAGATGGCGGTCATGGTCCGCACCTGCCGCCGGCGCCCGAAACGTTTCTCCGCGGAAATCTCTTCAGATGACTTTGGCACCCACATGGGAAGAAAGGCTGTTGGCAGCGGGTTTACGGCGCCGGTTCGTCGGGCGGCGAAGGCGGGCGGCCGTCGGCGCCGGCGCCATCGAGGTCAATAAGAATGTCGCGCGGCTCGGCGCCCTTGCTGGGGCCGACGATGCCGCGCAGTTCCAATTCATCCATGATGCGGGCGGCGCGGGTGTAGCCCAGGCGCAAACGCCGCTGCATGAGGGAGACGCTGGCCTTCTGCTCGCTGCGGATGACTTCGATGCACTGCTGGATGAGGTCCTCGTCCTCGCCGCTGGCGCCGTTCTCCGATTCGAGGGCGCCGCCGGCTTTCTGCAACTGCTGGTGAATTTCCATTTCGTAACTGGGCTTGCCCTGCCTGGCGATGAAATCCACGATGCTTTGCAGCTCGGGGTCGGTGATCAAGGTGCCTTGCAGCCGTTTCAATTGCGCCGAGCCGGGCGGCAGGTAAAGCATGTCGCCCTTGCCCAGCAGTTTGTCCGCGCCCATGACGTCGAGAATGGTGCGGGAATCGACCTTGGCGGCGACCTGGAAGGCGATGCGGGCGGGGATGTTCGCCTTGATGACGCCGGTGATGACGTCCACGCTGGGGCGCTGGGTGGCGACGATGCAATGAATGCCGGCGGCGCGCGCCATCTGCGTGATGCGGGCGATGGCCATTTCGACGTCGGCGGGGGCGACGAGCATGAGATCGGCCAATTCGTCAATAATAACGACAATGTAACTGAGGTAGTCGGGAATGACGATCTCCTCGTCGCGCGGGACGATGATTTCCTCGTCCAACTGGACGGCGAAGCCGTCGGAGCCGGCCTCGACTTTTTCCTTGCGGGCCAGGAGAGGCAATTCGGGTTCGGAGGCGGGAAGGGGCTTGTGCTTGGGCCGGTCGTTGAAAGAACGGATGTTGCGGACGCCGACCCTGGCGAAAATCTGGTAGCGTTTCTCCATTTCGTTGACGACCCAGCGCAAGGCGAGGATGACTTTTTTGGGGTCCGTCACGACCGGCACGACCAGGTGGGGCAGGGTGTTGTATTGCTGGAGTTCGACGACCTTGGGGTCGATCATGACGAAGCGCAATTGATCGGGGGCGAATTTGTAGAGGAGGGAAGTGATGATGGCGTTGATGCAGACGGATTTGCCGGAGCCGGTGCTGCCGGCGATGAGCAGGTGGGGCATCTCGGAGAGGTCGGCCACAACGGCCTGGCCATAGACATCCTTGCCCAGGGCCAGGGGGATGCGGGCTTTGGTGTTGCGCCATTCCTCGGAGTCGAAGACATCGCGCATGATGACTTTGGTCTTGACGGCATTGGGGACCTCGACGCCGACGGAACTCTTGCCCGGCACGGGGGTCAGCACGTTGATGCGCTCGGCCTTGAGGGCGGCGGCGATGTTGCTGTTGAGGCCGGCGATTTTTTCGAGCTTGACCCCGGGGGCCGGATGCAGCTCGTAACGGGTGATGGTCGGCCCCTTGGTGATGTCGCCCAGGGCGACCTCGATGTCGAATTGGGCGAGGGTTTGCTGAATGAGGCGCGCATTGGCCATCAACTCCTCTTTGGATTCGGTGGGCTTGGTGGTGGTATCGGGGAATTGCAGAAAATCCAGCGGGGGCAGGATGTAGTTGCCGATCTTGGGCGGGGCGGAGGCGGCGATCGGTTTGGGTTTGCGCGGGGCGGGTTTGGGTTTGGGCGCGGCCACGGTGGCGGCCAAGGGTTCGGCCGGCTCCGGTTCGGCGGCGGGCGGCGTTTGGCCCGCGGCGGGTTCCTCCACTTTGACGGGCGGAGCAGGCGGTTCGGCTTTGGCTTCGGCGGGCCGGCCAAGAATGTCGGCGGTGGTGGCGGCGGCGACTTCCTTGGCGGGAATGACCAGGCCCTCATCCGGGGGAACAGGCTCTTTAACCGGGGCGGGCGGCTGTTTTTTGGGGCGCTCGCCGGGTTTTCCCTGGGGGACGCTCAAGTCGCGCACGGTGGGTTCGGGCACGGGCTGGAGATCCGCGCCCAAGGCGCCGGGTTCGAGAACCCTGGCGCCGCCGATTCTGCCGGATCGTTCGACTTGCTCCTGCAATCTGCGGGCCTGCTTCTCCAACTCGCGGGCGCGCCGTTCGAGGTCGCTCTCGGCGGGGGTGGAGGCGGGTTTGACGCCGCCGAAGCGGGCGGCCCAAAATTGGCGGCACCATTCGCCCAGTTTGAAATTGGTCAGGTAAATGAGGCTGATCAGATAGACGGCGGCCAGGACAATGGTGGCGCCGACTTTGCCGACGTAACGCAAGATGTCCTGTTCGAGGAACTGGCCGATCAGGCCGCCGACACTGGGAGCATTGAGAGTCTTCTGGAGGTGGTGGAGCAGGCGGAAATCCATTTCAAAGACGCTGGCCAAGCCGATGCAGCAGAGGAGCAAGACCGCGCCCCACAGCCAGCGGCGCTGCAAATAGGCCAGGAATTGGAAGATATAGCCGAGGCCAAACATGAGCAGCAGCACCGGGATCATAAAGGCCCCGATGCCGAAAACCCAAAACAGCTTGGCCGCGACCCATGCGCCCAGCGGACCGCCCAAATTGTGGGGCGGGTTGTTGGGCGGGACGCGGTTCAAGGCCGAATCGAACGTATCATAGGAGAACAACGCGACCATGAGCAGCAGCGCCGCCGCCCCCAAGACGATGCCGATCACATCGTTCAAGCCGTGCGACTGAGATTGCGGTGCGTCTTTGCGAGCCACGATGGGGAATCTAACGCCGGGCCTTGCAAGTTAAAAGCAAAACGTGGCGGAACTTGCTGTCGATGACGGAATGGAATTGAGAATTTGCAGTTCCGATTCCGCCGCTGTCTTTTCTCTCAGCGGGGTCAATCCAACCCGCAGGCCAGGCGGGCGCGGGCGAGGACTTTGCGGGCCAGCGTTCGCGCTTTTGCCGCGCTGCTTTCGAGCACGTGATTGACCGCGTCCGGGTTGGCGGCCAATTCCGCCCGCCGGGCGCGGGCGGCGGCAAAGTAGTTCCAGTAATACTCGAAGAGCGCCTTTTTCAGATCGCCGTAGCCCAAACCGCCGGCGCGCAGCCGCTCTTCGTAATCCCCGGCCTCCGCCGGCGGGGCCACCAGCCGGAGCAGTTGGATCGCCAGGTTTTTATCGGCATCGGGTTTTGACTCCTGCGGCGTGCGGCTGTCCATTTTGAGGGACATGACTTTTTTGCGCAGGACTTTTTCGTCGCCGAAAATCTCGATGGTGTTGCCGTAGCTTTTGCTCATCTTCTGGCCGTCGGTTCCGGGGACCGTGGCGGTCTCCTCGCGGATGCGCGGTTCGGGCAGAACAAAGGTTTCGCCGTAGGCCTCGTTGAATTTGATGGCGATGTCGCGGGTGATTTCGACGTGCTGCTTTTGGTCGCGGCCGACCGGGACGATGTTGGAATCGTAAATCAAGATGTCCGCGGCCATCAGCACCGGATAGGCGAACAGACCGTGATAGGGGGCGAGGCCGCGGGCGATTTTGTCCTTGTAGCTGGTGCATCGCTCCAACAGGCCCATGGGCGTGAGGGTGGTCAACATCCACGCCAGCTCGGTCACTTCCGGCACGTCGGATTGGCGGAAGAGCAGCGTCTTGCCAGGGTCCAGGCCGCAGGCCAGGAAATCCAGGGCGACGTCCAGGGTGTTGCGGCGCCGTTCGGCGGGGTCGAACAGGGAGGTCATCGAATGGTAGTTGGCGATGAAGTAGAGGGCTTCCCCCTGTTGCTGCAATTCGATGGAGGGTTTCATCATCCCGAAATAATTGCCCAGGTGCAGCGCCCCGGAGGGCTGGATGCCGGATAAAATTCGCATGGCGGGAGATATGTTCAATGAGCAATATGCAATTTTCAATGACCAATTTGCAGCGGCCCTCCAGGGCGCGCAGCTCAGTTTTTGGCAGGGATCGGACAGGGTCGCAGGAGGTCCAAAAACCGAGATGTGCCCGCCGGCCCGCCCGACTGGCTCATGAAGACCCCTCTGCGCCCCGGACGCGCGGCAG
>JBEKYR010000059.1:0-27274 GCA_049510745.1 Verrucomicrobiota bacterium | reverse complement strand
GCTACAGAATAAAGCGGGACCATAGGTATGTCAAGAGATTTAATCAATTATTACTTGCTACATTTTCTGGCCGTTGCTTTGATTTGCAAGCACTTACGCAAAATCAAAAGGAACTTAGGCTAAGAATGACAGGTCAGAGCTTGTTCGAGTCCCGCCAATTCGCGGAGGCGATGCCGTTGCTGAAGTTTGTTGCCGTTGCGTTTCCATATCACGAATCCACATCCTAGTGCCTATGCCACATCCACGTCCTCAGCCTAACCAAATTCTCGCATCCAACCATCCGGAGGGTTCCACCGCCTCCTACCCCGCTCTGCGCATGGAGCAAAACAACCAGAGATTCTATTTCACCACCATCCCCAAAGCAGACATATTTCCGTTTTGCTATGTGGCAGATCGCAATGAAGACCCCGTCAAGGGCTTCCAGCGAGTCCTAGACATTAACCGAGCGAAGGACATCTCCAAGTACCTGGATGAGTCGCGGGGATCCATTCCAACTAACGTCGTTCTATCTGCTCAGCCGGAAGCTGAACTTCGGTACGATGGGAAGACAAAAACCCTAAAATTCAAGCGCTTGCCGAAATCATTCCTTGTGCTTGACGGCCAACATCGGCTCTATGGCTACGGCCTCACGCAAAAGGATCATCGCGTGCCCGTCTCGATCTACGAAGGACTTGGCAAACAGGAAGAAGTGGCTCTCTTCATCGACATCAATACCACGCAACGCGGAGTTCCTGCCGCCCTATTGCTGGACATTAAGCAACTTGCGCAACGCGAAAACGCTGAGGAAGCTCAGTTGCGCGAAATGTTTGATGCCCTGGGTTCACAGACCGACTCGCCACTACACGGCCTCATGAGTGCATCCCAATCCGCCCACGGTCGAATCGCACGCCCGACCTTCAATAAGGCTGTCCAACCCCTCCTCCGGATTCCCATTATGGAACAACTGCCGCGCGAGAAACGGTTTGAGCTTTTCAAGAACTATCTCCGGGCCTTAGACCAGACCTTAGCCACTCCCAAATTGCTCAGAGTCGCGGCATTCTTTGAATCCTTCTGCTCTGTTTTCGACGAAGTTTTGCGCCTCAGCCGCGAAAGATACTCCAACTACAAACTAGATTCCTTGAGCAAGGTCCTCCAGCCACTCAACAACATTGATCTCTCTCATGTGTCCGCCGGTGGCCGAGCGCGTCTCAGCAGGACGACAATCGCCCCGATTCTGAAAGATCTCATAATTGGCCAAGTGAATGTTGACCCGAACATGGTATGATTGCCCAGGGCGCAATCTTTGCGAACCTCAGGACAC
Organism: Verrucomicrobiota bacterium; assembly: GCA_049510745.1. Classification (GTDB taxonomy): domain Bacteria; phylum Verrucomicrobiota; class Verrucomicrobiia; order Limisphaerales; family Palsa-1400; genus PLGF01. Next base: position 25,974 of record JBEKYR010000059.1, on the reverse strand, counting down.
GGATGCTCACCGCCATCCCGGACTCGGCGGTTGCGTCGTTCCGCGACGGTCGGACCGTAGGAGACTGGCTTCAGAATGGTGTTTTCTTCGTCACTGCCTGCACACGAAGAGAGATTTCCCTCGAAACCAACCCCATCGACTATGGCTCTGTCGTCCTGACGGAGTGCGAGAACCTCTTGAACCACTGCCTGGAGCACCTCCAGGAAATGGTCTGCTTGCGCAACGACACCCGCCTCCGCAGCCAAGCTTGGGCCATCGTCACTGCCTATTACTTTGGCTTCTTCGCTGCTTCTGCTTTCCTGCGCCTGATCGGCCAGCCCATCGTCTTCCTCACAGCCGAGCAGCTCAAGCGTCTCCAAACATTAGCCTCAGCCACGGCCCGGCCCGGCCAGGGTGCGTTCCGTTTTGAAATCACCAAGCAACTTTCCCTGACCCGCACTGAGATCGCCATCAGCCACACTGACAGAGTCCACGAAGCTACCTGGAAATCGGCCCTTAGTACCCTCGACCAACTCAATCGGGATCCTCAGCTCACCAAGTCCGCCGCCGAAGCACTCCTTTACGATTCCGTCTGCAGCCAGATCCTCTTCCCCTACTACGACAGTTTTCAGTGGCCCTCCATGGTCCGCAACCGGGCAAACTACCGTCCTGGTTTCATGTATCAACTACACAACCCACCGTTCAACTTTTCGAAGCTTTTCGAGGTTTGGCGTGGTGCCTCTGCCTCAGACCTCCACCAGATACTCCAAACATGTCTAAGCCGGTGCGGTGCCAACCGCCATGAATTCCTTCAACACACCGACCTCATGCTCAGTGTCGCTAGCATCGTCTTCCTATTAGCGCGCGAGCTTTACGTAGAACTGCTGAGGCGCCGCAGGATTGACCGCCGCTGGGAAGACCAGCGTGCAAAATACATTACGCGCATGAAAGTGGCCGACAAGGAATACGAGCTTTTCTTTGCATCTGCCTAATAGCCCCGACAATCTTCTGCGTCATTCCATGTGATCTGCGGGCCTCAAAGACATGAGAATGACTGTCTATGTGAATAGCTTTGTCCCTCTTTCTCGTTTCGTCATGTGTTTCCCTGCTCCGGCTGCCCCTAAATGAAGGATTTTTTTCTGCGTGATTCGGCGTCATTCCGCGGGCAAAAAAATCCGCAGCCATCATAGGGACCGAGCATCAGCCCTCGAATTCAAACAATTGTGCCTTTTCGCTGCGATTTCCCACCCCGTTTTCGCGTATTCCGTGCCTTTCGTGGTCAACATCGCCCCGCATGACCAAAGCTCGAAATCTCGTCATTTATAGGACATCGATCGGATGGCTGGTCATCCAGACCTCAAGCTGGCGGAATCGTTGCTTTAACCGTTCTTTGAGCCCCCGAAAAAAGCGATGCCTTGGGCGGCCAATTCCCCAAGCGCCGGCGCCGGCAACATCAGGTCACCATTGGCCCACGTCTTGAAAGAATATCGGCCCGCCAGAAAATCCATCGCCCTTTTCTCCATTTCGGCATCTTCAAAGTGAATGATAACCATACCGCAGAATGACCTTTCAAGTCCTCGCCCGCAATGAGCAATTTAGGCGATCCCGCCCGCAAGGCGCATCTCACTGTTTGCCAGTTGTCCCGTCCTCCATGGCTTCAGCGAAGCAGGATGCGGTCAAACCCTCTTTTTTTTGTAAAAATTTTCCTTCCGTAGGTTTTTCGTCTTGATAGACCTGTGCTTAAATCGAGCCAGCATGAATGATACATGCAACAGGCAAAGTGCTCAGTGCGGCCCGGTCAACACCGGCCCGTGGCTCGGAGACCTCTCCCATCGTATCAGCCATTCGTCCCATTCGTCGCCTTGGTCCCATTGGCTCCCCGATCAAGCCAGTCAAACCTTGGACGTTCGCCCTCGTATGCACCATTCGCCCTCATTTGCAGGTGACAAACTTGACACAAAAGCTCAGTCCCGGACGAGTCCAAACGCGGACGCCATGCGTCGCCCGCACCGGGAACTACCCCTAAAAGCGGCAAAAAATGCCGGATTCAACCCGGAAAACGAATCGAAAAACCCGGACAAATTCGGAAAAATCCGGCCAAATCCGGGTAAATCCGGCTAAATCGGGCCAAAAAATGAAAATCGAAAAAATACCCGGAACCGGCGACGGCGACCAGTGACGAAAAACCTCCTGAGCACTGCGCAATAGCGGCTGGCCCTCCAGTCGCGCTGACCGGTGTCCGCATATTGAGATGCGCCTCCGCCCGCAGCCGCATTGCGCATTGATTCAGGCTTCAATCAGGCGTATTGATAAAAAGAATAACGACATACGAAATGAACGCGCCCATCGGCACCAATTCCCCGGCATCCGTTTCCCCCACCCTCCGTGAAGAACGCCAGGCCGTCGAGCGACTGGCCGCCAGCCGCGCCCGAATCCAAACCGAATTGGGCAAGGCCATCGTCGGCCAGAAGGAAGTCATCGAGCAGATTCTCATCGCGCTCTTCGCTGGCGGACATTGCCTGATCACCGGCGCGCCCGGCCTGGCCAAAACGCTGCTGGTCAAATCCATCGCCCAGATTTTCCACCTCAAATTCCAACGCATCCAGTTCACCCCCGACCTCATGCCGGCGGACATCACCGGCACGGAAATCCTCCAGGAAACCGGCGAGGGCAGGAAAATGGTCTTCGTGCGCGGCCCGGTTTTCGCCAACATGATTTTGGCCGACGAAATCAACCGCACGCCGCCCAAGACGCAGGCGGCGTTGCTCGAGGCGATGCAGGAACATCAAGTCACCGCCGGCGGCGTCCGCCACGTTTTGGAGGAGCCTTTCTATGTGCTCGCCACCCAAAACCCCATCGAGATGGAGGGCACTTATCCGCTGCCCGAAGCCCAGTTGGACCGTTTCATGTTCAATGTCATCATCAACTACCTCTCGGAAAACGACGAAGTGGCCGTGCTCCAGCAAACGACCGAGCGGCGGCCCGCGCCGATTGCCCCGATCTTCACCGGGGACGACGTGTTGCGCTTCAACGATTTGGTCCGGCAGGTGCCGATCGCGCAAAACCTCCTCCGCTACGCCGTTCGTTTGACAGCCGCTTCCCGCCCGCAGCAGCCGGGCGCGGCGGCCTTCGTCAACGACTGGGTAAGCTGGGGCGCCGGCACGCGCGCCGGCCAATTCCTGGTCCTGGGCGCCAAAGCCCGCGCCCTGCTGCAAGGCCGCACCCATGCCGGGGCGGAGGACATCCGCGCGCTGGCCGCCCCGGTCTTGCGCCACCGCATCCTGGTCAATTACCGGGCCGAGGCCGAGGGGACGAACGTCGAGGCGGTCATCCGCCGGCTGCTGGAAACGGTGGCCGAACCGGGAGCGTCGTGAGGTGTTGAATTCATCCATCGACACGGGATTTGTCGATCCCAAGGCGCTGATGGCCATCCGCAACCTCGAACTGCGGGCGCGGGTCGTGGTCGAAGGTTTCTGGCATGGGTTGCATCGCAGTCCCTATCACGGGTTTTCGGTCGAATTCACCGAGTACCGCCCTTACTCGCCGGGCGAAGACACCCGCTATCTGGACTGGCGTTTGCTGGCGCGGTCGGACCGCTTTTACCTCAAGAAGTTCGAGGACGAAACCAATCTCCGCTGCCATTTGCTGGTCGATCAAAGCCGCTCGATGTCCTACCGCTCCCTGGCTTACTCCAAATCGGACTACGCCCGCACCTTCGCCGCCACCCTGGCGTGGTTCCTCCATGAGCAGGGCGACGCCGTCGGCCTGTTCACCTTCGATGAACGGGTGCGCGACTATTTTCCCCCGCGCCATCGGAAGGGGCATCTGCGCCAGATCATGCTGGCGCTGGAACGCGAGGCGGCGGGAACGCGCACCGATCTGGCCGAACCGCTCCGCCGCGTGGCGGAACTGGCCCGCAAACGGGGGCTGATCGTGCTGCTCTCCGATCTGCTCGCGCCCGTCGATGCCTTGGAGCAGCCCCTGGCCCGGCTGGCCGCCGCCGGACACGAAGTGGTCGTCTTCCAGGTGCTCGATCCCAGTGAACTGGACTTCGGCTTCCATCGCGCCATGCTCTTTCGCGACGTTGAAAGTCAACAGGATTTTTACATCGACCCGGACGCCGCGCGGGCCGGATACCGCCGCCAACTCGAAAGCCACACCCAGGCCGTCGATGCCGTCTGCCGCAAGCTCGGCTTCGCCTTTTACCGCGTGACGACCGGCCGGCCCCTGGACCTGGCGTTGCTGGACTTTCTCCGCGCCCGTGGCCGCCGCGGCCGGCTGGTGCGCCGCCGTTCCCAACGCGCGCCTTCGCCATGAACTTTCTCACGCCACGGTTCCTGTGGGGCGCGCTCGCGGTGGCGGGACCGGTCTTGTTTCATCTCATCCGCCGCCCGGCCCGAATGTCAATGGCTCCATAGTCAACCGCAAAAACCAATCCGAGGAGACCTTTCACTGTGTCCTGCACCCTATTCGTGCCGTCCGACGCGGCACCCAGCCGCGAGATATGTCAAATGTCGAATGTTTAGATGTGACCCCAATGACCCAAGCAAAAAAATGGAAAATCTTTCCAAGTCCGTTTTTCCCGCCATCACTGAGGCATTACCCAAAAAATGATTTTTCTGTTGACATAAAAGTCAGAAATGGTGTATTTAACGGAATAATATTCACTCATCTTTTGGGCGATTTTGACGTGGCGACGTGAAAACGTACGAAAATGAACTTGCTCATCATAAATATAAGGAATACCCTATGCGCACTTATGCATTCAAATTAACGCTCCTGTTGCTGCTCACCGCCGGATTGATCCCATTCAACGGTGCGGCCCAAAACACGAACATGCCGTCTGACTTCGGCACCGTGGTCAACGGCTTTCAAGACAACTTCACCAACAGCACGCTTAATCCCGCCTGGGTGGCGGTCGGCTTCGGCGGTTATCAATATTCTGAAACCAATGACGTGCTCTCCGTCGGAACATTTGCTGCATCCTCACTGCCCGGGTCGGGGCAGAACCATTTGCTTTACATTCCCGGCGGCGGCTATGACAGCAGCACGCAGGAAGTCCTCATTCGCATCAGAATCCTGGACATGCCACTCGAGGACGCGAATTACTGCCGCGCCGGAGAGGTCGTGGGAGCGGAGCCGCCCGGGGAAGGCCTTATTTATGGCATAACGAATACAGGTTGCGGGGTGAATTGGATGCTCATGAATCTTAATGATGCGGCGGCGATTCGTGAAGATGACCTCAATGGCCCACAGGCTCGCAGCCTTTATGACGGCATCGCCTGGGGCCCCGGCTATACCAACGCCGACATTCCCTGGCAGCCCTACACTTGGTATTGGATGCGGCTGCACTTGGACGGGTTAAGCACCCAAGGCGGAACCTACGACAACATGTGGGGCAAAGTCTGGCTGGGCGACGGCTCCGAGGCTGAACCGACAAACTGGCAATACATGGATGCCTATGACCTTTCGGCGGCAACAGGCACAGGTGTCACCAACGGCTTGGCCGGAATCACCGCCGGCGGAGGCGGCGGGGTGGACGATTTTGAAGTGAACTATTTCCTTTTGAAGGCCGCCGGCTTGCCCAGTATCACCGTCAATCCCGTTTTGGATCCTCTCTATTTGAACGAGCAGCCCGTGAGCACCCTCGGTTGGCTTGGTGTGACCGCCAGTTTCTCCGTCACCGCCGTAAGTCTGGGTAGCGCGCCGAACTATCAGTGGCAAATCGCCTCTTCGGGATCTTCCAATTTCACCGATATCTCAGGAGCAACCTCCAGCACCTACACCACACCCACTCTTACCAGTGGCGACAATGGAACTTCCTATCGTGTGGTCGTTTCGATCACGTCCCCGAGCGCGCAAGTCATCAGCACAAACGCCGTCTTGACGGTTCAGGCTTCGCCGACGCTGATGATCTATGCGAAAACTCTCGGCCAGACCAATCAGGTCACTCTGCTATTCTCCGAACCCGTGTCGGTCCCCTCCGGCGTTTCCGGTTTTGCCATTAACAGCGGCGCGTCGGTAACGGCCGTGACTCAAGGCGTCAATACCAGCGCCCTTATTCTGACCACGACGGGTCTGACGCTGGGGGGTTCTTACACCCTTACCATCAACGGGGTGCAAAGCACTTTCGGAGCGCCCCTGGCTGCCAACACCCAGGCCGCCATTGACTTCACGGTGCAGGTTCCATACGAATACGGCCAGGTTGTGAGCGGCTTCCAGGACAGCTTCACGGAAGCAACAATGAACACCAATTGGGTCATCTACGCTGGCAGCGGCGGGGTCTTGATCTCTCCTCCCCCCGGCGATCTGTCGTCGCTTGTCGTGCAATCCAATGACAATCTTTATATTGGCTCGCCGCCGGCTGCCGACGGCTATGATCCCGTGCATTTGGTTTACGCTCCACCTACGCCCTACAACAGCACCAATCAGGAAGTGCTGGCGCGCATCATGGTGACTTCGTATCCGGACAACGACTACGCTCGGCCGGGAGTTTGCGTCGCGGCGCAAGACAGCGACGCGTGGGCTATTGACTGGATGTTGGGCAACGGGCTCCCAGGCCTCTCGGGAGCGGGTCTGGCGTTACTGGAGGACGATATCGCTTGGGGGCCTGCTGAGCCTTATGAGTGGGCGTTGAACACATGGTATTGGCTGCGCCTGAGCCAAGTGGACAATACGGCATTCGCCAAAGTCTGGCCGGCGGACGGGGCGACACCGGAGCCTGCGGATTGGCAAGTGACGTGGGATTACACTTCGAGTGGGAATGAGTTCGGCTTCAGCGTCCAAGGATACGCCGGTTTGGAGATATCCGACAGCGGCGGGACCTGCGCCTTCCAGGTGAGCTACGTATTAATCGAGGCCGCCGGCCTTTCCAATGTGCTGGTGTCGGCTGCCAATATCTTCCCGTTCACGTTTCCGACTCTGGCCTTGACCCAGACAAGTCCGGGCAGCCTCACCTTGCAATGGAGTGGCTCAGCCACGTTGCAAACCGCCCCGGATGTCACTGGACCATGGATTGATGTTTTGGGAGCCACCAGTCCCTACACCACAAATACCACGGCAACGGCGGCGTTCTTCCGCGTCAAGCAGTAGACCGTTTGAACCTTGATGCGTCATCGCTCTACGAAGAAGAACATGAGAACGGCTTGCGCTTGGATGGCGCTGGCGGTGGCGGTCGGGATCACGTGCGCGTTGCAAATGTCAGTCCTGAATGGCGCTTAGATAAGGTCATGGTTTTTGAGCTTGTTTTTATTGTAGTAGCGGCAGCGATGGGAAACCTCTTTGAATTTGTGCCGCGGTTTATTGAGCAGTTGGTAGGCTTTAGGACGGCGTTTGACGGCGCGTGGCTCCTGGCGATGGGGCCGCAAGGGCACCAGGTCTCGCACGATCGTCCGCAGCAATTCATTGCAGATTTGCTGGCGCTGGGCCTTGGAACGAGCCTTGTGGATAGCCGGCGTGTATTGGCGCACCGCATCGACGGTGCCCTTGAAACTTAACCGGTCCATTTCGACGCCAAGGGCCATCGGGGTCACATCCAAACATTCTGCTTTTCTGTCGAAAAGAAATTCAAACGTCTCAAGATATCCCTGCATTCAGTGAACACAACTCCCAAAGAGCGTCCCTCAATAACGCCGCGGGCCGGATTGCCCGTTGATTCAGGCCTGAAACAGGGGTATTTATTCCGGGTGAATTCATCCATCGAGACGGGATTTGTCGATCCCAAGGCGCTGATGGCCAGCCGGAACCTCGAACTGCGGGGACCATGAGTTTTCTCACGCCATGGTTCCTGTGGGGCGCGCTGGCGGTGGCGGGGCCGGTCTTGTTTCATCTCATCCGCCGCTCGGCCCGCGAGCGGATGCCGTTCAGTTCGCTCATGTTCCTGGCTCCCACGCCGCCGCGCACGGTGCGCCGCCGGAAGCTGGAACATCTCCTGTTGCTGTTCTTGCGCTGCCTTTGTTTGGCGCTCCTGGCGGCCGGGTTTGCGCGCCCGTTTTTCGCCAGGGACAACACGCTCCCCGCGGCCGCCGGCGCCGGCCGCCAACTGGTCTTGCTGGTCGATACCAGCGCCAGCATGCGCCGGGAGGGACTGTGGGACAAAGCACGCGCGGTGGCGGACGGATACCTTGCCAGGACTTCGCCCGCCGATATTGTGGCGGTGATGACCTTTGACCGTCAGCCCCGCACGCTGCTTAGTTTTTCCGAATGGTCCTCCCCGGCCCCAGATCAACGCGCGGCGCTGGCGCGGGCGCGCCTGGCCTCCGTTTCCCCGGGATGGATGGAGACCGATCTCGGCCTGGCCCTGACCACCGCCGCCGATTCATTCCGCAACAGTCCCGCCGCCGGCCCGCCCGCTGACCGCCGCGAACTGGTCTTGATCTCCGATTTGCAGGAAGGCGCCCAACTGGACGGATTGCAGGGACACGACTGGCCCGCCGCCACGCGGGTCATCCTCGAGCGGGTGGAAGGAAAGGCGCAATCCAACGCCGGCCTGGAAATCCTCGAACCCGCCGCGACCGCCAGCCCGGAGAATGACGTGCGCGTGCGCGTGACCAATTCCCGCGATTCGCGCAAGGAGAACCTGCGCCTGGGCTGGACCGGCGGCCTCTCCGTGGAAATCTACTTGACCGCCGGGCAGACCCGGACTTTCCCGGCGCCCAAGCCGCCCGCCGGCGCGATGACCGGCGTCCTGCAATTGTCGGGCGACGACGCGGATTTCGACAACCGCTCTTATTTCGCCGCGCCGGAAGTGGAAGACGTGACCATCGCCTACGCCGGCTCGGAGGCGGCCGGGGATTCCACCGGATTGCTCTACTATTTGGAACGCGTCTTTCCGCCGACGCCCCGGCGGCGGGTGCAATTCGTCTCGCGCGGAACAAATGCCGCCCTCGCTTCCGAATTATTGACACCGGCCGCCTTCGCCGTCCTTCCGGGCCGGCTCGCCCCGGAGGAAATCGCGGCGGTGCGCGGCTGGCTGCGGGCCGGCAAAACCGCGCTGCTGGTCCTGACCGGCGCGCAATCCGGGCCGACCCTGGCCGCGCTGCTCGGCGTGCCGGAGGTGGCGGTGACCGAAGCCGGCGGGGATTACGCGCTGCTCGGCGAGATTGACTTCCGGCATCCGCTGTTCGCGCCGTTTGACGACCCGCGTTTCAATGATTTCACGCACATTCATTTCTGGAAACATCGGCGCTGGGAAATCCCGCCGGGCGTCGCGGCGCGCGTGCTGGCGAAATTCGACGACGGCTCGCCCGCGCTGGCGCAAATCGCCGCCGGATCCGGGAGCCTCCTGGTGCTCGCCGCGGGCTGGAACCCGGCGGACAGCCAACTGGCGGTTTCGAGCAAATTTCCGCCGTTGATGGAAACGATGCTCGAATGGAGCGGCGGCGGCGCCCCGGCCCGCTGCCAGTTTCGGACCGGCGAGCCGATTCCCTCGCCCGTTTCGTCCGGCCCGGCCGTGCAGTGGCAAAAGCCGGACGGGACACAAGCGGTCTTGTCGGCAGGAGCGCCTTTTCTGGAAACGGATACGCCGGGGATTTATCGCGCCGTGGCGGCGGGCAAGGAGCGGCGTTTCGCGGTGAACCTGCGCCTGGAGGAAAGCCGCGTCGCTCCGTTGCCCGCGGATGAATTGGCCCGGTTGGGCGTGCCGCTGGGCACGGCGGCGGACCCAACCGCCGCGCCCAAGCTCCAACGCCAGCGCCAATTGCAGCGGGCGGAATTGGAAAACCGGCAAAAAATCTGGCGCTGGTTGATTGTCGCCGCGCTGACGGTTACATTGGGGGAGATTCTTTTGAGCGGCGGCCTGGCCCGCCGCGTCACAACCACCAAAGCAATCCCATGATGGAACCGCGTCTTGACCATGAACTCGCCGGCCTGGAGAAATCGCTCCGGCAGGCGCGGTTTTGCCGGGAATTGGCCTTCGGCTGGCTCGTCGCGGCTGCGGTGGGGGTTCTCTTTCTTTTGCTGCAAAGTTTCACCGGCTGGAATTCACCCGTTGTCTGGCTGGTTCCGTTGCTGGGCGGGTTGGCGGGGGCCTTGGTGGCATGGCGGCGGCACCGCCGGCGCAAGGCGGATCTCCGCGCCGTCGTCTCGGTCATCGAGCGGGAATTTCCGCAGCTCCGCCATTGGCTCTCCGCCGCGGCGGAGCAGGAGCCGAACCCGGCTTCCGGTCAATTCGGATACCTCCAGTTGCGGGTGATCGAGGAGGTGCTCGCGCATCCGCGGCGCGCGTTCTGGTGGCGCAGCCTGGAACAAAAACTCCGCGCCGCCAAAACCGCGCTCCTGGCCGCGCTGGCCGGGATGCTCATCGTCCTGCTCGCTCTCGGCTACGGCGCGACCCGCGCGCGCCCCGTCTTCGGTTCGTGGACGCCGGCGGACATTGCCGTCACGCCGGGGGACACCGAGGTCGAACGCGGGACCAGTCTGGTGGTGGCCGCCCGCTTTGGGGGCGCGCCGCCGGCGGAAGCCACGCTGGTCGTGACCGGCGCTTCGGGCCGGATCAGGCGCATCCCGCTGGAGAGGCATTTGGCCGATCCTGTTTTCGGCGCCAGCCTGGGCGAGGTCGCGGAGGAGGGGCTTTACCATATTGAATATGGCCGCGGAAAGACGCGCGACTTCAAGATCGCCGTTTTCGATTACCCGTCATTGGTGCGCGCGGACGCGCTGCTGCGTTTTCCCGATTACACCGGCCTGACGAATAAAACCATTATTGACACACGCCGCGTCAGCGCGGTCGAGGGCACGCGCCTGACTTACACGCTGCAATTCAACAAGCCGGTGGCCCGCGCGCGATGGGTGGGCCGGGAACAATCGCTGCCCCTGACCCTGCAAAGCAACGCCATGGCCGTGCTGGCCGATTTCCCGCTGACCCGCAGCGCCCGTTATTCGCTGGCCCTGGAGGATGCCGCCGGCCGCACCAACAAATTCCCCGCCGATTTCGTCCTGCAAGTCCTGCCCAACAAACGCCCGGAATTGAAGCTGCTCTTTCCCCGCGGCGACCCGCGCGTTTCCCGGCTCGAGGAACTGCAATTGGAAGCGGAAGCGACGGACGATTTCGGCTTGTTGAAATACGGCGTCGGATTCGGTTTGGCGGGCCAGGAGCCGAAGCTGATCGAACTGGGCCGGGCGGCCCCGGGCGGCCAGAAACGCCAGTTCAATTATCTTATCGCGCTCGAAGACCTCGACGTCGGCGACGATCAGGTGCTGGCTTACTTTGTCTGGGCCGACGATTACGGGCCGGATGGAAAAGCCCGCCGCACCGTCAGCGACATTTATTTTGCCGAGGTCCGTCCCTTCGAGGAAACCTTCCGCGCCGGGCAGTCCGGCGCGGCGGGCGATGACAGCCAGGGACAGGGCCAGGGACAGGACGACCCCGGCGTCGCGCTGGCCGGGATGCAAAAGGAAATCGTCATCGCCACCTGGAAACTGCAACAGGAAAAATCACCGCCCGCCCAGACCACGTTTCCATGAAAATTCATCTTGTCACGCTCGCTCTCGCCGCCTTCGTTTGCCCGGTCGCGCTGCTGGCCGCCGATGACGGCTCCGACCTCGCCACCGTCGGAGAGGCCCAGGAGCAGGTGCTGCAGCAGGCGCGCCAGGCGCTGGAGCGCGCCGGCAATCCACAGGTCCGGGGCGCGCTGGAAACAGCCGTCAAAGACATGGAACGCGCGAAGGCCGCGCTGGAACGGGCGAAAAAAACGCCGGCGGAATTGCCCGCCGCCGTGGCCGCCGAGCAGGCGGCTTACCAGGCGCTTTTGAAAATGATCCCGCACGATTTTCAGGTTTCCCGCTCGCGCAATCGCAGCTCCGGCGGCCACGCCGGCCAGCCGGGCCGCGGCCAACTCGACCAGCTTGAAATGACGAGCGACGAGAACCGTTACGAAACCGAACGACAGGCCGCCGCCGCGCCGACCGAGCAGCAACGCGAGCAATTGCAGATCGCCGACCGCCTCAAGGCCCTGGCGCAACGGCAACAGGACTTGAACGACCGTTTGCGCGAATTGCAGACGGCCTTGCAGGAAGCCCGTACCGACGCGCAGCGCGAAGACATTCGGCGCCAGCTCAAGCGCCTCCAGGATGAGGAGCGGCAAATGCTGGCCGACGTGGACGAATTGCGCCAGCAACTGGAGCGATCCCCCAACGCCAGCTCCCTGTCCAAAGCCGGCCGGCAATTGGAACAGGCCCGCTCGGACACCCGGCGCGCCGCCGAGGAAATCGGCAACGAATCGGTTTCGCAGGCGCTGGCCGCCGGCACGCGGGCGCAGCAGGGCCTGCGGGATTTGCGCGAGGACATGAGGCGCCAGACCTCCAGCCAGTTCGCCGAGCAAATGCGCCAGTTGCGCAGCCAGGCGCGCGACCTGGGCCGCCAGGAGGAGGAGATCGGGCGCAGCCTGGAGTCCCTGGCCCATCCAAAGCAGAAGACCCTGGATGACGCCGCGCAACGTCAACAATTAATTCAGCAAATGGCCCGCCAGCAAAGCGCGCTGACCAACCTCGTCGCCGGCATGGAGAACCTGACCGAACAGGCGGAAAGCACCGAGCCGCTGCTCTCGCAGCAACTTTATGACGCCGTGCGCCGCGCCAGCCAGATGCACACGGAAAATCTTCTCGAAACAGGCGCGCAACTGGTGGACCGCGGCCTTCTTACCCAGGCCGCCGGACCCGAACGCGCCGCCCGCCAGAATATCGGCGAGCTGCGCCAACGAGTCGAACACGCCGCCGAGAGCGTTCTCGGCAACGAAACCGAAGCCCTGCGTTACGCGCAAAAGGAACTGGACGACCTGGCCGCGCAGGTCGAGCGCGAAGCCGCCGGCGCGGGCACCAACGCCGCCGGCCAGAACACAAACGCCACCGGCCAAACTACAAATGCCGCCGGCCTGAATACGAATGCCGCCGGCCAAAATACAGACGCAGCCGGCCAGAATGCAAATGCCGCCGGCCAACCGCAGCCGCAGGACAATCCAGCCACGGCCGCGGGCGGAAATGACGCGGGCGGCGGGGATCGGTTGCGCCAAATGGTGCAACAATTCGGCGGCGCCCACGGCGTTGGCGGCGCGAACAACGGCCCGGTTACCGGTAACGATTTCGCTTCCTGGACGGAGCGGGTGCGGGATGTCGAGCAGGTCCTCGACGCGCCCGACAGGCGCAATCAATTGGCTGCGGTGCGCGAACGGGTCGGGGCCTTCCGCGCGGATTTCCGCCGCACCGGCCGGAAACCGGACCCGTCGGCGGTGCGCGTCCAGGTGCTGGATCCGATGACGCAAATCCGCTCCTGGCTCCGCGAGGAATTGGCGCGGCGGGAAGACTCCAATAGTCTGGTCCCGCTCGATCACGATCCCGTGCCGGAGAATTATTCCGATTTAGTGCGCAAGTATTACGAGAAATTGGGGGGCGGGCAGTGACCGGCTTGGCCGTAATCCTCCTCTCCGCCCGCGCGTGGCAAGCCATGCTGTCATTTGAAAGAATGTCATGCCTGGCCATGTTCCTGTTTTCCGCCCACACGCGGCATGCCATACTGTCATATGACAGCATGTCATGCTTGGCCCTCATCCTCTTTTCCGCCCGCGCCTGGCTCTTTCCGGTCTTGGTCTTGACGGTGGCCAGCGCGGTCGCGCTAGTCTGGGCCGGACATCGCAGCGCGGTCGAGCGGCCGGTCCGGCTCGCCTGCGGATTGCTCAAACTGGCCGGCGTGTCGCTGCTGGCCCTCTGCCTGTTGGAACCGCTCCTCCTCAGCCAGCGGGCGCGACCGGGCGCAAATATCTTCGCGCTTCTCGCCGACAACAGCCAGAGCCTGCGCATCCACGACGCCGCCCAAGCGCAATCGCGCGGCGAACGGCTCCGCCGGCAATTGACCAATGACGACGCCGGCTGGCAGGCGGCGCTGGAGAACAATTTCCAGGTTCGCCGCTATTCGTTCGATTCCCATTTCCAAGACATCCGCGACTTTGGCGATTTGGATTTCGCGGGGCGCGCCTCAGCCCTGGGCAATGCCCTGCGCACCGCGACCGGCTTGTGGCGCGGCCAACCCGTGGCCGGCGTCCTCCTTTTCACCGATGGCAATGCCACGGACTTGGCGGCGGATGCGCCCGCGCTGGAAGGCTGTCCGCCCGTTTACCCCGTCGTCATCGGCGACGACGCCGGGCTGCGGGACATCGCGCTGGAGAAGGCGGCGGTCAGCCAGACGGCGTTTGAAGACGCGCCGGTCACCATCCAGGCCGCCGTCAGCGCCCGCGGTTTTGCCGGCGCGGAAGTGGTGACGCGCTTGATCGAAATCGCCACCGGTGCCACGGCCGCCAATCAGGCCGGTCTCCGTCTCTCCGGCGCCTCCAACGTGGTCGCCGAACAACGGCAGCGGGTGGAAGGAGACGGAAGCACGCTGAGTTTTCGCTTTCAAATCCAGCCGGACAAACCCGGCCTGCATTTTTACGAAGTGGCCGCCCGGGCGGCGGACGAGTTGGGCGGGCCGGAGGCGCGGTCCCGCGAGGCGACGCTTGTCAACAATCGCCGGGTCGTGGTGGTGGATCGCGGCCAGGAACCCTTTCGCGTTCTCTACGTCGGCGGCCGGCCCAATTGGGAATTCAAATTCCTCAATCGCGCCCTGGAGGATGATCCGCAGGTGCATTTGGTGTCGTTGATCCGCGTCGCGCGCCGCGAGCCGAAGTTTAATTTCAAAGGCCGCTTCGGCGAGTCCAGCAATCCGCTCTTTCGCGGCTTCGGCGACACCAACGAGGAAACCGCGCGCTACGACCAGCCGGTCCTCGTGCGCCTGAATACCAGGGATGAATTCGAGTTGCGCGGCGGTTTTCCCAAGACGGCCGCCGAACTCTACGCCTATCAGGCCGTCATCCTCGGCGATGTCGAGGCGGATTTTTTTTCACACGATCAAATCCTCTTGTTGCGGCGGTTTGTCTCCGAGCGCGGCGGCGGTTTTCTCATGTTGGGCGGCGCGGAATCCTTTCGTGAAGGAAATTACGCGGGCACCCCCGTCGCCTCCATGCTGCCCGTTTATCTGGACGCGCCCGCCGCCGCCCTGGGGCCGCCGCCCTGGAAACTCACGCTCACGCGCGAAGGCTGGCTGCAACCGTGGACGCGCTTGCGGGCCACCGAATCCGAGGAAAAAGACCGCCTGGAGTCCCTCCCGCCGTTCGCCGTGCTCAACGCCATTGCCGCGATCAAGCCCGGCGCCAGCGTGCTCGCCACCGTCTCGGACGCTGACAACAATACTTATCCGGCGCTGGCCGCGCAGCGGTTTGGCTTCGGACGCACGGCCGCGCTGATGGTCGGGGATTTGTGGCGCTGGGGCCTGCGCGACGAATCGTCGCAAAAGGATTTGGCCAAGTCCTGGCGCCAACTCGTTCGCTGGCTGGTTGCCGACGTCCCGGCCCGGGTTTCCGTCTCCGCGGAATCCTCGCCTGGCGGCGACCCCTCGCGTGTCCGCCTGGTGGTCAAGGCGCGCGACGCGGAATTCATGCCTCTGGACGGCGCCCTTGCCCAATTGAACATCCGGCCCGTGCGCCTCTTCCAGGCCGCGGAGGACGGACCGGCCGCCACCAACGTCATCCGGCTTGTGGCGGACGCATCGCCGCGCCAGGCGGGAACGTACGAGGCCGAGTATGTGGCGCGCGACGCCGGCGCGTACGCCGTCGAGGCGGTTGTCACGGAGGCAAACGGCGCAGTCGTCGGGCACGCGGCGGCGGGGTGGGCGTCGGACCCGGCGGCGGAGGAATTCCGTTCCCTCAAACCCAACCGCGGGCTGCTCGAAGCCCTGGCGCGCCGCACTGGCGGGGAAGTGGTGGACATGGCCGCGCTGAAAGAGTTTGCGGAAAAACTTCCGCGACGGAACGCGCCGATCACGGAAACGTGGAGCGACCCTCTCTGGCAAAAGCCTCTGGTGTTTCTCTGCGTGCTGGGATGTTTCGTGGCTGAGTGGGGCATCCGCCGTTGGAAAGGATTGCCGTGAAGGGCGTCAAGGGCGGCGGCTTCCTACGCGTGGCCGTTTCCGGCCTGTTGCTGAATAGACCTTCGGCTGATCGTTCGCCGGCTTCACGCTTCATACGCTTGGCCGTTTTCGGCCTGTTGCTGTGCGCGCCGATGACGCTGTGCGCGCAAACCAACGAAGAGCGCGACTTGATCGTGGTCATCGGCGCGCCGGGCGGACCTGAATACGCCCGCCAGTTTTCCGCCGCCGCCGATCTGTGGCAGCAAGCCGCCGCCAGGGGCGGTTTAAGGCATACTGTCATAGGACAGTATGCATCATCCGCAGGGTCCGTGAAATCGGAGAATGATCGGACGCGGTTGCTGCGCGTCCTGGCCGCGGAGGCGTCCCGGCCCGCCGGAGAATTGTGGCTGGTCTTTCTGGGCCACGGCACCTTTGATGGCCGGAGCGCCAAGTTCAATTTGCGCGGCCCGGACATCTCGGCGGACGAACTGGCGGCCGCGTTGAAGCCCTGCCACCGTCCGCTGGCCGTCATTCAATGCGCCTCCGCCAGCGGCCCGTTTCTCCCCGCCTTGTCCGCGCCGGGCCGGGTCATCGTCACCGCCACGCGCAGCGGCTACGAAGTCAACGCCACGCGTTTTGGCGGTTTTTTGGCGCGCGCCATCGCCGACCCGTCCGCCGATTTGGACAAGGATGGCCAGACCTCTTTGCTGGAGGCGTGCCTGTTGGCCGCGCGGCTGACGGACCAGTTCTACAAGGAACAAGGCCGCCTGGCGACCGAGCACGCCTTGATCGATGACAACGGCGACGGACTCGGAACGCCGCTGGAATGGTTCCACGGCGTGCGCGCCGTCAAGACCGCCGAGGGCGGAAAGTCAGTGGACGGCGTGCGCGCGCATCAAATGGTTCTGGTCCGCGGCGAATCCGAGCAAAAGCTGCCCCCTGCCGTCCGCGCGCGCCGCGACGAATTGGAACAGAACCTCAGCGCCTTGCGCTCGAAAAAGCCGGAACTGAACGAGGACGATTACTATCGTCAACTGGAAGCGATCCTGGTCGAAATCGCGCGGCTTTACGAGACCAAGTAGAGTCAACGCAACTCTGCCATGCGCGCTTTATCCTCCGCGGTCAGATCAGGAAAAACCGTCAACTTGCACGCCGCCGCCAAGGCACGCGCGTTGCTGCCCGTGTCAAAGCTGTAAAACCAGTCGCATCCAAGCACTACCGCGGAGGCGACAATCAGTGAATCCAACGCGCCGATCTCGGATTTATGGGCGTATTTCGCCAGCAATTCGGCGCCTGCCTTCTCCAATAACTCCCAATCCAGCGGGTGAAAAATCACGCTGTCGCCAAAATCCGACATCAATTTCGCCAGCGCCGCGGGGTTGGCCTTGCCTATAATCCTGGGGAAAACGGCCTTTGCCTCATAAAGCACCGGCGGACTGATGTGAAGCGGCACCTCATGCCGCTCCATCCGGCCCAGGCAAATCTCATGCAGCGGACCCGCCCGGAGGTAGTAAAACGAAAGCCAATTGGTGTCGGCAAACGGCTTCATCGCCGGTTCTTCCGGAACCATCCCAGGATGGCGCGCTGGTCGGCCGGTTCGCCGTGCGCGGCCAGCCATTGCTTGTGAGCCGCCAGAAAAGCCTTCGGATGCGAGCGAAGTTGCGCCCGAATCAATCCTCTGACCCACTGGCTGGCCCCGGATTTTCCGGCCAGCCGTTGCACGGCCCTTTTCTCCTCACGATCCAGCCGGATAGTCAGTATGTCTGTCATACGGTGATAGTATTACAACTGTTTCGGCCCGGCTTCAAGTCCATTGCGTTGCACGTCAGGATCAGTCTCCGTCGATGCTGGACGGATCTCTTGGTCGGGGCGGTGGTTCGTGCCAGGGTTGGCCGGCGCGATAGAACGTCAGCAGTTGCGTGTTGAGGGCCGCAAAGCGCGTTTCACCGGCGGCGGTTTCCGTCTCCACCGCCTTTTCCGCGGTGGCGATGGCCTCTTTGAATCGTCCCGCCTCGGCGTAAGCGGCCGCCAGCGTGCCCATGACACACATCCCCTTTTCCTGCGGCAGACGTGAGGCCCGCTCGGCGCAACGCACCGCTTCGGCTCCGTTGCGCACCGTCTCGTCCGGGCAGGTGGCGAGCAGCCAGGCCAGATTGTTAAGCGCTTCCACCGAGTCGGGTTGCACCTGGAGGACTTGGCGGAATTGAGCCGCCGCCCCGGCGTAATTGCCCGTTTGGCGCAGCAGCGTGGCGCAGTCCAGGCGCGTTCGATTGTCCGGCTTGAAACACAAAGCCACCAACAGATGGCGGAGCGCCTGCCCGGGTTTCCCCTGCCGGGCCAGGATGGTCCCGAGGCTGCGGTGTGCCTCCGGATTATGCGGCTGCGTCTTGAGCGCCGCCAGAAAGTGTTCTTCCGCCTCCTCGATCTGCCCTTGCATCAGCAGGATCCGGCCGAGGTTCACTTGGGCGTCGGGATAGTCCGGGTTGGAGCGCAGTGCGGCTTCGAAATGATCCCTGGCTTCGGCATGGGCGCCCCGGCCCGCCAGCACCGCCCCCAGATCGTTTTGCACGCCCCAGGCCGTCGGATTGCGCGCCAGCGTGTCCCGAAACAATCCTTCCTCCGTGGAGAAAACCCGCGCGCGGTCAAAGGCCAACACCGAGAGCCAAAGAACCACGGCGGCGGCCACGCCTCGGAACAAGGCCGCGCCCGGCAGGGAAGCCATGCCCGCCGCCGCCAGCGCCACCGGCGCAATCAAGGGCAGATATTGGAGATGGTCCGAAACCTGCCATCTTGTCAAGAATTGCGCATCGAAGAAGCCCAGCGCCGGAAACAGGGCGACGGCAAAACATCCCAGCCCGAACAGGACATGCCGCCCCCAGCTCCGCCGGAACCGCCAGCAGACCAGAACCGTCGCGCAGAAGAGCGCGACCAGGACATACGCCGCCGGCGAGGCCGAATCGACTTTCCATTGCGGATAGACCAAGTTCAAATTCACGGGCCATAGCGCCTTGCCGAGATAAAACCAGAAAACCCGCCCCGCCAGGGCCAGCCGCTCCCAAAAACTGCGCGGCGCCAGTGAAGCCAGGTCATCTATCCTTTGACGCTCGAAGGCCAGCCGGTCCCAAAAACTGTGCGACGCCAGTGTCGCGTCCGCCAGGGCCTGGTGTTTTTGAAACCAGACCGACATCAACCCAAAGGCTGCCGCGAGGACGAAATAGGGGCTGGCACGCAGCAAATCCCGCCGCGTGACGCGCCCGCGTTGCCAGGCCGCGCACCCCAGCAGCAGCACGGGCAGCATAACCGTCGTAGTTTTGGCCAGCAGCGCCAGCACGAAGGCCGCGAGCGAACTGCCCAACCACAGCGCGCCCTTTTGTTCCTCGCCGGCGGAACCCGGCGAGCCGGCCTCGTAGCGGAGGTAACACCAAAAGCTCAGGAGAAAGAAGGGCAGCGACAGCGCATTCTTCAATTCGGCAATCCGCCCCACCGTGGCCACACAGACCGGATGAACCGCAAAAATCCCCGCCGCCAGCCACGCGCCCGGGATTTTCAGCCGCGCCAGCACACGCCAGACCAGCACCGCGCTGAGCGCCTGCAGCGCCAGGTTGACGGCGTGGTAGCCTGCGGGGTTGTTGCCCCACGCCAGCCATTCCACCCAAAAGGCAAAGGTCGAAAGCGCGAAATCAGTCTGGAACCAAATCGACAGCGGACCCGCCTGCCCGTTCACCAGGGGATTGTCGCTTTCCACCAACCGCCGGTCATCCATCAAAAAACTCCCCGGCAAAAGCGGGCGGTAGGCGGCCAGCACCAAGACAATGAGCGCCAGTACGCCAAGGCTGAGGCGCCAGCGGCTGTTCACCGCCGCCATCGCGCGCCAGAGATCACGGGCGCCGTCACGAACGTCATCGAGTCTATGCGTCACATTTCCTTACTGCGTGATGACCACCAGAGCGTAGCGACTGAAGGCTGGAACGGTGAAGACCACCTTGTCCGCGGATTCCCGAAACGCCACCGGCAACGGATCGTCCCACTCCGGCGAAAGACACTCGACGGTTTTGATCGGGCCGCTGAATTGTTTGCGGATCGTCACCTGGAACGGCGCCAATTCGCGTTTTTGTTGCGCTCTCCGTTCCCTGCGTGTCGGCCCCGCCGCGCTTTCGGCGGCGGCCCCGCGCTGCGGTGAGCCGGCAACCAAAATCGTCAAGCATAGGGCCGGCAAACCTTCGGGGCGGGGCGCGCGCATCTTCATATTCGGCAAGCGCCCACAGTAGCCGCCGGGCGCTCTGATTTGCAAGTTTGGCCGCAAGCACTGACGGCGGACGCTCCTGTTTGGCTGTTGTTTTTTTGGGGCCAAGAACTGAATTTTCAACGGCGCGCGCCTTTGCCTCGGGGCGGCGCGGCCGCGCCGTGCCGGAAATTGACCGGCGGCTTCAATCGCGCCTCCGGGCGGGTGAAGGTTTGAGTTTTTTTCCAATTGGCGTTAGAACTAAGCCATGCGCAAAGACGAGTTTGGATTGCCGGCCAAAGCCAGGGGGCCGGGGCGGCGCAGACCACTGCCGCGTTCGTTCAAAGACCTGACGCCGAGCAAACACTTCAATCCGCGCACTTTCTTTTACGAGATCGTCTGGAAGGCGCTCCTGACGCCGCGCACCGGGGAAAACGTGCGCCCGCGCTTTCCGAAGCTGGCCCACGGCCAGGTGGCGCTGACGTGGATCGGCCACGCCTCGTTCCTGGCGCAGTTCACCGATCTGAATCTGCTCATCGATCCCAACTTCGCCAACTGGCTCTTTCTGCTCAAACGCCTCCGGCGCGCGGGATTGAAACTGCGGGATTTGCCGCCCATCGATGTTGTGCTTTTGACCCATGCCCACTTCGATCATTTTCATCGACCGACCTTGCGCAAGCTGCCCGCGCCAAAAATCGGCGTCATGCCTTGGGGAATGGGCGACCTGGCGGCCGACCTGGGCTTCGAGCGCATCATCGAGCTGCAATGGTGGGAGAGTTTTTCGCACGGCGGCTGGCGGGTCACGCTGACGCCTTCCCAGCACTGGGGGGCGCGCGTGTTGCGGGACGACCACCGGGGCTACGGCGGTTTCCTCATCGAACACCAGGGCCGCCGCCTTTACCACGCGGGAGACAGCGCCTACTTTCCCGGCTTCAAGGAAATCGGCCGCACCTGCCCGCCGGAAATCGCCATGCTGCCCATCGGCGCTTATTATCCGGATTCCTTTCGGCACGTCCACATGGGACCCGACGAGGCGATCAAGGCTTTCGCGGACCTCAAGGCCAAATGGCTGATGCCGATGCACTATGGCACCTTCAAATTGTCCTTTGAAGACCTCGACGAACCGCTGCGGTGGTTGAGGGAATTGGCGGAAACTCACGGACTGAGCCACCGTTTGCGGGTTTTGCAGGAAGGAGTGCCAGCGGTTTTCTAAACCACAACCGGCTGAGGCACAGACCAGTTATCATACTGTATATTGTATAAATTCAGGCCTGCTTCTGGAAAAAAGCGTCCTTCGACCTACCAATGCCGCAAGTTTCAAAGAACAATCTTAAATGTCTAACAATCAATCAGTTGCAACATTTCTTGGCAAAAACCCCTGAAATAATGAAAAAAACTTGTTGTCAAACCTTGGCCGATTGCCTATTGTGCGCCCTAATGCACCGTTTTTGGTGTGTGGGGTGAACTGTTTTTACCCCACCGGCATGAAAAACGATTAAACTGAAACATCGCAGGAGGAACATGAAAATAGAAAAATGGACACTTGGGTTGGCAGCCTCAGGGCTGATCACCCTTTCGCCAGCGCTTCTGGCTCAGACGCCGGCAGCCGCGCCGCAGCAAGTTCCCGTGCTGACAGCATTGTCAGCGACCACCATCAGTGGTTATGTGGACACTTCGGCTGTATGGAACCCTGGCACAGGAAACGCGAACCCCGCGCCCTATGCCTTCAACGCAGGAAAACAAGACGGCTTCAACGTCGATTCCGTCGATATCAAAATCAGCAAGCCCCAGGACGAAAGCGGATGGTCCGCCGGTTACACCGCCGAATTGAACTATGGCCCGGATGCCAAACTCATTGATGGCGCCGGCACCTACCCGATTCGCCAGGCCTTTGTCGCGTTGCACATGCCGGTGGGCAATGGCATCGACTGGCAATTGGGCCGTTGGGACAACATACTCGGGTACGAAACCAGTGACAGTTATAAAGACCCGAACTGGACCCGTTCTTACGGCTACTCGGTCGAGCCGACCGAACACACCGGTTTGCTGGGCAGCTACAAGTTTTGCGACACCATCAGCCTTCAGGCCGGTGTTGCCAATACGGTAACGACCTATGGTGCGAACACTCGTGTGGGCGCGGAAAGCAAAAAGGCATTCGTCAGTTTGCTCACATTGACGGCTCCCGACAGTTGGGGCGACTTCAAAGGCTCGGCCCTTTACGCTGGCTTCGACCTCGGCCCGGGCATCGCGAACCAAGACAGACGCGAAGTGTACGTCGGCGCCGTCCTCAACACGCCGGTCAAGGACCTCACCTTTGGCGCTTCCTATGATGCCATCGAGCACCTGGACGTGGCCGGGGTGGATACGGGATATTTCGCGGCGTACGCCGGCTATGTCTCTTACAAGCTGACCGACAAGCTCGCGATCTACGGCCGCGGCGAATATGCCGATGGGAACGCATTGGGCGCGATGTCAACCGCCGGCGGGGCCTCCATACCCACCCATCCGTTCAACAAGGTTCTTGCCGCGACCGGAACCCTGCAGTACGACCTGTGGGCCAACGTCATCAGCAGGCTCGAAGTCCGTTGGGACCATGCGGCTGACAACACGACTCCGTTCGGCGGCGGCGCCTATAACGGTGGCGTAGCCGACAAGAGGAACGAAGTGCTGGTCGCGGCCAACGTGATCTACAAGTTCTAATTGACCCAAATTCGATTCCAGCCCCTTCCGGGAAACCGGGAGGGGTTTTGTTTTTTCTCTTTCCTTCCGGCTTTGTCATGCTATACAGAACACGTGGCTGCCGAACCAAACCAAATTGTCGCCTATAGCATCTGGGCCGCTGACAACGTTGTCTATGGCCCGGTGGAATTGCCCATCCTGATTGGCTGGGTGAAGGACGAGCGCGTACTGGCGGATACCTGGGTCTTCGATGGCCAGAACGACCGCTGGCGCAAGGCCTCCAGCCTGCCGGAGTTGCAACTCTTTTTCCGCAAGAAGAGCGACGCCGCCGCGCCCGCCGCCGAGTCCGCCCCCCTCGTCGGCAAATCCGGCATCACCCCGGGCATGTTGCGCCGGGTCAAAGCCCTGGCCGATTTGAACGACGATCAGTTGGCCCGCTTTATGGCCTTCATGGAGTCGCAATCCGTCCGCCAATGGGCTCAAATTGTCAAACAAGGCGACCCCGACGATGGAATGTATCTGGTGCTCGACGGCGAATTGCGCGTCCGGCTGTTGATCGGCGGCAAGGAAACAACCCTCGCCACTCTCGGCCCGGGCGAATGCTTCGGGGAAATCGCCCTCTTCGACCAGGGGCCGCGTTCGGCCGATGTCATCGCCAACAAGGAAAGCGTCCTGTTGAAAATCACCACCGAAGCCTTTGACAAGCTGCGCCGCGAAGCGCCTGAATTGTCCGCTCCCATCCTTTTTTCCATCAGCAAGACGCTCGCCGCCCGCATTCGCGCCGACAACAAGCGCATCAAGGATTCCGTCAATTTCGCGCGCGCCGCAGGCCCAATGAGTTGAGAGCCTGGGCCTCCTTTCGCCGCCTCGTTTTCAAAAGGTGGCATTTTATCCAGCTTGGATAGAAAATGACATCGAATCCGGCCTTCCAGCCGTTTTCCGACTATTTGTATCATCCTTATTACAAGCCGCTTACGACTTTTGCGTCGATTCTTTACCCTCCAATGGCATCGGCTTTGCTTACATGACCCCGTCCATTTATGAACGCCCATAGCTTGTCACCTAAATGAAAAAAATCGAAGCAATTATCAAACCATTCAAACTCGAAGAAGTTAAGGACGCATTGAGTCAAATAGGAATCGAAGGGATGACGGTCAGCGAAGTCAAAGGCTTCGGCCGCCAAAAGGGCCACACCGAAATCTATCGCGGCAGCGAATACAAGGTCGATTTCCTTCCCAAGATCAAGATCGAGATCGTTCTCCCCGACGGCCGGCTGGACGCCGCCGTCGCGGCCATTGTCAGCTCGGCCAAGACGGGCAAGATCGGCGACGGAAAGGTTTTCGTTTCCGATGTGGAAGAAATCATTCGCATTCGCACTGAAGAGAAAGGTGATGCCGCCATTTAAAAATCAGACCTCTGTCAATCTGGATTCCCAAAATTTGATCCCTTATGAAAACAACGATTCTTATCTTCGCACTCTTAACAGCCTCCCTCATCACCGGACCCGCGGCTCATGCCGCCGGCGTCGTTCCGAAACGAGCCGCGCCCACGCTGGAGCAGCGCGTGGCGGATTTGGAGGCTTACGTTAACAACGGGGCGCGCGTGGCTGACAACACCAACAATGTCAGCTCCAACCTGGGCGCCTACGATGAAAAAGCCAACTCGTTCACGCCCAATCCCGGCCCCGGCCCCAATGCCTGGCAAATGACCTCCGCGGCCCTGGTGCTGTTCATGACTTTGCCCGGCCTGGCCTTGTTTTACGGCGGTTTGGTCCGCCGCAAGAATGTCCTGTCCGTCATGGCCCAGTGCTTTTTGATCACGGGCGTGGTGACCATCCTCTGGTACGTCTGCGGCTACAGCCTGGTCTTCCACCACGGCAACAGGTTCCTGGGCGACTTGGGATTCGCCTTTCTCAACAACGTCGATTCCAGCCCCAACGGAGATTACTCCTTCTGGGTTTCCCAAAATGTCTTCGCCATGTACCAATTGATGTTTGCCATCATCACCCCGGCGTTGATTATCGGCGCCATCGCCGAGCGGATGAAATTCGCCGCCATCTTCTTGTTCATGGTGCTGTGGATGTTTGTCGTTTACTTTCCCCAAGCCCACATGATCTGGGGCATTGACGGCATGATGAACGGCGTCTTCAATCCCGACGCAAAAATTCACGCCATCGACTTCGCCGGCGGCACGGTCGTCCACATGACTTCGGGCTGGTCCGCCCTGGTGCTGTGCTTGATTCTGGGCAAGCGCGCCGGCTTTGGCAAAGAAAACTTCAGCCCGCACAGCATGACCCTTTGCATGGTCGGCACCGGAATGCTCTGGGTCGGCTGGTACGGGTTCAACGCCGGCAGCGCCGTGGCCGCCGACGTCATCGCCGCCAACGCCTTCACCACCACCACGCTCGCCACCGCCGTCGCTTCCTTCGTCTGGCCGATGGCCGAGTGGATCGCCCGCGGCAAACCGAGCGTCCTCGGTTTCTGTTCCGGCGCTGTGGCCGGCTTGGTGGTCATCACTCCGGCCTGCGGATTTGTCACGCCGACCGGCGGCGTGATCATCGGGATTTTCGCGGGCCTGGTCCCGTGGTTCTTCTGCTTCAAAGTCAAGGGCTGGTTCGGATACGACGACGCGCTGGACACCTTCGGAGTCCACGCCGTGGGCGGCACTCTCGGCGCCCTGCTCACCGGCGTATTGGCCCGCAACGCCGCCAATGGAAACCTGGTCACCAACCTCAAGAACTTTGTCACCGATTCTCCTTTGCAACCGCTGGTTTTCGAGCAACTCAAAGCCATCGGCGTCACCCTCGTCCTGGCCGTTGCGGGCACGACCGTGATTGCGTTCATCGTCAAGGCCGTTGTCGGCCTTCGTCCCTCGGAGGAAGTGGAGAGCGTTGGCCTCGATCTGGCCGAGCACGGGGAGGAAGGCTATCACGGCTGATTCGGCGCGCCGTTGCGCCAATAATTGTGGACGAGAGACGCACTTAGCGCGACGGCGTGTTTTTAACCTGAGCATAAAAAACAGAAAATGATACAAGAATGAATACACCCAAGAGCGTAATAGAGAAGGCCCTCAAAGAGGGGGCCAAAATGTTCGATGTGAAATTCGTCGATACCTTCGGCATCTGGCAGCATTTCAGTTGTCCGATCTCCGAGTTGACCGAGGA
>JBEKYR010000058.1:0-27890 GCA_049510745.1 Verrucomicrobiota bacterium | reverse complement strand
TTTTCACCACCAAGCCCAAGGGCAAAGGCACCGGTCTGGGGCTGGCGACCTGCCAGACCATCGTCCAACAATCCGGCGGTTACATCGGCGTTTGCAGTGAGATGGGCAAAGGCACGACCTTCGAGATTTATTTTCCGCGAGTCGAGCAGCCGCTCGATGTTGCGGCCAGACCGATCCGGGCCGGGCCGTTGCCGCGCGGGACGGAAACCTTGTTGCTGGTGGAGGATGACCCCGGCGTGCGCCATCTGGCCTATGATGTTCTGAAAGCCCAAGGCTACCGCGTACTGCGGGCGGGCAACGGCCAGGAAGGACTGCGGGTGGCGCGCGAATTCAAAGGGCAGTCCATTGGCCTGGTCATCACCGATGTCATCATGCCGCTGATGGGCGGCAAAGCGATGGCGGAGTGGCTGAAAACCAGCTATCCCGATCTGAGAGTCCTGTTCACCTCGGGTTACACGAACGACACTCTCACAGACTGGGGCATGATTGAGACAAGCGTGGAGTTCCTGCCCAAACCCTACACGCCCGCCACGCTGGTCGGAAAAGTGCGCGAGATGCTGGATACGGCGCCGAAAACAACGCCTTCCTGAAACAGCCCGGTCTGGCGCCAATCATCCGCCCGGTTCATCCGCCCCTTCGGGCCAGCCTGCCGGCGCCGGAGGAGCGGGGGCCGGCTCGCCCGCGCTCTCCACGGCCATGGAGGCCGGCGAAGCGCCCTGTGCCGGAACCGTCGCTTCCGCCGCTAGGCGGGTCAGTTTTCCCGGGAGCGATGCGACGGATTTGGCCGTCCTTTTCCGGCGCGGTCTCATCTTGGGTCCCGCTTTGGTCTTCCCATCAATGGCAGGTTTCGTCCCAAGCATCCGGGCTGCCGCGGCAGCGCCGGCCTTTTCCACCGGCTTTCTCATGGGCGGGCGCGGTTTCTTCGCCACCGGCTTGCGGGCCGCCGCCGCTTGCTTGCGGGCCGCCGCCAATTTTCTGGAGCCGCTCTTGCGCCGCCTCAAATTCGCCGCCTTCCTCGCCGCCGCCAAAGCCGCTGCCTGCATCTCCTCCGCCTTCTGGCGCGCCTTTTTGGATGTCTTGCGCGCTTTCTTCAAGTCACGCCGCGCCTGCTTGAGCCGCCGCTTCGCCCGCCGCGCCCGGAGTTTGGCGTTTCTGGCCTGTTTCGCCGCCGCCTTGGCCTTCGCCGCGAGCGCGCGCGCCTCCCGGAACACCGTCGGTGCTGGTTTAATGGAATTGGGTTCTTTCATAAAATCTCACCGGGACAACCAATAACCCCCAAAACCACCCACCTCAAGAAAATAACCGCCTCCTACGAATCGCTTGATTTCACTTTGCAATCGCGTGCGCCGGGGTAAGATTTTGTCCAGTGACAGGACCGTTCGGCGTTGGCTGCGGCGTGGCGATCCTGTCCGCGGAAAAATCAGATCCGTCCGATATGCAACCGGCTCCAGCTCACAACGCCAACCGCGAGGGAGTGATCCTGCCCGGTCTGGCCCGCCAATCAGTGACCGCGGCGCTGCGCGGCAGTTCCGAGCTTGCGCCGGCGGCCTCCGGTCCATATCTCAGCGCGCCGCGCGGGGTTTTTGTGACCATGCATGAGCGGAGCGGAAGGCTGCGCGGTTGCGCCGGGACATTCCTTCCCGTCTGCGCCAACCTCGTTGCTGAAACCTGGCGGAGCGCGCGCCTGGCTGCGTTTGAGGACTCGCGCTTTCCATCGGTGAAAGCCGATGAACTTTCCAACCTGCGTTTTGACGTGAGCGTGCTTCACTCGCTGGAAAGAGTTTCGTCGATCGACGAACTTGACCCCGCGCGCTACGGGGTGGTGGTTTGCGCTGAGGACGGGCGTCGCGGCCTGCTGCTGCCGGGCATCGCGGAAATCAAGACCGGCAGGCAGCAGGTGGGTCTGGCCCGGAAGAAAGGATGGATCGGACGGGACGAACCAGTGGTGTTGCAGCGCTTTCAGGTGGATCGCTTCGAAGAGCAGACGGGATAGAGTCGGACAACTATGACAAGAATAAACTCCTATGTTTCCTTTGAGTTGCCATCCATCGAACGGCCCTCCCGCGAAGCTCCCATCGGCCCTGCTGCTCGCGGCGGCGTGGGGGCTGTTCGCATGGCCCTGCTTGACAGCGGCGCAAGACCAAGCCGGCGCGGCGTTGCCGCCCGGCGTTAAAGCGGTTTGGGACACGGCCAAGGCCTGGCGCGAGACCACTCCCACCCGCGAACGTCTTTGTCTCAACGGGCTGTGGCATTGGCAGCCGGCAGCGGATAATGCCCTCCAAGTGCCCACTGCGGCTTGGGGTTACTACAAGGTGCCCGCCTGCTGGCCCGGCATCCAGGACTACATGCAGAGCGACTACCAGACGCTCTACCCCGACCCGAGCTGGCCGAACACCAATCTCAGCCAGGTCCGGAGCGCCTGGTACGAACGCACCCTCACCATCCCCCAAGATTGGGCCGGCCGGCGCATCGCCCTGGAGGTGGAGTACCTGAATTCCTATGCGGCGGTCCATGTTGACGGCCGGAAGGTGGGCGAGATCCGCTTCCCGGCCGGCCAGGTGGACCTCTCTGCAGCGGTCCGTCCGGGTGCCACGCATGTCCTAAGTCTGCTGGTGGTGTCGATGCCGCTTAGAGCAGTGATGGAGTCGTACAACGACACCGGCAGCGCCAAGCGGAGGAAGGGCGCGGTCGAACGCCGCGGCCTGTGCGGCGACGTCTGGCTGATCGGCGAGCCGGCTGGCGCGCGACTCTCCGACGTCAGGATCGACACCTTGTTCCGCCAGAGCCAGATCACGTTTGAGGCCGGGCTGCAGGGGCTGGCGGCCGACGGCCGCTACAGGTTGCGTGCCCGGATCAACGAACAGGGCCGCCAAGTGGCGGAGTTCACCGGCCCCATCTTCCCTGCGCGCGATGTGAAAGACGACCGCGCGACGTTCACGGTGTCGTGGAAGCCACCGAAGCTGTGGGACATCAACACGCCCCAAAACCAGTATGCCGCCGAGCTGTCGCTCCTCGACGCGGGCGGCCAGGTGGTGGACATCGCGACGCCGGTCCGGTTCGGATACCGGGAGTTCTGGATCCAGGGCCGTGATTTTTATCTGAACGGCACCCGTTTGTACCTGTCGTTGGTGCCGCTGGACAACGCCCAGGTGGGAGCAGCCTTGGCGACCTACACAGCGGCCAAGGAGAGCCTTCTGCGCCTCAAGAGTTTCGGAATCAATTTTGTGTACACGCACAACTACGGCTGCGAGCCTGGCTCGCACCTGAGCTTCGCGGAAATTTTGCGCGCGGCGGACGACGCGGGGATGCTGGTGGCGTTGTCCCAGCCGCACTTCAGCGCGTACGATTGGAAGACGCCGGACGCCGACCAAATCAACGGCTACGCGCGCCACGCGGATTTCTACGTGCGCGTCGCGGGAAGCCACCCGTCCGTGGTGGCCTACGCGATGAGCCACAATGCCACAGGTTACAGCGAGGCGGCGAACCCCCGGATGATAGACGGGCTGAACGATCCTCGCAGGGAGAGGTGGGCCGGGAACAACGCCAAGCTCGCGCTGCGCTGCGAAGCCATCGTCAAGCGCCTGGACCCCGCGCGAATCGTCTATCATCACTCCTCGGGCAACCTCAGCGCGATGTACACGCTTAACTTCTATCCTAACTTCGTCCCCATCCAAGAGCTGGACGACTGGTTCGAGCACTGGTCAACCGTGGGGATCAAACCGCTGGTCCTGGTTGAGTACGGCGCGCCGTTTGGCTGGGACTGGACCATGTACCGCGGCTGGTACCACGGCCAGCGCGAGTTCGGCAACGCCGCCGTGCCGTGGGAGTATTGTATTGCCGAATGGAACGCTCAGTTCCTCGGCGACGCGGCTTACCAGATCAGCGACCGGGAAAAAGCCAACCTGCGGTGGGAGGCGCAGCAGTTCCGCGAGGGGCGCGTCTGGCACCGGTGGGATTACCCCTGCCAGGTAGGCGACGCGCGGTTGGACGAGTTGCAGCCGGTGCAAGCCGCCTACACGACCGACAACTGGCGGGCGTTCCGCACCTGGGGTTTGTCGGCCAACTCGCCTTGGGAGCACAACCGCTTCTGGAAATTGCGCGACGGGTTTCAACACCACCGCCAGGACCTGCCCGTTGACTGGGACAACCTGCAGCAGCCGGGCTACAGTCCGGATTTCATCGACCGGACGTACGCCCGCTACGACTTGGCTGAGGCGCGATCCGACTGGATCGCCTCGCCCACAGCCGAGTCGTTGCTCCGAAATAACATGCCGCTGCTGTCCTGGATCGCGGGCAAGCCGGAGCACTTCACAACCAAGGACCACACGTTCCACCCCGGCGAAACCATCGAGAAGCAGCTCATCGTGATCAACAACTCCCGCCTGACCGTGACCTGCAACGCCTCATGGTCGGCCGACCTAAGTCCAGCGGTTGGGGGCGCCAAGCAGGTTGTCATACCGACCGGCGACCAGGCGCGCATCCCCGTGCCACTCAAGCTGCCGGCCAGCCTGGCGCCGGGCAACTATCAGATCACCGCGAGCTTCAAGTTCAGCACCGGAGAGAGCCAGGAAGATTCTTTCACCCTGCAGGTCATCCCGCGTTCGGCGCCGCCGCGCCCGGTTTCGAAGATCGCGCTCTTCGACCCGCACGGGCAGACGGCCAAATTGCTGGCCGGGCTGGGCGTCACCTGCCAGCCGGTGGATGCCGCCGCAGAGCTTGCGGGCTTCGATGTGCTGCTGATCGGCAAAGGCGCCCTGACTGTGGACGGCCCGGCGCCCGTTCTCAAGCGGGTGCGCGACGGGCTGAAGGTGGTTGTGTTCGAGCAGACCGCCGAGGTGCTCGAGAAGCGGCTCGGCTTCAGGGTCGAGGTATACGGCCTGCGGCAGGTCTGGCCCCGCGTGCCTGACAGCCCGCTGCTGGCCGGCCTCAAGACCGAAAATCTGCGCGACTGGCGCGGCTCTTCCACCCTGCTGCCTCCCACCCTGACCTATACGTTGAGTCAGACGTATAACGGGGCGCCGACGGTAAGGTGGTGCGGACTGGAGGTCCCCAGGCTGTGGCGTTGCGGCAACTGGGGAAACGTAGCCTCAGTGCTGATTGAGAAGCCGCCCCGGGGTGACTTCCTGCCTATCGTCGATGGAGGTTACGCCCTCCAGTACAGCCCGCTGCTCGAATACCGCGAGGGCCGCGGGCTGGTGCTTTTCTGCCAGATGGACGTGACGGCGCGAACCGAGAGCGACCCCGCGGCCGAGACACTGGTGGGCAATATCCTCCGGTATGTCGATGCCTGGCGCCCAGTTCCCCGGCGCAACGCGGTGTACGCCGGAGAACCCGCCGGTCTGGCCTGGCTGGCGGCGTGCGGGGTCGATGCCGCGCCATTCAAGGCCGGGCCGCCAGCGGCGGATCAAGTGCTGATAGTTGGACCAGGCGGAGGCCGCGAGCTGGCGACTCAAACCCCGGCCATCGGTGCGTGGGTGAAAGCGGGAGGGCGCGTCCTAGCCCTCGGACTGGACCAGGCGGAGGCCAACTCGTTCCTGCCAACGAAGGTGACGATGCAGACCACGGAGCATATCGCTGCCTTCTTCCCTCCTTTCAGTGCCGATTCGCTGCTGGCCGGGATAGCCCCAGCGGACATCCACAACCGCGACCCGCGCAAGCTGCCCTTGGTGGTGGGGGGCGCGACGGCCTATGGCGACGGGGTGCTGGCAGCGACGGGCAACGTCGTCTTCTGCCAACTCCCGCCGTTCCAAGTGATGGGCGCGTTGCACGGCCCGGAGCAATTCAACCTGCGCCGCACCTTTGGGCGCACCTCCTTCGCGGTGAGCCGGCTGCTGGCAAACCTCGGCGTGTCCGGCTCGACGCCGCTGTTGGAGAGGTTCGGCGAGCCGGTGGGCGGGTCCAAGGGGCCTTCGGTCGCAAGGAATGGTGATTTCAGCGCCAACGGCAACGGCCTGTACCTTACCCGGCCTACGGAGTGGGATGACCCCTATCGCTTCTTCGGTTGGTGAGACAGGGCATAACGCGACGCGACCGCGCGAGGCGCTCTTCGGCTTTCCCGCACCGTCCCGCCCTGCTATAATCAATTCACCCGCATGGCTGATGCCCGGATTGAAGAACTGAAGACGCTGCTGCCGCAATGCCTGTTGCCCGACTGGGTGCGGCTGGGGCGGCGGCTCGCCCGGCTTTTGCGCGATCATCATCACCCGGATCAGCGTGAGGCTTTGCTGGAGCGGTTGCGGCAACAAGTTCACGCTTCAATCGCGTTGCGGGAGGAACGCCGGCTTAATGTTCCCCACACCACGTACCCGGCGGAACTGCCGATCACCGCGCGCAAGGATGAGATCGTCGCCGCCATTCGTGCTCATCAGGTGCTCGTCATCGCGGGAGAAACGGGATCGGGCAAGACGACCCAGCTTCCCAAAATGTGTCTGGAAGCCGGCCTGGGGATCGAAGCCAAAATCGGCTGCACGCAACCCCGGCGCGTCGCGGCGCTCTCGATCTCGCGCCGCATCGCCGAGGAATTGAACGTGACCTGGGGCCGCGAAGTTGGTTGTAAAATTCGCTTTGACGACCGTTCGAGCATGCAGACTTACATCAAGCTGATGACCGACGGCATCCTGCTGGCGGAAACCCAGGGCGACCCCGACCTCTCGGACTACAATGCGATCATCCTTGACGAGGCTCACGAACGGAGCCTGAACATTGATTTTCTGCTCGGCCACTTGAAGGGCCTGCTGTCCCGGCGCAAGGATCTGAAGTTGATCATCACGTCCGCCACCATTGATACGCAGGCCTTCTCGCGGCATTTCGACAACGCGCCAATCATCGAGGTCTCCGGCCGGCTGTATCCGGTTGAGGTCGTTTATCAACCGTTGGACGCGGAGTCCGAGGAGCGGGGCGAGGTCAGTTACGTGGATGCCGCGGTGCAGGCGGCGGAACGCATTCTTTGCGAGACCCACTCGGGCGACGTGTTGATCTTCATGCCGGGCGAACGCGATATTCGCGAGACGGGCGACCAACTCGAAGGTCGTTTTAACGGCGGGGCGGAAATCATCCCGCTGTTCGGGCGGCTCAGTGCGGGCGAACAACAACGGGTCTTCGCGCCCTCTTCGCGCCGCAAGATTGTCATCGCGACCAACATCGCCGAAACGTCGCTGACCATTCCTGGCATCCGTTACGTGATTGATGCCGGTCTGGCCCGCATCAGCCGTTACAATCCGCGCACGCGCATCAAACGGCTGCCGGTCGAACCGGTTTCGCAAAGCAGCGCCAACCAGCGCAAAGGCCGCGCGGGGCGCGTGGAGGAAGGCATCTGCATCCGGCTCTACGCGGAGGAGGATTTCAAGGCGCGGCCGCCGTTCACGCAGCCGGAAATCCAACGCGCCAATCTCGCGGAAGTCATTCTGCGCATGAAGGCGTTTCATTTGGGTGACATTGAGACGTTTCCGTTTGTCCAGCCGCCCGCGCCCGCCGCCATCGCCAACGGGTACGCCCTGCTCCAGGAACTCGGCGCGCTGGACGAACAGGGCGCCCTCACCCGGCTCGGCGAAGACCTCGCGCGGCTGCCGATTGATCCCACGCTTGGACGCATGCTGCTCCAGTCGCAGCACGAACATGCGACCGCTGAACTGTTGATCATTGCCGCCGGCCTGAGCATGCAGGATCCGCGCGAGCGTCCGCTCGAGCAAAAGGACACGGCGGCCGCGGCTCACAAACAGTTCTCCGATCCGCAGTCTGATTTTCTCTCGCTGCTCAACGTCTGGAATGCCGTTCACGAAGAATGGGACCGGCTGCGGACGCAAGGCCAGCGGCGGAAGTTCTGCAAACAGCGTTTTCTCTCCTACGTGCGGATGCGCGAATGGCAGGATGTTTATGCCCAGTTGCACGACGCGCTGGAGGATCTCGGCACGCTCAGGCTCAACGAAAGCAACGCCGCTTACGACGCGATCCATCGCTCGATCCTCGCCGGGTTGATCGGCCACGTGGCGCGGTTCGAGGAGAGAAACAATTACAAGGCGGCGGGCAACCGGCTGGTTTCGGTTTTCCCCGGCTCTTCCCTTTACGCGCGTAGCGAGCCGCGAAACAAATCCGCCGTCGCCAAGGCTACGGCGGACAGGCCGTCTGCAAAACCGAAGTCGAACCAGCCGCCGTGGATTGTCGCCGGTGAAATCGTCGAAACCTCCCAGCTCTTTGCGCGCACGCTGGCCGGCATTGATCCGCAATGGATCTTCCAGCTCGCGCCGCACTGCTGTAAGCTCACGCACCAAAATCCGCACTGGAGCCAGAGCGCCGGAAGTGTGCTGGTTGAAGAGATTGTCACCTTGCACGGATTGGAAGTGCACCGCCGCAAGGTGGCCTATGGCAAGATCAACTCCCGGGACGCCACCGCCATCTTCATCCGCTCGGCCTTGGTGGAAGAAAACTTGATGCCCTCGCGCGACTGCGGGGATGACCCGAGCGACGCGGATCGCGATGAGGTCCGCGTTCTCACGTCCGTGGCGGTGGCAAAACCCGAATTGCCGCCGGCATACCGGTTCCTGACCCACAACCGGAGCATCCGGGAGAAAATTGAGAATTGGCGCACGCGCGTCCGCCATCACGCCTTGGCTGATCTTGATGAATCCTTGGCCGCGTTCTACGCCCGGCATATCACCGATGTTTCGTCGTTGCACGAGTTGAACCGGCTGTTGCGCGACCCGGCGATGCCGGAACGTCTTTACATCTCCGAAGCCGAGCTGGCCGGTGGACAATTGTTGGGCTACGACGCGGAGGCCTTTCCCGATGCCGTGCCCGTCAGCGGTCAATCGGTGGCACTCGCCTACGCCTACGCTCCCGGTGAGGAACACGACGGAGTGACGATTGAACTGCCTTTTACCCTCGCCCAAACCGCTTCCTCCGCGCTGCTTGAATGGGCCGTGCCGGGGCTGCGCGAGGAAATGATCAGTGAGTTGCTCCGCGCGCTGCCGAAATCCATCCGCCGCGAGTTGATGCCCTTTCCTCCGAAAGTGCCCGAGATCGTGCGCGAGTTTCTGCCGGCTGGAACGTCCTTTCTGCAAGACTTTGCCGCCTTTCTTCGCCGCCGATACGGCGTGGCGGTGCAGGCGGCTGATTGGCCGGCCAATGCCTTGCCCGCGCATTTGCGCCCGCGCCTTGAGATTGTTGACAACGAAAGGAAAAGACTCGCCGTGGGGCGCGACCTCGCGCAACTCCAGCAACGCCTCAAGCAAACCAAGCTCGATCCCGCCGCGGAATCCGATTCCGCCGAATGGACTCGCGCCGCCGAACAATGGGAACGCTTCGGACTGACGGATTGGACCTGCGGCGATCTGCCGGAACGCATCACCGTGAGCGAAGGTCCGGGACTGCCGGTCTATGCCTGGCCCGCCATAGAGTTCGCCGAAGGCAGCGTGAACATGCGCCTGTTCCGCGGCCGGGACCTGGCGCGCGCGGCCTCGCTGACCGGCGTGCAACGTCTCGTGGAGCTTGCCGTCCAAAAAGACCTCGCCTGGCTGGAAAGAGACCTGCGCGCCTTGAGCCGCTACGACGCGCTCTACTCCTCGCTGGGTGACAGCGCCGAGTTGCGGGAAACTTCGCTGGAACATCTGAAGCGCCACCTCCTCCCGGCTGAACCCTGGCCTGCTTTGACGCGGGCCTATTATGAAACGGCCGTAGCGGAAGCGCGCCGCCGGCTGCCCGGACTCGCGCCGCAATTCCTGGATCGGCTTGGGCTGATTTTGCAGTTGCGGCAGCAAGCGCAACAACGCATTGGCGCGACCGCCGTTCCTGCGCTCCCCCGCTCCCGAACACTTTCATCGCTCAGCCAGCTTGGATCACCCCCCGCCCTTCGCGCCGCCAATCCGCTCGCCGATGAACTGGCCAATCTCGTGCCATCGCGCTTTCTGGAGCGGATCGCGTATGACCGGTTGACACATCTGGCGCGTTATCTCAAGGGGCTGCTCATCCGCGCCGAGCGCGCGGCCCTGAACCCCGCCAAACACCAGGAACGTCTCCGCCAACTCACACCCTACCAGGACGCCTTGAAGACACTGCAAGCCCAACCGGCAGGATCACCCGGAGCGCAACGTCAGATCGAAGCCTTTCGGTGGATGATTGAAGAGTTCAAGATTTCCCTGTTCGCGCAGGAACTTGGCACGGCCGCGCCGGTTTCCCCCAAGCGATTGGATCAACAATTGGAAATCATCCGAAACACGGCATAGCTGTCCGGTCCGTTTCTCACGGGAATCTGCTTGTTGCCACGCCTGTTGACTCCCCTGCCGGGGCAGTGGCATTCTGCCGGTCATGGAACTTGATTTGGAAGGTCATTTTGCCGACCGCGCATATCCGATTCTGGCGAGCCTGGTGACGCCGCGCCCGATTGCGCTTGTGACCACCGTCAGCCCGGAGGGCAAGGTCAACGCCGCTCCGTTCAGCTTCTTCAACCTGCTTGGGGCGGCGCCTCCCATCCTGGCGTTCGCCCCGAGCGACCGCGACGATGGCACACCCAAGGACACGGCCCGGAACATCCGCCTCACCCACGAGTTCGTGGTGAACCTGGTCGATGAAGCCATCGCGGAAGCGATGAACCAATGTGCCGCCCCGTTGCCCTACGGGGAAAACGAACTCATTCCCGCCGGCCTGCACGCAGCGCCCTCGTCGGTGGTAAAACCGCCCCGCATTCTCGAGTCGCCGGCCAGCCTGGAATGCCAGGAATGGGGGACGCTGCAGATTGGGAACAACCGCGTCGTGATCGGCCTGGTCAAACGTCTTCATCTGCGCGATGAACTGTTCGATGTGGAGAAGAAGCGGGTTCGGAGCGACAAGCTCTTTCTCATTGGCCGCATGGCCTCGCCGCACTGGTATTGCCGCACGCGCGACCGTTTCGAAATGATTCGGCCCAAGTGAGCCAGGCGTGCGATGTCTCTGCGGTTGTATTGACCTCGATAGCGCTTCAGGGGTAAGGTTGCGGCGTGAAGTGCGCCAATGTTTTCTCGACGCATCCGTAGCTCAATTGGATAGAGCTTCTGACTTCGGATCAGAAGGTTGCAGGTTCAAGTCCTGCCGGATGCGCCACATTATCAACGACTTACGTTAACTGTCAAGAAAGGTCGCCCCTCGAGTAGTCACAGGAGTAGTCACACTTTTCTCCCGGTTTCCGGCCGTTTCGGGATGTTTTGACCTGCCGTTTGCCTCGAGGTCCCCAATTGTTTCCGTTCGACCAAACGCGTCCGGCGGCGGGCCCGCGCCCCTTGACGGTCACTTGGTTCGAACACTCGCGGCACCGCGCGTGAATCGGCGGTGCCAAACTTGCCCCTGCTCCTTACGCTCCTCCGCACTGGTTCTCGGCAGCAACAATGTCCTGTCGCAGTGCCGCCACCTCTACATTCCCAATAATAAAACCATCCGCGACGTTCTCGGTGACCTCGCTGTTGTCCCGGATGACGACTGCTACGGCAAAGAATGGGACCGCTGGTTCCCATTTTTCGACCGTCTGGACATCTGCAAAACACCGCGCCCGCAGGATCTGGCCTGCCACATCGAAAGACTAAAGCAGATATTCGTAACCAAGGAAGAAAGCGGTCCGTCCCCTGTGTCCGAAACCTTGGCTGCCGCGGAGGAACAGCTCGTGTCCGTACTCCAGCACATCGTCCAGAACTGGTCATCCCTCAGAGACGGGCGGGTCGATCTCCAGGACAAGACGAACATCTCCTTCAGAGAGTTCCTGCGTACCCGCACCTGGTGCCCCCCACTGCGCGGCGACAAGAATCTCAAACACCTCCTCGTCGCCGCCGATCCACCAATGCAGCTCTTTCGCCTGACCGAGCTTTATCCGCCATCGGTTGGCCACCTGGTTGCCAGCGTCAAACACCTCCTGCCACTAAGTGCCGACCAGAGGGAAGGCATCCCGCTAGCCATTCGCGAAATCGTGCCCGAAGTCGTTTTGCCCACCGTCGCTATCGTCACCATCCACTTCTGCAACCTGCTCACCACCCTGGACGGCAGTGGCTGCCCCGACCCAAAGGTCATCAAGACCCCCCTTCAGCGCATCTATTCTTACTTCGGCCAGCTTGAACCCACAGAGTCAGCTCCCCTCCATGCCGCCTTTGCGGGCCACGACTGCATTTACGTCGGCAATGAAGGCCGCTTCCGAAAACCCAAAGACACGTTCCGTGAATCAGTTCCGTTCGCCGCCCCCTGGTGGTCTCAGGCCTACTTCGGCCCGGCAGAAATCGAGGCTGGCCTATCCGCTCTCGGCCGCAAGGATAAACCCGACCTCAGCGACCTCTGCCGCTTGACCCGCGAAATCCACGAGTCCACTCCAAGCCAGTTGGACGGGAAACAAGAGGCTCAGTTCATCCGCACACTGGTGCGCATCGAGGAACTGCTCCCCGACCAGGACCCGCTGCCGGATATGCGTCTCCTCGACCGCGACGGCTGCCCTGTTCTTCCCAGCGAACTTTTCTTTCACGACGCCACGTGGCTCGACGAAAAACTGGAAGAAAGTCCTGTCCACCTTCATCATCCCCAAATCCCAACCAAACTCCTCGCGAGGCTCAACCTCAGGCGTCTCTCAGATTATATCATCACCGAGCCGGAGGGTCTCTGGCCTGAGTCCCAGAACCTAGAGTTTCTCGACCGTTGCGCAACCATCGAAAATCTCTTCAAAACCCAGGAGTTCGCCGCTGGCCTCCGACGAATCCTTTCGCGCAGTTCCATTGCCACCAGCGACCTCGACCTTGACTGGGTCTCCGAGATCCGCGTCAACGCTGCAAAAACCCTCCAGTGCTCCCATCATGTGCTTGACGACGGCAAGAAAGTTCTTCTCGCGACATCCGAGGAACTCTTCTTCCACACTCCACCAGATTCCACCGATTACGCCCTTACCCTTTCTGAAGCCGGGGCGGACGTGCTTTATGAGCAGGTAGCCTCGGCACTTCAGCACTGGATCGGAGCAGAGGACCTCCAGGACCTCAGCCCTCTCACCAAAATCCTCCAGTGCGCCCCGGACCGTATCGAATCCATCCTCGACAAGCTCCGAGTCCGTCGGGTGGAGGATAATCAGGCCACCAGCGATGAAGAGGAGAAACCCGAGGAAGGTCGCTCAACCATCTTCGACGAGAACGGCCAAGAGAAACCTGCCGAGGGAAGCGGCGATTCCAAAAAACAGCCAGGTGACGGTGTGGGCCAACAGCGGAGCGGCCAGCAACCGAGCGGCCAGCAACCGAGCGGCCAGCAACCGAGCGGCCAGCAACCGGGTGGCCAGCAGCAACCAGGCGGCACCGGAGGAAGCGGCAGTCAGGCCGGTTCCCAATCCGGCCAAACCAGAGGCTCGGGCCGCCAAGGCGGCGGGCGGGGCTCCGGCGGTAGTTCCTCAACACCCGGTCAGCGCAAAACCGACCGCCGCTCCGCCGGTGCCTCCCGCGCCGAGCAGAAACCAAAAGGCCGCCTTCTGAGCTATGAAGTCACAGAGGCCCAGCGTCAGCGAGCCGAACGTGACGGTGATAACGCCGACGATGAATTGCGCCCCAACAAAGAAATCGGCGACTGGGCCGTCCACTGGGTCCTCCAGTACGAGCGATCCCAAGGGCGCAATCCTGATGCCTCCAACCACATCCACAACAAACCTGGGTTCGACGTATTTTGCCCCGTAAAAGCCCTGCAGCAAGGGCGGCCTCGCTACATTGAAGTCAAGGGAATTGGTGGCGCTTGGGAGGTGGACGGTGTCCCGCTCTACCCGGCCCAAATGGACTTTGCCCGGCAGCATGGCGATGACTTTTGGCTCTACGTGGTCGAGTACGCTCGGGAGCCGGACAAGGTCAAAATCCACACCATCCAAAATCCGGCTCAAAAGATCACCCAGCATCGCTTCGATTGTGGGTGGAAAACCGTTGCTGCCCCGCCAAACACCTTCAAGCCCAACGTTCCAAAGGTCGGCTCCCGTATCCAATGGCGTCAGGACGGTCAACTCCGCACGGGTCGTGTTGCCTCCGTCGGTGCCATGCTCCAGGTAGACGTCGAAAACCAACTCCACAGCCGTGTAGGCATCGCTAACCGGCCTCTCCAGTTTGACGTCCTATGAAGCCGGTTGCGCCGACCCTACAACGCCGCCCCCGTTGAGGAGCTTCGGTACTGTTCTCGCCATCAGGAGGTCGCCTGCGAAGAAACCCTCACCTGGTTCTTTGTCTGTATCTGCTCCAGCTGCACCGCTTGTTCCTGCTGAATCATCGCGTAAATCGGCACTGGGCACGCCTCGGCCTCAATCGTAACGGCCAGCGCAAACTTGGCAGTCGAATTAGGGTCCTTGCTCCATCCATTGTGCCCGCGCACCGCGACGGCGAAGGTTTCAGGAAGCTCATGCGCCTTTAGCACCACCCAGTCCTTTTGTACGGTGCTGGCCTGCCGGTGAATTCCCCGCAGGATTCCCCAGTCTTTTCGCTCGTGCAGCATCCAATCCACTGAGTCCGAATCCTCCGTCTCCCCAAATCCTTTGATCGCCCGAGCCCTGAAAGCGTCGAGGCTCTCACCCTTCTTCGAGGCAATCCAGTCAAGCCAAATTTCCTGGTAGCCTTTCCGCGAACTGCGCGTGCGCCGAGGCTTGCTGGAATAGCTCAACGTGACTTCGATTCTCACGTCAAACTCGCTGCCGGGCGATCTCATCTCAGCAGGGATATCCACAATGTAAATGGCAGCTTCCAGAGCATGAACGGCCTGGCACCCCTCCGTGACGAGCGTTACCCGTCGGTCCGTGTTTGAGGTTGCACGAGCCGGATCAGGGATGCCGAATCCCAGGGACTTCATCCACTTGATCTGCTCGTCGGGAGAGAGCCTCTCCATCCAATCTGGCCACCGTGCTGACTGGATTATCAGCGCACGGTACAGCAATGTTGGTTGATCGGGCAAAACCCTTTGAAGGGCGGCCGCGATTCCCGCCACCCGTGGGGCGGCAAACGAAGTGCCAACCAAAGCTCGAGTCGTGGCAGCGCCAGGGGTCGCGAACGTGCAGCGAACCAATTCCGGGCTGGCCGCTTCCGTTGTCGAAAGGTTGGTCCGGCTCGCATCAATTAGATAATCTCCGCCGATTTCAACCACATCCGGCTTAAACGTCTCCCAGAGGCCCCAGCCCGACCGGGAGAACGCCGATGGGCGAGTCTCGCCGCCAATCGTCGCCCGGTTGCCATCGTCGATTGTTGCCATTCCAACGGATCCAACCGTTATCGCCTGCAAGCTTTGTCCAGGGTTTGAGATTCTGGAAGACGATTCCCTCAGATAATCCGGATACGGACGCCCAGCGGCAATGTTTTCGATGATCCCCGGGCGCTGGACTGAGTTCGTACGCCCAGGAATGTTTCCTGCAACCTGAATGACAAGAACATCAAGTTCGTGACTCAATAAGTCAATTTCCGCGCCCCATGTACTCATGCGCACCGGCCGACACGGCCCATTGGCTGCAATGGAATGGTTGAAAATGCGCGTCCGCCGGTTGCCATTCCGGTAGTGGGTAATGATCTCCCGTAGCGCCAGCGGTGGATAAACGTCTGTGGGCAGGGTTTTTTGGTCGTTCAGCAAGCGGGCATTTTGTATCCAGCAAACTGCTTCGCCACTCTGGTTCCCTGGGAAAAAATCCCGGTAGAGCACTGCTCCGGCTACGGGTGTACCATGCCCATCTGGTGCAACTCGATCTGCCACATCTTGGCCAGCTAAGAAAGACCGGGAGTTGCCAGCGTCAATCGCGGGCTGCAATAACCTATGGCCTTCCTGGATGCCGCTGTCGATGACGCAAACGGCCGGTGCGTTCTCCTGTGGGACGCCCACGGGGGGATAATCGCCAGGTTGAGCCATCTGGGGTATGGGATCAGGCTGTTCGATGTCCTCTGGCAAATTGCCCTCGAAAACCCGGGCATAGTTCTTGAGGAGGTCAGTAAAGCCCTGACCACTCATCCGAATCCGCACGGAGAAACTATCTGGCAGCTTTACCACGCCGCCCTCAATTGTCGGTTGCCCCCCTACCTGATCGATGATCTGGCCACCATACGGACGTAGAAACCTGCCCAAATCGTCTTCCGTCTCGATTTGATTCTCATCCCATTTGACCTCTGTCGCCCGCCACTCCGCTTCCCATTCCTGCCTTCGGTGCTCAAACTCCTCTTGGCTCTCTTTTTTCCGCTGCTTTGGCGGGTTGCTAACCTCGGTGCCGAGCCCCGCCGTCTGAATGCTGACATCCAGGATATACGTGTTTGTGTCAACCAAGGGCCAGATGGTCAAAAGCTCAGGAGAGAGAATTTTCTTCAGCCGGTCATCGGATCTGCCATCGTCATAAACGTCCAGGATTGACGCCATTGCCGTCGCCCCGTGAACCTCATTTTCAAATTCCGTGGTGAGCTGTTGGAAGGCTGCCAGGGATATGTCTTCTGAGGCCACCATCAGAAAGCCCTCTTCAAACTGGGCCACAATCGTCACCCCAAAGTCCTTTTCGAGACGATAAAGCAATTCTTCCGCCCGCTCGGGTATTCGCAATAGGAATGGAATACCACCGGGAATCGGGGGCAAGCCCCTCTGCTCCCGATCAAGCTGGACTCGCTGCCAATATGCAGTGATGTCCCCCAACTTTTGGCGGATCAATCCCGCATGTTGGTGGCGGCTTGCTTTGTTGGCCTTCACTTCTGGGGCTTCTTTGCCGCCTCCTTGAAGTTTGGCTCGGCCTCGTTCGATCGCCAGCAGTCTGAGGTGTGGGAATGCCATCGCAGAGGAATCCCTTAGCAGTGCCGTTTCAACTCCGAGATCGCGCCTTCAAAGTCTTTTGCAATGACAGTATCTCGATTGCTCATCACCGTTCGTTTTGCGGCATTTTCGGCAGCCCTTGTCACGTCTGAGCACCTGAGTCCCTCCATTTGCACCGCCACCTGCTCCCACAGAATTGCGGGGTCGGTCTTGATCGACGAGAGCGTTTGCTTCAGCAGCCTCACGATTTCAGGCAATGCCGGTTTGGGAATCTCAATCACTTCATCGAAGCGCCGAAGGATCGCCCGGTCCAACGACTCCTGCAAATTCGTCGCGGCAATGACGAACCCATTGCCATGGTACTCCTCCAACAATTGGAGCAGCATGTTCACGATTCGCTGTGCCTCGCCAACATCGTTGCGGTCCCCTCGTGCTCGTGCAATAGTATCGCACTCGTCGAGAAAAAGGGCGCAAGGCGTTTGTTCTGCCGAATCGAACACCCGCCGGAGATTCACCGCTGTTTCCCCGAAATAGGACGAGAGCAATGTGTCGAAACGGACTTTATGCAAGGGCAATCCGGTGGCCCACGCCAACCGTTCAGCTCCCAGGCTCTTTCCACAGCCAGGTGGACCATGCAGCATAATGCGAGACCGCGGACGCAGACCGAACATTGCCAGCCGGCTGCGGGCGGCGTACTCCTTTTCGATTCGAAGAAATCGACTTTCAACCATTTCTGGCAGCACCATTTGGTGGCGCAACCTATCGTGAGGAATGACCACCACCAATGGCGTGGCCTCGCGTTTGCTTGAAGGGAGGGGCTGTAGCCCACGGACATCCTGGGGTGGCACTCCGCCTGAGGCTTTCGTTGGCCGAGACTCTTTA
Source organism: Verrucomicrobiota bacterium (assembly GCA_049510745.1). Lineage (GTDB taxonomy): Bacteria > Verrucomicrobiota > Verrucomicrobiia > Limisphaerales > Palsa-1400 > PLGF01. Next base: position 10,292 of record JBEKYR010000058.1, on the reverse strand, counting down.
ACGATTTTTTCGAGGTCGGCAGCAAGTTTCTCGTGACCATGCGCTCGCTCACTCTCGATGATGCGGGCACAAATCACCTCAACATCAGGGGTCAGCCCTTGATGAACGGCCGAGAATAAACGCTTGATCAACGCCGCCTTCATTTGTTTCACAATAGCCTAGGCCCATCTCCCTGACAATGATTTCCAGCACGCGGTTCGTCCGGTCTGGGGAGCAGCAGAATTCCTCCCTGCAAGATGCTTGATTCATCCACGACCGGTCCCCTGGGTATTAACGGCGATGGTATCGTCGGTTCGATGAACTTTGATGAGGCAAAGACGAAGCTCATGCAGGCGTCGCCGCACGCAAGATCTCTGGCCCAGGACCGAGCCGGCCTCCATATCGTGAGGAGCTAGAGCGCCACGAGCCGGTCATTACTTGTACCCTGATTGCACCCTGCTACTTGGCACGAGCTATCTGCCCCAGGATAAACGCGTCCGGCAGCGGGTCTGCGCCCGTTGACGGTCGATTGATTTGAACGCTCGCGGCGCCACGCGTGAATCAGCGGCGCCAAAGCCGTTGCGTCGCTTGGGGTTGTCCCGGGTGAATCCGGGTTGGCCATCCATGAGGCCTTGGTCACCGCCGTGCCCGGCATCAAGTTTGGGCTGGCATTTTGCGAATCATCCGGCAAATGCCTGGTGCGCTGGACCGGCACCGATCCGGCTATGATCGAACTGGCCAAGAAGAACGCCTTGGCCATCGGGGCCGGGCACAGCTTTATCCTTTTTCTTGCGGAGGGTTTTTATCCGGTCAATGTGCTCAATGCCGTCAAAATGGTGCCCGAGGTCTGCCGGATTTTCTGCGCTACGGCCAATCCAGTTCAGGTGCTGGTGGCGGAAACCGATCAGGGGCGCGCCATCGTGGGCGTCGTGGATGGTCTGCCGCCCAAGGGGGTTGAAGGGGAGGCGGACATCGAATGGCGAAAGCAATTCCTTCGCCAGATTGGATACAAACTCTGAGGGCGCGTCGCAGGCCTATTGCCTGCCTTGTGCGCATCGGCGAATAGACACGACTGAACCGCATCCGCCGATGTAGAGGGATGGCTTGGAAGGCCGACATGAGACTGATCCCGATCAAAGTCGAATGCTACGCCGGAATCAAAGCCGACGAGACGCCGCGCCGATTCACTTGGGACGAACGGCCCATCGAAGTGGAAGAAGTCCTCGATCGTTGGTACCAAGTTGAGAGCAAACCCCAGTGGCCCCGTGCGGATTACTTCAAAGTGCGGGGCATGGATCAGCGTGAATACCTGCTCAAACATGACTTGGAGTCGGATGAATGGTACCTGGGACAAAGAGGGTGATCCTGCGCAAATTCGGTTGCCTCATCCGTTGGGGCTGAGTACAATTGCGTCACAAACGCTTCCGGGAGTGCTGGATGCGCAACCATGAGCTAATAATGACCATAAGCTGCTAAAAGGAGACGGAAACTTATGCCAACCTACGAGTACGAATGCAAGAAGTGCGGGCACGAGTTCTCACTGACCATGGCGATGGACGAACATGAGAAGAAGAAAGTGCGATGCCCCAAGTGCAAGGGCGAGAAGGTGAAACACGTCATCACTTCGGTCTCTGTGACCACTTCCAGGAAGAGTTGAGAGGATTTCTTGCGCTACTGCCCGTCCGGCTAAAGTGTTCACCGGCTACTGGAAGATTTGGCACCGGTCGCTGAACGGGACATCAAAACCAGCGGAAACACCTCCCCGGCTCCTTTTGGCCTTGTTCTCCAGACGGCAAGCCATAGCTTGACGTCAAGATTCGTATGGCAAACGACCCTCCAGTCGCCCGCAAGCCCGCCGGCGCGATCAAGCTCCCGGAACCACGCCTGGACAGCCAGACCTCCATTGAATCGGCCTTGCGCCGGCGAAGGTCCGTTCGGGAATTCGACAAGAAACCACTGGCGTTGCCAGAGGTTTCGCAACTCCTCTGGGCCGCCCAGGGCCTTACTGGCCCGGAGGGAAAGCGCACGGCGCCTTCGGCTGGGGCGCTTTATCCATTGGAAGTTTATGTTGTGGCGGGGAAGGCAGGCGATCTGCCCGCCGGCGTTTACCGATACCGGCCTGAGGGCCACGATTTGCTCCTGATCGCCCAAGGGGACCAGCGAGCCAAGCTGGCCACCGCCGCGCTGGGACAGGACTGGTTGGTGGACGCGCCGGTGACGATTGTCCTGGCAGCGGTCTTCGAGCGGACGGCCAGGAGGTACCGACAGCGGGCTGAACGTTACGTGCTTATGGAGGTCGGGCACGCGGCTCAGAACGTCCATCTGCAGGCCGTTGCGCTTGATCTTGGCACGGTTGTGGTCGGCGCCTTCGATGATGCCGAGGTGAAACAGGTGTTGTCTCTCGCTGCGAACGAAGAGCCGCTATGCCTGATGCCTATCGGCAGGTCTCGCCCATGACTCCAGCCCCTCGCAGTTGGCAAGTGGCAATCATGGCGTCAAATGGCGCCGCCTCAGGCCAGCCTTTGTAGCCGTCGCCAATGCGCACATAGCATGGGAGGATCGGAAAATGCGCCTCAGCAGCAAGAATCTGCCTAATTCCTAATTCTTTGATCCTCCTGGAGGAGATGTAAGCTTCTGATTCATAGGTAGATAGACCAGGCTGGTCCTCAAGGGATTAAGCGAACGGCACAGCGTCGCTATAAAATGAGCCATGTCGAACAATTCACAATTGGATTCGGGCAGCGGCGGAGAGGTCTTCTACAAGCAGACGGCGGTTTGCCAAATGCTCAGCATCAGCCGGACCACCCTCTGGCGCATGTGCAAGAATGGCCTGCGCAGGGTGCGTATTGGGGGATTGGTGCGGATTCGTAAGTCGGACCTGGACCGGTACGTCGGTGATCACAGCGAATAAATCCAAGCCGAACTCTCGGCGCCGATGAACGCACTCTCCCTTAACTCGATCCGGCTGTCGCAGATGGGTGACATCCGGGAGTGCAGGGAGTTTGAAAGGGACGGGAACGGCAAAACCGGACCAAACACATTCAGCGTCGTGCAAGACAGGCAAAAGACAAAACCCGCTGCGTTTGAGTTTGCCGAGCCAGGTCTTTCGAGAAAGGACGGCCGCCTTTATGCGCGTGGGCGCGGGAACGGCCTCCCCCGTCTGGAGGAGGGCGGGGGCTGGCCATATCGAACTGGCGCGAAGTTGGAAGAAGAGATGGGATCGCCGGCAACGTCTTATCCACGAAGGACCGAACCAGGCATGAATTCCCTCCCCCCAACTCCATATCCTGTGCCGCCGCCGCTTGAGAGCCGGGAGGATTCTGCCGCGCTCCAGAAAACAGAGCCTGACAAGAACGGCGTGATGGCAAATCAAGATACCAACGACGCCGCGTTCATCCTGATCGAGCCGGGCCTGGCCAGAAAGAGGAACGGGAACCGCATTTACGCCCGTGTCCGGCTGGCAGGCAAATGCACTTGGAAGAGCACCAAGACGGACGACCCGGAGCTGGCCCGGAAGTGGAAGAAGAAGTGGGAGGAAAAGCAATGGCTCCAGCGGCAAGGCTACATCGCCAAAGAGGAGACCGAGCCCGCTTCCGGGAAACCTCCAACGGCTGACGGCGGCCAGAGCGGTTCTTCGCCGGAGGCGGCAAGTTCAAAATCTCCTCCGGTTACGATCAACCAGATCATAGACAACTATGTGGCGGCCGGGCATCCCACCGTCAAGAAGCGGAAGCTCAAGCGCAAGTCTCCCCGTTCGGTTGAGAACGAGACATACACCCTGCCACCGCTGAGAGTTTACTTCGGCGGCAAGATCGCCGAACAGCTGACCCTCGGCGATTGCGATGCGTTCCACGTTTGGCGGTGCAACGGGGGCTACGTCGCCAAATTCATGTGCCGCGGCAAGCCGATCCAAAAGAAGGCACAAGGGGGCGACCGGGCCGTCGATCTGAACCTGATCGTCCTCTCCAACGCTCTGGAGTTCGCTATGCGGCAGGGCGTCCTGAAGTCCAATCCCATCCGGGACCGAGGCCGGTACGCCGATGATTCGACGGTCCGCCATTGCCGCGAAGTGGCGCCCACCCCCGACGGCCTGGTGCGCATCGCCAACTGGATGGGAGGGAAGGGCTTTGGACAGGATGCGGACATCACGCGGTACCTGGCCTACAGCGGCCTCCGCCTGAACGAAGGACTCAACGCCCGCTGGTCGCAGGTGGACTGGGCCGAGGAACTGATCCACGTCAAGCGATCGAAAAGAGGAGTGTTCCCGTTTGTCCTGATTCTGCCGGAACTGGCCCAACTGCTGCGCCGGATGAAAACAAAAGCCAAAAGCGATCTGCTCTTTCCCTCGCCCTTCGACAAGGCGGCGCCGCGCGACGATTCGTCATACCGCCGCCGGCTGGGCCAGGCGGCCGCGGCCTGCGGCTTGACCCACGTGACGCCACAGGGGCTGCGTTCGTACTTTGTGACGCAGGCGCGGCAGTCTGGCCTGACCGACGCCGAAATCGCCCAACTGATTGGCGACAAGACAGGGCCGACTCTGATCGCCGAAGTCTATGGCGACGTCCGCCCCGATCATTTGCTCGCCGTCGCCCGCAAGATCCAGCTTACCGCAAGGACACGCAACCCGGCTGCCGCAGGGATGCACTCAAAATCCAAGGAGAGGACACCATGAGAAACCCCTTGCTCCAAGCCGACGCTGATCGGAGAGGGACTGCGGAGCCGCCCGGATCGGCGCCGCTTGACAGCCTGAAACGGGGCGAAGCGGGGCGCGACCGTGTCCTGCGGAAGACCTGCGGAACCAAAAAGTTTCCTTTCCTGTCCCTTCCATGCCGAAACCGGGGATTTTGGGCCAACGGCCCGTGGAACGGGGCGGAACCCCAAAGTGGCGGAGGTGCGTTTGGGCAACCCGCCGGAAATGGTGCATCGCCACTATCGGGCCGTGGTCAACGGCGCCGATTGCCAGCGGTTTTGGGCGATTTCCTCCGAACCGGCAAAACCTCAGCCCAAGGAAGGGGGACCATGCCTGACGTCCCGTCCACCCCGTCTCCAACGCCGGCCGCGACGACCGGGACAACTCCGCCGGATTGCGGCGGCGTCGCATGGATTCAGACCGCTGGCAACATCACCGTAGCCGTATTCGCACAGCCGTTCTCGGCGGTACGCATCGGCTCCATATTCCCTGCAATCGCCGAGTTGGTGGCTGCTTCCGCTGGACAGAAGAAGGAGGGACTTCCATGACGATTTCGAATCAACCCAGGGTCGAAGCGCAAGGGACAATTATTTGCCTACAAATTTGTCCACAAACGTTCACGAAGCTGCAGCGCGCGACACTTCAGTGCCTCCCGCGCCGGACTTCAGGCCAAAACCCGGCATTTTTTGCCGAGAACTCTGTTGTTTTAAGCCTAAGAAACGCAACAACTTATAACGAGATTGCTTCCCGACAGAAGCATGGAGGCGTGACCTTCAATGATGATGAAGGTTGCAGCCTGACGCATTCCCTCGTATTCACCGGCTTTTCCTACGGACAAATCGGATTTGACCACGATTTGCCCAAAACCCGGCCTGACTCGATTTCGCCGAATTCGTGAAAACTCCTCCTCATACAGCAAATGACGTCGCTGACAGGAGCAACAATAAGCCCCGCCAATGCCGGCTTTGAACGAAAATGAGCGGACCAGGCTGCGAGTCATCGAGAATGATGGCATACAGTTAATCACTGACGGCGCGTTTGCCTGTCGCGTCACAATGGGGAGGTATTCGATCAAGCCTTTCCGCAATCCGTCGGGGGAACTTGTCCCAAAAGTCAGCGGCTACCGGCCGAAAGGCTCGGTCGGCAAGGATCCCGCCGGGAACATCCAATCCGGTAGCAACGGCGGCCAAGACACCAAACAAGAATCGGATGCCCGACGCGTCCGCAAAAACAACTTTAACAATCTCGAACAGGCGGACGGCTACCGCGATGAACTCTTACGGGAGGACGGAAACGCTGCAAAGCGGTTTCATTTGGTCCAAACGGAACTCAACGCGGACCAGGTAAGGGACGCGGAGAAAGCCGTCGTGATGATGTTACAACTGCCGGAACCGGATTGGACGAAGAGCAAGTGGACACTCAGCGAGGTGGTTGATTACGTGATAAAGCACTTTCAACCATGCACAAATCCAAAGCCGCTGGCTATCGCCGTGACAGAATTCATTGATTCCGAGGAAAAGGCCAATCTCCGGTTTGGCACAATGGATACGAAGAAGACCAGTTTAGGGCGATTGGTTAAGGCCTGTCCCTCCGGATGCATGGTGCATCAGGTCTCATCTGAACTATTGCACAAACTCATCCACTCCGGGACCAAAAAGTCAACTTGGAAAAGGTATAAAAGCGATTTCAGCACCTTCTTCGACTGGGCGTCGGACAGAGAGCGCGGCCATTGTCCTTCGAATCCGGTGAAGCTCGTTAAATTACAAAAGCGAAAGGATGACTACAAGGTCCCGACAATTTTGCCGAATAGCGTCGTGGTGAATCTGCTTCAGGAAGCCCAGGCATTCAAGGGAGGCAGGTTATTCTTGTTCTGTGTCATTGCAATTGTCGCAGCGTTACGTCTTGCTGAACTCGCCCGAATCCAGGCTTTGCGGAAAATTCTGGGAATTGAATCGTTTAAATTCCGAAAGTCCGAGCCGTCGCTTATTTCGGTTATCGGCAAGACGCGTCAATTGCGCGACGTCAAAATACCCGACGAGTTTGTGCCGATTGTCCAAACTTACGTTGAGGCAGGATACCCAATAATTCCCCGCGGTTTCGCTCATGACTGGACCACGTTGCGCGCGAGGATCGGCTTTCTTGGTCGGAAAGACCTGATTCCGGACTATTTGTTTTCGCAGCAGCTTCAGGAGTGGGAGTCGGATGTTCTGCGTCACGTGGGAATCACACACCACCTAAACCGATCAAAGAACGAACACGAAACCGCGCTCTGGGCTGGTAATTCGCCTGGAATGATTTTCAAGCACTACAAGGGAAAGGCTTCGGACGAGGAGACACGCGAGTTTTATGGAATTGCCGACAAACTCAGAATTCCAGACGTGGAAGACTTGAAGAAGAGGGGCATTCCACTCGGAGCCACGGACGCCGAACTCAAGCGGCTTAAATGCCCGGTCAACATTCCGAACACGTTTTTCATGGACAAAGACCAGTTCGAGAGAATGCGCCGCGCGTTTCTTGTCAAGTGCCCGGAAGCCGCGATTCCCGAATCGAAGCGGCCAACCCGCGAAAATGTTTGGACGAAGCGCCGCACGCTTCCGCTGCCGGAGAAACGGGAAGACCTCCTCCTGCTCGTTTACACGAAAAAACTCGAGGAATTGGCGGAGCAATATGGCGTCACACGAGGCACTCTCACCCTCGCGTTTGCCGATCGTGGGATCGAAGTTCCTCCGGTCGGGTATTGGCAAAAACGCGCAGCAGGCGTGCCGGTGACCCTGCCGGAGGAAGTTGCGAGGTTGTTTCCCGAAGGACTGCCCGAATACTCTGGCCCGGTGGGACGCAAATCCAAAGTGATCTGGCCTCCATTGGATGACTTCCTCAAACAATTGTGGAAAGAGGACGCAAATAAAATCGGACCCAAACTGGGCTGCTCGGGCAGAACCGTCCTTCGAGAAGCGGAGCGCCAGAAGCTTCCTACACCCGCGCCATGGTACTGGCACCAAAAGCCCGAACTCAGGGGCATACCGTTGCCTATCCGATATCTCTTCGCATTAAACGCGAAAGATCTTCACACAGAACTGGACAAGAAGGACTATCGGCATTGGGGCGATCTCTCAACCAATGAAACCGCTTAGGCGAACGAATCCCTTCAAATAGATCCTATTCAACGGCTTCGGGAAGCTTTTCCCGAGGCCTTTGCCATTTCTGGTGCGCAGCGAACGAGGAAAAAGCCGCCTAACAAAAGATCGGATGAGATAGGCTTAGCGAGAAGCCGTCGCAACATGAAAAGTATTATGGGAACAAACGAATCTGATATCCCAATGACGATCAAAGGCAACCCTCCAGCGGAACCCACCGATCTTAACCACGGTATTCGATCAACGCCGCATGGCGAAGATAGGCTTAGCCAAAACGCTACTGAAGCCAAAATCTCTCCGACATGTGAAGCGCAAGATCAAAATCGGCTGGTGTGCGCCGAAGAGTTGCTCCGCATGTTGTGGACGGCAGAAAGTCGTCCCAGCATTCGATGGTTGCGGAAGCAGCAGAGCCGCCGCGCGATTCCATTTTTGAAACTCGGTGCGCGCGTTTGGTTCTGCCCTGCCGAGGTTCGCCGGCATCTGGATCAAAAATGGAAAGTCAAGCAGAAATAAATCCGGCGTGCAGCGGTCCGCGAGATGAGCGTAAAGGTGATGGACGACGAAGTCTTTCACTTTGAGCGCAAACGGTCGCAAGCGGTGTTGCGGGAATTGGAGGCGCAGGTTCGGCAGCGACAGCCGGTTTCCCCGTTGGAACAGCTCGAACGGCAGTTGCACCGGGCGATTCAGCGCCAGGAGTTTGAGCGCGCAGCGAAATTGCGCGACCGTCTGCGGGCACTCCGGGCGCGGCAGCCCCGCTAGTAGGCACGCGTTCGCCCGCCGCCTTTGAATCCCGCTCCAGTGAGTTTCAGTGAGTGGTGGTTTAGGCCCGGCAACGGAAAGGGCCTTGACTGGTGAAAAACGAGGGCGGCTTGCGATTTTGATTCCAGCAATGTGACGACCGTTTGATTGCATCCGATCGAGTCCGGGATGTTGAAAGCCAAAGGCAATTGCCGGATTTGTCCAACGTTTGCGCCCGTATGGGCACAAATGTTTCGAGCGCAACACATAATCGCACCATTCGGACTTTTTCCGCAAATCAGGGGATGTTCCCGGACCGGATTCGGGAATCTGATGTTTTCGCTGCGTCATTATGGCCGTCGCCACCGCTGCCGTCCGCTGGAGATTGCCTCCGTTTGACTGCGGCGTTTTTTTCAGTGACGTTCTTTCGGAGGATGAGGATGGCTTTTTTAAGCCACTTTTCATCCTCCGCCAAAGAACGCACGCGCTTTCCCCAAAAGTACCGCTGCGCTCCCGGCGGCGGATCGGCCAAAGCCGGGAGGTGCTTCCGCCGGCACAGGAGCAACACGTCCTCGCGCGACATATTCAGAAACCAGCCGGTCTGCTCGGCGTCCCAGATCGCCGGCTGCGTCGTCAGGTTCAAGAATTCGATCTGATTCATAATCGACCCGAATCCAGGTCAATTTGACTATAGGGCCTCGTAATGTCCGGCGCGAGGCGGAAAGCACTTAAGGAGGTACATGTAGTCCACTCGCATACTAAAATTGGAAACCAAAGGTTGTGGCGTCGATCTGGTCGCCCGCGGAGGGCGGCGACCGCTACGCTGCCCGCTGCCTAACCCTTTGTCGGTTCCTCCCTCCTGCGGGATTCTCCTGTGGTGGAAACTCATTCACTCTCGTCCGCGGACATCGTAACACCAGAGGGTCTCGTGGTAGCGCAGATAGAGCCGGCCATGGACAAGAACCGGATGCGCCCAGGCGTCGCCGTTGCGCGCGTCCACCAACTGGAAGCGGCCCGTAACCTCGAACCCGGAAGGTTGGGGCTTGAGCAGGGCGACCGTGCCGTCCTGGACCTGACAGTAGAGCCGCCCGTCAGCCCAAACCATCGCGACCGAGGCGTAGGCGGAGTTGGCCGTGGCCAACTTCATGACGGCTAGTTCCTGGCCAGTCTTCCAGTCCAAGCAGTGCAACGATTTGGTCCGCATGCAGCCACTGGTATACAACGCGCCATCCACCAGCACGCCGCTGCCGGTCAATGCATCAACCGGTGTTTTCCAAATTAGCGTGGCCCAAGTGTCGCCAGGCGCCAGGCGATAGAGCCAGCCGCCCACCCCGTCAGAGCTGACGTAGAACACGCAACCTTCGCCATAAATGGGAGTCGAAACGGTGACGCCGTAGGGGTTGGCCAAAGGCACGGTCCAGAGCACTTTTCCTGTGTCCGCGTCCAAGCCAAAGCCGTGCTCGGCGGAGCAGTTAGCCACGACGCGGCGCCCTCCCTGGCGAAAAAGGATGGGAGAAGTGTAGGTTGGCACCCCGCCGGGTTCGGAGGCCCAAACGGTTTCTCCGGTGGCCTTATCCAGCGCGGCCATGAGGGCCTTGCTCCCGCCGGGAGTTACAAGGACCCGCGGTCCATCCAGCAGAAGACACTCCCCAAAGGCCCACGCAAGCTCGTGCCCTCCGAACCGCTGGAGGATGTCCACCGCCCACAGTTCCTTCCCGGTGCTAGCCTCGAAAGCGGCCGCTCGCCCATGG
>JBEKYR010000057.1:0-27948 GCA_049510745.1 Verrucomicrobiota bacterium | reverse complement strand
CTTTGGAAGACCCGATGGTGAATAACTCCCAACAAAAATCCTTGACGGACGACCTCAGAGCTCTCGCGTGTCGCCATCGGCGCCCTCGCCGATGGCATCCCCCAATTCCATAGGAAGTGTATAAGATCCAAGGATGTGGCCGGCGAGGGCGCCGGCCACGACACGCGAGGGCGCGTGTACTCCCCTGAATGTTTCGCGCCCGTCTTAGGATTTTAAGGGACCGAGAAACATTGCGCCCACGGGGGATTGCCCTTAGACTCCCGCCCGTGAAACAACGCCGCCCCGGTTGGGCGCGGCACGGTCAATTCTAAATTTATGTCACAACATCGAAGTCTGCGCGCGGCCAGCACCTCCGGGGCCAAACGCAATGTCCTGAAACGGTTTGAGCGGGTCGAAATCCTGAAAAAGCGCGGGCAATGGAAACCGGGCGACCGCGTCACCGGCCTGCGCAAGACCAAGGCCGAGGCCTGATGTCCCCGTGGTCCGGCTGCAAAAATTCCTGGCGGAGGCCGGGGTCGCTTCCCGGCGGGCCAGCGAACAATACATTGTCGCCGGCCGCGTCACGGTCAACGGCGAGGCCGCCTGCCAATTGGGGGTGAAAGTCGATCCGGGGCGGGACCGGGTGGCGGTGGACGGGCGGGTGGTCAGGGCTAGGCGCAAGCTCTACGTGGCGCTGCACAAGCCGCGGGGGTTTGTCTGCACGCGGGCGGGCGAGGCCCGGGACAAGATCGGGGACCTGTTGCCGCGGGAATGGAACGGCTTGTTTTCGGTCGGGCGGCTGGATTGCCAGAGCGAGGGGTTGATTTTCTTGACAAACGACGGCGATTTTTGCTTGAAATTATCGCATCCCCGTTATGGGATGGCGCGGGTCTATGTGGCGTCGGTGGAAGGCCGGGTCACGCTGGAGATGTTGAAGAAATTCACCGCGGGAGTTCCGAGCGCGGGCGAGACCGTCAAGGCCCGGCGCGCGCGGCTGGTTTCGGCCAATAATTCGACCAGCGTGGTCGAGTTGGAATTGACCGAGGGAAAGAACCGCGAGGTGCGGCGGCTCTTTGAAACGCAGGGCCTGGCCGTGCGCCGGTTGCAGCGGGTGCAGATCGGCCCCATCAAGCTCGGCGAGTTGCCGGTGGGCCGGTGGCGGACGTTGACAGAACCCGAGATTAAATCTCTACTTGGCTAGTTATGAAACAGAACCTTTGGCTTTTCCCGGCATTGCTCTCACTGACCGCCGCGGCGGTCCTGGCGCAGGACACCACTCCCGCCCCGCCTCCTGGCGGCGCCCCGGCCGCTCCGGCCCCGTCCGTGGCCGCTCCGGCGCCCGAAACCGCGCCCGCCGCCGAACCCAAACCGACCGTGCCCCAAAAGAAAGGCGCGGCAGTCAAAGTCAAGAGCAGAATTCCTCTTGACCCGCCCGCCGCGGCCCTGGTCAAGAACGACGCCGTCAATGTGCGCGGCCAGCCGTCTTTCAACGGCGAGGTGCTCGGCCATTTGAAGAAGGGCGACACGGTCACGGTGAAGGAACAGATTACGTTGAGCCGCCCGCAACAGGGCGAGCCGGCCGCGTGGTCGCAGATCGCCATGCCCGCGGATATTCTCGTGTGGGTGGACGGACAGTTCGTTGATTCGGACACCAAGACCGTCAAGGTTCGCAAAATCAATTTGCGCGGCGGTCCGGGCGAGAACTACAGCATCGTTGGCGGCCTGGAAAAGGGCGCGGCGATCACGGAAGTCCGCAGTCAGAACGGCTGGCTGGCGATCCAGGCCCCGAGCAATGCCTATGCCTATGTCGCGGCGCAATTCCTCGATGTCCAGCCGGCGCCGGCCCCCGCGCCGCCGCCGACCCAGGTCGTCAACGCCGCCCCGCCCGCTGCCCCGCCGCCAGCGGTGACTGAACCGGCCCCGGCTGCTCCCGCGCCGGTCGCTCCCGCGCCGACTTCGCAGACCGAGACGGACCAGGAATTGGCCGCTTTGCGTCAAACCACCGCCGCCCAGCCCGCGCCTGCTCCCGCACCCGCGCCGGCGACTCCGGCGCCGGAAGCGGCGGAGCCGCGAGTGGTGACGCGCGAGGGATTCGTCCACAAAGCTTACAATGTGCAGGCGCCGACGGATTACGAGTTGCACGACATCCAGAGCGGCGCGCTGACGGAGTATTTACAGCCACCGGCGAGCATGAATTTCAAAATATACGTTGGCACTCGCGTGTCGGTGAAAGGGCCGGAAGTCATCGACGCACGCTGGCCCCGCACGCCGGTGTTGCAGGTGCAAAGCGCCGAATTGATGCCTTGATGTCCGCCGCCAATGTTATTGATGGTCGCGCCATCGCCGAAGAGATTCACCGGGAAACCGCCCAACGGGTGGCGCGGGTCAAGGCGCTCGGAATCGAGCCGCGTTTGATCTTCATCCGCCTCGGCGAAGACCCGGCCTCCCGCGTCTATGTGGGGATGAAGGAGAAGACCAGCGCGCGCGTGGGCATCGCGTCCCAAACGCGCGTTCTGCCGGAAACCACGCGCGAGGAGGACCTGCTGGATTTGATCGCGCGCCTCAATGCCGACCCGTCCGTCCATGCCATTCTGGTGCAAGCGCCGCTGCCCCGGCACATTTCCGCGGCCCGCATCTACGGCGCGGTCGCCCCGGAAAAAGACGTGGACGGTTTCCACCCGGTCAACGCGGGCAAACTCATGCTGGGCGACCCGACGGGATTCCGCCCTTGCACGCCGGCGGGGATACACGAGTTGCTCATCCGCTCCGGCGTGGCCATCGAGGGCGCCGAAGTGGTCATCCTGGGTCGCGGGAACATTGTCGGCAAGCCGATGGCGGCCATTTTGCTGCAAAAGGCGAAAAACGCCGGCGCCACCGTGACCATCTGCCACTCACAGACGCGCGATCTGCCGGCCCACTGCCGCCGCGCGGACATTCTGATCGCCGCGCTTGGCTCGGCGCACTTTGTCAAGGCCGGCATGGTCAAAGCCGGAGCGGTGGTAATCGACGTGGGCGTCAACCGCGTGCCGGACCCGGCGGCCAAGGGCGGGGCGCGTTTGGTGGGCGACGTTGATTTCGCCGCCGTCCAGCCCATCGCGGGCAAAATCACGCCCAATCCCGGCGGCGTCGGGCCGATGACCATCGCCATGCTTCTGCAAAACACCGTCCGCGCCGCCGAACGGGCCGCGCGCCTGAACCCTCCGCCTTGAACCCATTAACGTTGCCACAAAATGAATCCGTCAAGAATTTTGCCCGACCTGCAATGCTCGCTGCTCTGTGAAGAAGTCCGCCAGGAAATGAACGGCAATTTCCTGCTCATCGGCGTTTTCAACGCGCTCCGCCTGCCGCAACTGCCCCTCACGCTGAATCTGTGCCTGTTTAACCGCTGGACGGCGGGCTATGGCCAGTTTATCGAATCGGTGCGGCTGCTGGCGCCGGACCAGACGACCGTGTTGCGCAAGGGGGAAATCACCTTCGCGTTGCAGGACGTGACCCACAACCGCACCACGGTCAGCTTCTGGGGGCAGGTCAAGTTAGAAACGCCGGGGGCTTACAATGTCGAAGTGTTGGTTGATGACGTGATGAAACTGCGCTTTCCGTTTTTGATCAGCGTCGTGCCGCCGGAACCGCCGGCCGAAGGCGGGCCGAAGAAGGGCCAATGAACTCCGCTGCCGATGGTTCGGCTCCGCCGGCGCCGGCCTGGCAGCCGTTGACTTTCGGCGGAGTGGCGGCCTTCGCCGGCGCGCGCCTGGGCCGCTTGCTGGTGGTCGAACTGCTGGCTGCGGTTGTTTTCAGCGCCGCCGTTGTCTGGTTTTTGCAGCGCAGCTACTCGCCCATCATCCTGCAAGCCATCCAAAAAATGCCGGAAACAGCCCGGCTGGCCGGCGGCCAGTTGCAGGGAGTACCGGGCGCCTTGATTTCCGAGTCCAAATTCCTGGCCATCGCCGTCACGCCCGAACCCGGCAGGGAAATCGGGCAGGGTGCCGACCTCCAAATCCAACTGCGCCCGGCCGATTTGTGCGTCGGCTCAGTGTTCCAGCCTGATTGGGGATGGCAGTTCGACTATGGAACAGGGACAACGCTGGACTTAAGCCGAACCCACTTGGAGCCATGGTGGGGGGCATGGCAACCGGTGTTATGGACGGGCTTGGGGGTGGCCCTGGTCCTGCTGCTGTTCGCCGCCTGGTGGGCGATGGCGACGGTTTATGTGGCGCCGGCGATGTTCCTGGGGTGGTTTGCGGACCGCAACCTGTCGTGGGTCGGGGCCTGGCGGCTGGCCTCGGCGGCGCTCATGCCCGGGGCGTTACTGATGGCGGCGGCGGTCTTTTCATACGCCTGGCACACAATCGACTTGCTCGGCCTGTCCTTCTTTTTTACCGCCCATCTCATAATTGGATGGGTTTACCTCGTGGGCGGCGTCTGCGCCGCCCCCCGCCTCTTCCCCCGCAACACCAAGCAGAACCCGTTTGCTTCGTGAGATTTGCTTGATGAAGATGGATTACCTCTCCAAATTGCGCGAGCCGGATGGATTGATGGAGCAATCCCACTCGAGATGGGTCGGCGGCTTTTGCCAAGCTGCCCAGTCGATTGAAAGTCTGCCGTAACGACCCTCGGGTGTCTTGATGTAAAATTCTTGCTCTAGTTCGGCATTACGATGGTTTGGATCAGCGGCCTTTTCCTCAATCGTCACGGACGGTAGGTAGCCCTTCTCCGGAGCCAGATATGTAAAGTCGTCTGAGGTTCGCTGGATTTCTCCGCCGGTAATCGAAATTTGCAACTTATAATCCGAAAGAATCTGGTTCCCCCATTTTGCGTCCGTCGGGGTTAATGTACAGATTATGCGGAGGTTTCCATCTTTTGTTTGCTTCCCGCTGAGCAAATCGAATCCTATCGGCGTGCCATCGCATGCCACTTTCCCGTGCCACGCAGAACCAGCCAATGGTTCAGCCCCACCCTTTTTCCACATTTTGAAAACAACCGGATTATTGGAGTCTGGATGAAATTGCGCTGGGTAATACATAAAGCCCTCCTTGGCTTGTTTCGGCAACAGTTTGTAGCCCTCCTTCTCGATTGTTTTAAATTGGACAAAGCCCCCCATTACATTGTTTAAAACAAAATTCCCTTCAGCGTCGGTTTCCACGGAAATCGGGTCCCATCTCTCTCTTCCTGTCGTAGGTGATGTATAATAGCCAACGCGGACTTCGAGGCACACCTTGACGTCCGACACAGGCCGATTGTTCTGGTCAACGACCTTTCCGTAAAACGCTATCGGAACGTTGCCCGTTATATGAGGGTCCTCGGCCTGAGCCATCAACGCCGCTGGAAATAACCAAGCTGCTAGAGTTGCAGTGAATGCATTCATAGTAAAAGGAGTGCGCCACATGAGTGGATTAAGGTTGAATGTTAAATCCGAAGGAAAGCAATTCGTGCCAATAAACTGCCGTGGTCATATTATCAGAGCGAAATTCAAGGCTGTGGCCGTAGTGGGTCGCCCCAAAATTATATGGGGCACCGAATAAATTCACGCTGCGAGCAAATCCCACAGGAATTGTTGGTTCGGCGCCCAAAGCTTTTGAATACGACTGCGCCGCCTCCGAAAAAATCTCGAACGTGTCGTTCGTGAAAAGCAGATTGCGGTACGGACCAATCGGCTCGTTCTGAAAGTAATATCCAGACGGATGATTCGACGAGGGCGTTGTGTACCAGTATTCCTGCGGGTTGGACGGACTCATGGGTTGAGTCGTCAGAAGCAGTTTGCCCTGTTGAATCTCAAGCCAGCCCGGATGCCCAGTGAACAGCGAGTCGCCCATCAAGGCCCAATCATTGGTGTTGATAAAGTTCACAAATGCGCTTGCCCCGCCAATTCCATTAAAATACGGCGGCGATGTGTTGGTGTAATAACGGCCGATGGAGTCGGGTGAAATGGGGGTGTAATAATTGGTGGCGTCGGTTGGAATGGTGTTGTCATAGGCGCGTGCGGAGAGGGCGGCCTGCGAGGCTACGTAAGTGTTGACAACGTGGTTGGCTCCGGTCAAGCGCAATGCTTGTCCGGCCACAACATTACCCAGGCTGTGGGCCAGGAGATAGACCTTACCAGGATAGTATGAGTTCAGAGTATCCAGAAGATTAAGTAATCCCGCGCCGGAAAGCCAAGCCTGGCGTTCGCTCAGCGTAAAAAGCAGTGCGCTGTTATACGTTGGCCAGCGGAACTCTCCAAATCTCCCCTGATACCCCTGCCAGTAAAGTCGTTTGTAGGCTGTTTCGGCAAAGCAGTCCTTTTCCCATGTCGCCACATTGTAGCCATGCACGAAAAGAATGTAGGTGTCATTGGTGTCATAGGCCGGATCGTAAGGATACCTAAACTTTGGTTGGCCGTCTGTGACCAACTCGGGGGTGGTCATCGGTGCCACGGTGGCCAGCGGTTGGTTGTCGTCATTCTCCCCAACCGTCCAGCGTTCATACATCTGTTTGATGTCAACAATTTGGATGGATTGTAAGGATTGGGCCAGGACGTTGCTGCTGGCGTCCATGATGTTCAAAACCAAATTACCGGAACCGTAGGCAACGCCGCAAAAGATGTAATGGTCGCCCGCCCAGCAGTTGCTATAGCTGCAATCGTTCAACTGGATGCTCCCGCCTGGCCCGAGCCTTCCAACATAACGGCACAGGTTGGTATTAATCTGGTTGCTGGCTGTGGTCAGGTTGGTCAAATATCCAATGCCGCCGTCCGCATCGGCGGCTTGGAAAAGATCAATGGTCGGATTGCCCGCCTGGGTAGGATTTCCATTATCGTCGAAATGGTCCTCCCAATTCACCGTCACCGTGCTGCCGGTTGGCAAGCGCGGCAATGTATTTGAAACACCTGATACCCATAGCCGGGCATAATCTTCCAAGTCGCGCGGACAAGGAATGGCCCGATTTCCGGCATTCGTGTAGTTGCAATCGGTTTGTGCCGCCGATTGAAGATCGTCCTCCACCGTTCCATCGAGAAGCGTGGTGTGCCATCTATCGTAGTCATTATTGGCCCAGAAAGTGTAGCCGCCGTTATCAGGGCCGGTAAAACTCTCATCCATGATGCCGTCATGATTCACATCCAAGGAGAGCCGGATGACGTCAATCTCGCACCTCCCTTGCAGGTTATTCTGGAATGGGTCCGGCTTGGTCATCAGGGCGACGTGTCCCGGAAGCGTCGGAAAGAACTCCCCGTACTCCGACACGATTCCCGCCTGGTTTGTGGTCACCGCGCCGTTGCTCATCAGAAGGGCGTTCGTGAAGTATTGCCCAACATAAGCAAAAACCCCGCTGTAACCATTGGAAACCGCCTCTTTGGCGTAGCCAGCCAGGATGAGCGATTGACCCACTGTGTCCAGAATCACTGGCGCGGTGGTGTTCGTGACGCTAAACGAGCCGTCGGGAGCGTCGGGCATCGGATCGGGCAGGTATGCGGAACCGGAGGGAACAAATCCCGTCCGCGCGAAGTAATAATCCACGGTGTGCAACACCGGTTGCGCGGCGGACGTAAAGAAATTTCCCATGTTTGGGGTGCTGCCCCCCGTGGAAAGGGTCGTAAAGTTTCCGCTGCCAAGGCAAATCTTTAACGACGTCACCGGCAGACCGTAAAGATTAGGTGTGTTTGCCATCGAGTAGAGCGAGTTCGCGAACGACACGCCAAAATCTCCCCAGTCATTGTTGTATCCCAGCCAGTCGGTGTTGGCCTGGGACAGAACCGCAGGCACCGGCGCCTGGTTGCTATTGGTTACGTAATTGTAGGTCGGAAATGTGAAGGCCAGCGGCAAATAGCTTAAAGTGTACGTCAACGCTTGGTATCCACCCCCCGAATCGACCGTGAACCCGGTGTCCAGATTCCCGCTTCCGTCGATCTGGCTGGAATCGAAAACCAGATTGCGGTAAAAATAATTGTCCTCGAAGGGCGCAAAGTTATTCCAACCAGAAAGATAAGGGGTGGAGTTAGCACCGGGAGCCTCGGCATACATGTAGAAAAAATCCGAATACACGTAATTTGTGGCGTAACCGGTTTGTGATGACCGGGGCCACACGGTGAGATCGTCGCTAAACGGCGCCGTTGCGCTGGCCACTCTCAAAAGGTAGGTGACGTTCTGAACCATTTGCGTTCTTCCATCAACAAACGGCATAGCCATGCACCAATCCCCATCGGGGGCCGCAACGGACACGTAAAAGTTTCCCGATTTCCCGTTCGACTTGACGGCCTGAACCAGAAACTCGCACTGGCTGTAAGGCGGCACTTCCGCATCCGTTAATTGCGCCATTCCGTTCGTGAAGCGCGAAGTGGAAACAAAGAAGGATTTATTTGTGCCACCAGGATAGTATCCCCCCGGTTGCATGTACTTGCTGTCATTTATCGGGTATGGTTCACTATAGGAATACTCCGTCACATTATATCCGACGACTCCAGGCAAGATGGGCGACGCCAGCAAATAACGATGGCCGCCCGGTCCATTGACCACGGCGTTCGGCGCGACGTACGAAGGTTCATTTGTTGATGGAGCCACTATGTAATTTGCAGATGAAAGGCCGCCCGCATACTCGGCCTTGAGGTAAAATCGGTAGGCGGCCGAATTCGTGTAGGCGTAAATTAACTGAGAAGCCGGCAGGTCGACTGTGGCTAGTGTATTATTATGGAGATCGGCAATGGTCAATACGTATCCTTGCACCGGACCGGACGCGGGCTGCCATCCGACGAGGAAGCTGTTGCCTCCCCCGGTCGGATCAACGAAAAATCCGGGCGGCGCCGCCGGCGTGTCAAACACCAGCGGATTGGTGCCGTTGTGATACTCCTCCAGATTGCTGTAGCCGTCGCCGTCAGGATCCTTGTAACCGTCGGGTATTCCCGTCATGCCGGTGTCCGCCAAATACGGGTCGGTGTGCGTGGCCAGGACTTCGTAGCCGTCCGGAAGCCCGTCCCCGTCGCTGTCCTCGCCGTACCCCCCAATGAGCGAAAGGGTTCTCCCGTTCAAGCTGATGGCAACCGTGGTCGAGGTGTTGGTGCCGAGGAAATTGGTTTCCACAATCCACGGAGCGCCGCTTCCGGCCTGACTGTAAATCTGATAGTTGGTTCCCACCGCCGTCGGCCACATTGTGACGAGCAGCGTGTTCGTATTCGGCCCGTTGGTGATCGAAAGATGATAAACACACGCCGAATCGTTCGTGTAGGCCAGCACCAAGGCTTGCGCGTCGGTGTGCAGCGCGGAGCGCGTATGGGCGTTGGTCGGATTGAGGCCCAGAAGGTATTCATCCAGGTTGCACAACCCGTCGCCGTCTGGATCAGCGTAAGGATTCACGTTCAAGTGCCCAAAATACTCCATCTGCCACCAATCGGGAAGCAAGTTTGTGCCGGTGCTCTCCCAAACCAAAAAGGCGCTGAAATACAGGGCGTTGGACCCCAGCGTAAGCAGCGGCGCTGGTGTGACGGTGTTGGAACCGACCAACGTGACCCACGGTTGCCAATTGGTGGAGGCCACCGGCTCCAGATGCGCGTTGGTCTCGATGAGATACGTCAACCCCAATCCCGGATTGATCAGGGTTACAAGAGCCTGTTTCGGGCTGTTGGCGAACTGGATCAACATCCACCAGTTCGTATAGGCGGCATAATTGGTGTTGAATGTGTTCGTGGGTGTCGGCGGGAGTCTGAAACCGCTGCTGCCATCGAAATGAAATCCCCCTTGCGCCGCCAACCACGCATAATATGAATTGGTCATCCAGTTCCACCCGTTGGTGAAAGACCCGGGGCCGAATTCCCACAGCGCATTGGTATTGTCGAATTCCAAATACCAGAAAATCGCCTGCGCTTGCTCATAGCCCCAAGAATCCGAGCCGACAAACCAAGCATTGCTCGACACATTGGTCGAGGGAACAATGGCCACCGGTCCGCCCGTCGCAACTTCCTGCCCGTCCAGATACATCACGGTGTTGCTGGAATAGGACAAGCCCAGCAAATGGATCGAGCCGGCCGGCCAGGAAATCGGCGCGCTGACATAATTCGTGGACACCCCATTGCTGACCCCGCCGAAGGAAATGTTCGTGCCCTCCGGGGAGATATAAATCCGCCACAACCCCTTTGGCGAACCGCTCGACCAGTCTCCCGCCCCGACCAGGTAACTGGTCGAGCCCGGCCCCGAACCGCCCTGGTTGGTATCCGCGCTGGCCCAATCGCAGATGAAAATGCAATAGATCACACCGGCGCTAAAATTGAGATTGGCATATCCGTTTGTCTCGACGACGCGGTACTGCAAATACGCCGGAGAGGCGTTTCCGGTATCCAGTTGGAGGGCGGGCCAGTTCCAAACTTCCACGCTGACTAGATTGGTAAAGGCAATCGGCGGATAGTTCAAATCTGACAGCCAATTGGTATCCTCAAACGAATAGCTGTCCAGGAACGGGTCGGGCGGAATGGGTGGTGGCCCGCTCTGGCAAAAGCCCCGCGCGGCCCACAGCAGCAGAAAAACCGCGACGATGGCGGTCGTCCTGGTCGAGCGGGGGGAGATTCTCATGGGTGCCTTTCAATTATGACATAGCGGGCGGCCGCTCTTAAAGCCATCAATTGGTTGAGCTTGAAGACGGCGTTCATTGCCATTTGCGACAACTACCTTTAGGGAGTTCTTATGTCAAGCCCGAAATTCCAGCCTTGAATGAGTGCAGGAAAACATCTCAAAGCGATTTCAAGAACGAATCCGGGCGCTTAGAAAGCAGCGCGGCTGGACTCAAGAGCAGGCTGCCGAGAGGTGCGGGATCGGGCAAAAGGTGTTTCAGCTTTATGAGCTTGGCATCAAGCGCAATCCAGGTTTGCTGACGCTGGAGAAAATTGCCCGAGGATTTGGCCTTGATGCTTATGAATTGCTTGATCCCCGGTATCCGGTGAAAGAAAAGGCCCCACAAGCCGGCTCAAAATAAAACGGCCAATTGCAGCATTGCACCCCAATTGGCCGACGGTCCTGCACGGAACCTGTTTATTCCCCGAGGCTTACGTTTGTTTCATGGGGCGGAAGATTGTCCCCTGCAATCTTACGCCTGGCACACTATCGACTTGCTGGGCCTGTCCTTGTTTTTTACCGCCCATCTCATAATTGGATGGATTTACCTGGTGGGCGGTGTCTGCGCCGCCCCCCGCCTCTTCCCCCGCAACACCAAGCAGAACCCGTTCGCTTCGTGAGGTTTGCAACAATTTCGCAACGCCGGGAAAACAGTTGCAATTCTGCGCATGGCACGGTGATTGCTGAGTCTTTGGATTGTGAATTGGGTCCGAGACGCCCAATGAGGAATCGACTATCAGAAAAGAGCTTTTATGGCAAACGACAACGAACCTCACAGACAGTACGAAGACTCCTTTAAACAAGCCGCCGTCGATTTTTTGAACAGGAGCGGCAGCCTGGAAACGGCCGCCTCCGAATTGGGAGTGGACCCCGCCGATTTGCGTACCTGGAAGAAGAAAACCGGCTCGCGCTCCAAGCCCGCCAGGAACCTGAGCGGCATGGCGCAGTTGCGGGCCGAAAACGAAGCCTTGCGCAATCAGGTTCTCAATTTGCAGATTCAGTGGGACATATTGAAGACCACGCTCGGCGTGCTCTCGACCACCGTCTGCTCCCGCGAATGAGGTAAGCTCGCGCGCGGAGAATTTTAAACTGGGAAACGACTTCGACACGATCGTCCTCACCCCTCGTGGTGGACGGCTTTGTGGAGGCGTTTCTTGATCGCCTCCTGCCGTTCCGGGGCCAGCAGTTTCCCGCCCCATCGCTCAGTGACGTAGAAGCTGTCGATGGCCGCGCCTTTTTCGGTGAGGATTTTCGCCAGGTAGATGTTCACGTTCAAATCCGCCAAGGCCCGCGAAACGTCGTAGAGCAATCCGACCCGGTCTTCGGCCTGCAAATCAATGATGGTGCGGGAGTCCGAGGTGATGTTGTCCAGGACGATGACCGCCGGGATTCGCTCTCCGCCGATGGCTTTGAAGCTGGGCGGGGCGGTTCTGGTCCTGGCGATGAGGGCGGGCAAATCGACCGGGCCGCCCGTCAAAACCTTCTGCACCAGGTTCTCGAATTTGTCCCGTTCCTCGCGGTTGGCCAGCAGCCCGGTGCGGGCGTCTGTCACGCAAAAGGTGTCCAGGATGACGCCGTCGGTCCGGGTGACAATTTCGGCGCTGAGGATGTTGAAGCCGGCGGCGGTCAGGCAGCCGGTGATGTTGCTGAAGAGCCGGTCGCGGTCCCAGGTGCAGAGGGTCACGGTGGTGTAGCCGCGGTCCGGTTCGTTGTGCCAGGTAATGATCGGCTCCAGGGCGTTGACCTCGGTCTCGGACAATTGCAGGCGGATGAAACGATGCACCTGGGTCACGTCGCGCAGGATTTCCCTGGCGTCGTTGATTTGACAATAGCGCGGGGGGACGCTGTTGAAATGCGCCTGGATTTCGTCCGGATCAAAGGTGGGCGGGGCCATGCGGCGCACTTCGTCCAGGAGCAGCTCGCGCTGGCGGGTTTCGGCCAGGAGGAATTCCGTGCCGCCGGTGAGGACCTGGCGGGTCCTGTGATAAAGCTGCCAGAGGACGGCGTCTTTGAAGCCGTTCCAAAGCTGGTCGCTGGTGCCCATGGAATCGGCGAAGGTGTGGAGGGTGAGCAGGACCAGGTTTTCCACGGATTGAATCTGGCGGGCCAATTTGCTGATGACTGACGGATCGTCCAGGTCGCGGCGCTGCGAGATTTGCGCCAGCGCCAGGTGATTCTCGATGACCAGGCGCAGGGTGTGGGTCTTGGCGCCGTCCAGCCCGAGCCGGCGCGAGACGCTGAGGGCGACGGCGCCGCCGATTTGCTCATGGTGGCCGGTGCGGAAGGCCTTGCCGGCATCGTGCAGGAGCAGGGCAAGGTAAAGAAGAAAGACGTTTTCCACCTCGCGCGCGATCTCGGCGTAGGCGGCAAAGGGGGGGGTCTTGGCGTTCCAGACCTGGTCGAGCTTTTCGATGCAGTAGAGCGTATGTTCGTCGGCCGTGTATTGATGATAGAACTCATGCTGCACCAGGCAGGTGAGCCGGCCGAATTCCGGGAGGAACTTGCCCAGCAACCCCACCTCGTGCATGGAGCGGAGCACGGGCGCGACGTTGCCGCGCTGGTCGAGGATTTCCAGGAACGTGGCCCGCACGTGCGGGTCGCTCAGAAACGATTTGTCCACCAGCGAGAGCTGGTTGCTGATGAGCTGCGCGGTGGCGGGATGCAATTTGAGGCCGCGTTGCTGGGCGTGCAGAAAGACCCGCATCAGCCGCCGGGGGCTGTCGCGAAAGATGGCCGGGGAGAGCGGGTGGATTTCGCCGTCAACAATTTTAAAGCCATCGACCACCGGCTCCTGCTCCGGGCCGGAATTGGAGCGAAAGATGCGGCGGGCAAACGAGAGCAGGCGCCGGGGCGGCGGGATGAGGGCCAGGCGCCGTTCGACGGTGCGGGTGATGAAGTCGATGTTCCGGCTGTGGCTGTAGAATTCGCCCATGAAGGCCTCGACCCGTTTGCCCGCCGAACGGTCGTGGTAGCCGAGGTTCAGGGCGACGGGCGGTTGCAGGCTGCGGCCCAGCACGTCGGCGGGGCGGTTGACGTAGTAATGCAATTCGTTGCGCACGCGCAGGAGGAAGCCGTAGGCGCTGTCCAGTTGCCGGCCTTCGCTGGCGCTGATCATTTCCTTCTGCCCCAACTCGGCCAGAGTGCGGGTGCGATATTTGAAGAACGACATCCAGAGCAGGTTCTGATAATCGCGCAGCCCGCCGCAGCCGTTTTTGATGTGCGGCTCCTGCATGCAGGCGGAATTGCCGTATTTGGCCCGGCGCGCCGCCTGGTCTTCCAGCCGGGCGTTCATATATTCGTTTTCATAACCCAGCACGCATTTGGCCAGGACCGTGCGGGTGAACCGGTCGAACAACGTGGCGTCCCCGGTGATGCAGCGCGCCTCGATCAGGGAGGTTTTGGACTGCATGTCGTTGTTGGCCACCTTGACACAATCGTCAATCGAGCGGACCGAGTGGCCGACCTTGAAGCTCAGGTCCCACAACGTATAAAGCAACCCATCGACCAACGCCCCGATCGCCGGACGCGCCCTGCCCTGCACCACCATGTCGCTTTCGTGCAGGAACATGATGTCGATGTCGCTGTGCGGGTTGAGTTCGGCCCGGCCATAACCGCCGAGGGCGACGAGGGCGAAGACGGGCAGCGGCACATCGGCCAGGACCGGCGAGGAATTCTTCACCGCCTCGAGGATATAGCGCAGGAGCAGGTCGATGATGGCGGAGCGGGCGCGGCAAATCTCGCGGCCGTCGGCGCCGGCGCGATGGAGCATTTTGAGGCGGTGAGTTTCCACCTTGAGGAAATTCTTATAGCGGGCCAATTCCAGCCGGGGCTGGGCATGGGCGGGCAGAGTCAGGCGCGTGGCGGCGCTGGCCTCAATTTTTTCGAGCAAAGTCGGCATCCGGCGTGAAGGTATGCTGGGGAAGCTCAGAGTTCAACCCCTGGACGGGTGCGATCAAAACGGTGGTTCGATTTCTGCGGTGTTGAGTGCGATTTTGTCATAGGCTTACCTGACGATTTGAGGCGACTCATGTTTTTTTGGTCGAATTGGGTCGAATTGGGTCGAATTTGGCCGAATTTGGCCTGACCCCCCCCTGTTGTTTTGGTTTGATTTAGTTTGATTTGGTCTGATTTAGTTTGATTGGGGGGCCAAAGGGACCAATCGGACCAGTGGGACGAATCGGACGTATGGGACGAATCCGCCGTCGCCGAAGGGATTGGGCGACCAGCGCGGAGCGCCCGGAGCCGAAGCCGGCCTTGACCGATGTGACGATTTAGCGTCATCGAAGGAAGTATTATCACGTATTTATGGAATATGCAAGGGGTTTTATCGAAAAGTCGTAAAAGAATCAGTGAATCAGTGAATCAGTGAATTTATGAGGGTGGGAGGATGGCGGACAAGCCGGCGGACAGGAGGAGTTCTCAGAGTGGCTTGGCGCCTTGGCGTCGCCGGCCCTTTGCGTTTCGTCTGATGGAAAGACCATGAGGCAAAAGCGGTTTGTTGCCAGACGAACCCAAATTTGGGTAATAATATACTTGTTATGTCACCGGTCACTTCAAAACCAGCCACCAAGGGTCGAATCAAAACCGGCCACTCCGAGGAGCTTTATTCATATCAGGTTTCTTGATGCTGGCAAGGGGCTTTTCAATTTCTTCATTTCCATTTGATCAAGTGCTCGGGCAAGCCGTTCGGCGGCGGCACGAACCTGACCGTTGCGATCTTTGAGCGCTCGGGACAAGACAGGCCCGGAAACGCTGCGCTTGGCTCCGCTCTGGGCTAAACCCCTGATGGCTAAACGCCGGATGCGTGCATCTCGGCTCTCAAACGAAGCCACAAAAACCGTGGCGGCAGATGCTGCTCCTCGGCCAAGCCCGATAAGCGAAAACAGCGCGGCTTTCTGTAGCTTTGGGTCTAAGGCGACCTGCGTAAGCGGTTTGATGGCCCTCTCTGGGCAATGGCAGCAAATACCTCCCAAGGTGTGGGTAGCCACCTCGCAAACCAATGTGTCCGGGTTAAACATCAACGTGATTACCGCATTAGCCGCAGAGTGAGCCGCTGGCCCGATCCGAAAAAGGGCCAATAGTGCCCTGTGCAGGACCTTGGTGTCATCGACCCCGAGGCAGGAAACAAGTAACGGCACCACTTTCGCCGCATGCTCAGTGTCCCAGCGGCTGCGATAAAGCGCCTCGAACTGATTAGCTTCAAGGTGATCGAGTGTCTCATCTGCTTCGGATGTGGTCATGAGTCCGGCGCTATCGTCCAACTATTAATCAGCAGCAAGATAAAACGAGAAGAACCGGAAAGCGAGCTATTCAGCTCGCCGGTTCTGCGGTCGAAGGTTCGTTGGACTTGGATTTGCTCTTTCTGTTTTTGTCCTCTTTTCCGGCTATGGCGGCGTGGTCTTTAAGCCGGTAGCTCCGCCCGGTAATGGCAATGGTTTGGGCGTGGTGCAGGAAACGGTCCAGGATCGCGCCAGCGGTGGGCACGTCGCCCAAAAGCTTGCCCCATTCCTCCAGGGGCCGGTTGCTGGTCATGATGGTGGACCGGTTTTCATATCGGCGCATGATCACCTCAAAAAGATGCTCGCCGGAGTTCTTGGGCAGTTGCTTGAGACCAAAATCGTCAATGATTAAAAGCTCCGGGTTGAGGTAACGGCGCAGGGTTCGGTCCTGCTGGCTGAAGGCCTCGTCTTTCATTTCGTCTGATGGAAAGACCATGAGCCAAAAGCGGTTTTTTACCAAACGAACCCAGATTTGCCTTGAGCGCACGCTGCCATTACCCGAAACATTTAGCGATGTGCTTGCGGACTTACCCAACAAGTGGGCCAGTTTCGGACGAAAGATTCCGTCGGCGGGACGTCCGCCGTCGCCAAGGCTTTGGCGGACTAGCCGACGGGGGCGGTCGAGACGACCGCGCTCCCAAAGGACTCGCTAATGATCAAGGTGCCATTATGACCAGTTTCGAGTAATCTTGACCAAAAGAACATTAGCCGCATGAAATTTGAACCTTGATCTTTGAACTTTGGACCCGCCAAAAACATCTCTCAGCGTTGGAGGGCGGCCTGGCTCCTGGCATTTCGCCTTGCGGGTCTGGGTTCCGACGATTCTCGGCGTTCTGATCGTGGTGCTGTTCACGCGGGCGCGCCAGTCTCAATTCCTGGCCAGCCTGCCTCTGGCAGATGGAAGGATTTTGCACGTCGAGGGGGTGACTTTCGGGACGCACCATCGCATGGGACAGCACGACTATTACCGCCAGTTTTTTTACTGGCTCCCCCTCCGTCTGGGACGGCTCTTTTCGCCGAAAAAACCGGAGCAAACCATCACCTCGAGCGTGCCGGCGCTGGTAGTGTGGGTCGAGGCGACGGACGCCGCCAGCGGCAAGGGCGTCGATTGCCAGAGCGTGCGGCTGGAATTCGTCGATCAGCACGGGGAACTTTGGGGCGAAGAAACCAGGGATTGCTGCTGGTTCGGCCCCACATTTGTCCGGGTCGGCCATGTTTTCACCTGCTTCCCGCGGGATGAAAAGACGTTGACGTTGCGCGTCACGCCCTGGAAGAAGAAAATCCCCAGCCAGACCAGATTTGAAAACCCCGCCCGCGCCCGGCCCGCGGTCTGGGAGGGCCAGGCCCTGCCGCAGCGGCAGAAGGCGGGCGGGATGGAAATCGTTTTGGATCGCTTGACGCTCGCCACCAACGGCGGTCCCAAGGAATACTGGGCCACGCCGGCGCGCTATTGGAAACCTTCCTGGCGCCTGCTGCGCGACGGGCTGCCGCTGGCCGGCTGGGACGGCCCGGAATGGAAGGCGGAAGATCCGCTGGGCAACCAGGGCCAGTTGCCCAACGTCTGGCAGCCGGCGCTGCGATTTTCCGCCAAGTTCCGCCCGAGCGCGACCAACACGGAATCGGCCCCGCTGCTGGCGGCGCTGCCGAAGATAGACTTGACATCGACGGCGACCAACTGGTGGAACCTTTCCTGCCGGTGCGACTCCGGCGAAATCACCGCCCTCGGCTCTTTTCCGCCGGGAACGCACGTGTTTTGCGAGGGGAAGTTTGTCACCAACAATCCGGGGATGGGACCCGTTTCGGGCGGCGCGCCGTCCGGGTGGACGGCAACGGAGTGGCGGCTCAGCGCCTCGCGCGTGCAGGTGTTCGACGGCCACTATACCCCTTCGCCAACGATCTATCTTCGCCTGCCGCCCGGGGTTTTTGGCGTCAGGCTCCGCGACGAGCGCGGCCGTTGCTGGCTGGCCAGCCCGGAACCCGACGGCGCCCGTCACGGCATCCAGCCTTTTCTGTTGTCGCCGCCGGCGGAGGTCCGGTTCGTCACCCCTGAAATTGTGGCCTTGCAGCCGGTCGCGGCCACGTTCCTGGTAAAGACCGAGCCGCCCGGAAAGTGACGGCGCCCGGTCTAGAGCGGTTTAAGAACTAGTGTAGCCGGTGTTCGACGGAGAATGTGTTCGGCGAGGCGCCGAACACGGCGGGCGAGGGCGCCCGCGCTCCCCAAAACCCCTACGCCTCAGCGGCTACAGTTTTCGTGAAATTGCTCTATTGCGGGAGGATTTGCGCGGAGAGGCGGTAGAAGGCGCTGGCCGGACTGGGCTGGGTGACGGTGAAGACGCCGTTGCCGTTGGTGTCAACGGTGACGGTGTTGGTCAACGTCATCCAGGCGCCGGCGGAAAGATCAGTGGCCGATTGGAGCGCGTAGGCGCGGCCACCCTGCCAAGGCGAGAAGGTCACGGAAACAACGTTACCCGGACCGTAGCTCACGGAAAAGTTCAAATGCGACGCGGGGTCGGTCGGATCGGTGCCAAAGACATATTCGGCGTAGTTGGAATAACCGTCGCCGTCGGCATCGGCGGAGCCGCTGACGGTGGCGTTGGGGCCGAAATAATAATTGGCCCACCAAGCCGGGACGGAGCCGTTGGTGGGATAATCCTGGGTGGGGTCATAGACCCATTTCATGGCGTTGGCGATGACGTTCTTGTTGGTTTCGCCGGTGTTGTTGTAAATGGCGACGTTGCCGCCCGTGCCGCTGGCGAAGTAGAGGTCGTTGACCAGCGGCTGCCAGCTTCCGCCATTGGTGGTCTGATTGACGCCGAGGATGGATTCGCTGGCCTCGCCGGAAACATGGACCTGGGCGTTGGTGGTGAAGTTGGTGCTTTGCGGGTACCAGATCGAGACGTTGTATTTGCCGGCGGCGGGCAGGTACGGGGTGTAGGTGGCCGAGGCGGTCTCGGTGTTGACGGTGGAGTTGGCCGATTGATAATAGGCGCCGTAAATGCCGTTGCCCACCGTGCTGGCCGCCCAGAGGCCGGTGTAACTGGCGTCGGACGTGTTGAGAATCAAGGTGTTGACCGTGGCGAACGATCCGTTGGTCGTGAAGAGTTGTTGACCGGCCCAGACCAGGATGTTGAAATAATAATTGGTCTGGCGCGCCAGGCCAGTCAGCAGGACGACGTGATTGGAAGAGGGTGTGACACTGACGGAGGAAAGGCTGCCGTAACCGGTGCTCAGGCCGTACTGCACCTGCGCGGTGGCCAGGGCGCCCGTCGTGAAGGCGATGAAGGCGCTGCTGGCCAGCGGAGTGACGACGATGTTGCTGATCATCGGCAGCGTCGGAGTGAGCGTCACCGTCACTTGGGCTGTGTTATTGGCCAGGTTGGTGTCGAAGTCCAGGCTGCCGACGCCGGCGGTGGTGGTGGCGCTGCCGGTGGACAGCGCGGTGGCCGTCAGCGTGATTGGCACCGACTGCTGCGCCGCAAGCGTGCCGAGATTAAAGACCACGACGTTGCCGTTGACGGTGTAATTGTTGGTGGGCTGAAGGACGGTGATTTGTCCCAGTTTGGAGGAGAGGGTGTTGGTGAGCAGAACGGTGCCGTTGGTGGACGGCCCCAGGTTCGTGACGGTTTCCGTGTAGGTGACGACCTGGCTGACCTGCAAGCTGGAGGGGGAGGCGGAAATCGAGACGCCCAAGTCCTCGCCCTGTATGAGAATGGTGCTGACGGTGGCGTTGTTCGCCAGATTCGTGTCGAAATCCCCGCTGGTCACCGTGCTCACGATGCCGGCCGCGGGGGGGCCGCTGACCGCCACCGCCGAGATGGTCATGGTGGCGACCTGGCCGACGTCGAGGGTGCCGAGGTTGAAAACAACCAGGGCGCCGTCGGGGGTGTTGGTCACCGTCGAGGCGCCTTGCGACTGGCTGACCGACAAGGCCCCGAGGTTGGTCGAAAAGAGGTTGGACACCACCACGCTGCCGTTGGTCGAGAGGCCGAAATTGGTGACGCTGATGGCATAGAGGAAAGGCTCTCCGAGATTGACGGAGGGAGGCGCGGAGGCGCCGATGGCCAAATCCTCGCCGTTGATGACGACCACGTTGGTGACGGTGTTGTCGAGGAAAGTCGGATCGAAGTCAGAACTGGTGACGGAGGCAATGTTCGTCGCCCACATCGGGCCGCCGAAGCCCGTGGCGACGGTCGAGATGGTCATGGTGGCGACCTCTCCCGGGCCAAGGACGCCCAGGCTGAAGACGACGAGGTTGTTGGTGTCGCCGTTCGCCACCGAGTCCGCGATGAGAGAAAAGCCTTGCGACTGGTTGGCGGAAACCAAGGCGAGATTAGTGGAGAGCTGGTTGGAGACGGTGATGAGTCCGGTGTAGGAAAGGCCAAAGTTGGTGACGCTGACGGTGAAGAGGAGCGGTTCGGAGAGATTGGCGCTCGGGGGCGCGGAGCCGCCGACGGCCAGGTCCTCGCCATTGATGAAGTAAGTGATCGTGGCGCTGTTGTCGCTCAAGTTGGTGTCAACATCCTGGCTCGTGACCATCGCTTGATTGGTGGCGAAGAAGCCTTCGCTCAAGGCCGTGGCCGTGACGATGGCGGTCACAGGCCGGTTGGTGGGCAACAGGCCAAGGTTCATCACCACCATGGTGTTGGTGATATTGTTGGTAATATAGAAGGTGCCTTGGGCCTGCACCATAAAGTTCGTCCAATTCGGCGAGTAGGTGTTGGTGATGAAGACCGGCCCGTTGGTGGAGGGGCCGAGGTTGGTCACCGTGATCCAAGTGACGACGGTATCGCCGATGAGGATGTTGGTTTGCGAGGTGGTCATGCCCATGGCCAGGTCCTCCCCCGCGATGAGCAGGACCAATTGATTGGTGTTGTTGGTGGGAAAGAGGTCGATGAGCGGCCCCGAGACGGAGGCGAAATTGGTGGCGAAGGCCGAACTGGTGGCCGTGACGCGGATGGTGTTGGTCAGGGCGGTATGGGCCGGCATAGTGGGCATGTAGAAAACGATGATCGGCGCAAAGTTGGAATAGATGGTACCCAGTGCGGGCGTGACTGAGGCCAGCGTGACGGTGCTGGCCAGTATATTGGTCACCACAACGTCGCTGGCTTTCTGCGGGCCGTTGTTGCTGACGACCAGGGTATAAATGAGCACCCCTTCGGAAACCACCGGATTGGGGGAATTGGTGACAAAGATGCTCAGATCGGCCGTCGGCACCGTCACGGCGCCATTGGAGGCGCCGGAGACCCCGTAGAGATCAAAACTCACCCCCGCCCCATCGGGGTTCTTCGTGAGGATGTCCGAATTGTCCGGCCAGACGGGAAAGAAGCTGGCCCCGAAAGCGGCCAACCCCGTGTAATGCCCCCAGCCAGTCAAACTGCTCGAACCGCTCAGGCCCGAAGCGTAGCCGACCGCCGGCGAATTGATGGCTCGGTTGAAGGAAATCAACGGCTGATTGGGCAAAAACGTCATCCCGCCGTCCAGACTGACGGTCGCGTAGAGAATGGCTTCCTGGTCCGCGGCGCTTCCGCCGGTGAAGGCATCCGGAAAATAATCCGTGCCCGACACCAGCACCGTCGTGCTGACGTTGGTGGAGAGGGTTCCCAAATCGAGGACGAAATTGGTGTTGGTCGCACCGTAGATGTAAATGTTGGGCGTGCTGTCCGATGCGAAGAGAGTGCCGTAGATGTTGTTCCCGGTAATGGTCACCGTCCAGTTGCTGAAGTTCCCTCCCGTATTATCGACGACCGAATAACTTATGCTCGGATTGTTCGTGGCGGCGTTGGTAATGATGAAGTTGATATTGGTCACCAGGACATTGCTAAAAACGTAGGTTTTATCAAAATTTACGATCACCGGGGGAGTGCTGCTCCCATTGTCATTGCGGCAATCGAACCACGAATAGCCGATGATCCCCGTGGCCGGGTCCACCGCCAGGCGGGGCATAAAATGGTCATTGGCCCCCGTCAGATCGTCATCCACCTGGGCTTCGGCGCTCCAGGTGGCGCCGCCGTTAGTCGAGAAGCAGGTGTTGATGACCAGATTTCCATTGGCGCTCAGAGCCGTATAAACCAAATAAGCCTTGCCGTAATTGGTCCCCAGGTTGTAACCGTCCCACGCCACACCAACGGCGGCGTTGATCCCGATGCCCGTGCCTTCCGCCGCGATGTAGGTGAAGCCGCCGATCGCGTCGGACACCGCCAGGACCGGCGCGAGAAAGTTGGTCCCAAACCCGTTGGTCGAGATGGCATTGGTGTTGACGCAGATATAAACAGGCGCCACGCCCGAACCGGCGACATTGCCTTGAAAGGCCACCATCACCTGCCCGGCCGGACCGGCTACGATGTCCGGAAAGCCGCCCGCTCCCGATCCCGGCACAATTTCGACCGGGCCGAAGCCGCCGTTGGTGCCCAAGCCGGTCGATTGCAGCCCCTGCATCACCAGGGGCGTGTTGGGCAGGGTGTAATCCTTGTAAACGACCCAGACGCTGCCGGCGGCGGCGCCCAGAGCCGGAGTGGTGATGCGGGGCGTATCGGTCGAGTCCAACGCCGCCAGATTGGTGAGGGCCGTGAAGCTCTTGCCGCCATTGGTGCTTATCACCACGGCGACGCCTTCAAAGGTCGCCGGCAGATAGGCGACGAACAGATTCCCGAAAGTGTCCCAGGCCACCGAAGGCTCGCCGTAAGCCGGGACAAGCCCCTGAGCGTCCTTGTTGGTGGCGATGATGTTGGTCGCCCAAGTCGTCCCGAAATTGGTGCTCCGCGCCACGAACAGGCCGGGAACCGTGTAGTCGGTCGCCGCGGCGACAAACAGGTTCGACGGGCTGCGGGTGTTGATGGCGATGGAAGGATCGGTTTCGTTTCCCTTAATCTGGCTGAGATCGACCAGATTGTTCCCGACAGTAAAGGTGGCTTGAGCCAAAGCGGCATGAGTCAGAGCCAACGATGTGGCCGCGGCCAGCAGCGCCAGAGCGCGTGTTTTCAATGCATGCATAGTAGAGTTGAAAGGGAAAACTCCGGCGGCACGACCCGCGTCAGCAAACAAATGCGACCAGATCATCCGACGGCATGGAAACCCCCTTCTCATTGGCGATTCGACACATATGTAGCAAAACCGCCGGAATTTACAACTGCAAAATGAGGGCGTTTTTGCGCCAGGCAAAATCCGGCCGCAAAGAGATTGACCGGGGGGGCGTTTTGCGGTATGAATGGAGGCTGGAAAGTATGGCGTTTCGGCATTCATATTCGGCGGCCGGTCTGGCTCTGTTGTGGGGCAGTTGCGCCAGTTGCCTGTTGGCGCCCTGGGCCGGCGCGGGCGACAAAATCGAGTTTTCCTCCCCGGCCATTTCCTGGGGTGTCCCGCAACGGGAGGTCGAGGTGAAGGACAATAAGACCTCGGCCTCCCCGGCGCATTCGTCGGCTTACCCCAACAGCTTTTATCCCGGGCTGCAACAAACTACCGTGATCATAACCGCGCCGCGGGGAACGGATAAACACACTTGGGATTCGAGCCTGACCGGCGATCAAGGCCGAAAGGACCTGTCGAGCTTCGAGCGGCTTTTCCCGCAGGACGGATCTTCGGGTTTGACGAATAGTCCGGGCCGTCCGACCGGATGGAATTCGGATTCTCCCAGCGGTCTGGCGCCGAGAAGAAGCCAGGACGCGGTGGAGACTTCCGACGGCCTGACCTCGAGGGCGTTCGGGCGGGACGACTCTCGGAACCAGGAGCGGTTGAGAGACCGGTTTTACGAATCCGGCGGCGGTTTTCCCTGGTCGCGGGATTCAGACACGCACGGGGCAATGGCGCTGGATCGGATGCAGCACGGGGAGTTTGTCCGGTTTGGCGACTACGTCAGAAGCTCGTACGAGCAACAGTCGGTGAGCAGTTCGGCAGGGGGGTTGCGCGGGGGCATGGACCCGCTGCACAGTTCGTCGTTGCCGCCCAGCCTGTCCGGGTATTCGTATTCATTGTCGGCTGGCAGCTTTTCGGGTGGACGCGAGGGGGACGTTTTTGGAACGCCCGGGATGGCGCCGGCGTGGGATTCCAGAGCCATCTCCCGGCCGGCCGCCCGGAACAATTCCAGCCTCGACCAGCCGTGGTCAGCGGGTGGCCAGAAGCAGGCGCCGCCGGCGGTTTTGCCCTTTCCACGCAAGCCCGGAGACCTGTTCCAGTAGGACGGGAAGGCAAAGATTTCTGTTTCTTTCTGAGGGCCGGTGTGGTTTAATACCTGGCGCCGAATCGAAGCACCGACCCGGGGTCAACAAATCGGATGTTCAGCGGTTATTTTATGAGAACGGATCTGACGATGGTTAAACGCGCGATAACACTAAAAAAGGTCACGGTGAAGAAACCGGCGCCGCTTCCGCTGGCCAAGGGCCAATTGTGGAAGATGGACGACAAACACATTGAAATCATGGAAGTGGGCAAGACCCTCACTCACTACCGGCTTTTTCAAAGTCAAAAGCGGGTTCCCATCAGTTTGGGCGGCATTGCCGCCGTCCAGGCCTATCTGAAAAGCAACGGCGCCAAACTCATCCGCAAACCCGTCCCGGCCAAAGCCGCATGATTTTCGCGAAGGCGTCCGCCCGCGCCGGGCGGCGGAGAAACAGGGTCGGGGTGGGAAGGGGTGGCGGTGGTATTGAGAATTGCAAATTGAAAATTGAAAATTTGTAATTGACGGTGCCGTTCAGTTCCAAGCCGCCTCCTGTCACATCAAATTCACCGGGTCAATGTCAATCGTCAGGGACACATCATCGGGGAGGGTCAGCGTGGCGGACAACTCGGCGAGAGCGCGGCTGAGATTGGCCATGTGCCGGGTGCGCAGGACGAGGTGATGGCGATACAATGATTCGGCGCGGGCCAGCGGAGCGGGGGCCGGGCCGGCAATGACCAAGTCGGGCACCGCCCCGCCCTTTTTCTGGATTTCCTGGCGCACGTGCAAGGCCGAGAATTTGACTTTCTCCTCGTTGCGCCCCTTGAGCAGAAGCAAGGCGATGCGGCTGGCGGGGGGATATTTCAATTGCCGCCGGAACTCGATTTCCTGTTCGTAAAAGCCGGCGAAGTCATGGCGCCGGGCGTATTGGATGGCGGGATGAAACGGGGTGAAGGCCTGGATGAACACTTCGCCCTCGACGTCCCCGCGCCCGGAGCGGCCGGCCACCTGGGTCAGGAGTTGGAAGGTGCGCTCGCCGGCGCGGAAATCCGGCAGGTGCAGCCCCAGGTCGGCATAGACGATGCCGACCAGCGTGACGTTGGGAAAGTGCAGGCCCTTGGCGATCATTTGGGTGCCGACCAGGATGTCGATTTTTCCGACGCGGAAATCGCCCAGGATGCGGCGGTAGTCTTCCTTGCGTTTCAGGGCGTCGGAATCCATCCGCTGCACGCGGGCGCGCGGGAACAATTTGGCCAGGGTGGCCTCGACCTTTTCGGTGCCGATGCCGGCAAAACGGATGGCGGGGTTGCGGCACTTGGGGTTCGGGCAGACGGCCGGGGCGCCGGCGGCGTGGCCGCAGATATGGCAGCGCAACTGGCCGGCCTGGCGGTGGTAGGTCAGGGCCAGGCTGCAATTGGGGCACTGCGCCACGTAGCCACAGAGGGGGCATTGCAGCGAGGTGGCAAAGCCGCGCCGGTTCAAAAACAACAACGTCTGTTCCTGGCGCTCCAACCGCCGGTGGATCGCCTCTTTGAGTTCCGGCGAAAACAGCGGCGTCCCCTTTTCCTGGCGGGCGGCCTGGCGCATGTCAATCACACGAACCACCGGCATTTTCTTGTCATCGGCGCGGTCGGGCATTTCCAGCAGGCGGTATTTGCCCTTTTCCACGTTGTAAAAACTCTCCATCGAAGGGGTGGCCGATCCGAGAACGACCACGGCGTTTTCCATCCGCCCGCGCACCACGGCGACATCCCGCGCGTGGTAGCGCGGGGCCTCCTCCTGTTTGTAGGAATGCTCGTGTTCCTCGTCCACGATGATCAAGCCCAGCGGGTCCACCGGCGCGAAAATGGCGGAGCGGGCGCCGATGACGATGCGCGCCCGGCCCTGTCGTATCTTGTGCCATTCATCATGCCGTTCGCCGGCCGACAGATGGCTGTGCAGGACCGCGACCAGGGTCTGGCAGGCGCCGCTGGTGAAGCGGGCCTTGAAACGCTCGACCGTTTGCGGTGTCAGGGAAATCTCCGGCACCAGCACAATGGCGCCCTTGCCCTGTTGCAAGGTGTGCGCCATGGCCTGCAAATAAACTTCCGTCTTGCCGCTACCTGTCACCCCGTGCAACAGAAAGACCGGACGGCTCTTTTCCGGCCCGGCGCCGGCCGGCGCATTGGCCTGGGTGATCGCCGTGACCGCGCGCTGTTGGGCGTCGTTCAAACTGAGGGGTTGCGTCGGCAAGATGATGTCCCGTCCGTAGGGATCGCGCTCGGAGATTTGCGGGGCGATGTGGATCAACCCCTTGTCTTCCAGGCGGCGCAAGGTCTGGCCGGTGGTGTTGGCCTGGCGCAACAAATCCTGCAACGGCAATTCCTTTCGCGCCCGCGCCATTTCGAGGATTTCCGCCTGGCGCTTGCTCAACTTCGGGCCGGGGTTGGGGCCGGGGAGGACGCGGACAAAGAGTTGTTCGCGCCAGCCTTCCTTTTCCTTGCGCACGGCCTCGGGCAAAACGGCTTTGAGCGCGATCTCCGGGGGCGAGCAATAGTACTCGCCCATCCATCGGGCCAATTGCAGAATCTTTGGCGTGACATGGGATTGGCGGCCGATGATCTTGAGGATCGAACGGAGCTTGGCGTGCGGCGAGGCCTCGAGCACCGCCGTCACGCAGCCCAACACCTGGCGGCTGGCGAAGGGGACTTTGACCCGGCTGCCGACCTCGACCGCCTCCTCCAGATCGGGAGGAACGAGGTAGTCGAACTCTTTGCCCAAGGCCATCTCGAGCGTCACGCGAGCGATCACACGGGAAGCAAAACGGAAATGGGACGGCTTAAAAAGTCAAAACATTGATTAATTTATCCGGCGGATATAAACGAGTTGTTCGTTGTGAAGCGCGCGCGTAAATGGGTGCTGCTGGCCGCCCTTGGGATCATCGGCTGGTGGGGATGGGTCTATTGGCGCGAACACCGGTTTGACAAGGTGATCGCGGCGGCGGCGCGCCGTTACCAACTGGAACCCGCCCTGGTCAAAGCGATCGTCTGGCGGGAAAGCCGGTTTGATCCGGACGCGCGCGGGCGGGCCGGCGAATTGGGCCTGATGCAAGTCCGCGCGGCGGCGGCGGGGGAATGGGCGGCGGCGGAGCATCTGCCGTCGTTTGAACACGAGGCCTGTTTGAATCCCGCCACCAATACGCTGGCGGGCGCATGGTATTTGAAGAGGGTGTTGCGTCATTATGGCCAGACGGACAACCCGCTGCCGTACGCTTTGGCTGAATACAACGCCGGACGCGGCAACGTGCTCAAATGGCTCGACGGCCGGGCCGCGACGAACAGCGCGGCGTTTGTTGGCCAGATCGGTTTTCCCAGCACGCGGGCCTATGTGCTGGCGGTGACGGAGCGTTACGAGCGCTACCGCTGATCGAGAATCCCGCCCGGGGCGATCAGCCGTCAGGCGTCCATCTGGAATACCATGTCGGCTTGATCATGTATTTCTCCAGGTAGTTCCGTTCGTTGACGGAGAGGAATTGGTTTCCCCGCCTGAGATACCGCCGTCCGCAGCGGCATTGCAAAACGGGTTCGTGTCCCGGTATCCCAAAGTCCCCCGCCAGACCAACAACGGTGTAATCCCGCGGCCCGCACACGCGGTTTTCACAAATGGGAGGGAGATTGATGAACAACCACCAACAGGCCGCCACCACCAGGATCAGGACCCCAAAGGTCGCCGCCACAAAGGCCTCCGGCCGTTCCAGGTCCAACAACGATTCCAACACCCTCTCCCCCACAAAAATGCCGGCCACAGTGACGGCTATGGTAACGGCCACGACCAACGCGCTTTTTTGTGCCGGCTTCATTCGCCTTGCGCAGCTTAACCTAAGTTCCATTTTCTCCAAGCGTAAGTCGTTGATTTGCAAGCTTCCGGTATTCGTTCACTTGCTACAACTGGCCCTCCGTCCAAGCGGGCGGCTTGGCAAAAAGCGTCAGCAAAT
>JBEKYR010000056.1:0-28056 GCA_049510745.1 Verrucomicrobiota bacterium | reverse complement strand
TGCACAGCGGCGCGCTGGCGGCCAAGCAACTGGGCGGCTCGCTGACCTGCCAGAGCGACGGCCCCGGCAAGGGCGCCACCTTCACCCTGGAACTGCCGGTGCCTCCGCCCCCGGCGTCCTGACCTCTTCGATTACAGAGAAGGCGGAAATTTGTAGTTCACACTTTCGCGTTTTGAGGGAATGATACCCGCAACGAAAGGCGCAAAAGCATGAGCTTGATGGATTATCTCAAAACTCAGTTCCTCGAAATCATCGAGTGGCAGGACGATTCCCGCGACACCCTCTCCTTCCGCTACCCGGACCTGGACAAGGAAATCAAAAATGGCGCGCAACTCATCGTCCGAGAGTCGCAAGTGGCGCAGTTCGTTTATCTGGGCCAGTTTGGCGACACCTTCGGGCCGGGCAAACACACGCTGACCACCGACAACATTCCCATTCTCTCCACCCTCAAAGGCTGGAAATACGGCCTGCATTCGCCCTTCAAGGCGGATGTCTATTTCGTCAACACCCGCCTTTTCACCGGCAACAAATGGGGCACGGCCAACCCGATCATGCTGCGCGACGCCGATTTCGGAGTCGTGCGCGCGCGGGCCTTCGGCACGTTCGATTTCCAGGTCACCGACGTGAAACTGTTCCTCAAGGAAGTCGCCGGCACCGACGGCCATTTCCGGCTGGAGGAGTTTTCCGACACGATGCGCTCGCGCATTGTCAGCGTGTTCACCGAGGCGCTGGCGGCGGCGAAACTGCCGGTGCTGGATGTCGCCTCGCGTTACCTGGAATTGGGCGAGGCCTTGCTGCCGGTCATCAATCCGGCGGTGACGAGCAAGTACGGCATCGAGATTTCGAGTTTCATCGTCGAGAACGTCTCGGTCCCGCCCGAAGTCGAGCAAGCCATCGACAAGCGCAGCAGCATGGCCGCGGTGGGGAACCTGAACGATTACGTGAAATTCCAAATGGCGCAGTCCCTGACCCAGGGCGGCGGGGCCGGGGGCGGGTTGGCCAACTCCGCCGCGCAACTGGGGGCGGGCCTGGCGATGGGCCAGCAGATGATGGCGGCCATGAACACCGTTCAGAGCGCGCCGGCGGCCGGTCCCCCTGGCTCCGCTCCGCCGGTCATCCCCGGCGGCGGCTCGACGGCCGAATGGCTCGGCCCGGCCGATGTGGCCAGAGCATTGGGAGTCAGCGAGGCCGACGTGCTGGCGACCCTGGAAAAAGGCGATCTCAAAGGCAAAAAAATCGGCTCCGCCTGGCGCGTGAGCAAGTCGGCCCTGGATGAGTTTCTGAAAAGTTGAAGACGTTGAGTCAGGGGAATGATTGTCAGAGGAATTTTTCGGAAGGAATTCCTCTTGTCTTTATTCTTCTGACAATCATTCCTGACTTGAT
Organism: Verrucomicrobiota bacterium; assembly: GCA_049510745.1. Lineage (GTDB taxonomy): Bacteria > Verrucomicrobiota > Verrucomicrobiia > Limisphaerales > Palsa-1400 > PLGF01. The sequence continues at coordinate 26,673 of JBEKYR010000056.1, read as the reverse complement.
TCCCTCCCATGCTTGACGCTACGGCCCAGAAAAAATTCTCCTGCCCCGCCTGCGGCGGCGAGGCGCAATGGAACCCGGCGAAAAAGGCGCTGGTCTGCCCGTTTTGCGGTGTGACTTCGCCCGCCCAGGCCGAACTCAACGCCAAGGGCGAGCAGGTGATCGTCGAGCACGATCTGGTCGCCGCCTTACGCGGCATCCCCGACGAGCAGCGCGGCTGGCAGGCGAAAAAAATCTCGGTCAAATGCCAGAGTTGCCAGGCCATTTCCGTCTTCGATCCCGAACGGGTCGGGCAGCGGTGCGATTTTTGCGGCTCGACGGCCCTGGTGCCTTACGAGGAAATCAAGGAGGCGTTCCGGCCGGAAAGCCTGTTGCCGATGAAGCTCAGCGAAACGCAGGTGCGTGAGTCCATCCGGCGCTGGTACGGCAGCCGCTGGTTCGCCCCCAACCGGCTCACGCGCGGCGCGCTGACCGACCTCGTCAAGGGCCTCTACATTCCCTACTGGACCTTCGACGCCCAGGTCCACGCCGAATGGACGGCGGAGAGCGGCTACTATTATTACGAGACGGAAACCTATCGCGACGCCAACGGCAACACCCAAACGCGGCAGGTGCAAAAAATCCGCTGGACGCCGAGCAGCGGGGCGCTCGATCATTTTTTTGACGACGAATTGGTGCCGGCCTCGCGCGGGGTGCAGGAGGAAATGCTCCGCAAAATCGAGCCGTTCCCCACCACCACCGACCTGGTGCCGTACAACGCCGGTTACTTGTCCGGCTGGGTGGTCGAGCGGTATCAAATCGACCTGGTGGCCGCCGCCCAGGAAGCGCGCGAGGAAATGGACGCGGAACTGCAGCGCCTCTGCGCCGCCCAGGTGCCCGGCGACACGCATCGAAATCTGCAAGTGGAAGCGGACTATTCCGGCCAGACCTTCAAACACATCCTGACGCCGATCTGGCTGTTGACTTACAACTACGGCGCGCGGAATTTTCAAGTCGTCATCAACGGCTACACCGGGGTCATCGCCGGCAAATATCCCAAGAGCTGGGTGAAGATCACTCTGGCGGTGCTGGGGGCCTTGGCGGCGGCCGGCCTGGTCGCGCTCCTGGCGGGCCATCATTGAGGGCCGGCGGTTGGGCGTTGGCCGCCGTATATTCGGAAGTGTCTTAATTTGAAGTCTTTTTATCTCTGGTCAGATAAAGGAAAAGAGCAAGTGCCACTATTATGGCACTATTTATGCCAACGAACACGCTCGCACCCATTCTTAAATCAAAGAACGTTTCTGCGACAGTGAAGGCCAAAAGGATTATGGTCACGATCACCAGGGCGGTGAGTTGAATCCTATTCCATACGATCTTCATTTCTTTCCTCTCTTCAACTCATTTTTCTTTTTACTCGTTTGGATTCAGGTCCGACACGGTGAGGGGCTTCATGCGGTGCCAGTCATAGGCGAAGACCTTCTCGCGGTCGCGATGGAGATCCTCAAAGCAATTTGAACTGTCTGCCCTGCGCTTTATGAACGGTCTGGGCGCAGGCCAACCTCTGACGCGCCGATCAATTCGGCTCGCGCCAGCGCCGCCTCAAATACCTGAAGCAGGCGGTCTTTTTGGCGGACGACCGCTTCGGCTGGCTTGAGCTTCTTTTCCAAAGACAGGCCGGATTGCGGATCCGTGAGGCGAAGAATTCGCTCGCCGTTCAACAGTTTGACCAGGTCAAATTGAATTTTGTCGTGCTCAACCATCAATCTTATTCTCCACGAAATCCGTAGAATTGCAACATGCGGTTCAAATTTTCCACAGACGCCTCGCCCCACGTTTGATTCGCGCGCCGGGCTGCGGCCTCGAATCCCGCTTCATTCAAATCCAAAACGCTCACCGGTGGATGGGGGCTTGCCACGGTGGCCGCTTCCAGGATTTCGTGATACAACGTGATCGATAACTCCTCATCTGGCAGACCCGAACGAATGACCAACCGAAACTCCCGCCCCAGAATCCTCGTCTGCGCAACAGCCTCACGTCCGAGGGCATCCTCAAGCGATTCGTGCGTCAATTCGATTTCTGCGATGAAAAAGACGCCGCCAAGCCGTTGGTGCAGAAGCGAATCAGTATTGATCACAATTGTCAGGTCACTCTGGCTGTTGGCTGACTCGAAGTCAAAGAGGAACAGCCGCGCCTCGATTTCTCGAACGACAAATCACTGCGCCGTCACCGCCGCCCAAGGGACGCCGGGCTGGCGGTAGGAAAAGGTCATGTCGTTGGTGCTGAAGGCATGGTAATTCCTCGCGTGCTCGTCGGCGAACAAGACGTTCAACCATCCGTTATGCACCCGCGGCGGCAGATACCGCGAGTCAAAGAGGGTGTCTTGCGTGTAGTTGTCCGGGTCGGCGTCGGTCGTGTCGAACGGGTAATTGCAATCGCCGGATAAAATATACACGACAGGAAGACGGATGTTTTTGAGGTCCACACTGGCGGTATCGCCCGCCGCGACGTAGGCGGCGCGCGAGCCCATGAAGTAATTGTAGGGGGACTTCTCAAAGAGCTGGCAAAGCGCCGGGCAGCGCAGAATATTGGTGTTGTTGTAATAGGACGCCAGCGGCTCCGACCACGGCGGCGGATTGGTGGCGCCCCACGGCACCGAGCCGTGTGCCATGGGCAGCAGTGAATTGTTGTCGTCGCCGTACATCTGCATTCCCAAGCCCAGTTGTTTGAGATTGTTGGCGCAGTCGATCCTGACCGACTCCTCCTTCGCCCGGCCCAACACCGGCAGCAGCATTCCGGCCAGGATTGCGATAATGGCGATAACCACCAGCAGCTCAATCAAGGTGAAGCCAGCCGGCAGGACGAAGGGTTTGTGTTCTCTTGGGTCCATTGTTCAAGTTCCTCCATGACTGACTTTGTTCCCGCGGGGAAAATTCAAAAAAGTTTCAGCTCTCCGGGCCATTTCTCATCTTAATCGTAATCTTAATCCCCCGTCTTGTCCTCTGAAGACGGGAAGAAGATCAGAATTACGATTAAACCGGAAACAGATCACTCCTCGAAACAGGAGCGCGAGGCGGAGCAGCTTTTCTTATGTACAGGCCGGTCGTCGGGGCCGGTGACGGTTTGCGTCAGGTTGCACCAGAAGTGGCACGGGGAGGCTTCGGCGCCCTCCCGGTCGGCAAACGCCTCCTCCGGCGCCGCGTCCACATAAATTCTTTTGGTGCGAAGATGTTTGCAGAAGGCGGGGTTCATGGCGTCACCCTTTGAGGCTGAGGAGCGCGCGGCGGATGAGGGCATGCGCCATCGGCACCTTGTAGCCGTTGAATTCGAGCGGTTGCGCGTCTTTGAGGAGCAGGTCGGCCGCGCGCGCGACGGTCGGTTCGTCCAGTGGTTTGCCTTCCAGGAACTGGTTGGCGGCGGCGGCCTGGTGCGGCATGGGCGAGAGGCAGCCCAGCGCCACGCGCGGCTGGTGCAGTTTGCCAGCGACCACGTTGGCGGCGACGGCGCAACTGACCAGCGCCCAGTCGAAGGCGTGTTTGTCGCTGACTTGAAGATAGGCGCCCTGGCGACGGCCGGTGGGGATTTCCACCTTCAGGAGCAAATCGCCGGGGTTGAGGGAGTTGTGGGCGGTGGGATTGTCCCAGGCCTTCTGATACAGCTCGGCCATGCTCCAGCGCGTCTCCTTCCCGTCCCTCAGAACGATGGCGGTGGCGTCCAGCGCGGTCAATGCGGTGGCGAGGTTCGACACGACGGGGCTGACGCAGGTGTTGCCCGTGAACAGACTGTGATAGCGGTTTTCGGCGCGGCGGGCGTAACACAGGTCGCCGCCCTTCTTGAGACATAGCGTGTCGCGATGCCGGTAATACCAGCAGCGGGAATGCTGGGCGAGATTGCCACCGAGGGTGGCGACGTTGCGAATCTGTTGCGAGCCGACTTCCGCCGCCGCTTGCTGGAGAACGGGAAACGTCTGGCGGAGTGGCGCGTGGCTCTCGATCTGCGCGACGGTGACCAGCGCCCCGATGGTCCATTGTTTTTCGCCGGCGTCGATCCTGTTCAAGCCGGGGATGGATTTGATATTGACCAGCGTTTTCGGGCTGGACAGATATTCCTTCAACTGGCCGAGAAGGTCGTTGCCGCCGGCGAGGTAACTGCCGTTGTCGGCGGCCAATTGCTGGGCGCTGTCCGTGGAGAGCGCGGTGGCGTATTGAAAGGCTTTCATTTTGGCGGGGCGGTTGGGGCCGGGACTTTGCCAAGGGCGGCGAGCACCCTGGCCGGCGTGATGGGCAGGCTGCACACCCGCGCGCCCAGGGCGTTGGCCACGGCGTTGGCAATGGCGGAGGCGGTCGGAATCGTCGCCGGTTCGCCGACGCCGATGACGCCCCGTTCGGGCATGTTCAGGAGCACCAGCTCGATTTCGGGAATGTCGGCCAAGCCGGGCAGTTTGTAGGTTTCCAAATTCGGGTTGAGCACGACGCCGGAGAGGCGGTCCATGACCCGTTCCTCGTAGAGAGCGTAGCCCATGCCCATGATGATGCCGCCGTTGATCTGGCTTTCGAGCGTGAGCTGGTTGACGATCAGCCCGCAATCCTGCGCGCAGACAATCTTCTTGACGGTTACCAAACCGGTCTCGGTATCGACGGCGACTTCGGCAAACTGCACGCCGCCGGCGCCGGAGGAGGAGAGGCCCTCCTGCCATTTGCCATGCACCACCAGCGGGTTGGTCCCAAGCTTTTTGCAGGCGGCAAACCAATTGTCGCCGCGGGCGTCGGGGATGCCGCTCTGCGTCTGAAGTTGTTCCAGAGCCTGCGCGCAAACGTCGAAGACCGTGGGGGCGACCGACGCGCAGGTCGTGCTGCCGCCGCTGCCGGGGCCGGGCGGATAACGCGTGTCGCCGATCTTGACCGTGATTTGATCGGGCTTGAGACCCAGAATCTCGGCGGCGACGACGGCGACAATCGTGCGGGTGCCGGTGCCAAGGTCCTGCACACCCAGGCGCACCTCGATGCTGCCGTCGGGATTGATTTGCGCGTCGCCTTGCGTCCGGCGGCTGCCGCCGCCCCCCCAACTGGCGCTGGCGCAGCCGACGCCGGTTTTGACCGGGCCGGGGGAGGCGCCGGGCTTTTGATATTTCTGTTTCCATCCGAACCGCTCGGAGCCGGCCTGGTATTCGCGCTGGCGCACTGCGTTCGGGTCGTTTTGGATGCGCAGTTCCAGCGGGTCGAGGCCCATCTTGACGGCCAGGTCGTCCATGGCCGATTCCATGCCGAAAGAGGCGGGCGGATTGCCCGGCGCGCGAAAGGCGCGGGCCGAGCCGGCATTGACCGCGACGGCGGTGTGTTTGACATGGACGTTGGGAACTATGTAAATGTAAGGGGCGGGAATATCCACGCCGCCGCCGCCGCCTTCGGAAGCCGCGCCGCTGCCAATTCCGGCGGTGCCGTAATTGTCCAACTGGAAAGCGTGCAACTTGCCGTCGGCTGTGGCGCCCAGTTTGATCTTTTGAAAACTCGAAGGCCGGTTGCCCACCGCCAGCGCCTGGTCAAAACGGGTGAGCATCAGGCGCACGGGCGCTTTGGCCTGCCGCGAGAGCCGCGCGGCCAGGAGACCTTCCACTCCGGCGCCAAATTTCGAGCCGAAACCGCCCCCCATGTATTCGGTGATGACGCGGACCGCGCTTTGGTCCAGTTGCAGGCCCCCCGTCAACCCGTCCCGCACGCTGGAAATGCCCTGGGTGGACGCCCAGGCCGTGAGGCCCTCGTCGGTCCACGAGACGGTGTTGCCGTGCGTCTCCATCGGGTGGTGGAGTTGAACCGGGGTGGTGTAAAACCCTTCGATGACGGCGGCGCATTCCGAGAAGGCCGCGTCGATATTCCCTTGGTCCCTGGGTTGTCCAGCCGGGGCGTTGGGGGCATCGGGCCAAACTCGCGGAGAATCCTCGTTCAAGCCTTCGGTTTCATGCACGACGTGCGGATGCGGCGTGGCTTCCACTTCGATGGCGCGCAAGGCGTCCAGACAGGCTTGTTTGGTCGTGCCGGCGACGGCCGCCAGCTCTTCGCCGTAAAAACGAATGGCGCGTTCGCCGTCCCGCACGGTAATGGCCGCCTTGATGCCGGGGATTTTCAAAGCGGAGTCGAGATTGATCTTGGTGATTTTGGCGGCGGGCCATTTCGAGCGCAGGATCATGCCGTAAAGCCAGCCCTCGGCCTGGATGTCCGAAGCGTAACGGGCGCGCCCGGTGAGCTTGGCCGGAGCGTCGATGCGTTGGGTCGAATGGCTGATGTACTTCGTCTGCTCGGGCCACTTAAGCATGGATCACCTCCGTTTTGCTGGCGACAGCGACGCCGGCGGCTTGCAGGGCGGCTTGCATGATGTGCGGCTGCGTGCCGCAACGGCAGAGGTTGCCCGCGCAGGCGTGCCGGATTTCATCGGCGGTCGGATGGGGATTCTTCTTGAACAAGGCGGTGAGGCTGATCAGAAAGCCCGGCGTGCAATAACCGCACATGAGCGCGTCCTTTTCCAGGAAGGCCTTTTGGATCGTGCTCAATTCGCCGCCCTTCGCCAGGCCCTCGACGGTCGTAATCGCGTGTCCTTGCGCTTCGATGGCCAGCTTCTGGCACGAATAAACGGGCACATCGTCCAGCAGGACTGTGCAGGCGCCGCAGGCGGCGCGGTCACAACCGTCCTTCGAGCCGGTCAGGCTGGAATAATTGCGCAATGCATCCAACAGCGTGACCCGCGGCTCGAGTTGGAGATTCAGGAGCGCGCCGTTGACCCGGAGAGTGACGGGCACGGCTCCGGGGCCGATGATCTGTTCGGCGTTGGCTTTTTCGAGTTCCGCCGCGACCGTTTGGGCGCTGGCGGCGGCCGCCGTCACCGCCGCCGTGCCGACACTCTTGAAGAATGTCCGCCGGGACTGGACGCCGAAGCCTTCAGGGTTCGAGTCTTTCATGTCTCGATGGTTTGGCAAATGACAACAGCCGTTTATAGTCCTCGGGCCGATCGAAGTCAAGCGCGAGGGCGCGATCAACAATGGGGCATTGGACGATGGGAACCGACGTTTTTTTCAGAAAATTTTTCAGCGTGCCGGCCCGGGAATTCTTCAACTCCATGAACGCGCCGCGCGGCAGGATCACTGGATGCCGCCCGTGGCCGCCGTAGGCGGGCTGACAGACGGCGTGCGGGTGGCGGCGCTGAAAAGCCAGCAACGCGCCAAGCGTGGACCGGGACAGGTGGGGTTGATCGCCCAAAACGATGACCCACGCCGTCACCGCCGGGTCCCAGCCGTCCCAGTTTGCGGCGCAGACAATGGAACTGAACATGCCGCGTGCCGGGCGGGGGTTATCGATCCGGCGCCGGGCCGGGAAACGCAAGCGGTCCAACTCGGCGGCCAGGGGTTGGTCCGCGGCGCGGCAGACCACGGCGATCTGCCGCGCGCGCAACGCCCGCCATTGATGGAGCAGATGGCCGATGACCGAAGTGCGTCCCCACGGCAGGAGCAGTTTGGGCCGGCCCATGCGCGAGGAGGCGCCCGCGCCGAGCAGGACGACGCCGAGCGTGGAGGCGGGCGGGAAGAGGCGGTGAATTGTCATGGGGCGTATTTTTGGGTTGGCAGTCGCGTTTGGAAACGTTAATTTAGAGTATCGGTGTCCGATGGTGTAACGGTAGCACAAGGCCCTTTGGAGGCTTTTGTCCTGGTTCGAATCCAGGTCGGACAGCCATATTCCGGGCGGAGTGGCGCCGCCACCGCGGGGGTTGCCGTCTATTCGGACTGCGCGAGGCGGCCGGCTTGACTTTTTCTTGCGGAGGCAGACGATGAAAACAATTGAAGTGACAAAGAAGACCAGCCTGAAAGATTTGGTGACGCTCGCCAACCAGGAAAATGAGGTGGTTCTCACGGAGGACAACAAACCCGTTGCCAAAGTGCTGCCGATTGCGATGGTCCGGCCGGTTCCGCCGATCACAGCGGGTCGCCGCAAGCTCGGTCTCCATAGGGGGGCCTGGGTTGTTGGGGACGATTTTGACGAACCCCTGTCCGAAGAATTCTGGCTTGGAGAGAAATGAGACTCCTGCTGGATACGCACGCCTTTATATGGGCGGACAGCCTGCCGGAGAAACTGTCGCCCGCAGCGAAGATGGCGTGCGAAGACCCGGCCAACGAGCTTATCTTGAGCGTGGCGAGCGTATGGGAAATGCAACTCAAAATCACGCTGGGCAAATTGGCCCTTCGCAAGCCCCTGCGTTCGATGATCGCCGACTGGACAGAGCAAAACGCCGTGGTGATTTTGCCGGTGCGTCTGGAGCACATTTTCCACTTGGAGACGCTTTCTGCGCGCCACAAAGACCCTTTTGACCGTCTGCTGATTGCGCAAGCACTGGCAGAGAGCTTGACGATCGTAAGCCATGACCGGGCTTTCCCGCAGTACAACATCCCCGTCATCTGGTAAAAAATGCGCCACGGCTTTGTCAGCTTCCATTTCGCCATGAACGCCAACGAGAGTTTGACCGCGGCGGAAGCCGGGAATTCCCCCGCGATGATTCACGCCCATTACAACGGTCTGGCGATAAAGGCAGAGGCGCAGCAGGGGTTCGAGCTAAAGCCGGAAGTCCCGACCAACATCCTGGCAACGCAAGGGGCAAACCCGCATAGGAGGGCTTGTCCCGCGCGGCTAATCCATAACCTCAAGCTCCCGACGATGGAAACTCCGAACCATACCCTCCGTCATCTTCATTTCAAGTGTTCCGTGGAGGAGACGCTCGAGAGCGGGGCTTAGATTGGTCATCAAAATGACGGAAAGTGAACTGAGCATACGTGTCGCGTTTGCGCAGCAATCGAGACACAAGAAAGGCACGCCGGGATTCATCGGCTGCCGAGGCGAGATGGAAGGTCAAACAGGCGTCGTTGTTTACTTGTTCACAGATGCCGCCAGTGCCGCTGCTTTCCAGAGGAGAAGGCAAATCGAGGCAGGTCCGCTGCGATTGGAAATCCTGGACAACAGGCCGGGCGAAGTCCGCGAGTACCACGAGTAAATCCGTCCCGTTTTTATCTTGATCCATCAGGAATCTCTGCAAACTGCCCTTTCTTTGAACGTTGAACTTTGAACATTGAACCGGGGCGGCGGGGCGCTTATGCTTGGCCCACTGTGCGCACGGTCGATGTTTCATTGGGCAGCCGAAGCTATCCCATTTTCATTGGGGAGAAAATTCTTTCCGGCCTGGGCGGGTATTGCGCCCGGCTCCGGTTGGGTGAGCGGTGCGCCGTCATCTCCGATAAAAATGTCGCGCCCCTTTATGGCAAGGCGGCCCTGGCCTCTTTGCGAAAGGCGGGCTTTGACCCGGTGCTGATCACCGTTCCCGCCGGGGAAAGCTCGAAGAGCCTCAAGATGACGCAATCCTGTTGCGACCAACTCGCCGGCCACCGCCTGGAGCGGAAGTCTTTTATCGTGGCCCTGGGCGGGGGCGTTATCGGCGATCTGGCGGGGTTTGTCGCGTCGGCTTACTTGCGCGGCATCGCGTTCGTCCAGGCGCCCACGACTTTGCTCGCGCAAGTGGACAGCTCCGTCGGCGGCAAAGTCGGCGTCAATCTTAAGGCCGGGAAGAATCTGGTGGGGGCGTTTTATCAACCGCGTTTTGTGCTGTGCGATCTGGCGGCTTTGCGCACGCTGCCCTTGCGCGAATTCCGCGCCGGCCTGGCCGAAGTCATCAAATACGGAATTATCAGCGACGCGGCGCTCTTTGCGCGCCTGGAACGCGACTTGCCGTTGTTGTTGAACCTGGACGGCGGGGTTTTGGCCGGGGTCGTGGCGCGCTGTTGCGAACTCAAGGCCGAGGTCGTCCGGCAGGATGAAACCGAAACCGGCCTGCGCGCGATTTTGAACTTCGGCCACACCATCGGCCACGCCATCGAAGCCATTTCCGGCTACGGCAAATACCTGCACGGCGAAGCCATCGCCATCGGACAGGCGGCGGCGGCGAAGCTGTCGGTCCGCGCTGCCGGTTTGCCGGCGGCGGAGGCGGCGCGCATCGAGACACTGCTGGCGCGGGCCGGCTTGCCCGTCTCGATCAAATTGTCGCCGGCGCAACAGACCCGGCTGCTGGCCGCCATGCTGCTGGACAAAAAAGTCAGCGGCGGCGAGATTCGATTTGTTTTGGCGCGGCGGATCGGGCAGGTCGAGCCGGGCCACAAAATCGCTTCACGGCGGGTCCGGCAAACCTTGGCGGCGCCCGCGTCCGCCCAACCCCATTCCTCCTGATATGGCTGCCGTCAGCGAAATTATGGTCCGCGAATACTTCGAGCTGCACGGGTTCCTGGTGCGGCAGAGCCGCAAATACATGGCGCGGGAAAAGCTGGAGCGGGATGGGATCGACTTTTTTGTCTGGAACCCGCGTCCGCGGGAACGGGCGGAGCCGCTGCCGTTCGTCTTGACATCGGAGGACCTGGCGGGGGTGCCGCGGGCGGTGGTGGTGGTGCGGGGGTGGCACACGGAATCGTTTGGCCCGGCGGTGCTGGAGAACGCGCCGGCGATGTTCCGGTTCGTCGAGCCGGCGATTTTTCAGCAGGCGGCGCGCACGTTCAGTCCCGAGCTTCCGCCATTGAAAATCCTGATCGTCCCGGCGCTGGCGCAGACGGCCAAGGCACGCGAGCAAACCATCGCACTGCTCCGCGCCAAGGGGGTGGATGCGGTCATACCCTTTCGGACGATGCTGGCAGACTTGATTGCCGGGGCGGAGGTCAACCGCAATTACGACAAATCCGACCTGCTGCAAATCATCCGGGTCTTCAAGACCTACGAGTTCTTCAAGGACCCGCAGATGGAACTTTTCCGTTCCTCGCGCCGCCGCCCGGCGCAGTGAGCCAGGCGCCCGCTCCTGTGCCAGAGAGCATAAGGCGCAGAGACGCGGGGAAAAGGACAATTGAAAATCGGAAATTGAAAATTGAAAAATTGTAATTGCCGATTCCGGTTCGGTTTGACTTGCAACGGACGGAATCCCAAAAAACCGGCAAAATGCGAAGCCGAATGTAAGATATTATCCGCGCCGGCGCGATTTTTCCGGCAAAGACAGCCGGTTCAAACGGCGGAAAGCTGAAATCACTCCAGTGCCCCGGCGGCCTGATGGAAGAATCAAGCCGAATAGATTTGACCCCGATGGGCCGCTCCCCAGGCTGGCTGGCGGCGGGGCGCCTGGATCAAATTTGCCGGCAGCCACGCCGCCCTGTTGGTGTCGAGGTAATCCAGGGAGGCGTGCAAAGCGGGGACGACGGTGTCAAGCTCGTGGGCGCGCCAGACGGCGTGGCGCAGGTCTTCCTGGCAGGCCATGACCCTTTCGGACAAATCGGCATCGGAGAGCAAGCCGGGCAGGTCCGGGGTCGCTTGCAAGGCGGTCGCGATGTCGTCGAGCAAGGAGGTGCGCAGGTGGGTGCAACCTCTCCAGGTCCGGGAAATCTCGTGCAGGTTGAAGTCAAAGCCATGAAGTTTCGAGGCGGCAATCAACAGCGCCATGCCTTGCGCGTAGGTAATCATCATGGCGGCGTGGAAGGCGCCGTGCAGTTCATTGAGCACGCTTTCGGGATCATTTTTCAAGCGGCCCACTGGCTGGCGGAAAGGCGCGGCGAGGAGTGCCTGGCGCTGTTCTGCCGCCGCCACGCGTTCTGTTCCCACGGCCGCCTCGATGGTGGGAATGGGCACTTCCGATTCCCAGGCGCTCGGCGCGACCCATCTGAGCGGAGCCTCGTTTTTGGCGGACCCCAATTCCTGCTCCAAGAACAGCCGCGGCGGCTGGTCGTCCACCGGTTCGAAGACCCGCCCGGAAATCTCCCTCAGGTACCCGTTGAGAACGGCGATCTGCGACGCCCCCGAAGCGTGCTGCCATTTCTCGTCGGTCAGCCGCAAGGAGCGTTGCAGCAAGTCGAACGTTTCGGAGAGCAATTGCAACAAGGCGAATTCGACCCCGGCGTGGACCATCTTGACAAAATGGGCGGCCGCTGCGGATTTGGAATGGCTCACGCACGGGTCGCCCCCGATGGTGGCAGCCATGACCGCCAGCAACGGACGGGTTCGCTCGCGGGCCTCAGGCTCGCCCCCTGCCATGACAATGGCCCCGTGACGGGCGCCATTTTCGCCGCCGGCGAGGCCGATGCCCATGAATTGAATGCGCCGCTGCGCCAACTGGCGGTCATGCCTGGCCGTGTCCTTGAAATAAGAATCCCCGGCATCCGCCAGGAGGTCGCCCGGCTTCAATTCGGGCAGCAACTGATCCAGGACGGAGTTCATGGGAGCGTGCGTGCCGCTGAAAACGAGAACCATGCGCGGTTGGCGGAGGCTGGCCATCAGTTCGGAGATATTGGCCACCAGGCGGACCTTCGGCCCGGTTGTCTGTTCCGGCAACGGGAGTGTCTTTGGCGGCCGCCAATCGCAGGCGGCCACGTTGAAAGGATGTTCGGCCAGACGCGAAGCCACATTACGGCCGATAAGATCCAAGCCGATCACGCCGACATCGCTTTGAGTTGCGTCCGAAACTGCCATAATGCCTGCCAATAGGAATACGCCAACCGCCCCCACACCGCGCGCGAACGAACGGCGAGAGGCATGACTACTTCAAAAACAGAACCACTAAATATTATTATTTACATTTTAAACCGCGCTTCTGCAATGGGGTGAACACCGCATAGCGCATGGCATGGTTTATGCCAGAAGAACGTTAAACCCCGGCGCCCGGCGCAGTGAGAGACGCGAAGGCTGAGGGCTGAAGGCAGAAGGCTCAAGTGGCGCAGGAAATTTTCATTTTTGGCGTGATTTGGCGCGATTGACCCCGACTGGAGAAGCCACTGACGCATTGGCACACCCTTGGGTCCGGGAAAAGCCGTCACACCGTCACAATCGTTGATAATACGGGACTTAGGCCGTAACATTTGCCGTCACAAACCCTCATCCAACCCCGTCACAAGCCTGGGGTCTTTCCTGTGGCGGACGGGCAGGACTGGAAAAGGGGCTGTTGACTTGCGGTCAAAATACGGGAATATAGGGAAAACGATGTCATCACCGGCCTTCAACGAAATCGAAAGAGAGTTTGAGCGATTGTCGCCTGAGGCTCAACTCAGCCTGCTGGAACGGCTGCTGCGTCGCGTCCGGATTTCGGTGTCGGGTCGGCACGACCCATGGGAAGCCGGATTGTCCGCCATGGCTGCCGACCCGGAAGTGCGGCGGGAACTGGACTGCTGCAAGGCCGAATTCCATGCCACAGAAGCCGATGGGATTTAAAGGCGAAGCAGAGATTTGGAGTCACATCTGAACCTTCAACAATTCGGCTGCCGATTGTGTGAAAATGTGAAAGGGTCATGAAAATGAAAGGGTCAGGCCTAGGAAATTGGTATTTCTCGATTGACTGATTCGATGGACGGGGAGGGCGAGGGAAGGCTGAAGGATGAGGGTGCCATTACCTTTCACATCTCAGGAGAAGGATGATTCGGGGGCGGATTCGTTTTGCCTGAGCCGGAGCACGTCCACCGGGGCTGCCAAAGAATTATTCCGAAGATTAGGAGTAGGATTAAGATTACGAAAGATGCGGAGCCGCAACTCTGCCCTGCGGGCGGTTTTTAATCGCTCTGGTTTTTCCTGAGGCGGCGCACGTCCACCGCCTCCATGCCGGCGGCGCGGATGGCTTGCAGGCCCAGGTCGGTGTCCTCGTAGGCGCGGCAGTATTGCGGGGGGACGCCCAGGCGGCGGGCCGCTTCCAGAAAAATGTCCGGCGCCGGTTTCTGGCGGACCACCTGCTCGCTGGTCACCACGGTCTGGAAAAGCTGGCGGATGCCCAGGTGTTCGAGGACTTCGTTGATGTGGGCCTGGTTGCCGCCGGACGCCACCGCCATCGGAATTTTGCCGTAATTCTTGCGGGCGATGTTCACCACCACATCGACCGGCTGGACTTGCGCCAAAAGAAGAAGGTAGGCGGCCTCCTTTTCCCGCGAGACGGCGACGGGGTCCAACGGCCGGCTTTGTTCCTCGCTGAGCATCTTGAGAATGTCGCGGGAGGGCACGCCGCCCAGGGCGTAAAAGCGGTCTTCCGGAAAATCCAGTCCGTGACGCTCGGCCACTTCGTGCCAGGCGCGCCAATGCAGCGGCATGCTGTCGGCCAGGGTGCCGTCGCAATCAAAAATCAAGGCCTTCGGAGCGGTCAGGTTCATGGTTTCAATCTTTGGCGACGCGCTCCTTCTCTTCGCCGGACGGCGAAATTTGCCGCGGAACGGATTCCGCCGTCGAGACGGCCGCGCTCCCGGAAAGTCAACAAGGATTGGGGGTTCATAATTTTAAGGCGGCCAGACGGTGTTCCAGGTCGTCGGCCATGAGGGGCTCGATGATGCCGTCCAGGTCGCCGTCGATGAACGTAGGCAGATTGTAAAGGGTCAGTTCGATGCGATGATCGGTCACGCGGTTTTGCGGAAAATTGTAGGTGCGGATGCGTTCGTTGCGTTCGCCAGTGCCGACTTGTTCCTTGCGGCGGGCGGCGTACTTGGCGTCCTCCTCGGCGACCTTGAGTTCGAGCAGACGCGAGCGCAGGACGGTCATGGCCTTGGCTTTGTTTTTTTGCTGCGACCGCTCGTCGGCGCAACGGACGATCATGCCGGTGGGTTTGTAAATGATCTGCACGGCGGAATCGGTGGTATTGACGCCCTGGCCGCCCTTGCCGGAGGCGCGGCAGACGTTGATCTCCAAGTCCTCGGGCCTGATTTCCAGATCGACCTCGCGGGCTTCGGGCAGGACGGCGACGGTGGCGGTGCTGGTGTGGATGCGGCCCTGGGCTTCGGTGGCCGGGACGCGTTGGACGCGGTGAACGCCGCTTTCGTATTTGAGGCGTTTGAAGACATCGACGCCGGTGACGCCGAAAATGATTTCCTTGAAGCCGCCGAGATCGGAGGGGCTGCTGTCCATGTCCTCGGTCTTCCAGCCGCGGGCGGCGGCATAACGGGTGTACATGCGGTAGAGGTCGGCGGCGAAGAGGGCGGATTCGGAGCCGCCGGCGCCGGCGCGGATTTCGATGATGGTGTTGCGGGAGTCGGCCGGGTCGGGCGGCGCCAAACCGATCTGGACCTGGTTGGCCAGGCGCAGTTCTTCGGGTTGAAGCAGGGCGATTTCCTCCCTGGCCAACTGCGCCATTTCGCTGTCGGCAGGCTCGGTCTGGAGCAATCGGGCATGTTGCGCCAAGTCGTCCCGCACTTTGAGATAGCGCTCGCCAATGGCGGTCAACTCCTTGAGGCGGGCGTATTCGCGCGACATCTCCTGGAGTTTGGCCGCGTTGCCAAGGAGAGCGGGATCGCTCAGGGCGGCTTCGACCTCGCCCAGGCGGCGGGCGAATTTTTCGATGTAAGGGCGGAGATTCATTTCCGGGCCGGAAGACAAAAAAACAACCCGCCCGCGAAAGAGCGAACTTCGGCAGGCGGGTTGAGGGAAAGGGAGCTACTTCCTCTTTTTCTTGAGGGCGGCGTTTGCGGCCTGGGCGGCCTGCGTCTTGACCATGCGCTGCTGGAATTTATCGACGCGCCCGGCGGTATCGACGAATTTCTGGGTGCCGGTGTAAAAGGGGTGGCAGACGTTGCAGATGCCGACGAGGATGGTCGGTTTGGTGGAGCGGGTTTTGATGACGTTGCCGCAGGCGCAACGAATCTCCGCCGGCACATATTTCGGATGTATAGACGCTTTCATAAAAGCAAGGGCGCACAACCTAGCAGCGTTGGGCCAATTGGCAAGCGCTAATTTACCGTCACGACATCGTCAGGAAATTCCTCAGGATTTGGCGGCCGTTCTCGGTCAGGATGCTTTCGGGGTGGAATTGGACGCCCCAAATGGGATGCTCCCTGTGCCGCACGCCCATGATCTCGCCCTCGTCGGTTTCGGCGATCACCTCCAGGCAGGCGGGCAGGGTCTCGCGTTTGATGACCAGGGAATGATAGCGGGTGGCGGCGAAAGGATTGGGCATGCCCTGAAACAACTCCCTGCCGTTGTGGCGGATGGGCGAGGTCTTGCCATGCATGATCCGATAATTGACAATGACTTCCCCGCCAAAGGTGTAGCCGATGCACTGGTGTCCAAGGCAGACGCCAAAGAGCGGCACTTTAGGCCCGAAAGTGCGAATGATGTCGTTGGACAACCCGGACTCGCGCGGCGAACAGGGGCCGGGCGAAACCAGGATGCGGTCCGGCTTGAGAGCGGCGATCTGGTCGAGGGAAATCTGGTCATTGCGGCGGACTTCCAGCTCCACATTCATCTCGCCCAGGTACTGGACGAGGTTGTAGGTGAACGAATCGTAATTATCGATGACTAAAACCACGCCGCAACATAACCCGCCCCGGCCCGGTTTTAAACTGAATTCGTATTAACCGATGCCGTGGACGTGTTTAGCGGTGACCGCCGCCGTGAAAACCACCGCCACCGCCATGAAAGCCGCCCCCGCCGCCGCGAAACCCGCCGCCACCCCCGCGAAAACCACCGCCGTAGCCTCCCCGTCCCCAGCCGCCATGATAATAACCGCCCCAGCCCCAACCCCAGCCAAAGCCTCCCACCACCACCGGCGGCCAGTAATAATAGGGATACGCGTAGTCATAATAAGGATAAGGAGACGCGTAGGAGTAAGCGGGATATTCCGGCGCGGGATAGGTTACGACCGGCGGCGGACTGGTGGGGGTGACGACCGCCTCGGGTTGTTGGACCGCGGGCGGAGGAGGCTGGCCGGCACCCGGCGGGGGCATCTGCTGCTGGTAAGCCAGGGCCGCCTGCTGTTGCATTTGGCCGTCGCGCTGGAGCAGGGCCTTGGTTATGTCCTGCGGCACGCCCAAATGTTGCAGATAGATGATGTTGTCGGCAGTGAGGTGAAAGGGCAGCGCCGTGTTGGCGATGTAGTTCAAAATCACATCCTTGCTGATGCCGCCCTGGTACATTTTCAGCACTTCCGAGACGCCAAAGGCCACGCCGGGCGTCGGCAGGGCGGCGGACGGGGTGACAACGGGGGCGTTGGTGGCGGGCGAGGTGTCGGCCGCGGTGGCTGTGTTCGACGGAAGACCGAAGAAAGCCGCCGCCGCAGTGAAGGAAACCAAAGAAATCCAAAAAGCTGACGGACGATTTTTCATATTTCAACTCCTCCGGCCTTGCGGGCCGGTTTTCAAATGCTTGCCCTTCAACCCATTCCCAGCGTACGCCTAAAACCGCCGTTGGCAAGCGGCATTTGACCGGAGCACGCCGGGCTGACAAAGGTCATAGACGCAAAAAGAGGGCGCGGAATTCATGTTGCGCCGGGCGCGGGCGGGCCGCTATTCTGGGACATGCAACGTTCAGCCGGGTTTTTGGAGGTGGTGGAGCAAGTCCGGCTTCACGATGGTGAAAGAAGGAAAAAAGTGTAACCGAAGGGTGTTCCGGCGCGTATCCCATATAATACATGGAAAGGGGCGCCTGGCGGCGCGCGGCCGGCGGGCGGGAAATTCCGCTGAAACTTTTCGCGCGGCAAACTGTCTATTCAAGTAGGAACGGCCGATGGCAAAGAAAAAAAGCAAAAAGAAGTACATAGTTTTCTCGATAATCGTGGTGCTGGCCGCGGGCGGCGTGGCGTGGAACAAACTCGCCAAACGCGATCCGCCCATTGCCATCGCCAAGGAGAAGGTGGCGCGGCGCAACCTGACGGAGGTGGTGGTGGCCAACGGGAAGATCCAGCCGGTTCTCCAGGTCAAAATCAGCCCCGAAGTTTCGGGCGAGATCATTGTCCTGGCCGTCAAAGAGGGGCAAAACGTGAAAAAGGGGGACCTTTTGTTCAAGATCAGGCCGGACAATTACCTTGCGGCGAGCAATTCCGCCGCGGCCAATTACAACTTTTCGGTGGCCAACCGCGACACCGCCGCCGCCAACCTGGAGAAGGCGGACCTGGAATTCAAGCGCAACGACGCCCTGTTCAAAGCGAAGCTGATTTCCGAGTCGGATTTTCTGACGGCTAAAACCGCCTGTGACGTGGCCAAGTCCACGGTGGCCGGCGCCGTCGAACAAGTCAGCATCGCGCGGGCGCAGTTGGATTCGGCGGCGGCGGACCTGCTCAAGACGACGGTCTATTCGCCGTTGACGGGCACGGTAAGCAAATTGAATTCGCAACTGGGCGAGCGGGTGGTCGGCACCGCGCAATATGCCGGGACCGAGATCATGACGGTGGCGGATTTAAGCGCGATGGAAGCGCGGGTCGATATTGGGGAGATTGACGTGCCGTTGATCCAAATTGGGCAAAAGGCCAAGCTGGAAGTCGATTCCTTCAAAGACCAGAAGTTCAACGGCGTCGTCACCGAAATTGCCAACTCCGCCAATAATAACGACACCACGACGACAGCCGCGTCCAGTTCCAGCAGCACGGACGCCACAAAATTCCAGGTCAAAATCCGCATAGCGGAGAAGGAGGTGTTCCTGCCGGGAATGTCGGTGACGGGGGACATCGAAACCCGCTACCGCAGCAACGTGCTGACCATTCCGATCCAAAGCGTGACGACCCGGCTGCCTGGGACGAACAATCCCGCCAAGACCAATGCGCCAGCCCTCGTGGCCGGCACCAACGGCGCCGGTCGCACCAATATCGCCGGCGGCACCAATATCGCCAGCAGCACCAATATCGCCAGCCGCACCAATATCGCCAGCCGCACCAATATCGCCAGCCGCACCAATATCGCCAGCGGCACCAATATCGCCAGCGGCACCAACATTGCCAGCGGCACCAATATCGCCAGCGGCACCAATGCCGCCAGTCAAAAGAAGCCCGACGAAGCGCCCAAACCGATCGAGGTGGTGTTTTTGGTGGAAGGCGACCATGTCAAGATGACGCCGGTCAAGCGCGGCATCAGCGACGACAACTACGTGGAAATCGTCGAAGGGTTGAGCGAGACCAACGAGGTGGTGTCCGGCGGGTACAAAGCGATCAATCGCGATCTGGAAGATGGCAAGAAGGTGGTGGTCAACGTCCAGGTGGCCGGCCAGGACAAAGAAACCAAGACCTACTGAACCCCGGAAGCGCGGTGAGTCTGATTCGCCTCCAAAATATCTCCCGGCTCTACCAAATGGGCACGGAAACCATCCACGCCCTGCGCAACATTACCCTGGAGGTGGAGCGGGGCGAATACGTGGCGATCATGGGGCCGTCGGGTTCGGGCAAATCGACGTTGATGAACCTGCTGGGATGCCTGGACACGTGCAGCAGCGGGAGCTACGAGTTGAACGGGGCCAAGGTGAGCGAACTGGACGACAATCAACTGGCGGAAATCCGCAACCGGGAAATCGGCTTTATCTTTCAAACGTTCAATCTGCTGCCGCGGTCCAATGCGTTGCGCAACGTCGAGTTGCCCTTGATTTACGCCGGCATGACCGCCGACGAGCGCGAGGAAACGGCGTTGAAAGCCCTGACGAGCGTCGGGCTGGCCGACCGCATCCATCATAAGCCCAATGAACTGTCCGGCGGCCAGCGCCAGCGCGTGGCCATCGCCCGCGCCCTGGTCAACGCGCCGTCGATCATTCTGGCGGACGAGCCGACGGGCAATCTGGATTCGAAGACGGGCGAGGAAATCATGGCCCTGTTGCGGGTGCTGTCCGACAAGGGGAACACCATATTCATCGTGACTCACGAAGAGGAGGTCGCCCGGCACGCCCGGCGCATCGTGCGCATTCGAGACGGGCTGATCGCGGATGACTCCGGCAACACGCACCCCCCCGCGCCGTGAATTTTTTCATCGAACTCAAAGAAGGATTGAGCATTGCGTGGGACGCGATCCGCGCCAACAAGCTGCGTTCGATCCTGACGACGCTGGGGATCATCATTGGGATTGTGACGGTGACTTCGATGGCGACGGCCATCGACGCCTTGAACCGGGCCTTTCATGACAGCATTTCCATTCTTGGGGCGGACGTGCTTTTTGTCAGCAGGCAGAGCTGGGTGAACCATTCGTTTGAGGACTGGCTCAAGGAACGCAAGCGGCGCCCCATCACGCGCGAACAGGTGCGCCAGGTGGAAAAGCAGATGCTCCTGGCCAAAGCCGTTGCGCCGGCGGTCGGCATCGGACAGGCGGTCTGGTATAAAAACCGGCGCTCCAGCCAGGTGCAGATCATCGGCACCACCGAACAGTTTCCGATCACCAGCGGGTTCGACGTGGCGCAGGGGCGGTTCATGACCGCGGCCGAGGCTGAGGGCGGACGGCCGGTCTGCATTATTGGCAACGACGTGGCCACCAATCTCTTCCTGCGCGAGTCCCCCCTCGGCAAGAAGATCAAAATCGGCGCGCGCCGCCTGGAAGTGATCGGCGTGCTGGAGAAGCGGGGCAGTTTTCTGGGGATGGAGAGCTTTGACAATGAAGTCATCATTCCCATCCAGCAGTTGTTGATCGGCTACTGGCGGCGCCCCGATTTCGAGATCCAGGTGAAAGTCAACCAGTTGGACCATCTGGAGGACGCCAAGGAGGAGTTGCGCGGGGTGATGCGGAAAATCCGCCACGTCGCGCCCTCCGACCCGGATGATTTTGCCATCAACCAGCAGGAACAATTCATCAAGACCTTTGACCGCGTGACGGGCACGATCGCGACCGTCGGCCTGCTCATCACGGGGATGTCGTTGTTCGTGGGGGGCATCGGCATCATGAACATTATGTTTGTCTCGGTGGCGGAACGGACGCGCGAGATCGGGGTGCGCAAGGCGATCGGGGCCAAGCGGCGCACCATCCTGCTGCAATTCCTCATCGAGGCGGCGGCGATCTGTTTGATCGGCGGGCTGGCCGGGCTGAGCATTACCTACTTGTTGACGCTGCTGGTGGGCCGGGTCTTTCCCTATTTTCCGGTGACGATGTCCCTGCCGGTCATGTGCCTGGCCATCGTGACCTCGGTCATGACGGGCGTGACGTCGGGGTTTTTGCCGGCCTGGCGGGCGGCCCGGATGAACCCGGTGGATGCGTTGCGCAACGAATGAGGAGAAGAGCGCCATGCGAGCACTGAGCGTTTTCCGGGCGGAATTGAAGGAGAGCTTCTTCATGGCCATCGGGGCGGTCGTGGCGCACAAGCTGCGCTCCGCCCTGACCCTGCTCGGCGTGCTGGTCGGCGTCTTTTCCATCATCGTCGTCATGACCTCGATGCGCGCCATGCAGCAGAACATCGAGTCCGAGCTGAACCAACTGGGCGGCCAGACTTTCATCGTGCAAACCTGGCCCGCCATTTATATCGGGGGGCCGGAAGGCTATCAAAAGTACTGGCGGCGCAAACGGATCAACGTCCAACAGGGGATGGAAGTGGCGCGGCGCGCGACGCTGGCGTTGAACGTTGGGCTGGAAGACGGGGGGCTGAAAGTCGGCCCGATGAGTTCGCGCTACTCCAAAGGACCGCCGTCGGTCTGGTTGACGGGGGAAACCCCCGGCAGCTTTCCCGCCCAGAACTGGACGATCGCGGAAGGGCGGGCTTTGCTGGAAAGCGACATGGACAGCCAGCGCGACGTTTGCGTGCTGGGCAACAGCCTGGCAAGGGACTTGTTTCCCTACGGCTCGCCCCTGGACGAACGGGTCAGCTTTAGCGGCGTCAAATATACCGTGGTCGGCGTGCTCGAATCCAAAGGCACGATGGAGGGCGGCCACCAAGACAACTTCGCCCTCATCCCGATCACCACCGGAATCACCCGCTACGAGGACAAACGCTGGCTCAATCTGAGCATTCTCATCCAGGCCCGCGGCCCGGCGGAATACGACGACACCGTCGATCAAGTGCGCGGCATCATGCGGCAGATACGGAAAGTGCCGCCCGGACAGCCGGATGATTTTGAGATTGTCTCCGCCGATTCCATGATCGAACAAATGAAGTCGTTCACCTTCAAGCTGCGCATCGCCATCGCCTTGATCAGCTCCATCGCCCTGATCGCGGCGGGCATCGGCATCATGAACATCATGCTTGTGTCCGTCACCGAACGCACCCGCGAGATCGGCATCCGCCGGGCCGTCGGCGCCAAGAAGCGCAGCATCATGGCGCAATTCATCATGGAGGCGGTGGTGCTGTGCGAGTTGGGCGGCGCGGCCGGCGTGGTGCTCGGCGTGACGGGCGGCGACCTCATCGCGTATTTTTTGCACCTGCCAAAAGTCTTTCCGCTGGACTGGGTCCTGATCGGATTGGGGATTTGCTCGCTGGTGGGCATCATTTTTGGAACCTACCCGGCCTATAAAGCGGCCAATTTGGATCCGATTGAATCCTTGCGCTATGAATAACAGCAACGCTAACACTCTGACTCTTATGGTGCTTAAACCTTTGCCCAAACCGGTTCTCGCCGCGCTCTGCGCATTGTGCCTTCTTCACGACTGGAACGGCGCCGCCGCGCAGCAAACCCCGCCGCCGGCGAAAAAGACGTGGGTGCTGGGCATCGACGAGGCGATCCGGATGGCGTTGACCAACAACCTGGATATTCGGATCAGCCGCATCAATCCGCAGATGGACCAGTACGCGCTGAACGGCCTTTACGGGGCCTACCAACCCTCGCTGACGTACTCGATGTCGCATAATTACGACTCGTTTCCCTCCGGCTACTTCACCCAGGCCGGCCTGGCCTATCCCGCCACCATCGAACAGATCAATTCCTACACGCCGGGCCTTTCGGGCGTCCTGCCTTCGGGGCTGACCTACAATATCACCGGCCCGCTGTCGGAACAGAATGTCAAGGGAGCACCGGACCTTTACAGCAGCGATCCGGGCATCACCCTGTCGCAGCCGCTGTTGAAGAACTTCTGGATCGACAACACGCGGTATCAGATTTCGCTGGGCAAGAAGACCCTCAAGAACGATCAACTGGCCCTGCGCCTTCAAATCATGACGGTGATCAACAACGTCAAGGCCGCCTACTACAACCTCATCTACGCCCGCGAGAACGTGAAGGTGGAGGAGGCCGCGGTGGAACTGGCGGAGGAAACCTTTCACGAGGATGAACAAAGGGTGCGGGTCGGCGCCCTGGCGCCCCTGGACGAAAAGCAGGCGGAATCGCAGGCGGCCAGCGCCCGCTCGGACCTCCTGACCGCCGAGGCCAATCTGGCGGTGCAGGAGAACTCGGTCAAAACCCTGCTGGCGGTGCCGATGGGCCAGTGGGAGGACACGGTCCCCGTGCCGTCGGAACAGTTGGTGGCGGTGCCTGCCCATCCCGAGGTGCAGGAATGCTGGCGGACCGGCCTGGAACAGCGCCCGGACATGCTCCAGGCCAAACTGAGCATCGAAAAGCAGCACCTCACCATCAAATACACCTTCAACCAGCTCTTTCCGGAAATTGATTTGACAGGAAGTTACGGGCGCAACGCCACCGCGCTCACCCTCAACAACAACCTGGACAGCATCCGCCAGGGGACCTATCCCTTCTACTCCTACGGCGTCGCCATGACCATTCCGCTCGGCAACAGCGGCCCGCGCAATAATTACAAATCGGCCAAGGCGGGCCTGGAGCAGCTTTTGTTGCAGGCCAAGAAAGTCGAGCAATCGATTGTCGCGGCGATCGATAACGACGTCAAGACGGTGCAATCCGATTTATTGAAGGTCGATTCGACGCGCAAGGCCCGGCTCTACGCGGAGGATGCCTTGCGGGCGGAGCAGATGAAACTGGAGCATGGCAAGAGCACCAGTTTTGTTGTCCTCCAACTCCAGAACAACCTCACGTCCGCGCGTTCGTCGGAAATCCGCGCCCTGGCGGATTACAACATCGCGCTGGAACAACTGTCGCTGGACGAGGGCGCCACCCTCGTCCAGAACCACATCGACCTGCCGGTCCGCTAGATTAGTTGCAGGTGAAGGAGTCGGTGCTCGACCAGGAACCGGTATAGTTGCTGCCGCCGCCGCCGCAAGCGCCGCCCTGGACATAGGATTTGCAATTCTCGGGCGTTCCCGCGTGGTCGCCGCCCGGGTAACCGCAGTAAGTTTGATGGCAGGGTTTGACGCTGACCGATCCGCAGTTGCTCAAGTCGGTGTTATAGCAGGCCGCGCTCCATTGCCAGTTGCAACTGGTCCCCGGAGTGTCCGAACAGAACGTTCCCGTCCAGCAAACCTGGTGGCAATTGGCAAAGTCCGACTGCCACGGGATTCCGCAGCCGGAGAGGAAGATCTCGTCGTCGCCGTTGCACGGCAGCGTCGTGGTCCATTTCGTGCCGTCGAAGGAACAACTGCCGGTGGAACAATTGGGGCTGAAGTTGATCTGGCAATCGGGCACGGGATAGGTGTAGGTCTTGCCATCGTTGCAGGTCAGGGTCACGGAAGCGTTTTGGCAATAGACGGTGCATTTCTTGCCGGGGTTGGCGCTGACATGGGCGTTGCACCAGACCCAGCCGCCGTAAGGATTCTGCGAGTTGAAATTCCCGCAAATCGTCCGCGTGCTGCATTTGGTGGTAACGACGGCCACCGTCGTGGAAGTGCTGGTCACGGGCGTGCCGGTCGGCGGCGTGCCGGTGGCCGTGGCGGTATTGGTCAGGCATCCGTTCGTTTGCGACACCACGAATTTGGCGGTGAACACGAAGCCTTGTCCCGGCGCCACGCTGCTCTGGGTGAAGATTGTCCCGCCCAAGAGCGGATCAGTCACCGTCAACGTCTCGCAGGTGTTGCCGGTATTGGTCACGGCGAACGTATAGGTAATGGTTTGCTTGTTCGTCACCAGGCAGGGGCCGGTCTTGATGAGTTGAACGCCGGGGCTTGAGCCAATGTAGGCGAAATTGACTCCGGTCAGACCCTCGCAAGCCGTCAGGGTGACGGACGTTTGATTGTTCCCGCTGGCGGGATACGTTTGCGTATAGCCGCCCGGCGGTGTCACCACCACGGTGTAAGTTCCGAGAGCCAGGCTGCTGAAGCTGTAGCTGCCGCTCGAACTCGTGGTCGTCGTCCCAACGGTCTTTCCATTCGAGTCTTCGAGCGTCACGGTGACGTTGGCCAGACCCTCATTGTCGCTCAGGTTGGTATCGCCGCTGCAAGCCAGCGCCACGAGGCCCGACAGGCTGGCGGAATTGGTCTGCGACACGGTGATCAACTGGGTGCAGCTATTGCTGTTGCCGCAAGCATCGACCGCGACCCAGAGGCGGCTGACCAGGTAAGTTCCCCGGCAGCTTTCGGCGGTCACGGTATCATAGTTGGTCAACTTCGTGGAGCTGCAAGCGTCGCTGACGGTGGCCGTGCCGGTGAGGGAAACGGGAGGAATGTAAACCGGGCAAAGATGATTGGTGCACCAACTGCTGACCTGGCAGCCCTTGAAGCATTGATTGAAGTTGGAGCACAGATCGCACAAGGACTGAACCGAGCAACCCTGCGGGCAGGCGCCGCCGCCCAGGACGTTATTGCAGGTGCCGAGGATGTCGCGCACTTTCTTGCCGTTGCACGGCGAGGAGGAATCATTGTACACCAGGTCACCGCACCGGCCGAAATAGCGGGAATCGTTGCCGCCATCGCCAAAGTCGCAGTTCAATTGCAGGGCGAGCACTTGGGCGCAGAAGCTGCCGGCGCTGCAAGTGGACGGATTGACGGCGCTGCCATTGAGGACGCCGCACGGTCCAGTCAAATTGAGGCATCTCTGCAGGGAGTTCACCGAGGTGAAGGTCAGGCAATAGCCGCCGGCCGGCTGGCCGATTTTGCAGGAGCCGGAGTAAATGCCGCTGAAGCAGTTGTTCAGGATCGTGTCGGGGTTATTGCCGTTGCACGGCACCCATTGCTGGTATCCCTGGTTGTAGTTGTTCCAGCCGCCATTCCAACCGTTGTTCCAGCCGCCATTCCAATTCCCCTGCTGATAGCCGCTGCTCCAGCCGCTGCACCAGCCGCTCGGACGATCTGAGGTGAAGTTATTCCACCAGTTGCTCCCCTGGCTGTTGCCGCCGCAGGAGTTCCACCAGTTGCTCCAGGACGACCCACACTGGGACGACGAGTTTTGTGAGCACCAATTCTGCCACCAATTGTTGTTGTTATAGTAACCGCCATTGCACGAACCGCCCCAATCGCCCGGGCCAAAGGTGCAATACATGCGGCAGAAGTTCGTGACGAACGTGACATTCGGCGGGCAGGTCACGACCAACCCCGAAGCGCCGGCCGTCCAGGTATAGACCACCGTCGCCGAAGCGGTATTGTTGCAGCTATCGGCCGCCGTGATCGTAAAGGTGCGGCTGCCCGTGCAACCATTGGTGGCGTCCACGTGGCTCACGGTGATGGTCGCCGTCCCGCAATGGGCGGTGGCGCTGACGGCGCTCTTGATCGTCGCATCGGACGGAGCGTTGGACGAACTGCATCCCAGATAGCCGCCCGTCGGCACGCTGCTAAGAACAGGCGGCGTGGTGTTGGCCGTCCAGGTATAGACCACCGTCGCTGACCCGGTGTTGCCGCAACTATCCTTGGCCGAAATGGTGTAAGTCCGCGTCACGGTGCAGCCGCTGGTCACGTCCGCATGGGTCACGCCAAAGGTGGCCAGCGCCGTTCCGCAGGCCGCGGTCACGGTCACTCCGTTGGTTGCCGTGTAATCGGTCGGAGGCGTCGGATTGCAGCCCAGGTTGCCGCCCGGCGGCACCTTGTTCAACGTCAACGGAGTCGTGTTCACCGTCCAGGTGTAAACCACCGTGGCCGAGCCGGTGTTGCCGCAACTGTCCGCCGCTGAAATGGTGTAAGTCCGCGTCACGGTGCAGCCGCTGGTCACGTCCGCATGGGTCACGCCAAAGCTGGCCAGCGCCGTTCC
>JBEKYR010000055.1:0-29982 GCA_049510745.1 Verrucomicrobiota bacterium | reverse complement strand
CCAAAAAACTTCGGCTGGCTCACCAAACCTAGACGGCTCTTCCAAGAGTCCTTCCATCGCAATCGCTATTGGACTTCAAACCCACGCAATTACCGTGCTCTTAACTAAGTGCCATTCGGGTTAAACTGCCTTAAATTACCTTACTTGGCTCTGCTGGTTCAAAATCAAGGTTTTGAAATTTGCCTTGGGCCTGAGCGGACATCACTGCGAGAAGAACGATGGCGATTTGCAATTTCATTGGCGCTTGGGCGCAAAGCGGCGGGACAGCGCAAACAGGAGACCTCCAAGTCCCGCCAAAGCGAGCGGACTCGGTTCAGGAACCGCCGTCGGAGAAAATGCAATGTCGTCCAGTCCGAGCCAGCTTGCGCCTCTTCCGCTGAAATCCGCGGTGAATTCCAGTTGTCCGCTTTGGCCGGCATACGCGGAAATGTCCGCGCCATACAGGAGATAGTTCGCGCCACTGCCAATCACAACCGGGGAGAGCGAATTGCCACTGAATGAAACCGAAAAGTCTGTGAACGGTGTTTGCCACGCCCGGAATTCCAAAGATTGAGACCCAAGCGGAACAAAGCCAGTCTGCGCAATAGAGGCACCCACGAGTGAACCTGGGGGCACGCCGCCTGACTGAAGCAGGACACTATAATTTCCATCGATGGTTCCGGGGATCAGGCCTGGAAGGGGACCTGCGGCGGGATAGTTTGGGCCGAAGATATCAATGCTGGCATCACCGAGCGTATAAACATTTTGCAGAACTTGTGTCTGCTGAACGGTGCCGAGATAGGCGGTCCAGCCAGGCAACGCAAGCCCTGCGGGCTGGTAATACGCACCAAGTGGACCCAAGATAGGTGTCGAAGGCGTCGCCGACTCGAAATCGAGATTTTGAAACGTGCCTTGCCCTTGAACTGAGAGAGCAGCGAACGCCGATCCCACTGAAAATGCAATCAGTTTTGTCATCTTCATATATCTGCGGCCTATTTCCGAACGAACGGATCTTTGGTCGCTTGAAACTGATAGCACGGGCCGCCCAGACCGTCGAGTGCGGACCAGGCGGAGACGGCGAAGCACTTGCCGCGCGCTCGATTTCCGCAGCAGTCGTAATCGTCATCATAGCCGTCCGGCCGTGTCCGGCAACCCTGAACGCGCCTTCTTCACCGGGCGTGCTGCCCGCAGTCTTGCCGGGCGGTTTGGTTATCGAACCAGAAAAACGTCCGGCAGTTTCAGACGCTGACCCACCCCGAACATCTCGGGGAGCGATTCCAGGTCCTGCTCCAAGCGCGCTAGTACTGACTCCTCAAATCCGCCGGCGTGGCGCTGCTCATCAGCAAGCTGGGCCGGTTGTTGTCCGAGTTCAAGCGGTAGCGCGGGTCGGCTTTGAGGGAGAAGGTGATGGCAATGGTGAAATCGGTCGGCTGGCCCGGTCCCTGGTTCAGGCGCACGGTCAAGGCCGAGGTCCAGCTTCTGAGATCGCGGTAAATGGAATAAATCTGCTCCTGCATGGTTCCGTTTTGCGCTTCAAACCGCTCGGTGATGCGCGCCCCCCAATTCTCGTTCATTCGATAATAGAGGCTGAAGTCGATCAGATTGTTGCCCGGCACGTTCTGTCCGGGGTAACTCTGAAATTCGGGGTCGTTGTTCATCAGGTAATAATAGCCCAGCGACAGGCTCCAGGCGGTGGTCGGCTGCACAAAGATGCGCTCGATCGCCTCGCGCCATCGCGAGTCGGCCAGATCGTAGCGCGTCGAGGAATTGAACGTCAGCCACGAGCGCGGGCGCAGGTCCAGGTCGGAATAAAAATCGGTAAAGGCGTGATTGGTGCCGGGGCTGAGGTTCCAATCGGTATAGACCGCCCAATTGACCAGGTCCTCGAGCCCATCCTGCCGCTTGGTTTGCAGTTTGTTCCGCAGCATCAGGCGCAGGACATTCTGGCTGCCGATCGAGTCGATGGAATTGTATCCCGGATATTCCAGGGGCAACTGCCGCAGGCTGGGCTGCTGGTAATCGAATTGCGGAAGTTGCGACGCCGAGCGCGTCGGCGCGGGCACATAACCGTAGTCGATGTCCGGCTCGATGATGTGGCGCAGTTCATGCACGTCCAGCAGCGAATTCTCCGCGTCGCGGAACACCCGCGCGGCCTTGAACGAGACATCCACTCCCGTGTTGAACACGCCGCGCGCCTGTTGGTTGGTGTGGACTTGCGGGCCGTTGACATCGCTGTAATAGGTCGCCCGGCCGCCCATGCGCGGAGTGATGTTGAGCCAGCCAAAGAAGGTCTCCGGCAAGGTGAATTGATGGAAAGTGTCCGCCCGCGCGGCGGTGTAATTGGCCGGGTTGGTCGTCCAACCGCGGGTGACGAAATAGCCCAGTCCGTCGGGGGCCAGGGTGATGTTGGTGAAAGGCGAGGGGGAGTTGGTATTTGAAAAAGCCCGCTCGTAATATCCGACCGAGCTTTCGCTTTCGTAATACACGGGCGTCACGCCGACCTCCTGGCGCAGGCCGGTCAATTTGACATCCGGCAGGCGCTCGACCGTTTCAAAGAAATTGACCAGGCGCGGCTGGGCCATGCCGTCCAAGACCCAATTGGGCCGCAGTTGCGTCGCCTCGGCGAAGGAAGCCGGCTCCACATTGGCGTTGTACTCCTCCAAGTAGAAATCACGGATGACCAGCGGATCGCTTTGATAGTTGGCCACCACTTTGGCCGTGGCGTTGGAGCCGAGGCGGTCCTCGTAATAAAAACTCATCCGCTGCCGGTCTTCCTTCAGGTGCGGTGCGGCGATGCCATCCGCCCCGGGGTCCTGATCGCGCGCGAAATAATAGCGGAACGCCGCCTCGCCCCAGTCGCCTCCGTGGAGCCACAGGTCCGGCCCGCCGGCCAGGCCGCGTCTTTCGCGTTCATCAAAATGAATCGTGCCATCGAGCAGGCCGGTGCCGTACCAATTGTAGGCGCTTAGTAAATACGGTCCGAACATGCTGCGATAGCCGGGGGCGAATTGCCAGTTGTTGGGGTGTTGCCCCAGTTTCCGCTTGTAATAAGGCCAGTAAAAAACGGGCGTTTTCCCGATATAAAACGTCGCCTGATGGGCCTCGAAATAGTCGCCGGGCACGATGGTGATCTGCCGCGCCCGGATCCTGTAAGCGGACCGCTCATAATCGTCGGTCGTGATCGCGGCGTTGGTCGCCGTATAGACCCGGTTGCTGTTGCCGGTGAGATGTTCGCCGGAAACGGAGAAGGGCATTTGGCCCGTTTTGAACGAACCCGCCCGCACGTCGCCCGTCTTGAAATTGTAAATGAAATTGGTCCCGCGCCAGATATGGCCGTGGTCCAGAATCGTCACATCACCCTCAGCCACGACCTCGCCGGTCAGGTCCGTGGCCGCCGCCTGCTCCGCCGTGATCAGCGTCGTTTCATTGCTGACCATGACGCCGTGGCTGAAAAAGTTGGTGTTGTCGCGCGATTCAAACTGGCTTTGGCTGTCCAGGCCGTTGATGTGCCACGGCTCCGCCTGCTGCGCTGGACACGCCGCCGCGAACGCCAGGAACAGCGCCATCAGTGTCAGGGGCCAGGTTTGTCTCATTGAGCCTGCCCAGATAACCAAAACCCCGCCACGCTGCCAAGGGGATTTGACAGGCAGTCATTTTATACGGGCCTTTTGTCCAGGCGGGCGTTTCACAAACGGCAATTGGGGAAATGATGCGCGCCGCGCCGATTAGCCGGAACAACCTCCATCAATGCGCCAATGCCGCTGCCACGGCTTCTTTGATTTTTGGACCTCGCAGACCGGCGGCTAATACTTTGCCATCCGGGCCAATCAGGAAAATTGCGGGGATGCCATAGACCCCATAGCATAGCGTCACTCTATTCTTTAACCATTCGCCGAGAAAACCCTGAGTCCACGCCATGCCCTGATTTCGGGCAAATTGAATTGGCGCTGCTTGATCCGCATCCAGACTCAAGCTGATCATCACGAAGCGTTCATCTTTGCCGAACGCGTCATAGGTTGTCTTCAGACTGGGTGTTTCGGCAACGCATGGCCCGCACCAAGTGGCCCAGAAATCCAGCAGGACATATTTTCCCAGGAGTGAAGAAAGTTTGAGGGGCTTGCCATCAAGAATCGTGACACTGAACTCGGGCGCCACGTCGCCGACTTTCAGGTTCACAGCGCTCTTGATGGTGGCTTTGCCCATGTCAAACGGCTCATTTTCGGCATTCGTTCCGGCTGGAGGAAGATCGACGTGCTCGCGCAACACGGCCACCATTTTTCCATTCTCCGCAATGTCGCTGGTCATGAAATACTTGCCGGGTTTGATCAGGTCGGCAATGAAGGAACCATCGGAGTGAATTTCAACCTCGCATAATCTGGAATACGCTTCAACACGTTGACGACCGGCATCTGTGTGATACCACTCGCGCCACCATTTGACTCGCTTTTCGGGCGTGTCAAATTCTTTCGGAATGGAAGGCCACAAAGCAGCTTTCCTTATATCCATATCGGGCTGGATCCCGACAGCAATAGACATGAGATCAATCCGGCTGGTTAATCCCGGGTCCAACTCCAAATGTCCAACAATCGTCCGTCCTTCTGTGGCAATCTCAATCCGGTTGGTTTTTCCCGGCTCGACCTCCGCCCATTGAAGTTGGGAGTATGCTCTTTCGGGATGCTTTTGCATTCCGGAGAGGAGAATGTCAACGGGCGGAACGAATTCGAAAACAAACCGGCCTTCCGGATCGGTTACGGCCCGACAATTGGCAACCGAGATTGTTTCCCGTAACTCTTCAGAAACCAGGAACCTCATGGCGACGCTGTATTTGAGACGTTGCCCCACCACAGGCTGGCCGCGATTTATCCGACGGCCTTCGATCCGGCCCCAAGGACGGACAATCATCTTTGGACTTTTTATCAGGTCGCTGCTCTGCGCCAGACTAAAACCCTTGTCGTTGGCCACCACCAGGACTGCATTCGTACCGTCCCACGGCAAGGAGAATCGTCCTTCGGCATCGGTCTGAAATCGTTCGCTGCCGCCTTCCATGGCCGTGCCTTTCAAAACAGCCTTTGTGGAGAGGTCAACGCGGACGACCGTCACGTTGGGCAGCGGTTTGCCGTCAGCGGCTTCGACTCGGATGATGCTGGAAAGCATCTTTCCCGGATTCGTGGCGGATTCAGAGTTCATGTTAATTATGACAGAACAAACCCGCTGACGTCACGGGAAAAGCATTTCTGTCGTTCAGGGACAGTCAAGGCCGGCCCGCGCTCCATACCTCGCGGCAAGATGTGCCTTGGGCGGCACGTGCCTATTTCGAGCGCAGGTCGATGTCCGTGAAGCCAAGCTGGTAGAGCAGGATCGTCAGTTGCGAGCGGCCCCGCTCGGCGGCGTCGTTGAGAATCCCGTTTCGCAGCGCCGCCAGCCGCAATTCGTCCACCGCCGCCCGGCGCGCGCTTTGCTCCAGGTCCTTGTCGAAGGCTCGAAGGATGCCGGTCGATCTC
The DNA here is from genome assembly GCA_049510745.1 of Verrucomicrobiota bacterium. Classification (GTDB taxonomy): domain Bacteria; phylum Verrucomicrobiota; class Verrucomicrobiia; order Limisphaerales; family Palsa-1400; genus PLGF01. Next base: position 24,502 of record JBEKYR010000055.1, on the reverse strand, counting down.
TCCACTATTTCGCTGTGGTGGTCGTCCAGATACACGTCGGTGACGCGCGGGCGGGGGAGGGTCATGGAGATTTTTTTGCCGGAAATGTGGATGTCGTTCGATCCCAGTTGATCGAGGTCGATGCCGGCCTTGACGATCCCGTGCGCCACGAGCAGGACCCGGCTGTCGCCGTACCATTTGGCGTCTTCGTACACCACCACCTTTTCCAACGTATATTTGACGGTGGTGAATTGGGAGAGGGTTTGCACCTTTTTGACCACGGTGGCCGTGTTGAAAAGGCCTCCCGCTCCGGACGCAAACCACTTGTACGCCATCACGCCCAGAAACAGGCCGAGCGCGAATATGATGGCCAACGCTCCGAGCGCGGACGCGGCTTTCTTCCACATGCGCCCAGCCTAACCCCGCCCGCCCAAAGGCAAAAGACAAAACCGGAAAGGCAGGTGATGCCTCAGTGACGGATGGTAGGGACGGCTCGCCGAGCCGTCCGAGGGTGGTTCTTGCCGGGTGGTCGCCTCGGCGAGGCGACCCTACCATTCCCAAGCCCGCCGTCACTGAGGCATTGCAAAGGCTGTTGCCCCGGCCGTTCCATTTCATTACGCTGGCCGCATGAACTTTTCCGTCATTGGACAGTTTCCCGCGTATCGGCCCCGCCGGCTCCGGCAGTCGGCGGTCTGGCGGAGCCTGGTGCGGGAGACCTCGTTGACCGCGGGCCAACTGGTCTTGCCGCTCTTCGCCCGCGCCGGCCGCAAGCTGCGCCAGCCCGTCCCCTCCATGCCCGGCGTTTTCCAGTTGTCGCCGGACGAAGTTGTCCGCGAGGCGGAGAAGGCGTTCGAGTCGGGCGTTCCGGCGGTTTTGCTTTTTGGCATTCCTGGAACCAAGGATGAAAAGGCTTCGGGCGCCTATGCCCGCAACGGCATTGTCCAACAGAGCGTTCGCCTGCTGAAAAAGCATTTGCCCGGCTTGCTGGTGTTCACGGATGTCTGCCTGTGCGAGTACATGAGTCACGGCCATTGCGGCATCGTGGAGAAAGACAAAGGGGGCCGGGTGGCCAATGACCGCACCTTGCCGCTGCTGGCGCGAACCGCTCTGAGCCATGCGATGGCGGGCGCGGACCTGGTGGCGCCCAGCGATATGATGGATGGCCGGGTGGCGGCGATTCGCCAGGCGCTCGACCAGCACGGTTTTGCCGACACGCCCATCCTGTCCTACGCGGCAAAATTCGCTTCCGCCTATTACGGCCCTTTTCGCGACGCGGCGGAATCGGCGCCGCAATTCGGCGATCGCCGCGCCTATCAAATGGATGCGGCCAACGCCCGCGAGGCCTTGCGGGAAGTCGCCCTGGATATTCGGGAAGGGGCGGACATGGTGATGGTGAAGCCCGCCCTGGCCTATCTGGATATTCTGCACCGGGTCAAGACGGAATTCGGCTATCCGACGGCGGCCTACGCGGTGAGCGGGGAGTTTTCCATGATCAAAGCCGCGGCGGCAAAGGGCTGGATTGACGAACGGGCCGTGACGCTGGAGACGCTGCTGGCCATGCGGCGCGCGGGAGCGGACTTTATCATCACTTACGCCGCGACCTCCGCGGCGCGGTGGCTCAAGGCAGGCTGACAGTCCATTAATGCCCGAATCATTAACTCTCGCCCCCGACCCCGCCTTTCCCTATAATGCCATCTTATGAGGTTGCCGAAACCCGCATTGGACGACCTGCGCATCGAGCGCCGCCCGGAAGCGGCGCGGTCCTCCAGCAACGCATGGCTGGCGGTTGTGGCGGTCATTCTGGTTTTGCTGGCCGGCGGCGCGCTCTGGTGGCACGGACATTCCGACATGGTGGAAGTGCAAACCGTTCTGGCCCGCCGAAGCGGCGGCGGGACGGACCGGGCGGTCTTGCACGCATCCGGCTATGTCACCGCGCGACGGGAGGCGACGGTTTCCGCCAAAGTCACCGGCAAGGTGGTGGAGGTGCTCATCGAGGAAGGGATGAAAGTCAAAGAGGGGCAGGTTTTGGCGCGACTGGACGATTCGAATGTCAAGACCAGTCTGGACGTGGCCCAGGCGCAATTGGAATCCGCGCGCGTCTCCCTGGAAGAAACGCGCGCCCAACTCAAACAAGCCGACCTGGAATTCAAGCGCTCCACCGACCTGGCCAAACTGAACATCGCCTCGCAATCCGACCTCGACAAAGCCGAGTCCGACGCCATGACCCTGCGGGCGCGCCTGGCGCGGCAGGAATTGGACATCACCACCGCCGAACGCCAGGTCACGCTGTGGAAGCAGCAGATTGAGGACATGGTCATCCGCGCCCCCTTCGACGGCGTGGTCACGACCAAGGACGCGCAACCCGGCGAAATGATTTCCCCCGTTTCCGCGGGCGGCGGCTTCACCCGCACGGGGATTTGCACTATTGTCGATATGAACTCGCTGGAAATTGAACTCGACGTCAACGAAAGCTACATCAACCGCGTCGAGCCGGCCCAGGCGGCCCAGGCCACGCTGGACGCCTACCCCGACTGGATGATCCCGTGCCACGTCATCGCCATTATTCCCACGGCGGACCGCCAGAAAGCGACCGTCAAAGTGCGCGTCGGTTTCGATAAACTGGACCCGCGCATCCTGCCGGACATGGCGGTAAAAGTCGCCTTTCTCGAAACGGCCGGCGCGCCCGCCGCGGCGGCCCTCGCGGTGCTTGTTCCCAAAAGTGCCCTGCAAAACCAGGACGGCCACGACGTCGTTTTCGCCGTGCAAAATGGCCGCGCCGAACGGCGCGCCGTCACCGTCAGCGACACGCAGGGCGATGACGCGGTGTTGAGCGCCGGTATGAGCGCCGGCGAAAAAGTGATTGTGGACCCGCCCCCCGGCCTGAAAGATGGGGCTGCGGTCAAGGAAAAGAAGTCATGAACGAAAATGAAAAAGACGGCGGCGCGCTGGTGCGGGTGGATCGGGTGGAGAAGGTTTTCCATCGCGGCGCGGAAGACATTCACGTGCTGGCCGATTTGAGTCTGCAGGTTCCCGCCCGCGAATTCCTCGCGCTGATGGGGCCGTCGGGATCGGGCAAGACCACCCTGCTCAATCTGATCGGCGGGTTGGACCGCCCCACCAAAGGATCGGTGACCGTGGGCCAGGAACGCATTGACCAGCTTTCCGACCCGCAACTGGCGCATTGGCGCGCCCGGCATGTCGGTTTTGTCTTTCAGCTTTACAACCTCATGCCCGTGCTCAACGCGGAGCGCAACGTGGAATTGCCGCTGCTCCTCACGCACCTTTCCAAAGCCGAGCGGAGAAAGCACGTCGAGACGGCGTTGGCCATCGTGGGCCTGTCGCATCGCGCCCAACATTATCCGCGCACCCTTTCCGGCGGCGAACAGCAGCGGGTGGGCATCGCCCGCGCCATTGTGACCGATCCGACCCTCCTGCTGTGCGACGAGCCGACGGGCGACTTGGACCGCAAGGCGGGGGATGAAATCCTGGATTTGCTCCAGGCGCTCAACCGGGAACACGGCAAGACGATCATCATGGTCACACACGATCCGCACGCCTCGGCGCGCGCGGCGCGGACGGTGTATCTCAACAAAGGCCAATTGGGCAGTCAGGCGGAGAAATGAAATTCGCCCATCTCATCTGGAGCAATCTCAAACGCAAAAAGCTGCGCACGCTGCTGACGCTGCTTTCCGTGCTGGTGGCTTTTGTGCTCTTCGGTTTTCTTTCCTCCATCAAACAGGCCCTGACCGGCGGCGTGCATATGGCGGGGGCGGACCGGCTGATCGTCCGCCACAAGGTTTCCATTATCCAGCTTCTGCCGCAGAGTTACAAAGCCCGGATGGAGCGAATCCCGGGCGTGGTTCTGGCCACGCATCAAACGTGGTTCGGCGGGATTTATCAGGACCCGAAGAATTTTTTCATGCAAACTCCCGTGGAGCCGGAGGAGTTCTGCGAGATTCATCCGGAATTCATCCTGCCGCCGGAGCAGAAAAAGGCCTGGCTGCAAAACCGCACCGGCGCCGTTGTCGGCCGGAAAACGGCCGAGCGCTTTCATTGGAAGATCGGCGATAAAGTGCCCATTCAGACTTCCATCTGGTCGCAGGCAAACGGCAGCCGCACCTGGGAGTTCGATATCGTGGGCATTTTTGACGGAAAGGACAAAGGGACGGACACGACCCCGATGCTCTTCCGCTACGATTACTTCGACGAAGCGCGCAGCAACGGCAAAGGATTGGTCGGCTGGTACACCATCCGGGTCAAAGACCCTGCGCGGGCGGCGGAAACGGCGACCCTGGTGGATAGAGAATTTGAAAATTCCGACGCCGAAACGAAAACGGAGCCGGAAGGAGCATTCGTCCAGGCGTGGGTCAGCCAGATCGGCAACATCGAGCTGATTGTCGCGGCGATTCTCGGCGCGGTGTTTTTCACCATCCTGCTGGTGACTGGCAACACCATGTCCCAGGCCGTGCGCGAGCGCACCGGAGAGTTGGGCCTGCTCAAAGCCATCGGCTTCACCAATGCCCAGGTGGTCGCCCTCATCCTCGTCGAGTCGTGCCTGCTTTCGGGCCTGGGCGGAGGTCTCGGTCTTGGGCTGGCGTGGATGGTCATTTCCCGCGGCGATCCCACCGGCGGCCTGCTGCCGCTCTTCTTTTTTCCGGGACGCGATTTGCTGATGGGCGCGGTTCTCTGTCTGGCGCTCGGTTTGGCCACCGGAATTTTTCCCGCGCTCCAGGCCCTGCGCCTCCGCGTGTCCGACGCCTTGCGCAGAATATAACAGACTGGCCCCATGAACTGGCTTTCACAAATCGCATCCATCACCAGATTCGGGTTGATGAGCATTCCGCAACGGCGCGGCCCGGTGGCGACGACCGTCATCGGCATTGCGGGCGTCGTCGCCGTGCTCGTCGGCGTGCTCTCGATGGCGGCGGGCTTCAGGCAGGCCATGACCGTTTCCAGTTCGCCGGACACCGCCATCGTGCTGCGGAGCGGAGCGGACAGCGAAATGGTCAGCGGTTTTTCCCGCGAACAAACCCAGATCATCGCCGACTCTCCCGGGGTGGCGCGCACCGCCCGGGGGCCGCTCTCCTCCGCGGAATTATTCGTCATTATCAACCTGCCCAAACGCTCCACCGGCACGGATGCCAACGTGCCGTTGCGTGGCGTGGAAGCCGCCGCCCTCGAAGTGCGCGACAACCTCAGGATCATCCAGGGCCGGATGTTCGACTGGGGAAAGGATGAGGTGATCGTCGGCAGCGGCGCGGCCCGGGAGTTCGCCGGCCTGGACGTTGGCTCGAGCCTGAAAGTCGGGCGCTATGAATGGCCGGTGGTCGGAATGTTTTCGGCCAACGGCGCGGTTTGCGAATCGGAAATCTGGACCGATGCCAAGGTGCTCCAAGCCGCCTACCATCGCGGCGATTCGTTCCAGTCCGTCCGCGCCAGGCTGACGTCACCGGGCGCGTTTCAAGGGTTCAAAGACTCGTTGACCTCCAACCCGCAACTGACGGTGAAAGCCGCCCGGCAATCCGAGTATTACGCCCAGCAATCCGAAACCATGACGCGGCTGATTACGTCGCTGGGCTTCTCGGTTGCTTTTCTCATGGCCATCGGCGCGGTCTTTGGCGCGTTGAACACCATGTACAGCGCGGTCGCGGCGCGGACGCGGGAAATTGCCACGCTGCGGGCGCTGGGATTTGGCGGCGGAGCGGTGGTGGTTTCTTTGATGATCGAATCGCTGTTGCTGGCGTTGCTCGGCGGCGTGGTGGGGGGCAGTCTGGCGTATTTCGCCTTCAATAATTTTCACACCTCCACGATGAACTTTCAGAGCTTCAGCCAGGTGGCGTTTGCCTTCCGGGTCACGCCGCAATTGCTGCTCCAAGGCATGGTTTGGGCGGCGACGATTGGGTTGATCGGCGGCCTCCTCCCGGCGGTTCGCGCCGCCCGGCTGCCTATCGCGGCGGCCTTGCGCGAACTGTGATGGTGTCCGCGGCGGACCAGCCACGTCCGGTTTCTGGCTGTCACTTTCGGCAACGCCAGCCCGCCGGTGGCGATAATTCCTTCACAATCCGCGCGCCGTCCGGCATCGTTTCCGCGCGCATGAAGAAAATCCTTTTGCCGTTGCTCTGTTTCCTGGCCGCCGCGCGCCTGATGGCCGGCGACCGGGCCGAAGACACCAACTCGCCGGGCTGCCTGATCATCACCAACTTCGTCTCCGCCCCCTTCCCCCACCCGCTTCGCGCCGAAGGCCACCAATACAAGGACAAATTTTTTTCCGCCGCCGAACACTATCAAGACAGCCACGTTGCGCTCTTTGTTCCCAACGGTTTCCGTCCGGGCCGCAAAGTGGATTTCGTCGTCCATTTCCACGGCTGGGGGAACCATGTCACCAACGTGCTCGAAAAGTACCAATTGCCTGGACAATTCACCGCCAGCCGGCGCAACGCCATCCTCATCGTCCCGCAAGGTCCGTTCGACGCCTCGGACTCCTTCGGCGGCAAACTCGAGGACGCCGGCGGCTTCCAACGGTTCATGGCCGAGGCCGTCGAGGCGTTGCGCCAGCGGGGTTTAATTGACAGTGCCCGGCTCGGACGCATTATTCTTTGCGGGCACAGCGGCGGCTACGAAGTCATGTCGGCGATCTTGGCCCGCGGCGGATTGACCGCCCACATCCGCGAAGTCTGGCTGTTCGATGCCCTCTATGCGAAAACGGAGCGGTTCGCCGTCTGGTTCGACCATCATCCGGGGCGTTTCATTGATCTCTACACCGAGCACGGCGGCACGAAGGATGAAACGGAAGGGCTGATGACGGCGTTGCAAGGCAGCGGCGTGCCCTACTTCAGCGCGAACGAAACCAACGCCACGCCCGCCGACCTCCGAAACAACCGTCTGGTTTTCCTTTTCAGCGCCCTGCCGCACGACGAAGTCCTGCAAACACACCAGACCTTCCGCCGCCTATTGGAAACCAGCTCGTTGCCCGCGCGTTGATCTTGACGTGCCGCTGCAATCCTTGCGGCCTTTATTAAGGCATTTATATTCAACATGTTGCAGATACGAAAGATTTAACAACATTTTTGTTGCTTTAAAACTGAATTAGAGCAACATTTATGTTGTTATGAATGACGAAATCAATGGCCCACGACAAACGAGAAGCCTTGTTGGACAGATTCCCGACCCTGACGAACTCTACGGGCGCGAGGATTTCATTGACCATCTTTGGCGGCTGATTGAGGGAAACAATATTCTGCTGCTTGCCCCACGGCGATTTGGCAAGAGCGGAGTGATGCGGCACGTGCTGCTGCGACCCCGAACCGGTTTTCTGCCTCTTTCGTTTGAGTTGGAAGATGTGGATTCACCCGAAGAATTTGTCTGGCGTGTCACCCGCGAACTTTTAAGACACGACTTCGTGCAGTCTTTGTTAAGCAAGGCAAAGCGCCTGCCCAAGGCTGTTGCGGGGTGGGTAAAGGCGAATTTCGACGAAGCCGAATTCGAGGGAGCGAAGATCAAATTCAAAGAGGACATCAAGGAGGATTGGCGCGAAGCAGCGAAACGGATGCTGGCAGAGTTGGAGAAGGCGGACAAGACAATCATCTTCCTCTTCGACGAGTTCCCGGCGATGCTCGACCGCCTCATCGAAAAACAAGGCGAATCCGTCGCACGCGATTTTTTGGCATGGTTCCGATCAGTCCGGCTGGAACAAAAGGATGTGCTCCGGCGCCACAGATTTATCGTCGCGGGAAGCGTCGGCATTGACCAGATTCTCCGCAAGCTGGGGGCGGCCGATAAATTGGTGGACTTCGCGCGATTGACCGTTGAGCCGCTCGACGGTACAACGGCGCACAAACTGGCCGGCGATCTGGCTCAGTCCTGTTCAGTCAACTGCAACGATGCGATTCTGGGCAGGCTGTTCGAGCTGATCGGCGCGCCCGTTCCCTACTTCATTCACATCTTCATGTCGCAGATCGCCCAGTTGCCGCCGGCCCAACGGACTGGTCTCACGGTCGCTGATGTGGAGCGCATTTACAGAGACCGCGTGCTCGGGCCCACTTGCCGTCACTATTTCACTCACTACAGCAGCCGGTTGCAGCGTTACGGCAAGACCGGGGAGAAGGCGGCCGTGGCGGTTCTTCGGGCGGTCGCCAGCCAGGGGCGCATTTCCCGGCCCGCTCTTTTCGACATCTACCGCAAGGAACGAGGCAAGGCCGCCAGCGATCAAGCGTTTGATGAACTGATGGCAGACCTGGAATACGAGTGGTACTTGCGCCTGGATACGGACACCAACGAGTTCCACTTCCGGCTCAAGGTCATGCAAGATTGGTGGCGGCGCTGGTATCCGGCGCCGGGCGCGAAGGCGAAAACTCCACAAGCCCGGAAGTCATGAGCCTTGTCGCACACAAATACACGCCAGCCGAAATGCCGGATCACGAGTTGGAGGCAACTTTCGCGGCTCGCGGGCACACGGTGGAATACTTGTTGACGTCCCTGCGCAAGCAGATTCATTCCGGCACCCTCTCCAGCTTTGTCATCACCGGGCCGCGCGGTTCGGGCAAGTCCACCGTCATTCAAATGGTCGCCTTGCGCATCAGGCAGGATCCCAAGCTGACGGCGGCCTGGATCCCGGTCGTTTTTCCGGAAGAACAATTCAACATCTCCTCGTTGCGAGACCTGATGGCCGCCACACTTCAGTTGCTGGTGAAGCAGGGCATTTCGCAGGCGCCAGGCTGGCTGGAAAAGGTGGAGGCGGAAACAAACGAAGAACAAAGCCTGCAACTTGCCCTGACCGGCTTGCGCGAAATCACGCGCCAGCAGGGCAAGCGCCTGATTCTCTTCATCGAGAACCTGAATCAGTTGCTGGGGGAGTGCCTCGATGACCAAATGAAGGGCACTTTTCGGCGGCTGCTGATGAGCGATCCGTTTATGATGGTTATCGGCAGCGCGGTGCATCTGTTCGATTCGCTTAAGAGCTACGACGAGGCCTTCTTTAACTATTTCGGCCAGGTGCCGCTGGAGAGGCTGACGGCGGAAGAGGTCTTCGAACTGCTGAGGCTTCGGGCCGAGTTCGATGGCAACCACGAATTTCTCAAGGAGCTTCCCAGCCATCAATCAAAAGTCCGCGCCATCGTCCTCCTCTCGGGGGGTAATCCGCGGCTGATCCTCATGCTTTACGAGTTGTTGACCCAGCGGCAGATGACGACCATCGTGCAATGTCTGCGACGGCTGGTGGACGAGCTGACGCCTTTGCTAAAGCACGAGATCGAAAACCTTCCGCCGCAGCAGAGGCTGATCATCCACGCGTTGATGGAGAAAGGCGGCACCGCCCAACCGACCGACCTTGTTGCGCGAACCCGGTTGCCACTCAACGCGATCACCACCCAGCTCGGGCGTTTGAAAGAGGCGCAATTCGTCGAAGTGCTCGGTGGCGGCAAAGGCCGGACGGCGAACTACACCGTGCCGGACAAGCTGTTCGCCGTTTGGTATCAAATGCGATACCTTGGCCAGAACCGCCGGCGCATCGAAGTGTTTGTCGAGGTGCTCCGCGTTTGGTTCGAGGAGGAGGAAAGGCTCGTCACTTTGCGCAGCCTGGCATCGCCTGGGCAGGGCGGCGCGGAGCAAGTTCTCAGGGAATCCGCCACCACGGCTGAATACTTTGCGGCCTCACTCAAAGGCACCCGGCATGAGCGTCTGGCCACCGAGCTTTGCACTGAGCAATGGCTGAAAGCGGACTTTCGAGAGGCTGCGCTGGCGTATGCTGACTTGTCCAGTGGAGGCAAAGAAAGGTCTGATTTGGATGAAATGCAGGCATACACGGGCCTCGGAGATTGGCTTTTTGAACATGATGATTATCAACGCGCCATTCAGTCGTTGGATGAGGTCATTGCCAAGCACCCAAGGGATGTCAAAGCATTAGTCAAACGCGGCTTTGCCAAGTGGCAGTTGGGCGGTAATCACGGAGCGATTTCTGACTGTACAGCCGTGATTAAACTGGAGGATGCACCAAAGAAACTGGTCGCGCTCGCGTTGGGAATCCGAGGCGTTGCCAAGGGACAGTTGGGCGATAATCACGGAGCGATTTCTGACTGTACAGCGGTGATTAAACTGGAGGACGCACCAAAGAAACTGGTCGCGCTCGCGTTGTTCAACCGTGGCGTTGCCAAGGGTCTGTCCGGCGATGTGCAGGGCGCGATTTCTGACTGTACCACTGTGATTGAACTGGAGGCTGCACCCAGGGAACTGGTCGCGCTCGCGTTGATCAACCGCAGCGTTGCCAAGGGAAAGCTGAACGACACGCAAGGAGCGATTTCGGATTGCACGGACGTGATTGAGATGATGGGTGTGTCCAAGGAAAACCTCGCCTGGGCTTCGTTCAACCGCGGGCTTACATTCCACCAGCAAGATAAGAGCTTAGCAGCCGTGGCGGATTTTCTCAAGGTGATTGACCTTGCAGTACTGGCGGATGATTTGGTGGTTCATGCCGCCAAAATTGCATACGGCATATTATGGCTTCGCAAGGATTATGCCGGGGCGAAGGCTGTCGTAACGAAACTCGGCGGCGTTTTGAACTCTGCGCCGAACGAATTGGCGTGTGCGGCCGCGCTCCGCTTCCTTAACAGCATAACGTCACCCATAATGAAAGATGCCTGGCCAACCGCGTGGCGCATTCTTGCCGAGACTCCGCGGCCGGAGCTTGGGGAAGCACTCCATTTTCTCGAGCCGGTTTGTGCCGTGCTGGAAGGCAAGGAACGCGCGATTTTAGACGGTCTCCCCCCGGAACAACGAGAGTTCGCCGAGAAGGTGTTGAGGAGCTTCGACGCGAAGCCAGAGTAAATTTTGACCTTTGAACTTTGAACGCGTTGTTCTAAAACAACCGGCATGAAATTGAAATTTTTCGCCGCCGCAGTTCTTTTGTCCCTGTGCGGGACCGCGCTGGCGGCCTCGACTGACACCACGCCGAAGAACGACCCTTATTTCGCCCGGGTGTACCTGCCCAAAACGCCCCAACCCAAAGGCCCCGTTCTGCGGCCAGGCGATCGTCTGGCAATCTGCGGCGATTCCATCACCGAACAGAGACGGTATTCGCGCATCATGGAAACTTACCTGACGGTGGCGTGGCCGGAGTTGAACATCAGCACGCGGCAATTCGGCTGGAGCGGCGAGCAAGCCGCCGGCTTCCTCAACCGCATGACCAACGACGTGCTCCGCTTTCACCCGACCGTCGCCACGACCTGTTACGGGATGAACGATCACCATTACCGGCCGTATGAGCCCGCCATCGGCGACGCGTATGCGTCGAACATGATGGCCGTCATTCTCGCCTTCAAAAGCGCCGGGACGCGCACGGTGGTGGGGTCGCCCGGTTGCATGGGCTTGGGAACTCCGGGGTGGAACTGGGTCCAGGGCACACCGGAAGACAGAAACGCCAACCTTTGCACGCTGCGCGATATCGACATCGAACTGGCCGAGGCCGAACATACTGGCTTCGCCGATGTTTTCCGGGACATGTACCTGGCCCAATACCGTGCCCGGCAATCGTACGGAACCAATTACGCCCTGGCCGGGAAGGACTCCGTCCACCCCCGCTGGGCCGGACATCTGGTCATGGCCTACGCGTTCCTCAAGGCGCTCGACGTTCCGGGCGACATCGGCGCCTTTACCGTTGATCTGGCTCGGAAGAAGGCATCCGTTTCCGAGGGGCACGAATTGGTGTCGTTTCAGGACGGCGCGTTGACGATCAAGAGCGCGCGCTATCCCTTTTGCGCCGCCGGCGCCGCGGACAATGACGACAGCGTCCGTTCCGGCATGGCGTTGGTGCCGTTTAACCAGGAATTCAACCGCCTGATGTTGCGGGTCAAAGGCGGCAAGGCAAAGAGCTATCAGATCACCTGGGGCGCCGTCTCCCGCAATTATTCCGCCGGGCAACTCACGCGCGGCGTCAACCTCGCGGCCGATTTTGAAGTCAACGCGTTTTCCGACGCCTTCGCCGCGGTCGATGAAGCCGTGGCCAGGAAACAGGCCTACGAAACAAAACAGGTGAAGGAACTCTTTCACGGCAAGGAGGGGAAAGCCGACATGGAAAAAACCGTGGCCGACAGCGAGCAAGAACGGGCCGCCCTGGTCGCGGCCATCAAAGCCGCCTTCGTGCCTGTGACCCACACCATCACGATCACGCCGCAGTGAAACCAGCCTGAGTTTCTCCGCCCAGCAAGAACGACTTTACGACGGAATAGCGCGCTCCGCTCGGCGACAACTCACTTCGCATCAAGTCCACCCCTTCCACGGTCCATCGGCCGAAATCCGTGTCGCTCAGTTCCCGCAGGGACTGGGCCAGATGCTGGCGGTCGCCTCCATGCAATTCCTTCACACGGCCCAGTGATAGGTGCGGATGGAAGGCTCTATCCTCCGGCACATAACCGAGCCTGGTTAAACCGTCATCCAGCTTTTCCTTCAGCGCCGCCAGAGCGCGCGGCGGATCCTCCAATCCCGCCCAAATGATCCGGGGCCGGCCCGGATTCGGAAAACATCCCAGACCGCGCGCCCGCAAAACATGGGATGCCCCCGTGCGGCAAACTCCGTCCAACACCCTTTCAAGCTCCGGCACCGTTTCGCGTTCGGTATTCCCCAGGAAATTCAGGGTCAAATGAATCTGTTCCGGCGAGGTCCAGGCCACCGCCCTTGGCGAAAGACCGCCGGCCACGCGCCGTATCGCGTCCGTCAAACGTTCGACGACCTGCGCCGGCGGGAAGACCGCCACAAACAGCCGCATTTTCTCGCTCGCCGGCATGGCGGACAACTTGGCAAGCCAGGAACCGCTCGTAAATCGAAAACCCGAGTAATTGTTGAGTATTTGGATGTGACTCCAAATCTCTGCTTCGGTTTTAAAGTCCAAGACAATGACGCAGGGCGCTTTCGATCCTTTCCATTACAGCCCCGGAAAGCCTTCCGGCGGCTTGGCCGCCAAAGCGGCTGGGATCGAGCGAACGGATCTGGAAGCAAAGGAAGACTGTTTCCATCGGAAGGCCGCTTTCGGCTGGAGAAACACGCACATTCGTTGGGTAGTCGCGCGTCACATTTTCGCCTTTCGTTCCAACAACCACCGTAACGACCAGTGGCAGCCGATTGATGGCGTCAACGGATAACACCAAAACGGGACGCCGCCCGGATTGCTCCCGCCCCTGCGCCGGATTCAGGGTGACCAAATAAATCTCGCCGCGTTGGACCGCCATCAGTCTCCCCGCAGCCCATCGGCTTCTGTGGCATGGAACTCGGCATTGCAGCAGTCCAGTTCCCGCCGCACTTCCGGGTCGGCAGCCATGTCGGACAATCCGGCTTCCCACGGGTCGTGCCGACCCGACACCGAAATCCGGACGCGACGCAGCAGCCGTTCCAGCAGGCTGAGTTGAGCCTCAGGCGACAATCGCTCAAACTCTCTTTCGATTTCGTTGAAGGCCGGTGATAACATCGTTTTCCCTATATTCCCGTATTTTGACTGCAAGTCAACAGCCTCTTTTCCAGTCCTGCCCGTCCGCCAGAGGAAGGACCCCAGGCCTGTGACGGGATTGGATGAGGGTTTGTGACGGCAAATGTTACGGCTTAAGTCCCTGATTATCAACGATTGTGACGGCGTGACGGCTTTTTCCGATCTCAAGGGTGTGCCAATGCGTTAATGGCCCCCCAGTCGGGGTCAATCGCGCTCAATCGTGCTAAACTATCAATTCGCTGACGCCGATCGTTGTGCCTCTTAAATTGCTCCGTCCGCGATTTTCATGGGCTTGGGGGGCAGGCCATCATTTTGTTGAATTCCAGCCGCGCGTGGCCATACAATCCGAACCGTGCCCACAAGAAATGGCTTAATTCGCAATTTGACGGTTCTGGTCTCTGCTTTGTGTTCGGCCGCATCCTGCCTGGCCGCCGACTTAACACTCTGGTATCAGCAGCCGGCGAGCAATGGCAGACCCATGAACGAAGCCCTGGCGGTGGGCAATGGCCGCATGGGAGGACTGATCTTTGGCGCCACGCAAAGAGAGCGCATCTCCATCAACGAGGATAGCCTCTGGGTGGGCGGGCTGAACCCGTCGGGTGAGGACGGCACGATGGGATCTTACCAGGTTTTCGGCAACGTCTATGTCGATTTGCCGGAACACACCAACATGGCCGCTTACCGCCGCGACCTCGACCTCGGCAGAGCGCAGGCGCACGTTACCTACGAGTCCGGCGGGGTCAAATATGAGCGCGAGTTTTTTTGCAGCCATCCCGCCGGTTTGCTGGCGGCCCGGTTCACCGCCGACAAGCCGCATCGCTATTCCGGCGCGGTGGAGATGGAAGACTCGCACCAGGCTGCAACCGTGGTCGCGGGCAACCGGCTGACCGTCTCAGGCAAGCTGGCCAACGGAATGAAATATGAATGGCAGGCCCTGGTGCTGCCCGACGGCGGCTCGCTTCAAACCAACGGCAGCACCCTTGAATTCAAGGACTGCGACGGTCTCACGCTGCTCATCACCGCAGGCACGGACTACGTCCTGGACCATGCCAAAAACTACCGGGGCGAAGACCCTCACGGGCGGTTGACAGCGGCGCTGGACGCCGCCGCGGGCACAAGCTACGCGGCTCTCAAGGACGCCCAGCAGAAGGATTTTCAGGAACTCTTTGACCGCGTCACGGTGGATTTCGGCCGTTCCACCCCCGCCCAACTTGCCCAACCGACGGACAAGCGCAAACTCGACGCCGCGCGGACGGTTGACCCGGGATTGGAGCAGCTTCTTTTCCAATACGGGCGCTATCTGCTGATTTCCTGCTCGCGCCCAGGCGGCCTGCCGGCAAATTTGCAGGGGCTTTGGAATGACAACAACCATCCCGCCTGGCACTCGGATTATCACGCCAACATCAATGTGGAGATGAATTATTGGCCGGCCGAAGTGGCCAACCTCGGCGAGTGCCACAGGCCGTTGTTTGACCTCATCCAGAGCCAGTTGGAGCCGTGGCGGGAAGCCACCGCCGCGTCGGCGGAATTGAAGACGCCCGAGGGCGCCGTGACCACGCGCGGCTTCGCCATCCGCACTTCGCACAACATCATGGGCGGCATGGGCTACAAATGGGACAAGACGGCCAATGCCTGGTATTGCAACCACTTCTGGGAGCACTATGCCTTCGGCCAGGACAAAGAATACCTGCGCAACACGGCCTATCCCATCATGAAGGAAACCTGCCAATTCTGGGAAGATCATTTGAAGGAATTGCCCGACGGCCGGCTGGTTGTGCCGCACGGCTGGTCGCCCGAGCACGGCCCCGACGAAGACGGGGTGAGTTACAACCAGGAAATTGTCTGGGATTTGTTCAATAATTACGTCGAAGCCTGCGACATCCTTGGTTTTGACAAGGATTTCCGCGGCAAAATCGCGTCCCTGCGCGACAAGCTCGCCACTCCCGGCGTGGGCAGTTGGGGGCAATTGCTCGAATGGTTGGCCGAGAAGAAGGACCCCCGCTATCCCGAACTGGACACCCCTAACGACCACCACCGCCACACCTCGCATCTTTTCGCAGTTTTTCCCGGACGGCAAATCAGCGTCGGCAAAACACCCGCGCTGGCCGCGGCGGCGAAAGTTTCACTCGACGCCCGCGGCACCGATGCCGCAAGCGACGTGCGCGAATGGTCTTTTGCCTGGCGGACCGCGCTTTATGCGCGGTTGCATGACGGCGAGAACGCCCATCGCATGATCCAGATGCTGTTAACCGAACGCAACACCTGCCCGAATCTGTTCGGCCTTCACCCTCCGATGCAAATGGACGGAAATTTCGGCGTCACCGCCGGCATGGCGGAGATGCTGCTGCAAAGCCACGAGGGGGAAATAAACCTGCTGCCGGCGCTGCCCGCCGCGTGGCCCGACGGTTCGGTCAAAGGGCTTCGCGCCCGCGGCGGCTTCGAGGTGGATATGGCCTGGCAGAACGGCAGGCTTGCCACAGCCACGATCCAGAGCCTGGCCGGCAACCCGTGCAAGGTGCGTTGCGGCGACAAGACCGCCGACCTCAAACTGGACAAAGGCGCGCGCTGCCGCCTTGACGCCGCCCTCATTTGTCAACCATAATGAGGGGCTCAGTAAATGGATGTGCCCTGCGGATGGCGGAGTGTTTCACAAAGGCGGCTGAAGTTTCCACTGGCAATCGGGCAAGGAAACGGATATGTTTCGGGTGGATTAAAGAAAGACCGGTAGTTTTGCAGTGGGACAATGAAACCTTCGTTACCATCGCAGGACGAAAAACGGCGTCTTGAGGTTCTCCGGCAGTATGAAGTGTTGGATACGCGACCGGAGGAAGCCTTTGACGAACTTACGGCGCTGGCCGCGCACATCTGCGAAGCCCCCATCGCGCTCATTTCGCTGGTGGATGAAAACCGGGAGTGGGCCAAGTCGCAGATCGGCCTGAGGGTTTCCGAAACCGTGCGCGACATTTCCTTCTGCGGCCACGCCATCCATCAGAGCGGCCTTTTTATCGTGCCGGATGCAGCTCTCGACGAGCGGTTTGCCGACAATCCCCTCGTCACCGCCGAGCCGCGCATCCGGTTTTACGCGGGCGCGCCCCTCGTCTCGCCCGAGGGCCAGGCGCTCGGCACGCTCTGCGTTATTGACCATGTTCCCAGAGAATTGAGACCCGGCCAACAGGAGTCTCTCCGTGTTCTCAGCCGGCAGGTGATGACGCAACTGGAACTGCGCCGCCGCACGCGGGAATTGGCCCGCGTTCAGTCCGAGCATGACCGGCTCATGAAAGCTGAGGAAGAAGTGCGCGAAGGCGAACGGAAGTATCGCGAAATGGTGGAGCACGCCAACAGCATCATTCTGCGCCAAAGCGAGGAACAGTTCCGCTCGATCATGGAGAATCTGGCCGATTTGGTGGCGGTGCTCGATCTGAACGGCCGCCGTCTCTACAACAGCCCCTCCTACGGTCGCATTCTGGGCGACCCGGAAGGACTGATTGGCACGTGCTCGTTCGACGAGGTCCATCCAGAAGATCGGGCGCGGGTGCAACGAGTTTTCCAAGAGACGGTTTTAACCGGCATCGGACAACGGCTGGAATACCGCATGATGGATCAAAACGGGCAGGCGCGGCACATCGAATCGCAGGGCACCGTGATTCGGGATGACCGGGGACAGGTTTCCAAAGTGGTCGTAGTCTCGCGCGACGTGACCGAGCGCAAACGGGCGGAGGAGATTTTGCGGGAGAACGAAACGAGCTATCGGTTCCTCTTTAAGCACAACCCGATGCCGATGCTCATTTACGAGCGCGTCACACTGAAAATGCTGGCGGTGAACGAGGCTTTCTTGCGGCACTATGGCTACAGTCTCGAGGAAGCGCTGGCTTTGCGGCTGACCGACCTCTATCCCGAAGAAGAAAAAGCGAAGATCGCCGAACTGATAACCCGGTTGCAGGGGCACGCCAACGTGGGCGAATGGCGTCACCGCAAACACGACGGTTCACTGATCACCATCGTGGCCAGTTCACATGATCTGGTGTACAAGGGGCGAAACGCCCGCGTGGCCGTCATGACCGACATCACGGAACGCAAACGGGTCGAAGAAGAGT
The DNA here is from genome assembly GCA_049510745.1 of Verrucomicrobiota bacterium. Lineage (GTDB taxonomy): Bacteria > Verrucomicrobiota > Verrucomicrobiia > Limisphaerales > Palsa-1400 > PLGF01. The sequence continues at coordinate 6,961 of JBEKYR010000055.1, read as the reverse complement.
TGCGGGCCGCCCAGGCCAGCCTCGAAGAGCGGGTCCTCGTGCGCACGACCGAACTGGCCGAGGCCAAGGAACGCGCCGAGTCGGCGGACCGGCTCAAATCCGCGTTTCTGGCGACCATGTCACACGAGTTGCGCACGCCGCTGAATTCCATTATCGGCTTCACCGGCATCCTCCTGCAAGGGCTGGCCGGGCCGTTGAACGCCGAACAGACCAAACAACTGGGCATGGTGCAGAGCAGCGCGCGGCATCTGTTGGCGCTCATTAACGACGTACTGGACATCTCGAAGATCGAAGCCGGCCAACTGGAAATCCGCGCCGAACGGTTCGACTTGCGGACCTCACTTGAGAAGGTGGCCGCGCTGGTCAAACCACTGGCGGAGAAAAAGGGACTGGCGTTGCGGGTGATTCTGTCCCCGGACGTGGAACAGGCCATCAGCGACCGGTTGCGCGTCGAGCAAGTGTTGCTGAACCTGCTGAACAATGCCGTCAAATTCACCGAGCGTGGCGAGGTCACCTTGGAAGCCGCGTTGATCAAAGATCACAACTTCCCCAACCAAGGAACGCCGCAGTCCGCGGCCCGGCTGTGCGTGACCGACACGGGCATCGGCATCAAACCAGAAGACATGGAGAAAATCTTCCAGCCATTCCGGCAGATTGATTCCAGTCTGACCCGGCAGTACGAGGGAACAGGTCTGGGGCTGACCATTTGCCGCCGTCTGGCGGGCCTGCTGGGAGGAGAAATTTCGGCAAAAAGCGCCTGGGGTGAGGGAAGCGTTTTCACGTTCGTTTTGCCACTGAAACACATGAGCAAGCGATGAAACCGAAAGTTCTTTTGATCGAAGACAACGAGCAGAACCGCTATCTCGCCACGTTCCTGCTGGAAAAGCGCGGCTATCTGGTCATAGCCGCATTCGATGGCCGTGCCGGCATCGAACTGGCCAGGACCATCAACCCCGCGCTCATCCTGCTGGACATCCAGTTGCCGCTGATGGACGGCTACGCCGTGGCGCGGGAGCTGCGGAGCAATCCGGCGCTGCGGGACATTCCGATCATCGCGGTCACGTCCTACGCGATGGTGGGCGACCGCGAGAAATCGTTGGCGGCCGGATGCAACGGCTACCTTGAGAAACCGATCAATCCCGACACGTTTGTGACGGAGATTGAGCGATTCCTGCCGCCCAACCAGAAAGGAGAACAACGTGATCCGAGCCCTGATAGTAGATGACCGGGAGGAGAGCCGTTATTTGCTCCAAACCCTGTTGAAGAGCAGCGGGTACGAGGTCGAGAGCGCGCGCAACGGTTCCGAGGCTCTCGAGAAGGCCCTGCAAAACCCGCCGCAACTCATCATCTCCGACCTGCTCATGCCGGTGATGGATGGCTACACCCTGCTGCGACAGTGGAGAGCGGACGCGCGGCTCAAGTTGATTCCCTTCGTCGTCTATACCGCCACCTATACCGATCCCAAGGACGAGCAACTGGCCCTGAGCCTCGGCGCCAATGCCTTCATTCTTAAACCTGTCGAGCCGGGGGACTTTATGGCGCGAATCAAACAGGTTCTGACGGATCCCGCCGTCCGCGGGGCGGCTGCGTCTGCTCCGCCGGCGGTGGCCCCGCCCGGCCGCATTCCGGTCACGGCTTCGCAGGAAGAAGAAACGAAGCACCTGCGGCAATACAGCGAGGTGCTCATCCACAAGCTGGAAGATAAAATGGAGGAGTTGGACAAGGCCAACCGCGAGCTCAAGCGCGAGATCGCGGAGCGCAAGCTGATGGAGGAAGCGCATTCCCGCCTGGCAACCGCCGTGGAGCAGGCTGCCGAGGCGATTGTGATAACCGACGTCAGCGGGAAAATTCTCTATGTGAACCCCGCGTTTGAAAAGATCACGGGTTACACGCGGACGGAAGCCATCGGGCAAAATCCGCGGATGCTCAAGAGCGGCAAACACGACGAGGCCTTTTACCAGCAAATGTGGGGCAACCTTGTTCAAGGGAAGGTGTGGTCGGGACGGATCACGAACAAAAAGAAGAGCGGCGCCCTTTACGAGGAAGAGATGACCCTCTCGCCGGTGTATGACTCGGCGGGCAAAGTTGTCAACTATGTCGCCCTCAAGCGCGACGTGACCCAGGAAGTCACGCTGGAAACACAGTTCCGGCAGGGGCAAAAGATGGAGGCCATCGGGCAGCTTGCGGGCGGGGTGGCGCATGACTTCAACAACATTCTGACCGCCATTCACGGCAACGCCAGTTTGCTGCTTATATCCGACCTGGATCCGGCTTTACGGGGCGAATGCACCCAGCAAATCATCCTGGCCGCCGAGCGCGCCGCCAGCCTGACCCGGCAATTGCTTCTATTCAGCCGCAAACAAGCCATGCAGCCCGCCAGTCTGGATTTGAACGAGGTGGTGGCTGGCATGATCAAGATGCTGAAACGCATTTTGGGCGAGGATATCACCTTGTGTTCCGAACTGGCGCCCGCTTTGCCGTTGATTTACGCGGATGCGGGCATGATCGAACAGATTCTGCTGAATCTGGCCGTGAACTCGCGCGATGCGATGCTGGCCGGAGGCCGGCTGGCGATCACCACCGGCACAGAAACCCTGGACGAGGAACAGGCGCGACAAAACCCCGAAGCCGCCGCCGGACGCCACGTTTGCCTGGACATCGCCGACACCGGCATCGGCATTCCACCCGAAGTGCTGCCGCGGATTTTCGAGCCGTTCTTCACCACCAAGGAAGCCGGCAGAGGCACTGGCCTGGGGTTGGCCACAGTGCATGGCATTGTCAAGCAGCATCACGGTTGGATCACCGTCAAGAGCGAGGTGGGCCGAGGCACGGCGTTTCGCATTTATTTGCCCGCGATCAAGGAGGGTCAGGGGGGGCAAGGAAAAGTGACGGCCACAGCGCGGCTGCCGGGCGGGAAGGAAACCATTTTGCTTGTGGAAGACGAAGCGGCCTTGCGGCTCCTTATGAGCAACGTTCTGCAGCGATGCGGTTACACGGTGATTCAGGCGGAATCCGGCGTGGCGGCTCTGAAGTGCTGGAAGGAACGCAGCCAGCCGGTTCACCTGCTGGTGACTGACTTGGTGATGCCGGATGGGATAAGCGGCTTCGATCTGGCAAGCCGGCTTCAAGGAGAGAAGCCGGAATTGAAAGTTATTTTTTCGAGCGGCTACAACGCAGAGACGGGCAAGGGGCCTCCTTTGATTGAAGGCGAAAACTTTCTGCAAAAGCCTTATTCGCCGCAAAAACTGGCGCAGACGGTGCGGAACTGTCTGGATCGGAAAGGGAGCGGGGTTTGAGAGTCTTTATCGCGCGGAATTGAGGAATTTTTGGATTTCGGCGGCGGGGGAACGGGCCACCAATTCCAAGGGGGAGTCGCGGTACCAATCGCGGGGCAGATGGCTGGCGTAGGGTTCCTGGAGGAACCGCTGGCAGAGGAGGGCGATGACGCCGCGGTCGGTTTCACTGCGAATCAAGCGGCCGGCGGCCTGGATGACACGGGTCATGCCCGGCTGCAAATAGGCGTATTCGAAGCCGGCTTGCTCGGTTTCGTCGAAATAGCGGCGCAAGAGTTCGCGTTCGAAAGAAACCTGGGGCAGGGCGGGCGAAACAATATAGACGCCGCCGAGAAGTTCACCGGGATAATCGACGCCCTCGGCATACATCCCGCCCAAGACAGCAAAGAGCACCATCCCCGCCGGCGGGGCGGAAGCGAGGGATTGGAAGATGGCTTCGCGTTCCTGTTCGCCGAGACCCGGCCGCTGGACGGCGAAGGCGGAGCGGAGCGGGGGCATTTTTTCGGCCACTTGCTGGAGAAATTGGTAGCTGGGGAATAGAACCAGGACGTTGCCGCCTTGCGCCCCGGCCATGCGGGCGATCAGGGTGGCGATGGTTCCGAAGTGCCGGGCGCGCGCGGCGAAGGTCGTTTGCACTTGCGGCAGGATCATCACTTTGCGGTTCTCCGGCGGGAAAGGCGGCGGCAACGCCAGGGAGCGGGTGCGCTCCTTCTCCAGGCCGAGCAGGCGGCGGGTGACGTCGAGGGGGGAGAGTGTGGCGGAAAAGAGAATAGTCGATGATGCCGCGCGAAAGACGGGCGCGAGGGCGCGGGCCGGATCGAGGCAGACGAGGGCGAGGCGGACGCCGGCAGCGCGTTTCTCCACGACGCAGGCGAAGCCCGGACCAAACAAATTGAGAATGGCCATGAAGCGCTGCCAGGCGAAATGGAGGTCCACAATCGAGTCTTCGGGAAGGGCCAGTTTGACCTCGCGTTTCCAGGAAAGGTACCGGACAAATTGCGGTTCCCATTCCTTCCACAGATCGCGCAGCGGGGACGCCGGCGGTTGGAGTTCGGCGATGGCCTCGGTTTCGGGGAGCGCCCGCGCGGTTTCCCGGAGCAGCGCGGCCGCGTCGTCCACGATGCGGGAAAGCGACTCGAACAACTCGCCCGATTGCAGCAAGATCCGTCCGGCCACGTTCCGAAACGTTTCCTCCAGCAGCTCGGGCGAAAAGATTTGGCGGGCGCGGTCGGGCAGATTGTGGGCTTCGTCCACCAAAAGGATGGCCGAGGCCAGGCCCTCGCGGTCCAGATGGCCCAAGGCGGCGCCGGGGTCGAAGACGTAATTGTAATCGGCCACGAGGGCGTCGGCGCGGCGGGCCAGCTCCAATTGCACCTCGAAGGGGCAGACTTGCCCGCGCTTGGCCGCGGCGAAAACAGCGTCCGGATCGAAGTGCGGATGCGCCTCGCGGAGGCGGTTGAGGAGTTGGGATTTTTCCATTTTGCCGGGGTAGTCCCTGGCATAGGGGCAAAAATCTTCGTGACAGAGGACGCGGTCGTTGGCGCACATTTTCTCCTTGGCGCGGATGTGGGCGGTGCGGAAGGCGCCGTCGCGATTCAAGGCGCGCAAGACGGAGACGGCCATTTTCTGCTGGAGAGTCTTTGAAGTCAGAAACACGACCTGACGCCCGTTGGCCAGGCCGTGAGCCAGGGCGGGGAAAAGAGTGGCGGCCGTTTTGCCCGATCCGGTGGGGGCCTCGGCGAGCAGATTGTCGCCGGCGTCCAGCGTTTGGCGCACGGCGTCGATCATGATTTTCTGGCCGGGGCGGGCCTGATCGTGGGGAAAGGGGAGGGCGCGGGCGGCGGCGGCCTTTTGTTGGCGGAGTTTTGCTTCGGCCTTCCAAATCGCCAGCAGTTGGGCAAGGCGGCGGCGCAGTTCGGCGTCCAGGGCGGCTTCGTCATAGGGGACGGCGACGGAGAATTCCTCCGCGGTGGCGAGGTCCAGATAAACGAGCGAGCCGGAGACGGGCGCGTGGCCCAAGCGGCGCCAGAGATGGCAATAGAGAAGAAGCTGGCGTTGATGGCGGTCAAAGGCGGCGTCGGCGCGGCGGGCGTCGGCGGAGGGGAGGTAGGCGGATTTGAATTCTTCGATCAACCAGGAGCCGGCGGGGTCCTGCACGCAGCCGTCCAGGCGGCCGGTGATCAGGGCCGTCCAATCTTCCACGGGCCAGCGGGATTGGAGGTGGACCTCGCGGCGATAGCCGGGGCGGGCCAGGCATCGGGCGCGGAGGACGCGGGCGTGCAATTCGGCGCCCAGTCCGAGGCGATGCCAGCCCTCGCCGCGCTCGAAGCCGATGCGCCTGGAGCCGTCGGTCTCGGCCAATTCGCGGACGGAGACTTCAAAGAGCTTCGATGTTTCGTCAAATTTCAGGAGTCCATTTTCCCTCGTAAATGGGAAATCGCAAACTCGAAAGCTTGGCAATGCGCGGAGATCAAATGAATCAGTGAATCAGTGAATGGACTGGCACGGACTGGCACGGACTGGGCGACCTTCGGTGCCTTGATTTGACCGGGCTTGACCCCCCTCCCCCCCCTTCTGTTTTGGTTTGATTTAGTCTGATTTGGTTTGATTTGGTTTGATTTTTGGTTTGATTGGGCGTCGTTTTTTGGGGGTTCGATTCCTGCTTTTTAAGCGGGGCGGATTGCCAGCGGCCTGGGGTGCGTCCCGCGGCGGGCGAACAGGACCGGTCGCCGGCGGCTCCACTTTATGTCAAAGAGCAGTGCTCGCACACGGGAATAATTGCACGTTTTGAGGGGATTACAAGTTTTTTGTTGAAAAATCGCACGGCCTGGGGCGGATTTTGCCGCAAAGAGCGCAGCGCGGCAGCCGCAGCCAAAAGGAATTCAACGCAAAGGCGCCAAGACGCCAAGACGCAAAGCTTCCTTTGCTGGGCCCTTGCAGGTTTGCGCCCTTGCGTCCTTGCGTTAAAAGATTGATGGGAGGTTGCATGGGTAATGAAAAAATCCTCGCGAGAATGAGCGATATTGAGACAGTGCAGTGCAAAGGTCGCAAAGAAAAAACAACGTAATCTCTTATCTCTGTGTTCCTTACGTTTTTTTGCGGCGAAGAATCTTGTCAGGAAAACAAAACGTTTCGGGATGGCAGTGCAGAGCGGCAGCGGTAACGAAAGGAAGGCGACCACGGATGGCACGGAATACACAAATGAACAAATTGTTGGGCTGACAAGTGAACAAATTGTCGGGCTGACGCTGGCGCGTGGGCTTGCGCGTGGGGATGGGAAACGACGGGGTTTCCATCCGTGAAACTCCGCGAAATCCGTGGCGAGACACTTTCCCGAGAATAAACGATTCTGAGACATGGCACCGCGGAGAGGACCAGAGAATACCCTGAGAAAGGATGACAGGATAAAGAAGGGGTTCGGCCGGGCGAGGATTGAAGAAGCGATTGTTTGAGCCGCCGCCGCGTTCGCTGAAATCCACGAGAAAACTTAAAAATCCGGAGGAACTATGGAAGACCCCCTGCGACAAAAGCGAACCAAACTATGGGTTGACCCGAATGGCACTTAGTTAGTGCCTAAAACCTTTTGCGTCAACCGTTTGCGACGGCGCGGATTTGGGGTCGATTGGAAGATGATCCGACGGGAAAGACTCTCCAATTGCTTGAGTTGC
>JBEKYR010000054.1:0-31528 GCA_049510745.1 Verrucomicrobiota bacterium | reverse complement strand
TCCCTACCTCGCGAAATCTGGTAGGGACGCGCTGCCGCGCGTCCGGGGGTTCCCTGAAAGGTTTCATGAGCCAGCCGTGGCCTATTTTTTCAAAAACGCGGTGAACAGATCAATCGGCAGGGGCAGGAAGGTCGTCGTGTTGTGCTCACTGGCCATTTCGCGCATGGTCTGGAGATAGCGCAGTTGGAGCGCAATCGGCTCCTTGGCGATCATGGCGGCGGCTTGCACCATTTTTTCGGCGGCCTGGAATTCGCCTTCGGCGTTGACGACCTTGGCGCGGCGTTCGCGTTCGGCTTCGGCCTGCTTGGCCATGGCGCGTTTCATACTGTCCGGCAGCGCCACTTCCTTGACCTCGACCGAGGTGACCTTGACGCCCCACGGCTCGGTTTGCTTGTCAATAATCTCCTGCAATTTCAGATTGATCACGTCGCGCTGCGAGAGCAGATCGTCCAGGGGCGACTGGCCGAGCACGCTGCGCAAGGTCGTTTGCGCGATGAGCGAAGTGGCCTTCCAATAATCTTCCACCTTCACCACCGCCGCGTTCGGGTCCACGACGCGGAAATAAACCACCGCGTCCACTGTGGCCGGCACGTTGTCCCTGGTCATGACTTCCTGCTTGGGCACGTCAATGGTTACGACGCGCAGATCAATTTTCACGATGCGGTCCACGACGGGAATCAGGAAAATCAATCCCGGCCCTTTGGCGCCGAGCAGTTTGCCCAGCCGGAAGATCACGCCGCGCTCGTATTCGCGCAAAATCCGGATGGCCTGCGGCAACAGGATGGCCGCGACGATGAACAAGACAAACACTCCCGTGCCGATTTTTAGAATCAATTGCATGAGTTGTTCCATAAGTTTCTCCGTGGTTCGGTTTTTGGTTTCAGTTTCGGGCTTGTTTCAATGTATGCCTGGGGCTGGCAGTGCGGTCCCTGTCTTCTTCCGAGCCGGCGAACAGGCCGTCGGCGAACTTGCGGTAAACAAGCATGTCCTGAGGAATGCGCTCATGGAGGGACAAGTTCAAGCCCAAACATTGAACCGCCGGGACTGGCGTTGATTGGCATGGACTGTGCGTTTGATTAGGGCGGGAAAATGCGCGCTTGCCAGCGCGGGGCAATTCTTTAGCATCGCCTTCCGCGGTTTTGAAATGGAAAAATGAAGAGTTACAACATTGCAGTCATTGCCGGAGACGGCACCGGGCCGGAAGTCATTCGCGAAGCGATCAAGGTGCTCGAAGCGGCCGGGCCGAAATTCAAGATCAAATTCAATTTCACCCACTACGACCTGGGGGGCGAACGTTACCTGCGGACCAACGAGGCCCTGCCGGACAGCGTGGTCGGGGAGTTGCGCCAGTTCCCGGCGATCCTCCTCGGCGCCATCGGCCATCCGGGGGTGAAGCCCGGCATCCTGGAAAAGGGCATCCTGCTGCGGCTGCGTTTCGAGCTGGAGCAATACATCAACCTCCGCCCGGTCAAGCTCTACGACGAACGGTTTTGCCCGCTGAAGGACAAAAAGCCGGAGGACATCGACTTCGTCGTCGTGCGCGAGAACAACGAGGGGCTTTACACCGGTTCGGGCGGATTCGTCTTCAAAGGCACGCCAAATGAAATCGCCATCCAAGAGAGCGTCAATACGCATCGCGGTGTGGCGCGCTGCCTGCGGTTCGCGTTCGAACTGGCCCGCAAACGCCGCGGCGGCAAACCCTGGCACGGATTAAAGGCGGAAGACATCGCGGCCGGAAAGAAGTCGCAATTGACCCTTTGCGGCAAGACCAACGTGTTGACGTACGCGTTTGACCTGTGGGAGCGCGTATTCCATGCCATTGGCCAAAAGGAGTTTGCGGATGTCAAACGGGAATACGCGCACGTGGATGCGACAACGATGTGGTTCGTGAAAAACCCGGAGTGGTTTGACGTTATCGTTACAGATAATATGTTTGGCGATATAATCACCGATTTGGGGGCAATGGTGCAGGGCGGAATGGGTATTGCGGCGGGCGGCAACATCAATCCGGAGGGAACAAGCATGTTTGAGCCGATTGGGGGGAGTGCGCCTAAATACACCGGAAAAGGAGTGATTAATCCCTTGGCGGCGATCTGCGCCGGGCAGATGATGCTGGATTTCCTGGGCGAAGCCAAAGCCGCGCAAGCCATTGAAGCGGCGGTAGTTAAGGTGACGCGCGAGAAGATCAAGAGCCTGGCGGCGGGGAAGATGGGATACACGACTTGCGGCGTTGGGGATCTGGTGGCCGGAGCACTATAGAGAAGCAAATTGGAAGGGCTTGTGAACACGTCGGAACTCCTTACACAAATCAAAATCACTTTGCAAATGGTTGATTGTTATGATCTTACATCTGGCAATGAGGCATTTACGGGCGTTTTTGTCGAAAGCCTTTACGGATTGGCCTGTGAGTGGAGGTAGGAACGGGAAAAAGGTTGATTTGATAAGCGGTTGAATATAAGTATGTTATGTCATTATTCAAGGGTGCTTGAACAAAGGTTTGGATGTTGGCACGCGGCTTGCATATGAACCTTGCAGACAAATGTGCGTAACAGCACAGAAGGTGAGACAAGTAACGCAGAACAATGTGAAACTAAAGAAAGAAAAGGATAAAATGATGAAAACAAAAACCTTAATAACGACGGTGGCGCTGACGGGAGCTCTCTTGGCGAGTGCTTCAGTGGCGAAGGCCAATGCCTACATGGAACTGATTTCCGGCACTAGCTCGGTGATCATCCCGGCCGCAAACCTTGGACCGAATGGTATCACCTGGGCTGGAACTGTTGGCTCTTGGGACTTGGATATCGCCACAGGAACATCTTCTGGATCGCTGGTTGTTGGTTTGAACGACCTCTCTCAGAATGCCGGACTGCAAACTGCCGGATTGGAAGTCATCTACAGCAGCGGACAGTACGGCCAAGATGGCAAGTGGACCTTTGGAGCGAGTGATCCGGGCGGCGAGTCTTTGACCGCTCAAGCCCAAGCCTGGGAGAGTCCGACACTTTACATCGCAGGCGGGTCGCTTGGGACGCAGTTGGGATCAACCTTGGCTCTGGCCATGGCGCCCACGGCCAAACAGGATTCGGGAACGATCAGCGGTTCGTATTACCTGAACGAAGTTCTGATTGTTGGCGATCCTTCGCAGAACTCGATTCATCCGGGGCACAACGAATTTGCTAATCTGGATGCCACCTTCAGGGTGACTACGCCTGACGGCGGAATGACGCTGAGCATGGTTGGTTCCGTGCTGCTGGGCCTGGCCGGACTCCGCTCGAAGTTTGGCGCCAAGCGCGGCTAAGCGCACGCTCATCAAGTTTCACATTGACAGAGAGGCGGAACAAGTTGTTCTGCCTCTCTTTTTTTCACCCTGGAACCGATTGATGAGGAAACCCGTGTATCCGCAAGCCGTCAACAGGGAGTACTGGGTTGGCCGGAAGTTCGTCAGCGCTCAGTTGCTCTTATCGCTTTGCTTCGGCATGGCGGGTCAAACAGCCGAAAGGCAGTCATTGCCAGGGGGCGTGCCGGCTGCGGCGGCTCATATGCAACCGATTGGTTCTCTGCCGGATGCCGCACGTCTGAACCTGACCGTCGGCCTGCCGTTGCGCCATAGGGAAGCTCTGGCCAGCCTGGTTCAACAGATTTACGATCCGGCCAGCCCGAAATTTCACCGGTATTTGAGTCCGGCGGAATTCGCGGATCAATTTGGTCCCACAAAGCAGGATTACCAGGCTCTCATTGATTTCGCCCGCGCCAATCATTTCCAAGTCACGGGCCTGCACCCGAATCGGACGCTGCTGGAGGTGAGCGCCTCGGTGGCGGATATTCGCCGGGTTCTCCGCGTGAACATCCGCGTTTATCAACATCCGACGGAACCCCGCGCCTTTTATTGCCCGGATGCGGCTCCATCCATCGACGCGGGCATTCCGGTCCTGGCGATCGAGGGTCTGGACAACTTCAGCGCGCCGCACGCCAATTTTAAGAAGGCGCCGATTGCGCCGGAGGGGGGCGCTGAACCTTCGGGTGGCTCCGGGCCGGGCGGCGGGTACATCGGCAAGGATTTCAGGGCGGCCTACGCGCCGGGCGTCACCTTGACCGGCAGGGGGCAAACCGCGGCACTGGTCGAGTTTGACGGCTATTACCCAAGCGATATTGCCGCCTACGAGTCCAAGGCCGGACTTTCCAGCGTCACGCTGTCCAACGTCCTGGTCGATGGTTTTGGCGGCGCGCCGAGTTTTCAGAACTCGGAGGTGGCGGCGGACATTGATTTGCTGGTTTCCATGGCGCCGGGACTTTCCAAAATCCTCGTTTATGAAGAGAGCGTCTTTTCGCCGGTGGACGATCTCTTGAACCGGATCGCGACCGACAATCTGGCCGCTCAAATTAGCTGCTCGTGGATATTTATTTCGGTGGACGCCGTCACCGACCAGATATTCCAACAGTTTGCCGCGCAAGGGCAGTCGTTTTTTTGCGCTTCCGCTGATTTCGGCGCCGATCCGCCGGGCCAGGTCAGCGCCCCGACGGGCGACCCGTATATCACCGTGGTGGGCGGCACGGTATTGTCAACAACCGGCACCAACGGGCCGTGGCAATCTGAAACCGTCTGGAGCGGCAGCAGCGGCGGGTTCACGACCAATTACGCGATTCCCTCCTGGCAAGCCGGGATCAGCATGGCGACCAACCAAGGGTCCACCGCATACCGGAATCTGCCCGATGTTGCCATGTGCGCATTCAACGTCTTCTTGATTGCTGATGATAACACCTCCGAGTCTTTCTACGGCACCAGCGCCGCCGCGCCGTTATGGGCGGGATTTACGGCGCTGGTCAACCAGCAGGCGGCCAAGTACGGTAATGGGCCTGTCGGCTTCCTGAACCCCGCTCTTTACGCCATTGGCGCGGGCGCCGGTTATGCGACGAACTTTCACGATATTACCATTGGCAACAACACCAACGCCAACAGCCCCAACGCCTATTTCGCCGCGCGCGGCTATGATCTTTGCACCGGGTGGGGGACGCCCAACGGCAGCAATTTGATCAACACCCTCGCCCCGCCGGACACGCTGGTGATGCTGCCCGTGGCGGGCTTCATTTCCAGCGGCCCCGGCGGAGGCCCCTTCAATGTGACGGCGGAGAATTTTTTATTGACAAACGAAGGGACCGCGTCGCTGAGCTGGTGTTTGCAGAGTGACGCGCCGTGGCTTTCCGCCTGGCCGACCAATGGGAGTCTCAGCCCCGGCGCGACGGCCAGTGTGCTGGTCAACTTGAATGCGGCGTCGAATCTTCTTGTGGGAAGCTACACCGCCCACCTGACGTTGACCAATCTGGGCAACGGCCTGCTGCACCACCGGTCGTTCACGTTGCAAATCTCGGACCCGCTGACGCTTTCCCCCGCGGCCGGCTACGAGTTTGACGGTCCGCCGAGCGGCCCGTTCAATGCCGCGGCGATCCTCTGCCGGTTAACCAACGCCAGCCAGGTTGCAGTCAACTGGAACGTAGTGACCAATCCGCCCTGGCTCGATGTTTCACCCACCAACGGCGTTTTGGGGCCTTTTGGCGCGGCTGTTGTCAATTGCAGCCTCAATGTCGCCGCCACCAACCTGCCGGCGGGAGCCTGGTCCGCGGGCGTCTTATTCAGCAACAACACGTTCGCCGCCGGGGAAAGCCTGCCGCTGCTTTTTATGATCGGCCAGTTGGTTCAGAACGGCGGGTTTGAAACCGGCGATTTGACAGGATGGACTTTGAACGGGGACACCGCCTATGTTTCGGCCAGCACCTATGACGGCGCCATCCACTCCGGGGCCTACGGCGCGTTCCTCGTCAATAACGGAGCTTTGGGCTATCTGTCGCAGACGATACCCACGATCCCCGGGCAGATGTATTCGGTTTCATTGTGGCTGGATAGTTCGGACGGCGCCACCCCCAATGGGTTCCAGGTTTCCTGGGAGGGAAACGTGGTCTATAACGAGACAAATCTTCCGGGCATCGGCTGGACAAACCTTCAATTTACTCTTGCCGCCACCAATCCGTACAGCGTCCTCCAAATCGGCTTTGCGAATGCGGCCAGTTTCTTCGGGTTGGACGACATTAGTGTGACAGCGGCTCCTCCCACCCTCGGTGGCATCACGCCTTCCGCCGGGCCGGTTGCCGGCGGCACAACCCTGACGATTACTGGCTCTGGATTCCAAGGCCATGCCGCGGTGGCCTTCGGCTCCGTCGCGGCAGCCGCGGTGACCTTCAACAGCGCCACCAATCTTACTGTGGTGACGCCCGCCTCTTCCACCGTCGGCGCGGTGAACGTTGCGCTCACCAACGCGGACGGCCAAAGCGCGGTGTTGACCAACGGGTTCGTGTTCGTCGGCACACCCGTCATCACTTGGACGAATCCGCCGGCTCTCACTTACGGCGGCGCTCTGGGCGCCGCCCAGTTAAACGCGTCCGCGAATGTCCCGGGTGCTTTCTCCTATGTTCCGCCCGCCGGAACAGTTCTGAATGCGGGCAGCAACCTGTTGTCGGCGGCCTTCACGCCCAACGACTCGACGGACTATTACAGCGTGACCGACTTTGTCAGTCTGGTGGTGTCGCCGGCGCCGTTGAGCGTGACGGCCAGCAATGCCACGCGCTCGTACGGCATCACCAACCCGGTGTTCACGGGCGTCATTGCCGGCTTGCGGAACGGGGACAATATCACTGCCAGCTACGGTTGCGGCGCCACCTCGGTCAGCCCGGCGGGGACGTATCCGATTATACCGAACCTGGCGGACCCCGGCGGCCGGCTGCCGGATTACCAGGTTACCATTGTCGATGGAACGTTGACGATCCTGGCGCCGGTTCTTCCGGTGTTCCAAGCGGCCTTCCAATCCGGCAACAGGATCGCGTTCAGTTGGGCGGCCACGGCAGGAGCGAATTACCAGGTGCAATACAACTCGTGTTTGACAGCCACCAATTGGGCTGATTTGGGCGGCCCCATTACCGCCACCAACGCGACCGTCACGGTCACCGACCCGGTCACTGACGCTCAGCGCTTCTACCGCGTTTTGCAGGTGCCGCAATAGGCGGCGGGGACCGGGGGTTGGCACTGGCCCCGGCTGGGAGCGGATCACGGTAGGGAGCGCCCCGCTGGTAGCAGGCGAGTTGTTGGTTCAGGTCCTTGACCTGCGCCGCATCATTCCGGGCGCCGGCCAATTTCAGGGCCACGCGGGCGGCGGTGATCGCGTCATCAAATCGGCCGGCCTCGGCGTAAGCAGCCGCCAGCGTGCCGACAGGGGAAGGGTCCTTGCCCCCCGAAAGGTTCACGGCGCGGCCGGCCAGTTCCACCGCGCGGGCGCCGTTGCGGAGAGAGGGCAGAGGACACGTCGCCAGGACCCAAGCCAGATTATTGACTGCCTGGGGGAAGTCCGGCTGGATTTGCAGCACTTTTTCGTAATGGGCCACGGCATCGGACGGGTGGCCGGTCTGGAGAAAGATGTTGGCCAGATCGTAGTGCGCGTCGAAGAATTTGGGGTCGATGGCCAGCGCGGCCTCGTAATGAGCGATCGCCTCCGCTGTCTTGCCGCTCTTGAAGAGGATGCTGCCGAGGGAACTTTGGGCCAGGAAAGAACGCGGATCCGCCGCCAGCGTGGCCTGCCAAAGTGTGGTGGGACTGGTGTAGAGCCGGCTCTGCCTCCACGTCAAAACGCCCAGCGCCAGGAGCAACACCACGACACCCGCGGGCGCCAGGAATACCTTGCCTGGACCCAGGAATCTCACGGCAACGGTCGCGCCGGCGGCCAGCAGGGCGACGGGGCCAATGAGGGCGAAATACTGCCACTGATCCGCCACCAACGTGCAACGCATCAGGGAAATATTGGCAAATCCCATGACCGGGAGAAGCAGCGCCAGAAAATAACCAAACGCCGCCAGCACCACCCTTCCTCCTTGCTTTCGGCAGAGCCAACTGGCGGCCAGGACCGCGGCCACCGCCAGGGTGGGCAAGTAAGAAACCATCCTGGCCGCGTTGATATGCCAGAGCGGATAAACCGGAACGAGGTTCAGAGGAACAACCGCTTTGCCAAGATAGAACCAAACAACCCAGCCGGCTTGCGCCAGACGCCCCCAAAAACTGACGGTCTGAAAACTGGCGCCCGTGGCCCCCCGCTGAATCCACAGCGCCAGCAAAACCCCGGCCGCCGCCAACACAAAAAACAACAGGCTGCGGAGGAGGTCCCGGCGGTCGATTCGCCCCCGCCGCCACCAAGCCATGCCCAGGAGCACCACCGGCAGCGGCACAACGGCTGTCTTGCTGAAGAGCGCCAGAACAAACGCCAGCGCCGAAGTCCAATACCAGCGCCGGTCGCCGGAATCCTCGAAGCGCAGAAACCAGAGCAGCGCGCAAAGATAAAACACCATCGCCAGCGTGTTCTTTCGCTCCGCAATCCAGGCGACCGATTCCACCGCCACCGGATGCAGCGCAAAAATCGCCGCCGCCAGGCGGGCGCCTGGAATTTTAAGCGCCCGCAAAACTTTCCACGCCAGGAACGCGGCCAGGGCATGCAGGAGGATGTTGCCCAGGTGGTAACCCAAAGGATTGCCCCCCCACAAACGCCATTCCAGCCAGAACGTCGTCAGGGTCGCCGGCACATAATCGGTCACGCTTTCGCACCAAATCCGCCACCAGCCGTCGGCTTGTTTGACCAGCGGATTATTGGTCAGCAAGACGGAATCGTCCCACAAAAAACCCCCATGCCAGACCGGTTGATAAGCCAGAAAGGCCGCCACCGACAGGAGGAGAAAAAAGAACCAGCCTTGCTGCCACCATGCCTGGGCCAGGTCCCCGGAGGCTGAAGCGCCCGCTGCCGGGGGATGGAAAGCGGGTTGAATCGTCTTCCTCGACATGATCGCGCAAGGGTAAGTCGGTCACCCTGCGATTTCAATGCGAACTCTCGCCGTGGCCGGAGCGGCGGGGACAACAGAGTTCCTAGGCCAGTTTTTCCAGGAAGGCCTCGTGGACCACGCGCATGGCTTGCTCGCCTTTGCCCAGTTCAACGATGACGGAGATTTTGATTT
Organism: Verrucomicrobiota bacterium; assembly: GCA_049510745.1. GTDB lineage: Bacteria > Verrucomicrobiota > Verrucomicrobiia > Limisphaerales > Palsa-1400 > PLGF01. Next base: position 22,492 of record JBEKYR010000054.1, on the reverse strand, counting down.
CGCTGGTCGAGATCATGCCGATGTTGATGCCCGCCGCGGCCAGCGTTTCAAACATTTTTGCCGCCACGCCCGGATAACTGCGCATGCCGACGCCGACGATGGACAATTTGCCGATCTTCTCGTCCGCAATCACCTGGCGGAATCCGATGGTTTCCTTCAATCCGTCGATGATCCGGGTCGCTTTCAACAAGTCCGGCTTGTCCACCGTGAAGGAAAGGTCGGTCGCGGGAGAGTCCAGGGTGTGGCTGATGTTTTGCACGATCATATCGACGTTGATGTTGGCGTCGGCGATGGCCTTAAAGACGCGGGCGGCCACGCCGGGCTGGTCGGGCACGGCGACGAGCGTGATCTTGGCCTGGTTTTTGTCGAGCGAGACGCCGCGGATGACGACGCCTTCCATGCTGGGAGTTTCTTCTTTCACAATCGTTCCTGGGTTGTCGTTGAGACTGGAGCGGACCTCGAAGACGACGCCGAACTTTTTGGCGAACTCGACCGAGCGCGACTGCATGACTTTGGCGCCCAGTCCGGCCAGCTCGAGCATTTCGTCGTAGGAAATCTCCGGCAGTTTGTGCGCGCCCGGCACGACGCGCGGGTCGGCCGTATAGACGCCATCGACGTCGGTGTAAATCTGGCAAAGGTCGGCCTTCAACGCCGCCGCCAGCGCAATGGCCGTCAAATCCGATCCGCCCCGCCCCAGCGTCGTGATCTGGCCCTCGTCGGTCTGGCCCTGGAATCCGGCCACGATCACCACCTTGCCCTCCTGGAGCAGGCTGTGGATTTTCTTTGGGGTGATGTTGGCGATCTTCGCCTTGGTATGCACGCCGTCGGTCACGATGCCGGCCTGCGCGCCGGTCAAGGAAATGGCCGGGACATCCAGCGTGTGCAAGGCGATGGCGGTCAGGGCGATGGTCGTTTGTTCGCCGGTGGCCAGCAGCATATCCATCTCGCGCTCGTTGGGCAGCGGCGTCAGTTCGCGCGCCATTTTGATCAGGTTGTCGGTCACGCCGCTCATGGCGGAAACGACCACGACCACCTGGCTGCCTTGGGCACGATAGCGCGCCACGCGCTGGGCCACGTTTTTAATCCGCTCCGGGTTGGCGACCGAAGTCCCGCCGAATTTTTGCACAATCAGCATTTTGGGCCGGCACTGTCGGCCGGCAGGTTGAATAAACTAGCCGGATGGCCACGCCATTGCAATAACATGCTCATCTTAATCTTGCTCTTAATCTCAATCTTGATCTTAATGGGATTAGAAGACTGAACTGATGCGCGCCGTCATCCAACGAGTCAGCGAGGCCCGCGTGCTCCTCGCGGGAGCCGTCAAGGCCGCGATCCAGGCGGGGTTGGTCGTGTTCCTGGCCGTCGAGGAAACCGACAGCGCCGAGGACATCGAGTGGCTCAGCGGGAAAATTGTCCGCCTGCGAATTTTCCGCGATGCCGGCGGGCTGATGAACCGTTCGGTGCGGGAGGTGGGCGGGGATATTCTGGTGGTGAGCCAGTTCACGCTTTTTGCCAGCACCAAAAAGGGCAATCGCCCCTCCTTCAGCCGGTCGGCCCGGCCCGAAACGGCCATTCCCCTGTACGAGCGATTCATCGGCCGGTTGGCGGCGGACCTCGGCAAGCCCATCGCGACGGGCGAGTTTGGGGGGGACATGAAGGTGAGCCTGTGCAACGACGGGCCGGTCACAATTATAATTGACTCAAAAGGCCGGGAATAGGCGGCCGCGGCGCGCCCGGAGGGGCATCGTTTTTTGCGCGCGGGGGGGCGGCGCCGGAGGGCGAAGCGCCATCTTTCATGGGCTGGGTTCAATATGCACCAGAACGTCAGACACGGTCGGGACCGTCTCCCGCACCTTGTCCTTGACCAGATGGGCGATCTGATGGGCCTGGCGCACGGGCATCCCCCCATCGACCTCCACGTGCATATCGACGAAGTATTGAAAACCCGCCTTGCGCACGATGCACTTCTCGACGGCACTGACGCCAGGCACCTTCCCGGCCGCCAGCCGGATTTGCGCGACCACGGCGGCGTTGGGCGCCGCATCCATCAACTCGTTCAAGGCGGGGCGGAGCAATTGCCAGCCGCTCCAGGCGATGATCAGCCCGGCGACAATGGCGGCCGCGTCGTCGGCAAAGGCGAAATCAGGGCCGCCCACCAGCGCAATGGTGATGCCGATGGCCGCCGCCAGCGAGGTCATCGCGTCGCTGCGATGATGCCAGGCGTCGGTGTAAACAACAATGCTTTCCACCGAGCCGGCCTCGCGGGCGACAAAGCGGAAGAGAAGCTCCTTCACCACCACCACCGCGATCAACACGGCCAGCGTGAAGGCCCGCGGCTGGGCGCGCGGCTGGAGCCATTCGTGGGCGGACTTGAGCACGATGCCCGCCGCCGCCAGCAACTGCATGACGGCGACCGACGCCGCCGCCAACGGCTCGGCTTTGCCGTGGCCGTAGGGATGTTCGCGGTCAGCCGGTTCGGCCGCCACGGTCAGGCCGCGCCAGACGATGATGGAACTGAAAATATCCGCGGTGGATTCCACCGCGTCGGCGATCAGCGCGTGCGAACGGCCCCACACCCCGGCGGCGAATTTGCAGGCCGTGAGCGCGATGTTGACTCCCATCCCCAGGAAAGTCGCCTTCAGACTGCGCGCAAGCCGGTTTGTTGCCACGCCGAATTAGACCAACCGGAACGGGAATTTCAACTCCGAATCCGCGCCGGCGTTTCCCGGCGGTCCGCGCCCGGCTGGCTTCCCCACGCGACCGGCACAGCGAGCTTTTTTCCGAAGCGGTTGACGTAATGGAGTTGTTTGTTGGACAACCCGTACTCGTGGACCAGGCGCGTGATCTTCACGTCGTAGCAGCAATACTCGGCAATCTCCAGCAATTTGCCCTCCCGGTACCAGTGGATGGCTTGCATCCCTCCGGCGGTTTTTTCCACGCCGAGCGTGGCCGAGGCAATCGAGTCCAGCGACAGGCGGTGTGTCAGCGTCTTTTGCAGCTCCACCAGCATGTCGAGCGTGGGCACCTGTTGCGGGTCAAAGAACGGGTTGTGGCCGGCGAGCACCTCGTAATCGAAGCGCAAGGTGTTGAAACCCACCACCAGGTCCGCCCGGCGCAATTCGTCAATCAACGCGTTGACCTCGTGCTCGCGGTAAATCTTGTAATCGCCGCGTGCCGTGCTGTAGGTCACGCCCACGCTCATGCGCATCTCGCGGATTTTGTCCCAGCCGCCGACTTCCTCCGCCGACTTCTGGGTCTCGAGGTCAAAATAGACTGTGTTGCTCATCGCACCGGATTGGAGGGGGCTTTGGATACAGCCGCTCACGAACTGGAAGTTAAGTGACCGGGGCGGAATTGGAAATTGCAAACTGAGAAATGTTCTCCTTATCCCCGGCATTGCAATTGTCCCGCTTTGCCCGCAGTTTGGGCAGGTGATCCGATTGGTTTTATTCGATGTTGACGGCACGCTTATCCACACGGGCGGCGCGGGGGTGAAGGCGTTTGCGCGCGCCTTTGCCAGTGAGTTTGGGATTCAAGACGGAACGGGACGGCTCAAGTTCGGCGGTCGAACCGATTTCTCGCTGGTGCGCGAAGTGTTCACCCACGCGGGCATCGAGCCGTCGCCGGAAAATTTCGAGCGCTTTTTCGCGGCCTATCTGGCCTGCTTGCGGAAAATTATTGTGGACTGCAAAGGGGGCGCCTGCCGCGGCGTGCTCGAATTCCAGGCGGCGCTGGCCGCGCGGCCCGAGCCGCCGCTGCTCGGCTTGCTCACCGGCAATATCAAGCAAGGCGCGCAGATCAAACTGGAACATTTCAATCTGTGGCAAAAATTCCCCTTTGGCGGGTTTGCCGACGATCACGAGGAACGCGACCAGATCGCCGCCATCGCCCTCCAACGCGGCAGCCAGCGGCTCGGACGCCCTCTGCGCGGGGAGGAAGTGCTGGTCATTGGCGACACGCCGCTGGACATTCGTTGCGGCCGCTCCATTGGCGCTAAAGTGCTGGCCGTCGCCAGCGGGGGCGCGTCGCTCGAGGAGTTGCGGTCGCATCGGCCGGACTGGGCGGCGGCGGATTTATCGCAAATTTCCGCCGTGGAGGTTTTGGACGGCGCTGAGCAATCCTAGAGGGCTACCGGGTTTCGGGGCGCAAAGTGACAATGGTGGCGCCGCGGCCGCCAAAGGCGGCGCTGGCGAAGGAAAACCGCGCCACATCCGGCCGCCGGGAGAGAAGGGCGTGAACGGAGCGTTGCAGATGGCCGACCCCTTTGCCGTGAATGATCCGGACTTCCCAAATGCCGCGCGCGCGGCATTCGTCCAGATAAGCCGGCACCAGGCTGCCAATCTCCCTGGGATTGAAGGTGTGCAGGTCGAGCACGCCGTCGATGGGCAGCGGCACTGGGGAAGGTTCTGGGTCGGCGTCGGGCAAATTATCGGGGCGCCTCCGGTTTGGGCGCGCTGGTGCTGGAGCGGACGATGATTTCGGCGGCCAGGCGTTTGGATTCCGGGCGCTCGCCGCGGCGCAGCTTCTGCATGATCTCCATGGCCGCGACGCCGAGGCGCAGTTTGGGCTGGCGCACGGTGGTGAGCGGGACGCGGAAATGTTCGCTCATGGCAATGTTGCCAAAGCCCGCCACCGAGAGGTCTTCGGGGATTCGGACGCCTTGGTTGAGCAAAACATTGGCGGCGCCCATCGCCACCAGGTCATTGGCCGCCAGGAGGGCGGTCATTGAGACAGATTCGTTGAGCGCCTGCAAGGCCGCCTTTTCGCCCTCCTCGATGGTGGCGCCGGCGCTGAAAATGAGGCGGTCGTCCGGTTCGATCTGGGCTTCGCGCAAGGCGCGGCGGAAGCCTTCGAGCCGCTCCTGCGCCCAGGGAGAGGCGCTGGGGCCGGAGAGAAAAGCGATCCGCTTGTGCCCCAATTCCAACAGGTGCCGCGTGATGAGGTAGCTGCCGGTGACGTCGTCGGTTTCGACGTTGTAAAACTGGGCGCAGAAGGGGGCGCGGTGGCCGAGGATGACGGTGGGGGTTTGGCGTTGGAGCAGCTCCTCGTAAATGGGGGCGGTCGGCGCCAGGCGGTAAACCGGAACAATAAAAAGTCCGTCCACCCGCCGCGAGAGCAGGCGGCGGACGCAGGCTTCCTCGCGTTCGGGGATATTCAAGGTGTGGGCCAGGATCAGGTCGTAGCCCCATTCGTGCGCCCCTTCTTCGAGGGCCGAGATGGTGCGGGCGAAGATGGGATTGGTGACGGTGGACAAAACCAGTCCGAGCAGCTTGGTGGTGCGGCTGCGCAGCCCCTGCGCCATGGTATCGGGCATGTAACCCATCTGCTGGGCCAGCAGCTTGATGCGGGTCTTGGTCTGGGCGGAAATATCGGTCGCGCCCCGCAACGCCTTCGAGACGGTCATGACCGACACTCCCGCTTTCGCCGCGATGTCTTTTAAGCGAACCATGTGCTTGACTTTAATTTTAACTGCCGAAAGTATAAGGATTACGCAAGGGCGCGTTGTTTTCCGGGTGCCAGCCGCCCGCCGCCGTTCCCGCCCGCTGCGGGATTGAGCGACGCCAGTGCGCGTCGTTTGATGCTGCCATGAACGGAAACGAGATGCAATTGCTCAAAGACATCCAAGCCACGCAAGGCGCATCCCGGTTTTCGAGCGATCAATAGACGTTTAGCCACAGATGAACAGATGAACACAGATTGGCCAATGAATCCGGCTGTTGGTTGCCACAATCGTGTCCATTATGGAATAATACGTGCTGAATTAAAACGAGTGAAAAGGATTTGGGAAATGCTGGACATGAGAAGACCATCATGGCAAAACAAACCCGCATGAAAATGCGCGCAATATGAAAAAGGAACAGGAACCCCAGGACAAAACTGTCGGCACGATTGGCGCGGAAAAAGCCAGATCGAAGGCGAACGCCTTTACGGATAGAAAGCGCGAAAGCCTTTTGAAGAAGGGTTTGTCCATGATTTACGGAGGGGGCGGACATGCCAAAGCTCACGCTGGTCGCGGTTGACGTCAATGTCCATTCTCATATCAAGCGATTCGCACATTAAGAATATCGACCAGCAGATGTTGAAGATCGAATTGGGAGCGAGTGACGTTGATTGCCCACTGATTGCCTCACCGTGGAAAATTGTCAATCAATTTTTCGGTCCTGGTTGAACATTCCAATGCAGCACCACCGCCGCGTCAAACCGACGACCCGCTCCAGCGCAGTTTCCGCCGGATCGTCTCGAAAAACGAGCTGTCGTCCAGGTGCAACAACCGCACCCGGCGGCGGCTGCAGCGGATTGTGACCGCGTCGCCCGCGGTCAGATTAGCCTGGATTTGGCCATCCGCCGCCACAATCGTGTCCATCTCCTTGCTGACAAGTTCCACCCGCACGAGCGAGCTGAGGCTGATAATGACCGGGCGATTGGAAAGGGCGTGCGCGCAGATCGGGGTGATGGCCAGGACATCGGCTCCGGGACTGATGATCGGGCCGCCCGCCGAGAGCGAATAGGCCGTCGAGCCGGTCGGAGAACTGACGATGAGGCCGTCGCCACGGTAGCGGGTCAAGGGCTTATTGTTGACGGAGACGTCCAGCTCAATCAGCCGGGAGACGGCGCCGTGGCTGATGACTACGTCGTTGAGCGCGGACATGCGGATGAGCTTGCCCCGGCACCGGCCAGTGACTTCGATGAGCGGCCGGGTTTCGATGACAAATTCGTTGCGCCAGAGTTTTTCGAGCGCGGCGGCCAGGTCCTTGGAGGAAACGGCGGTGAGGAAGCCGAGCCGGCCGACGTTGATGCCCAGAATGGGAGCGTTCGAGCCGTTGATTTCGCGGACCACCCGCAGCATCGTGCCGTCGCCCCCGAAGACCAGGAGCAAGTCCACCTGCGCGGCCAGGGCGGCCGAGTCGGCAAAAACGTCGCACTTCAATCCGGCCAGGCGGGCGGTTTCCGTGTTGGCGGCCAGGGCGCGCCCGGAACGGGCAATCAACTGCGCCGCCGCCAGGACGACGGCGCGGCTGGAAGATTTCTCGAAATTGGCGATCAAGCCAACGCGGGGCAGTTTTTCAGCGGTTTTTTTCAAGCAAAACCAGGAATTCCTTGTTGCCGGCCGGACCGAGGAGTGGAGACGGAGTTTCCCCCCTCCAGCGCAGGCCGGCTATTTCGGTGGCGAATGTTTTCAGTTCGTTCAAGACACGAGCGTGAATTGCAGGGTCGAGGATGACGCCCCTGCCGCGGGCGGCTTCCGCTTTGCCGGCCTCGAATTGGGGCTTCACCAGGGCGAGGATTTTACCCGAATCGGCCAGCAATGCAACGGCAGCCGGAAGGATTCTTTGCAGGGAGATGAACGAACAGTCCGCCACGATCAGGCCGGCCCCGGCAAAGGAGGCCGGGAAGGCGGCGCGGGTGAGAAAGCGGGCGTTGGTTTTTTCCATGACGGCCACGCGGGCGTCCTGGCGCAGTTTCCAGGCCAGTTGGCCGCGCCCGACATCGACGGCATAGACGCGGGCCGCGCCGTGCTGCAAGAGGCAATCGGTGAACCCGCCGGTGGAAGCGCCCAGATCAATGGCGGTGATCCCCTGGACGTCCAGGCCGAAATGGCGCAGGCCATGTTCGAGCTTGGCGCCGCCGCGGCTGACGTAGCGTTCGGGGGCGGCCAGGGCCAACTGGTCTTCGGGCGCGACCGGGTCGCTCGGCTTGCGGGCGAGCTGGCCGCCGACGCGGACCTGGCCGGCGAGAATGGCGCGTCTGGCTTTCTCGCGGCTGGGGCAGAGGCCGCGTTGGACGAGGGCCTGGTCGAGCCGCGGGCGTGGCACAGGACTAGCCTTTTTGATAAACGCGCCGCTGCGCCTCGCGGAAGGTGGTCAGGAACATTTCATTCTCGGCCACGGTCTTTTGCACCAATTCCGCCAGCACGGGGAATTCGGAGTAATTGATGACGCAATGGACGCTCAGGGAGAAGGCCTGGAGCGCGTTGAGCGTTTCCAGCGACCCGCCGAGCAAAAAGATGGCGGCGTGACGCCGCTGGTTCATGGGCAGGTTTTGCACCCAGCGCAGCGTCGGATTGTCCAGCAAATTGCTCCCGGCGAAAGTCTCCTCGATGATGACGACCTGGTAATTGACCTGGCTGAAGCGGAGGTCGAACTGTTCGTAGCTGTCCACGACGTGGACCTTGTAGCCCATTTCGGTCAGGGTCGTCTTGGCGCCCGCCACGGCGTCGGGAGTGCTGATGGCCAGGAGGGCGGGCTGGTCCTGCGGGCCGATGATTTCAAACTCTTCCATGAATCATTTTAATTTGAGGGTGGGGGGGAACTTGGGCAGAGGGCTATGCTTGACGGGTTCGTCCTTCATTTTCAAGTCCGTGCTGGTGACGCGTTCGCCGCGGGACTTTTTGACGCTGTCGATGCCGCGGGCAACGAAGCCGCGCTTGCTGCAATAGAGCAGGGCCGTCTCCTCGGTGATCAGATTTTGTTCATAGGCTTCCAGGCAGGCCTGGTCGAAGTTGCGCCAGCCGAAGGTGTAGCTGGACTCGATGATCTCGTAGAAACTCTTCCCCTCGGTCTCGCCGTGAACAATAGTGTCCTTGGTGCGGAGATTGGCCCCCATGATTTCCAACAGGGCGTGGCGTCCGCCCCCCACGCGCGGCGCCAGCCGCTGGCTGATGACCCAGCGCAAGGTATCCGAGAGCCGGATGCGAATCTGTTCCTGCTCGTCCGGCTCGAACATGCCCAGGACGCGGTTGACGGTTTGGCCGGCGTCGATGGTGTGCAAGGTGCTCAGCACCAGATGCCCGGTTTCGGCGGCGCTCAAGCCGATCTCCACCGTCTCGCGGTCACGCATTTCGCCCACCAGCACCACCTTCGGCGCCTGGCGCAAGGCGGCCCTCAGACCGCCGGCAAAGCTGCTGAAGTCATTTCCCATTTCCCGCTGGTTGAAGGTGGATTTTTTGTGGGGATGCACAAACTCGACCGGGTCTTCGAGGGTGATAATATGGACGGCTTTGTTGGTGTTGATCTCGTTGCAGATGGCCGCCAGGGTGGTGGACTTGCCGGAGCCGGTCGCGCCGGTGACCAGCACCAGGCCGGTCTTTTCCGCGCAGACCTGCTGAAAAATCTCGGGCAGTTGGAGTTGCGCCAGGGAGGGAATTTCCGTGTTCAATTTGCGCATCACGATCGAGTATTTGCCCCGCTGGCTGAAGATGTTCACCCGAAAGCGCAAGCGGTCGGCCACGCTGTAGGAGGAGTCGCACGAGCCGGCGCGGACCAAATCCTCCGTCAGGCGGGGATTGCCGTTGATCAGGTTGAGTGCAATCATCTCCGTCTGGTAGGGCGTCAGGCTGTCAATGGGCGGATTGCACCCCACCGGCACCAACTCGCCGTTTTGTTCCACTTGCAAGGGGCGGTCCACGGTGAAGTTCAGGTCCGACACCTCGGTGCGCCTGCGGATGACCGTTTCGGTCTGGCGGTCCAGGCCCAGCATGATGCAGAGGATGTAATCAAGTTCGCTGCGACGCATAAATTATGGGGAATCCGGTTTTACATTTCGTCTTCGTCCGGCGGATGAGAGAGAAAGGGCCGGAATTTCTTTTTGTCAATGCACTTGTCATAGGCCTCCTCGGCCGAGATGCGCTTGAGCTTGAGATGGTCCATGATGGAATCGTCCAGGGGGGTGTTGCCGAATTTTTTGCCCACCTGGATCATGCCGGGAATCTGGTGGGTTTTGCCCTCGCGCACCAGGTTGGCCACCGCCGTGTTGAAGATCAATATCTCCAGCGCCGCCACCCGCCCCTTGCGGTCCACCCGCTTGAACAGATTCTGCGCCACCACGCCCTTGAGCGATTCGGACAACGTCGCCCGCACTTTGTTTTGCTGGTCGGCCGGAAAAACGTCGATGATGCGGTCCACCGTCTTGGCGGCGCTTTGGGTGTGCAAGGTCCCGAAAACCAGGTGCCCCGTGCTGGCGGCCGTCAGCGCCAGCTCGATCGTTTCCAGGTCGCGCAACTCGCCCACCAGGATGATGTCCGGGTCCTCGCGCAGCGCTCCGCGCAGGGCGGAGGCAAAAGACTTGGTGTGGATGCCCACTTCACGATGATTGACCAGGCAGCCTTTGCTCTCATGCACGAATTCAATCGGGTCTTCGACCGTGATGATGTGGTCGCGTCGGTTCTTGTTGGCGTAATCGACCATCGCCGCCAGGGTGGTGGATTTGCCCGATCCGGTCGGGCCGGTCACCACGATCAATCCCTTGTGCAACATGGCGAACTTCTTGAGCACCGGCGGGAACGGCGCGTCGAGTTTCTCGAAGTCATCGAAGGAGAGCACTTTGGTCGGGATTTGCCGGAAGACGGCCGCGATGCCGTACTTCTGGGTGAAGAAATTGGCCCGGAAGCGCGAGACGCCCACAATTTCATAGCCAAAATCCACGTCGCCCGTTTCCTCGAAGGTCTTGATCTTGTACTCCGGCGCGATTTCGTAGAGCATCACCTTCAATTGGTCGTCCTCCAACGGCGGGTAATCCACCCGCGTCAACTCGCCGTTGATGCGCAAGATGGGCGGGTTCCCCGACGACAGGTGGAGGTCCGAGGCTTTTTGCTCAAACATTAAATTGAAAAGCGCGTCTATTCTCGCCATACAAAGATTGATGCTATCTGATGTACAACTTGTACCAGATTCGGCGGAGAGTGCAAGCCCATGAATGCCCTTGGCCGCCGCCTGCGCCGGGAAATCCTGAGCGCGGGTCCCATTACCTTCGCCCGCTTCATGGAACTGGCGCTCTATGCGCCCGGCCTGGGCTATTATGAACGCCCGCGCGTCCCGGGGCGCGGCGGCGATTTCTTTACCAGCGTCAGCGTCGGCCCGCTCTTCGGCCAACTGCTGGCCTTTCAATTTGCCCAATGGGTGGACGCCGGGTTGCCGGAGGGCAATGTCCGCTTCGTCGAAGCGGGGGCGCACGACGGGCGGCTGGCCGCCGATATTCTGGCCTGGCTGGACCGCCGCCGTCCTGACCTGTTGGCCCGCCTGGAGTATTGCCTGCTCGATCCTTCCCCGGTGCGCCGCGCCTGGCAGGAGAAAACCCTGCTTCCCTGGCGGCGTCGGCTGGCCTGGGCGCCGGACATCGCCAGCCTGGGCGCGGGCCAGGTTTCGGGCATCATTTTTTCGAATGAGTTTCTGGACGCGCTGCCGGTCCATCGACTGGCCTGGGATGCCGCGGGGCGAACGTGGCGGGAATGGCGCGTGGCCGTTGAGGGGGAAACGTTTGTCTGGCGCCTGGGCGCGGCGGACGCGGAGGCGGCGACGTGCCTGCCGGGGGTCCCCGGCGAACTGGCGGCGGTGCTGCCGGACGGTTTCATCGTGGAGTCGGCCCCGCTGGCCGCGGCGTGGTGGCGCGCCGCGGCGGCCGCGTTGCGGCGAGGACGATTATTGACAATTGACTACGGCTTCGCCGGGGACGGGTGGTTTCGTCCGGAGCGGCCGCAGGGCACCTTGCGGGCTTTCAGGCGGCACCGGGCCAGCGTGGATTTGCTGGCGCATCCCGGCGGACAGGACCTGACGGCGCACGTGAATTTTTCGGCGCTTGAGGAGGCCGGGCGCGCGGCCGGCCTGCGCACGGAGGGCCTGCTGCGGCAGGGGCAATTCCTGACGCGTATTCTCGCCCAAACCCATGCCCGGCCCGAAACCTTTGAACCGTGGAACCAGCAACGCGTCCGCCAGTTTCAGACGCTGACCCACCCGGAACACCTCGGGGAGCGATTCCAGGTCCTGGTCCAGGCACGCTAATGGGCAGCGGCAGAGAGATGTGACGTAACACTGGCTGAATTACGCGATGACAACAATGGCGATTTGCAATTTCATTGGCGCTTGGGCGCAAGCGGCGGAACAGCGCAAACAGGAGACCTCCAAGTCCCGTTAAAGCGAGGGGATTCGGTTCAGGAACCGCCCTGTTTCCAGTCGGTGAGGTTGGGGTCGTTGCTGGGCTGGCCGTTGAAATGAGCGGCCAGGACGGCCTGGACTTCGGGCAGGGAGTTGAGCCATTCAAGGAGGCGAGCGCCGATCTCACCGTCTTGCAGGCGTTGATTGAGTTGCTGGCGGATGGCCAGGGGGAGGCGGGCGATTCTACCGTTGCGGGTCATAAGTCAAAAGGATGAAGGATGAAGGAAGAAGGAAGAAGTGGAGCAAAAGCCGGGGCGCCGGCGGATCGGCTGGAGCCGAAGGCCGTCCTGCCCAAGGTGATGAATCCAGGTTTCATCGAATGAGATATTACCACGTTTCTATGGAACTTGCAAGCGTTTTTCCAGACGAAACGCATCCGCCTTCGCCGAGGCTACGGCGGACGGGAAGGGCGTGAGGCACAGCGCGGCAGCCGCAACCCAATTTTCAACCACGGATGGACACGGATAAACACGGATAAAACCATCCAGATGCGCGTATTCAAAACCTCGTGTTCGCGCTTCGTGGTGAGAGAGTTTTCTCAGAAATGAGCGATTTGGGGATATTGCACTGCAAGGGGTTCCGAATGGCGCTTAGACCCAAAGGTTGAGGGAGAGGCGGATGATTTCGTCCAGCTCGTCTTTGGTTGGGCCGCTGCCGAAGGTGAAGGTGGCGGTGAGATGTTTCCAGTCGTCCAGCGACAGGCCGTAAAGTTCGCGGGCGATGAAGACTTCCAGCGCGGCGCGTTCTTTCACGTCGCGCGGGTTTTTTAAAAGCTTGTCCGCCGTACCTGCGAGCTGCTTGCGGGCGGGGGGATCCAAGTTGGGAATGGGGAGTTCGTACAGATGATGCACGCTGACGCCGGTGGAAACCTTGCTGCGAACGTAGAAGTTCAACGTGAGCGAATTCATCAGGGTAAGCAGCGCCTGCCCGTCTTGAAGGGGGACTTCTTCTTGTTTCAACTTTCCTGTCGCTCCAAGACTGTAGCGGCACGGCGTCAAATACATCAACTTGTGACTAAAGCACGCGCGAGCCGGAAGAATGGATGCAATGAGAGTCCGCTCGTTTGTCGAGCTTCCAACCTCGCGATAGGCCAGTCTTTCAAACTCGTAGTGGAGCTTGAACTTTCGGTCCTCAAATACAGCTTGAATTGCTTTCTCCACTGCGTCTCGCGTCTGCGGCAGAGGTTTCCCTTCAAAGACCTTCGTCGCGTTGTCGCGGATGAAATCGGCGATTCGGAAGACCTCTTTGCGCAAAAGTTCAACGCGAACTTCCGACTCCTCCACACACCAAGACGGCGGCGAGAACTTCGCGTCATATTGGAAGATTGACTTCCCCTCTAACAACGGCATTTCGTGAGAATCCAGTTTCTTGCTTCCCAACTTGTGCAGGAATCTTGCATCGCCGGTCAGGTGAAGCTCGCGACGGAACTGATAACCCAGGCTTCCAAGCAAAGCGTGATTACCGCGAATCTTCTTTCCAAGTTCGTAATCTGTAGGGGTACGAAATTCCATGAACGCAAGATTATCGGGTGAGAAGGCCGAAACCATTTCAAGGTTGTAACGAATCGGCGTTGCAAAGGCGTCCTTCGGATCATGAAGATAAAACCTCGCGTCGAAGGCGTGGTCTTTCGAGGTGGGCGCGCCTTTGACGACTTTGAAGAAGCCGAATTTGAAGCGGCTGTCCACGTCCGGGAAAATGTGCTTGGTCTTTTCCCTGCCGTTCTCGATGACCGTGTAGCCGCGGTTTTCAAACGAGGTCAGTTCGTCCAATCGGTGTTCGGTGATGAACCAGCGGCGGAGATCGGCGCAGCCTTCGTCGGTCTGGAATCCACTGGGCACGAGCAGGGAGAATTGGCCGCCCTGCCGGACGAGCGAGAGGTCGCGCTCGATGAAAAGCTTGAAGAGATTCCAGTCGCCTGTGCCCTGCCGCTGAAAGGTTTTGCCGAAGAATTCCTTGTATCGTTCGTAGTAGGCCTCGTGTTCGCGCCAGCGGGCGGCAAATCCCTGGTTCGTTTTAAGTTCTTCTTCAAACCATTTCTCAAACGCCGGGCCGTCCATGCCCATTTTGCTGAACTGCGGTTTGCCGCGATAGAAATTGGCGGCGAATTCCTTGCGGATGGGTTTGAACCCTTCCCACGGCGGGTTGCCGATGATGCCGTGGAAGCCCGAAACTTCACGTTGCCTGCCGTCGGGCGTGAACCAGCAGGGCCAGAAGTGGAGGGCGAAACAACCCGGCGGGCATGGAAGATTTTCGGATTGGAAATGCTCGATCAAATTGGCGCGGACTTTGTTGCGCAAGGCGAGCGCCTCCTCCAGCGGCTCGTGGCGCATTGGGTCGTCGATGTAACGGGCGCGGAGATCGGAGAGTTTTTTCAACTCGGCCTGGTGGTATTCGGCCAGCCAGCCGGCCTGTTTGCCCAGTTCCACGTCCACCAGCGAGTCGGCGGAATGGAAATTCAATTCCAGGTTCGGCAGGATGCGAACGACATCGGTTTTGAGCAGGCGATAGTTGTAGTCGGCGGGCGAGAGTTTGACGGCTTCCTTCCAAATGTTGGTCTTGGCGACCGCGAGCGCGCCCGGGTCTTTGTCCACGCCGAAGATGTGGCGGAGCAAAATCTGCGCGATGAGAACGCGGCGGTTGTCAAGATTCTGGCGGCGGCGGAAGGCGATGGCGGCTTCGACGTTGGGCGGCATCTCGGCGAGATACATTTCACCGTTTTCGGGCTTGAGGATTTTTTGCACCCAAGCCGAGGCCTGATCGATGCGCTGGTACTGCTGCCAAAAAGCGCGGAGAACTTTGATGAGGAAGCCGCCCGAGCCGCAGCCGGTGTCGGCGACGCGGATTTCGGCGAGTTGGGCCATGAGTTTATCGGCGCGGGCAAAATCGCATGTCTGGCTGGAGACGGCGTGGCAGATTTCATCGACGAGTTTGCCGGCGAGGGAGTTGACCAAAGAATCGGCCATCGGGCGGGTGATGGCGGCGGGGGTGTAGAAGATGCCCTCGTCTTTGCGGTTGGCGGCGAGAAACATTTCGTAACTCTTGCCGAAAATGTCCTCGTCAATGCGGCGGTAGTTGTAGTGGACGATGCCGCGGCTGAAAGTCTGGTCCCAAGTATTGATGCCGAGAACGAAGTTGAGCTTGCTGCAAAAGCGCTGGAGATTGGCCGGGTCTTTGTCGAGGCGGGCCCAGATGCGCTGGGAAAAGATTTCGGTGTCGTAGTATTCGTCAAAGAACTCCTCGAAGAAATCGAGGAACTTTGGCACGACGCGATGCGCGCCCTTTGGCTCCCAGAGCTTGGTGAAGCGGGTGTATTCGTCCTGCGTGAAGCGGTATTGCACCAGGCCGTAGTCCTCGATCGTGCGGGCGAAGATGAGCTTGTTGATCAGGAGGATGATGGATTCGGCGGCTTGTTCGGGCGGCGTCCATTTGACCCGGTCGAACTCGTTGAACCAGATTTTCAGGTCTTCAAAAAACTGTTGTTCCAGTTCCGGTTTTTCCGCCGTGTCCTCGAGGCGGCGCAGAGTGTCCAGGATGCTGCCGGTTTCGCGGCAGCGGGCAAAGAAATCGGCGAAGGGCAGCTCGGCAAAGGGTTTGAGTTCAAAGAAAAAATCGCGCGCGCTGAAAAACCAGGCGGTGCGAAGGTCGGTGAGAATGAGGTATTCGTGGTCGCGCAGATATTTTTTAACCTGAGCGACGTGCTGCTGGGGGTTGGCGTCGGCCCGCCAAAGAGCATTGGGGCCGTCGCGTTGAAAGAGGGGCTTGAGTTCCAAGGGCAGAGGTTCTCCCCTGGGTTCGGGCAACATGAAATCGACCCATCCCTCGCGGCTGCCGACCTGGCGGGTGGGCTGAAACCCCAGAACGTCTTTGCAGAGGGCGGTGAAAAGGTCTTCGGCGGCAGTTTCGGGTTTGACGACGTTCTTGAGGTCGAGGACGTACTTTTGGATTGGGGCGTAATCTGAAAGGGGCGCTGCCGCGGGGGCCGGCGGCAAAAACTCAATTCGTGTGCGAGAAGTGAACTCGCGCAGGGCGTTGAGGATTTCAGTATAGTTCACGGACAGGTCGCTTGAGTTTTGAGTTCCCGTTTTCGGAACGGCAAGAGTTTGCCCGCGTCATTTCGGAATCGCAACAAATTGCTCACCCGGCAGGCAGGGCGCCTTTGTGGTGGGTGACGGCGGCGCCATCGCCGGCTTTCAGGTCCCGGAACACGAGGGTGGAGAGGATGGTCCAGGCGCCCAGGACGAGAAAGGCCTGGTGGATGCCGTGGATCATTTCGGGCGCGTTGGAACGAAAACGGTCGGGGATGAAGACGGCCGTGGCGAGCGAGGCGGAGGCAACGCCGAAACTGATCGCCAACTGTTGCAGGGTGCTGGCGATGGTGCTGGCGCCGCTGGTGTCTTTCTCGGTCACGTCCGCATAGACCAGCGTGTTCATGCTGGTGTATTGGAGCGAGCTGAAGAACCCAAAAACAAAGGCCTGCGCCACGATCAGCCACACCGGCGTGCCGACGCCAATGGTCGCAAAGGACAGGATGAGCAGGCCGAGGATAACGGTGTTGGAATTGAGCACGGCGCGGTAGCCGAAGCGAGCGAGAATGCCCGGCATCGTGACCTTGAGGCTCATGGCCGCCACGGCTTGCGGCATCATGAGAAGGCCGGATTGAATGGGCGTGAAGCCGAGGCCGACCTGGTAAAGAAGCGGGAAGAGAAAAGGGATTCCCCCGATGCCGATGCGGGTGATGAATCCGCCCGCGACGGCGGCGCGAAAGGTGCGGAGGCCGAACAAGGCCAGGCGCAGCAAAGGAAAGGGGGTGCTGGCGGTGTGCAGGCCATAGCCCGCCAGGAGCAAGAGGGAAAGGGCCAGCAACCCCAGGATTTCCAATCCGCCCAGGGTGTGTTCGCCAAAGACCTCGAGCACATAGGAAAGCAGCGCGATGCCGGAGCCGAAGAGGATGAGTCCGACGGTGTCAAGCGGATTGGTTGGTTCGCGGTAGTCCGGGAGATGCCGATAGACCAGATACAGGCCGAGCAGGCCAATGGGGATGTTGACGAAAAAGATGACTCTCCAATGAAAGTATCCGACGATGACGCCGCCGACAAATGGACCGAGCATGGGGCCAATCAGACCGGGGATGGCGACGAAGGTCATGGCGCGGATGAGTTCGGATTTGGCGAACGTTCGCACCAAGGTCAGCCGGCCCACCGGCACCATCATGGCGCCGCCGCAGCCTTGCAGAATGCGGCAAGCCACCAGCAGGTGGATGTTGCCGCAGATGCCGCAGAGAAGGGAACCGAGGGTGAAGAGAGCAATGGCGGACGCAAACACCCGGCGCGTGCCGAAGCGGTCCGCCATCCAGCCGCTAATCGGAATGAAAACGGCCAGGCTCAAGGTGTAACTGGCGAGCACCGACTTCATGCTGAGCGGAACGACTCCGAGCGCCTGCGCAATGGCGGGAACGGCGGTATTGAGGATCGTCGTGTCGAGCGACTCCATGAAAAAGGCCATGGCGACCAGCCAAGGCAAGAGGCGCTTGCTGAAGGCGCCGGGCGACTGCGAGTTCGATTGGATTGCTGGAGGTGACACTACAGGATTTCCCCGACGCCGTGTTGCCCCGGTTGGACGCGCCAGGAGACGGCATCGAGGATGAGGGCCGGCCCGCGACGCACCGTCAGACCGGACACGGCAAGGATCGGTCTGGCGGGCGCGCTATTGTTCAAGAGAGTAGAAGAGCCAAAAGAGCAAACCCGCGGTGATGGAACCGACGATCAGGGCAACAATCATGTTGCGCAGAAAGCGCCTGCGCGCCCCCCGTCCCTGTCCCGGAAGCAAATAATAATGGCTTTTTTCCTTTTTGCGCACTTGCGAAGTCGTTAAAAGATATTTCGTAACAAAACGGTCAAATTGTCAACCAATCCTGAGATATTTCCATCGTGCAGGGCGCGGCTGCTGATGGCTTTGTGTCTGCTGCCGGCATGGCTGCGCGCCCAATCGCCGGAGCCGGTCTGGGCTGCGCTGGCGCAGTCCCGCCAGATCGTGGTGGTCACGGCCGGGGATTGGAGCGCCACGAATGGGTCGATGCAGCGGTTTGAGTTCGATCTGCTCCGTTGGCATCCGGTCGGGCCGTGCCTGCCCGTCGTGCTGGGCAGAAACGGTCTGGGCTGGGGCATTGGAATGCACCCGCCGCATCTGTCCGGCCCGCAAAAACGGGAGGGAGATGGACGAAGTCCCGCAGGGGTTTTTCGGCTTCCTTATAGTTTTGGTTACGCCCCGCCTGAGGCCGTGCGCGCCATTCGATTGCCCTACATCCAATGCACGGCTTCGGTGGAATGCGTCGATGATACGAATTCGGCCTACTACAACATTGTGAAGGACCGGCGGTCGGTGGAGAAGGTCGATTGGAAAAGCTCGGAAAAAATGCGGCTGGCCGATGACGAGTATCGCCTGGGGGTGTTTGTCGAGCACAACAGCGGGCCGGCCGAGGCGGGCGGCGGCTCGTGCATTTTTCTGCATATTTGGAAGGGGCCGGGTGTGCCCACCAGCGGTTGCACCGCGATGAGCGTCGGAGCGATGGAAAGTCTTGTCGGCTGGCTGGACCCGCGGTCGAGTCCCGTCCTGGTGCAACTTCCGCTGCCGGAATACGAGCGATTCCAGCAAGAGTGGCGGTTGCCGCCGCCGTCCGCGCCGGAGGGCGCCGGTTCCGGCAAAGAAAGCCCCTAACCACCCGCGCCCATGCTCAATTACATCTGGCTGGTTCTGGTCGTCGCGGCGGTGCTCATCGGCGGATGGAACAATTGCCTGGATGACGTGATCAAGGGGGCATTCGACATGGCGAAAACCGCCGTGATGGAGATCGCGCTGCCGTTGTCGGCCATCATGACCATTTGGCTGGGGGTCATGCGCCTGGCGGAGAAGTCCGGGTTGATCCTTTTGCTGGCGCGGGGATTGCGGCCTGTGTTACGGCGATTGTTTCCGGAAGTGCCGCCCGATCATCCGGCGATGGGAGCGATGGTCATGAACATCGCCGCCAACATGCTGGGCCTGATCAACGCCGCCACGCCGCTGGGCCTGCGGGCGATGACCGAATTGCAGACGCTCAATCCCCATCCCGGCACGGCCACCAACGCCATGTGTACTTTTCTCACCATCAACACCGCGTCGGTCCAGCTCATCCCCACGACGGCGGTAGCCATCCTGGCGGCGGCGGGCGGAAACAATCCCACGGCGATTGTCGGCACGGCGCTAATGGCGACGGTGGTTTCACAAACCGTCGGCCTGACGGCGGTCAAGACCTTCGAGAAGCTGCGTATTTTCCGGGCCGACCCGGCGGCCGGCGAAGAAGCGCCCAAGGCGGTCCCCGCCGCTGGCGGCAACGCGGTGATGGCGGAAAGCGCCCCTGCGGCTCCACTGACCCAATGGGGAAAAGTGCTGCTGATTTTATTCGCGGGCTTCTTTGTCTGGCTGTTCGTCCGGCTGGCCTTCGCGGCCACGGCCGGCCCCGCGATGGGAGCCTTCGCGCGCACGGTCAGGGCCGTGTCGCTGCTGGCCATCCCGTTTTTTCTGTCGTTCTTTCCTCTTTACGCGGCGTTGCGGCGAATCAAGGTCTATGAGGAATTTGTGGAAGGGGCCAAGGAAGGATTTGGGGTGGCCATCCGCATTATTCCATTCCTGGTGACGATACTGGCGGCGGTCGGAATGTTCCGGGGCGCGCATGGGATTGATTTGGTGGCAAAGGCGCTCAAGCCCGCCCTGGACTTTTTCCGATTCCCGCCCGAACTCCTGTCGCTGGCGCTGATGCGACCGCTGAGCGGCAGCGGCAGCATCGCCCTGGTGACGGACGTGGTCAAAACCTACGGCCCCAATTCCATTTACAGCATGATGGCGGGAACAATCCTCGGCAGCACGGAAACGACTTTCTACGTCATTGCGGTTTATTTCGGGTCGGTGGGCATCCGTCGGACGCGCCACGCGGTGGCGGCGGGGCTGCTGGCGGACTTTGCCGGGGTCGTCGCATCGGTGATCATCTGCCGGATGGTATTCCGCGGGCCATGAGCAAGCGCGAACTGGTTCGGGGGCTGGATTTGGGCGCGACGACCGCGCTGGTCGTGGGCACGATTATTGGAACGGGCGTATTTCTGAAAACGGCGCGGATGGCGCAGGCGGTGGGCACACCGGCGCTAGTGTTGCTGGCATGGTTGGCGGCGGGCCTGCTCTCGCTGGCCGGCGCGTTGAGCTACGCGGAGTTGGGCGCGATGCTGCCGGACGCGGGCGGCGAATACGTCTATCTGCGGGCCGCTTACGGCGACCTGCCGGCCTTCCTCTTTGGCTGGATGCGGCTGGCGGTCGGTTCGACCGGGTCCATCGCCAGTTTCGGCGCGGCGTTTGCGACCTTTCTGTCGGCGCTGGCGCCATTGAATTGGGCCTGGGCGCAACGGTTGGTGGCAGTCGGAGTCATCCTGGTTTTTACGGCGATCAATTGTCTGCGCGTCACCATCGGGGGGCGGGTGCAGGCGGTGTTGACGCTGGCCAAAGTGCTGGCCATCGCTTCCATCGCGGTTGGCGTCTTTTTCTTCGCCCCTTCGGCAACGTGGGAGCATTTGCGCGCGCCGGCCGGGGCGGCGGCGTGGTGCGGTTTTCCCGCGTTCGGCGCGGCGATGTTGTCGGCGCTGTGGGCCTTCGACGGGTGGAACAACATGCCGATGGCGGCGGGCGAAGTGCGGGAGCCGGGGCGCAATATACCGCGCGCGCTGATTTTGGGCATGGCCATCGTTCTGCTGGTCTATGGCGTGTTGAACCTGGCCTACTGTTACGCGCTGCCGATGGACGCCATCGCCTCCTCCAGTTCGACGCTGCACGGGACGGCCCTGCCCGTGGCGGCCAAAGCGGCCGAAACTTTCCTGCCCCGCTTTGGCGCGCAATGGGTGGCGCTGGCGGCATTGCTGTCAACCATCGGCGTGCTGAACGGCTCGATCCTCACCGCCGCGCGGATTCCGTACGCCATGGCGCGCGACGGGTTGTTCTTCGCGCGTTTCGCCCGGCTCAACGACCGCTCGGCGGTGCCGGTGGCGTCGATCCTCCTTCAAGGGATTTGGGCGGCCGTTCTGGCCTTGTCGGCCACCTTCGATCAACTGACGGATTGCGTGATTTTCGCCGGCATGATTTTTTACGCCGCCACCACGCTGGCCGTTTTCGTTCTGCGGAAAAAATTGCCGGACACGCCGCGTCCCTATAAAACCCTGGGCTATCCGCTGGTGCCGCTGCTCTTTGTCGTGGTGGCGGTCTGGCTGCTGTGCAACACGCTGCGCACCAGCCCGGTGGAATCCGCCGCCGGCCTGGGGCTGATCGCGTTGGGCCTGCCGGTTTATTTCTGGCTGCGGCGCGCCGCCGCCCGGCCCTAAAGCGGATTGGCGCGGCCTGGTTTGCGGAATCGCGGCTGTCAATTCGCGCGGGTTGATGCGATGCTGGATGAACAGTGATGAATGCGATGAAAATATGCTTGATTGCGCTGGCGCTGCTGCCGATGGCGGCGGCCTGCCGGGGCGGCGAAGCTGCCTGCCCCTTTGACACGAACAAACTGGAGTTCGCGGGCACGCCGCTGGAGCAGGCGAAATGCCTTCTGCGCCCGCCCCTGCGCGGCGGAGGCGTCGGCGAACCGCTGGCGGTCCTGCCGGAGCCGCTGGAGCATCTGATCGGCAGGCCCGTCGGAATCACCCGCGACGCGTTGCGCCGGTATCTGGCGTCGCACCACATCGCCGAGGCCGACGTGGGCGGGCCGATCACCAATGTGCTGCGGGCGAAATACTTTGTCATCCACGACACGAGCACGCCGAATTACGGGGAGAAGCCGTTTCCGGCGGACATCAACGAGCCGGGCTGGCGGCTGAACGACCTGGAAGTCTGGAAGAAGCGGCCTGTCGCGCATATTTTTGTGAGCCGCACCGGGGAATCGATCACGACGCACGAATTCACCGAGCCGTGGCGCGCGACCAAGTTTGAATCGAGAACCATTTCGCGGGAGCAGAGCCGGGGCCTGTTCGTCCACGTCGAGAACACGATGCCGCGCCGTTCCGATCCGCGGGGCGCGCCCGGCAACGATGTCATTGCGCCGGAGCCGGGGTTCACCGGGCCGATGCTGGACCGGCTGGCGTTGCTCTACTTGACGGCCAGTGTCGAACACGGCCAATGGATGGTTCCGGCCTATCACGCGGCGGTGGACGCGGGCATTCCCGACGCGCACGACGACCCGCAGAACTTTGACCTCGCCCAGTGGGCCGGCCGGCTCGGTGCGCTGCTCAAAGAGGCCGGGCCATGAAGCGGTCAGCCGGCATTGGCCAGCGTTTGGGAGGAAATTTGCAGCATGCGCTCGATGGGCCGGCGGGCGCGTTCGATGATGTCCCGGCTTAACTCGACGCGCGGGCTGAGGTTTTCCATGCAGTCATGCAGCTTCTCCAGGGTGTTCATCTTCATGAATTTGCACTCGTTGCAGCGGCAGTTCTCCACCGGCACGGGAATGAACCGCTTGCCCGGGCATTCCTTGCGCAAGCGGTGAATCATCCCCGCCTCGGTCGCGA
>JBEKYR010000053.1:0-32047 GCA_049510745.1 Verrucomicrobiota bacterium | reverse complement strand
TCGTGGCCGGCGCCCTCGCCGGCCACATCTTTGAATCTTATACACTTCCTATGGAATTTGGGGATGCCATCGGCGAGGGCGCCGATGGCGACACGCGGGGGCGCGTGTGCTCCCCGATCCGCAGCCGTCCTTTCGTTACGCGAGGATCAGGGTGGCGAAGACATGAATTGATTTTTTGCGCGGGAGCGATTACCCTTGGGCCATGAAGACTTGCCGAGGCTTGATCGTGGTTGCCGCCGCCTTGGTCCTTATTGGCTGCGGCAAGCAACAGAATTCACCACCCCCCGCCTCTGCGCCGCCGGCCGCCGCGCCGCCGACCGCCAACAACGGCTATCTCGGCACCCTCGTCAAAGGCCAGCAGAAGGCGGTCAAAACCATCGACGTGACTTCGTTGAACGAGGAACTCACGCTTTTCAACGTGCAGGAAGGGCGTTACCCCAAAGACCTCAATGAGTTGGTGACGCAACACTACATCCCCTATCTTCCGCAAACGCCCGCGGGCATGAAATTGGTCTATGATGCCGCCCAGGGCAAGGTCAGCGTCGCGCCCCAGTAACACCCTTTTCTCCTTGTGCGCGCGGCGGCCAAAACATCGTTGGCGGGGTTTTCGCTCCTGGAATTGGTCATCGTCCTGGCGCTGCTCTTGACCCTGACGGTCATGAGCACCAGCCGGTTCAGTTCCAAGGCCCGACAGCGCGACCTGGCCAAGTGCCAGCTCAACCTTCAGAAAGTCTATCTCGCCTTGAACATTTACCGCAGCGACAACGGCGCCTTCCCCATCCTGAAAGACGCGCCCAATTCCGAGGCCGCCCTCAGTTTGCTCATCCCCAAAAGCACGACGGTGACGGAAATGTTCATTTGTCCCGGCAGCCGCGACGAGGAGTTGCCCGAAGGCGAGAGTTTTGCCGGGCGCAGGATCAGTTACGCCTATTACATGGGCCGCGCCGCCAAAGACGATCCGGGGGAGATTCTCCTCTCGGACTGGCAGGTAAACACCGCGCCCAAGCGAACCGGACAACAAGTGTTTTCATCCGATGGGAAAAAGCCGGGGAACAATCATTACGCCGAGGGCGGAAATCTTGTTTTTTGCGGAGGAGACATTTCGGGGTGCGGGCCGAAAGCGTCGCGCGACCTGCTGTTTCCCGCGACAGTGAGGCTGTTGAACCCGTAATGAAGTTTTGAAGTCTGAATCAGTGAATCAGTGAATGAAGGCAAGACCATGAATATGAAGTTTTGAAGTCTGAATCAGTGAATCAGTGAATGAAGGCAAGACCATGAATAAACTCGATTTTGCGGCCAGGATGCAGGCGCGGACGAAAGCGTTCGCGGTTCAGGGGATTAGGTTTTTTGGGAAGCTGCCCAAAACGGAAGAGGCTCGCGTCGTCGGCCGCCAGTTGTTGCGCGCCGGAACTTCAGTCGCCGCGAACTACCGCGCTGTCTGTCGCTCCAAGTCTGACGCTGACTTCATTCACAAGCTTGCAACTGTTGTCGAGGAAACCGATGAATCCTTGCTGTGGCTTGAGTTGCTCGAAGAGGCCGGAATCTGCCCGGCTGCGAACCTTGCGCCCTTGAAGAAAGAAGCAGACGAACTCCTCCGCATTTTGCAGACATCGCTCAACACGGCAAAGCGCAATGCTGGCCGCTAATTCACTGATTCACTGATTCTCACTTCAACTATTGTTTTCCAATGATCATCAAAGTCCAGTGCCCCTGCGGCGCCAAGTACTCCTTCGAGGCCGAACCGGTCGAGGGGCGGATGCCGTTTACGGTCAACTGCCCCACTTGCCAGGCCGACGGCACTGAGTCGGCCAATCAACTGATCGCCGACGCCTTGGCGGCCGAGGCGGCCAGCAAACCGAAATTGCGCGTGCAGGCCGCCGTCGCGGCCGAACCCGCCGGCCTGCCCCGGGCATTTCCCCAAGCCCGGGCCCGCGGCAGCGCCCTGCAAAGATTGAAGGAGGAACGCCGCCAATGGCGCCTGACGGCCTGGCTCGCCGCCGGCGCGGCCCTGCTCGTCCTCGGCCTCCTCGGCGCCTGGGGTTGGTATGCCTTCGCCGGCTCAAAACCGCGCCTGGCCTGCGCGCTCAAAGTGCCGGGGGCCGATTCTTCCTGGCGCGCGGGATTCCTCGACGCGAACACCATTCTTCTGGTCAATCCCGACCGCGCCGTCGCCCATGATTGGGCGGCGGACAGGGATTTGTGGTCCACCCCCCTCTCCGAAAAACCGTCCGGCGACGCCGAAGGCGAAGCGCCGAAAATTCTCATTGACAAGGACAGTATTTGGATTTGCCTGGGCGCGCGCGTGGTGCGGCTCAAGCGCGCTTCGGGGGAAATCCAGCAAACCATTCCGGTCGCTGGCCGCCTGCAAAGCTTCACCCCGGCCGCGGCCAGCATCCTGGTCGTTTCCGCCAAGGACGAGACGACGCGCCTGGCCATGCAAATTGATCTTTCCACCGGCGAAGCCTCGACCCAGGAAATCACGGTGCCGCGCGCGCAAAAGCACGCCATGCCCAACGAACTGCCTCCCAACGTCCAGCCCACCGCCGGCGTGCTCCTCTCGCAGGCGCTGGAGGAGCAAAAGTTCAACAAACCGCTCGACGCCATGAGCAGCGAGTTTTTTTCCGCCGGCGAGAATCTCGTCGAAATGCGGGTCCGATTGCTCGAACCCAAAGTCACCTGGGTGCAGGCCATCAAACCGCGCGGCCCCTCCCATCTCAACGGCCAGACCACCGCCTCCACCAGCGTCGCCGACGTGGCCGAGGAGGTTTTCAACGACATCAAGCGCAGCCAGACCGGCGGGGTCAAAAGCATCGACGAGAGCCGCTACGAGGTCCAGCTTCGGCGCTGGCTCGGCGGCCAGCCGGCCGAGTGGAAGGGCGAGGTCAGCGGCGTGCCGACGTTTTTCTCCCTCAAAACGGTGGACCTGCTGGTGGCGGGCAAGCAACTGGCCGTCTTTGACAAGCAAAACAAAAAACTTTTTGACGCCAAGTTGAGCTTTCCGGTCAACGACCGTTTCCAGCCGGAGCACTGGGACCGCCGCTCCGTCCCGGCGGTCGAGGGCAACGGCGCGCTTTATTTCTTCGACGAGGGCGTGTTGACCGCCTTCTCCCTGACCGGCGGCGACGTGCGCTGGCGCCTCACGAGCATTGGCATCACCGAAGTCCAGTTCGACGACCACGGCGTCCTCTACGTCGATTCCTCCACCGCCGCGCCGGAGGACATTCAGTACTCCGAGCAAATCACCTTCCAGAAGGCTGCGCCCGTCCTGCTCAAGGTCGATCCGCAGTCGGGTAAAATTCTCTGGCAGGCGCAGAGCCTGGGGCAGGACTGTTTCCTGTCCGGCAAATTCCTCTACACCGCCAGTGTGCAACAGGGCGGCCTGCCCATGGCCAACGGCCTGGCCGAGGCGCTCAACACCCCGCGCAGCGAAGCGCCGGTTTATTTTCGTATTTACAGGCTCGACCCGGACACGGGCAACCTCCTGTGGGAGTTTTACCGCGACCAGGCCCCGGCCGAGTTGTCCTTCCAACAAAACCGTTTCCTCCTCCGCTTCGGCAACGACGTCCAAGTCTGGAAATTTCTCTCGTTCTGAACGTGATCCAATTTTGCGCTTTCCCGCCGCCCGCGTTGCGCTACATTGGACTCGACACGGAAGAAAAAGTTTTATGAAGCAAGCAGCAAACAGCAGCAACGAGGGCGGGGCCACACGCCGCGAATTCATCAAGAAATCCACCCTGGCCGCCGCCGCCGTCGCCGGCTCCAATCTCTTTAAAACGCCCGTCTATGGCCAGGACCAGGCGCCGTCCCCGGCCAGTGTCGTCGGCGCCAATAACCGCCTTCAAGTCGCCTACATCGGCACCGGCAGCCAGGGCATGGCCCACGTCAACATTCAAAAGCAGAGCGCCGCCGCCAACAACATCGCCCAAGTCGCCGCCTGCGATCTTTCCGAGCAGCGCCGACAGGACGCCAAGACGGTCATCGGCCCCGCTTGCGATCTTTACAAGGATTACGAAAAGATGCTGGAGCGCAAGGACATCGACGCCGTCACCATTGCGACGGTCGATCATTGGCATTGCAAGACGGCCATCGCCGCCCTGGAAGCCGGCAAGCACGTCTATGTGGAAAAACCCATGACCCGCTATTTGCAGGAGGCCTTCGACCTGCACGACAAGGTGAAAGCGACGGGCAAAATCCTCCAGGTCGGCTCGCAGGGTTGCACCGCCGCCGCCTGGCACAAAGCGGCCGAGTTGATCCAGGGCGGCAAGATCGGCCCGGCGGTTTGGGCGCAGGGCTATTACTGCCGCAACAATCCCAAAGGCGAATGGAACTACCCCATTCAGCCCTGGTGTACCCCGCAGGATTTGGATTGGGACAAATGGCAGGCGCCCGTCCATGACCACAAACCGTTTAACCCCGACTCTTATTTCCGCTGGCGCAAGTATTATCCCTATTGCGCCGGCCTGCTCGGCGACCTGGTGCCCCATCGCCTCCTGCCCTTGATGGTGGCGACGGGCAATCCTGAATTCCCGGCCCGCGTCACTTGTCTCGGCTCCAAAAACGTGCATTCCGACAAGAACACCCCCGGCACCCCGGAGCGGGACTGTCCGGAACACGTCGAGTTGCTCGCCGAGTTCCCCAGCGGGCTGATCCTGACGATTGTGGTCAGCACCGTCGCCGCCCGCAGCCCGGGGTTTGTCATTTACGGCCATAAAGCCTCCCTCGAAATCGGCAGCAGCGGCGAGCGCCTCCAATTGATCCCGGAAAAGGAGTTCTCCGAAGATATCGACCTGCAAACCTTTGACGGCCTCACCCCGGCCGAGGACATCGGCGTCCACGAAAAAAATTGGTTTGACAGCATCCGGGCCAACACCCAGCCCGCCGCCGGCATCGACCTGGCCGTCCGCGCCCAAACGGTTATTTGCCTGGCCGAAATGTCCAACCGCAAGAACATGATGTGCCTCTTTGACGAGAAGACGCGCAAAGTCAAGACCATGGACGGCAAGGAGGTCGCGGCCATCACCTACGGGACGCTGCCGCCATCCTGAAATCGTTCAATGTCCAAAGTTCAAAGTTCGGGGCGGCGTTGGTGCTGGCCTCCGCCCGCTTTGACTGCCTGACAAGATGAAAATTACTTTTAACTGGCTCAAACAATACGTCGATTTGCCCTGGTCCCCGGAGGAACTGGCCGAGCGCCTCACCCTCCTGGGCCTGGAGGTGGAAGCAACGCAAAAGCTCGGCGGGGAATTCGACGGCATCGTCGTCGCCCAGGTCCTCGCCCGCGACAGGCATCCCAACGCCGACAAGCTCTCCCTCTGCCGCGTTTTCGATGGCCGCGCCGAACGGCAGATCGTCTGCGGCGCGCAGAATTTCAAGGCCGGCGACAAAGTGCCTCTGATCCTGCCCGGCCACACCCTGCCGGCCAAACCGGGGGAAGCGCCCGTCACCATCAAAGCCGGCAAAATTCGCGGCTGTCAATCGTACGGCATGCTCTGCTCGCCGCAGGAACTGGGCCTGCCCGACAATATCGAGGGCCTGCTTGTCTTGCGCGACGACGCCACCGTCGGCCAGCCGTTCGCCGAATATCTCGGCCGCCCGGCGGGCGACGTGGTTTATGATCTGGAAATCACTCCCAATCGGCCCGATTGGAACAGCGTCATCGGCATCGCGCGGGAGATCAGCGCGCTGACGGGCAACCCGTTGCGCCTGCCCCAGGTCCACCTCGCCGCCGCCCACCTGGCCGGCCAGCCGGCGGCATCGCTGGTGGCGGTGCGCATCGAGGAACCGGAGCTTTGCCCCCGTTACACCGCGCGCCTCCTGCGCGGCGTCCAGATCGGCCCCAGCCCGGCCTGGCTGCGCTCGGCTTTGGAAAAAACCGGCCTGCGCTCCATCAACAACGTGGTCGATGTCACCAATTTCGTCATGCTTGAAACCGGCAATCCCTTGCACGCCTTTGATTTTCATTTGCTCGGCGTGCCCGCGGGAAAAGAGGGCCTTCCCTCCATCGTCGTCCGCCGCGCCGCGCCCGGCGAAAAATTTGTCACCCTCGACGGCAAGGAACGGACGCTGGACGGGCGAATGTTGTTGATTGCCGATGAGACCAAGGGCCTCGCCCTGGCGGGAATCATGGGCGGCCAAAACAGCGAGATCAATTCCAACACGGTCGATGTCCTGCTGGAAAGCGCCTGTTTCCAGCCGCAAAACATCCGCGCCACCTCCAAGCGATTGGAGCTGCGCACCGACTCCTCCTACCGCTTCGAGCGCGGGGCCGACGTCGGCGCCTGCGAGTGGGCCAGCCGCCGCGCCGCCCAACTCATTCTCGAAACCGCCGGCGGCCAGTTGCTCGAGCCGCTCATCGACGCCTATCCCGCGCCCGTTTCCCCCAAGGAAATCAAGCTGCGCTGCGAAAAAACCAACGCCCTGCTCGGCGTGGAAATCCCGGCCGCCGCACAAATCGATTTTCTCCAGCGCCTCGGCCTGGAGTGCGTCGATCCCGCCGCGCCCGCCTTCCGCATTCCAACTTTTCGTGTTGACATCAAGCGCGAGGCCGATTTGATCGAGGAAATCGGGCGCCTGTATGGCGTGGACAAAATCCCGGCCACCCCGCCCCGCGGCGCGCTCGGCGCCAATGCCTTCGACGCCACCCACGACCAGATTGCCGACGCCCGCCGCCTTCTCGCCGGCCTGGGCCTGCTGGAAGCGCAAGGCCAGACCCTCATTTCCACCGACGCCGCCCAACTGGCCGCCGCCGCCCCGCTGGCCGCGCTGCAAAACCCGTTGAGCGCCGACATGAACGCGCTGCGTCCCAGCCTGCTGCCCGGCCTGCTGGAGAGCCTGCGTCACAACGCCAGCCACAAAAACACCGACGCCGCCCTCTTTGAAATCGGCCGCGTCTTCTCCCCAACCGCGCCACATTTCAAAAATCCTAATCCTAATCCTAATCTTAATCCTAATCTTAATCCCCCTCCCCCCGCCGCCAACTTTAAGGAAGAGCGCCGCTTGGGCCTGGCCTTGATGGGCCGGCGCTGGCCCGCCTTCTGGAGCGGGGCCGAACGCGATGTCAAGTATGATATTTACGATTTGAAGGGGTTGCTGGAGGAATTCCTGAAAACCTTCGGCCTGCGCGGCCTCTCCTGGACGCGCCGCGAGCCGGCCGGCTCGCTCTATTTGGAATCCGCCATCATTCAACTGGGCAAGCTGACGCTCGGTGAAATGGGCCGTCTCTCGCCCGCGTTGCAAAAGCGTTACGATCTGCGCGAAGCCGTCTTTCTGGCCGAACTGAATTTCGATCTCATCCTGGCGCGCGCCAATCCGGCCAAATCATTCAAGCCCTTGCCCGCCTACCCGCCCATCCGCCGCGACGTTGCCATGCTCGTGCCGGAGGCGACCACGCACGAAGCCGTGCTCAACGCAGTCAAGCAAGCCAGGCCGGCGAACCTGGAGCAGACGGAGCTATTCGACGTTTTCCGCGGCCAGAACGTGCCCGAAGGTCAAAAGAGCATGGCCTACGCCTTCACCTATCGCAACGCCGAGCGCACCTTGACCGACGCCGAAGTCAACGCCGCCCACGAAAAGCTGGTCGTCCAACTCAAGCAAACCCTCGCCGCCACCATCCGCGAGGCGTAAGGGCCGCAGCGAAAAATTGCCGGTTCTTCCCAATTTGGCGGATTTTTGGAATCAGCGTATCGCCGGGGGCGTAACACCACGAACATGGGACCCGATTTTGGCTTTCCATCGTTGCAAACGCCTGTCCCGGAAAGTGACGATTTTCGGAGCGGCGATGCCTTGTATTTCTTTCAATGGCAACACTTCGGTCCAATCCGTTCCAAATCGGTGAGCCGTCTTGGCTCCGGTGGTTGATTCTGAAAGCACCAACACTCTTTCCACAGCCGCAAGCCAGTTGCGCGCGGGCACCGAGTCATCTGCAACCTTGGACAGCGCTCCTCTTAAAAATGCCCTCACGCAAAGCACCATGATGGCGAGGTGGTCCGCATCTCGCCGCCCCTTTTGCGGAACCTTGAGCGCCAAGTGCGCCTTGGCCCAAAGAAGTGAAATGGGATCAATCACCCGAATTTGGTAATCTTCCCAAGTTGCCTCCAAGGCGGTTTCCTGGAGGAGTTTTGCGGGAACGCCGGGAACCGAGGAAACCACTTCAATTTGAGATTCTAAATCGCCGCGCTTGAATGGAATCATTCCCGCCAAGGCTGTCATCTCCACGGGACGCGGGAATACCGGCGCCAATCCAAGCTGCAAGGCAATGAGTCGGACATCCTCACGGCTTCCTTGGAAATCAATGTCTTCGCTTGTGAACGGTTGCCATTTTGCCAGCCCGGGTTCTTCGCTTGAGTAAAGTTCTGCCCAATAATTGACCGCCTGGCCCCCAATCAAGAGCGGTGGCACGCCTTGTTTATTTCTGACATTGAAGACCTCGACGAAATGCCGGAGGGAAAACCTCATCGAGTGGGCGTGGCCCATTTTGCCATTGCGGCAAAAGACTGTTCCAAGTTGACAATTTTCCACTTTGTGGCGCCGCCAACTAATGAAGCACGCTTTTGCAGCCGACCCACCAAGCGGGGATTGCGTCCGGCTTGCACGGTTGCTGACATACGGCGTCGCGCTTCCCGCTGCTTCAAGGCGATGATATTTTGAGCTTTCACGCTACCATTTATTTAGCGTGCGGGAGGCTATTGGTCAAGCCGCGGATGGGATTTTCCCCCGTTCGCGTTCACATGCTTGTCATGCGGCTTGCTCAATTGAAGGCCAAATCGGCAAACGTCGAGCAAATAAATCTATTCGACGTTGTCCGCGGCCAAAACGTGCCCCAATGCCAAAAGAGCATAGCTTTCACCTTCACCGCGATTCTGCTTGCATGACATTAAATTGCATCATATCTTAGTTTCATTATATGCGAATTACGTTTGAAATTGATGCAAAAGAGTTGAAACAAATTCAGAAAATCACCGGGCAAAAGAAAAAATCACCCGCCATCAGCCGCGCTTTGGCCGATTTCCTGCGGATGCGCGAAAGGCGCGCTTTCATTGAAAAGGCGCTGGCCGGGCAGACCGACTATCCACTGACCAACGAGGAACTCGAAGCCCGCGACGTTTATGAAACTCGTTGACTCATCCGCCTGGGTGGAATTCTTGCGGCGGAAGGGCGACCCCAACGTCAAACATATCGTTGCCCGCCTGCTTCAGGTCGATCAGGCCGCCTATACCTGCCCGATTCGCTTTGAACTATTGAGCGGCGTGCGCTCCGGCGAGGAAAGCGATCTGGAGCAAGCCTTTGCCCTCAGCCATCATTTTCCTTTCGAGCCGGACGACTGGCGGGAGGCCGCGCGGCTCGAACGCCAATTCCGGGCCAGGGGATTGAACCTGCCGCGCAACGACCTGTTTGTCGCCACCGTTGCGATCCGCACCGGCCTGGTGATCCTCTGCCGCGACACTCACTTTAGCGCCGCGCAAAAAGTGGCCGGTGAAAGACTCAAGGTCGAACAAGTCTGACCCCCGCGCCACCGCCCCGCGATGACCACTTAGCGACGGCGGACGGAGAACCTCACAAGTGCCAACACCGTCAGAGGGCTTGCCCAGCCCGCCCGCCATAGCTCGCGTCGAGCGAGTGAAGGTGGGTCAAAGTGGGTGGCAGCTTTTCAGGACTTCTTCCTTCTTCCTTCTTCCTTCTTCCCTGCCTTCCCTACTGCCAGAACGGCGCGAAGAAAATGGGCGTGGGCAGCGACGAACCGCCGGGGGGCGAGTAAACCAGCTCGACGAAGTTGGTCGTCCCGCGCGCCGGCGGCGCCAATTCCTGGACAACCGCCACCGCCCCGCGCTCCCGCGCGCCCGCGCCGCCGGTGATTTTCTGCCAGCCGCCCTTCCACACGCCGTCGCTGACCTCCAACGCCGCCATCGGCCGCGCTTCGCCCGATCTTCTCCGGCCCGGCCCGGCGACCAGTATGGCCAGCGCCCGCCCATCGCTAGAGGTGTAGGCCAGCTTGACATGATAGACCACGCCGTAGCTGCCTTTATTGGTGACAGCCAGATTGCCCGCCAGGCCGTCCGTCCCCAACACCCACGGGTCGCTGCGGCCGTCGGCCAGCACCAGGCGCTGGATGCCGTTGCTGGTGTCAATCACACTGCCCGGCGCGTTCGTGACGGCAAGGTCGGCGTCCGGGAAAAGTCCGCGCCCCGCGCCGCTGAGTTTTCTTCCGGGCAATTGCCGCGGCAATTTCTCCAAGGACGAAAAAACGCCGGCGCCGGCCTGATTGGTCTCCCTCTGAAAGACGGAGACGCGGGCCGGCTCGTCGATCTCGAATTCGTAAAGGGCATGGACCAGTTGCGGGTCGGCGGCCGCGGTTTCGTCCAGCCGCCTGTCAAGTACTTCTTTCCCCAGCGGCGGGAGGGAGAGCGGCGGCGGCAACGATTGGCCGGTGAAGAATTCGATCAGCCCCTCCACTCCCATGACCGCGTACTGGGTTCCCGGCGGCGGGAAAGCGCAACGGGTAAACCGCACCCGCAAAGGCCGCGGCGAAAGATTCTCGATCATCGCCGAGACGGTCCGGGGCGAGTTGGTCGCGCCCGGCACGTGATAGACATACAAACGGTACCCGCCCGGCGTCACGTCCTCCGCCATGCAGACGCCGCTCTGCTCGCCGAGATATTCCGGCATGTCGGAAAAGAGAAGTCGCGGACCGGGCAGCACGGAGCGCGCAATGGGAATGGCCGGTTCCCGCCGCCAGTTGGAAACGAGTTCCGGCATCGGCAGGACGCTCCCCTGCCCCGCCCGGCGAAGGGCGTCCTGATTGGTGGCAGTCAACTCGAACGAATCGGCCCCGCCCGCCCCAAGCGCGCAGCCAAGGGCCACGGTCGTCAGAACATTTTGAAACTTCATCCGGCGCCACGCCATGACTGTAAGTTTATGGACGCCGCTCCATTCAGCGACTAAATTCGCGGAAATGACCGACGCCGAGCAAAAGCCCCCCGCGCGCGAAGCGCGAGCGCATGCCCTGGATGCGTTGCGCGGGCTGGCCATCCTTGCCATGCTGCTTTCCAGCGAGATGCCCTTTGGCGCCAACTCGCTGCCCTCCTGGATGTACCACGCCCAGGTGCCGCCGCCGGAACATCGGTTCATTCCAATTCCGGGGATTACCTGGGTCGATCTGGTCTTTCCGTTTTTCCTCTTTTCGATGGGAGCGGCCTTTCCGCTGGCGCTGGGCCGCCGCCTGCGGGCGGGCGAATCGGAATGGAGCATCGTGCAATCGATTTTCAAACGGGGATTCCTGCTCGGTTTTTTCGCCCTGTTTGTCGCCGCCATCCGCCCCTCTGTCTTGAGCGGGCATCCCGGCGCCGCCACACAACTGTTGGGGCTGGCTGGATTCCTGATCCTGTTCCCCATCCTGGCGCGCCTGCCGCCGGCCTGGGCACCCGCCCTTCGCCGCGCGGTGCGGGCCGCCGGATGGCTGGGAGCGGTCCTTTTTTTCGTCTTCGCCCGCTACCCGGACGGGGGCGGATTCAAACTGGAGCGCACCGACATCATAATCGTAGTCTTGACAAATATGGCGGTGTTTGGCGCGTTGATCTGGCTGGTCACGCGCCGGCATCTCCTGCCGCGGTTGGGCCTCATCGGCATCCTGCTGGCGATTCGCCTCTCCAACATGCCGCAGCCGCTGGGCGGATGGGTGACGGATTTCTGGAACTTCTCCCCCAAACCGTGGCTGTCGTGGATCTATCAATTATACTATCTGCAATACCTCTGCATCGTTCTGCCGGGCACCGTGGCGGGCGACCTGCTCTTCGACTGGTCGCGCCAGCGGAACACCGGGGCGCCCGCTTCCTGGCCGGGGGCGCGGATGGCCGCGCTCGCCGGGCTGATGTTGCTGTTCGTTCTGGTCATGCTCATCGGATTGAAGGCGCGCTGGGTGACGGCCACGGCGCTGGTCATGTTTGCCTTGTGCCTGGCCGGCTGGCAGTTGGTGAAATCCGCCGCCACGCCCACGGAGCAACTCTACAAGAGCCTTTTCCTCTGGGCGGTTTATTGGATGGTGCTGGGCCTGTTCCTGGAACCCTACGAAGGCGGCATCAGAAAGGACAAAGCCACTGTCAGTTATTATTTTGTCGCGTCCGGCCTGGCCAATTGCGTGTTGATTCTGCTTTCCATTGTCATTGACTTCTGCCGGCGCGAGCGCTGGCTGGGCCTGCTCATTCAAACCGGCCAGAACCCGATGATCGCCTACGCCGGCGTCAATAATTTTATCAACCCGCTCCTGGCGCTGGCCGGCCTGGACGTGCTCCTCCAGCAATGGGCCGCCACTCCCTGGCGCGGATTCTGGCGCGGCGCCCTGGTGACGCTCCTCATGGCGGTCGTCACCAGCTTTTTGACGCGCAAAAAGGTCTATTGGCGGACGTGACGTCGAAAAAAACAGCTTTCAACTTTAGACGTTCAACCTCAAACTGGTTCTTCCCGTGAGGTTCCTCTCGCCAGGCGCGTTTTGGTTCGCCGCCACTCTGCCGGTGGTGG
Organism: Verrucomicrobiota bacterium; assembly: GCA_049510745.1. Lineage (GTDB taxonomy): Bacteria > Verrucomicrobiota > Verrucomicrobiia > Limisphaerales > Palsa-1400 > PLGF01. The sequence goes on along the minus strand of JBEKYR010000053.1, from coordinate 19,537 downwards.
TGCTGTTTTACCTGCTCAAACGGCGGCGTGTGGTCAAATTGGTTTCCAGCACCGTTTTGTGGCGGAAGTTTCTCGCCGACACCCAGGCCAACGCGCCTTTTCAAAAGCTCCGCCATAACTGGCTCCTCATTCTGCAACTCCTCCTCCTGGCCCTGGCCATCCTCGCCTTGAGCCGGCCTTATTTCGCCGGCCACGCCACCAGCAGCGGCCTGCGCGTCATCATCCTCGACGCCTCGGCCTCCATGCAAAGCACCGACGAAAAACCTTCCCGTTTCGAGAAGGCGCGCGCCGAGGCGCTCGAGTTGGTGGACAGCCTCAAGGACCAGGAGCAAATGCTCGTCCTGCTCGCCGGCGCCAATACCGTGGTCAAACAGTCCGCCACCGCCGACAAGGCGGCCCTCCGCCGCGCCCTCCAAAATTGCCAGGTGACCGATTCCTCCACCCGCTTGACCGAAGCGCTCAAGCTGGCCGACACGCTCATCCGCGACAAACATGACCCGGAAATCCATCTCTTCAGCGACGGCGCGGCGGGCGATTTGAGCGAATTTGAGAACAAGGCTCTGCGCGTCATCTACCATCGCGCCGGGCAGCGGTGCAACAATCTCGGCATCACCACGCTCGATATCCGCGAAAACCCGGAAAACCGCCAGGAACGCGCCCTCTACACCAGCGTCGTCAACTTCTCGACCAACGCGCAGCAAACCGTCCTGGAACTGCTCTTCGATCAACAGATCGTGGACACCCGCCCCCTGAGTTTGCAGCCGGGAGAAACCTCGCCCCAGGTTTTCACCGCCACCCAGGAACGGGACGGCATTTTTACCGTGCGCATCGACGCCAAGGACGATTTGGCCGCCGACAACCAGGCTTCCATCGTCAGCCTGCTCCCCCAACCCGCCAAAGTTCTGCTCGTCTCCCACGGCAACCGGTTCATGGAAAAAGCCCTGCGCGCCGCCGCCCGCGTCGAGTTGACCGTCGCCGCCGACACGCTCGACGGGGCGGAGAATTACGACATCGTGGTGCTGGACGACGTGACGCCCTCCGTCTGGCCCAAGCCCTCCACGCTGGCCGTTCACGTGGTCAACACCAATTGGTTTGACAGCGGCTGGACCAACCTTGAGACGCCCACGGTGGTCGATTGGAAAAACACCCATCCCCTCCTGCGTTACATCAACCTGGACAACGTGCAAATCAGCGAGACGCTCGGAGTCAAGACGCCAAGCTGGGCGCTCCCGCTGGTGGACGCGCCGCAGACGCCGTTGATCCTGGCCGGCGAGTTGTCGCGCCAAAAAATCGTCTGGATCGGCTTCGACACGCTGCAAAGCACCTGGCCGCTGCGGATTTCCTTCCCCATGTTCATCGCCAACGCCGTCGAGTGGCTCAACCCGGCCTCGACCAAATCCCAGCAGTTGATGCTGCGCGCCGGCGAGCCGTTCCGCTACGCGCTGACGCAGCCGGTGGCCGCCGCCGAAGTCGTGCTGCCCGGCGGCGCCAGGGAAACCGTCGCGCCGGCCGACATTCACGAAATTGTCTTTGGCAACACGGCCAGACAGGGAACCTACCATTTGCGCGCCGGCGCCGTGGACGTCGCGTTTTGCGTCAACGTGCTGGACGCGGCCGAGAGCAACACCAAGCCGCGCGAGGAATTGCGCTTCGGCAAGTTCAACACCGTCGGCGCGACGGAGCTCAGGCAGGCCAGCGTCGAGATGTGGCACTGGATCGCGGCGGGGGCGCTGGCGGTGTTGATGTTCGAGTGGTGGTATTACCACCGGAGGACCGTTTGAACTGGCCGCTGCTCTGCAACAGCCTGCTGGTCAGCGCCGGCGCCACCGCCTGCGCCGTCGCCGGCGGTCTGCTGGCGGCGCTGTGGTTCGCCGGCTTGGAGGGCCGATGGCGCGCCCTGTTTTTGGCGGCGGCCATTGTCGCCTTGGTCCTGCCTCCGTTCCTGGTGGTCAATTGCTGGATTGAATTGCTCGGGCAAAACGGCCTCTGGCGGCCCTGGCTGCCTGTCAACATTTACACCCTGGGCGGCGCGATTTGGATTCTGGCCCTGCTCAACTGGCCCATCACCTTCCTCTTTGTGGCCGCCGCCTGGCGCCGCGTGCAGGCCGCCCAATTGGAAGTCGATCCGCTCCTGCAAGGGCGCTTCCTCCTGCGCTGGTTGCTGCTGCCGCTGGCGCGCACGGCCCTGGCTCAATCCGTCATCCTGACGCTGGTGCTGGCGCTGAACAATTTCGCTGTCCCGGCGATTTTGCAGATCAAGGTGTTTCCGGCGGAAGTGTGGGTGCGTTTCAACACCACCTTCGATTACGCCGCCGCGCTGCAATTAAGCTGGCCGCTGGTGCTCGCGCCCTTCCTTTTGGTGCTCTGCTTTCGCGGCGGCGACACCGCCTGGTCCTGGCAATCCAATCCGGCGACCGCCCGCGCCCTGCGCCGGCAACTGGGCGCGGCGTGGCATCGGACCGGCGGCGCGGCCGCTTGCGTGCTGCTTGGATTTTCTCTTGGCGTGCCGCTCTGGCAATTGGCGGGCAGCCGCAAGACATGGCAGGAGTTTCTTCCGGCCCTGGCCGCGGGGCAGTCAGCCCTCTGTCATTCGCTTCTGTTTGCGGCTGTCTCCGCGACCATCGTCGTTGCCTTCGCGTTGCTGACATGGCGGCGGCGGTTGGACACGGCGCTGTGGCTGCCGTTCTTCATGCCGGGTGTGTTACTGGGCATCGCATTGATTTGGATTTTTAACCGCCGCGGCCTGAGCGCGATTTATCAGAGCGCCGGGATTGTCTTCCTGGCCTACGCCCTGCGCTACGCCGCGCTGGGCTGGAACACGGTGGCGCGCGCGATCCGCTCAGGCGATCCGAGCCTGCTGGCGATGGCGCGGCTGGAAGGAGCCGGCTTTTGGCAGACCTTGCGCCATGTCCATTGGCCGCAAGCCTCCGCCCAATTGGCCGCCGCGTGGTATGTGACCTACCTGCTCTGCTTGTGGGACGTGGAAACGCTGGTCTTGATCGTGCCGCCGGGCGGCGAGAGCCTTTCCCTGCGCATTTTCAACCTGCTCCACTACGGCCACAATTCCCAGGTCAACGCCCTGTGCCTGCTGCTGCTGGCGCTGGCCTTGCTGCCGCTGCTGGTTTGGATTGTAATTCGCTTGACACGGTCAAATGGCGCGTCAGCCATGTGAATGTTTGATTTCTGCGCGCTTCAGGAGTACGATTCATGGCATGACGATCATATTGCCAGACCTGCCGGAAACGGCGGCGCTTTCGCCAGACGATCTGCGCTTGGAACTAGCCTGCGCTCTTTATTCCCGAGGCCGGCTTGGCAAGGTCGCCGGGACGGAAATGGCCGGCGTGGACTTCTTCACTTTCCAGCGTGCCTTGGCTGAGCGAGGCGTCGCACAGTACTCCAACGAAATGCTGGCGGACGACATTCAGACGCTGAAGACTTTGTTCCCGTCGTGATCGTCGTTGCGGACACCTCAGTGCTTATCAACCTTTGCCGTGTCGGCAAGGGCGATTTGCTCCGGTTGCTCTTTGGCGACATCGTTATCCCGCCCGAGGTGGCCCTGGAATTCTCCCGCCTCGTTTCGGCTGGTCCGCGGTTCGCAGACCTGACTCTCCCTCTTGGCATACGTCAGCAAGCGTTCACTGCCCTGCCTCCGTTGCTGCGTTCCGCCTTGGGCCTCGATCCCGGCGAGACCGCTGCCCTCGCCCTTGCCGCTGAGATTCACGCCGACGCCGTCCTTGTGGATGAGCAGCGTGGCCGCCAAGTCGCCGTGCAGCTTGGACTTCGAACCATCGGCCTGCTCGGCGTTCTGCTCCGGGCAAAATCCGCCGGCCTCCTGCCATCTGTGCGCCCCTTGCTCGACGCCCTCCAACGCGACGCAGGTTTCTGGGTTTCCGCCACTCTTTACGAACAGGTGCTTCGCCTCGCCGGTGAAATCTCGTAAGTTATGGAATCATCGAGTGAGGATTTAGCCGACGACCTCGCCTATGCCCGCAGTCGTCAGTGACACTTTAATTCAGCCTTTTCACTTGAAAGCCAAATCGAACCGCAGATTTGGGCCATCCAGGGTAATAACGAACCGGTTGAGGACGTTACGCCCGACGAGCACGTTGCGACGGTCGGCGGCGATGCAACGCACAACCGGCAGTTCGTGGCCTTCAAGACTGAACCTGACATAGTAAACCGGCCTGCGGGAGAACGTGCCATCGTACCCGCGCGCCCAAACGTGGGACCGCGCACTGAGCGCCAGTTGCGCGATCAAACTCTCCGGGATCACAGTGAGGTCCGCACCGGTATCCAATTTGCCGCGCAGCACGCCGCTGTTGGCGCTGCTCACAGGGTGAATCACTACGACATCGACAACGGGCGCCGGCGGGGTGAAACTGGCATCGAATGCCGACACAATTAGTCTGACAACTCGGGCGAAGGGACTTCACAGACGGTAGAATTTTCTTCCACCCGGGCGATGTAGAAAGGCGCGTCGCCGAACTTCCTGAACATCCGCGCCGCCAGCACTTCGTCATCTTTGTCGTGGGCTACGACGCGTCCGCCGAACACGGCCACATACTCGCCCGCGTAACGGCGCATCAGTTGTTTCCTTTGGCCCTCAAACGCGCGGCACTCGCTCGCCAAGGTGTCCGCGCCCGAAACGGGCGGAGTTTTGAGACTCATCTTCAATTGCTTCTTTGTACCATCAAGCCGCCGGGAAATCAACCCGGGAATGGAAGACGTTTGTTTTCCATTTGCCTTTCCCGGCCCTTCCGCAAAAACTCGGCGCATGGAAGCGCCCCCCTGGCCCATGATTTGCGCTTTGGCTCTCTGCCTTTTGGCAGGGTGCCCGGCCGACGACCAGCGGAGCGCGCCGGTGCAAAGCAGGTTTTTCAGCCGGGTGGAAATCATCGGAACGCGCGGCGCGGGCGTCGGCGAATTCAACAAGCCGCGCTCGGTCGCCGTCGATGCCCAAGACAATCTTTACGTCGTCGATATGACCGGGCGCGTGCAGAAATTCTCGCCCGACGGAAAATTCCTCCTGGACTGGCAGATGCCGCAAACCGAAAAAGGCAAGCCCAAGGGCATGTGTCGCGACAAGGCCGGCGGCATCGTCCTGGTGGAACCGCATTACTCGCGGGTGAATTTCTTTTCGCCCGAAGGCAAACTGACGGCGCAATTCGGCGTCCACGGCACCAATGCGGGCCAGCTCGGCATGCCGCGGGCGGCAGCGGTCAATTCGCGGGGCGAGCTTTTCGTCTGCGAATACACGGACTCGGAGCGCGTGCAGCATTTCACCGCGCACGGCGAAAAATTCCTGGAAACCTGGGGACGGCTGGGCAATGGTCCCGGCGAGTTCAGCCGGGCGGAGGGCTTGGGCATCGACGCCCAGGATCGGGTTTATGTGGCCGATTCCTGCAATCACCGCGTGCAGGTTTTCACCGGCGAGGGCAGGTTTCTGCGCCTCTACGGCCGGGCGGGGACCGGTCCGGGCGAGTTCAGTTACCCTTACGACGTGCAAGTCGATGCCGGCGGCCTGCAATTTGTCTGCGAATTCGGCAACAGCCGCATTCAAATACTTGACGGCCGGGACCGCCCCCTGGAAATCCTGGGCGGCCCGGGCGGCGGGCCGGGGCAATTCAGCAACCCGTGGGGGCTGGCGCTGGATTCCAAGGGCAATCTTTACGTGGCCGACGCCCTGAACAATCGCGTCCAGAAGTTCATTCGCAAATGAGCTTCCAATTTTCCAATCCCATCTGGTTGTTGACTCTGGCGGCCGCGCTGCCGTGGGTGGTGTGGCTGTCCTGGAAATCCGACGTGCGCATCGGGCCGTGGCGGCACTGGACGGCGCTGGCCCTGCGGCTGTTGGTGGTGCTCGCTTTGTGCCTCGGGCTGGCCGGCTTGCAATGGAAGAAGCCGCTCGAAGGCATGACCGTTTTTTTCATGCTGGACCGTTCCCAAAGCATCCCTTCTCCGCAACAGGACGCCGCCCGCGCCTATGTCAATGAGGCCGCGGCCGGCAAGAAGGCCACCGACGAGGCCGGGGTTTTGGTCTTCGGCTCGGAAGCCGCCATCGAGTCCAGGCCCAATGCCAAGGTCGAACTGCGGCAAATCCAGGCCATCGTCGGCGTCGAGCGCACCGACGTTGCCAGCGCCATTCGTTTGGGCACCGCCGCCATGCCGGAAACGGGCCAGAAACGGCTCGTCTTGCTGTCGGACGGCAACGAAAACGTCGGCGACGCTCTCTCCGCGATGGCGGCGGCGCGTCCGCTGGGGGTCACGCTGGATGTCCTCCCTTTGGGGACCAGCCGCGGCAATGACGTGTCGGTCCGAAAGCTGGCCGTGCCCACGACTGTCAAGAATGGGCAGACCTTTGAGGTCAAGATTTTCGCCCAGGCCGATCAGGCGCAGCCGGCCGCCGTCCGGTTTTATCTCAACGAAACCTTCCTGGGCGAGCAGAAGGTGGAATTGAACGCGGGCAAAAACCTGCTGACTCTGCCCCAAACCCTGACCGAGCCGGGCTTTTACAAATACGACGTCCAGTTGGACGCGCCCGGCGACACCATTCCGCAGAATAATCGCGCCATCGCCTTCGCCACCGTCCGCGGCAACCCGCGCGTCCTGATTGTTTCCAGCGATCTCGCCAAGGATCAGGAGCTGGCCGCCGCCCTGCAAAGCAGCAAGCTGGATGTCAAGTTGACGGACAAATTCCCGGAGACCCTGGCGGAACTCCAGAGTTACGACGCCGTGTTTCTCAGCAACATGGCCGCCGGCGATCTGGGCCTCGACGCGATGCGTTTGCTGGACAGCGCGGTGCGCGATTTCGGGGTCGGCCTGGTCTGCATCGGTGGCGATCAGACTTACGCCGCCGGCGGCTATCGCGGCACGCCGTTGGAGGCGATGCTGCCGGTCGAAATGGAGTTGAACAGCAAGAAAGTCCTGCCCAACGGCGCGCTGGCCATCGTGTGCCACGCCACCGAATTCCCCGGCGGCAACGGCTGGGCGCGCGACATCGCGTTTGCCGCCTTGGACGCGCTCGGGCCGCAGGATGAAATGGGGATCGTGCTCTGGGACGGCAACAATCATTGGCTCTTTCCCCTCGGCAAAGTCGGGAACAAGGGCGAGATGGGCCGCAAAATTTCCGGCATGAATCCCGGCGACATGCCCGCCTTTGAAGCCCCGATGCAGTCGGCTTACGAAGCGCTGGTCAAATCCAGCGCCAGCCTCAAGCACTTGATCGTGTTCAGCGACGGCGACCCATCCGCGCCGCCGAAAACGCTGGTCCAAAACATAGTCAATAATAAAATTACCATCAGCACCGTCATGATCGGCGGCCACGTCTCGCCCGACACCATGTCGTGGCTGGCGGCGGAGGGGCACGGCCGCTTTTGGGCGGTCGATTCCGCCTCCGACCTGCCGCAGATTTTCATCAAGGAGGCCTCGGTCATTTTGAAATCGGCCATCTTCGAGGAACCGTTCAAACCGCAGCAGCGGGCGTTGAGCGAAGTGGTCAAAGGCATCGGCCCGCAGGAGTTTCCGCAGTTGCTGGGCTATGTCTGCACCACGCCCAAGGCGCGCGCCGAGGTGCCGTTGGTGACGCAGAAGGGCGATCCGCTGCTGGCGCATTGGCAATACGGTTTGGGCCGCGCCGTCGCCTTCACCTCCGACGCCCGCGCCAAGTGGGCCGCCAACTGGCTGGGCTGGGACAAATTCCGCCAGTTCTGGCTCCAGGTGGCGCAATGGAGTTTGCGCCGCGTCGAGGCGGCCAATTTCAACACCGAGGCCGCGGTCGAGAAAGGCGAAGGCCATGTCAGCGTCGAGGCGATTGATCCGGACGGTCATTACCGGAATTTTCTCAATTTGCAACTGCTCGTCGTCAGTCCCACGGGCCAGAAGCAAGTCCTGTCCCTGGAGCAAACCGGGCCGGGCCGCTACGACGCCACCTTTCCGACCAAGGAAATCGGCGCCTATCTGATGAACCTGACCGACCGCACGACCGGCCAATCCGAGGCCCTGGGCCTGAGTGTCAACTATTCGCCGGAATTTGACGACACCGGGCCGAACCTCAACCTGCTGCGGCGCCTGGCCGAACTGGGCGGCGGAAAAATCCTGGACCCGCGCGCCGACAACCCTTTCACCCATGACCGCAAGAAAACCTTCCGCCCGCTGGACCTGCGCGACTGGCTGCTGAAGTTCGCCATTTTGCTTTTTCCGCTGGACGTGGCGGTGCGCCGGATACAGATCGACCGCGAGGAATGGCTGCGGGCTACGCGCACGCTGCGCCGCTGGATTTTCTTCTGGAAAGGCGTGCCGCGCACCCGGGAGGCCGACGAATCGCTCTCCGCCCTCCTGGCCCGGCGCGGCCAGGTGCGCTTGCAACGCACCGCCCCCGCCGAGACCCCCAGCCCGGCCCTGTTCGAGCCGCGGACACCGGCTCCAACGCCCGCATCGGAACCCGTTCCCTCCGAGGCGGCCGCCAAACCCGTCGTCCCCGGCGAAAAGCCGCCGTCCAAAGAGCCGGTCTCGACGACCAGCCGTCTGCTTGACGCCAAACGCCGCGCCCAAAAACGAACCGGCCGCGAGTGAGGGACAACTTAGAAGTCAGAAGGATGAAGGATGAAGGAATTTTCTTCCTCCTTCGCTAATCGGCCTCCAAGACGAGACAGGCAAGCTCCTTGTACCGCGCAAAACCGGAATCGAAACTCACGAGCCGCAGGCCGGCGCATCTGGCATAGGCGGCCAGGTAGGCATCGGTCCAAAAATCCCGGGCCGCCTTCGCTCCTCTGGCAAACTGTTTCAAACGCGCCTCCAAACCCGCCGGCTCCTCCACCAATTCCACCGCGCCGCTTTCCGCCAATTCTTCAAAGGCTGCCCAAGCCGCCGCCGGTTCCAAGACCGCGCCGCCCATGACATGCGGGTTGCACAACAATCGCAGCAAACTGAGCTGCGTGAGACGGCAGAAGCTGGGGCGCGTCAACTGGCTCCACGCCTTCAGGGCCGCTTTGTGCTGCGGATGCCCTTCGACGGCCAGCGCCAGCCAGACGTTAACGTCTAAAAGATCGGCGGTGGCGCTCAAGATCGTCCTTTTCCTCAAGTTTGGCGATGGTTTCGTTATTCATTTGATTCATGAGCGAACCGGCTTTCCCGCGAACCAGGGGAAAGGGGCAAGGCTTGGCCCCATTCTGGGAGGAGGGCCGCAACTGGATCAAGTAGGCGCTCAAGGCGGAAGCGACCACATCCTTGAGCTTGAGGCCCTCCATCGCGGCGCGGGCTTTGACCCGCTTGAAGAGCGGATCCGGGATTTCCAGCGTTGTTTTCATATTCCCATATTTCCATAAAAACAGTTTTCCAGCAAGCCGAAACCGTCATTTTCGTTGTCTCATCCAACAGCGGGATCGCGGCAGGACAGCGCGTCCCTGCCGCTTTATTTCCACCCAAGACTGACGCATTGCCTGGGGTATCGTTTTGGCATTGCCAAAGTGAAGGAAAACAGGCTAAACTGCGCCATGAACAAACCCCCGCAACACCCCCCGGAAAACGGACCGGAATCGGCGGCCAAGCCCTCCAGCCGGCAACGCCCCGGCCTGATCCATCCCGTTGTCATCTATCCCTTCCAGCAGCCGGAGAATTATTCGGATCTGCGGCACCTTTATGAAATGATCGCGCGGCTGGACGGCGACAAGAAGACTTATGCCCGCCCGATCACCGTGATGGACCGGAAGACGCATCTTTCAATGGCGCACAATGCGGCCTTCCTCGCCTTCAAGAAGAACACGGTGGCGCCGTGCTCGGAAATCCTGGACCGCTGGTGCGTGGATACGTGCCAGATGTGGTACTCCGGCCTGGGACTGGCCTTCGAAAGAGGCGGCCCGAATGATGTCTATTGGCTCATTCCCGGCGATTTCAATTACGGGGCCAGCGTCGGCCAGGAAGTGCTCGAACGGCTGCACGACCTGCCGGAGATCATCCTGGAATTGGACCAGGACTTGTGCATCGGGGAAATCGCCGCCGCCCACAACCAATCCAAACAATTGATCGACACCTACGGCACGTTCGCCCTGCTCTACAACTGGTTCCCGGCGCAGGCGCGGGAAATCCGCCAATTCACCGAGCGGCCGCGCTCGGAGTTCTTCGCCCTGCGCCACAGTTTTCTGGCCGAAGTGCTCGCCCACCGCTGGTATCCTTACGAGCAGACGGTGGTCATGTTGTTGCACGCGGCCTTCGGCCACCGGAGCATCAGCCGCTTCTTCGTCGGGGACATCTCGGACCTGCCCGAAGGCCGCGAGCCGCTCTCCGCCATCTGGCAGCAAGTCGAGCGCACCGAACGGGTTCTCAAGTCGCTTTGGCGCGAACGCCACCTGGACCGCCGCAACTGGATCGAACAATACCGCGTGCTCGAAATCCGCTCCGAACAAATCCGCCGCGCCGCCCTGACCACTCTGGAAAACCTGCTGACCTGATCCATGTATCCCATCCGCCAAAAGACCCTGCGCACGGTCAATTTTGTCTGCCGGGCGCCCCACGCCAAATCCGTCAGCGTGGTGGGCGACTTTAATCGCTGGAACGCCGCCGCCCATCCCATGAAACAAACGCCGGACCGTTCCTGGCTCTTGAGCGTGGATTTAAAGCACGGCCACCATCGTTACGCGTTTCTGGTCGATGGCGTTTTGACCCTCGACCCGCGCGCGCAGGGCGTCACGCGCAACGACAAGGGCGAGCGAGTTTCCCTGTTGCCCGTCAGTTGAGCGCCACCCCAATTCACGGCTCGGTATCGGCCCGTTCCAGGACTGAAAGGATCAGGCCGAAGGCGTCGGCGGGATCGACATCAGTGCCCAAGTCCACCACGAAGCGGCCGCCGGTGTTGGGCCGCACGGCAACGTGGCCGTCGGCGAAGAGGATGTTGACGTACATTTGCTGGTGATGCGTGCTGGGCAGCACGTTGTAGGCGGCCAGCGCGGGCGAGCACAAGAACTCGGTGTCGATGGCCAGGGCGCGGATGGGCTGGCCGTTGCGGTTGGCGCCCAGGCTGTCGAGCTTGATGTGGGTGGGCACGAAGGGGCTGGCGGAGTTATCGAAGAGCAAAGTGTTGCCGGCATGGCGGTAATAGTAACTGCACTGGGCCTGGCTGCGGCCGACCTGGGCCAGTTGGGCGTCGGTGTCAAGGAATTGATCGCTGCCGGGACAGAACAGAACCTTCGGCTGCCTGGCCACATAGGATTGCAGGAGCAGACCCAACGCGACGGGAGCACCGTTGCCGAGGGAAATCAGGCTGGTGGGCGCGCCGGTGGAGGGATAAAGATCAAACGGGCTGGTGAAGGCGGGGGCTTTGGGGCCGAAGGGAATGTTCCCGGAGCTGTCTTCGGCATAAGCGCGGAGGGCAACGCCCAGTTGCTTGAGATTGGACAGGCAAGCGGTTCCCTTGCCTTTCTCTTTGGCCGAGGCCAAGGCGGGCAAGAGCAGCGCCGCCAGGATCGCCACGAGGGCAACCACCACCAGCAACTCGACGAGCGTAAAGCCTCGAGGGGGTGATGGCCGGGGTGGGTTTGTCATGGGCGCTTCCTTCGTTACGGCAACTGCCGCGCCGTGTAGAACCGCTGCCCCAGGCCCGTCGTGGAATCCACAAAGGGCTGGCTCCCGGTGGCGTTGGTAAGGGTGGCCAGGCTGGTCCAGTTGGCCACCGGCAGACTGAGATCGCTCGCGGCCAGAATTTGGCAGACGACGCCCGGCTCGCTTTGCACGGTGAATTGCAATTGGCCGTTGGTCAGGGCCGGGTTGACCAGATTCAGGGCAACCGTTTCGACCAGACGCACGTTGTCCACATCCCAATACCCGCCCCATTGTTCGGGGTCATAGGGATCGGGGGTCGCGAGCAATTGGATGCCGATGTTCTGTCCGGCCCAGGGATCGGCCGCTTTGACGCCGGGTACTTGAACCTGGAAGTCCACAAAGTGCGTGTTGGTGGGGAAGTTGGCGGCCGTGTTCGTCACGGTGGCCGCCGCGACGGTGACCATGTTATTGGAGGCATCGCGGTAATAGAGGCTCAGTTGGAACGTGGAACCATTGGTCATGCCCCCCCCGCCGCCAATCAGTCCGACGGTCAGCGTATAGGCTTTGCCGGCGTTGAACGTGGCGTTGAACGCGTGGTCGGGAACGGTGTTGGTGCCGGAAACGGAGTCGTAGTCCTGGAAGATAGCGACCTGGGGAAGGGCGAACAGGAACGCCGCCTGGACACCGTCGCAATTGTCGATGTGTTCGCCGGGAGTGGGAACGTTGTAAAAGGTGCCCACCAAATACGCCCACGGCGAGTTGTTGAAGTTGGCAGGATCATACCAACCCGGCTGGGGCGATTCCTCCCAGGAATCCAGGACCGGGGCGGCGTAGGGGGACTTCGTCCCAATCACCGGCGATTCAAAGGAGTAATTGGGGACAAAAATGTTTCCGCCCTCAAGGCGGCCGGCGGCGCCCGCCAGCCACACCAAACCCATCCCCAGGGCGAAGCAAAAACGGCCTCCGGCTGCGGACATAATTCTACACTCGGTCATTCGCATCACTTTCAGACGATGCCTGTTCCGGCAAATTCAGACAAAGAAAAAATGGCCGCCTATGGAACGACCCTTGAGATCGTCTCCGCCATCCGGCGCGCGCCTTCCGCGGTCCCCTGCCCGGCTTTCATTTCCCCCGGTCAAACGAGGTGACTATGGCGCAGCCGAAAACGCCACCGGCCATCTTCCCCGGATGCGCCTGGAATTTGACGGTCATTTTGCTCCTGCCCTGTGTTATTTCGGTCGGAATGGAATAGGTCTCTTCATAGAATTGGCCCGGTTTGTTGTTGTCCAACTTTACTGTGGCCAGCTTTTGGCCCGCCACGAGGATATCGAATTCGCGCCCTCCGGTGTCGCCGCCCCAATACTTGACGCGCAATTCTTGCGGCTGACCCGGATGCACTTTCAAGTCCCAGGAAAACCAGCCGCCCTCAAAAGCATCGCGCCAACGGCTGCCGTCCGTGCCGGTGCTGACCCCCTGAAAGCCGTGGGCGCGCTCGCTTTGCTCATGACCCGGAAGGACGCGATCAACCGTGCGGGCCTTCAGCGCCTGGTAATCAGCCAGGTTCCTCTGCCACTCGGCAGGCGTCAACTGGTTCCAGTAAACCACGTATTTGCGATTCCCGTGCATGGCATGGATCGGCTCCAGCGTCACGCCGTGGGCGTTCTCCAAACTCAAACGCAGAATTTGGGATGAGCCGCTGAAGTTGCAAGGCTGGCCAGGCACGGCTTTGAGTCCGGAGGTCAAATTGCCCTCTTCGTTGATGATGGCCGGGCACGCACCCTCCGGGTCTTCTTGCGACTCCGCGCAGAGCACCAGCGGGCCATACATCACGGCTACCCGATGAGGGTTGTCGCGAAAACCTTCCGTTCGAAGGCTGAATGGCATGTTGACCTCCACCGTGTCGCCATTGTTCCAATTCCGCGCGACTACGGCATAGCTTCCGGGTACGCTCTCGTCCGCCTCCTTTACGCCGTTAACTCGAATGTCAAAACCCGAGGTTGCCCAGTACGGATGCCGGATTTGGAAGCGAAGCCGAATGGGCTTCTCGCAGGCAAATACAAACCGCGTGCGTCCTTGTTCGGGATATTTCGTTTCTTGGCGCAAAACCAAGCCGAGAGCGGGCCAGCGCAATTCCGAGGCGATGAACAGATTCGCAAACAGCGCCGTTTGCCCCTGGTGAAAGAAAATGCTGTCGCCGTACTTCGCATGGTTCTCGATGCCCGTGCCGGTGCAACACCAGAAACTGTCCTCCGGTGTGCAATACTCCTTCGCTCCGTCGGAGAGCGGCAGAAAATAGCACATCATCCCAGTCGCTGGATTCTGCGACGCCAGAATGTGGTTATAGAGCGCCCGTTCGTAATAATCGGCATACTCCGCCCGCGGTTCCCAGCAGTACAGGTGCCGCGTCAACTTCAGCATGTTATACGTGTTGCACGTCTCGCACGTGTTCGGCCCAAGCGCTTCCGAAAGTTTTTCCTTCACCGAGAACATCTCACCAAAACTGTTGCCGCCGATGACATACGAACGTTCCCTAACCACCGTGTCCCAGAAGAAAGCCGCCGCCGTTTTCAGCGAATCCTGGCCCGTCAGTTCATATTCCCGCGCGACGCCGATGAATTTCGGAATCTGGGTGTTGGCGTGCTTGCCGGTGAGATTATCCTCCCGCCGCGACGCCGGGCCAATGATCTCCTGGTGGTTAAACCGCAGCGCCAATTTGAGATACTCCTCCTTGCCCGTCAACGCAGACAGGTTGGCCAGCGCCTCATTGATTCCCCCATGCTCGACCTCCAGCATCTTCTGCATCTGGACGTCGCTGAGCTTGTCCGCGCCCGCCTTGGCCCAGTCCCCAAGGCGGCTGGCGATTTCCAGCGCCTCGCCGTTGTCGCAATAGACATACATGTCCAGCAAACCGGCTATGAACTTGTGAATCCCATACCACAGCCCCAGCGGCGCTTCACCACGCGTGCTGAAATTGTCCGCCTGCGTATGCAGGAAGCCCGTGCCCCATTTCTTTTGACACTCCCCGAAGCCCGCGACCACCTCCGCCGCGTTTTGCTTCAACCGCTCATCGCCCGTGCTCCCGTACATCATCGCGCACGCCGACAGGTAATGGCCCACAAACTGGCCGCAGCCGGCGTAGTTTTCTTTAGACATCCAACCGCCATACGGCTTGGCGGACGATGGCAGGCCGGCTTTCAAACGAAAATCGTGCAGCAACCGGTCCGGCTGGAGCGATAAAAGATAGGCGCGGTCCAGTTCCATGGCGTGCCGGAAAGGGCCTTCCAGAAGCCGCACGTTCTGAAGAGGGAACGGTTCCGCCTGTAGCGCCACGACGGGCGCCACCCTGGCTTGGCCTGTCTCCGCGCCACCCGCGCAAAATGCCGCTTGACCCAGACTGGCAGCCATCCAAAAAAACGCGGCAAGACGGCCGGATCCAATGGCCAGAAAGGTCATTCTCCTTCGCGCCACATTTCGTCGTTCACACCAATCCAAGGCTCTCAGCTTACGGCTGGCATATTCGGCTTGCAACTTTTCCTTGGCGGCGGGTTTATATAGGGGCAAATTGGCTGTTGTCGAATTATGGCCCAGTTCCAATATAAAGCCCGCCGCCGCGACGGCCAGACGGTCACCGGCGTCCTGGAGGTCGCCGATCGCGGCGCGGCGTTGACCCACATCGACCGCTTGGGGTTGTTCCCCATCGCCGTCGAAATGGCCAAAGGCGCGGCTGCCGCGGCGGCGGAACGGCCGGGCGCCGCGAGAGTTTCGTGGACGGAATCGCTGCCGCCGAGCTTGCGCCCGTATTTCAACCGGCAGCGCAAACCCAAATTGCAGGAATTGGCGACCTTCACCAATCAGTTGGCCAATTTGCTCAAGTCGGGCATGCCCTTGACCGTCGCCCTCAACAGCATGACGCACCTGGAAACCAAGGGCATCCCCTCGGAGGTCAGCCGGCAACTCAAAATAGACGTGACCGAGGGCAAAGGGCTGTCCGAGGCGATGGCCAAGCAGCCGGTCATCTTCTCCGATCTCTACATCAACATGGTCCGGGCCGGAGAGCAAAGCGGGGCGCTGGTGGAGGTGCTGCGGCGGATGGGGGACCATTTCGAGCGGTTTTCCGAGGTGCAGGCCAAGTTCACCTCCGCCATGATCTACCCGGCCTTCGTCTGCTGCGTCGGGATCGCCATCAGCATTTTCTTTATGACAGTGATGCTGCCGAGTTTTCTCAGGCTCTTCGAGGGACTCCACGTGCAATTGCCGCTGGCCACCCGCATGCTCATTGGCTTGAACGATTTCTTCAAGCATTGGTGGTGGGTCATGGTGCTCATCCTCATTGCCGCCGCCATCCTTTTCAACCGCTTCCGCGCGTCGGAGCGCGGCAAACGGACGCTGGACCGCTGGCGCCTCAACGCGCCGGTCTTCGGGAAGGTCATGCGCATGCACATCTTCGGGCAGTTTTCGCGCACGCTGGGGACGCTGCTGCAAAACGGCGTGCCGGTGCTGACGGCGCTGGAAATCACCGAGCAGACCCTTTCCAACAGCATCATCCGCGAGGCGCTCGCCAAGACGCGCCAGGAAGTGACCGACGGCAAAACGCTGGCCCAACCCCTGGCGCGGAGCAAAATCTTTCCGCAGTTGATGGTGGATTTGATCAAGATCGGCGAGGAAACCGGCGACGTGCCCGGCTCGTTGAACAATCTGGCCGAGACTTATGAGGGCGAACTGCAGCTCGCCTTGCGCGTGATGACCAACATGATCGAGCCGGTCATTATTTGTGTGATGGCGCTGGGGGTGGGCTTCCTGCTCGTCAGCGTTCTTTCGGCGCTCTTCGCCATAACCTCCAGCATTTCGGCCCGGTGAAAACGCGGCGCCCACAGCCGGTAGGGACGCGCTGCCGCGCGTCCGGGGTGCATTTCGGCCCGATGAAAACGCGGCGACCACAGCCCGGCGGGTTCACGCTCGTCGAGATCATGATGGTCGTGGCGATCATCGGCCTGACCTTGAGCATGGGCATCCCGTCGTTTTTCCGGGCGATCCGCAAGGAAGGCATGCGCAAGGCGGAAAGCGAAATGGTCGAGGCCTGCCAGAGCGCCCGGCGCCAGGCGATCATGAACAATCAGACCGCCGAATTGGTCTTGTACCCCCTTGACGGAGTCTTCGAAGTGCCGGGGGCCTATGAGCGCAAAGAACTTCCCAGCGACGTCTCGATCGACATTCTTGGGGTCAACTTCATCGAACTCGAAAAATCGCACGAGGCGCGCGTGCATTTCTTTCCCAACGGCACCAGCGATGAGTTCACCATTGTGCTCCATTCCAACGACGGCGCGGTGCGGAAAATTTATTTGGACACGGTCACGGCGCTGGCCGTGGTGGAGACTGTGCGATGAAAGCGGGCAAACAACCGGCCGCCTTCACCCTGGTGGAGGTCATGGTGGCGATCGCCATCTTCTTCATGGCGATGTTTGCCATCCTGGGCGTGATGAGTTCCGGCGTCCATGCCGCCGCCATCCTGCGCAAGAGCGGCCCGACGGCGGGCATGGTCGCCGCGCAATTGTCCGTCACCAACCAATTGGAGGAAGGAAGCGTTTCGGGAAACTTCAGCGACATCGGCATCTATAAGGACTATCGCTGGGTCTATAACTGCCGGGAAGTGCCCACGGCAACCAACTTGTTCCAGGTCGATTTCGTGGTGGTGGACCCCGATGGCGTGCAAAGCTCCACCTTGAGCGCGCTCTTCTATCGGCCGGAGTCGAAGACCGGACTGGGATTTCACTGAAATATGCGCGCCAGAACCTCCAGCGGGCCAATTGCGGCGGCTTTCACCATGTTGGAAGTGATGGTGGCCATCACGGTCTTTTCCTTCATCATGGTTAGCGTGCTCTCCTGCTGGAAAGTCATCGTCACCGGCAAGATCGTCGCCGAACAAGCCGCCGCCGCGGCGCAACGGGCGCGCATTGGGATCAAATCGGTCGAGGAGGCGCTGGAATGCGCGGAAATCTCCACCTCCCCTTCCAGTATCCCGTATTACGCGTTCCTGACCGACACCAGCGACAAATTTGCCTCCTTGAGCCTGGCGGCCCATCTGCCGGCGGCCTTTCCGGGATCGAGTTTGTTTGGCGACAATGTCATCCGCCGCGTCACCTTTGATGTCGAACGCGGCAACGATGGACAAAACAACCTGGTCATGACCCAGGCGCCTTTGCTGGAGGCGCTGGATGGAGCCAACACCCCCTACCCCATTACGCTGGCGCGCGATGTCAACGTCTTCATGCTCGAATTCTGGTCGATCCAGGACGGCGACTGGGTGGTGTCGTTCGACCAGACCAATCAGTTTCCGCCCATGATCCGGGTCACGCTGGGGTGCGGCCACTCGGCCGAGCATCCCGAGGCGCCCTATGAAGTGATCGTGCGCACGGTAGCCATGCCGGCTGGTGCCCATTGAAAACTCGAACCTCCAATCCAGCCCCGCGCGCCGCTTTCGCCTTGATCATGGTGATGATCACGATCATCGCCTTGACGGCCTTGGTGGCTTCGTTTGCCTTGTCCATGAGCACCGAGGTGCGCCTGGCGCGCAACGCGGACTACGACCTGGAATTGGAATGGATGGGGCGTTCGGGCATTGAGTTGGCGCGCTTCGCCCTGGCCAACAAATGCCCGGAGCAGCGGGGCATCGACGCGCTCAACCAGTTCTGGGCCGGCGGCGCCGCGCCGTGCAGCAACGACATGCCGCAAATCTCGCTCAAGGACGTGCCGCTGGGCCTGGGCCACTTTTCCGTCACCATCACCGACATGGAGCGCAAGTGGGACATCAACCTGGTCGCCAATCCGCGCGCCCCGCAATTGGAGGTGCTGCAAAAGGCGCTGACCGAGGTGGGCGTGACGGACGCGGGGCTGTCCTCGACCATCTCCGACTCGATTCGTGACTGGTGCAGTCCCAACACCACCGCCCTGTTCAGCGGCGCCAAGGACGACTATTACAAGCGGCTCAACCCGCCCTATTATTGCAAGAACGGGACCATCGACGATTTGACGGAATTGCTTTTGATCAAGGGGGTGACCCCGGAGATATACTGGGGTTCCAACTCGACCAATCATCCCATCTCCGCCTACCAACAGCATGGCGGCGGCGCCTTTGACCGGCCAACCTCCACCTCCGGCGGCCACTTTCGCAACAATGACGAGCCGGTGTACCCGGTCGGATTGCAGGAATTATTCTCGCCCATGGGCGGGCCCCTCAACATCAACACCGCCTCGATCAAGACGCTGCAGTTGATCCCGGGCATTGACGAAGGGGCCGCCGCGGAAATCATCCGCCGCCGGGCCGGGCCGGACGGAATCGACGGCACCGAAGACGACGCGCCCTTTCTAAGCCCCGGCGAGATCAACGGCATGAATGTCACCGGCGCCCCCCAACCGGGGAACCCGACGCAAAATCTGGCCAACTACATCGGCGTGCGCAGCTACGTCTTCGAGGTGCGGGTGGACGCGGAAATCAACGGCTACAAACGCAGCTTTTACGGCGTGGTCAGCCGCGGCGGCGCCGGCGCCCAGCAGTTCAAGTGCGTCAAGTTTTATTGGGAATAGCCGGCCCCCAAATCCTCGCAACGAAGAACCATTGCAGTACATCCCGGGAGCGCACGCGCCCCCGCGTGCAGCGGTCGGTGCCCTCGCCGGCCGCTTCTTCGCCCTCCTATCCAAATTGCATAGGTCATCGCTCGGCGGTAAGGCCCACGGCTGGCTCATGAAGACCCTTCTGCGCCCCGGACGCGCGGCAGCGCGTCCCTAACCACCCGAAATTTGGTAGCAGGGACGCGCTGCCGCGTCCGGGGGTTCCCTAAAAGGTTTCATGAGCCAGCCGTGGGCAAGGCCGCGAGGATTTGGGCCGGCCCCATCGATTTCGTAAGTTGATTTAGCGGTTTTTACCTTATGCCATAAGAATCAAGGGGTTAAGATCGGGAGGGGCACTTTCGCATTGGCAGAGGATTTTCTTTTTCGCTTGCCATCTGGC
>JBEKYR010000052.1:0-32152 GCA_049510745.1 Verrucomicrobiota bacterium | reverse complement strand
CGCCGTGGACCCCGCCACCTTGCCGCCGGAGGTGGTGGTGGACCGCATCAATCTGAACGATCAAACCGTCGAAGGCCTGCGGCACAAGACCAAGAGGATTTTCTGCGTGCAATACCATCCCGAAGCCTCGCCCGGCCCGCACGATTCCACCCCGCTCTTCGCGCAGTTCCGCGAGATGATAAAGAAGGCGTAAGTGCCGCTATCGCAGTAAGCCAAGGTTGACCTCATGCAACCGAACAAAGATCAAATCGCGCGTCCGGCCAAGGGGCGATTTTTTGCTCACACGGTCCCTGAAATTCTCAGCCTGCTCGGAGAACTCGGTTTTTCCCACTCGCCGTATCGGAAGCGACTTGACGTTGTCTTCAAGAACCCCAAGCACGAGAGCGGGCGCGGTACGCAAGTCGTCAGTCTCTATAAAGCTGACGCGATCATCATTTACTCATTTGAAGAAAGATTTGGCCCAATACACGCGAAGGCTGCCGTCGTCGCGGCTCTTGAACATCTAGCCGTCCTTGATCGCAAGGAGAACCATGAGTGGAGCCGACGCGAGAGCGTCTCGTTCCGTGCGTACCTTGGCGAACTCGGGAAGCTGACCATTACCCGGCACATTCGGATCGCCACACTGGGTAAGTATCGCGGCAACGACAGGTTCTCCAACGCCTGCAAACCCATTTCCGTAAGGTCTGAGGAAAGGGTAGTCTGTGCAATTGAGTTGGCCTGACCAGTCACTGGAGCAAAATGGCAAAATGGCCCAATGGCCCGCCGCGCTTGACTTTTCGCCGCAATGGAGCACATTAGCCGACTCGATTGATGGACCATATCCGAAACATCGCAATTATCGCCCATGTTGACCATGGCAAGACCACGCTGGTGGATTGCCTGCTCAAACAGTCCGGAACCTTCCGCGCCAACCAGGCCATCTCCGGCGAGGAACGCATCATGGATTCCATGGACCTGGAACGGGAAAAGGGCATCACCATCCGCGCCAAAAACGCCGCCTTCAAATACAAGGAATACCACATCAACATCGTCGATACCCCCGGCCACGCCGACTTCGGCGGCGAAGTCGAGCGCATCATGAATATGATCGACGGCGTCCTGCTGGTGGTCGATGCCTCCGACGGTCCCCAGGCCCAAACCCGCTTCGTCCTGCGCAAGGCGCTGGAGGCGGGCGCGAAGCCGATTGTTGTCATTAATAAAATCGACCGCGACAATGCCGATCCGCACCAGGTGCTCGACCGGGTTTTCGACCTGTTTGTCTCGCTCCACGCCACGGATGAGCAGTTGGATTTTCCGACCATTTATACCAGCGCCAAAGAGGGCTATGCCAAGGTCCATCTCAAGGACGAAAGCAGCAACATGACGCCGCTTTTCGACGCGATTATCAAATACATCCCGCCGCCGCGGGCCAGGGCCGGGTCGGAATTCAAGATGCTGGTGGCCAACCTGGATTACTCCGATTACCTGGGCCGCATCGCCTTCGGCAAGATTTACAGCGGCCGGGCCAGGGTGGGCGACGCCGCCGCCTGCCTGCACGGGGACGGGCGCAAGTCCGAGGGCAAGATCACCGCCATTTTCCACTTTGAAGGCCTGCAACGCATCGAGATCGCCGAAGCCCACGCCGGCGACGTGGTGGGCGTGACCGGGTTCGACGACGTGTTCATCGGCGAAACCATCACCGACAATGTCACGCGCGAACCGCTGCCGTTCGTCCCCATTGATCCGCCCACCATCCAAATGCAATTCGCCGTCAACGACGGCCCGCTGGCCGGCTTGGACGGCAAATTGGTCACCGCCCGCCATATTTGGGAGCGCCTGACCAAGGAAGTCCGCACCAATGTCGCCCTGCGCATCTCCCAGACCGAGGCGCCGAATATCTTCAACGTCTCCGGCCGCGGCGAAATGCAGATCGCCATCCTGGTCGAGCAAATGCGGCGGGAAGGTTACGAAGTGCTCGTCTCCCGCCCGGAAGTGATCTATCGCCACGACAAAGACGGGCGTTTGCTCGAACCAATTGAAAAACTCTTCCTGGAAATTCCAAAGGAATCCATGGGGCCGGTGATGGAAAATCTTTCCGGGCGCAAGGCGGAAATCGCCCACATGGACCATCACGGCAACGAGGTGACCATCGAGGCCCTCATCCCGATGCGCGGGTTGATCGGGTTCGAGACCGACCTGGTCAACACGACGCGCGGCTTGGGTGTGATGAGCCATTTGTTCCATGAATACGGACCGGACCGGGGCGAAATCTCCGCCCGCAAGAACGGCTCCCTCGTCAGCATGGAGGACGGCGAAGCCATGGCCTACGCTTTGAACATGGTGCAGGAACGGGGCCGCCTGATGGTCGAGCCGGGCGAAAAGATTTACAAAGGCATGATCGTCGGTGAAAACGCCCGCGAAACCGACATCCCCGTCAACCCCTGCAAAGCCAAACGCCTCACCAACATGCGCTCGCAAGGCGACGGCAAAGGCATTCAACTGGACCCGCCGCTGAAAATGTCCCTGGAACGCGCTCTCGAATACATCGGCCCGGACGAATACGTCGAAGCCACCCCCAAGAACCTGCGTCTGCGCAAGAAAATCCTGGACGAAACCCGGCGCAAACGCGCCGCCCAATCGCATCAGCATAAAGTGGTGGCGGAGTAGCCGGACGGGGCCTCTTTCCAGCCAAGACATGGATGTTGTCCCATTACGGCGGTCTTCTCTAGCCGCCATTGTTTTTCTGCAATTTGCCGTTGCCGCCTGGCCCGCCCAACGCCAGTCGCTCCAAGGGCATGTTCCCGCCGCGGTGGCGGGCGCTCTCGTTCTCGGCCCTCTGCACGCCGCGCAACAACTGGACCTGGCCCTGGGGCTGTCGTTGCGTCCAACGGCCTTTCGTTTCCCGTGGGCGGCACCAGCGCCGCCGCCCCGTTATGGGCAGCCTTTACCGCGCTGGTCAATCAGCAGACCTTCAGCCAGGGGCAGCCGCCGATTGGTTTTGCCAACCCGCCCCTCTACGCCCTGGCGCGCGGGCCGCAGTCCAGCGCGATCTTCAACGACATCACCACCGGC
Source organism: Verrucomicrobiota bacterium (assembly GCA_049510745.1). Classification (GTDB taxonomy): domain Bacteria; phylum Verrucomicrobiota; class Verrucomicrobiia; order Limisphaerales; family Palsa-1400; genus PLGF01. Next base: position 29,101 of record JBEKYR010000052.1, on the reverse strand, counting down.
AACAACACAAATCTTCTGAGCGCCGACGAGTTTTTTGCCGTCCCCGGCTACGATCTCTGCACCGGCTGGGGCAGCCCCGCGGGCGGCAACCTGATCGCCGCCCTGGCGCAGAATCCGCAATTCGATTTGACACTGCTCAACGGCGGTTTCGAGACGGCCACCTTCGCCGATTGGACGGTCAACGCCCCGGGCGGGGCGATGATTGTCGGCGCCGGCAGCAGGACTTTCCGTCCCTACGTTCATTCCGGCACTTATGCGGCGTATCTGTCCCAGGCGGGAACGCTCGGTTACCTTTCGCAATACGCGACCAACCTGGGCGCTCCCTCCTGGCAGAATCTCGGCCCGCCCATCACCGCGACCAACGCTCTCATGACCCAATCCGATCTTCGGCCGCCGGATCAGCAGCGCTTTTATCGGGTGATTCTGCTCCCCTGAGTTAACCCTGTCACCAATCCGGCTGGCTTTTCTCAATCCGGCGCGTCCGCCATAGTTTTCACGACGGCGGAAGCCTCGGCACAGGAGGATCGGCGAAGGCGGAGGCGTTTCGTCTGAAAAAACCCTTGCATATTCCATAAAAATGCGCTAATGCTCCATTCGATGAAACTTGGAGTCATCACATTCGGGAGGACGCGGCTCGGCCCCGGACGATCCGCTGCCAACCCGCCGGCCGGCTTCCGGGCCGGCGTCCCACCGGCAGAATTTGCCGGTCCAGCCCCCTCCAACAGATTTCGGTCAAGCCAAATCAAGCCAAAAATCAAACCAAATCAAACCAAATCAAAGTAAATCAGACCCCATTACACTAGGGGGGAGGGGGTATCCCCTTCTCGCCCTCCAGCCGGTTTAAACAGGTTGCAATGGGAGAACAAACCCGCTATAAGGGCGGTTGAATCGTACCAATTGAGTGCTGCTGAAAAAAAGGCTGCCGCCGGCAATACAGCCCAAGAACGGGCCGTATTGATCTTCCGCGCCCTCAGGGTCAGCTCCTTCAAGCAAACCGATCGCATGTTTGCCTGGCTCATTGCCTTTGAGTGGCTGGCCTCCATGGCGGCGGCGTCGCTCATCTCCCCCAGTATCTGGCCCAGCGAACGGCCCATGCGCCTGGTCTGGACGGCCGGGGCGCTGGCGGGATTGATTTACCTGGTGCCGCTTTATCTGGCCTTGCGCTGCCCCGGCCGCGCCTATACCCGCCATGTCATTGCCATCGGCCAGATGCTCACTCCGGCTCTGTTCATCCATTTGACCGGCGGCGGCTTTGAAACCCATTTTTTTATCTTTGGCTCCCTTGCCGCCCTGGCTTCCTATCGCGACGTTCGGATTCTGATGAGCGCCACGCTCGTCGTGGCCGGCGACCACTTTCTCGGCGGCTTGGAATGGGTCCAGTCTGTCTTTGGCGCCGCGCCGCCGGCGCCCTGGACGTGGATTGGGTTTACCGGCTGGGTTTTGTTTGAAGACACCCTGCTGGCCCTCTGGATTTGGGAGAGCCAGCGCCTGTTGTTTTTCGTCGCCACCCACCAGGCCGAAGAGCAAATCCTCCACGAAACCATTGAGCGCGAAGTGGCCGAGCACCTCGAAACCCTCCGCCAGGAAAACATCAAGTACAAGCAAATCCAGGCCTCCCTCCAGGCCAGCGAAGCCAAATTCCGCTCCCTGGGCGAATCCTCCCCCGACGGCATCTTCCTGGCCGACACCGCCGGCCAGTGGATTTACAGCAATTCCCAGGCGATGAAACTGACCGGCTTGGACAACAAGGAAACCCTGGGCCACGGCTGGACCAAAGCGGTTCATCCGGAGGACAAGGAAAAGATTCTGGCCCTGTGGAGCCAGGCCTTGCAGGAGCGCAAGGACTTCGCCCAGGAATTTCGCCTCATGACTCCGGCGGCGGAAGTGCGCTGGGTCCTCTGCCGCACCGCCGCCATCCGCTACGAGGACGGCGGCGCCAGCCAGAGCGGCGGCTACGCCGGCACCCTCAAAGACATCAGCTCCTACAAGGCGGTCGAAGAAGAGTTGCGCCGGGCCAAGGCCGACGCGGAAGGGGCCGTCAAAGCCAAGGGCGAGTTCCTGGCCAAGATGAGCCATGAGATTCGCACCCCGATGAACGGCGTCATTGGCATGACCAACCTGCTGATGGATACCGACCTCAATTCCCAGCAACGCGAATACAGCGAAACCATCCGCCGCAGCGCCGAATCGCTCCTCTTGCTCATCAATGACGTGCTCGATTTCTCCAAGGTCGAGGCCCGCAAACTGATCTTCGAAACCATCGACTTCAACCTCCAGGAAACCATCGAAGGCTCGCTCGAATTGCTGGCCGAAACAGCCCAGGCCAAAAACATCGAGTTGGCCGGCTTTGTCCTGGCCGATGTTCCCACTCAGTTGCGCGGGGATCCGGGCCGCTTGCGCCAGGTCTTTGTCAATTTGGTCAGCAACGCCGTCAAGTTCACCGAGTACGGCGAAGTGGTCGTTTCCGTCGCCAACCTCTCCGAGACCGCCACCCACGTGGACCTTCGTTTTGAAGTGCGCGACACCGGCATCGGCATCCCGCCGGAAATCCAACCGCGCCTCTTCCAGGTCTTCAGCCAGGCGGACAGCTCGACCACCCGCAAATACGGCGGCACGGGCTTGGGCCTGGCCATCTCCAAGCAATTGATCGAGATGATGGGCGGCCAGATCGGTTTTACCAGCCTGCCGGGGCAAGGCTCCATCTTCTGGTTCACCGCCCGCTTTGAAAAGCAGCCCACCACCGCCAAGGCCAAGGCCGGCTCCGACGACCAGGTCGCTCTCTCCAATCTGCACGTCTTGATCGTGGACGACAACGACACCAATCGCCGCATCCTGGAAGATCAGATGCAAGCCTGGGGCATCCGCGCCACCAGCGCCGCCGGCGCCCAGGAAGCGTTGGAAAAACTCCAAGACACCGACACCGACCGCTTCGATGTCGTCATCATGGACATGCACATGCCGGGCATGAACGGCATCTCGCTGGCCGAGGTCATCAAGGCCGATCAGCGCCTCTCCCACGCCCGCTTGATTATCCTCACCTCCCTGGGCCAGTTGATGGATGACCAGCAGCTCCAACGCATGGGCATCGAGGCCTGTCTGGTCAAGCCGGTCAAGCAAGCCCGCTTGTATGAATGTTTGACAGGACGCCGTCAAATCCCGCAGAAACCCGCCCCGAGCCAGGCCGCCCCCGGCGCGCTCCCGGCCGAAAAACTTCGCGTCCTCCTGGCCGAAGACAACATCATCAATCAAAAGGTCGCCGTCGCTCAATTGCGCAAACTCGGTTGCTCCCCCGATGTCGTCAACAACGGCCTCGAGGCCGTCGAAGCCGCCAAACGCACCCGCTACGACGTCATCCTCATGGATTGCCAGATGCCGCAAATGGACGGCTACGAAGCCTCGCGCCAAATCCGCCTGCGCGAGCAGTCCGAGGGCGCGCGCCCCGTCTATATTGTCGCCATGACCGCCAATGCCATGCAAGGCGACCGCGAAAAGTGCCTGGCCGCGTCGATGAACGACTACCTTTCCAAGCCGGTGAAAGACTCCGAATTGAAGGCGGCCCTGGTCCGTTCCCGCCCCGCCTTGGAAACCGAAGCGCCGGCGCCCGAACCCGAGCTGGCCCTCCAGGAGTCTCCCCAGGGCGATGCCCTGGTCGATTTGGAGCGCCTCGAAGCCGCGGCCAACGAAGACCCGAAAATCCTCCAGGAACTGGTCGATCTCTATTTCGCCCAGGCCAAGGACCTGATGAACGGCTTGCACGCCGCCATCAATTCCGGCTCCGCCAAGGACGTCGATCATTTCGCCCACAAACTCGTCGGCGCCAGCCTCGCCTGCGGCATGTCCGCCATGGTCCTGCCCTTGCGCGAACTGGAGAAACGCGGCAAGGAGGGACGCCTGGAGGACGCCGAGGCCTTGTTCGAGCGCGCCAGCCGCCACCTCGAACTGACCCGCGACAAAGTGGGTTCCTATGTCCGTCAATACCAAAGCCATTGAATACTTCCGATCCAAATAGCGGGGCCGCCGAGCCGGTGATTGATTTCGATCAGCTTCAATCCGCCTGCGACGGCGACATTCATCTGCTGCGCGAACTGGTGGACCTTTATTTCCACCAAGCCGGCGAAATCATGGCCGGCCTGGAAAAGGCCATTGCCGAAGGCTCCGTCCCGGATGTCGATCATCTGGCCCACAAATTGGCCGGCTCCAGCCTGGCCTGCGGCGTCCGCGCCATGGTCCCCTCCCTCCGCCAGCTCGAACACGGCGCCAAGGACGGCCATCTCAACGGCGCCGCCGGGCTGTTCGCCGAAGCCGCCAGACAACTGGAAATCGTCCGCGTCCGCCTGCGGGATTACATCCACCAATATCCTCCGCAATAGGATGAAGAAAATCCTCATCGTCGAGGACGACTTGATCGTCCGGTCCATCTATCGCCGGAAATTTGAAATGTCCGGCTACAAGGTCGAGACCGCTGAGGAAGGCACCGCCGCGCTCAATATGCTGCCCGTTTTCAAGCCGGATGTCATCCAAGTGGACATCATGCTCCCCGGCATTGACGGCGTCGAAGTCATCCGCCAAATCCGGGCGTGGCCGGAGTTTCGCGCCGTCCCGATCCTGGTCTTGTCCAGCTTCTACCGCCCCGATCTGGCCAAGGAAGCCTGGAAAGCCGGCGCCACCAAGTGCGTTTCCAAAATGGACTGCACTCCCAACCTGGCGCTCGAGTTGATCGAACAACTTCTCAGCGGCGAAGCCACCTCGTTCACGCCCAAATTCGGCACCATCTCCATGCCCAAAGGGGCCTTGGACATTCCCGCGCCGCCGCCTGAACCGGCCGCGCCAACCCCTTCTCCCGCCACCCCCGCGCCGCCCGCTTCCAAGCCGGTCATGGCTCAGGAAGCCGTTCCCTTCGTGCCCGTGACCCCGCCGCCGCGCCCCGCCCTTCCCAAACGGGCGGCGCCGGCGGAACCGCCTCCACCCTGGCCCGATGACCCGTCCATGCCTTCGCAGCCGCCCAAGCTGAAGATCAGCCTTGATCTGCCTCCGTCCAAGGGAACCGCCCCAACCCGTCCCGCCTTTGCCCAGGAAAAAGAAGGCGGCCCGCCCGCCCAAACGCCGGCAATCTCCGTTCCCCGTCCCGAGATTCCCGCTGTGCGGACGCCGACACGCCCAACTTTTGTCACCAGTCCGCCCGCCGCCCCGGCTCCGTCCGCGCCGGTTGCCCCCCAGGCGGCGCCCCCTCCCGCTTGGCCGGCCGAATCCATATCCGGCGAAGAGGAAGCGCCCTCCGGCTCGGATTTTCGCGCCGAAATTCGCGAGCAATTCCTCCGGCGCGCCCCGCAAATCCAGAACGAACTCCGCGAACGCGTCGGCGCCCTCATCAAGAGCAAAAGCACCACCGACCAGTTCAACCTCCTCCACGACTTGGAGGCGACCGTTTCCTCCCTGGCCAGCCTGGCCGGCATCACCGGCTTTGGCCGCATCGCTCATCTCTCCGGCGCCTTGGACGCGCTGATCAAAGACCTTCATAAAAAGCCCAGCCAGATGACCAGTTCCGTCCTGCGCACCATCGCCCACGCCGCCGACTGCATGAACCTGCTGTTCCGCGATCTCAGCCACCTTCCCAGTGAACTTCCCCAGTCCCTCCTTATCCTGGCGGTGGACGACGAGCCAATCGCCCGCCGCACCATCTCCGTCGCCCTCGGCAAAGCCAATCTCAGGTGCATCGGCATGGACGATTCGCGCGCGGCCCTGAATGTGCTCAAGGAAAACCCGTTCGACTTGATTTTTCTCGACGCCGAAATGCCCGGCTTGACCGGCTTCGAACTGTGCGCCGAGTTGCGCAAGCTGCCCACCAACAAGACCACCCCGGTCATCTTCGTCACCAGTCTGACCAAATTTGAAATCCGGGCCCAGTCCTCCCTATCCGGCGGCAACGATCTCATTGCCAAGCCCTTCCTCATGATGGAACTGGCCGTCAAAGCGCTGACCTATCTATTGAAGCCCGCGCCCACCGTCGAAGCCAGGCCCAGGCCGTCCGCCCCGTCTTGATTATGAATACAATTCAGAATTCCGGGCTTGACCCCCGCTATAGTGGAAACCGATGCTCTTGAAGCAAAACGCCCGGAACGCTGCATCGCTCGGCTGAACAAAATCGCCGAAATGTTGAATGTATGAAGTTGACCCCAAGTCGCTCTGCGACACAATGTCATTGTTCTGACGAACAGTTTTGCTTATTGGGGGGCGGCGGTAGGGATTTTTAGTTATCTTGGTAATCTGTACGCCGTTCCTCCGATTCCATCCATGACAGCTCAGTTTAACCGCATTATTACAGGCCCCATGCCTACGAATTGGGGATTTTACCTTTGGAACATCACCAATGCGCTGGTGAGCGGAAACACGCTGGACAGTTCGACCAACGGCATTGTCCTGTTCAACGCCCATTTCCTAAGGCAGCCGATCGACACCTATTTTCAAAGGCAGCCGGATTCCTTTTTGGCAGCCAATCACAACAGCAACGGCAGCGCGTTGATCCAAATAACGCCTTGGGCCGGATCGCCGGTCATTGGGACACAACAGAAAGGGGATTTCTTTCTGAATGGCAGCCCGGCTTTGCTGTGGCGGAATACGAACACCGGGCAGAACGTCCTCTGGCCCATGAATGGAACGAATACCAACTCGTGCTCGTGTTGCGGTACCCTGTCGAGCAACGGGCTGCCCTCGATGCCGGCGGGCTGGGTGATTTCCGGCACGGCGGACTTTACAGGGGACTGCAATAATGATATATTGTGGACGATGCCTGGTACCACCAACGTCTTGCTCTGGATGATGCAGGGGCCAAGTTTTATTTCGTCCAATTGGCTGCCGGCGCTGGGGAACTCATCCTACGGGATTGTCGGGACAGGCGATTTCAGCGGAGACGGTAAAGCAGACATTGTTATAACAAACTCTTTTGGTCCGGTGATCAGGTTTATGGACGGCACCAGCAAGATTTCAGACATTCCGATCACAAATCTCCCCCCAACATCGACGGCAAAAGTTGTTGGGGTCGGTGACTTCACCGGGAGTGGTCAGACTGACATATTGTGGCGTGACTATACAACTGGGAACAATTTTGTTTGGGTCATGCAGGGAACAAACGTCATCGGCACGAATGACCTAGCGAGCCAAGGCGACGCGAATTGGCAAGTTCAAGGAGTGGGAGATTTTAACGGTGACGGGATTGCGGATATTCTCTGGCGACATGCTCAAGCTGGTTCCAACCAACTCTGGTTGACGAGTAGTTTGTTGGGCACAAACTACACGAATGTGGTCATGCCGCAACTGACCAATCTAAACTGGGCAATCGCTGGTCCAAAATGATCTTAGGACGCACCCTCAGGATAGTTACGCGGATTGCTATCGCGCGTATCGAGGTCTTGTTGATAATTATAGGTGCGAATGTCACTACTTCTTGGGCATCCACAAATTGCGTGCCAGCGCCGAGTGGGCTGGTAAGCTGGTGGAGAGGGGAAGCGAACGTTTTGGACCAGACCGGTGGCAACAACGGGACCGTATATGGTGGCGCTATGAGTTACGGATCTGGCGAGGTGGGCCAGGGTTTTTATTTCGATGGGAGTGGCGGTTCCATACTTGAGGTGGGCGACGCAGGGAATCTCCAGTTACAGGATTTTACGATTGAAGGGTGGATAAAGCGAGCCAATCCGACTAGTGTTGGGTCCGGTGGTGGGCAAGGCGTGATCTTCGGCTTCGTGTACGAGGGATATGAGTTCGGGATCTATGATGACGGCACGCTTTATCTAGCGACGGTTGGCGGTAATTTCGAGGTGGATTGTACGAATCAACTTGTTGCGAACACGAACTTCCATCATCTCGGGGTTACGAAGTCTGGGACGGAGGTGCTAATCTATATTGACGGCACCGGCTTCGCTATGCCGCCGTATGCTTCAACATTTGTCTTTGATGTTGGCAGATTCGGAGCGGCAATCGGATGCGAGGCGGAAGATGGTTACTTTCCATTTTGGGGAACAATTGATGAACTGTCCGTTTACAATCGGCCGCTGACCGCTGCGGAAATACAGGCAACTTACAATGCGGGAAGCGCGGGGAAATGCCTGACACTGTCATCGCCATTCATTTTTTCGCAACCAACGAACCAAACAATTTTTGGGGGCTATACGGCTTCCTTTGCGATTGTGGCGAACGGAGCAGAACCGGTGCTTTATCAATGGCTTTTTGACGGCACGAATCTGTCCGGAGCGACGAACGCGACACTGTCGTTGACTAATGTTCAGGCATCGCAAGGGGGAACGTACAGCGTCATTGTCAGCAACAGCTACGGCTGGCTTTCGAGTTCCAACGCAGTACTGGTGGTTGATCTCATTCCGGTGCTTATTTCGCAACCGAGCGATCAATCCGTCACGGCGTACAGCCCGGCGTCGTTCAGCGTGCTGGCCGATGGGCCGGTGCCGCTGCAATACCAATGGACATTCGATGGAACCAACATCGCCAATGCAACCAATTCTGCGTTGAGTTTCGGCGCTGTGTTACCCGGAGAGGCGGGAACTTATGCCGTAATTGTGGGAACGGAACCGAATGTGGCGCTCAGTTCCAATGTGACGCTGGCCGTCAATCTGCCGCTGCCCCCGACAATCCTGACGCAACCGGCGAGCCATATTGGAGTGGTGGGGGATTTTACGACTTTTACCGTTTCAGCAGCGTCGCAAGCGCCGGTGCCAATGTTTTATCAATGGATGCGGAAATTGGGGACGTAGTTAAACATTTAACAATTGTGGGAATTCTCTTTTCTGAGCCTGTTCTCAATCCTGTTCATCCTGTCCGTCTTTTTTTGGTTGCGGCTGGCCGCTCTGCGTGTTTCGCGGTTCAATGACAATTCCTTGGGCGCGGATTTGGGTCACGGCTTTTGCGTTGTTTTATCCCCCCAATTTTGCCATCCTTGGGCCGTGACTGTGTCCGAGATTGATGACGCCAGCGCCACTGAGAAACTCCTTCTCAGGGCGCTCATTCTGTCCCTGTTGCTGCATCTGCTGGTCTTCGGCGCTTGGAAAACCGGCCAAGCCCAGGGTTGGTGGAGCCATCTGGGCTTGCCGCACTGGATGCAGTTGGTCTCCAAAGTTCTGGCGCCTGCCTTTCCAAAAAAACTGTCTCCGCTGCTCTCCGCGGCGCCCACCGTGTTTGTCGAGATCGATCCCGACATGATCGCGGCGCAAGCGCCCAAGAATCCCAAATACTACGCCGCCAACAATACGCTGGCCGCCAACAAGGAGATCAAGATACCCTCGACCGTCCCCAACATTGAGGGCCGGCAGGACAAAGTCATGAAGACGACGGAGGATGCCAAACCCAAAGCCGTGCCGTTGCAGCCCACGCCGCCGCCCCAGCCTCAACCCACCCCCAGCGAGCCGCCCCCCAGGAAATCCTACACCCCCGGCGACCTCGTCCTGGCTCCGCCTGTCGATAAAACCCAGGACAAGGACGGCAAGGGCGAGACCGATTCGACCCCCCAGCCGCAGCCGGCTTACCAGCGGCCCCGCACCCTGGCTGAGGCCATGGCCAGGAAAGGCACGCTCGGCGCACAAGCCCGGCAAAACGGCGGGGTCAACAATCTCAGCATGAAATCGGCCCTCGACGCCAAAGGCAGCCCCATTGGCGCCTACGACGAGCAGTTTGTCGAGGCCGTCAAGGCCCGCTGGTATCAATTGCTGGAGAACCGCAGCGCCAACGTCCCCGGAAAAGTCGTGGTCGAGTTCCGCCTGCACCCCGACGGCCGCATCACCGATCTCAAAGTGACCCAGAACGAGGTGAGCGAGTTGCTCGCCATGATCTGCCAGCAAGCCATTCTCGACCCCGCCCCTTACCTGCCTTGGCCCAAGCAAATGCGCCTGGAAATCCCGGCGGATTTCCGCGACGTGCAATTTACTTTCTATTACATGGAGGAATGAACTAACCTGCTCTCCTGAGAGAAGATTTCGATCATGGAAGATATCATCATTGGAGTACTATTATTGACCTCCGTCGTTGGCTTGACGTTTATCATCGAACGCGGCCTGGCCTTGCGCGCGGCCAAAGTCGTCCCCCCGGTGGTCCTCAGCGCGCTGGACGCCTGCCGCTCGGCGGATGATCTGCCGATGCTGCGCAACATCTGCCGCCAACATCCCGCGCCCTTGAGCCGCCTTTTGCTGCTGGCGGACAAGAACCGTCATTGGCCCCGGGAAGACAACGCCCGGGGCCTGGAAATCAGCGCCCGCCAGGAAGTTTCCCGCCTCGAACGCGGCCTGGTCGTGCTGGAAATCGTCGTGGGCGTCGCTCCCCTCCTCGGCTTGGTCGGCACCATCTACGGCCTCATCACTCTCTTTGCCACCATGGGCGCGACCGGACTGGGCGACAACAGCACGTTGGCCAGAGGCATTGCGCTGGCCCTCAACTCCACCTTGTTGGGCTTGATCACCGCCATCCCCTCGCTGGTGGCTTGGAGCTATTACACCAAGAAAGCGGAAAACCTGGCCATTGAGATGGCTGCTCTGTGCGACGTCTTCCTCCACCAAATCTACCGCGGCGAGGAAGCCTCCCGATTAGCCGAAACGCCCGCCGACTCCCGCGCTTGATCACCCATGCAATTCACCACTCGCAAACGCCGGCAGGCTCCCTCCGTCATCATTGTCTCGCTCATCGACGTGCTCATCGTCGTTCTGATCTTTCTCATCGTGACCACCACCTTCAAGCAGCAGCCCAACCTCAAGCTGGCCCTGCCGGAATCCAGACAGCAAAAACCCGGCGCCGCTGAAAACTCCATTGTCGTCACCATCTCCAAGCAAGGCCCGCTTTACCTGAGATCGGACCCCGTGACCCTGGACACCCTGCAAAAACGGCTCATCGACGCCGTCCACGCCAATCCCGAAACGACCCTGGCCATCCGCGCCGACACCGAGGCTCCGTGGGGCCAGGTCGTCAAGGTCATGGACGCCGCCAAAGCCGCGAACATCAAAGTGGCCAGCGCCTTCACCCGCGCCCCCCAGGCGCCTTAACCAATTTTTCGGAAAAACTTGCTTTTAACCCTTGACACCTTCTCTTGGGTGGGGTAAATACAATGTAAATACATTGCATGGTCAATTGATTTACAGAATATATGGAATTTGATTGGAACAATCCGCCCTTCAATCTCGAAACCTCGCTCTCGCTGCAAATCATCGAAGAGTCGTTTGAAGACCCGTTCGCGGTCCGGTTGTTGCCGGATTCGCCCCGGTTCGCTGTCCAGGCCCGGTTTTTCAATCTGGGCATGGCGGCGGATGGCACGGGTGTTTTTACGGTGTTCCGCACCAATGGCAAGCAGGCCCGCGTGATTTTCGCGCGGCCTTTCGAGCCGGAAGAGCGGTTTTTTTATCAACGAAAACTCAACCAAACACTGGCGCAATAGATTCACCTATGAATGCCATTTCCAATTGGGAGGAAGTCCCGATCTTCGACGGCGAAGAGGCCGAGGCCGCTTATTGGGCCGAGTCCCGCATCGACGTGCGGTTGATGGACAGTTCGGTGGCGGCGGGCAGCGAATTGGCCGATTCGACGACGATCACTTTGCGCATGGACCCGCGGATGCTGGCGCGGATCAAGCGCCTGGCCCGGTCGCGGTATCTCAATTATCAAAGCATGATCAAACAATGGCTGAGCGAGCGGATGGAACAGGAAATGCGGGACCAGAAACTCGGCGCGCGCTCGCAGAACGGTTAGCATGAACATGACAAACCCAAAACGGAGCGGCTTCACCCTGATCGAGATGCTGATGGTCATTGCCATCATGGGGATTGTGGCCGCCATGGTCATCAGCATGGCCGGCGCCGCCTCCAACGCCCGCAAGAAGGGCATGGTCGATGCCGAAAGGCACAGGCTGATGCTCGCCATCGACAACTATCAGTCGAAGTTGAGTTTCTATCCGCCGGACAACGGAAACATCGCCGCGGCCGCGCAGACAGCCGTTGAGAGTTATTCACGCACCAACCCGCTGCTTTATGAGTTGACCGGGGCCATTCCGACAAATTTGGGCGGCAATTATATTGTGAACTACGGGAACGGGGGGACCATTCAGAGAATCGCTTTTACTAACGTCTTTGCCCGGGGCGGCATTGCCAACTCAGATGCCGTTGAACCGCAAAACTTTTTCAAGCCGCTCCCGTTGCCCAAGGACTACACGAATTACACCGCCGCATACCCGAGCATCTTCGGTCTGCTGGTGCCGGTCCCTGTGACCAATGGGCAGCTCAATTTCTGGCATTACGATTCCTCCAGCCCGTACCGGCACAACCCGAGCACTTACGACCTCTGGGCCGAGTATTCCATCGGCTCGAAAAGCGGCCAATTAGTCATCATCACTAACGGCAACTGGTAATGAATTCTATGAACTCCATCGCCACAAACGATTCCCTCCGGCGGCGCCTGCCCGTGCTGTGGATCGAGGAACCGGCCCTGTGGCCGCGGCTCCTTTGCCGGCGCGACGGCTCCGGATGGATTGGGGCGCGGTGCCCGGCTCCCGGCCGGAGGGTCTCGTGCAAAGTTCGCGGCTGGCGTCATTCCAGGCGGGCGCGGGCTTTTACGCTGCTGGAATTGATGATGGTCGTGGCCATCATTGGTTTTCTGGCGGCGATGGCTTTGCCGCACGTCAGCGGCTTCGCCAAAGCCAACACCCTGGCCGCGGCCGACCGGCAACTGCTCGATGACGTTGCCCTGGCGCGGCAGCGGGCGTTGGTCAATCGTTCGACGGTCTATATGGTGTTCGTTCCGCCTGGTTTTTGGACCAATCAGGACTATATCAAGAGCTTGACGAACGATTTCTCGAATCTGCAACTCACCAACCTGCTGGCACGCCAATACACCTCCTACGCCCTGCTGGCTTTGAACTCGGTTGGCGACCAGCCGGGACAGCATTTCGCGCATTATTTGACCGACTGGCGGACATTGCCCCAGGGGGTGCTCATTTCCGAGTTCGAGTTCATTAGCAATCAGCCGGCTCTCACCATTACCACCACCAACACGACCACGGGCCAGACCAACCCCGAGACGGTCTTCCCATTGAACTGGACGCCCGTGACCGTGCCATTTCCTTCCGTCGCCGCGGGATCGGTGAACAAGCTGCCTTACATCGCCTTTACACCCCAGGGCAGCCTGCTGACGCAGACCAACCAGTACATCGTGCTCAAACGCGGCAGCGTCTTTTACTCCGAGGATTCCAACGGAGTGCCCGTCGCAGGCCCGGTCAGCGTCGTGGCCACTCCGCCGGGCAACGAAACAAACAATCCCAATATGATCCGGATCGATTGGCTGACGTCCCGGGCCACGCTTTTGCAGAATAAGTTCTAATGAAGATTTCGTCTGAAAATACGGTCGCAGACGCCAAGGAACAGCGCCGCCAGGGCGAGCTGGGTTTCACCATGGTTGAAATTGCCATTGCCATTGGTGTCATCGGTTTCGCCCTGGTGGCGATTATTGGCATCCTCCCGGCGGGGATGGGCGTGCAAAAGGAGAACCGCGAGGATACCCTCATCACCCAGGACGCTCCCTATTTCCTGGAGGCCATTCGCAACGGCTGCCCGCCGAGTTCGACCAACTTTGGGGGGGCCAACCACGGCCTGGATTTCCTGACCAATTACGTGGAATCGATCACGTTCTCCAATTACGTCAACGGTGCCTTCAACTTTTTAACGGTTTACTCGAATTTCACCAGCGGCTCGAACATTATCGGGCTGCTCTCCACCCCGCAACCGCTCTATGCCAGTCCCTACACCAACATCTCGACCACGGCCATCGTGCGGGCGCTGAGCGGGCCGGCGAGCCAGCAAAGCGGGGCGAATACGGCGACGGCCTTCAGATACCAGATGACCGTCGAGGTCGTTCCGTTTATCAACATTGCGCCGGATTCAACAAACTATGTGTACTATCAAAGCCTTCCGAATCCGGACCCCACTTGGGTGGCGCTCTGTTCCAATCGCTGGCTCGAGACAACCTGGACCACTTCGACTCCCGGCAACGGAGCGCTGGTCTATAATCTATTTGAAATCCGGCTTCATTTCAGTTGGCCGGTCCTGCCCGCCAGCGCCGGCTACATCGTCGGGCCTGGCCGCCAAACCTACCGCAGCATGGTTGCGGCCCAGTTGTTTCCCTCTTCAATCCTGCTGCCCAACGGGCAAGTGGAAACGAACTGGTTCTTCCAACCGTTCTCCTACACGAACAGTGTGCCGCCGCCGCCGTTCAACAACCTGTGAAAACACGATTTCCAACCGAAAATTCCTCCCGCCCGCCCTCGCGGGATGCGCTGACCATTTTGGAAATGCTCGTTTCCACCGCCATACTCTCCTTCATTGTCCTGGGCTTGACCGCCGTGTTCATCCAAACCCAGCGGGCCTTCAAAACGGGCATCAAACAATCCGATGTGACCGACGCCGGCCGCACCATCATGGACATGATCGGGAATGATTTGCGGCAGATGTCCGACGCGCGGAACCAGTCGGTGACCAACCTCTACTGGGGTTGGGCCGCCAGCAATCAGCTCCCGCAAGGCATCGACGGCGTGATCGTCCGCACCAACCAGCAGGACGAGATATACATCCTGGTCCATACGAACACGGTTTGGACGGGAATCGGTTATGCCGTCTCCAACAACGGCCCCTGCCTGGGCACGCTCTATCGCTACGTGGTTTCCACCAATTCTCCCGTCATTGACTACCAACTGTTCTCGAATTTCTACTCGGGTATCTCCCGCCAGACTTTCGGCTCCAACTGGCACGCCGTTGCCGACGGGGTCATTCATTTGAAACTGCGCGCGTTTGACCAGAACGGCAACGAACCCTACTGGGAGTCCTATTACGGTGACTTCAGTCAGAAGAAGGACCAGAATAACGCCGTGGAATTTTCGTATCCGCCTTACTTGTCCACCAACGGCCTCATCACGATTATCAGCAACACCTTGCCCAACTCCGTCGAATTGGAATTGGCCGTTTTGGAGCCGGAAGCCTTTGCGCGGGCGCAGGCCCTGGTGGGCAATTCGCAGGCCGTGTCCAATTATCTCTTTAGCTCCCCCAACAAAGTGGATGTCTTCCGCCAGCGCATCACCATACCCGTCGCCTCCCGATGAACTTGAACCTACAATCCAGCGGAGTCAGCGGCGGCGGACGCCGGCGCCAGGACGGCATTGCCCTGGTCATCACACTGTTGATGCTCTCCGTCATCACCTTTCTGGCCGTGGCCTTTCTGGCCATGACGCGTCGCGATCGCGCGGCCGTGACCGCCAGCATGGACGTCAACGGCGCCCGCACCATGAGCGAGGCCGCCTTCGCCCGCGCCCAGGGGGAAATCATCGCGCGCATGATGGCGCAAACCGATTGGCTCAGTTACGACTACATGGTTTCGCAGAACTACATCAACCCCAACGGCTTTAACACCCGCAGCAACGACACCGGCAACGTCAATTACGACTACAATGCGACACTTCACCGGCCGATGTCTTCACAGCCCCCTTATGACAAGGATTGGGCGCAAAACATTGCCGATCTCTTCTACGATCCGCGCCCGCCGGTCTTCGTCGTCACCAATGCGAACTTCCCCACCAACAGCGACTTCCGCTTTTGGGTCGATGTCAACCGCAATGGCCGCTTTGAAACCAACGGCTATATCCCGACCGTAACCAATGAAGCGGCGGGGGGGTTGCCGCTGGGACCCTACCAGGTCTGGAACGGGGAACCGGAATGGATCGGTGTTTTGAGCGACCCGCTCTCCCGCCACTCGTCCTCCAACAAATTCATCGGGCGCTACGCCTACATGGTCCTGCCCATCGGCAAGACCCTCGATTTCAATTTCATTCACAACTGGGCCAAAGGCAATTACGTGAACTCCGTTACGGTATTGACAAATAACGTCGGTCCCGTCGGCCCTCTGACCGGACTGACTGGAAATCCCGAAAGCGACGGCTTCGCCCGCGACCAGGGAGTGGGTTCCTGGGAATTGAATCTGGCGGCGATGCTCGATGTCCTCAGCCCCTGGGCTTACGAATACAACCCCTATTACAGCTTGAATCCGTATTACTATGTCAACCCCTCGGCGTCCCCCGGCGGCCCGAACACCGGCTACGCCTTCGACGACGCGGAATCCATCGTGCATTACCGCTATTGGGGGCCCAAGCCTTTTCTGGCCAGTTTGCGGCAAGACTATTCCAATTATCTAAATTTTGAATATGATAATATTGACAGCTATTGCGCCAGCGCGCCGTTGACCGCTCCGTTCAACTACACTAACGACCCGGATGCGTTTCTCGTCAATAGGGCTGCCCCATGGCCAGGGAGCTACTCGACCAACATGTTTTATGATCCGCAGGATTTGTTCGACCCGACCAAGACCTCGTTTCAATTCACCAATCGAATGCTATTGGCGGAAGCGCGGACTAATTTCTTTGACCGCTACACCTTCCAGCGCCTCTTGCAGTGCATCGGCACCGGGTCGAGTCCCGAATACGGGGTGTTCGTTTACAGCAATTCCATCACCACCAATTCCGGCGCCCCGCCGACGTGGCTGCGAACCAAGATCAATCTCAACTACAACAACACCGCCCAAATCCAGGACTCGAACGCCCCCTTCGTCCCGATGCCGACGAACCTGACGTCGTGGGCGCCCCTGGCGTTTTTCACCAACGCCGCCGACTTGCTTTTGCGGTCGCAGGAGTTTCCCGTGGCCAACTACATAAGCCTGATCGGACCGTCGAACTACGTGACGAACTATGCGTACATGCATTTTGGAATCACGAATATACCCATCTTTAATTCGACGAATTCCAGCATCCGTTACAACGCCCAAATCCATCGCATGTTGCAACTGGCGGCCAACATTTACGACGCCAATGTATGTGGTTCAAGCAGCAATACTCTGGCGCCTGTGGTAGCAGGCGATCCTACAGTTTTTGTCCCACATATATTTCGCCCGCAGTTCTACGCGCTGAGACAAAATGGGACCACCAATTTGACGGTCAGCATCACTAACTACGCCATCGTCAATTCCACCAATTGGGCGTTTCAAGCCGCCCAGCCGTTCTACAACATGAACGATCCCAACTCGAAACTCTATAGAGACCCGAATAATGGCCGCGATTGTAACATTTTGGGTGTCCCGTGGGTTGTCGGAACGGTCAAGGGCTTGCCCAGTTTCAACCAGTTCAGCACGGTGAACTCCATTGAAATGACGCGGAAGCTCACATGCTGGCGGCGTCAAACGAACACGCCCCCGGATTATACAAACCAGTTTTATGACTTGTCGATTTCAAACCTGATTGGCGCGCAGGTTTGGAACCCGTACAGCAACGCCTATCCAAGACAGGTGACATGCTACGTGAGCAATTTCGCGACCGTCGTCATCGAAAATTCATCCCCGCTTGCGCCCTATTTGTATATAAGCAATTACTATATAACCGTGACCAACCTGACGCTGAACTACGACCAATGGGCGGGCTTTTCCGGCCGGAATCGGAAGAGAAGCATGCTGCTGCCGCTCCTCACGAATGTGATTTCGTTCCCGGACGCTTATTATTCCGAGCACAATCGGGCATTTTTCAACATGAGCGGCAGTCCCACCGAGTATCTTCCCGCCGACTATTACCAGACATCTTTCCCGGTGCATTCGTGGGTGGTGAACGTTACAAATTCCCTGCTGTATTGCATGTACGACGGTTCACCAAATAGTCCAGGCCCGCTTCTTGACTTCGTCAATCTTGGCCCGCTGGGGACCTCGCTTGATCTTATTGGGCGCCTGACCAACGGCATATTAGGGAATCCCGGGGGCACTTCCATGTTCCCGGTGGGCAATGGCAATAACCCCGATTCAAGCACAATAGTCTGGAATACGACCGGAGCCAGCGACAGCCCCGGTTCTGCCATGTCCCAAGGGGAGTTGGCCCAAATGCGCATTGGAGAAGGGCCTTTGTTCGGCGGTATTGCCGTTTCAGACTGGCCCCCCGCTTACCCTCCCGAACCTTCAGACTATTATCCGGGCCTAGAGATTAATTGGTACCACCTCCTGTCGGGAACCGGAACCAACTTGACGATGGATTGTCCCTTCCAGCCGACCGTTTACCTCGAACAGTCGAGCACTTGGCAGGCTAACGACCCATTGGTCCACTATACGGTTGATGATCTTTCCTGGCCTGAATTTCAATCAACGAATCTGGTGCAGTACGTCCGCCCCGCCACCCCGGCCCTGGCGTCCCCGACCAATTACACTCATCTTGGGCAAGTGCCACCGCCCCGCTATGAACCGTGGAACTGGCCCAATTCGGCGATCGGAAATAATTGGCTGTTCAAGGATCCGATGGCTACCAATGTGGACAGCTTTGATTTTCCGACTAATAAGTTCCCCGGCATCGGCTGGCTCGGACGCGTCCATCGCGGCACGCCGTGGCAGACGGTCTATTTTAAGCCCGACTCACCAAACCCCAACGACGCGATCACTTGGTTGAGCAATTGGTCGGGAACACTCGGAACGTATCCGACAAATGATTATGTCCTGGCGGACCTTTTCACCGCCGTTCCCAATGATAATGCCGCGCGCGGCTTGCTCTCGATCAATCAAACCAACGACGCCGCCTGGGCGGCGGTCTTCGCCGGGTTGGTCGTGCCGACAAATGCCTTCTACGGCGTGACCGTCGCGCCGACCAATATCTATGCGCTGGTCGATGCCACCAACGGAATCAATGCGACGCGCGCCAACGAGCCGAACGGCCTGTTCCACCGTCTGGGTTATCTTTTCAAGACGCCGGCGCTCACAGTACAGTCGCCGTTTCTCACAAATGCTTCCCTTTACTCGGACGAAGTCGTCGAGCGCATCCCGCAGCAGATTCTATCGCTGGTCAAGCTGGGCGATCCGCAGTTTGTCATTTATGCCTGGGGCCAATCGCTGCGGCCCAAGAGCTTCTATTACGGCACCGGCCTCAATTTCAACATCTGCACCAACTACGAAATCACCGGCGAAGTTTTGACCCGGACAGTCTGCCACATGGTCAGCGATCCGCTCGCCACCAGCCCGAAGATTGTGATCGACAGCTTTAATATCGAGGCGGGGAATTAGACCAGATGCGGATGGAGATGATACTATGAAAAGCCAGAAGAGAGTCTTCGAAGATATTGAAAATTGGAAATTGAAAATTTTCAATTTGCAATTGTCAATTCCGCCCCTGGCACTTGCGCCGGCCGGACCCGCGGATTATTCTGGCACGGACATCCTCTTTCTGTTAACATATCAATGCCCCCTACTTGCGAGGGCTGGAGGTGACAATGCGCTTTAAGTCGCTAACCTGGTTTCTGCTCAGTCTGCTGCTCTTCGCGGCCACGCTGTGGATGGGCTTCTACGCCGAGAAGTATTCCGCCGCCCATCGCCGCGCCGCCACGCCAACGACCCCCGTCCATCCGCCGCCGCCGCGCGCTCCGGCCCTGACCAAAGCGGCCAATCAGACGCAGACGGGCAAACCCGATTCCTACCGGTTGTCCAACACCCGCGCCACCGCCGGGCAACTGGCCCGCAACAATCACGGCCTCATTTTGCGCAACGCGCTCATCGACACCGCCCTGCCCGTCAGACTGAAGATTCCGGCGCATTTGCGCGCCCAGGGAGCGCCCGGCAGTTATATCGTGCAATCCGACCGCCCGCTGGACCGGGAGTTTTACGCCGAATTGACAAAGAACGGCGCGACCTATGTCGGTTACATTCCCAATAACGCCGCGTTGGTGCAGGCCACGCCGGAGCAGGCCAAGCAAATGGTGCAGGACCCGGCGTTCCAGGCGGTGCTGCCTTACGAACCGTATTACAAGCTCGACGCCACTCTCCTGCCCTCGGCCGTCGAGCAGGAGCCGCAGACCAACGCCTTGCGCGTGACCACCTTCCCCGGCCAGCGCGATGCCGCGGTGGCGGCGTTGACCGGCCTGGGCGCCAGTGTGATCGGCGAGGACCGCGGCCCGTTTGGCCCCATCTTGATCGTGCAAGCGCCGCCCGACACGCTGGCGGCCGTGGCCCAGTTGCCTTTGGCGCAGGAAATCGAGGTCTATGGGCCGCGCCACTCCGCGAATGACCTGGCCCGCGTGCAATTGGGCGTTTCCGCGGACACCCTGACCAATACTCCCAATTACCTCAATCTGACCGGCTCCAATATCTGGGTCAACATCAACGACACGGGCGTCGATGCCAGCCATCCGGACCTGTCAAATCGAGTTTCCGGAGTGCAGTACGATTACGACGGCCACGGCACGCATGTCGCCGGGATTCTCGCGGGCAGCGGGCTGAAATCGGCCACGGTCACCAATTATGTGCCCGGCTCGATTATTCCCGGCGCCGATTTTCGCGGGAAGGCCCCGGGTGCGCAGTTGTACGTCCAGGGATTGGACCTGCTGCTGGGTCCCTTCATTTCCGACGCCTATCTGCAAAGCAACGCCTCCTCCGCCTTGATCACGGACGCGACGGCCAGCCACTCGGGAATCACCAACGGCTTTATTTCCAACAACAGTTGGAATTACCAGGGCATGGCCTACGACATGGCGGCTGCCAGCTACGACGCCGCCGTGCGTGACGCGCAGCCGGCCACGCCCGGCGAGCAGGCGATGTTGTTTGTCTTCGCCGCCGGCAACAGCGGGGACGGATCGGGTTCGGGCACCGATGGACTCGAAGGAACCATTACCTCGCCGGGCACCGCCAAGAATGTCATCACCGTCGGCTCCATTAACAGCCCTCGTTTCATCACCAACCAAGTTGATTACAACTGGCCCCAGACGAATTCGACGTCCAACGCCGTGTTTTACGGCACCACCGACAACAGCAACCTGGTGTCGTTCTTTTCCAGTTGCGGCAACGTGGGCATCCAGTCCGAGGGGCAATTCGGGCGCTTCAAGCCGGATGTCGTCGCCCCGGGCGTCTTCACCGTCTCCTGCCGGGCGGCCGACTACGTGGACCCGACGCTCGAATACATACTGGATTATATCAACCTGCCGGCCCAGATCGTCAATCCTGGCAAGACGAACATTTTGCCGATTATTCTGCCGGTGGACAGCGTTTCGCTCACTGTCCAGCTTGTTGCGAACCTGCAATCGCCCAGCCCATTCCCGCCGCTGCTGATCCAAAACGGACGGAACAATCCGCCGGGTGGCGCGGAATCGACCAGTCCGATGACAACCGCCAACAACCTGGTTCCGGGCTACTGGTACGTGGCGATCATCAATCCCACCAATCAACCGGTTTCCTACGATTTGAACATCTACATCTACCAGACCAACACCCTGGGCAATTACTATACGGTGTTGAGCAACATGAACCATACGTTGGGGCCTTACTACCGTTATGAGAACGGCACAAGCATGTCCGCCGCGGCCGTGTCGGGGGTGCTGGCGCTGATGCAGCAGTTTTTGCAGACGAATTTCCCGGCCAACCCAAATCCCAGCCCCGCGCTGCTCAAGGCGCTGCTCATTAACGGCGCGCGTTCCCTGGGCGGCGTCTATGATTTCAACATGCAGTCCAGCGTGGCCAACGAACAGGGCTGGGGCCTGGTCAACCTCCAGAACAGCATCCCGGCTTCCATGACCAACGCCAGCTCCTCCTCCCTCTGGTTCACGGACCAGAGTCCGGCCAATGCTCTCTCCACCGGCCAATATCGCACCTATACCATCAACACCAACGACGTCAACATGGCCAATTTCCCGTTGCGCGTGACGCTGGTCTGGACCGACCCGCCCGGCAACCCGGCGGCGGGCATCGCCCTGGTCAACAACCTGGACTTGACCGTGACGGACAACAGCGGGACCAACGTCTATGTCGGCAACGATTTCCTCGCCGGCGACACCTTCACGGAATCGAGCAGTTCCACCAATCCCGCGCCCAGCGACTTCGTCAATAACGTCGAAAACGTTTATATCTCGACGGATTTTCAGCCGATTTCATTTCCGCTCACGATCAAGGTCAACGCCACCCGGGTCAACGTCGACGCCGTGACGACCCAGACCAATCAAATCGAGCAGGATTTCGCGCTGGTCGTCTCAAGCGATGATACCGCGCCGGCCGGCTCGCTGGTCGTCACCACCAACGGGATCACCAACGTGCTCACCCCGCTGATTACGGTCGTTAGAAGCGGCCAGCCGTTGCTGCACCAGCGCGTCGGGGCCAATGAGCCGAACCTTTACAATTACGCCGCGGGGGCGACAAACGGCGGCACGAACCAATGGCACTTTTTCATCTTTACGAACGACCAGCTATTTGGGAGCAACATTTTGTTGACCACGTTCTACCCGCCCAATCTCTCCCGGCCACGCAATACGGATGCGGACATTGATCTCTACGCGTCCACGGATCCCGGCCTGCTCAGTCTGACTCCCGCCGCCCTGGCCGGCGCCCGAACGTCCTTGGGCCGCGGCGGCAACGAATTCATCTATTACAGCAACCAGCCGCCCAACATGGTTTATTTCATTGGCGTCAAGTCGGAGGACCAGCAGGCGGCGGACTTCGGATTTTACGCGGTGGCGCAATCAAATGCGTTTTCCAGCGTCAACTCCCAGACCGGCGACGTTACCTATTATGGCAGTCCCATTCCGGCGGTCATTCCGGACGGTTCCTACGATTTTCCCGGCCAGGTGACGGTCATTGTAGCCTTTGAAGGCGCCTACGCGGTGCGCAAGGTCGTGGTCGCAAACGGGGTCGCGCATCAGAATCCGGGTGATTTGGCCGGAACCCTGATGCATCCGCCCAGCCCGGCAACCGTCTTTCTCAACAACCACTCCGGCACGGCGCCAGGATTCACCAACACCTATGACGATATGCCGGAGAATCCATTGGCCGTCCTGACGCCCTCCGACGGGCCGGGGAGTTTGCAGGATTTCATCGGACAACAGGCGGCCGGGGAATGGCAGTTGAGCGAGGTGGACAATGCGCAGGGGGGCGTCGGCACCGTCACCGCTCTCAGTGTCACGGTGTCTCCCAAACCGCCCTTCGACGGGCCGATCACCGTCGCCCTGGCGGCGAATGGAGGATCGTATTTCAACTATGTGGATGTTCCCAACGACGCCATTTATCTGACCAATGTGGTCATCTTTGAAAGCCAGACCAGCGGCGGGCCAATCGGCATCTATATGACCAACGCCCTCCCTGTTTCCACCGGCGATTTCGGCAGCAACGGCATTGTCCCTCCGGGCGGCTATCTCCTTCTGGGAACCAATAACATCCCGCCCTTGACCGGCGGCAGATGGTATTATGGCCTCTACAACTTCGGCTCGCTGGCTGTGACGCTGACCAACTACATCTTTTTCCGGGAAAACCTCACGCCCAATCTGGTCGAGAGTTTCAGCAACAACACGGTCACACCCTTGACCACCGATGGCACGACCGCTTCCCAGATTTGCGTCACCAGCGGCCAGCAGCCGGTGGGCCAGCAATTGGTGGACTTGCAAGTCGGCCTGCGCATCGCCGACACCAATTTGGACAATCTGGTCCTGCATTTGACCAGTCCGCAGGGAACCAGTGTGCTCCTGTTTGAAAACCGCGGCGGAACGAACGCCTCCAACCTGGGCATGACCTTGCTCTCCACCAACGCCGCGAATTCGAATCTCGTCTCCACCAATATCGTTTATACTGTTTTCACCGAGAACACCAATCTGGCCACCGTGCCCATCAAATTCGCCCCGCCGCCCTACGCCTCGACCAATTTCATCACCGGCTCCAACTTTATTGCCTACACCGGCTTCGAAGCCAACACCAACGGCACCTACACCAATGGCCAGGTCGTGGGCGGATGGACTGTCGTGACCAACCGGGTTGGGATCGTGAGTCACGCCAATTTCGCGCATGCCGGCAGCAATTTCCTGGCGCTGACCACCGGGCGGATTGTCCAGACCTTCACGACCATGCCCGGCGCCTCCTACGAACTGCAATACTTCGTCCGTTCCCCGCAGATCACCGATTGGTGGCCGGGAGACAACAATGCCGAAGACATACTCAATGGCAACAACGGCACACTGTCGCCGAGTGGTGCGAGTTATGCCACCGGCATGGTGGGACAAGCTTTCCGTTTCGACGGCACCAACGGCTATGTCCAGGTCCCTGATTCTCCCATACTCAAGCCCGCCAACGTCACCGTCGAGGCGTGGGTCTTGCTCGATCCGAATCTGCCTTCCAACAACGGCGGCGAACAGATCGTGTTCAAGAAGAACACCTGGTCGGCCTGGTTTGAAGGCTACAGCCTCAACAAAGAGACCATTGACAACGGTGACGGGACTTCCTCTGACCGCTTCCAATTTGTTGTCTCGCGCTACGGCGATCAGGTGGTGATCAATTCCCAGACGATTGCGCGACGCGGCGTCTGGTATCACGTCGCCGCCACCTACGACGGCAATCAATCCATCCTTTACGTCAACGGCGTGGCGGAGGCGTCCGCGACGCCGGGATTTGCGTTGGATTACGACACGACACCGCTGTTCATTGGCACGACGGGCACCTGGGTGCCATACCTGAACATGTTCGGCGGCCTTATTGACGAGACTTCGCTCTACAACCGCGCTCTCTCGCCCGCAGAAATCCGAGCGATCTGCAATGCCGGCAGCCGGGGCAAATACAGCACCAACTCGCTGCTGCCCAATTTCCAGCTTTCCATTGACGGCGTTGCGACCAACACCGTGATTCTGACCAATTTCGCCGGGCCGTGGGAGGGCCTTACCAACAGCTTCACCGCCACCAACAGCCAGACGACGATTGAACTGGCGGGCAACCCGTTGAGCGTGCTTTTCGATGACATCCAATTGGTCGAACTGCCCAACACCAACTACAACAATTACTATCTGGCCGAGGAACCGCTCACGCCCTTCATCGGCGAGAATCCGCAAGGCTGCTGGACGCTGCAAATTTGGGACACGCGCAGCGATTCGCCGCTGCCCAATAACGGCGCGCTGTTGAGCTGGGACTTGCAGATGACAATTTCCTCCACCAACGTCAGCCTCGTCGTCCTGACCAATGGCGTTCCTTACACCAATGCCCCGGGAGGGACCTACACCAACATCACCTACTTTGGGGTGGATGTTCCCGCGACGGCCAATTTCGCGACCAACATTCTGACCGTGACCGGCGGCACCAATCAGTTGAATCTGCTCTTCAACCAAAGCGCCTTGCCCACCGGCGGGTTGCCGGGCGATATGACGTTGCTGGCCGGAGTGACCGCGGCGAACGGGCCTGGAACCAACACGCTTTCAACCCAGGGGGCGCCGCCGCCGCTGCTGCCGGGCCGGCGCTATTTCCTGGGCGTGCAAAACAATGCATCGGTCAACGTGCCCTATACGCTGGAGGTGAATTTCGATGTCGCCTCGAACAACATCATTCCGCTTACCAACGGAGCCTTCTTTGCGACCAACATCGGCAACACCGGCCCGCAGTATTATTCCTTTGTCGTGCCCGGCAACGCCAGCATGGTCACCTTCCAGATTCTCAACACGACCAACGCCGAACTGGACCTCTTTGCGCGCGACGGGTTGCCCGTGCCCGGCCCGTTGAACTTTGACTACGACAGCCGCAACGCCGGCACCAACGACCAATTCATCGTCGTGACGACCAATTCCGTGCCCGTCCCGCTGCCGACGGCGACCACCAACGAAGTGCTGCCGCCGGCCCCGACGACCTGGTATCTGGCCGTCTATAATTTTGCGGGCGTGGCCAACGCGGGCTACACAATCCTGGCGACCTACGTGACCAATGGCGCGATGCTGGTGATTCCTCTGACGGACGGCGTTGGATACGCTACCAATCAAGTGCCGGGCTTCCCCACCAACCTTGTCTATTCGTTCACCGTGGCCAACAATCCGGCAGGGGTCGAGTTCACGGTCACCAACACTGGCGGTCAAGCCAACGCGCAGTTGCTGGTCGGCGACGGGACGTTCCCCACGCCGGCGAACTCTTATTCCGGCAGCTTCAATCCCGGAACGGAGCTTCAATTCGTGGCGATCGGGACCAACGCCTCGGCGCCCAGCCTCGACGGGATTTGGTATTTGGCGGTTCCGAACACCGGCAGCAACGAGGTCAAGTACACGATCACCGCCGTGACCGTGACCAATCGCATTGTCATCAGCGCGCCTCTTTTCCTGGCCGCGCGCATCACCTCGCCGACCAACGGGTTCACCATGTATTGGAGCGCCAATCCGGGGCAGTCGTATGCCATTGACGTTTCGACCAATCTCACCCATTGGGCCTTGGTCACCAATATCACGGCCTCCTCGACGACGGCCTCCTACACCGACGCCGTGCCGGTCCAGTCGCAAAAAGCGCGCTTCTTCCGCCTCTCAACGCCGTAGGTTCCCGTTGACGAACTGAAGAGTTATCTCCGCCACGCGATGGCCGTAGGCTTCCGCGGTTTCAATGTCTCCCTTCGGCGGCGCGCCGGGGGGATTGACTTGGAAACTCGCCGACATCGGGCCGACGAACGAGCCGACCCGGTTGTGCGCCTCGGGGCCAGGCCCGGCGACGGTGTTCATCTCTTCCGGTTTGTTGGCGGAGGGCATCATCCCAAGGCCGACATATATCATCCCGTGCTGCATGGCGTTGATGACCAAGCCGAACAGGGTGTTCAGCTTGTCGCCGGAGAAGGAACTGGAGTTGGTAAAGGCGCCGGCCACTTTGTTTTTCCAGGCGAGCGTGAACCACTTTTTGGCGGCGGCTTCGATAAAGGTCTTCATGCCCGCCGACATGCTGCCCATGTAGGTGGGACAGCCGAAAATGATGCCGTCCGCCGAGTCCAGTTCGTCCAGGCGCGCCGCGGCCTCTTCCGCCGTGTAAAGCTGGGCGGTGACCGAGGGCACCGACTGCGCCCCGCGGAAAACGGCCTCCGCCTGGAGTTTGGTGTGTCCGTATTTTGAGTGATAAACGATTGCGATTTTTGCCATAGTCTTTTTCTTTGGGTTAACGGAATTGTCCGCGCTTGAAACGCGCGCCGCAATGTGCGCCACCTCCGCCGAATGTCAAGCTGCGGGCAAAACCGTGATCGCGGCTTGCGCTTTATTCTCCGGCCCTTAAATTACCGGGGTGCCAGCGCCTTTTCGCACTGGCCGCCGATATGACGGACCGGAAAATCTATTATTTCGACAATAACGCCACCACGCGCGTCGCGCCGGAAGTGGTGGACGCGATGGTCCCGCTTTTGCGGGATCATTGGGGAAATCCCTCGAGCGCCTACCGGTTCGGCAGCCAGGTGGCCCGCCAGATCGAGGAGGCCCGCGCCCAGGTGGCGGCGCTGCTCAATGCCGATCCCAAGGAACTGGTCTTCACCAGTTGCGGCACCGAGAGCAACAACGCCGTCTTGCAGAGCGCCCTGGCCACCCAGCCGGGCAAACGCCACCTCATCACCACCGCCGTCGAGCACTCCGCCATCATCAAGCATTGCGAGGTGTTGCGCGCGCAGGGCGTCGAGGTCACCCTGCTCCCGGTCGATGCCGACGGCATGTTGGACTTGCACTTGCTCGACCAGTCGATCCGCCCCGACACGGCGATCGTCTCGGTCATGTGGGCCAACAATGAAACCGGCCTGCTCTTTCCCATCGAGGAGATCGCCGCCATTTGCCGCAGCCGCAATGTCCCATTCCACACCGACGCCACCCAGGTGCCGGGGAAATTGAAGATCGACGTCAAAGCGCTGGGGGTGGATTTTCTGACCCTTTCGGCGCACAAGCTGCACGCGCCCAAGGGGATTGGCTTGTTGTTTGTCAAACGCCGCGCGAAATTCCAGCCTTATATCATCGGCGGGCACCAGGAGCGCGGCAAGCGGGGCGGGACGGAAAACGCCGCCAGCATCGTGGCCTTCGGGCGGGCGGCGGAATTGGCCGCGGCGCATTTGGAGGAGGAGAACACGCGGGTGCGGGCGTTGCGGGACCGGCTGGAAAGCACGATTTTGCGGACCATTCCCAACACCATCCGCACCGGTCCGAAAGAACCGCGCCTGCCCAACACCAGCAACATCGCCTTCGAGTTCGTCGAAGCGGAGGGCATTTTGATGGCGTTGGACCACCTGGGGATATGCGTCTCCAGCGGCTCGGCATGCACCACCGGCTCGCTCAACCCATCCCACGTCTTGACCGCGATGGGCCTCAAGCCCGCGCGGGCCAAGGGCTGCGTCCGGTTCAGCCTGGGCATTTACAACACGGAAGACGAGGTCGATTACGTTTTAAGCCACCTGCCGCGGGTGATTGCCCGATTGCGGGAAGCCTCGCCCCATCACGCGCCCAAATCGCGCGAGTCCAAACCGCCGGCGGACGTCTCCTCCCACCTCTGAGTTTGCCGCGATTTAGCACGATTCAGCCCGATTCACTTCTCACGCAAAGACGCAGAGACGCCAAGTGCCCCGCGTCCACTGACCTCTCACCCGCCAGCTTTCCGCTTTCAACTTTCCGCTTTCTGCTTTCAGGTTTCAGCTTTCAGGTTTCAGCTTTTGTTTCCTCTGACCTCTGACCTCCGCCGTCCCTGTCCGTCCGTGTTTGTCCCTGTCCGTCCACCAACTCCACACATCCATGCTTCAACCAATCCGTGTCTTGCACCCCGCAAGCTTTCGGGGCTGCCGCCAAAAACTCCATAAGTCCTTCTCTTTGCGCTCTTTGCGGCAAACCCGATCCCCCTTTTTCGTGTATTCTGCGCCTTTCGTGGTCAACATCCCTCCCACAGCCTTTAAAATCCGACATTCATTTTCTGCGTCATTCCCATTTTGCACCCCGAAAACTTTCGGGCCTGCGGCCAAAAACTCCATAACCCCTTCTCTGTGTGCTCTATGCGTTCTCTGCGGCTAATCCTCTTCTCCTGAAAAAGTCCTTGCCATCATACATAATCCTGTGGTATAACATCCATCGATGAAATGCTCATCACATCGGGCAGGGCAGGGTTCGGCTCCAGGCGCTCCGTCAGCGCCCCGGCTTTGGGCCCACTGTGCCTTTCGGACTTCTTCCTTCTGCCTTCTTCCCATCGATTTCGTAAGTTGATTTAGCGGTTTTTACCTTATGCCATAAGAATCAAGGGGTTAAGATCGGGAGGGGCACTTTCGCATTGGCAGAGGATTTTCTTTTTCGCTTGCCATCTGGCC
>JBEKYR010000051.1:0-32867 GCA_049510745.1 Verrucomicrobiota bacterium | reverse complement strand
TCCAAAACCAACGAAGGGCTTCGCTGCCGCTTCAATATCTTTCATACCTCGCGCGGCGTCGGTTTTGCCATTCGGCTGCTCCCGGCTTTTCAGCCCACGCTCGAAGCGCTCAATCTGCATCCCGATCTGAAGGGCCTGGTCAATCATCCGCACGGCTTGGTGCTCATCAGCGGTCCGACCGGCAGCGGCAAATCCACCACCCTGGCCGCGCTCATCCAAACCATCAACCTCTCCGAAGCGCGCCACATCGTCACCATCGAAAGCCCCATCGAATTCACCTTTCGTCCCCGCCGCGCCTTCATCCGCCAGCGCGAAGTGGGGCGCGACACCCCCAGTTTCGAGCAGGCGCTGCTGGACAGTTTGCGGGAAGACCCCGATGTGCTTATGGTGGGCGAAATGCGGGAACCGGAAACCATGCGCCTGACGTTGAGCGCGGCCGAAACAGGCCACCTGGTTCTGGCCACCGTGCATTCCTCCAATTGCGCCGAGGCCCTCCAACGGGTCGTCAGCGCCTTTCCCGCCGAAATCCAGAACAACGTCGCCGCCCAGTTGGCCGATTGCCTCATCGGCGTCATTTCACAGCGCCTCCAATTCCGCCTCAACTGGAACATCTGCGTGCCCGAATGCGAAGTGCTCATGGCTACCCTGCCCATCAAAAATTACATCCGCAACCGCGACTTCTTCAAAATCGTTTCCTCGCTCGAAACCGGCCTCGAACACGGCATGTGGACCTTTCAACGCTATCGCTCCTGGCTGGACAAGCGCAATAATTTCAGCCTTCCCCCGCGCGAGGTCGAAGCCGCCGACGAGGAGCCTGTCGCGTCCGGCAGAACCATGCTCGTGCCGGAGCCGTCCGCTCCTCGTCCCGCCCAGGCCGCCCACACCGCCCACACGACCCGCCCCGGCCCCGAGGCCCCCGCGCCATCCGCTCGCCCCGGCTCCGGCCGCATCGAGATCGAGCCGACGGAAACCTTCGAGAAAATCCTCAAAAGACCCGAGTGACGCGCCGGGGGCGTCCCCAGGGTGCGATTAGAACTGTCGGTCAATTTTCAATTCTCGTTGGATTGAATCTGGAAGGGTGTGATTAAGAGTGCCGGTCAATTCCTCGGACAGGCGCGTGCGGAAGGGTGAAATCGCCGTCAGCGCAGAAAAATCTCCTTCGTCTCGCCGGTCACGGCATCCAGGTCGCGCAGCAATTGCTCCCAATCCACCGTCAACCCCCGCGCCGCTGTGGCCGGGTCGAGCGCGGCTCCTTCCAGCGCGCGCGCCTCGACGAGCTTTTCGGAGACTTTTGCATTGGAAAGATATTCGTAGAGCCGCTCCGCCGCCGCGGGATGCGGACAATTCCGGATCACTCCCACCGTGTTCGGAATAAAGAGCGTCTCGTCCGTGACCGGCAGCGGCGCGACCGGGAATCCTTCCCGTTGCGCCCCCGCGATGTCGTCCGAATCGGTGAACCCAAACCACGCCTCGCCGCGCGACACCATTTTGACCACGACCGAATTGCCGTCCACCAGGAACGGTTTGTTGGCGGCCAGGGCGCGGCACCAATTCTGCCAGGCTCCGTCCCCCCAGTGCTGCCGCAAGGCGTGGAAATGCGTCGCCGTTGTTCCAAAAAGCGGATAGGCCAGCGCCAGCTTGCCGCGCCACGCCGCGTTGGTCGCATCGCGGAACGCGCGCGGCGCGGCGGCCGCGGTCAGGAAATTAGTGTTGATGACGATGCGCCGGGTGCGGTAGCCCAGGCGGGTCCAGCCGTTGCTCTGGCGAAAAACGCCGCGCGCCGCCAATTGCCGCGTGCGAAACTCCTCATTGTTCCAGAAGACATCGCACTGCGGATTGTTCCGCTCCGTCAACAATCGGTTGACCAGTCCGACCGTCTTGACCGCCTCGCTGTCATAGACCGGGCGCGCCTCGATGCCTGTTTCCCTTTTGAACTCCCGCAGGATCGGCTCGGCAAACTCCTCGTCCTGCGACGTATAAATGACCACCGCCGCCGTCTCCCGCCTCCCGCATCCCGCCGCCAAAAAAGCGGCGGCGGCCAGGCACAGCAGGAGGGCCGACAACGGCCGGAGCAGGCCGCCCAGGCTGGAACGTCTGGCGATGCGGGTTGATGAATTCATGGCCCGTTTACGCTAGGGTTATTGTTTATTCCCCTTCAAGTGGAATCGGGACACCACGAAAACAGTTTGTTTCCCGGTTGACTTTTTCCGGCGGGGAAGGTTTGATCTGGGCCATTGCCAGAGAGTCAAACACAAACACGAGGCCGATCCGCCTCCGGAGATTAACCCATGAGTGAAACCATTCCAGTGTCCGGCGTCCCAACCAATTCAGACCCGCCCGCCGGCGACCCCGGCATTCACGCCCGGCGCCTTTTGTGGGCCGGCTTCATGGCCATTCTGGCCGAAGGGGTCGGCTTTGGCGTGCGCGGCGGCATCCTCGGCCAATGGGCCCAGCAATACGGCTTCACCATGACCGAATTGGGCGAAATCACCGGCGGCGGCCTGACCGGCTTCGGCGTCATCATCGTCATCTCCAGCCTGGTGGCCGACAAGATCGGCTACGGGACGCTCATGTTGAGCGCCTTCGCGCTGCACGTGTTGTCGGCGGTCGTCACGCTGGCGGCGGGCGCGGCCTTCGCGGCGGGCGGCAAGCCGGCCGCGCTGCTCTGTTTGTCGGCCGGCATGTTTCTCTTTGCGATGGGCAACGGGCTGTGCGAGGGCGTGGCCAATCCGCTGGTCGCTTCCCTCTTTCAAAAGAACAAATCGCATTACCTCAACATCCTCCACGCCGGCTGGCCGGGCGGGATGATTCTCGGAGCCTTGGCCGTGTATCTCATGTCCGGCGGCCCGGGATCGCCCCCGGTCGCGTGGCAGATCCAGATGTCGCTTTTCCTCATTCCGGTCGCCCTTTACGGCTTCATGCTCTTCGGGCAGAAGTTCCCCAAATCCGAGGCCGGCGAGCACGGCGTCAAATATACGGACATGCTCAAGGAACTGGGCATGTTCGGCGCCTTGATTGTTTGCTTTTTGGTGTCGCTCTGGTTGCACGACCTCTTCGGCGCAATCGGGCTGCCGGCGGTCCTCGGCTGGGTGGTGGGAGCCGTCGTGCTCCTGGTCTTCGGCGCGGTGACGAAGTTTTCGCCGGGCTATTTCCTGATGGTGCTGCTGCTGCTCATTCACGGCATGCAAGGCTACGTCGAACTCGGCACCGATTCGTGGACGACCAAGATTACCGGCGCCATCGTCGGCTCCGCCAAGAACGGCTCGCTCGTCTTTATTTACATCTCGGGCCTGATGTTCGCCCTGCGCTTCTTCGCCGGGCCGATTGTTCACAAAATCTCTCCGCTGGGACTGCTTTTTGTCAGCACCATCCTGGCCTCCATCGGCTTGACGCTGCTCGGCCACGCCGACTCCGCCGTCTTCTGCGTCCTGGCGGCGACCGTCTATGCCGTGGGCAAAACGTTCATGTGGCCCACGCTGCTGGCGGTGGCCTCGGAACGCTTTCCCAAGGGCGGGGCCATCAACATCGGCGCGATGGGCGGGGTGGGGATGTTGTGCGCGGGACTGCTGGGCGGCCCCGGCATCGGCTACAACCAGGACACGCACGCCACCCAGAAACTCCTGGCTGAACATCCTGAGGTCTATCAGCGCTATAAGGCCGATGCCCCCAACAGCTTCCTCTTCTTTCAAACCACCGGCTTGGACGGGGCCAAAGTTGGCGTGCTGAACGACAACGGCGCGGACCTGGCGCGCGCCAATCAGCAAGACCCGAACATCGCCAAGCTCTCCGCCTGGTGGGCCGGCGCAAAAGCCACCGCCGCCACCGACCAACCGATCGTCACCGACGCCGCGTTGCATGGCGGCAAAATGGCGTTGCGGATAACGGCGGCGATCCCGGCGATGCAGGCCCTCATCCTGCTGTGCCTCCTACTCTACTTCAAGTCGCGCGGCGGATACAAGCAAGTCCACATCGAGGGGTCAGGCACAGCCGCCCGGGAAGTGGCCTGAGCCGGAACGACGCAGTTAGTTTTTGGGAGCGCGAACGTCCCGCTCGCTGTTTTCGGCCTCTGGCCGAAAACTCCTGCGGCGTGCAAAAACCCGCCAAATGATGGCTCGCCCACAGGTGCGGGACTGGCTGGCGGGACGCCGGCCAGAGCGATCGAGACGCTCGCGCTCCCATTTTTCAACTGCATGGTTGGCTAGAGCAATTTCACGAAAACTGTAGCCGCTGAGGCGTAGGGGTTTTGGGGAGCGCGGGCGCCCTCGCCCGCCGTGTTCGGCGCCTCGCCGAACACATTCTCCGTCGACCACCGGCTACACTATTTCTTAAACCGCTCTATGGCGGGCCAGATTCCGGGCTGTTGGCGAGGCGCATATCCGCCGTGATCCGCAACGAGCGACCAACCAAGCCAGCAGCCTGGAAGACAAGCGAATTACTCTTGTTTTTCAGCGATCAGGCGATGGAGGACTACCCTGATCCGCCGAAGTTCCCTTCTCTCCGCCTTAAAACATTTTGATCCAACCGCATGGATGAACATAGCAGAAGCTTGTTTTTCGCTTTGGCTTGTCTCAAGGATGATGGGGCAAGATGCCCAACTTTGGGAACGGGCTTTCAAATTTGCCATCAAGCAAGGATTCCAGCGACAGCCTTGGACTTTTGACCACATGCTCGAACAGGCCGAAAAGGCTCTTGAACCAAAGGAGCTGGAGTACGCAAAGGCCATGGCCTCTGCTTTCCTTGATGAAAGCAAAGTGTCAAACCTTGAGCAGTACGACCGGTGGCGCGCGTTGGAACCTCTCGATCCAAAAGCTATAGGCAAGGACGCAACTTCTTGACTCTTTGCCGCCGACATTTCATCGTCGTCGCAGCAAAAAGCGTTGAGGGATCAAGCCCGGAAAATGGAAGATGGGTTTGTAAACGGGTCCCACATCACGGCATATTATCGTTTTCTTCCCGCACCGCGCAGCCGGTGCAGGTTCTGAGCGGACGACGATCTCATTCCTGAACTGGCAGTCGCCGCCAATTGCCGCTATATTGCGACCCACAATCTCCGGGATTTCCGGGGAATGGAAAAATGGGGAGTCGCGGCGGTGGCACCGTCCCGATTCCTCAGACTGATCGAGAAAGAAAAATGAGCACACTGACCATCCAGATGTCCGAAAGCTTGGCGCGCCAACTCCGCGAATATGCGGCCAAGGAGGGCCTTACTGTGGACCAATTGCTTTCCTCGGCCGCAGCCGAGAAGTTAAGCGCCTTGATGACGCTGGACCATCTCCGTCAGCGCGCCCTTCACGCCAAGCGCGAGGACTTTGTTGCTTTCCTGGACGCCTCGCCCGATGTCCCACCCCTGCCGGGAGACGAATTATGATTTTGCAGCCTGCCCGGCGTTGATCAATTCGATGTAACTATTCAACCCGGCCATCCGGTCCACCCGCCTCCTCCACGCCACTCACTGAATCACTGATTCACTTCCAACCCCCACAATGAAAGCAACTTACAAATCCCGTCTCTAAAAAAGGCCCGTCTTTGGCAGAAAATTCGCGCCGGCGCGGAACCTATTTTGCATTTGGTTTGCATTTTATCGGTGTTTTTGGGGATTCCGTCCGTTGCAACTCGTTATCTCTGTGATCTTTGCGCTCTCTGCGGCTAAATCCTCTTTTATCCTCTTTTTTTCTAAAAATTTTCCTTCCGTAGGTTTTTCGTCTTGATAGACCTGTGCTTAAATCGAGCCAGCATGAATGACACATGCAACATGCAAAGTGCTCAGTGCGGCCCGGTCAACACCGGCCCGTGGCTCGGAGACCTCTCCCATCAGATCAGCCATTCGTCGCATTCGTCCACGTGGTCCCATTGGCTCACCAATCAAACTAGTCAATCCCGCACCGGTTCAACCGCAGACCCGATGCACCGCCAGCACCGCAAACTACCCCGAAAAGCGGCAAAAAATGCCGGATTCAACCCGGAAAACGAACTCAAGAACCCGGACAAATCCGAAAAAATCCGGCCAAATCCGGGTAAATCCGGGTAAATCCCGCCAAAAAATGAAATTCTCAAAAATACCCGGATTCGGCGACGGCGACCAGTGACGAAAAACCTCACAAGTGCCAAAGGAAATGGGTCTTCATCCTTCATCCTTCATCCTTCTTCCTTCATCCTTGTCCACTCAAGGTTGGCCCTCCGCCGGCGCCAACCCGCATCTAACATCGAGACTCACCCCTCGTCCTGGTAAACTTGCAATTGACTGGGCGCGAGCGTGGCGCATACTCGTTTGGTCACGCCAGATGAAATCCTACAGAATCACCGCGGTTTCAAGCACATTTGCCGCCTTTCTCCTCCTCGTCGGAACCGCGCCCGCCCAGCCGGCCGCGACCTTGCCGATGAAGGAACCGCGCCTGATCGAGGAACAAGGCCGCGACAAACTGGCTTCTTACGCCGCCACCTGGCACACCCGCACCGAATGGGAGCAGCGCGCCAAGAACATTCGCCAAGGCAAGCTCCGCGCCGGAAAAGGCGATTGCGCGGAGCCACGGAAACTGTTAATTTATGAAGAATGAAACTACGATTGGATCTGCTGGAGCATCTGACCGACGAGGACATCCTCGAGGAAGTCCTGGCGAACAATCACCGTTACAAGCCCGAGCCGCATTTCTCAAAAACCGGAGTTGGGACCTTGTCGTCGGCCTCAACCGAGGAGCGTGCGCAAGAGGAGGCGCGCAGCACGGCCAGAATTCAGAGAGCTATGGAGCGATTGAAGCAGAGTGGCGCCAAGGGCAAGCCACCGTCCGCACCCTCGCAGAAACCATAGAGTTCCTGCGGCACTGCCATCGCAGCGCTCCGTTTCTTTTCTTCAACGGCAACACTTTCGCCGACGTCGGCCGGACGGTCATTGACTTTGTTTTCGCCGACTTGCCCACCGGGCGCCGTCGCGAAGTTATGTCCGCCGTCGCCCACTACGTCGCGGGCGTGTTGCCGTGGGAAGCGATGGTGGGCATTGTCGAGTCCCTTTCCAAAACCGCCGATTTAAAAGCCGGGGACCGTGTGAAAACCTTGCGCGGCTCGTTGCGTGGAGTCATCGTCCGTGTCTCGGAAAACGGTCGTGTCGTCTGGAGGCCCGACGGCGCGGCTGGCGAGCTGACCGCGTTGCCGGAAAGCCTCTGTCGAGACGATTGATTTCTTCGGGGGTGACGGAAAAAATGGCGGGGGAAATTACGTCAAAATGTGCCGCAGGTACAGGTACATCAACGGCGCGTTGAAAAGCAGACTGTCCAGCAGGTCGAGAATGCCGCCAATGCCGGGGAACGAATGGCCGGAATCCTTCAGGCCGGCTTCGCGCTTGAACAGCGACTCGATCAGATCGCCAATCACGGCCGCGGTGCTGAGAATGATTCCCAAAATGATCGAGTGGGCCGGCGTCATCCCGGTCAGGTGCGGCCCCGCCCAGCGCGCAAACAGGACGCTGGCGGCGGTGGACATGACGATGGCGCCGCCGAAGCCTTCCCAGGTTTTTCCCGGACTGATGCGCGGGATCATTTTGTGCCGGCCGATGAGGGAGCCGGTGGCGTAGGCGCCGCAATCGCTGAATTTGGTGACGAGGACGAAATAGAGGACGTAATAATGGCCATCGACGCCGGCCTGGCCGAAGAAATTGATTTTCTGGATGAAATTCAACAGCCAGGGCACGTACATCAAGCCGAGCAAAGTCGTGGCGATGGCGAGAATGCCCGTGTTGATTTGCCGCGAGACGAATTGGCGGATGCACAGGCCCAGAACAAAAATGATAAAGAAGCTCGTTTCAAAATCGTTCATGCGCGAAGGCGAGGCGGCGGGCCGGAAATCGCCGGAGATATAAACGAAGGTGGACAGGATCAAAAGCAGGCCGCCAAAAATCCCCAATTTGTCAAAGCAAGCGTAGCCCAGTTTCCGCACCATGCCGTAAAACTCGAGCAAACCGGAAACCGCCAGCGCCGCGATGATGACCAGAAACACCCAATCCGAGAGCGCCTTGTGCCCGGAGAATAGCGCGCCAATGACAATGGTCCAAAGGAGGACGAAACTGAACAGCCGGCGAAAAAAAACGGCGCCCTTGGACAACGGGACCGGCGCTGAACTGGTTGCTTCCGACATGGGAGCAGCAGGGTAGCGGACTGAGGACGGCTGTCGAGCAATTAACGGGAACCCTTCCACGGACAAGGCCCGGAAAGAAATCGGCTATCTGGAGAACAATTTGGAGCGCATGACCTACGGCACGTTCCGCAAAGCGGGCTATTTCATCGGTTCCGGAGTGGTCGAAGCCGGCTGCAAAACCGTCATTGGCCAGAAAATGAAATGTTCGGGAATGTTCTGGTCTGAAGAAGGAGGCCAAGGGATGTTGGACCTGCGCTGCGCCTTCCTGAGCAATCGCCTGGACGCCTTCTGCCAAGCGCGCGCTGCCGCCCACGCGGCACGAAATGATCTGCTCAAACTGGCCGCTTGAACGGCAGCCGATGCCCCAATTACCACAATTCTGTCCTGCACCCTAATTTTTTGTAATGAGGGATTTTACTTGCCAAACTGAGAGGGAATCCCTTACCTTGCTCAAAGCATGCGTATTTTGGTTCAAGATTCGGGCAGCAGGGCCTTCTTTGATGGCGTCGGGTGGGGTGAGGATTTGGAGCGGGCGATGGATTTCGAAACCATCGCTCAGGCGGAGGCTTTTTGCCGGGAACAGAACTTTCCCGGCGCCCTCATCGTGGTCAAATCCAAGCACGCCGACGACGATGTCACCTATCCGGTCGGACCGCGCGGCGCGCTACTGGTGTCCCGGCCTCCGACGACCAAGATCAAAAGCCTCTTCTGACGGCCGGATTCGGTCGTTTTTTGGTTCTTTGTGCTGGCATCCGCCGTCCGATTCGGAATGCTGTCCCCGTGCATTTGGCTGCTCTCAAGTTGCGCGACTTTCGCAATTACGGCCGGTTGGACGCGGATTTCAAACCCGGATTCCACCTCCTGCTGGGCGACAATGCCCAAGGCAAAACGAACATCCTCGAAGCGATCTATCTGCTGGCCACGCTGCGCTCATTTCGGGGCGTCGGCGGCGCGCAAATGGTCCGCCACGGCCAGAAAGGCTATTTCGTGGGGGCCAGGGTCCTGGCGCGCGCCGGACACGAGATCAAAATTTACTGGTCCGCGGCAGAACGCAAATTAAGCCTGGACGGCCAGCCGGTGCGCCGGCTGGGGGATTACCTGGGGACGCTACGGGCGGTGGTCTTCTGCACCGAAGACCTGCAACTGGTCAAGGGGACGGCGCGGTTGCGGCGGCGGTTCATGGACTTGTTGTTGACTCAGACGCACCCCGTTTATTTGCCGTTGCTGCAACGCTACGCCGCCGCCCTGCGCTCGCGCAACGCCCTCCTCAAACAGCCCGCGCCCGATCCGGCCGCCCTGGAGGGGTTCACCCGCCAATTGGTGGAAGCGGGGGCGGAGCTGATGAATTTCCGCCGCGACCTCCTGCCGCGGGTGGCGCCCCTGGCGCGCGCGGCCTGCGCCCGCGTGGCCGGCCCGGCCGAGCGATTGGAATTGGAATACCAGCCGTCGGTCCGCCACGATTTCGCGGTCGAACTGGCCCGCAACCGCGCGCGCGAGCGGGCCTTTCGCTCCACGCTCCTGGGACCGCACCGCGACGAACTGCAACTGCTTCTGGACGGCAAGCCGGCCGGCAAGTTCGCCAGCGAAGGGCAGCGGCGCTCCATCGCCATCGCCTTGAAGCTGGCGCAGGCGGAGTATTTGTCGTCCCTTCACGGAACGCCGCCGATCCTGCTGATCGACGACATCATGGGCGAACTGGACGCGAAACGGCGGGCGGGATTTTTGCCGTTGCTCAACCAGGCGCGCGCGGCAAGCAGCCAGGTCTTCATGACCTGCACGGAAGAAAACTGGCCGCGGGAACTGGGCCGCGACCTGCAACGGTGGGAAGTCAAAAACGGTGCTATACGGCCCACGTCTGTATTGTGAATGAGAATGAACACTCGTCGGAGCCAGGCCCGCGAAGAATGACGAATGTCTAAGCTCTAATGACGAAATAATGACGAAGCCCCAATGACGAAGTTTTCGTCATTGAGTCATTTGAGCATTCTTTAGACATTCGGTTTTAGTCATTCGTCATTTTCCCCGGTCGGCCGGGGC
Source organism: Verrucomicrobiota bacterium (assembly GCA_049510745.1). Taxonomy (GTDB): domain Bacteria; phylum Verrucomicrobiota; class Verrucomicrobiia; order Limisphaerales; family Palsa-1400; genus PLGF01. Next base: position 22,706 of record JBEKYR010000051.1, on the reverse strand, counting down.
TTGGCCTCCAGGCACGCTAATGAGGGTCCGATAGATTGAGATGAACCCCCGCGAAAACGGTTGCATCGCGCGGTTTTTCAGGAAATATAACCCCATGAGCGCGCGCCCCTGGCTGATCCTTTCGATTGGCGTGAACTTGTTCCTGGCCGCCGGCCTCTACGTGGCCACCCGGCCCTTCGACGAGTCCACCGTGCCCGTTTCCCCCCCCAATTTCGGAATCTATGTCCGCACCAACGTCATCGTCCGGCACGAGAATTTCACGTGGGAACAGGTCGAAACCACCAACTACGTCGAGTTCGTCAAGAACCTGCGGGCCATCGGGTGCCCCGAACAAACCATTCGCGACATCATCACCTCCGAAGTCAACCGCTTGTACGCCCGCCGCAAGCTTTCCGAGGTGGTCTATTCAAACTATCAATGGTGGCGCTCGGACCCGGACCCGGACGCGGTGCGGGCCGCGGCGGCAAAAATTCAGAGCCTGGACACCGAACGCAACGAGTTGCTCACGTCGCTGCTGGGACAGGGCTGGAACGTCGAAACCAAGGAGGCCGCGGCCGCGCGCGGGGGCATCACCCTGACCGGCCCCATCCTGGGCGACATGCCCGGCCCGGTCAAACAAGCCGCCCTGTTCATCATCGCCGCCGCCCAACAGAAGATCGACGCCTATCAAGAACAACAGCGCCTCCAAAACAAGCCCGTCGATCCGATGCAGATGGTGCGTTTGCGGGAGGAACCGCTGGTGCAACTGGCCGCCATTTTGTCTCCGGAGCAATATGACGAATTTGCCCTCCGCTACGCGCCGGCAGCCCAGCAATTGCGCGAGCAAATGCGCGGCATGAATCTGGCCCCCGCGCAATTCAGCGATTTGTTCAACGCCCTTAATTCGATCACCGGCCAGCCGGTCTATTACTACGCCGGCAACGATCCCCAGTTGCTCAAGCAGCAGCAACAGCTCCAGGCGCAAACCGAGGCGGTCATCAAGGAAACCCTCGGCGCGCAAACCTACGCCGCCTATCAACTGAACCAGGACCCCCTCTACCGCTCCGCCCAGGCCGTCGCGCAACAATTGCAGGTTCCCACATCGTCCGTCATGCCGATGTATGAAATCAACCGCGCCACCCAGGCGGAGTTGAACCGCATCCGCAACGACGACGCCCTGAGCAATGACGAAAAAGTCGAGGCGCTGGCCCAGACCCAGGTGCAGCAACAGCAGGCGCTGGAACAGATTGTCGGTCCCGAAGCCTTCCAACGCTGGCTGCAAACGCAGGGGCGCGCGCGGTGACGCCGCGCCGCGAACGCTGCGCAATGCGGGAAATCAGGCGCCTCGATTTACTCCTTCAAAATCTTCCTGACAGTCGCCGCGTCCCGCGTCGGCGGCTGGCAGGCGGCGCCGGTGCAGAGAAAGACGCGCGCGCCGTCCCCGGCGGCAAGCGTCCGGGCCAGCGGTTCGACGGCGCCGCTGTTGCCCAGGACGACTTTGCCCGGCTGATAAACCGAATGCACGGCCCGCAGCAAGGCTTGCGTTTCGGGATGTTCCGGGTCGCCTGCCACCACCGCCCGGCGCGGCTCGTGCAACAAAAAATCCAGGCCGCTCAGCAGATGCGGGACCGCTTGCGGCACTTGGTGGAGGCGCGGGGCGAAGAGCCGCAGCGTCTTCTCCGCCGCGTCGGCAAATTCCTTCCGCCCGGTCATGGCGGACAGACGGAGCAGCGAGAGCACGGCGACGGAATTGCCGGACGGCTCGGCCCCGTCGTAATCCTCCTTGCACCGCAGGATCAGCTCCTGGCCGGGGGCGGCGCTGTCGTAAAAACCGCCGTTGGCCGGGTCGTAAAACTTCGCCAGCATCGCCTCCGCCAGGGCGATGGCGAAATCCAGGTGGCGCGGCGCCAGCGTGGCCTCGTAAAGGTCCAGGGTCCCGGCGCAGAGGTTGGCGTAGCCGGAAAGCAGTTGCACCGAGTCCCGTTCCCCTTGCCGCCAGCGGTGGTGCAACGTCCGGCTTTGCTCCTCCCACAACTGGCTCCGCAGAAAGGCGAGATTCTTTTCGGCGGCGGCGCGGAAACTCTCGTCGCCCAGCGCCGCGGCGGCGCGGGCCATCGCTCCGAGCATCATCCCATTCCAGGAAGCGAGCACTTTGTCGTCCAGATGCGGGCGCGCGCGCCGGGTTCGCGCCTGGAACATCTTCCCTTTCGCCGAAGCGAGCAGGTCCCCCTCCGCCGCCGTGAGATTGGCGTCCGCGATGCTCAATACGTTCTGGCCCCGCAGGGGATTCGGATCGCTGTGATCGACAAAGTTGCCCTTTTCCGTGACGCCGAAGTAACGGGCCGCGACCCGGAACTCCGCCGGTGTCAATAATTGCGAAAGCTCGGCCGCCGTCCAGCAGTAGAATTTGCCCTCCTTCCCTTCGCTGTCGGCGTCCTCGGCGGAGTAAAACCCGCCGGCGGGATCGGTCATGTCGCGCAGCACGTAATGGAGGATGCCGCGCGCGGTTTGCGCGTGGCGCCCGTCGCCGCTCACCAGCCAGGCATCCAGGTAAAGATTCGCCAACTGCGCGTTGTCATAGAGCATCTTCTCGAAGTGCGGAATGAGCCACGGCGCATCGACCGCATAGCGGGCGAAACCGCCGCCGAGCTGGTCGCACAGGCCGCCCGCCGCCATGCGTTCGCAGGTGTGAAGGACCATCCCGACCCCCTCGGCGTCCCCGGCGCGCGCCGCCTGGCGCAACAGGAAGGCCGGCTGGCTCGGACGCGGAAACTTGGGCGCGGTGCCAAAGCCGCCGAAAACGGGATCGTACTCGCCCTTGAAGAGCGCGGCGGCGTTGTCCAGGAGCGCCGGTGAGAGCGCGAGGTTCTCCGGTTGGCGCGCGGCAAAGGCCTCGAGCTGTTGATGGAACTCGGCCGCGGTTTTCAGCACCCGGCCCCGGCGCTGGGCCCACAGGCTGGCGATTTGCCGCAGCACCGGGAGGAAGCCGGGGTGGCCGTGTCTGTTTTCCGGCGGAAAATACGTCCCGCCGTAGAACGGCTTCAAGTCCGGCGTCAGAAAACAATTCAGCGGCCAGCCCCCCTGTTGCGTCATGGCCTGCACCGCTGTCATATAGATTCTATCCACGTCCGGCCGTTCCTCCCGGTCCACCTTGATGCTGACGAAGTGGGAGTTGAGGAAACCGGCCGTCGCGGCATCCTCGAACGACTCCCGCTCCATCACGTGGCACCAGTGGCAGGTCGAGTAGCCGATGCTCAGGAAGATCGGTTTGTTCTCCGCGCGGGCCTTGGCAAAGGCCTCCTCGCCCCAGGGAAACCAGGCGACGGGATTATGCTGGTGTTGCAGCAGGTAGGGCGATTTCTCGCCCGCCAGGCGGTTGGTGTGAGCGGGGGCGGGGTTCATGAATTCAGATTAAGGGCCAAAAGTCCATTGTCCGTCAATCATTGCCGCGGAAATTCCGCCGGTGTGATGCACCACCGCCTCGCTCGCCTCCTCCGTCTTGCCGCCGAAGGGGAGCGCGATCAAATCAGCCAGGGCGTGAGGGAACAGGCCGCCGATGCGCGCCTGCCAGCCCAGCGCGCGCGCCCCGTTTCGCGTGGCCAGGCGCAACACTTCGGCGGGCGCGACCTCCGGCCGGGACAAGGCGAAGGCGCGCATTTCCGCGAACATGCTTAATTCCGCTTTGCCGTGTCCCGTGGTCTTGACGCTCGCCAGGCTGTCGGTTCCCAGGCACACGTTGACGCCGGCGGCGGCCAGTTGCGGGTAGGGAAAAGGCTGGTGCCCGAAATAAACGTGGCTGCGCGGGCAATGGGCCACGCTGGCGTGCGCCCGGGCCAGCGCTGCAATGTCGTGGGGTTCGAGGTAGTTGGCGTGAACGGCCAGGAAATTCGGCCCCAACAAGCCGCAACGCCCGGCCTGGGCCAGCGGCGTCCCCAGCCCGCAATCGGACATCTCCCGCTGCTTCCTGAGCCAGTCAAACATAGGTCCGCGCCGGTGCAGGTACATGTCCAATTCATCCCTCGATTCGGCCACGTGCATCGTCACCCGCCAGCGCCGCCGCCGGGCCAGCTCCGCCGTCTGCCGCAACAGAGCCGGCTGGGTCGAATAGAGCGCGTGCGGCGAAAGGCCGACGAACCCGCGCGGCGGCGAAAGGCTCTCCAGCGTGGCCGCCGCTTCGCGCAGGATTTCCTCCGGCTTCCGGCAGCTCCCGACCGCAATCATTTCCAAAAACGACACCACCCGCAACGGCGTCGAGGACCAGACCTCCGGCAGCAATTCCGGCACCGCTTCGATGTCCGCCACCGTGGTGGTGCCGGTGCGCGCGAGCATTTTCGCCCCGCGCAACCAGGCGGCGGCGTAGTCGCTGTAACTGGAGGCGGCCTTCAGCGCCACGAGGCCCTTGATCCAATCGGGGAATTGCTTCTGCGGCGGCAGTCCCGCCATGTCGGTGTAATCCAGGTGGCAGTGGGCATTGATCAAGCCGGGCAGCAAGACCGCCGCTCCCAAATCCACCGGCGGCCCAGGCTCGCGCGCCGCCAGCTCGCGCCACGGCCCGACGGCGGCGACGCGATTGTGGGAAATGAGAACGGCCCCGTTTTCCACCGGGGCTTTGCACACGGGCAATACAATCCGGGCGCGGATGAGCATGAACGGGGCGGGAGATCACCCTTGGCGGCGGCGCGCTTTCACGATTCGTCGATTTGGCGCGAGGCCCGGCCGCGCGGGCCAAGGACATGCTTGCGCGCCTTGTACTTATTATGGCGTTTGCGCAATTGCTGCTCGATTTTTTTTACCACCAGGTCGATGGCCTTGTAGAGGTCGCTCTCGCGGTCTTGGGCGAAGAGGTCGGGACCGGGGACCGCCAGGCGGATGGAGCAGGAAAACTGCCGCTCCGGCCCCTTGAGATGATTGTGCTCCAGGGTCACTCGGGCGCTGGTCGCAAAATGATCCAGATGTTCCACTTTTTCGATTCGACTCAGGATATGATCTTCGATGGATTTGGTTAAGGTGACATTGTGCGTCGAAAGAATGAACTTCATACAGAGCAAGGTGCTTCATCTCCGGCCCAAAATCCAACGCAAATTTCTTTTCCGCCGCCCTCCTTTGCGGTTTAATCGGGGCGTGCCTGCTAAAATCATTGCCGTGGCCAACCAAAAAGGCGGCGTGGGTAAAACGACCACGGCGATCAACCTTTCCGCCTGCCTGGCCCTGCTGGGACGCCGGGTTCTGCTCCTGGACCTGGACCCCCAAGCCAATGCCACCAGCGGCCTGGGCCTGGAAAAAACCGAAGGCGCCAGCGCCTACCGCCCCCTGCTCGGCGAAGGCAATTTGCTCGACAAAATCCGCCCCACCGCCTTCGACCGCCTCGACCTGGTCCCCAGCGAAGTCGATATGTGCGGCGCGGAAATCGAAATCGCCCGCGCCGAGAACCACCTGCTCCGCCTGGCGGGCCTGATCGGGCCGGTGGCGGCGGCGGACCGGTTTGATTTCATTCTGATTGACTGCCCGCCCTCCCTCGGCATTCTGACTCTCAACGCCTTCGCCGCCGCCGATTACCTGGTCATCCCGCTGCAATGCGAGTATTACGCCCTGGAGGGCATTTCCATGACCCACAAAATCTTCAACCAGGTGCGCGACACCGGCATCAACCCGCGCCTGGAACTGCTGGGCGTGGTCATGACCATGTTCGACGGGCGCACCCGGCTTTCGGCGCAGGTGGTGGAGGAAGTGCGGCAACACTTCGGCGATCTTGTATTTGACACCACCATCCCGCGCGCCACCCGCCTGGCCGAAGCCCCCAGCTTCGGCAAGCCGATCATCCATTACGACAAATACAGCCCCGGCGCCGCCGCTTACGAGGTCTTGACCGGTGAATTGCTCCAGCGGCTCAAGGACCGACTTTCAATGAATATCCCTGCCGCCCAAGCGTCGGTGCTATGAGTATGAGTTCTCCGGGCTTACCGACCTCTGCCTGGCTTTTGGCCATCGGGGCGACGGCCGTTCTTCTCATCGGCGCTTTTGCCCGCTTTGATCCCACCTCCGCGCCAAGGACTGCGCCGGCCATCGCTCCGGCCATGGCGACCGTCGTGGACCAGGAAGGTGCGGCCGATGCGGCGGGCGAACCAGCCTTGCCGGCGGATTTGTCGCCGGGTCTGGCCGAAATCATCCGCCTTGCCCAAGCCCATGTGGATGAAGGGGTTATTCTCTCATTCATCGAAAACTCCGGCCAGGCCTATTCCCCGTCCGCCGACGAAATACTCTATCTTTCCGACCTGGGCCTGTCACAGAATGTCATCGCGGCGCTGTTCAAGGGCAAACCACCCGCAGCGCCGCCAGCCTCGCAAGAGGTCGCGGCCGCGCCGCCGACACTTCCCCCGTTGGAGCCATCGGCCTCTCCGGCGCCTGCTTCGGACTCCAGCCTTTTTTACAAGGACCTGGCGCCCTATGGAGCATGGGTGCAAGTGCCCGACCTTGGCCTTTCCTGGCAGCCAACCGTCGAGACAATTAATCCCGACTGGCGCCCCTACCTGGACCATGGCCAATGGCTCGATTCGGACGCCGGCTGGTACTGGCAATCGGATTATTCCTGGGGTTGGGCGGTGTTTCATTATGGCCGGTGGGTGAAGGAGCACCGGCTGGGCTGGGTTTGGGTGCCGGACAAAGTTTGGGCGCCGGCCTGGGTCGCCTGGCGTTCGACCGGCTCCTATTTCGGCTGGGCGCCCTTGTTGCCGGGCGTCAGCCTCGACGGGTTGGGCCAGTTAACCCTCTATGGCCGCCCCCTGCGCGCCGGGTTTGCCTTTCCGCCATCTTCCTTTGTTTTCGTCAGCGCGGACAATTTTCTCGCCCGCAACCTGCCGCGCCGCGTCGTGCCCGCGCCCCGCGCCGCCGCCCTTTTCGCCGACAGCGTGGTCGTCGGGAATTACAGCGTCATAAATCATAAAATCATCAACGGCGGCATCAGCCGCGAAGCCGTCGCCGCCGCCGCGCGCAATGCCCCGCGGCCCGTCTCGCTCCTCCCGGTTTCCTCCCCGCCGGCGGCAACCGGGGTTGTGAACGGCGCGACGCTGCCCGTTTACCGGCGCGACCTTTCCGCCGCCGCGCCGTCAGCCGCCTCTGAATCCAGCCCGTTTCTGATCAACAAACCCCGCGTCCAGCCGGCGGAGACGCGGCCCGCGCCACGGGACGACCCGGCGTTGCCGGCGGAAGCTCTTGCGGCGGAATCGGCCCTCGTCCCGGCGCCGCCGCCGTCCGGGGAACCGGTCGTGCAACTGCCGCCGCTGAGTTACGCCGCGCCGCCACCCAGGCGTGTCAAACAGGTCGCATACGCCGCCGCCAACGAGGAGGTGTCCGCGCCGCGGCGCATCCATCATCAGGGACAGGGGGACGGTGTGGACGAAGCGCCGAAGGCGCAGCAGGTCTCTCATCAAGGACAGGGCCGCCTGGATCCTTCGGAAAGGGCCGTCACCGCGCCGCGCGCCGCCGCGCCTGCCGTCGAACCCCGCCGGGCGGTGGAGGAGCCGCGCACCGCGCTGCCCGAACCGCGCCCCGCCCTGCCGGAGCCGGTGCGAGCGGCGGCCCCGCCGGCCGGCGCCAGTTCCAAATCCGCCAAGTAGCTTCAGGGGTTCCTCGCGCCGCGGATCAACTCGCGCGCCAGCGCTTTGGCCCGGAAAACATGGTCCAGCGCTTCGAGAATGGCGGCGGAATCGACCGAGATGGCGCGCCCGTCCCGGTCGTCATAGGCGTAATCCCAGGGCAGGCCCTGCAGGTTGCCGTCAAATATAATCCCAACGAACTCCCCCGCCCGGTTCACCACCGGGCTGCCCGAATTCCCGCCGATGATGTCGTCGGTGCTGACGAAATCCAGCGGCGTTTTCATCTTGACCCTCAATTTCCGCCTTTCCCACAAGGGCGTCAAGTCGAACGGCGGGCGGTTCTTCATCTCCGCGGCTTTGGCGTAAAGGCCGGCAATGGTGGTAAAGGGGGGCACTGGCTGGCCGTTTTCCTCGTAGCCTCTGACGGCGCCAAAGGCCAGGCGGAGGGTGAAGGTGGCGTCGGGATAGCCGGCGGCGCCGTCCACCGCGTTGCGCGCGCGGGCGAGGGCGGCGTGGGCCTGGCTTTTGACCTCGGTTTGCGCCTCAAAAACGTCGCGCAAGGCCCGCGCCTCGGGATCGGCCAACCGGGCCAGTTCAATCATCGGATCGTGGGCCGCTTCGACCGCCGCCGCGCCGCCCTCGTAAAGCCGCCGGCGGAAGGCGGCGTCCCGCACCCCGGTGCCGTCGATCAAGTCCCGGGCGCGATGCCGGGGGGACTTGCCGGCGAGAATCCGCCGCACCAGCGGGTCATCGGCTCCCAACTGGCCCGCCAGGAAGGTGAGCGAATCGGCCAGGGCCAGTTTTTCCAGGTCGGGATAAATCGGTTTGGTGGAAAAGAGGGCCAGTTCGAGCGAAGCGCGGCCGGAATCGGAAAACTCGCGCAGCCGCTCGCCGTTGGGCTTGGGCCGCTCCTGGCCGGCGCGCAGCAGCGTGCGGGCGAGGCGGAAACACTCGGAGTTGAAGGCCGCGCCGCCTTCGAGAAGATTATATTTGACGTATTGGTCCCCAAGGATTTTGACCGCGCCCGCGATCTTGTCGTACGCGGCCAGCGCCTCCGCCCCTTCCGGTTTGCCCGCCAGGCGGGCCTGGAATTGCGCTTCCGCCGCCTCCTTGCCTTCCATCAGGCCCGGCGAGAGCAGGCCGGCCAGCTCCCCATCGAGCGCCTTGCGGGTATTCTTGACGCCAAACAAAAGCTCCTTGGCGCGCCGCGCGTTTTCGTCGTTGCGCGCGCTCCAGGCCTCCAGCAGGACTTCCCGGTCTTTGAGCGTCCGCAGGCGGAATGGCTGGGCGCGGTCGCGCAAATCCTTCAATTCCGCCACTGTCAACAAACGGCTGGTGTGGCCGGGATTGCCGGAGACAAAGACCAGGTCGCCGTCCGCCGGGCCTTTTTGGGAAAACCGCAGCCAGTCGTCCAGCCGCGCCGGCTGGCCGTTTTCGTAGGCGCGGAACAGGCAGATGTCGAGATCGTGGCGGGGAAACTCAAAATTGTCCGGGTCACCGCCGAAAAAGGCCATTTGCGCTTCCGGGGCGAAAACCAGGCGCACGTCGGTGTAACGTTTGTAGCGGTAGAGGTGATAGGCCCCTCCCTGCCACAAGGTGACCACGTCCGCCCGCAAACCGGTTTGGTCGAGCGATTCCTTTTCGATCTCGGCGATGATTTTGCGCCGGGCGGCAAAAGCGGCTGCCGGATCGGCCTCCTTCGGCACGGCCGCGTTCACCCGCACGGTCACGTCCTGGATCGACTCCAGCACGTTCAACTCCAGGTCCAGGCATTTGATTTCCTCCGCCGGCGACCGCGCGTAAAAGCCGTCGCGGAGGTAATTCTTCTCCGAGGTGCCGAGCTTCTGCAGCGCGTCGGCCCCGACGTGATGGTTGGAGATGAGCAGGCCGTCGCGGCTGACAAAACTGCCCGAGCCGCCGGAGTTAAAGCGGATGGAGGCCTTGCGCAAATGGTCCAGCCAAGGGTCGGTGAGGTCGAACTGGTAGCGTTGGCGAAGCAATTCGCGCGGCGGCTGGTTGAACAGCCACATGCCTTCATCGGCCCGCGCCGCCAGCGGCAGCACGAGGCACAGCCAGGTCAAATAAACGGATTTCATGTTGTGAGGGCCTGTATATGCCGGAACAAGGGCCGGCATAAAGAGAAAAAGCGACGCTCGCGCCAACCAGGCGGAACACGATGACGCGGCAAATCATACGGGGGATATTTTAACACTTGACACGGCCATTGCAACCGCTGACTCTTCGGCCTTTGCCAAAGGTGTCATAATTCTAGGACTCACCCCAGGCCTCCCCATTGACTTTGTCTCGCACAACCGCTAGAGTTGAGTAATGAAAACACATAATATTCTTCGGGCGAAAATTGCCAAGGCGCGCCTAGAAGAGATCAAATATTACTGTGTCAGTTTGTTCCGCAACGATGTTCCCCATGGCTCCGGCACCTTAATCTCTCTGGGAAACGTGTGCGGGATTCTGACCGCGCATCACGTTTCGGACTTGGCCCTAAAGGTAAAAGGAGTAGATGGGGACGCTCTAATCCTGGTTTTTGCCGAACACTTCCATCGATTTGAAATCCCGCTGCACACGGATCCGTTCAAGCGCCTCTATGAAGAAGTTGTCGTCGGTGCTTTCCACGAGAGCCACGCATCTCAAGGGCCGGACCTAGCGTTCATTCACCTGTTCGATCCGGATAAGTTGAGCATTTTAAAGAGCAAGAAGCTCTTTTATCCACTGGATCATGCGAAGCTCAACACAGTGCGCGAACTTCCATATCAGCAGATGCCGTGGTGGATATCGGGAGCTCCTGAGAAGCGGACCACCATTCAGCGCCGTTCACAAGGTGGCGAATTCCGCGCTCGCGTTCAGCACTTCTGCGGGCAAGCGACGTTTCTTGACGAAGCGTCCTCGAACTCCTTTGACTATCTGCACCTGAAAATCAAAACCGGAGAAGGCAAGTTCCCAGCGGACTGCAAAGGGATGAGTGGCGGCGGCGTGTGGCTAATGCCTCCGAATGGGGATCAAAACGGCGGACTTGCCTCGCTGAAATTCAAAGCTCCGATTTTGACGGGAGTGGCATTCTACCAATCTGAGGATCAAAATCAATCACGCATTATTACTTGCCATGGTCCCGCATCAATCTATGAAGCGCTACTGCATGCGGTTCAAAAACGCCGAAGACAACCAAAATCACGATTGTGAACAAGTACGTTGGAAAAGTCCGAAATGCGCTGGAAAGCTGTCAGGATTTACAGGATCGCCTGAAACAGGGTCACCCAGAGTTTATCCGAAAATATTTTTAACGAAACTTCAGTCGCGCCAAGAATTCAACGCCACTTATCCCGCATGCGGCAGACAACCCGACTCAATAGACCAAGATAAGTGCAATGGCATCCTGGACCTCTTTGACCGCATCTTCGAACTTTTCCTCTTTGCTGTTCGGCTGTTTCAACTTGGCCGACACTTCCGGCAGGCTTTCCAGCAACACGTTCACCACGGAGCTTTTCACGGCGTAATTGACGCTCTGCGGCAAAGAGCCGGTGGTTTCGAGGGTGGCAATATCCGCGAGTTGCGCCGCCACAATGCCCACCACGTTTCCGTACTGGTTCACGAGCGGCCCGCCGGAATTGCCCGGCTGCACCGGAACACTGATTTGAAACGCCCGCGGGTCATCCTGCACCCCGGCCAAACTGCTGATCTCGCCTTTGGTCAATTTGGGCGCGAAACCTTGTAATCCGATGTTCGGGAAACCGATGGTAAAAACCGATTCGCCCAGCTTCACGCCCCGACTCGGCGCGACAGGCAATGCGGGAAATCTGCCGGTCACTTTTAACAAAGCGACGTCGTTTGCCTTGTCCGCTTTCACAAGCGTTGCCGGGAATGTGCCCGCCTTCATTCTTACGGCAATTCGGCCCGCATCCGCGACAACATGGAAAGCGGTCAAAAGGAAGCCGTCCTCACTGACGAAGAAGCCTGTCCCGGATGCTTTTGGCTCGCCCTCAGTGACGCCAGATTGCGCCGGCAAGTTGGAACTATTCGAATCCCCTGGCGCTTCTTTTCGGGCAACGAAGGCAGCGGCCCGGCGTTGGCCCTCCACAATCTCCTCGCGCGACATTGTTTGCGCAAGCGAGTCTCTCTGTTCCGTGCTTCCCGCAAACCCTTGGGCGGCAGCAAGACTGAGCCACTTATAAGCTTCGGTGTCGTTTTCAGGGGCACCCTCACCGCGCCAGAAGCATAACCCGAGAAAGTACTGCGCGGTGCAGTTTCCTTGGTCGGCAGCTTTGCGCCACCACTTCACGGCTTCGGCGTAATCCTGTGCAACGCCCTGCCCTCGGTAGTAACCCGAACCTAGATTGACTTCTGCCATCGCCTGGCCTTGTTCCGCCGCCTTGCGGCACCACTTCATCCCCTCGGCATAGTCGTGCGTGACGCCTTTCCCGAAAAAATAAGAGTTGACAAGAGCATCGTAACAAAAAAGAAGGAACTTTTGCGCATCTGCATCTCCCTGTTCCGCCGCTTTGCGGTACCACATCGCTGCCTCGGCATAGTCTTGCTTCACACCCTCCCCGTTGTAGTAACACCACCCAAGATTGCTTTGTGCGGCGGCATCGCCCTGTTCCGCCGCCTTGCGGAGCCACGTCACGGCTTCGACGAAGTTGATGCCTACTCCCATTCCAATGCAATACGCATACCCTATCCTGCTCTGTGCCGCTGCGTACCCTTGCTCCGCCGCTTTACGGAACAGCTTCACGGCTTCGGCGTAATCTTGCGGGACGCCCTGCCCGTTGAAATAACACAAACCAAGATCGTATTGTCCGTATGGCTCGCCTTGCTCCGCCGCTTTGCCGAACCACTTCACTGCTTCGACCAAGTTGGTGGCGACAGCCGTGCCATTGCTATAAGCAGCGCCCAATCTGGTTTGCGCTGGCGCGTACCCTTGTTCCGCCGCTTTGCGGAACCACTTTACGGCTTCGGCAAAGTCCAACGGCAGACCATTTCCCAGTGCATACATCTGGCCGAGTTCATCTTGTGCCGCCGCGTTCCCTTGTTCTGCCGCCTTCCGGTACCACTGGGCGGCTTCGGTGTAGTCTTGCGGAACACCCTGCCCGTTCTCATAACACCAACCAAGCAGGTATTGTGACCCCTCGTTCGCCTGTTCCGCCGCTTTGCGGTACCACTTCACAGCTTCGGTGTATTCTTGCGGGACGCCCTGCCCGTTCTGGTAACACACACCAAGGTCGATTTGTGCGTCGGCTTCGCCCTGTTCCGCCGCCTTGAGCCACCACTTGACGGCTTCCGCGAAGTTGGTCCCTACGCCTATCCCCAAATAATATGCAAGGCCCAAACTGCTCTGTGCTTCTGCATCTCCCTTTTCCGCTCGCGCCTTGGTTTCCTGAAACGCAATCGAATTGGACGACGGCGGAGGGAATTTCGGTTGGCTGTTGGTGCTGCCGCCAACGGCTACGGTGGGCGTAGGCACAAACCGACCAGGTTTCAGCCAGGGAAATCCCGGCGGCCAAAGTTTGGGGGCCGGGGCCAGGGCGGGCTTAGGCTCAAGCCGGTCAAAATTCGTTGCGGGCTGGATTGGCGTGTTCGAGTCCAGCCCTAACGCCAGCGAGCCTACCGAAAGGGCAACCGACAACAGAGCGACCAACGGCAACGGAAAACGTCGAATGGGGCACGGACGATTCACTGTGCGATCCTACCGTCAAACGATAGGGTGTTTCAACGTAAAAACTCTCTCCGTCCTGCATGGTTTCCCCCGCGAACCCTTGAACGCCGATGAGTCGCCGAAAACAGCTTTCGACGATACATCGGCTCGTTGGGGGGCCTGACTCCGCCAATCCAAGCCGTCTCCACTCCGCTCCGTTCCACTGTCCCGAATCGTCTGATGCCAATTCTCACGGAAAATCAGCACATTCGGGTTGGAGGCCAAAGGAAAGCAGTCGGCGGGACGCCGACTGCAACGGGCGAGACGCCCGCGCTCCTCGAAAACAGGGGATGTGCCGGTTATTCTCCGGGTGGTTCCGGCGCTTCTGAGCCGCCGAACTCCATGAGTTTTTGGCCTTCGTTCGCTTCCAGGCCGCTTTCCCGCGATGGCCTGTTTTTTCTTTGCCCAAAGAGCGCTTCCAACACGGTCCCGGCTTTGGTCTTGGTGAAGGCTTCGCGGAGCGCGTTGAAATAGACCAGCGTCCAACCGTCGTTTTGGAAGTGTTCGCTGAACAGCGGCGATTTCATTTTCCGATCAAAGTCCGGTCCCCGTTCCTCGGGGATGACCATAGTTTTGGGAACATTGGCCGGGAGGTTTGAACCGCGCTGAAGTCCGCTCGTCATGGTAGTGGTGCATTCCACTTCAAACGCGCGAACGACTTCGCTGCCATTGAGCCAGAGCAGATCCATGTCGAGAACAGGACGGAGGTTCTTGACGCCTTTCAACGCGGCGGGCTTTCCGGTGACGAGATCGCGCAAGCGGATTTCCCCGGCGAGACCGCCGGCGGACTGGGGCTGTTCGTGCTGGCCGATCCAAATGCTGTGTCCTCGCGCGGCGCCCATCCTGGCGAGGAGGGCAATGAGTTCGTTGTGGCGCGAGAGGTGTATGCGGACCTCCTCTTTGAGCATCCACGCGCCGGCGCTGACCTTGCGGCCGTACCGTTCCAGCGCCTCGATGATGCTGGTGCTGTCCGAGGTGAGGGAATTGGGAAACTCGCGCGCGACGATGTCCCAAACCTCGGTAAAGGTCACCCGGCCTCTATCATGGAGACACCGAAACACCGTGGCCTCGACCCGCTCGGTCAGCGGCACCGCTTCCAGCCGCGCCGCGAATGTTTTGTCAGCGAACCACCAGAGTTTGCCCGAGGCGCCGCCCAGTTTCGCGGCCACCAACTCGAAGTCCTTGCCGACGCTTTCTTCCAGGACAGTCTTCACGTCCAAGCCCGTCTGAAGCGTGCCGAAGAGGCCGCGCCTGGCGAGGACCGGGTCCACTTGGTTGAGGAGGATGGTGTAGGGAGTCGGCTCGGCGCGTTGGGCGATGACTTCCCGGCAGGTTTCGATGACGATGCGGCGGAATCGTTCTTCGCTGATTTCCTCCATTTGGCGGGCGGGGCGGGAGGTCTTGACGAAACGGAGATAGAAATCGCCCTGGGCGCTGCCGAAGGGCTGTAACATCGCCTTGGCGGAGACCTGCCCAAGAGGCTGGTGGTGGATGTGTTCGTAATCAAACCCCGCAAACACACCGGCCCGCACCGTCGCGTTTCGAACCATGAAGGTTGGGTTGTGAAAGGTCAGGGTGAGGCAGCATTCGGGCCTGAGCACTTTGTAAAAACCCTGGAAACTGCTGTTGAGCAGCGCATGATAGACTTCAAACGGTTTCTGCTGGCGTTCGTTGCGCACCACTTCGTGCGCGACGATCTTTTCGGTGTAACGGAAATCCTCTTTCAACCAGGCATTCCAGAGATAGGAAAGCTCGCCATACTGGATGGACGCGTCATAAGGCGGATCAGTGAAGACGTAATCGACGCAGTCTTCCGGCATTTTCTTCATCAACTCCACGCAATCATCGGTGACGACGGCGATGTCGGCCTGGCCATCGAGAACCTTGCGCCAATCGTCCGTCAATCTGACGCTGCCCAACGCCTCGTTGGACTCGTTCTTGGCGTTGATGACACCTTGGGGGCCGGTTACCGAGCCTTCGAATTTGTCCCAGACATTTTGCTCCATGTATCGTGGAGCGGACCAGTAACTATGCTGTGTCCAGCCGGGCGAACTAAAATAGGTGTAATGATTTGACTCCGCCGGTTTGCCAACCGGCATCATCCGTGTACATAGGTGAACCATTGAAGAAAAAGCCCCGAGCAAAAACTTTCGCATTTGCGGGCTGCTCTCCTGCTCAATGGCTTGATGGAGCATGGCAGCGGCGCGCAAATTGCGCTTGGTGAAGAGTTGATCGAGCGAATCGTAGCGCTGCTTCTCCTTGAAGGGTTCACCATCAGGATAATAAAGCCTGTTCTTTGGATACCACTCCCTGATTCGCCTGGCTTCCAGTTCGGCAAGGGCTTCCAGGTCCCTCTTGTGCGGCTGGCAGCCCGTCTCGCAGCGGTGCTCGCAATGCGGGCAGGATTTGTAGCGGATTTCGACCAATTCGTCACCCTCGCGGACAAAGCAGTCTGCCACCAACGGCTGGCCGCATTTGAGGCAACCGACCGTGTAAAGGTTGGCGATGGGTTTCTGGACGAGCGAGCGAACCCGCTCGAAGGCCTCGCGCAATTTGAGCACGTTGACAGGCCGCAAGGTCAATTCGGTGATCTGAGTGGCCGCCGGGTTGAGGTCGCACACAATGGCCCGCCGTTTGTGGCGGGCCGCTTCAATGGCGGTCACGCCGCTGCCGGAGAACGGATCGAAAACGATCTGATGCGGCTTGGTGTAACATTGGATATGCTCTGCGACCACGTTCCAGGTCTTGCGGGACCAGTACTTGTGCCAGACGTACATGGCGGTGTGGGAGGCGGGCGGAATCTGGCGGTTAATGTGCTCGAAGCTCGGCGGGGTGATCCTGCCGATTTTGGCGTGGGCTAATTCGCGTATTTTCATCAGGTGTCGCGGCCCGCTTCCTTGAGCAACCTTTGGGAGATTTCATAGGCGGCGGCCAGCCGAATGGCGCGCACCACTTTGATGCCTCGAATTTGGGCGACTTCCTGGAGCGAGCGATTCATCAATCCACCCAGGGTGCCATATTTGTCGAGGAGAGCATTGGCGCTGTCGAGCGCCGAGTAACCGCGGCCGCCGCTGCCGAGCAGGATCGCCAGGAGTTGGGCGTCCGAGCAATTCCCGGCGCCCAGTTCCAGAAGTGTTCGTCCCGGTTTCACGCGGCAATGGAAGGGCAAGCCACGCGGCGAGGCAAGAGGGATTTTGGGCCGGTTTTTCCGCGGGACGGCCGCGAGTTGATTTTTGACGGTCTTTTGCCTTGATTCGGAGGGCGAAAGTCAAGTAATCAGTTTTGAAGTGATTTCTAGAAATCTATTGAGTCCAAACGCTTGCGAAGGCTGTATGGGCGAAGGGACAAACAACGCATTGAATCAGCGCGTTCCGAACTAAAATATGCACCTACATTGGATCGACATCACCATCATCATCCTGTATTTAATCTCGACAATCTGGGTGGGCTTCTGGGTCTCCAAAAGGGCGTCGCAGAGCATGAAGCACTACTTCCTGGGGGGGAACACCCTGCCGTGGTATATGCTGGGGGTCTCCAACGCCTCGGGCATGTTTGATATCGCCGGGACGATGTGGCTGGTTTATGCGACGGCGGCCTGCGGTCTCAAGGGGGTGTGGCTTCCCTGGCTTTGGCCGGTGTTTAATCAGATTTTCCTGATGGTTTACATGTCCATCTGGCTGCGCCGCTCGAACGCGATGACGGGCGCCGAATGGATTCAGACCCGGTTCGGAAAGAACGCCGGCTCGACGGCCTCGCATATCAGCGTGGTGGTATTCGCACTGGTCAGCGTCATAGGCTTTTTGGCCTATGGCGCCAAGGGGGTGGGCAAATTCATTTATGAGTTCATGCCCTGGCAGAATATCTCGCCTGACACTTATGCGCTCATAGTCATGGGGATCACGACGTTCTACGTGGTCAAAGGGGGCATGTTCAGCGTGGTTTTCACGGAAATCGTCCAGTTTTGCATCCTGACCGTCGCCTCGATATGCATCGGGATCATAGCCATGCAACAAGTCACCCCGGAACTGCTCAATAAAGTGGTGCCGGCCGGGTGGCACGATCTGTTCTTTGGCTGGCGGCTCAATTTGCACTGGCAATCCATCCCGGCGATCAACCAGCGACTGACGGAGGACGCCTACAATCTCTTCGGAATCTTCTTCATGATGATGCTCTTCAAAGGGGTGCTGGTGAGCATGGCCGGCCCCGCGCCAAATTACGACATGCAACGAGTACTCTCGACCCGCGGCCCGCGCGAGGCGGCGCTGATGAGTTCGACGGTCAACGTGGTGCTGTTCTTTCCGCGCTACATGATGATAACGGGGTTGACGATATTGGCCCTGGCGTTCTACGCGCCGCATCTGGCGGAGATGGGCAGCCACCTGGACCTGGAGCGGGTCTTGCCGCTTTCCCTGGGGCGGTTCGTGCCCGTGGGGATCCTGGGGCTGCTCATGGCGGGCCTTCTGGCCGCATTCATGTCCAACTTCGCCGCGACGGTCAACGCCGCGCCCGCCTACATTGTCAATGATATTTATAAGCGGTTCATCAATCCGCACGCCCCGCCCCGGCGCTATGTGACGCTCAGCTACATTGCTTCCTTCGGCGTGGTGGTCGTCGGGCTGACGTTCGCCTATGTGACAGAATCGATCAACTCGGCGATGCAGTGGATCGTCTCCGGGCTTTGGGGCGGTTACACGGTATCCAATGTGCTCAAATGGTATTGGTGGCGCTTCAACGGGTGGGGCTATTTCTGGGGCATGGCCGTGGGCATTGGGTCGGCGCTGGGGTTGCCGCTGCTGACGCCGCACATACTTCCCTACCTGGGACCGATGGTAAAATCGGCGTTCGGAAGCGACGCGGCGGACGTGATGGCGCTGCTGGGACATCCGATCACGTCGTTTCCGGTGATCCTGGCCGTCTCGCTGGTGGGGGCGCTGCTGGGGACGTATCTGACACCGCCGGAAGAAGAAAGCGTGCTCAAGGAATTCTATCGCCGGGTGCGTCCGTGGGGTTTCTGGGGTCCCATTGAGGCCAAGGTGTTGGCGGAAGAGCCGTCGTTCCAGAAGAACACGGATTTTTGGCGCGACATGTTCAACATCGCCGTGGGCATCGTCTGGCAGACCTGCTTCATCGTGCTGGCCATTTACCTTGTGACGCGCAGCTTCCGCAACGTTGCCATCACCGCAGGAATCCTGGCCCTGACCTGCTTGATCCTCAAGAAGACGTGGTACGACACGCTGCCGCCGCCTTCGCCGGAACCGGTTTCCGAAACACGGACGGAGCCGGATCATGCCGGCCCGTCGGAGAGCCGGGTTTAGGCTCCCCCATCGAACGATTGCCGCGCCTATGACGACACTGCAAACCAGCCTGGGACAAAGGACCTGCCTTGGCGCCATGCGCCCGGAGCGCAAATGGCTTTGCCGCCTGGCGGGCGTGCTGGCCGTTTCAAGCAGCCTGGCCTGCGGCGCCGCGCCCTCGGTCTTGGAGCACTTCGTGACCGCCAAAGGCGGCCAGTTGGAGGAGGGCGGCCAGCCGTTCCGGTTCATCTCGTTCAACATCCCGAACCTGGCTTACACCGAAGACAACATGCAATTCGAGCGGCCCGGCAACTTCCGCCTGCCGTCGGCCTTCGAGACGGACGACGCGCTGGCGACGATCCAGCAGATGGGCGGCCGGGTGGCGCGCCTTTACGTTCTGTCAGTAAGAAAAACAAACGATCCGGCGGATGTCCCGCGCCATATTCTGGGGCCGGACAAACTGGATGAGGAGGCGATGGCCGTGTTCGACCAGGTGCTTGAAACGGCCAACCGGCGGGGCGTGCGGCTGATCATCCCGTTCATCGACCAGGCCGGATGGTGGGGCGGGATCGAGGCATACGCGGGCTTTCGCGGCAAAACGAAGGGCGAATTCTTCACCGACGCGCAGGTGAAAGCCGATTACAAGCGCCTGGTCAGCCTGGTGCTCAACCGGGTGAACACGCGCACGGGCGTGCCGTACAAGCAGGACAAAGCGGTTCTGGCCTGGGAACTGGGCAACGAATTGAGGCCGCCGTTGGAATGGATCCGCGAAATGGCGCCCTACGTCAAGCAACTCGATCCGAACCATCTTGTGGCCGAGAGTTTTTTCACCGACCCGGACAATCCGGGGGTGGACATTGTGCAGGACCATCTTTACCAGGGCGACCCTGAGGCGATGATCAAACAGATTCACGAGAGCCTGCGGCGGGCGGCGGGAAAGAAGGTCTATATGATTGGCGAATTCGGATTCCTCAGCACCGAAGGCATGAGAGCCATCATGGACACGACCATCCGGGAACCTGGCGTTGCCGGGGCGTTGATCTGGTCTCTGCGCTTCCACAACCAGGACGGCGGCTATTACTGGCATCATGAACCGTGGGGCAGCGATTTTTTCAAGGCCTACCACTGGCCGGGCGGTCCCGAGGGCGAACATTATGACGAAACGCGCCTGATGCGGCTCGTGCGGGCGGGGGCCTGGATGATCCAGGGCCGTCCCGCGCCGCCGCTGGAAGCCCCCGGCGCGCCCACCCAACTGAGCGTCACCGACGGCGGCTTGGTCAATTGGCGCGGATCGACCGGGGCGGCCAGCTACGATCTGCAGAGTTCCGCCAGTGCGGAAGGCCCTTGGACGACAGCCGCCAGCCAACTGACCGACGATGCCGCGCAGTATCATCCGCTGGCGGTGGATGAGGTTTGCCAGCCGGGACAAACGCTCCGGTATCGGCTGCTGGCGCGGAACGAGGCCGGCGTGTCAGAGCCGTCCAAGGTTTGCGGGCCGGTCACGATCCGCTGCCACACGCTGGTGGATGAGATGCCGAATTTCTCGCGAACGTACCGCAAGGGGGGAAAGCTGGAGTTGAAAGAGAACGACGCCCGCAACCACAAAGAGGACTGCCATCGGGTGTTGGGCGGGCCGGGGGCGTGGCTGGCCTATCATGTCAATGGCCGCATTTTGGGCGCGCGGGTTTTCGTGTTTGGCGAAAAGGACGCGCCGGAATTGGAATTCCGGGCCGGTGTCGAAAGCGGGCAGGGAGTCACCCTGGCGGCGCGCGCGGAGGATTTTTTCGGCGGCAAGGAAATGTACGATTTTCGCCGGCCGCGCCTCTACACGCTGGGGGCGCTGGCGGGAGACGGATCGGGGCTGACGATAGAGTTCCGGAACGAGGCGCAAATCTCGCGCGTGGAGATCGAATACCGCTGACCCAATGGACTCGCCCACCTTGCCAGAACTGGAAGAGAAAGCGCGGGCGCAACTTTTTGGCCACATCCTGCCGTTCTGGACCGGGCCGGCGGTGGATCACGAACAAGGCGGCTGGCTGGCGTGGATGGACAACGACCTGCGGCTGGATCGCACGCAAGCCAAGGGTCTGGTCGTCAACAGCCGCATCCTGTGGACCTTCTCGGCGGTCCATCGGGTTCAGCCCGTGGAACTTTACCGCCAAATGGCTGGGCGCGCCTTCGAGTTCCTGACGCAACGGTTCCACGACGCGGTGCATGGGGGCGCTTTCTGGCGGCTCAATGGGGAGGGGCATGTGCTGGAGGACACCAAGAAAATATATGGCCAGGCGTTTTACATTTATGCGCTGGCGGAATACCACCACGCCTTCGGCGAACGCACGGCGCTGGAGCAGGCGCGGGAAACCTTCGAGTTGGTGGAGCGTTACGCGCACGATGCCCAATTTGGGGGTTACATCGAAGTGTGCCGCCGGGACTGGTCGCCGGCGGCGGACAGCCGGTTAAGCGACAAGGACATGGATGAGAAAAAATCCATGAACAACCATCTGCACCTGCTGGAAGCCTACACCAATCTGTATCGCGTCTGGCCGGACCCGCGCGTGGCGGAGCGGCTGCGGGAATTGCTCCAGCTTTTTCTCGACCTCATCCTGGATGCCCGCACCGGCCACTTTCACCATTTTTTCGACGAACAATGGAAGGTGCGCTCGGACAATTACACCTTCGGCCACGACATCGAGGGAAGCTGGCTGCTGTGCGAAGCGGCCGAAGTGTTGGGCGACGCGCCGCTCCTGGCGCGGGCGGGGAGGGCCGCGTTGCGCCTGGCGGAGGTCGCGCTGGCCGAGGGCCTTCAGCCGGACGGGGGGCTGTGCTACGAGGGCCAGGCGGAGCGGGTGACCGACGCGGGCCGCGAGTGGTGGCCGCAGGCGGAAGCCGTGGTCGGTTTCCTCAACGCCTTCCAGCTTGGCGGCGAGAGGAGATTTCTGGACGCGGCCAGCCACGCCTGGAATTATATCGAGCGTTATATAGTGGATCACGTTCACGGCGACTGGTATTGGCGCGTGTATCCGGACGGCCAGCCCGACCTCCGGCAGCCGAAGGTCAGCGAGTGGAAAGGCCCTTACCATTCCGCCCGCGCGTGCCTGGAAACCATGCAGCGCGCGCACGATTCCGCCGCGGCGCAGGCAATGAAAAGGAAAAACCGGCCATGACAAAGAAAGCCTTCGCGCAACGCCTGGGCCGCCTGCGGCGCGAGCACCAAACGCTCCTGCAACGACGCAACCGCAAACAGCCGCCCGGCAACGGCATCTTCGACCGCTACCAGTATCCAGTATTGACACCTGAGCACACCCCGCTGTTCTGGCGCTACGACCTGGATTTCGCGAGCAATCCGCGGCTGATGACGCGGCTGGGCGTCAACAGCGTCTTCAACGCCGGCGCGATGGAGTGGCAGGGAAAAATCGTGCTGATCGCGCGCGTGGAAAGCTGGGACCTAAAGTCCTTTTTCGCCGTGGCGGAAAGCGCCAACGGTGTGGACGGCTTCAAGTTTTGGGACTACCCGCTGCGCCTGGCGCCGTCCGGTCCGGAAGAAACCAATGTCTATGACATCCGTCTGGTGCGGCACGCCGACGGCTGGATTTACGGGACGTTCTGCGCCGAGCGCCACGACGATACCAAGCCCGGGAATCTTTCCGCCGCGGTGGCCCGTTGCGGGATCGCGCGCACCAAGGACCTTCTGCGATGGGAGCGTCTGGCCGACCTGAAAACCCGGTCCCTCCACCAGCGGAACTGTGTCCTGCACCCGGAATTTGTCGGCGGCAAGTACGCCTTCTACACCCGCCCGATGAGCGAATTTGCCGCCGCCGGCAGCGGCGAGGGCATCGGCTGGGGGTTGTGCGAGGACATCGAGCAGGCGGAGATCGGCGAGGAACGGATCATTGATCCGCGCCACTATCACACGATCAAAGAAGGGAAGAACGGCCTGGGACCCGCGCCCCTCAAGACGGCCAAGGGCTGGCTGCACCTGGCGCATGGCGTGCGCACCACCGCCGCGGGCCTGCGTTATGTCCTTTACCTTTTCCTGTGCGACCTGGGCGATCCCGCCCGCGTCATCAAAGCGCCCGGCGGCTACCTGATGGCGCCGGAAGGGGAGGAACGGGTGGGAGACGTTTCCAACGTGCTCTT
>JBEKYR010000050.1:0-36408 GCA_049510745.1 Verrucomicrobiota bacterium | reverse complement strand
AGCGCGGTCATCGGGACGGTGGAAGGCGACCTGCACGACATTGGCAAGAACCTTGTCGCCATGATGTGGAAGGGGGCCAACATCGAAGTCATTGATCTGGGCGTCAACGTGCCGCCGATGAAGTTCGTCGAGGCTGTCAAAGAACACCAGCCCAAGCTGGTGGGTTTATCAGCGTTGCTGACCACGACGATGCCCGCGATGGGCGAGACGGTGAAGGCCATCCGCGAAGCCGGCCTGGAGGTCAAGGTGATGATCGGCGGGGCGCCCATCACGCAGGAGTTTGCCCGCGAAATCGGCGCGGACGGCTATGCCCCGGACGCGGGCAGCGCGGTGGACGCGGCCCTGGCGCTGTTGCAAGGCAAGGTTTGATGGAACGCCACGACAATGCG
Source organism: Verrucomicrobiota bacterium (assembly GCA_049510745.1). Classification (GTDB taxonomy): domain Bacteria; phylum Verrucomicrobiota; class Verrucomicrobiia; order Limisphaerales; family Palsa-1400; genus PLGF01. The sequence continues at coordinate 36,019 of JBEKYR010000050.1, read as the reverse complement.
CTTCAAATCTTTGGCCATCCCTGATCCGGCTGACCTGATCTTCGGCGTTGCGCCGAAACCCGTCACCACGCGCAGCGGGATGGTGATTGGCGGCGGCACAGTTTATCCGGAACTCAACTTCACGCTGCCGCCGATAAGTATTGACGCCGGCGCCATGCCCGAAGTGCGGCGCAACTATGAACAGATTATCCAGGGCGCGCTGCGCCGGGCGGCGGAGCTGGAAGCGCCCGGCGTCGTCATCGAATTCGAGACCCTGCCGCCGATGACCGAGCATCCGGCATGGGGTTTGGACATCCTCAAGGTCTTGCTCGAAGGCCTGAAGCGGGAGAAAGACCGCAGCGGTTTAAAGAGCGCGCTGCGCATGACGCCCAACGACAACCGCGAGTTCGAACGCCCCCCGTTGATGCGCCGCGGCCGTTACTGGGACGCGATGCTGGAGTTGTTCGAAGGCTCGGCGGCGGCTGGAGCGGAGTTGTTAAGCATCGAATCCGTCGGCGGCAAGGAATTGCACGACGAGGCGCTGGTCAACGGCGACCTGGCAGCGAGTCTCTTTTCTCTCTGCATCCTCGGCGAGCGCGACATGCGCTTTCTCTGGACACACCTCCAAAAGATCGCCGGCCAACATGGTGTCAAGTGCGCGGGCGACACCGCCTGCGGTTTTGGCAACACCGCGATGGTGCTGGCCGAGCAGAAGATGATTCCGCGGGTGTTCGCCGCCGTGGTGCGCGCGGTGAGCGCGGTTCGATCCCTCGTCGCTTACGAGTGCGGCGCCGTTGGCCCCGGCAAGGACTGCGGCTATGAAAACCCGATCCTCAAGGCCATCACCGGCTGTCCGATGGCGATGGAAGGCAAGACTTCCGCCTGCGCGCACTTGAGTCCCATGGGCAACGTCGCGGCGGCGTGCTGCGACACTTGGTCCAACGAGTCGGTGCAAAACATCAAGTTGCTCGGCGGCATGGCGCCGACCTGTTACATGGAACAACTCATCTACGATTGCCGGTTGATGAACACCGCCCGCTCGCACGGGCGTGAGTCCGCCCGGCAGCTCCAGCGTTGGCTGGTGGAGTCCGACGTGGCCACGGATCCGCAGGCGTTCATCATGCCCGGGTCATAGTGGGCAGCGACACGCACTATCACGCCGGTGCGGCCGTGGCGCGCAAGGCGGTGGAGTTGCTGCGCAGCGCGCACGCCGGAGGCAAGTTACGGGTCGCGCCCAACGAGCTGATCTGGTTCGACAGCATGCAAGAGACGCTGGATGAATTGCCGGAAAGCGAATCGGAATTCATCGCCCGGCAATTGGCGCTGGCCGATCATGCGCATTTCCTGCCGGAGGAATATGGTTTGAGGTTTGAAACCTGAATTGATTTTGAGATTGCCATCAGCGTGGCAAATCGGTAAACGCAACCAACGAATCAAATGAAATCTCACCGCATTTTTGATATCGGCAACGGCCTCTAATCCCATTGATCTATGAAATCCAACAACAAGGGCATGTTTGAAATGGATGACGGCAGGAGTTTGATCTTCACGTTTGCTCTCCTCAGTTCGCTGTTTTTCCTGTGGGCCGTTTGCAACGGCATGATTGATGTGACGGACAAGCATTTTCAGACCGAGTTGGGTCTGAGCAAAGCACAATCCGCCTGGGTGCAATTTGCGCATTACCTCGGATACTTTTTGATGGCGATGGCGCAGGCCGCGATTGTGGAACTCGGCTTTGACTAAAGAGGATACACAATGATGACCACCCATCTTCCCAACGTAACGGCTCGCGAGCGCTTGCGGCGATTATTGAACCGGCAACGCTCTGACCGCATCGTCTATGCGCCGAACTACTGGCAATGGTTCGCGCACCAGCAGAACCACGGTCTGCTGCCGCCGGAGATCGCGCACTGCCGGTCACAACTCGATCTTATCCGCCATTTGGGACTGGATGTCTTCAGCCGGAACATCTACTGCGACCAGCAGCATTGCTGGTTCGGCGGTTTAGCCGAAGAGATTTGGGACGGCATCGAGGCGCGCGAGGAAGTCCGCATGGAGGGACGCGACCGCGTCATCTTCAGAACCTATGATACCCGGCGCGGCACGCTGACCGAACGGCTGCGCTATGTCTGGAACGGCTCCACGCTGGTGCAGGAAGCCTTCGCGCTGGATGACGCGGCGGATCCGTTGGGGGCCATTGAAGAATTGCTGCGGGCGCGCCGCTGGCGCTTTCGGCCGGAGCGATACGCGCGGGAACAGGCTCGCCTCGGTGACGATGGCTTGGTGGTGGCGGGCGAGTTGTTTAGCCCGCTCAAGGCGCTGCATCTCCTGGCCGGGGCGGTCAACGCGAGCTATCTCATAGCCGACGACGAGGCGCGTGTGCGAGAACTGCTGGCGCTCCACGAGGCGGCGCAACTCGACCTTGCGCGCCAGATCGCCGCCGCCGGCGTGCCGGCGATGATGGCCATGGACAATCTCGACACCGCCTTTCACACGCCCGCTTACATTGAGAAGTTCTCGGCGTCGTTCTACCAAAAAGCCAGTTCCATTGCCCACGATCACGGCAGCACGTTTTTCATCCATGCGTGCGGACGGCAGCGCGCCAACTTGCGCCTGATTGATTCGCTCGGCGTGGATGGCCTGGAGGGCGTGGCCTTTCCGCCCCTCGGCGACGTGGAACTCGACGAGGCGCTGCGGTTGACCAGTGATCGCTTCATGATCACAGGTGGCATCAGTGCATTCCAGACCCGCGAACTGCGCACGCGCGAGCAGGTCTTCGCCTACATGCGCGGTCTCCTCGACCGTCTGCGACCGTTGGCCCGCCGTTTCATTTTGTCTGCAAGCTGCAACACCGCTATTGATGCGCCGTGGGAGACGCTGAAGCACATCCGGGACGCGTGGCAGGAATTCGGCGATTGATGGGGAGTATCAACAACAAGAAATTTCTTATGTTATGAGTTGCTTCAAGTCCGACTCACTGTTCGTCGAAGTCTATCATACCGACCGCTTGCTGGGCTGCGCCGCATCCGATTTCGTCGCCGCCGAACTTGCTTCGGCAGTGCAGAAAAACGGAGCCGCTAGCCTGATCCTGGCCACAGGCGCCTCTCAATTCACTTTTTTGGACGCGTTCAAGAAGGATCGTTCGGTGGACTGGGGAAAGATCACCGTTTTTCATTTGGACGAATATAGAGGGATGTCCGAGCGCCATCCCGCGAGTTTCCGGAGATATTTACGCGAGCGGGTTCTTGATGAGGTGCGTCCGGCAAAGATCCATTTTTTGGCCGGCGACGCCAAAGACATCGGGAAGGAAACGCTCCGATATGAAAACCTCTTGAAATCCGCCCACATCGACGTCGCCTGCATCGGCATCGGAGAAAACGGACACATCGCATTCAATGATCCTGCGGTCGCCGATTTCGACGATCGGCGCCTGGTCAAGGTCGTCGAACTTGATGAGGCGTGCCGCCGTCAACAATTAGGCGAAGGATGGTTCCGCAGTCTCGACGAAGTGCCCATCCATGCGCTGAGTTTGACCATCCCCGCGATCATGAATTCCAAGGTCCTTAGCTGTGTGGTTCCCGATCGGCGTAAGGCGAAGGCCGTGCTGAATACACTGTGTGATCCCATCAGCACTGCCTGCCCGGCCACAATCCTGCGGAAACATCCCCGGGCGCATCTTTTTCTCGACCGGAACTCCGCGAGTCTGCTGGCGCCCGAGAGATTGGCAGACGTGATTTGAACCACAGTATGGCCTTCCAAACCCATCACCCTCCTGAACCTGTCGAAGGACGGAAGACGTGTGCCGCGTCTCCACAAGGCCGGGTCAGGACGCTTCCATCCTTGCGGTGGTGGATCGGCGGCCTGCTCTTTCTTTCTACCGCCATCAATTACATCGACCGACAGACGTTGTCGGTGCTCGCGCCATATCTGAAGAGTGATTACCATTGGACCAACGCCGACTTCGCGTGGATCGTTATATTCTTCCGTATCGCCTACTCCATCGGACAAACCCTGTCTGGCCGTTTTTTGGACCGCATTGGCACCCGCAAAGGGCTGACGCTCACGGTCCTCTTCTACTCCGTCGTGGCTATATGCACGTCGTTTGCCAATGGCTTGCGCAGCTTCTGCGCGTTTCGGTTTCTGTTGGGCGCGGGAGAATCGGCCAATTGGCCGGGCGCCGCCAAAGCTGTGGCGGAGTGGTTTCCCAAACGCGAACGCGGTTGGGCCGTGGCTCTGTTCGACAGCGGTTCCTCGGTCGGCGCGGCGATCGCACCGTTCCTGATTCTCTGGCTGTACCACACCTTCGGCGGATGGAGACTCGCCTTCGTCTTCACCGGCACGTTGGGTCTTTTGTGGTTGGTCTTCTGGCGCCTGCTTTATTATCCTCCGGAAAGCCATCCGAGGCTCCGCGAATCCGAGAAAAGGATGATCCTGGACGAAAAGGATGAGCAAAACCGAACGACTGCGCAGGGCCCGGTGATTCGCTGGACGCAATTGCTGAGGCTGCCGCAAACCTGGGGGATCATTGCCGGTCGTTCGTTCACCGACCCCATCTGGTTCTTCATCGCTGACTGGTTTGCGATATATCTGGTGGCAAAGGGTGTGCGGTTGGAGCAGGGGGTGCTCGTCTACTGGATTCCTTTCATTGCCGCTGATCTGGGCAATTTCTTCGGCGGCGGCGTGTCTAGCTGGCTGATACGGCGTGGATGGCCTGTCGGCAGAGCCCGCAAAGCCGTGATCGTGTTCGGCGGGTTCGGCACATGTCTTTTAGCCGGCACGGTCTTCACTTCAAATCCGTTGGTCTTGGCGGCGCTGTTTGGGTTTTCAACCTTCGCATACGCGGCCTTCGCGACGATCATGCTAGTTTTGCCATCCGACCTTTTCCCGAGCCGGTCAGTTGCCACCGTTAGCGGTATGGCAGGTACGGGCGCGGGCCTCGGAACAATCCTGTCCACTTTTCTCGTTGGCTATGTCTCGGACCACTATTCGTTCGAGCCAATTCTGATTGTCGCCAGTCTTGTGCCGTTAGCCGCGATGGTCCTCGTTTTATCGCTGGTCCGCAATTCCAAGGCCGGCGATTCTGGCCCTGTGCAGCAGATTTAATGGATGCTCCCAAAGGGGTCCTTGCATCTGGAGGAAGCCGGCCCGTTGCAGGTCGCGCCGCGCGGAAATCAATCACCAGCTTCTGCCATTCGCCGGGCTTCTTGCAGGCGTTCACCGAGGGAGCCGTCTCACTGTAAATGGCGCCACAGTCCTCCTTGTCTAGGGCCGCTTTGCCGTAACTGACGTAGACCTGGATTTCGTAAATGTTCATCATCTTGACGCCGGAATTATGTTTACGACTGGGAGCAGTATCTCAATTTCGCCGACCGACATCTCAAACCGTGACCGGATGAGTCACGCCCGTGCCAGGCAACGCATCGGAATCGTGGACGGGTTCGTGCGACCCGGTTCACCTCGGACACATGCTGGTGGCGCAGGCTGCGATTGAGGAACCCGGACTCAACCGCTTGTTTCTCAAGATCAGGTCTTATGTGAGCGCCATTCGGCACTGACCCAGGACTCACACGTTTTTCGCGCCAAGAGACTGTTGAAGAACGGCGCTTTTTAGGAACGCTTCGTTTCATGCCGCTTTTCCCATAGGTTGGCGCGACCAGTCAAACCAAGTGATTTTTTCAGCTTCTTTTGATGCCACTTGCCACCAGTTGACAATATTGGCCAGCAACCATGTAACTCGCCAACCCCGCCTCCAGACAATCGCGCACCAAGTTTTCAGTTGGCTCATCAGGGCGGCGCTCGGATTGAACCAAAAAGCTGACTTCGCCGCAAATACGGCTGGGATGCTCACCAAACGAACCAATGATGCCGTGGCAGGTCTGGACCGGGCGTTGGGGAAAAAATATGTGCCGGCTTTCGGCGTGAACGGCCGCGCCCTCCTTCTCCATCTCTTCGTTGACAAAGGCAAACATTTCGACGGGGGATACTCCGGTCGGCACCGTCAGATCAGCCCGGTACCATACCGCGCCCCGATTGGCTGGATGGAACTTCAATCCCGTGCATTCCCCAACGAGAATGGAGTCATAGAATCGCTTCAAATCGCGATCCATGGCGAGGGAAAGCGAACCATTTCCGCCGGTTTCCTCTTCAACGACAAACATGGCCAGCACGTTCCGGTTCCATTTCAACCCGGCTTTGGCCATTACTTCCGAAAGCACTTTGAGAGCGGCCACCATGCTGACCACCGAACTTTTATCATCGCAGGCGCCGCATCCGTACACCATGCCGCCTTTCACACGCGGCGGAAAATATGGCGCGACAACATCCACGTGCGCGTTGATCGCAACGGATTGACCGGTGCTGCTCTTGACTGCTCCGGGAAGCATGCAGAGCAGATTGGAACGGTTGGCGTAGGTTTCTTCCGTCGAAAGTCCTTGCGGCCGCTCCGGGGTTTTCGTGAAGTGCAGCAGGGAATAATTGGGATGCGTTTTGATGGCGGGGTTAATCGGGCGGCGTTCCAGGCGTGCGCCGGAAAAATTCAGCGCACCCAATTCCCGTTCGAGAATCTGGAAGCAGCCGTCTTCGGCCAGGCGCATTTTTTCCACAACCGAGCTGGGGGTGGTGTCTATCCGGCACAACTCAACCAGCAGCTTTTTCAAATAGTGTTGAAAGCTGGCCGTCCGGATGCGGGCCAGGATTTCCCGAATGATGGGCGACGTTACAGCGCGATTTGAAGCGGTTGGCCGCCGCGGCGTGGATTCCCGCGTCCGATTTTGGTTTCTTGCCCGCTTTGAAGGGTTGCGCTGACGCATATTCTTGACTATCAGTTGATCAAATTATCAGGGACTCAGACGGGAACCTCGCGCACACAGCCGAGTTTCTTGACCAGTATGCAAACGATTACAAAAGCCGTCAAGGGCAGTGCCGAGTAAATGACGAAGACCGGCGTGAACGAGGAAACCGTCACCGTTCTGCCGATGACCAACATCGTTACCGCGCTAACCAGCGAGCCCGCCGCTCCTCCGAAGCCCGTGACCGAGCCGACGACGTGCTTCTCGAAGACTTCCGTCGGCAAAGTCATATTGGCCCATGCCGCATGGAAGAACATCGCAATGGTAATGCATACAATCGCCATCGCGGGATTGGGCACGCGGGTAATGAGAATGAAGCAGACCGGTATCATAATTGACGCTATGAACATCATCGTTTTGCGCGATCGGTCAAGTGACCAGCCCTGCCTGATCATGTAGTTTGGAATGGCGCCGCCAGCGAGGTTGCCAACGGCCAGACCCGCATAGGGGATCCAGTAGTATCTGGCAATGGCGGCCAAATCGAACCCCCGCTCTTGCTGTAGGAATTTCGGCATCCAGAAAGCAAAGAAATTCGAAATTGGGTCCGTCAGCATCCGCGCCAAAATGCACCCCCACGTTTCACGCATTTGGAGTATCCGCAGGGTGGAAACGCTCTTGGGCGCCGCCTTCGGCGGCTGGTTGTCCTCGATGAGCCTGAGTTCCTCCGCCGTTATGCACGGATGCTGCCGGGGCAGCCGATAAATGAACGACCAAAAGACGACCCAGGTGACGCCCATCACGGCGCCGACGGCGAATGAATACTGCCATCCAAAATGTAATACAACCCAGGCCACCATCGGAGCCGCCAAGGCCGCTCCGACGGCTGTGCCCGAGTTGAAGATTCCGACCGCCAGCGCCCGCTCGCGCATCGGAAACCATTCCGAAACCACTTTGACCCCCGCCGGGAAATTGGCCGGTTCAGCCGCCCCGAGCATAAAGCGGCAAAACATGAACTGCCACACGTTGCGCGCAAACGAGTGCATTACGTCAACTATAGACCACCCGGAAACAAAAATGGCCAGCCCGCGGCGGGAACCAAGATAGTCGATCAACCGTCCGCTCACGGCATACATGATCGTGTAACTCGTCAAAAAAGCTGCTGTAATGTGGGAATACTGGAGGGTCGTAATGCCCAACTCCCTTTCCAGTGTATGGGCCAGCAACGCCAAGGTCTGCCGATCCATATAGTTAAGCGCGGTGGTCAGGCAAATTAGCCCCATGATATACCAGCGCAAACCCTTGATTTTCATGTGTGGCGCGGCAGCGGAAGTTAAGGTCCCGCAAACTCACGCTCTCCAAACAAACGCGGAGACATGTTTTATGGCCTTCCGCAAACAATTTTCCCGGACAGCGATTGGGATTGTTGCAGAGCAGCAACCGCCTCATCCGTAGCTTCATTTAGCACGTCCAGGCCTTCCTCCAGCGCATCTTGCGGAATGATCAGGGGCGGGCCAATCTTTACGGTCTGTCCCCATGCGCCCACTGGAGCAAAGAAAAGCAGACCTTTATGAAAGCAGCGTTCGATGATGTTGTGCGCCAGATCAGGATCCGGTTCCCTTTTGCCGCGCTTGACGGTTTGCAGGCCGCCAACGAGACCGCGCGCGGTGACATGGCCGATGACCTCGGGGTGCTTCGACTGGATCCTCTTCAGGCCGGCGAGCAACACCGGTTCGAGCCTGGCGGCGTTGGAGACCAGCTTCTCGTCCACAATTTTTTTCACGCTGGCCAGAGCGGCGGCACAGCATACCGGATTGCCCGTGTGCGTGCTGGTCATGGAACCTGGGCCGAATTCATCCATGATGGATTCCCGGCCAATCACGGCCGAAAGCGGCAATGAGCTGCTGATACCCTTGCCGCAGCAGATGAGGTCGGGAACCACGCCGTAATGCTCGAAGGCCCAGAATTTGCCGGTGCGGCCAAAGCCCGCCTGGACCTCATCGAAAACCAGCACCACGTCATGTTGTTGGCACCACGCGGCCAACCGACGAACGTATTCCATCGGCGCGAATTCCGGCCCGACGCCTTGGTAAGTCTCCATTATCACGCCGGCAATGTTTTCCGGCTTGAACCCGGCGCGCACGATGGCTTCCAGGAACGTGTCAAAACGCGTATCTTGCTGCCAATATCCATCCGAAAAGGGCGCATGGATGAAGGCAGGGTCGAGATTAACAATCCAGGATTTCTGTCCGTCCATCCCTCCAGCCTGCTGCGAGCCAAGCGTGCGTCCATGAAAACCACGCTCGAAGCCGACAATGCCGATTTTCTGCCTGCCGCCCACCTTGATTCCGTGGCCGCGGGCGAGCTTGATGGCGCATTCGGCGGCCTCCGAACCGGTGCTGAGGAGAAAAACCTTCTTCAACCCTTCCGGCGCGACACTTGCAAGACACTCAACTAACTGCGCGCGCTCTTCGCTGGGGAAACAGTAGTTGTGCAACAAGCGGCTGTTCACCTGATCAATGATGGCCTGGCAAATCTCTGGCGCGGCGTGGCCAACGTTGGTCACCAGCACGCCGCTGGACCAGTCCAGCCAGCGATTCCCGTGCTTGTCGTAAACAAATATCCCCTCGGCGCGGTCCCACACCAGCGGCAATTGGCCGCGCATGGATTGCGGCTCAAACCGGCGCAACTTCTCCAGCGCCGCCAACGAATCGGGATGCGGCAATGGGGTGACAATGCGGCGATATTTGGTTTCCACCCGCGTCACTTCGCGCGGGACGATGCTGAATTCTTTGCCCATATTCATCAGCTAACAGCACCAGCCCGCCAAATACTTCTTATTTAGTGACTGATTATGATACTTTTGTGCCCGGTGGGATTGCCGGCCAATTCTCGTCCGCACTCTACAAAGCACTTCGCTGCAACTGCCGCCGATACTCCCGCGGGGTCAGCTTTGTGATGTCGTGGAAGCGGCGGTTAAAGTTGGCGACGTTGTGAAAGCCGGACTGCAGGGCGATATCGGTTATCTTCAATTGCTCTTGGGCCAGCAAGAGGCAGGCGCGGCCCACGCGCAATTCGTTGATGTACTGCGGCAGCGTCTTGCCGAGGCGGAGTTTGAAAAAACGGCTGAAGGCGCCGACACTAAGGTGGGCCTCGGCGGCGACCGCCGCGCGGCAAATCGGGCCGGCGAAGCGCGCATCAATAAAGGCAATCACGCGTTCGACGCGGTCTTGGTCGTCGCTGGACAGAATGGGCACAAATCCCGGACTGGAGATGGGCATCAGTTCCTGCGAGCGCGCGAGAGTTCCGAGGATGGAAAGCAGTCCGGCCACTCGTTCGAGGCCCCGGCTGCCGGGCAACCGCTCCAGTTTGGCGGCGACGGTGTCACGCGTCCGGCCAGTGACCTGCAATCCGCGTCTGGCGCGCTTTAACAATCGGCGCACCGGCCTGACCTCGGGAACTTCCAAAAAATCGCGGCCCAGAAACGTGTCGAGGAAACGCACCACGATGGCGTGAACCGCAGAACGTGAGCGGCCACATCGCTCGTCCTGGCGCCAGACGTGCGGGAGATTCGAGCCGACCAGCACAAGGTCGCCCGGTCGCAACGGCGTGATTTTGTCGCCGACCAGCCGATAGCCGCTGCTCTTGAGCACGAGCGTGATTTGATATTCCGGGTGGAAGTGCCACATGGCGTTATAGCTCGAACGATGCACGACCTCGCAGGAGAAGGATTCCCACCGCTGCTGGGGAGTTCTTTCAAAGGCGGGTTTCATACCGGTGACTATTTGCAGCTTGCTGGAAGTTTCACCTGTAGCAAAGTGAAAACGCAAACCGAGCCGGACATAATCCAGAACATGTCAGACCCGCGCAACGCGTTCACTGACACGAGGCGCTGGGAAGAGGCCGTTTCGACGAGCGTGGACTTAACGGATTTTGATTTCATCACGGCACTCTCCTTACTGGGCCGGTTTGGGTTCCAAAAAGACAACGCCGCTGGAATCATTCCCTCCGTCGCCTGTCACAAAGGCCTGAACCGTGTATCGCGCGCCTTTCTTGAACTCAGGCAGATTGAAAAAGTAATTCCAATCGTGGGCTTTCATGCTCTTTGGTGAACTCGTGCCTGTGAAGCCGACATGCGTGTCCCGGACGATTTCATGACCGTCCTCCAACAGCGCAACCCAGTCGATTTTGAGACCATTCCTGCCCTTTGTGTAATTCATGCTCAATCGGTGTTTGCCGGGAGCAAAAATGTTTTGGGTCGCGTCCCACTCCAACAGACTGCCTTGAGCGGCAATCTGGGCGGGTTTCCACTCTCCAATCTCCGCCGCCCTGTCCATCCAGCAACTGACGCCGCATTGGTCAAGGCGGCGGTACTGAACATTCAGGCGGCGGGTAAAATCATCCCCGTTGCGCGATGATTTAGGCGACCAGACAACTTCCGCCAAGGCGCACAGGCGCGGGAAGGTCATCTCCTCGACCTCTTGCATGTTGGGAATGTCCACGGTCCAGACGCAGGCTTCCGCGCCGAGGATGTGCGAGCCGTCCCGTGGATCCAGAGTCGCCGGAATCGGCTCAAAAGCATACACTTGGCTTAACGGCAAATAAGGGCGATAGGCGCGCAGTTGTGGCGGGCGGTCCAGAGAGGGATAATAGCAGAAGTAGCAAGACTCGTGGGGTGACATCACGACATCGTGTCCGCCGCGTGCCGCCTCCACCGCCCCGCCTATCCAATCCATGACCGTGGCGTTTTGGGTCAGGCCGCCTTGGAGGATCTCGCTCCAGCCGATGAGCCTGCGCCCATGTGCATTGGCGAATCTTTCGATGCGCCGGATGAAATAGCTCTGTAATGCCTCCTCGTTCTTCAATCCTTCAGCCTTGACGCGCGCCTGGCACTTTGGGCAATGCTTCCAAGTATCCTTCGGCACTTCGTCACCGCCGATGTGGATGTATTTGCCGGGAAAAAGCTGGAACACTTCCGTTAGAACGTCCTGCAGGAATTTAAACGTCTCCTCGTTGCCCGCGCAATAAATGCCGTTGAAAACTCCGGCGTTGACGTCGGTGCTAAACGGCCCGCCGGTGCAACTGTATTCAGGATAGGCCATGAGCGCCGCAATCGAATGCCCGGGCATCTCAATCTCCGGCACGACGGCTATGTGCCTGGCCTCGGCATAGGCCACCACCTCACGCATATCAACTTGTGTGTAGTAACCTCCGTATCGTCCGTCAGGACCGTAAGCCGTGCCGGCTTTCGGATCCAAGCCAAAACCGATGTCCTTGCGCCAGGCCCCGACCTGCGTCAAACGCGGGTATTTCTTGATCTCAATCCGCCAACCCTGGTCATCAACCAAGTGCCAATGGAATACATTCAATTTATGCAGCGCCATCACGTCCAGCATTCGCTCGACTTCCTCTTTGGTGAGAAAGTGACGGCTCACATCCAGCATCAACCCGCGCCATTTGAACCTCGGTTGATCCTGGATCTGCACGCATGGAAGTGTCCAATCCACATTCAAAACGGGCTTGGCGGCCAACACTTCCGGCGGCAGCAGTTGCAGCAATGTTTGCCCGCCGTAGAACAAACCCGCCGGCTCCGATGCCCGAATGACCACCGAATCCGGGGCGACTGTCAATTCGTAGCCTTCGGCGCCACAGCTCTCCTTGGCGTTCTCGATGGTCAACAAAATGTTTCCTTTGGCCGCCCGATCTTTCGAACTGGGGACTACCTTGAACTTGTAACCGATGGATTTGGCGAGTCGTTCGGCGAGATATTGGCCGCTCTGTTCTGCGGTGGAATCCACCAGAATTCGCGTTTCCGGCCGGACTCTGAACACCCCTTCGCGACAATCCATCTTTTCAGGCAGTGGAATGAGTGCCGGAGCGTTGGTGTCCCCGGCAAACGCCATGGCTGTCAGAAGGGAAAGCAGGATTCCGGCTGCTTTGTGTTTCATTTGTATCTGTTTTCTCCGGATAATCTCACTTCGGTTCTCTGAGAAGATCCGTCCGCGATCGGTTGCGCCGGTAGTCACGGGGTGATTCACCCGTGGCTTTGTGAACCAACTTGTTACAGTAATGCAAATCCGGGATGCCCGTGGCGATGGCGACGGATTTGATGGAGAGGGACGAATGCGCGAGCAAATGACACGCGTGTTTCAACCGCTCGCGCTGAATGCATTCCCGCGCGCCGCACCCCAGATACCGCAGAAACAGATGGGTCAGGTGGTTATGCGAGACGCCCATGGACCGGGCGATTCGTCCCACATGTATGTTTTCCGACTGTCGGTTGCGGATGGTGCCCAAGGCGATTTGCAGGCTGGGATGCAACCGCTGAGTGGATGGGACCGTAGCGGATTTGCCTTTTAGCTGATAAAGCATATCCCAAAGCCGAATCCTCGCTCGTTCCGGATCAAACGTCTGGAAGTGGATCAATTGCTCGAATTGCCCGCAAAAGAGGTCGAAGTCCTCGCCAAGGTCTTGCAGCAACGGAAGTTCAACGCGGATACCGCCTGAAGATTCCATCTCGAAATGGGCGTAGTAGTGAGGCGCGTCTGTGGGAAAGCGCCATTCCACAAGTGTTTCGGGAGGAATCAGGCTCACGCAGCCCGCCTTGAACGGAAAGCTCTTGCCGTTCAAGCAGAATTCCCCCCGATAATGATAGGCGTGCAGACTCCACAAGCCGTACAAGCGGAATGACTCCGCTGATCGGGAGCCATGCCGACAGAGTTCCACCTCGACAATCTTGGGGCGCTGGCCCAAATCAATTTCAAAACACGGCGTGTTGCGCATGTTGGGAAAATACCACCGCCTTTTAAAAAAACATAACTTTAAATTGTTGCTCCAGGCCCATTTCAGGCTTTCCCACGTCAGCCCCTGCCGCACGGGTCTGAAATACTGGGCGGAAAAACACGTGGCCAACGCCGCTTACTGCCTGTAGCACAACATCAACGGGATTGTCGTCCTGGAAAACGGCCGCTTTGGGTGGATCAGGCGCGCTCGAAACCAGGAAACTCGCTTTGACCGGCTTGAGGCGGACGATTTCCCGGGCCGCATTTTCGGCGCGCACCGGCAAAGCCGGCAACGCAATCGAAAAAGCGGCGAAACAGAAGGGTTTGACCGGGTTTGCTTTTCTAGTTCTGTTCACAATCAAGGTCAACCCACAGCCACCGCAATGGTCGGGAATTTGCGTTCTCATATTCATGTTCATTCCGTGTTCATGCGCGTGTTTCCAGTTGTTTCTTTTTGACCATCGGCGGTTTTTCAGCAGAATCAAAACTGGAGCAATGCAATGCTGTTTCCTGGATGTGTTCAAGCATTTGGATCAATGTCCTGGCCGTGCGTCGAGAGCCCGCGGATTTTTCCGAAAACACGCGCCCATTGGACACTGCGCCAAGGAAATTCAACTCCTGCCGCCAAAAATAAATTGTGCCGCCGGCGGCGGCGCGAAGCGCCTGTTACAGGGGGGGCAGACGTGCGTTGAATCATCCATTGAACATCCGGGCTTTTGGGATTCGGGGCATCACCTGGAGCAATTCTGAATGGCCAACCACTATTATTTTGAATGACTCGCGGCCAGTCTTGCGTACCAGGCGTTCTCTGGCACCGTCCTGACCAGGGTCACGATTCCCAGCACCGTCGAGGGATGCAGCGGGATGGTCCGGCCCGGACTGCATTTGACAGCCGGAACCCGAAGCGTTTTGGCTGTTGGGTCAAAATGCTCATCCCGCAGCCGCCGGGCTTCACAAAGGCGAAGTCCTGTGCAAGCGAGCAACCCAATGAACGTGCGGTAAGTCAGAGGCCGCAAGTTGGTGCGCCAGGGGCCAAGCGCACGGGTGCGGCGCAGGTTAGCCGGACTTGGGCTTCGGTGAAAATGTGCGGAGCACGCCGTCGTCCGACACCGTGAGTCAGATGACTCGGCAGAATCTGTGTGCGGGGATCAAAAGAGGCACAATAACGAGCGAAACCCCGAATCGCGCTGAGACGATTAGCCACGGTCACCGGCAAGGCCGGACGGCGAATCGCCCATAACGTCGCCAGTTTGATGGTGAGCGGCTGACCCGGAGCCGTCTGATCGGCAAAGCTTGTATAGATCGTGGTTGAGTCAAGCTTACGATGGCCAAGCAAGTCAGCAATCGGCTTCAAGTCCGCTCCACTGCGATGCAAGCGCGTGGCAAAGGTGTGTCGTAATCGGTGGGTGCCCGACCACGATTTGGGAAATCTGCAACGACGATAAGCGCGCTGCACCATCTGTTTTAAAGCCCCGCTGGAGAGCGGATGTCCACACCGGTTCGGATGCCGCAAAAACAGATGATCAAACCCTTTGTCTTTGGGCCGGCCGTTTTTGAAATAGTTCCGTAACGCAGCCAACACATGATTCGGAATCGGCAGTTCCCTTCCTCGCCCGGTTTTAATCGCCGGAACTAATAAAGACTACGAAGACCACCAAGTCGGAACAAGATCGCCGCAAACCGGGCAGATGGCTTTTTCCCTCTTGCTTTGCGCGCCTTTCGTGGTAATAAAGTCAGATGACCTTTTAAGACCCAATGGAAGGTAAAATCAAAATCGCCTTGATTGGCGCCGGCATGTTCGGCGCAGATGTCCATCTGCGTGCTTACGCGGATTTGCAGTGCTCCGGCCTGGCGCCGCAATTGGGGCGCATCGGCTTGGACCATTGGGGACGCGATTTGGCGCCGGTGGCGTTCGAGTTGGCGGCGGTGGCGGCCCGGTCGGAATCCTCCGCCAAGCGCGCCTGCGACGCCTTCCAGCAATGGACTGGCCATCGGCCCCGGCCCTACTCCGGCGCGGAGCCGTGGATGGATGTTTTGCGCGATGGGCCAGACCTGGATGTCGTGGCGGTGGCGACGCCCGACCATCTGCATACGCCGGTCATCCTGGCGGCGTTGCAGCGGGGCGCTCATGTCATCACGGAAAAGCCGATGTGCCTTTCCATCCACGAGGCGGACCAGATTGTGGAGTTGGCGAGGGGGAAAAGCCTGATCGTCGCCGTCGATATGCACAAACGGTACGACCCGGACCATCTGCGGATTCGCGATGAACTCAAGAACCGGATCGGGGAGCCTTTGTACGGCGTGGCCTATTTGGAGGAGCCGCTGGAAGTTTCGACCAGCACATTCAAGTGGGCGACGCACAGCGATCCGTTCAGTTATGTCGGCCCGCATTGGGTCGATCTCATCTGGCATTACTACCGCAGCAAACCGGTTTCGCTGACGGCTGTGGGCCAAAAGAAGCGGCTGGCCAGGGATGGCATCCAGGCTTACGACGCAGTGCAGGTGCGGGTCGATTTTGCCAACGGCATGAGCATCCACTTTCACAATAATTGGATCACGCCGCCGGATTTCGAGGGACTGGTCAACCAGGGGCACGAAATCGTCGGCACGGACGGGAAGGTGGAGAGCGATCAGCAATACCGCGGGTTGCGCTTCTGGCACAAGGACGGCGGCAGCCGCACTGTCAACACTCATTTCAGCCGCCATACCGCCCGCCCCGACGGCAGCAAGACGTGCGTCGGCTACGGGGTGGACAGTTTGACGGCGGGTCTGGCGGCGATATGCCGACGCAAGTTCTTCGACATCGGCCGCGACGAACTGGCGGCGCTTTATCCCACCGCCGAGGACGCGCGGCTGACGGTGGCTATCGTGCATGCGGCGGCTCTGGTGCGCGACCTGAATTTCAAATACACCCAAAGCAACCTTGGCGCGCCTGTCACCGCGCGCTTTGGCCCCGACGGCATCACGATCATCGACCCCAACCGCGCGAGCGAAGGATCGGAAAAGGTCTTCGCGCGCATTTACGAGAAAGCCATTTAACATGGGCCAGGAATTCGACATCACCCCCAAAAAACGTCCCGCGCGTCGATACCAAGTATCGGCGCATCGCCACCCCCCTGCCGCACCCGGACTCCGTACCCGTATTGGAGAAGCTGCGGCAGTGCTAACCAGTCTCGATGCGCGGCCAATTACCGCTGGTGTGGGACCGCTGTGGGTGGCAGAAAACCCGTCGCAACCGAAAAATCAGTCGTCCACTCAGCGCGGTGCGTATACTTTTGCACTTGAACAACGGGCGGCACCGAGGACCCTGGCCCCATGCGCGTGAATAGCCACAGTGCGAGGCTTTTTTTCGCGATGTCGGCGATGGTGCCAAATGCAGGCGCGGCCTCAGGCAGCCTGCCGCAGGTAGTGGTGATGCAGACCACCGACCAGCGTCAGCTCGACCACCTTTCCGCGCTCCGGTGGCTCTACCGGCCGTGAGATTGGAATGTCGTGCGACAGAGATCGGTGTGGACGGACTTTATGGTAATATTCGAAATAAGATTGGAGAAGTTGTCGCAGCTGCCGTTCATTGAACACGATTACGCGATCCAGGCATTCCCGCCGAATGGAACCCACCAACCGCTCGAGGAATGGGTTCTGCCAAGGAGATCTCGGGGAGATCAACTTCTGCTCGATGCCCCTGCCGGCAACCCGCTGCATGAAGATCGATCCGTAGATCGAATCGCGATCCCGCAACAGATACCTGGGTGCGGTGTCGTAGGGGAACGCATGGACGATTTGTTGCGCGGTCCACGCGGCCGTGGGAGCATCTGTCATGTTGAAATGGACGATTTTGCGCCGTTCATGGTTCATGACGACCAACACGTAGAGCAGACGAAAAGTCACCGTCGGCACCACAAAGAAATCCATGGCGGCCATGGCCGCCGCATGGTTCTGGAGAAAGGTCCGCCAACTTTGTGAAGATCGGCGTCCGGACTCGGGGCGGTACTTCCTGATCGTTGCGGTCGAAACTTCCAGACCCAGTTTCGCCAGTTCGTCGCGAATCCGCGGACTGCCCCAAGTCGGGTTGACGGCCCACATCCGGCGGATAAGTTGGATCAATGCCGGGTCCTTTCCAGGTCGCCCAGGCTGCCGCTTGGACTTCCATCGCCAGAACATCCTGAATCCGGCTCGTTGCCAGCCGATGACAGTCTCCGGTCAGCAGATCATCAACGAAGTTCTCCAATTCGGCCAAACTCTCTTAAGTAACGTCCAAACCCGCCGGTCCCACGGGCGAAGTTTCGGCTTGGGCCTCTGCCGTTTGAGCACGGTGATCTGGTGCCGCAGGGCAAGCACCTCCATGGCCAGTTCGTGCCGAGGTCGGATCGAGGACCATAAGTAGTTCAGAATCATCCTGAGAAACTCAAACATACCACCGCAGCTTGCACGCAAATCCTCGCCAATCAATCCTTTCGATTCGCGACGGAATTTCTGCCACCCACAGGCACCTCGAAAGCCTGAGCCGAAGCCCTGAACAGGTGAAGCAGTGGGCGGCGGCAATGAATGAAAAGGCCAGGCAAAGCAGAGCCAATTGGACCCCAGAAAAGCGGAAAACGATTAGCGCGAAGATGAGTGCCGCTCGGAGGGCCTATTACGCCAACATGAGCCCTGAACAGCGGCAGGCTTTTTGTGCCCAGCGCCGCGCTCAAGCTACAGCCCGGGTTGCCAAGAAGCGTGCCGAGAAGGAAACCCAGCAACCTCATACTGTCCAGGCCGCCACCCAGACATGAAGCATGCTCCGCGACCATGGAAGGCTGAGGCCTACTCCCGTGCGGGAGATAGGAGAAGCCAAGCCAGACCGTGCCGCCGATGTAGCCTTTTTTGGCGGCTTGTCACGCACAAACGCCGCGCGGTCTTCGACGTCAACTTCGAGGTCCAGATGGCGACCGATTTCTCCGCCGTCCTGCCTCTGTGCCTTAAAGATTCAGGACCCTTCCTTGCCTGGCTCAAAGCGGAACGGGGCGACGACAAGACGGTTTACGACTTCATCACCACTGCCAGCAAATGGGAAAAGCCCTCAAAAATGTGGTGGCGGTTTTTCAAACAAAACGACGAGTTGAACCTGCCGCACCTGACGTTCCATTGCACCCGCGTCACGTTCATCACGCGCGGGGCCAAGCAGAGCGTGCCACAGTCCCAAATGATGAAGCTGGTCAACCACGCCAGCGAGGAAATCCACCGGGTGTACCAGCGCCTTGTTGTGGCCGGCGTGCGCAAGGAATTGAACGCCATCAAATTCCCAACCGCCACCGTTCCCGTGCCGCAGCCATTGGACGACGCGCCGGCTCACCCCACAGCCCAAAGGAGAGGCGAGCGCAAGTCCAGTCAAACACACCATTCCGAGGACAGCACAAAGGCGGCATGAAAATCTACGAAAGGACCCGCGCCAGAAACCCGGCCACTTGTGTGAAATGGGCTTCGATTTCCGGGGCCATGCCGCACTCGCTGGCCAGGTCAGCGAAAGGTCCACGCCAAGCTTCCGAGGGCGGAGGAAGCGTTGCGGGCACAGGATGCGTCGCGCGACGGCGGAATGTGGCCGCGATGCTCTCGCGGACCCGCGCGGCATCGAGCGTGCCGGACACGGACAACAAAACCAAATCCACCAAATCTTTGACGCGCGTGTTCGGGCGGCCTTGCCTCGGCAGGGTATAGGCGTGCAGCTTCTCGGCGAACTGTTCTTCCCGCGAGACGGCGGGTATTTTCGCTTTCGGCAACCCGGCAAAGCCAAGCCAGTCTCGTCCTTCGAGAATTTCGTAAGGTTCCCGGAGCACGTCGCCGGCGCTCACGTCGAGATGAAATTTTGCGAACCGCCGTCCAGCCATCCGCGCCTCCACCGGGTAGCGCGAGCCGCCATACGGCGCGGCGTCCAAATCCATTGTCGGCTCGCCAATGATAAACTCAAAGCTGTCCTCAAGATCAAATGCAGCGGCGTTCTCCAACAGACTCCGAATGGCGGCGTCATCCCACTGTCTGGCTCCCCCCGGCAGCTGCCGGATGGCAAGATCAATGTCGCGCGTCGTTCGCGCCGCTTGGATGCGAAGTTCCATCGCATAGCCGCCTTTGAGCAGCCAGGGAGCGTTCGCTTCACGGAAAAGGCGGCACAACAGGCGATCAAACGCCGTTTGGCGGCGCAAACGGTTGATGTCGCCACCCTCACGCCGCACCAAAGCCAAGAGGCGATCCTCCAGGGCGCGGCGCAGGGCTTGGGGCGTTTGGTAACGACTCATGGCAACAGGGCGACGACGATTTTCCGCGCATCCTTCCGCTCTTTCATGGCTGAAAGTTCGCGCTCTGTGATAAGACCGCGCCGCCGCGCCTCAACCGCGATGGGGCGGAGGTCGGCGGCGGCATCCGGGTTTGCGTTGGCCAGGTCGCACAGCGCCCGCAGCGGGCGGCATACCGTCAGGCCGCGCAGTTGCGTGACCTCAGCGGGTGTCAGTGTCGCGCGGTGCAGCACGACCGCGTTGGGAGTCGGGCTGTTGCGACGGAATGTTTTCGGCACGCTCATGTGAACTTTGGCCGGGTTGAAATCACCCAACTCGAACAGGCTGAGGGCGGTTTGGTGCGACATTGCGGCCACCGGCTTTTCGTCGCGCCCCCGTGACCAAAGCAGCCAGGCCATCATCTCCCCGTCCTCTGGCGGCGGAAAATGCGCCATCCGGTAGATACCCCGGTACACTCGCTCCCAATTCCCCGCATGGACGTGATACGGGTGCGTGTTGTCCGCGTAACCGGCCTCAATCGCCTGCTTGGTAGTAAAGTAACCTTGCTGGTCTTGCGCCACCGTCATCAGAGCCGCAAAAGGATCGCTTTTCTTCATGCACATATCCTCAACTTATTTGAGGAATTGTGCAAGCGCGGAATTGCACACCGTCAAAATGCCAGGTGCTCCTGCCAGGGGTCTTCCTTCGGATGGCGCTCATGAACATCCCGCATCCGAAAGGAGGGGTGAGCGTAAATCCATTTCGAAACCTTCACCGGGTCCAAATGGCGGGGCCGCGTAGCCGGATTCGGGTACATGGCCTGCACCTGCTGAAGGCCAGCCCCGAACGCATGGAGAACCCCAGTGCCGCGTTTCGCCGATTGGATATTCAACGGCTGCCCACGCAGACCACCAGCAGACCGAGCAGAATGCCGACCGCCCCCAAAACCATGAGCGCTGGCCGCGGGCTGTCCCGACTGACCAATAACTGCTCCACCATCTGGTCCAGAAACATGGTCGCCTCGCCGGCAGTAAGCGATCTTGGCAATGGACTGTTTGCAGCTAATTGCGCGCCGCCGTCCAGCGGATGATGGCCTCAGGCAAACGGATGGCGAACGGGTGCAGGAGCACAGCGTTGGCCGCTGCCCGATGGCCTGGCCGAATACTCTAATTCGCGACGTGCCGCTGGAGAGCCAAGACCGCGCGGCCCCGCGCCTCGCCTTATCAGTTGTTTTCAAATCCTTTTCGTGCCAGCTAAATTATTGACACGCCGTGAAATCAGCCAGCCAGTGCCTCGGCGAAAAATGGCGTCAAACACAAAGCTCGAAGTCGGTTCAAACAAAGGCCGGCGCAACTACTAACAACCGAAAGACAAAATTATGGCAGACCTCAACATCACAGTCATGAGCGGTCGCTTGGTTCGCGACCCCGTCGTTCGCAATAATGGCTCCAAGATGGCCTTTTTCACCATTGCCTCCAACAGGCGCTATCGGGACAAAACGGACGTGTGGCAGGAAGAGACGGCGTTTGTCCCCTGCAAGAGTTTCGGGTGGTGGGCCGAGGCAGTGGCTCGCCACGCAAAAGGGGACACCCTCATCGTCGAGGGCCGCTGGCGCACGGAGACGTGGAGCGACGACGGCGCGACGCGTTCGCAGTTGGTGTTGGTCGTGGATTCGGTCCAGTTCTTCACCCCGGAACCGCGCGCGCAGAATTCGTCACCATCGGCCAACGGCACGGAAAACAACCGGACAACGCCGCCGCCGGGCGGCCCATCGCGAGATGCGCCGCCCTTTTGAGCCGAAGGTTGTGGCCCGCACAATCCGGTGCCCAGTGAACAACGTCCCGCTATAATCCTCGTATGCCCACAAATCGACTCACCCTGATTGGGCGTGCGTTTGCCAGGGTGATTAAAAGGATAACGCTCCTGCCGCTCTGGTTGATCGTTCTGCCGATCCGCCGCCATCCCGTGTTTCGACACCATGATTGGACGCTTGACGGAATGGGCCGCGGCTCGTTTCGCTGGCAAACGCACGTAATCTGCGCCGTCTGCTGGCTTCTCTTCGCTTGCGCCGTGTACTATGCACCGTCCAGGCCATGAGCGTTCTCACGCTCTCTTAAAAATCGCCCACTTCGTTCCGCTGCAAGTCCGGCTGCGTGTATGAGGCGATGGCGCCCTGGGCCAAATCCATTTTAACGCAGATGGGAGCGGAGGGCGGGGGTTATGTCGGATCATTTGTTTCGGGGAGGCAGTGGAGACCAACCTGCTCACACTGGCAACCGGGGTTTTGGCAAATGCGGATTTCCAAACGATAGCGCCGGCCAGCGAAGAGGCCGTCTTCGAGGAGCAGGGCACTACCGGTGTTCCGGGACGATGAAACGATCAATTGCATACGGCTGTATTTTCCTAATGCGATAATTCTTCAATCACGTGATGCATTAGCTCGCCTTCCAAATCCATGTCGATGCTTGATTCGTCATAGTCCTCGACGGCGCAGCCACTTGCAGCACCCGTCTCGGTGCTCAACCAGATTTCCCGTTTTTGCTCCAGCGTCCAGTTCCGCAGACACTTCCTGAGCGTTCGCTCAATGGGGTCAATGAATCTGACATCACAACACCGGCGCTTTGCAAATTCCCGCCGCGCCGCGGTGACGACATCGAGCCGCTCACGCGGCAGCTTGATGGCTTCCGCTTTACCGAGGATTTCGATGATGGCGTCGCCGATGTCCATGATCTGGGTTAAGCTGGCTCCACCGCTATCCTGCACTCCCACGCTGGCCTTCGCACGCAGTCGGCTCGGACGGGTGAAAGGTCCGGGTCGCGGGACACACGTTCGGCGAAGCAATGCTCTATTTGGTCGGTTGCCGTGGTTGTGGTGGTTCTTTTGGCCATTCTTGGGCTGCTCATTAAAGGACTTTTTGCATAGCCTCCAGCTTAATTATGAAGCGGGCCATCTCTTCAATTTTCGTGCGGCTGGGACCGTTCAGGCCGTTGCCGTAGTGGGAGTCAAAGTGCTGGCAATAATCCGCCGCCAGTTTGTAGCCGAGCGCGGGTGAGTCAGAATACCAGAGGCAGATGGCCAGCGCCTGCTCCACGAGCAGAAGGTCCCAATTGTGGATGATGCGCACTGGCCCCCATTGCTGGTTTTTGTATTCATTTTGGAATTTCCGAAGCCGATCGTGCAGCGCCCTTGCCAATTGCCGGTCCACTTTGGGGGCGTATGGGTTCACCTTGGCCAACAGCGTCCGAGTCTGGCGGAAAAGCTCGGCCGCTTCAACCCCTGTTTTGCCGTTGCCCGAGGTCGCCCGTCTCGCCACCCAGATGGCGAACGGAGGCAGCCGTCCCGGGTGGCCAAACCACTTCTTCAGAACGGTGAGCCTGGTAAGGTTTGCATGGCCGCGCGCCGCGATCTCGGCGGAGATTTTCAGCAGCTTTTCCGGGATGTCGGTCCCGCCTTTTGAGTTGTTGTCAGGTTTCATTTCTTCATGGCATCACGGGCTTTCTTCGGCTTGGGCGCCGGCCGTTGTTCAAAAATGGCGCGTGTCATCCATGTCACTGTTTTCAATCGTTACTGGCTTCCGCCTAAAAAGAAAAGGACGCATGCAATCAATCGTGAAACAAAACAATGGCTGGCGACAGGCCACCTCCCAATTTGAGGCTGGCCTTCGTGAGCGATGGGACGCCATGGCTCTTCCGGGCGGCGAGCACACGGAGAACGCTCTCTCAGCATTTCTCCAGGGTTCTTCGTGGACAAACCGCGTTCTGAACTGCGCCATTCCCTTGGCGCGCGCGAAAGCTCTTACTGACTTTTCCCTGCCGGACGGACTTACCATCCAGCAGTGTATCGAGGCATCTGGCACCGGAAATTCTCCGGAATGCCTGCGCGACTGGGAATACACTCCGCGAATTCGGGCGGTGCCGCAGCTCCCGCAGATGATGGCGATTCCGCCCGAACACGCCTCTTTGACGAAGGCGCCGTGGTTCCAGTCGGCGTCCCAGTCCGCCTGGCTAGGCATTAACGCGCGCCATTTGCGCTACCACTACCAGTTCTGGCAGGATTTGAAGCCACAGGTTCTTCAAGGGGTCGTGACCACCTTGATTTTGGGGCTGCCGCAAATCGGGTTTGCCTTGACCCCGCATATCCAACTCGAAAAGAGCTTTTTATTTCTGGCATCCCTGGCACGGGGACTCTGCCCCGTGCAATTGTTTCCAGCCAAATATCTGTACCCCCAGACAAAATTGGGCGAATTGGTTGATGCTCCTGCCCCAATATTCGCCGACATCTTGCCGGTCACTGGAGGGTTTGCCTATCCGGTGGTCGATTGCGAGCCCGATCCCTGGAGAGTGCTGGCACGCTTTGGAAACGGGGATCGGTTTTACGGCTATCCGTTTCATAAGGCAACCAATTCTTGGAACGATCTCAGTCTCCAAGACCATGAGCGCGGCGCCATGCTTTTGCCCAATGGTTCGAGGGTGACCGCTCGGCACAGCGAAAGTCATGTTTATGCGACACTGGATCCCGATCTCAAAACTGTCCTTGAATTGGATCGGGAAGGATTCGAAGATGCAACTTGTCTTGTGCGGGGGGCCTGCACGCATGACGGTCTTCCGTTCCAACTTCCGATCGAAATGCAGCCCATGGTGTTCGCCGTCGTGCTCACCCACTGGCGAATGGAACTGGACAAGCCGGGCGACCTGACTTCATACGCCGTTTATACGGAGCATGCCGCCATTCGAGGCTTCAATTATTTCCAACGAGTCGAGCCGTATTACACCAACTTCATGCGCCTGATCCAAAAGTTGTCCAAGGACCCGGATTTTCGCACCTATCCGCTCGCCAACCACTTAACCCAATCCTGGCTGGGCGGCAACGTGTGCCGAGCCAACCAACTAAGCCAGTCGGAAAGGGAACTGGGGCCGCAGGTCATGCGGTCCTACTACCACCAGCAGTTGGACTGGCAGGCTGCCGTCATCAACTTGATGAACCACGTCGCCTTCCGGACGAAGAACAATTCTGGCGAGCTGGTGTCCCGGACTGGAACCGAGATCGAAGAGCAATTGAATTTGGATGGCCTGGCAATGCACCAGATGAACCGCCTGCTTCGCTTCGACTCGCACCTATTTCAGCGACCGTGCCAGCGGGCGTCGTTTTGGCCCGATCACAACCCGGCCTGGTCGGAACTTGATCGCCGTTTCAGCGATGTTTCCCTGCCCAAACTGTGAATGGCGCATGGACCGGCGATAATCAAAAACTGCTGCTGGAATCGCATCAGTGAATGGCTCATGCCACCTTGGGCACTTCGGCCTCGTGCTGGAGCACCAAAATCTTCCCGCTTTCCTTGGCCTTCCGGTTGGCCTCCTCGTAGAGTTCGAGGGACGGCAGCTCGCCCTGCGCCTTCTTCGCGTAGGCGCGGTGGACGATTTTCGAGTTCTGGCCCAGCACGCGCTGGGCGTAGCACTCGGGGTAGCCGTTATCGGCCGAGCGCTCGGCCCAGGCGTAGCGGTAGTAATGGAGCGTCACACCGTCGATGCCCAGCCCCTCGCAGCGCCGTTTGAACTCGGTGGCCCGGCCGGCCTCCCGCTCCGTGATGAGGTAGGGAAAGAGCTGGCCGGTGCGCGGGCGTCGCAGGATCACGGCCCAGGCTTTGTCGCCGATCCGCATCCCTCCCATGTTCCCGGTTTTCATGCGGTCGTAAACGAAGCAGCGGCGTTCGTAGTCAAGATCCTCGGCGCGGAGGCTGGCGATGTCGAACGGACGAATATATTTCAAGTCTATAAAACGGCGCAAACCATTCCAAATTAAAGGCTTGCGAGCAGACTCGGTAATCTTGAACCTATGGACGCAGGCCGGCGTCAACATCTCCTTGGCCGCCGAACGGCGCTTTTAGTGCCAATTAGTGCCAAAAAAATTGCCGCGCGGTGCGTTTTCATGCGCTCGCGCGAAACAAAGAACTTGCGTAAGTGGCACAGTGTGGCAAGGTTATGCAAGGCGCGGAAGAAAAGTGGTGGGTTCGATTCCCTTCACCCGCTCCAACATCGATCAATGCGTTGATATTCAATTACTTACGCAATTCACACATTCCCAAATCTCACAAAGTGAGAATAAAAGTGAGAATAATTGCTTCGGATTTTTTAAAATGTGCATCTAAAAACCCTTTGTTATCAGTGGCTTCCAGTGCTTGTTGTGACCAGCGAAAGTGAGAATATCACTTCCATCCCGCGACTGATTCGAGATCCCTAACCACTGAGACGATGCGAGACAGTGTATTTCGCCGTCGGGGGGCGCGACGTTGCCTTTTCGCGAAAGGACTTTGAACGATGAACGGCAGGACATTTCCCCCCGTCCATGGCGCCCAAATAAATTGCGCAATTCTACTCAGATAGATTTAGTCACTCCGTTACCACGCAGAGCCAGAGTTTCTCTTTCCAAGTAGTGGAAGTGTCATTCTTTTGGGAACAGAGGCGAGTGGGATCGCAGGCTGGGTCAAGTCCACCGTTCTTGTAAAAGCGAAGTCGCTCTCTGCAACTCTTGCTTAGGCCTGGGTCCCTTTTCGGGTGCCGACACCGCCCGATGGCACAGCAACGGTTCTGTGGTGGCTGCTGGCCGGGATCGGCCCCGTCGCCACGGCTTGCCGTCCCGGTCGGTGGGGCCTGGCACCTAGCTGTTTTTGCGGGCGTTGATTCAGGGGGCATTGGTTTGGCCTCCGAACGAGACCAGCGTCGTCAATGTCCCGTTGGTCGTCACTTGGAACACCGTGCCCAAGCCATTCGCGCCACCATATTCTGCTGTGCCGTAAAAATTGCCATCGCTGCCTTGCACCAATCCTGCAGAGGGTTGGCTGCCATTGGCACCGTTGAACGAAACCAGCGTCGTCAACACGCCGGCGGGGGTCATTTTGAAGACCGTTCCGCCAACGCCCGCGCCGCCGCCGGTTGTCGTGCCGTAGAAATTTCCGTCGCTGCCTTGGACCAGTGCGGCGGTTGGATTGTAGCCATTGGTCAGATTGAACGAGACCAGCGTCGTCAACGCGCCGCCTGGGGTCATCTTGAAAACCGTGCCAAACCCATAGCCGGCGTTCAAACTGAGGTTTCCGCCGATTGAGGTTGTGCCATAGAAATTGCCATTGGTGCCTTGCACCAGCCCCCCAGCGGGATTTTCGCCATTGGCGCCGCTGAACTCGACCAGCCGCGTCAGCACGCCGGCGGGGGTCATTTCAAACACCGTGCCTCCGCCACTATTTCCGAAGAGACCATCGATACTGACATCTCCGCCCTGAAACGTTGTGCCGTAGAAATTGCCATTAGTACCTTGCACCAGACCGGGCAGCGGGACTGCGCCATCCGTGTTGTTGAACGAGACCAGCGTCGTCAACACCCCGGCGGAGGTGACTTCAAACACCGTGCCCATCCCACTCGCGCCACCGCTCTGCGTTGTGCCGTAGAAATTGCCATTGGTGCCTTGCACCAAAGCCGCAGCCGGATAGCTGCCGTTAGTGCCGTTGAACGAGACCAGTGTCGTTAGCGCCCCGGCGGGAGTCATTTCAAACACCGTGCCGTAATTTTCGTTGGTCCCGCCGTACTGGGTCGTGCCGTAGAAATTGCTATCGCTGCCTTGCACCAACCCCGCGAACGGGTAGCTGCCATTGGTTCCGTTGAACGAAACCAGCGTCGTCAGCGTACCGTTGGTCGTCACTTGGAACACCGTGCCCTCCCCGCTCGCCCCGCCATACTCTGTTGTGCCGTAGAAATTGCCATCGCTGCCTTGCACCAGCGCGGCCGATGGATATTGAGGCGGGACTGAAAGGCCAGACTTACTCAAGAATTGAATGACCTCTGGGTAGGCCGGTGAGCGACCATCCAGCAGATGATCGTCTTGTCCTTGCAAGAACTTGTTGAAAAAGGAGAGCTGGTAGGCCCGTATGATCTGGCTGACTCGCGCCGGTGGCAGGAACTGGCCGCTCATCGGCGTGGCAAAACCGGCCTCCAGTTTTGCCGAATCAACAATGAGGTCCCAATCACCGAAGCTGCCGTGATCGGTGGAGACCAGCTTCACCCAATAGGCGTTGGTCACCTGCTCATTGTAAACCTGCAAACGATCATCGGGAACTCCGCCAGGCAGGCCGAAGTACCATGCGGCCGGACCGGGGTCCAAATCAGATCGGAAAAACAGCCACGGCACGCCCAACGGCTGCGTCAGCACGTTGGTTTCGAGATAGGGCGCATCCATGCCAACGCCCGCTTTGCAGCGAGGGTCGCGCAGGCACAGTTGGGCCGTGGTACATCCACCCAAAGACCATCCAAACGCGCCAATATTCGCCAAATCCAACCGCCCGCCCAAGCGCGGATCGCCGGCGTTCAAGCTCTCCAGTTCGTCCAACACAAACTGCAGGTCCAGCAACCGGCCTTCGATAGCTGCGACGTAGCCGGCGATTGTGGCCGGCAGCGATTGGCCATGCACCACTGTCCCATCGGGAAATACGCTGATTTCCGTGTCGCTGGTATCCAGTCCGACCACGACATAGCCTCAACTGGCCAAGTCTTCTGTCATGGCCGTGTTCTCGCGACGATCACCAGTCGCTCCCGGGTCATAAAGCACGACAGGATATTTGGCTGGATTAGTGGCCAGCGGCGCGTTGGACAGCGAGTGTGAGAAAAACGCCAGAACTTGGTTGGAGAAGCTCCCGTAATTTCCAGCGGCTTGTGGTTCTATAAATTTAGCCGGAAGGACCAAGGCTTGAGCAACCGCCGGATACCAGAAGGTGACCATGAACTTGGCGTTGCTGCGGCGCGAGTTAGTTAACTCCATCGAGAAGGTCCCAACTGCGTAGGGCCCGGTCGGCTGAGGGTCAGGCGTGACCATTTGATTGCTCGCCGTGCGGTAGAAGCGCTGGCTGAACTCCGGCGCGTTGGTGTCCAGGAAACTCAGAGTGTCCAACGCCGCGTTCGTGCTTTGCAACGTGACCAGCGGCGCCCAATCAACCAGGTTCGACGAGGTTTCCAGTGGATACAGGTCGTAGTACGGCGCGAAGGACGCGGTCGTCTCGCCCGTGAAGCTCAAATTTATGGAGCCGTTGGATTCGGCTTGGATGCCGCTCAAGTTGTGCGGCGCGGCCACAAAGACTTTAAGCTCCGCCACCTGGCTCGTGACGCACCCGGAGGCATTGGAAACGATGACTGAGTAGTAACCCCACTGGGCGGGCTGTGGTTTGGCCAACGAGAGCGTCCTGCTATTGGCGTTGGAAATGGACGTCCCATCGAACAGCCATTGGTAAGTAAGGGCCGCTCCTGTTGCCGAAACAGAGAAAGTGGCGGTTGTTCCTGACGCCAGAAACTGGTTTGTTGGCTGGGCGGTGATGACAGGTTGGGCCAGGGCGCCACTCGTGGCCGCCAGAAACAGCCCGGCTACGAGAAGGGTAAGTTTGGTTTTCATAGTGTGTCTTGAGTTCAGGGCCTGTTCAGAGCTTCATAGCGCCGCCTCAGTTGCCAACGCCTACACGATAGAAGTACGGGCCGGCGTTGGTGGCGGTGGTGTCCGTGTAACTGGTCGTGCCGGCTTGGCCGACGATGTTGCTTTGAATGGTGGTGAAGGCCGGTTGCGCCGCCAGATTGGTGCTGCTTTGCAGGAAATACATGATGCCGCTGACGCTTTGCCAAGTCACAACCAACCCCGCTGAATTATGGGTCGGGGTGGCCGATGTCATCTGCAAAACCGACAGGGCATTGGTGGGATTCAAGCCGGCGATCCAATCCTGGTAAACGTTCATTCCGGTGCCGTCCAAGTCCGCAGTGTCCGTGTTTGTGTTAATGGGCAGGCCATAGTGCTGGAGCCACGCATAGGAAATCATGCTCACCGGGGTTTGATATTCGTAGGCCCCGATGTCCACCGTGCCGCCGACGATGCGGGGATTGCCGTCCAAGTCGGTGCTGCCGACGACATAGGCGTTGTTGCCCGAGTTGATGCAGGGGGAATTGGATTGGAGATGTAGATTCCCGCCAGCGTAATCCACGAACAGCGGCGCGTTGGTGATGTCGCCAATTCCGCCGGGCATAGGCGTCGTGCAACAGTAATTGAGCGTGCTGTCAGGGTCATAGTTACCCCCATCATTGAAATACACGATACAGTTGTTCAGCGTGGCATAAGCCCCGCCGCCGGTTTGAGCCGAGTTGCCGGTCAAAGTACAGTTGTTGAGCATACCGGAATATGCCCCTCCACCGTCCAATTGTGCCGTGTTGCCCGCCAACGCGCAGTTGTTGAGCGTGGAATAGGCAGCCCCACCGCCATAACCGGACGAATTGCCGGTCAGCAGGCAGTTGTCAAGCGTGCAGTCATAGGCCCCGCCGCCGTTGTAGCCCGAATTGCCGGTCAACGTGCAGTTGTTCAGCGTGCCGCCAGAGGCCCCGCCGCCAGCATTGGCTGCCGAGTTATCCGTCAGCGTGCAGTTGTTGAGCGTGCAATAGAAGGCCCCGCCGCCGGACCATTCTGCCGTGTTGCCGGTCAGCGTGCAGTTGTTGAGCGCGGAATCGGCAGCCCCGCCGCCATCGGGGGCCCAGTTGCCGGTCAACGTGCAGTTGTTGAGCGTGCCGCCGTAAGCCCCACCACCTTCGTTCCACACCGAGTTGCCGCTCAGCACGCAATTGGAAAGCACGGCACTGGTGGATGCGCAATATGCCCCTCCGCCGTTGTCGTATCCGGCCACACCATTGCTCAAGGTGAAGCCCACCAACGTTGCACCGTTCGTGAGATAGACACATCGAATGTTGCCATTGGTTGCACCGGGCATTTGACCCTGAATAACGGTCACCCCGGCACCGTTCACACTGCGCACGGTGAGCGGTTTGTCCACCACCACCCGGTTGGTCACGCCGTCCTCTGTTGCAGGTGTTGTCCGCCCGTCGGCTGCATAAGTTCCATTGGTCACGAAAACCGTGCCGCCCGTTCCCGCCACATCCACCGCATCCTGAATATTCCTGGCTGCCGTCGCCCAGGACGCGTAGGGCGCGACCGGATTGGCACTGTGGGCCGCGACATAATGCAGGCCTTGGTCAACATGAATCGTCATCGTCGCGCTCACTCCTTCCGGATAACTGTCGTTGTAAGCCCACAAGGCCACGACGTAATCCCCCGGCGCCGTCCAGGTGTGTGAAGTATAAGGTTGGTTGATCTCCACGGAACCATCGCCGAAGGCCCACACGCTCAGGTCGGTTCGGCCCTCGATGAACGCCGTCAAACCCACCGGATAGCCGAGCGCAACATTGGTCAGGGTGACCGTCAGGCTCACCGTCAAGGGGCCCGTCACCGCCCCGGCGTGGTATTCATCACAGCCGATGGACGGCGGGTTGGCCCAGGGGTCGCCGTCAAGGTCGGTGCCGCTGGCGTACCTCGCGTTACCCGCCCCGATGCAGGGGGATTCGGCGCTCAGATGCGACGCGCTGGCCAGTTGCGGGTCGGCACTGATGTTGGCCACGCCGTTGGTGGGCATGGGCGTCGTGCAACAGTAGTTGAGCGTGCTGGAAGGGTCATAATTGCTCCCATTGGGGGCCGAGTTGAAATAGACGATGCAGTTGTTGAGCGTGCAGGTATAGGCCCCGCCTCCGTCGGCTCTAGCCGAGTTGCCGGTCAGCGTGCAGTTGTTGAGCGTGGCATCGGCAGCCCCCCCACCGTCGTCAGCGGAGTTTCCAGTCAACGTGCAGTTGTTGAGCGTGCAGGGCTGATTCCCGTCGCTATAAGCCCCGCCGCCGTAGCCGCTGTAGCTGGCCGTGTTGCCCGTCAAGGCGCAGTTGTTGAGCGTGGAATCAGCAACCCCACCGCCATTGGGAGCCGAATTGCCGAACAACGTGCAGTTATTGAGCGTGCCGCCATAGGCCCCACCGCCAACGTTCCAGGCCGAGTTGCCGCTCAGCACGCAATTGGACAGCACGGCGCTGGTGGATTCGCACCACACCCCACCGCCGTCGTTGGCCGCGCCATTTGTCAAGGTGAAACCCATAATCATCGCGTCATTGGCGAGGTAAACGCACTCGTTTGTGCCACCGCCATTGATAACGGTGACGCCCGGGCCGTTGACGCTACGCAACGTCACTGGCTTGGTCACCGCTACCGCTCCCTGGTAAACGCCATTGGTTACCAGCACCAGCGTCCCCGCCACCGATGTTGCGTCCACTGCTTCTTGGATGTTGGTGGCCGCTGTGGCCCAGGAGCCAAAGGGCGCCGCCGGTGAGGAATTGCTCAAAGCAACGTAGTACACCGGCTGGGCCATAACGTGGACCGTAACGCTTGCCGCCACCCCGCCAGGATAGGTGTCGTTGTAGGCACGCAGCGACACCGGGTAATTCCCGATCGCTTTCCAGGCATGGGATGCGTAGGGAAGGTTGCTCACCACGGTGCCGTCGCCGAAGTCCCAGCTACTGGCGTTGGGCAGACCGAGAATCTGTGCGGTGAAACTCACGGCGAACCCTATGGTCACGTTGGTGTAATCGGCCGCAATGGCCACACTCAAAGGGCCATTCATCGCGCCCGCGTAAAACTCCTCGCAGCCGATGGAGGGAGGATTGGCCCAAGGCTCACCATCAATGTCGGCGCCGGACACGTAGGCTGTGCTGCCCGCCCCAATGCAGGGAGAATGGGCGCTCAGAAGCCAGGCGCCGGCCAGTTGCGGGTCGGCGCTGATGTTGCCTCTGCCGCTGCCGGGCAGAGGCGTAGTGCAACAGTAATTGAGCGTGCTGCTTTCATCGTAGTTGGCATAGGTGCCTGCACTGTTGTTGTAGTAGAGGATGCAGTTGTCAAGCGTGCAGGAATAGGCCCCCCCGCCGTCGTCAGCGGAGTTTCCAGTCAACGTGCAGTTGTTCAACGTGTAGGGCTGCCAAGAATCGCTATAGGCCCCGCCACCAAAATTGGTTGCCGCGTTTCCGGTCAACGCGCAGTCGTTGAGCGTGCAATCGTCAGCCCCGCCGCCGTCGTCGTAGGCCCAATTGCCGGTCAGCGTGCAGTTGTTGAGCGTGGCATCGGCAGCCCCCCCACCGTCGTCAGCGGAGTTTCCAGTCAACGTGCAGTTGTTCAACGTGCAGGGCTGATTACCGTCGCTATACGCCCCGCCGCCCCATTGACTGGCCGAGTTGCCCGTCAACACGCAATTGGTCAGCATGGTGTCACAAGCCCCGCCGCCGTACCAAGCCGAGTTGCCAGTCAACGTGCAGTTGAGGAGCGCGCTCTCGAAGGCCCCGCCGCCGTCGTAGGCGTTGTTGCCGGTCAGCGTGCAGTTGTTCAGCGTGCCGCCATTAGCCCCGCCGCCAACCCCCGGGAACCATTCCCCGAACCACCCCCCCCTATGGCCTGTTGCATCGTTGCCGGTCAGCGTGCAGTTGTTAAGCGTGCAAGCTTCAGTCCCACCGCCGTCCCACGCCCAGTTGGTAGTTAGCGTGCAGTTGTTGAGCGCGCAAGCTTCAGCTCCGCCGCCGTAATCAGCCGAGTTGCCGGTCAACGTGCAGTTGTTGAGCGTGCAAAATGCAGCCCCGCCACCGTCGTTCGCCGAGTTGGTGGTCAGCGTGCAGTTGTTGAGCGTGCCGCCAAAGGCCCCGCCGCCCTCGCCATTCCAGGCTGAATTTCCGCTCAGCACGCAATTGGACAGCACGGCGCTGGTGGATGCGCAGCACACCCCTCCGCCGTTGCCGGCCCAACCATTGATCAATGTGAAGCCCACCAGCACCGCGTCGCTGGCGAGGTAAACGCACTCATTTGTGCCCCCGCCATCAATCATCGTGAAGTCCGGGCCGTTGACACTTTGCACCGTCACTGGCTTGGTCACCGCGAACCCTGCTTGGTAAACGCCATTGCTTACCAGCACCAGAGTCCCTGCCACCGACGTGGCATTCACTGCCTCCTGGATGTTGGTGGCCGCTGTGGCCCAGGAGCTGTATGGCGCCACAGGCGAGGTGCTGCTCAAGGCGACGTAATGCACTGGCTGGGCCATGACATGGACCGTCACGGTGGCCTTGACCCCTTCCGGCAGGCTCTCATTAAACGCCCACAACTCCACCAGGTAGTCACCTGCTCCCGTCCAGGCATGAGCGGTGTATGGATGGTCGAGTAACTGCGTCCCGTCCCCAAAGTCCCAGAGGCTTAAGGTCGTCCGCCCCGCAATCCCAGCCGTCAAGTCCAATGGATATCCCACCGCGACGTTCGTGTAGGCGGCGGCGATGTCCACGCTCAAAGGCCCCGTCACCGCTCCATCGTGGTATTCATCACAGCCGATGGAAGGCGGGTTCGCCCAGGCTTCGCCATCAATATCCACGCCGCTCGCGTAGGCGGCGCTGCCGGCCCCGCGACACGGAGAAAAGAGGCTCAAGTGCGAGGCGCTGGCCAGTTCCGGATCGTCCGTGATGTTGCCGACACCGTTGAGGGGCATAGGCGTGGCGCAGCAATAGTTCAACGTGCTGGAGGAATCATAATTGGCGCCGACATCAGCGGTGTTGAAATAGACGATGCAGTTGTTGAGCGCGCAGGAATAGGCCCCGCCACCATCCCCAGCGGAGTTGCCGGTCACCGTGCAATTGTTCAGCGTGCAGGGCTGCGAAGAGTCGCTATACGCCCCGCCACCAGAATTGGTTGCCGAGTTGCCGGTCAACGCGCAGTTGTCGAGCGTGCAATCGGCAGCCCCGCCGCCATCATCGGCCGAGTTGCCGGTCAAGGTGCAGTTGTTGAGCGTGCCGCCATAGGCCCCGCCACCCTCCCAAGCCGAGTTGCCGGTCATCACGCAATTGGAGAGCACGTCGCCGCTGGATTCGCAATACACCCCTCCGCCGTAGCCGTAGGCCCAACCATTGCCATTGGTCAGCGTGAAGCCCACAATCACCGCCTCGTTGTTGAGGGAAAGGCAACTCGCCGCGCCACCGCCATTGATCATCGTGAAGTCCGGTCCATTGACGCTGCGCAAGACCAGCGGTTGGCCCACGGCGACGGAAGCGTAGATCCCGTTGCTTACCACGATCTCGTCACCCGCCGCTGCCGCATCGACCGCATCCTGAATGTTCGTGGCCGCTGCGGCCCAATTGGTGTAGGGCGGCGTGGGGTGAGCGCTGTTGACGTTGACGTAGCGCACCAGGTTCAGCACCTGCAAAGTGACGACGCTGCTGGTGACACTGCCATACGGGCTTGACACCATCACGTCATACGAGCCGGCATTTGTGTCACCCACATCAGTCAAGATAAGCGTCGGGCCTTCGAAGACCACTTCGCGGATACGCTGGTTACCGTAATCCGCAATGAACAGGTTGCCGGATGGATCCACAGCCACGCCCACGGGATAGTACAATTCCGCATTGGTCGCTAGGCCGCCGTCGCCGGAGTAGCCGTATGCCCCGTTGCCCGCCACCGTGGTGATAATCCCGTTGGTCCCCACCTTGCGGATGCGCTGGTTACTCTCATCCACAATGAACAGGTTGCCGGAGGCGTCCACAGCCACGTCACAGGGCGAGTACAATTCCGCATTTGTCGCTGGGCCGCCGTCGCCGGAGTAGCCGTCTGTCCCGTTGCCCGCCACCGTGGTGATAATCCCGCTGGTTCCCACCTTGCGGATGCGCTGGTTACTCTCATCCGCAATGAACAGGTTGCCGGAGGCGTCCACAGCCACGGCACAGGGATTCCGCAATTCCGCATTGGTCGCCGCGCTGCCATCGCCGGAATAGCCAGCCGTCCCGTCGCCCGCCACCGTGGTGATAATCCCGTTGGTTCCCACCTTGCGGATGCGGTTGTTACCGTTATCCGCAATGAACAGGTTGCCGAAAGCGTCCACAGCCACTCCACCAGGAGAGTACAATTCAGCATTGGTCGCCGGGCCGCCGTCGCCGGAGTAGCCGTCTGTCCCGTTGCCCGCCACCGTGGTGATAATCCCATCGGTTCGCACCTCGCGGATGCGCATGTTATACGTATCCGCTATGAACAGGTTGCCGGAGACATACACAGCCACGCCAAAAGGATTGGCCAATTCCGCACTGGTCGCTACGCCGCCGTCGCCGGAGTAGCCCCATGCTCCGTTGCCCGCCACCGTGCTGATGACGTCGTATGGAAGATCCGTGCCGTCGAATTGCCATTGATAACTAAAAGGACCGGTGCCGGAGACGGCCACCGAAAAAGAAGCGGTGCTCTGGACCAGATTGGTCTGGCTTACGGGCTGCGCCGTGATGCCGGGCGGCAGGCCGACAGTCACAACGGCCACCGCGCTGGTGGCAGAGCCATA
>JBEKYR010000049.1:0-35379 GCA_049510745.1 Verrucomicrobiota bacterium | reverse complement strand
GAATCGAAGCATCATTTGCCTTCGGCGCGCGGCGACGACGTTGTTCACCGTCTGAGCGGAGGGGCAAACCGGGGCGCCCTTGCTCAGCCGATGAACAACGTCGGGGAAGCTATACGAGGATTGGGCCATCTGAAGTCCCTTGACGCTCTCATATATATTACGAGAGGATTAAACCTTTATCCCGGCGGCTTTGAGGGCGCTCAGAGCGTTTCTGATGTGGGAAGATCGGATATTCAACGCAGCTCGGATTTCAGAGGCGGTTGCCGGGCTGACCACATGCATATGTCCATTTTGCGTGGCTCCCCGTTTCCCAACGATTCTCAGCTTCGACCATCTGGCCTGCCGTTTCACATTCACTTTCATCCTCATAAAACTACCCGCTTGCGCAAAAATATCAATGCTTTTCAACGGAAGCCAGTGCTGCGGAACAGCCGCAGAGACCGGATTGCCCTCGCGCCCACCTTCGCCCAAGATTTACCCATGTCGGCGGGTCTGGATCGGACGCGACGGGGTTGACAGGGGTGCGCGGCGCGGGGCATTGTTGGTGAAGCAGGTGACTTATGAGCACAACACATCCATTGACGACAACGGCATTCGATCTGCCAGGCTACCGGACGACAAAGAATTTCGGCGTGGTCCGCGGGATTGTCGTGCGGTCGCGCTCGGTGGTGGGCAACATCGGAGCGAGCATTCAAAGCCTCTTCGGCGGCAATATCACGATTTACACTGACTTGTGCGAGCAGACGCGTGACGAGGCGTTTCGCGATATGATTTCGCACGCCAACCAACTTGGCGCCAACGCCGTCATCGGCATCCGGTATGACGCCACGGAGATCATGCCGGGCATCACGGAGGTGCTGTGCTACGGCACGGCGATCCAAGTCGAAGCGCACGCCTGAAACCCGAGTTTATGGCAGGACACAGCAAATGGGCCAAGGTGAAGCATTTCAAGGGGGCGGTCGATGCCAAGCGGGCGAAAATCTTCGCCAAATTGAGCAAGGAAATCACCATCGCGGCCAGGCTGGCCGGGGGCGACCCGGCGATGAACCCGCGCTTGCGCATGGTCTTGCTCAAGTGCCGCGCCGCCAACATGCCCAACGACAATATCGAGCGCGCCGTCAAACGCGGCACGGGCGGGGGCGAAATGATCACTTACGAGGATTTGACTTACGAGGCCTTTGGGCCGCATGGCGTCGCCTTGCTCATTGAATTGAGCACGGATAACCGGAACCGGACAGCGTCGGAAATCCGCAGTTTGCTGACCAAGAACGGGGGGACGATCGCGACGGCGGGGTCGGTCTCGCGTTTGTTTCACCGCAAGGGGCAGATCATCGTGCCGCGGGAAGCGGCGGCGGAAGACGCGGTCATGGAAGTGGCGCTGGAGGCGGGGGCGGAAGATTTCAAGACCGACGCCCACGGCTACGAGGTATTGACGGATGTGGCGCGGTTCGAAGCGGTGCATAAGGCGATCGAAGCCAAAGGGATCAAGGCGGCAGCGGCGGAAGTGACGTGGCTGCCGGTGCTGACGGTGCCGCTGGCCAACGCCAAGGCGATGGAGGAAACGAGCAGGCTGATTGACGTGTTGGAAGAGCATGACGATGTCAAAGAAGTGCATTCCAACGCGGAGTTCACCGAATAGCGGCCGGCGCAGCAACATCCGATGAGCACAAGACCCCCAAGGCGCCACCGGCGCATCCCCTGTTTTGAAGACCGCAGTCCGCCGCGCCAGCCCGCGAGGCGAAGGCAAGATTTGCGCTGGAACGCCGTAAGGGCAGTAGAACCGAATGTCAACCACTAGACCCAGGATGGCCCCGACGCCCGCCAGCGCGGCCCCGCCGGCCCGAAGGGAAGGGAGGGCGGCGTGACATCGATGGACCAGACTCTCTTTGCCCGCGGCTTGCGGGCGGTGGCGCGGATCGTCATCCGGCATCCGCGCTGGTTTATCGGGCCGCAGATTGTGGTCTTTGGGCTGTGCGTGTTTTACACTTGTTTGCGGCTGCAGTTCGACATGAGCCGGGACAATCTGGTGGGGGCGGACAAGAAGTACCACCAGGTGTTCATGCGGTTTCAAAAGGAGTTTCCGGCGCAGGACGAGATGGCGGTGGTGGTCGAGAGCGAAAACATGGAACGGAACCGGCAGTTCGTGGAACGGCTGGCGGCGAAGTTGGAACCGGAAACCAATCTTTTCACCAACGTCTTCTACAAAGGCGACCTGGCCTCCCTCGGTCCCAAGGCGCTGCTCTTCGTGCCGGAAGCGGATTTGAAGGACCTGCGGCAGCAATTGGTCGATTACCGGCCGTTTATCGAGCAATTCACCAAAGCCACCAACCTGGATTCGTTCTTTGGGCTGATTAACAGGCAGTTTCGCACGGCCCGACGCGAAACCAACGCGCAAAACAACGCGCTGCTCGGCGCCATCCCGGCGCTGCAACGGATCATCGACCAGGCCACCGATTCGTTGTCGCGGCCGGGACGCCCCGTTTCGCCGGGAGTGGACGCGCTCTTTGGGGCGGGCGACGAAGCGCAGAAGCGGATGTACATCACCTTCGCCAGCAACCGGATTTACCTGGTGACGGTGCGCGCGCGCAGCGGTGAGCTGATTCCAGCGGCTGTCAAACGAATGCGGACGCTGCTGGCGCAGACGGAAGTCGAGGTGCCGGGGCTGAACGCCGGCCTGACGGGCGAACCGGTGCTGGACTATGACGAAATGCTGCAATCGCAGCGGGACTCGACGCTGGCCAGCGTTGTGTCGCTGGTCCTGTGCGCGCTGATCTTCATCTACTCCTACCACGGCACGGGACGTCCGCTCAAGGCGGTGGCCTGCCTCCTGGTGGGCCTGGGATACACCATGGGATTCACCACCTTGACCATCGGGCATTTGAACATTTTGACGATCACCTTCGCGCCCATCCTGATTGGCCTGGCGATTGATTTCGGGGTGCATTTCATCACGCGTTACGAGGAGGAAATCCGGCGGCGGCGGACACCGCAGGAAGCGGTCGAGAAGGCCATGGTGTTTACCGGGCAGGGGATCGTCACGGGGGCGCTGACGACGGCGACGGCGTTTCTGGCGATGGGGTTGACGGATTTCAAAGGCATCCAGGAAATGGGGATCATTTCCGGCGGGGGCCTGGTGTTGTGCCTGATACCGATGATGACGATGCTGCCGGCGCTGCTGATGCGGGGGCGACAAAATGTGCTTGACCGCGAGGGGGGGATGCCCGCCGCGCAGCGGGCGCGGATTGAAAGGCTCTGGTTGGACCGGCCCGGGCTGGTGCTGGGCCTGGCACTGGCCTTGTGCGCGGCGGCGGCGACCCAATTCCACAAGGTGAGTTTCGATTACAACCTGCTCAACATGCAGAGCAAAGGATTGCCGGCGGTGGTCTATGAGAAAAAACTGCTCTTCTCCGGCACCTCGGTGCTCTATGCCGCGGTGGTGGCCGACTCGCTGGCGCAGGCCCGCCAATTCGAAGAAACTGTCAGGCGCCTGCCGTCGGTTGCCAGCGTCGATGGCGATGACCGGGGCGACGCGATCTTCGAGCTGCTGACCAAAGACCAGTCGTCAAAACTCGCCCTGGTGCGGGCGATCAAGGATGAAGTTTCCCACTTGCAGTTTGCCAGGCAGGACGCCAGCCCCGCCCTCGAACTGGCCTCCCCGGCCAAGGATGAGTCCCCCCGCGCGCAACTGGCCAGCGAAGAGGCCAAGTCCGTCCGTCTCCATGCCCTGAGCGGGACGCTTTACAGCACGATGGCGTATCTGGCGCTGGCGGCGGATGAGGCGCAGAAAGACGATCCGAAAGTGGCGGCGCAACTGCGTTCGCTGCGCGAGGCGATCAGCCAATTCCGGGTGAAGATGCTCTCGGCGGATCCGGCCATTCCACAACGCCTGCGCGAGTACCAAGAGGCGCTCTTTGACGATATTCGCCAGACATTCGAGTCGCTCATGACGCAGGACACCGGCAGCCGGCTGCGGCCGGAGGACTTGCCGGCGGCGTTGCAGACACAGTTCGTGGGCCGGACCGGGAAGTATATGGTTCAGGTCTATCCGTCCGGGAACATCTGGGAGCACGACGTCCAGGGGAAGTTCCTCTCCGAACTCAGATCGGCCCTGGGAACCCACGGCGATCGGGTGACCGGCACGCCGGTGCAACTTTACGAGTACACGACCTTGCTCAAAGAGAGCTACGAGCAGGCGGCGCTTTACGCGCTGGGCGTCATTGCCATCATGATCTATTTGCATTTTCGCTCGGTGCCCTGCGTGGTGCTCTCGCTCCTGCCGGTGGCCATCGGCTCGGCGTGGACCTTTGGGCTGATGGGCGCGGCGGGTATTCCATTTAACCCCGCCAACATCATGACCCTTCCGTTGGTCATCGGCATCGGCGTGACCAACGGCATTCAGATCCTCAATCGGGTCGCCGAGGAACAACAGGCCAGCATCCTGGCCAAGAGCACCGGCAAGGCCGTGCTGGTATCCGGACTGACAGCGACGGTAGGATTCGGCAGTTTGGTTCTCGGCAAACATCAAGGCATCGAAAGCCTG
Organism: Verrucomicrobiota bacterium; assembly: GCA_049510745.1. Taxonomy (GTDB): domain Bacteria; phylum Verrucomicrobiota; class Verrucomicrobiia; order Limisphaerales; family Palsa-1400; genus PLGF01. Next base: position 30,839 of record JBEKYR010000049.1, on the reverse strand, counting down.
GGATTTGTCATGGCGGTCGGAATCAGCGCCTGCTTGATTGCCGGCCTGACCTTTTTGCCGGCGCTGCTGAATATTCTTGAGCGGGTCGGCTGGACGGTGACAAAAAAAAGACCCAGTAGCAGTAATGCAGAGCCGCCACTGGGTCTGGAGGAACCGAGGTAAAAACCTCAATCTGTGGACAGACATTAATGACCAAATCGAGAAAGTCAATGTAATTCGTGTTAACGTGCGAGCATTAAAAGCACAGTTTCGGTCTATTTCGATAAAGTTATCGTTAACGGGCGATTTGAGCATGTCCGCCGGGTATTCCCTTACAGTTTTCGGGCGTTCCTTGACGGAATGGGAGAAGCCCGTACGGTGCTGGCGGAGAACATCGGGTTTGATGCTCGTGACGCGATTTTTTTATTGGATGGTTTGTCCGTTTTTGGCGCTTTCGGCGTTGGCTGGGAATGAGAGGGAAATCGACGCCGGCCCCGCCTACGCGAAGTTTTCGTTGACATTGACTTCCGGCTGGCGGGAGGAAGCGGCCGGACCGTTTTATTACGCGCAATCCTCGGAGGGGCAGGAGCAATGGGCGCTTCCTCCTTTCTTTTGCCAGACGCGAACGCCGAGCGTGGATTGGAGCGAGTGGGAGATATTCTATCCGGTGATCGATTACCGGCGCTTCGGCTCGGAATATACTTTGCAGTTGGCCGAATTGTTGACCTTTTCCGGCGGGAAATCACAAGAGGCGGGCGGCGCGCGCCGGACGACGTTCTTTCCGATTTATTTCCGGCAGCGGTCGCCCGACACCAATCTGAATTACACAGCCGTCGTGCCATTTTACGGCCATCTTAAAAACCGTTTGTACCGGGACGAGATCGACTTCATCCTGTTTCCGCTTTATTCAGAAACGCGGAAGAAGGACGTGGTGACGGACAATTATCTCTTTCCGATATTCGACCGCCGGCGCGGCGATCAGTTGACGGGATGGCAGGTGTGGCCGCTGGCGGGCGCCGAGCACAAAGCCCCGACGTTGCGCACCAATTCGCTGGACGAGGTGGAAGAAGTCGGCGGCTACGAGAAGTTTTTCGCGCTCTGGCCGTTTTACTTCCAGAGCCGGCTCGGCCTGGGAACGACCAATCCCGCCGCCAGCCGCACGCTGCTGCCGTTCTACAGCCAGACCCGGTCGCCCCTCCGGGATGAAACCGACTACGGCTGGCCGTTCGGATATAATATAATTGACGATCGCGGGAAGGGTTACTCCGAACGCGACCTTCTCTGGCCGCTGTTTGTCAAGGCGCGCGGGTCCAAAACGGTGACGCGCTTCTTTCCTCTTTACAGCCACGCGCAGAACCAGAACCTGGAAAGCGATTTTTACGCCTGGCCGGTTTACAAGTTCAACCGCCTGCAATCCCCTCCCCTGGACCGCCGCCGGACGCGGGTGCTGTGGTTTCTCTACTCGGACACAGTGGAAAAAAACACGCGGACGGGCGAGACCCGGCGGCGGGTCGATTTTTGGCCGTTCTACACTTATCATCGCGAGCGGGACGGGAGCGCGCAATTGCAGGCGCTGGCGTTGCTGGAGCCGTTTTTCCCGAACAACCGGGCGATGCGGCGGGAGTATTCGCCATTGTGGTCGCTCTGGCGGTCCGAACACAACGCCCGCACCGGCGCCTCCAATCAATCGCTCCTCTGGAATCTCTACCGGCGGGAAAAGACGGCGGAGTCAAAAAAAGCCTCGCTCTTGTTTGGCCTTTTTCAGTATCAATCGACACCGGAAGGCGGAAACTGGCGCGTTGGCTGCATTAACCTCGGCAAAAAAACGGCCGCCCCCGCCCAGCCCAAATCCTGATGTACCAGAATATCGGCGAAATCGCAATTTTGTTTTGGCGGACACTGCAGGCGCTGCCCCTGCTGTGGCGGCAGCGGCAGAAGGTCTATGACCAATTGTTCGAGATTGGAAACGCCAGCCTGTTCATGGTCTGCATCCTGTCGCTCTTCATCGGCGGCGTGCTGGCCCTGCAAACCGGCCCGGTCCTGGTCGAACGGGGCATCAGCTACGTGCTGGGCGGCATGATCGGGCTTTCGATGTGCAAGGAACTGGCCCCGGTCATGATCGCCATCCTCATCGCCGGGCGCATCGGCTCGGCCATGTCGGCCGAGATCGGCTCGATGCGGGTCTATCAGGAGATCGACGCCTTGCGCACCATGAACATCGACCCGGTGCGGTATCTGGTGCTGCCCCGCATGGTGGCCATCGCGGTGGCCCTGCCCACGCTGGTGCTCTTTTCCATTCCGGTCGGGTGGTTTGGCGGGGCGCTGGTGTGCGATTTCAACCAGAAAATCGCGGTCAACTTCGACAGTTTTTTTCAAAACCTGCGCGACGTGGTGGAGGTGGGGGACGTGTGCAACGGCATCTTCAAGGCCTTCGTCTTCGCCCTGGCCATCGGCATCATCTCCTGCCATCAGGGCCTGATTACGCGCGGCGGCCCGCGCGGCATCGGCCGCAGCGTGACCAAGGCGGTGGTCAACTCCATCGTCGTCATCCTGATCCTGGATTATTTCCTGACGCGATTTTTGCTTTACGTCCAAAAATGAACGGCCCCGACACCCATCCGGAAAGCGCCCGCGTCGAAGTGCTCGACCTGCGCAAGAGCTATGCGGGCAACGAGGTCCTCAAGGGCATCACCTTCCAGGTCAACGCCGGCGAACTGTTCGTCATCATGGGACCCAGCGGCAGCGGCAAGAGCGTCCTGCTCAAACACATCATCGGCCTGGAAACGCCCGACTCCGGCCAGATCCTCATCGAAGGGGAGTCGATCCAAAACCCCGCGGTGCGGGACAAGTACCGCATGGCCATGGTCTTCCAGTCGTCCGCGTTGCTCACTTCGTTGACGGTAGGCGAGAACGTGGGCCTCTATCTGAGCGAGCATCAGCTCAAGCCGCCCGCGGAAATCGCCGCCATCGTCGCCCGCAACCTCGAAACCGTCGGTTTGCCGGGGTTGGAAGACCGGGCGCCCAGCGAATTGTCCGGCGGCATGCAAAAACGGGTGGCCATCGCCCGCGCCCTGGTCGTCGAACCGCAACTGATTCTCTTTGACGAGCCGACCTCGGAACTGGACCCGATCATGGCCGTGACCATCGGCCAGGAAATCGTCCGGTTGAACAAACGCACCCGCGCCACCGTCATTGTCGTTTCGCATGACCGGGACCTGGCCTTTTCCATCGCCGACCGGGTCGCGATCATCAGCGAGGGCCGGATCGTCTTCATCGGCACGCCCGCGGAAGTCAAGCAGAATAAAGACCCGCGCATCCGGGAATTCATTCACGCGGAAATTTCACCCATCAAATCCAATTGACACCATGAAAGAATCCATTGAAAGCAAGCTGGGCTTTTTCTTCGCGCTGGCCATTTTCTGCGCGTTCATCATTCTGGAATCCCTCGGCGGATTCGCCTTCCTCCACCGCGGCTACCACCTGCACGCCCTCTTCAAAAACGTGCAGGAACTCAAAGTGGGCGACTTCGTCAAAATGGCCGGCGTCCAGATCGGCCGCGTCGAATCCATTTCTTTGAGCAACTCGTTTGCGGAGGTCACCCTCAACCTCAACCGCGATGCCAGCGTCAAAACCGACAGCAAGGCCAGCATCGGCTTCACGGGCCTGATGGCGCAGAGCTTTGTCGCGATAGATTTCGGCTCCGCCGCGGCCCCGCGGGCGGAGGACGGCGCGACGCTGCAATCCTTCGAGCAGCCGGACCTCGGCATGTTGATGGCCAAGCTCGACAACGTCGCCAGCGGGGTGGAGAACCTGACGCGCAGTTTCAGCGGGGAAAAGATCGACAACCTGCTGGGGCCGTTCACCGATTTTCTCAAAAACAACCAGGCCAATCTCACCGCGAGCATTGCCAACCTGAAAACCGTCTCCGACCGGATCACGCAAGGCCAGGGAACCGTCGGCAAGTTAATCAACACGGACACGCTCTATGTCAGCGCCCTGAACTCGATCAGCAACCTGCAAGGAACGGCGGGCGACATCGACACCGCGGCCGCCAAAGCCCGCGAACTGATAACCAACGCCAACGGCCTTGTCCTGGACGTCAAGGCCGGCCAGGGCACGGTGGGCAAATTGATGACCGACGACACCTTGTATCGCGCCGCCACCGGCACCATGACCAACGCGCACCAAATCCTGCTCAAGGTCAACCACGGCCAGGGCACCGTCGGCCAGCTCATCAACAACGACACCATGCTCAAAGACGTGAAACTCTCGCTGCAAAAGCTGGACAAAGCCACCGAGAGCCTGGAAGACACCGGCCCGCTCAGCGTCCTCGGCACCATGGCCAGCAGTTTGTTTTAACGGGTGATCCTTTCATCCTTTCAACTGAGGCGTCTGGAAAGCGATAATGAGCCGACGTTGCCGAAGACCGTTTTCAGGGTGTTTTTGACGAGCACCGCGCACGAAGCGCAAAACCGCGCGAGCCATAAAACCGACCGACAAAGAAGTGGTGGCAGGACCCGGAATCGAACCGGGGACACAAGGATTTTCAGTCCTCTGCTCTACCAACTGAGCTATCCTGCCTAACTAAAAATGATGCGCTTGTAACTTGCTTATTGCAAAGCATTTACAGAGTATCGAACAAACCGCATTAAGTGTACTTGAAAATTGTCCTTGCCCTATAGTTATTCTTTTAGTTATTCTTTTGCCTGTATGAAACGCACACGAACGCAGTTGAACGCCATAGAACCCGGTGCCTACGAGAAAGTTTTCGACGGGCACACTCCTCCCCGACGAGTCCGCGGCCTGTGGCTTCGCTACGGAACGTATTACGCCCAACTTGATGACAACCAGGGCAAGCAACAAAAGTATCCATTGCATGACGCCACAACTGTGCCACAGGCCATCACAAAGAGGCAAGTGTTAAAAGATCTCCAGCGAGAGGGGAAGCTTCTCCCACCAAACCAGATGGCCCTCTCCGGGGATACCACGGCCGCGATTGCAGAAAAGAATAACGAAAAGATTGACGAAGAGGACCGGCCAGCTTTCTCCCTAGCCGAAGCCGTGGAGGGGTACCGACTGGACCGTGATGCGCTTGGGAAAAAGGACGATGACACATGCGCCCGGGAAGACTCCGGGCTCAGATTGTGGGTCGAGAAATTCGGGGATGTGCTTTTCGAAGAAATAACCGATGGCACGTTGGTCGATTTTGCTACCTGGCGGAAAAAACGCGCCGAGGAACAGGATGCCCATGTGTCGGGCCGGACCATCGACCTCAACGTAATGGCCATGCAGCAAGTGCGCAACTGGGCCAAACTGAAGGGACACCTTCCCAAGAGTAGCGCTGATTGGTATTGGGAAAAGTTGGCCGAAGCCCCCTCGAAGGATGAGCTGTTGAAGCCCGAACAGGTGGAAGAGATATGCAACGCTGCCCTATTGAATCCGGACGCGCTCGAACTCATCGATAAGAGGTACCGGCACTTGCGGGCGGCCCAGGCGGTATCAGGTCAAGCCTTTCACGATTATTTGCGTTTACTACAGCATGCAGGCGGCCGGGAACACGAGACGACCCTGCAACGCTGGACTTATGTCACATGGGGCCGGATCGCGGAACACGACGGGGACGGGGGCCTTGCGTTCAAGAAAGGTGACAAAATCCCAGGCAATCTGTTCTTTCCAGGCGAGGACGCCAAGGCTGGCGGTGGTAAGCCAGCCGAGGACCGGTCGGTGATTTTCCACCAGGACCTCGAAGACCACCTCCGCGCGATGTACGAACGCAGGGATCCGTCAACCGATTGGATGTTTCCGTCACGCCATTTCGACGGCCCCACGAAGCGGTTCAACAAGCAGCTCCATCGGGTAAAAAAAGAGCTCCGGGCCAGGTATTGCGAGGGACACCCCGGGACGAAGAAGAACGAGTCATTTTGGTTCGATCGGGTGACCTTCCAGTGGTTCCGGCATTACTTCATCAGCCATGCGGTGATGGCGGGCATTGATTATAAGACTATCGCCTATTGGGTGTCACACCGGGACGGGGGAGTGCTGATTGGCAGGTTATACGGCCACTTGGACACAACTCACGAGCACGCCATGTCGGCTAAACTGACGTCGCACCTTTTGAGTCGCCGTTAGGCTTGGGCTTGGCAGAGCACCTTGCGGGAACCACGGCTTCTTTGGCGAATTCACCAGTTTCGGCGCGATCCCAGAACCGCTTAACCTCTTCGGCCCTAACGTAATTCTTGCCGTCGATGTTAAGTGTCTTAATCCGAGGTGGCTCACCGTTTGGACCCTTTTTGCGCCAAAGGTAGCCGGTAGTGCGCGATTTTCCGACGAGGTTGAGCCAATAAATGAACTCGATCCCTCCGGCGATCCGTAGTTCAGAATCTTGTTGTATGTCGTTATCTGCGCTCACAAGACCATTCTATAGCAAATTGTTTTCGGGGTACGATTGAGCCACGACCATTATTCTGAGCGTGTCTTTTGAGCCTATCTTGGCGTTGCTTAAACGTCTCTTGCAGTTTTCTCGCCCAATCTCCCAACTTCGACGTGGAGTTGAGCCTCGGTCCAGATCTGATTAGCCATTTGCTGGCGGCATCTTTTGGGACGAGTGGCGCGAAGCGCACCCGGATGCTCCCCGTTTCCGCCCAAGCCCTCCGGCCCCGCAAGCCACGCGCATGCACCTCGAAACTCAGCTTCCCAGGCGCTTACAAGTCTTTGCGAGCGCTACGTCAGAAATCCCAAGGCTCTTGGCGAGAACCTGGCACGGGGTACTCCAGATTGCCTTATATAACTGCTGGCGGCTGTAGGCCACTTTCCCCTGAGGCCGGATCTCCGGGCGGTGCATATCTTTTTGGTCTCGGGTGTTTTCAAGAGTGTTCGACATGGGTAGTTGACGTTGCGGTTCGGATGTAAACCATTACTTGCGTCACCCCACTGAGTTGCGGTAGCAGGGATAAGTATGAAGAAGAAATTTACCGTTTACCAGAAACCCACCTGCACCAAATGCCGGACGACATTGCGTCTTTTGAAGGAACGCGGAGTGGAATTTGAAGCGATCAATTACTATAAAGCCCCTCTCACCGAAACAGACCTGCGGGGGCTGTTGAAAAAGCTGGGGTTAACCGCTCGAGACATCCTCCGCAAGGACGAACCAGTGGCCCGACGGCTGGGCATCGGAAAAAGGGATTTCTCGGATGAGGAATTGATCGCTCTCCTGGCGAAGCACCCTGATCTGATCCAGAGGCCAATAGTCGTGAGCGGCGGTCGGGCCGTGCTGGGCCGCCCACCTGAGAACGTTGAAAAGCTGCTCGGCTAAGCATGGCTGGGTCCGGAATGAAGCGTTACCGGTCCAGAAAGTTCGAGGCAGCGACCGAGATGAAACCAAACGGAACCCACATTCCAGTTCCTGCCGGGCGACGGCTCTGGACATTTGCTTTACTGCTCGCCTTGGCCGGCGTGTGTTCAGTGCCTTTGTCTCACGCCAGTCAAGCGCCACTGGCTGAGAATGGCAACCGCCTCGATGGCTTAATCGCTTCGCCAGAAGAAGGGTGGCCGCAATGGCGAGGCCCGCGGCGTGACGGCATCTCAAATGAAAAAGACTTGCTTTCCAATTGGCCGGCCGGGGGCCCACGGTTGCTGTGGAAAGCCGAAGAGATCGGGCGCGGCTGGTCGTCCCCCATCGTTACGGGTGGAAAGGTCTTTATTACCGGAGATGTGGGCACCAACCTTGTTGTTTTTTCATTCGATTTGCGCGGGCACTTGAACTGGAGGAGCACCAATGGCCTGGCTTGGGCGGGTCCCTACGCGGGAGCACGGGCCTGCTGCGCCTATTCTCAAGGGGTGGTATATCACCTTAATGCCCATGGGCGAGCGGCCGCTTTCGAGGCTGGCACCGGGAAGGAACTGTGGGCGGTGGACATCCTCCAGCGGTTCGGAGGGCACGAGCTTGCGTGGGCCTTTGGGGAGTGTCTTCTGGTGGACGGACCGCGGGTCCTTGTAACTCCCGGCGGGAGCAAGGCCCTCATGGCCGCACTGGATAAGGCCACCGGAAAAACCGTCTGGGCCTCCGAACCAGGCGGGGCGCCAACCTACACTTCTCCCATCCTTTTTCGCCAAGGAGGGTGCCGCGTCGTGGCTAACTGCTCCGCCGAGCACGGCTTTGGCTTGGACGCCGACACAGGGAAATTGCTCTGGACCGTGCCTTTGGCCAACCCCTACGGCGTCACCGTTTCGACTCCCATTTATGGCGAAGGTTGCGTGTTCTACGTCAGCTCTGACGGGGTGGGCGGCTCGCTCTATCGCCTGGCACCGGCCGACTCTTGGGCCACGCTAATTTGGAAAACACCGGTTGATGCCTTGACCAGCAGCGGCGTGCTGGTCAATGGCGCGTTGTATGCCAGTGGCTGCATGCGGACCAAATCGTTGCACTGCTTGGACTGGAAGACTGGCCAGGAACTAGCCGTCATGAAGTTGGCCACTGGGAACTCCGCCTACGCCGCGGTTGCGATGGTTTGGGCTGACGGACGGCTCTACTGTCAGGTCCAGGACGGCACGGTCGCCCTGCTCAAGCCCCAACCCGCCGGATTCGAGGTTTTGGGCCGCTTCCAGTTGGTGGATGCGCGGAACGGTGACGCCTGGGCGCATCCGGTTCTTGTTCATGGCCAGCTCTATCTGCGCTACCATGAGACCCTCTGGTGTTACGATGTCCGCGGACGAGAGTGATGAGTTTCCACCACAGAAGAATCCGTAAGAGGGAGAGCCCGACAAAAGGTCAGGCAACGGGCAGCGTAATGGTCGCCGCCCTTGCGGGCGACCAGATCAACGCCACGACCTTTGGTTTCCAACTTTATTATTCGAGTAGAGCGTGGATGCTTTCACCCATGCTTGGCCACGATCATCGCAGGGGTAGTTGGGAAACCGAGTTGACGCGGCGCAGGCGTGACTTCAGCCCAGAACAAGGCCGCCGCGTGTCCAGCCGCCGTTGGCCTGCCGCACAGGCGTGTTGGATCGCCTGCTGATACTCGGATTCATGTACCTCCTTAAGTGTTTCCCGCCCCGTGCCGCATAACCTCATCGAACAGCGACACAGTACAGCCTGAGCCGATAAATTCGCCCGGTCTTGCCGGCAGCGGCAATTATAGGCCCGTGGCTCAGTTTTTCAACTACAAGACCACAGTTTATTTCCAAACGAACGAAGAACCTTTTTCGCGCCGCCGCAAACGGCGGCCATTATAGGTCGGTCGTCACCCATTTCAACTTCGAGATGCACAATTTGACCCCGAATTTCGCATTTTTTCGGACAACACAGAAGACCATAGCAACCGAGGTGCGATGAAGAAACCCGCCATCTCTATTTTCACAGCGGCCTCATCCACAATACCCAATCCGTTTCCACCAGTCCGATTTGACTCCTATTCCTCCCCTTGCTGCTGGTACCTCCTTAAGGTTTCGGGCTGTGCTGGCCCAGAGAGACCAGATAGGCCGCCCGGTCATGATCGTCTGAGGGCAAGCCGCCAACATTTAGGCCACCTACTACCTGCCCCAGGAACGGCGTTTGCAGCGACACCTTCCATTCACGGGCAAAGACCTGGACCTGCTGACGACTTCTTCAGCCTGAACATTGGCAGGATCATTTTACAGTAGGAGACCAGACAAGGGGACCAACCGGGCCGGGCGTGATTTCGGTTTCACCCGCGGCCTCCCAATAGGCAAGTATAAGGCCCGCAATGCTTTAGACACAAGGACCCCAAGTCATGCAATCTGAAATAGGATTTAAGGTTCGGCTTCTTATACACTGAATCCAAAGAGCGATTGCAGTACCTCGGATTTGTGCGACTAGGCTGTGGACTTAACCACTCGGAGCCCATGATTTTGCGTCGCGGTGGGATTCCATGCTTCGCCTATCTTCGAGGCCGGGTCGAAGGGGACAAGTACTGCTGCACGCTGCATCTGACCCATACAGAACTCAAGGCGCCAAACACTTTTACGCAAACTTAGCGCAGTGGGCGGTATTGGACTGCGGAATTCTCGCCGCGGAAGGAGGTCAGATGACTAGAGAACAGCCAGAGCATGTGGCGCCCCTGATGCATCATTTGTGGGGCGGGGCCGATGGGTTTCGTAAAGGCTGAGATTGTTCCGCCCGTCTGAACCTTATAGCCGCCAAACTTGAAGTTCATCGATGAAGACGTCTGATTCCGAGAAACCGCCTATCTCTCTCAAACAACTCCGGGATCTGGAGCCCCTCCTCTGCCAAGTGTTGGCGTCGTTAGGTTATCTCAAGGTCAACAAGGAGCCGGGCAAGCCCCCCAGAATCGATGCGCAAGAGTTACAAGCCCTCAGGAGTCGTCTTCGATCGCTGCAAAACGCTGAGCGCGAAGCCCTATAATGAACCATGACGAAGATTGACTCGCCTACCAACGGGGCTGCGAAGGGCGCCTCCGTGCTAGACGAGGCTGTGCAGAATCTTGGCCAGGATGAACTGGCAACGCTCCAAAAGCGTTGCCAAGCAGATGAGGTTTCACAGTCCTTAGTGGACGGGGTAAATGGCGCCATACCGGCCGGACTCGAGAGCATTCCACTAGTCCGGTTTTCCTCTGATCGGCAACGGAAAGGATATTCCAATGAGCGCCAAATGGAACTCGTCCGGCGATCCGCAGCGGAACTGAACTGGACGGTCAATGAAACCTTAAAGATGGAAGATTTAGGGGTGTCCGGATTCCGCATAGATAAGAAGACCGGCCGACCTCTCAATATGTCGCCCGATGCAGCCCTGGGCGCATTCATGGCTGCTGTGGACGAGGGCCTCATCGACGTACGTGGAAAGGTAATCCATGCTGAGGCCGTTGACCGGTTTACTCGTGCTTGTCTGGATACGGCAGAAAGCGCCTTCTGGGGTCTGGTGCGGAGAGGTGTTTGTTTCTATTTCATTAACGACCGGTTGTTCATCCGGCCAGCGGACAAAGACAATCCGCTCAAGAAAATCATCCTCATCCTGAAGTTCGATGAGGCAAACAGGATGGTGCAGGCGCTGAGCCGGAGACAAAAAGACACACTCGCCATCAAGCTCATGCATACCCTCAAGGGAGAGAAGATAAATTGGGGCACATGGATGCCTTCCTGGATTAATTTTGTCAAGGAACCGCAACCGCATTATGAATGGGAACCCCAGAAGTACAAGACTTTGATGCGCCTTGTCGATGGAGTGGTGAACAATAAGCCGTTGAATGCGATTGCACGTCAGCTCAATGACAACAAAGTGCCCTGCTTTGCTTGGGGCAAAACCTGGTGTGCAGCCGGGATCGCTGATATCCTCAAGAACCCCGCGCTGCTGGGAACCTTCAGGTTCATGGACCACGTTATAAAAGACTATTATCCAGCCGCCGTCACCCCGGAAGTCTGGGCGCGATTGCAGGTCAGGGTCGCTATCCCTCACAGGTCGGGCGGTGGAACTGCCAAGGGGAACCGCCTTGCCTCGTTGTTCCCAAGATTAGTGAAGTGCGCCCATTGCGGGCGGACAATGCACGCGTACTGTCCGCAGAATGCGCCGTTTTCTCAGCGGACTTACGTGTGCCGTAGCCACGAAGACTACGGGGCAGGCGGAAATGGCAAAGTTTGTGCGACGGGCCAACGCATTTGCGTAGACCCCATTGAGCACGACTTCTTCATTTTGGTAATGAACCAGAGCCCGGCGCAACTGCTGCTCAAAAAAGACCACCAGCGCCAAGTCCAGTTGGATGCAGCACGCGCTGAACTGGTCAGCGTCTCGCAGCAGATTGAACGACTCGTCCGAATTGCCAAGACGTATCCGAACCTGGATGAAATTGAAAAGGAGCTTGAACCTCTCAACGCCAAGAGGGAGACCCTGACAAAGGAAATCAAGAAGCTCGACGAAGTCCAAAAGTTGACGGGTGGCGTTGACTCGGCCTGGAATACCGTTATCAAGACACTCAAGGAAGCCGGCTCAATTGACGGTACCAGCGATAACCAGCTACGTGCATTGCTTTCTGCCGGCAAAACGCTCCAGCAACAGCTCTGGAACCAAGAGGTTAGGCGGAAACTTCTCGGCCCGATACAGGCTTTGGTTTCTTGCGTTGAGGTTGATGGTAGCGGCTGTCGGTACAGGATCCATTCTGTCACCGGTCATGTTGGGGAATGGCGGGACGTCAGTGCGGGTGTCGCCAGCCTTCGGGAGCAGCACGCAGCGGCTCGCTACACCGAGGAAATTCGGAAACGGCGGAGCGAGGCCCGGGCGGAATGGTGGCGGAGAACCGGCGGAATCTCTGCCGAGGGAATTGCGGCGGCTATTGCCAAACGAGCAGCCAAACGCGCGCAGAGATCTGACGAAGAGAAGAGAGCCACAAGCGAGAAACACAGCTTGGCAATGAGGAGGTACCTCGAAAGCCTGAACCGAAGCCCTGAACAGGTGAAGCAGTGGGCGGCGGCAATGAATGAAAGGGCCAGGCAAAGCAGAGCCAATTGGACCCCAGAAAAGCGGAAAACGATTAGCGCGAAGATGAGTGCCGGTCGGAGGGCCTATTACGCCAACATGAGCCCTGAACAGCGGCAGGCTTTTTGTGCCCAGCGCCGCGCTCAAGCTGCAGCCCGGGTTGCCAAGAAGCGTGCCGAGAAGGAAACCCAGCAACCTCATACTGTCCAGGCCGCCACCCAGACATGAAGCACGCTCCGCGACCATGGAAGGCTGAGGCCTACTGCCGTGCGGGAGATATCATCCGCATGTCCATCTGCTGGTCAGTGCCGGCGGATGGTCCGAAGATCATCGCTGGGTGCCTCCCAAACATCCAAACTTCTTTGTTCCCGTTCGCGCCCTGTCGGTCATCTTTCGCGCCAAGATGCGGCAGGCTTTGGCACAGGCCCATTTGCTGGAACCAACGCCGGAAAAAACTTGGACGCAACCCTGGGTCGTCCACTGCCAACACGCCGGAGCGGGCGAAAAGGTCCTCGGATATTTAGCTCGTTATGTGTTTCGGGTCGCGATCGCCAACAGCCGGTTGGAATCTTTTGCCGACGGCCACGTTACCTTCCGTTATCGCGATAACCGGACGCAACAACTACAGCGCGTGACTCTCAGCGCCGAGGACTTCTGGCTCTTGGTTTTGGGTGTGTAGCCCAGCACGTCGGCGCAGAATGACCGAAACTCACTCTGCCAGCGCAAGCCGTTCGCCGACGCCCGCCGTGAGGCGGTAGGTCTTCACCAGTTTGATGAGTTCATTCACCGCCGGACATGAAAGCCAAAAACCGCTTTCCCGGCGATACAAATCATTTTGTTCGCTTTTGGGCCTGGGGCGCGACTGGTGGTGCATGAAAGACGATCAGCATCGGTTCCTGTCGCTTTTGGGGCAACTGCCCGCCCGGCTCACGTCGGAGCAAGCCGGGTGGGTGCTCAACTGCCAGCCGCACGACATTCCGGCGCTCATTACGTCCCGCCTGCTCAAGCCGTTGGGCAACCCGGCGCAGAACGGCAGCAAGTTTTTCTGCATGGCGGATGTTTTGGAACTGCTCAAAGACCGCTCCTGGCTGGTTAAGGTGACGAACACCATCAATCAGCACTGGCAACGGCAGAATTCACGGAAGAAAAGTCCCTCATTAAACGGGGCGCAAAATGGGCATTCCCGCCCGCCCGATTTGGCGGAATTGGATGGCGGGCGTTAAAATAACGCTTCCCTTTTGCGTCTCTAATTTTAAAAATCGGCCAAAATCTAAAATAAGCCGCGTTCTCTTGAACGCGGCTTTTGTCGTTCGTCCCGCAATCAGGCAACCGCCGTCATCGGCACGATGACGTTTTCGGCGGCGGCCAGCTTCCGCTCGTAATCCTCAAGGGTCGGGATCACGACCTGGGCTTTGCGGGCATAACCGAACGGCACAGCGAAAGCCATGTTTATGCGACACTGGATCCCGATCTCAAAACGGTTCTTGAATTAGATCGTGAAGGATTCGAGGATGCAACTTGTCTTGTGCGGGGAGCCTGCACGCATGATGGTCTGCCGTTCCAACTCCCGGTCGAAATGCAGCCCATGGTGTTCGCCATCGTGCTCACCCACTGGCGAATGGAACTGGACAAGCCGGGCGACCTGACTTCATACGTCGTATTTACGGAGCACTCGGCCATTCGAGGCTTCAATTATTTCCAACGGGGCGAGCCTTTTTACACCAACTTCATGCGCTTGATCCAGAAGTTGTCCCAGGACCCGGATTTTCGCACCTATCCGCTCGCCAACCATCTGACTCAATCCTGGCTGGGCGGCAACGTGTGCCGGGCCAACCAAATGAGCCAGTCGGAGAGAGAATTGGGGCCCCAAATCATGCGGTCTTACTACCACCAGCAGTTGGACTGGCAGGCTGCCGTCATCAACTTGATGAATCACGTCGCCTTCCGGACGAAGATCAATTCCAGCGGGCTGGTGTCCAAGACCGGAACCGAGATCGAAGAAGAGTTGAATTTGGACGGACTGGCAATGCACCAGATGAATCGCCTGCTCCGATTCGATTCGCACCTTTTTTAGCGACCATGCCGACCAGCGTCGTGTTGGCCCGATCACAACCCTGCCTGGTCGGAACTCGACCGCCATTTCAGCGATGTTTCGTTGCCCAAGCTGTGAACGGAGAAAAAAGCGGTAGCCACACAGCAGAGTCACGGACAGTCACGCTGTTGCTTATCGGGTCACATCGCCGTGGGAGGGACGGAGCAAACATTTCACCAAGGAGTTTGAGGCCTTTGCGCTCACTCTGACCCGGGAGATGCCGGTCAAGAAAGCCGGCGAGATTTTGGGGGAGACCGACCAGCGGATGTGGCGGACGCTGCACGCGCATGTGGCGGCGGCGCGCGAGCGGGCCGACTGGTCGGAAGTGGTTTGGGTTGGGGCCGATGCAATGAACCGCCGCAAGGGGCACAATTATGTGACCGTGTTTGCGGACCTGGTGGGGAAGCGGGTGTTGTTCGGAGTCGAAGGCAATAGCATCAGTCGTTTTAATCTGTGTCACGCCACAGTTGTCCAGTTCAGTCAGTGATATTTTTGGCATTTTACCAGTGAGAAGGCGCGCCTTATTGTGTCGAAGAATAAAATGGCTGCGACAGCCACTAGTTAACCATACCGAGGGCCACAGCGATAACCCCGACTTAGAATCGTAAGTGGCACAGCGTGGCAAGGTTATGCAAGGCGCGGAAGAAAAGTGGTGGGTTCGATTCCCTTCACCCGCTCCACGGCCCGGACATTGGAATCTTCTAATTGTCTCATAGCCTTGGGGAACCCTCTGCCCGCGACAGCCCAATGGGAGCGAGGGCTGAGTGGCGGGGCTCGAACCCGAAAATGGGGCTTCGCAAGTCTTCGCAAAAACATGCTAAACCGTTGCAAATACGCTGGATAATTCAGGTGTGAGATTTTCCGAGCGATCCGTATTTGCGAAGTAAACCGAAGGTTTTTTGTCCCTAATTGTCCCTAACACACAGGAGGTGGAGTGTTTTTCCTCTTACACGACGCGAACGAACTGACCCGCGCCTGCATTTTTCTCGCCAGCCAAAGAGGCAGCAGTTTTGTCACCGGCACGGACATCCGTGTGGACGGTGGTTTCCTGAGCCAGATGATTTGAACGACGGGCGACGAACGGAAGGCAATGTGAAAATCATCTGATGCGCTCGCTAAAAGAAATCCCAGCTTCGGCGACGCAACCGCCGCTCGGCGCGGCGGCTCAGCCGAGTCGACAGGTGTGGTCGCAAAAAGGGACTTTCTTGGGCGCAAATGGGTTGTTTACGGCAGGCGGGGACCTGCCTTAATGTCGGCTTGCATCTTTGACTCGACCGTTCAGCAAATCGACGGCGCGTCGTAAGAGCTTGGACGAGATTGGCAGATTGGTAATTGTTGCGTTCCGCATAAATAATGGATATGGATTCAATCATTCCAAACCAGTCCGTGTTTAGCGGCTTGCGCCAGGCAGGCGCGCAGCAGAGTTTGCGATTGCTGGACATTGCACAGCGCGTCCACCACCAGGAGAACTCAATATTTCGAGGGCGGCAGGCCCGCCTGGGTAGGGAACCTCGCAACATCGTGTGACTCAAAGTGAGCGATCTCATGCAAATTCCACTGAAGGGAGCACAAGGAGCGACCCAGATGGAGCGGGCATATTCCGACAGATAGAGTAACCTGACAACAACATCGATAATGAACATGAACACCCGCACTTGGAAAATGGTTTTCCCCAGAGTGCTAATTGCACTGATGGCAGGAATTACCATGGAGTCGAAGGCTGGCATTGTTGCTGAGTGGCACTTTGATGAACATGAAGGGAGCGGGGCGGTTGATAATATCAGTGGAGGAATATCTCCGATCTCAGGCCACTGCAAACGTGTTCCCGGCGTCGCCGGCAAGGCCGTGCAGTTTGACGAGTTCGACACCGACATGGTTTGTCCCGCTGGGCAGGCCCCCAAATTGGCCGGTGACTTTTCAGTTGAGGCTTGGATTGCACCCCGCACATATCCGTGGAACTGGTGCCCGATCGTCATGCAGGCCAACGAACAGAAGGGATTTTTTTTTGGGGTGGATGCCGACAGCCGTTTCGGCTTGCATGTGTGCGTGGATGGCCAATGGCAGCGCTGCAACACGAAGGCGGCACTCCCCGGCTTGGGAGAGCAATCACTGGTCCAGTTCATACAACCCAAACCTGTGGATCGCGCCAAGCCGATCCTGCCGTTGTTGAAATGGTCACACTTGCTGGGAACCTTCAGTGAACGGGACGGGATTACTCTCTATCTGGATGGCCGGCCTGCCGGCCATCTGGCCACGTCGGGGCGCTTCACGGCAGCTCCCGACCTGGATTTACACGTCGGTCGCAATCCCATCAAGACCCTTCCCGCCCACATGGAGCGGCCCACTGCCAACACGCCTTTTAACTTTTCATTCGATGGATTGATCGATGAGGTCAAGATCTACAACCATGCCTTGAGCGCTGAGGAAGCCCAAACGGCGTTTGCAGCCGTCCGTCCGCAGGTCGAACAACCCTTGACGTTTCGGCGGATTCCCACGGGTCCCAAGGGGCCGGCCCGTTTCGGAGCCTACACCACCCGTTTAAGTTACGACGAAGATTGGGATATTCGCCGCCGGATGGGCGACTATGCGGATATAGTCGTCATGTTCGACGAGTTTCCTTTCAAGTTAATTTACTGGAATGGTCTGAACTACTACCCGACCTGGTGGACGGAGAACGACATCGGCATCGCCCATGAGGGGCCGGAGACGTGGAAGGACAGCACCGGATACTGCTATGAGGCGATGATGGATCGGCAGTGCCGCTACTCCCAGGTCAAAATCATCGAGAACACAGATGCCCGCGTGAAAATTCTGTGGCGTTTTGCTCCCGCCGACATGATGTATCAACTCGTCAATATTGACCCCCAAAGCCATTGGCCTGACTGGGCGGAGGACGTCTATACGATTTATCCCGACGGGGTGGCGGCGCGTCAGGTAACGCTGTGGACCAGCTATTTGCCCGGCAATCATAGTTTTGAACAGGAAGACTACATTATCCAACCGGGTTTGTTCCCTGATGACATTATCGAGAAAGAGGCCATTACGCTCGCCAACATGGACGGACGCGAGTTCCCGTTCACCTGGCAAAACAGCGTGCCAACGGCGGCTGGCCCGAAAATCCTTCCCGAGAAACCCGGCCGCAGCACGGTCAACGACACGCGGGTCTATTTTGGTTCCGTTCCAGGTCTGCGCGACCCCGTAATCCAATGGTATAATCTCAAGGCGCAAAGCAAGCCATTCATGATCGTGCAGCCGGTTGCCTGTCGTTTCGGGCTCTTGTGTCCGGACAACCAATGGCCTTGGAGTCTTTACTGGTGGGACCATTGGCCTATTGCTGATGTGCCAAGTGACGGGCTACAGCAAATGATGATTTCTGGGCGTCCGAGCAGTTCCTGCGTCACGCAGACGGCATACGAGAAAAAGGATCCTCACAACATATTAACGGATCGGTCACTGACCATGTTCTTCCTGTTCGGGATGACGTTGGACAAGACCGCTGGGCAGTTGGCCCCGCTGGCGCGCTCTTGGAACCAGCCACCGGCACTGGAACTGTCCGGCCCGGGGTTTTCCAGTGAAGGCTATAGCGTGCCTGAGCGGGCGTATGTGCTGCACGGCAATACGTCCAATCGGCTCGATGGCATAGCCTTTTCGCTCAGGGCTTCCGAGGCTTCGCCAGTCGTCAACCCGGCATTTGTGATCAAGAACTGGGGCGAGGCCGCTGCGGTGTTGACATTGGACGGCAAGGAGGTTCCGCGCGGAAAGGATTTTCGTTTCGGTCATCGGCAGACGCTAGAATCAACAGATCTCATCATCTGGATTAAGGCGGAAGCCCAAGCTCCGCTTAACTTCCGTATTGAACCACAACGAAAACCATGAAGTGTTTTGACCGGGCTCAATCCGATCTCCGGTTCTTGAAGATCTGAATGGATAATTGTTATATATGTATAACCAATGAATAAAGCAAGACATCAACATGAATATGGGAATGCGAATTCCCGGTCGCTGCGGCGGCCGTGCGTTCACTCTGATCGAACTGCTGGTGGTCATCGCCATCATTGCGATCCTGGCTGCCATGCCGCTGCCCGCATTGTCGAAGGCCAAGGTCAACGCCGTTCAAAATGGCGTGGTCGCTTCCGATAGTTCAGCAGGGATCTCCGGTGTTACTCCTGGCAAACTTCGTACATTGGACGGTGGCTGTGTCACGATCTATGGATTCGGTCTTCAAGACGCCATTCGGGTCGTGTTCGGCGACGCGGTGGTAGCCGCCCCGTTCCGATGGAGTGGGCCGGACAAAATTATTGTCCAAGCACCGCCGCACTCGGCCGGCGTAGTCAATGTCACAGTCATTTCCCCATCGGGCAGTGCGTTAATTCCGTCGGGGCTGGAATATGTGGATCCGATTTTCTTCTATGTCAGCACCAATGGTTCCGATTCAAATCCTGGGACGCAAATGGCGCCGTTCCGCACCATCCAGAGGGCTGTGAACCTGATGCCGCCCTGTTCAATTTGCTACGTCCGCGCTGGACGCTACCATGAGACAGTGACCGGTCCGGTAGCAGCGGGTGTCAAGATCGCAGCCTATCCAGGTGAAACGGTCTTGCTTGACGGGTCAGAGTCCATTACGAATGCTTGGACGCGGCACAACGGCTCGATCTACAAAACGACGTTGACCAAGGACATTTGGCAGCTTTTTTATGCAGGCGAGATGATGATTCCTGCGCGGTGGCCCAAGGCCAGTGTCGACGACGGGAGCGTGTGGAACCAGGAGGCAACCTGGGCTCACGGAGATATGGCCAGTTCATACGGCACCATGGTGACGCGGACCGGGGGTGGTCTGCCGGACTTGGCAGCGACAGGCAGAGACTTTAATGGCGCGGTGGCTGTGCTGAATATTGGACGGTATCTCACATTTTCGCGCATCATCACCAACCACGTCGCCGGATCCAACCGGTTCAATTACCCCACGAACGGCCCCCCCGAAATGAACCAACCCCACATGTGGGGCCAGTGGTTTAAGGAACAACAACGGTTTTATCTTGAGTGTCACCTGAACTGTTTGGATACGGCCAAGGAATGGTATTACAACTCACGAAGCAAGGAGCTTTTCTTCTGGGCTCCCGACGGTCAGATTCCGGCTGGCGACATCTGCGGCAAAACGACGACTTACGCCTTCGATCTTGATGGAGTTGAGGGGCTCACACTCGCCGACTTCAGGTTTTTTGCCTCGACCCTTCGACTCCTGAACGCTAGATTCTGCGAAGTCAAAGGCTGTGAGTTTGACCATTTTGCATTCAACCGGCGGATGCTGGGCGTGGAGGATGGGAGGGTGAAGCCCGGCTATACGTGGGCACAGTGGACGATGGACACCCGAATGCAAGGACCCCACGAGGGCTCGTTTAACACGATCCGGAATAGTACCTTTGCCTACTGCGATGGCGGTGCTTTCGCAGTCGCAGGCGCGCACGATCTGGTTGAGAACATTCTGCTGCACGACATTGATTGGTCTGGTGTTGGCAAATGCACCGTTGATCTGGGGGGATCGAGCGAGACGACGGCCCGGAGGATCGGCGTTTACATCACCGGAGGCTCCGAGTGCCTCCAAGCTGGTCGGTCGAACTTGATCGAACTTTGTGACTTCGGGAAGCAGCTTGGGCTTATGCAACACGACGGAGCAGACATCCAGGTCTGGTCCGGTGTGCAGAATGGGGTCGAAGTCCGAAATTGTTGGGTTCACAACAACAACAAGTTTGGGATTCGCGCCGACTACGATGGCGGAAACGTCGTCTATCCGCAAGGCTACGGCACGAACATGCTGGTCCACCACAATGTGGTTTGGGGTATGACGAGCGACGGCGAAAGTCCGGGAATCCACATGGAGGGCGATTTTCACAAGGTTTACAACAACCTCTCGTTTGGCAATGCCACCCGCGACATCTGCCTACCCTCACCACAGGGCCTAGGCAACCTGCACACCACAACTAGAAACAATTTGACCGGCCCATTTGGGATTGGAATCGCACGAGTTCTCGACAGATCGGACCAACCTCCGGGTGTCGCAGACCATAATTATCTTGGCGATGTTCGAAGTGTGGTTGTGGACTTCGACAGCCGGGATTTCCGACCTAAACCCGGCTCACCGCTCATAGATGCTGGGGCTGTTATCCCAGGCATCACGGACGGCTTTATTGGAAAGGCTCCTGACATTGGTCCTTATGAATATGGCGACCCGAACT
Organism: Verrucomicrobiota bacterium; assembly: GCA_049510745.1. Taxonomy (GTDB): domain Bacteria; phylum Verrucomicrobiota; class Verrucomicrobiia; order Limisphaerales; family Palsa-1400; genus PLGF01. Next base: position 10,093 of record JBEKYR010000049.1, on the reverse strand, counting down.
ATTGGATCCCCGGCTACCAATTTCCCGAGGCCCGCCTGTGCGTCCCCGCTAATGGTGCCGTGGTAACTAACACAATCATTGACTTAATATGGTCGGGGGGCTACCAGGGAGTTTCATTTGATGTGTACTTCGGAGCCGATCAAGGAACTGTGGCTAAAGCCAAGCACGAATCTCTCGAATTCAAACGGAATCAGAGTAACAACATTTACAGAATCGCCGGCCTGAATCCAAACCAGAGGTATTGGTGGCGTGTGGACACCCTAAGGGCGGATGGGAGCGTCGTTGTTGGTGAACCGTGTTCGTTCATAGCGCTGTTGCCACGTCAGTGACGTGTCTGCTTGCGCCGATAAGGGCTATCGGTTAGCAGCCCGTTAAAGTGCGCCTTTGTCACGGCGCACTTCAACAGTCTGCTAGACCCCATAGACAAATGTCCGCACCTTGCAGGTCCACCTGTGACTTCGGACACTTCGCCAACGGCTGAAGCAGGCCCCGATTATTCCACGTTGCGCAGTCCGGTAATTTCGAAAACCCATGCGCTACGACAGGGAAGTTCCCCAGCAGAGATTATCGGTACTTCCACAGTCAGACCTCTACTTGCTGTTTTCCAGGATAGGGGTTGTTCCACGCCCAGCATACGCACCTTTGTGACCTGAGTCGGCACGGGTGATTCCAGGGTGAGCGCCTTCCCCGGCCATGCCAGACAGATCGCATACAGAACATTTCCCTTTCGGGTGTATTGAACCATCGGAATCCTGTCCCGCACGGTCCAGCGCCAGTCCTTGTCCAAGCGAGGGTCGTAAGTGGGCGCCAGCGGGCCTTCATGCGTAATGTTCCAAGGCCGGGTCCCATAGATGGCCTCACCATTGACCTTGAGCCAATCCCCCATCTGCATCAGTCGTTCCTGCTGGAGCATGGGAACGGTTCCATCCTCACAGGGTGAGATAGCAAGGTGGAGGTTGCCACCCTGCGCCACGGTCTCGACCAGCAGATGAATCAAGTCGCGCTCGGCGAGATAATCATCCAACTTCTCCAGCCGGTTGTAAGACCAATTGCCACGGCTAATTGGGCGATCCTCGCACCACTTGTGATCCGTGCCGCTCTCTTTGACGCCGGCTTCCGAGCAATAGACACCCCCGTGTTTGCCGCGGGAGCCGGCACCGAAGCGGTCGTTCACCACTACGTCGTCTTTGCACGGGGAGTCGTTGTAAAGCCACGCCAAGAAATCTCGCATCTCAAAGCTGTCCTCTGGGAATTCCCACTCTCCATCAAAGTAGATGATGGACGGCGCATAGCGCTTCACGGCCTCGCGCAACTGCGGTTGCAGATGCTCCTGCACGAATCGCGGCAGGACGGTGGCGTTGCTGCGGGCGGCCTGATAGAGTGGGTGATTGAATTCACCTAGCGAGTAGTAAAAACCAGCTCGTAGGCCTGCATCCCGCACGGCACGACCGAATTCGCCCAGTACATCGCGTTTTGGTCCGACATCCTGGCTGTTCCATCCCAGGTTGTACGGGCTGGGCCACAGGCAATATCCGTCGTGAAAGTTCGATGTCAGGAAAGCGTAGCGCGCGCCAGATCGCTTGAAGAGGGAGGCCCATTGCTGGGCGTCAAATGCTTCGGCCTTGAACAGCGGAGCCAACGCCTTGAACGGAACATCACCGTAGGTCTTCCGATGGAATGCCTCGATTTTGTCCTGTTCCGTGGGCGCCAGCAGGCGCAAGCGGTCGATATACATGCCGTACCAGCAGGAATGCCCGCCGTAGCCATATGGTTTGTCGGGATAAACCCAGGCAATCGCTGGGACCGAAAAGACGCTCCAATGAATGAAGATGCCGATCTTCGCGTCATCGAACCATGCTGGATTGGGGCGGGCGTCCAGCGATTCCCAGGTGGGTTGATATTGCTTTTCTGCGGCGATGGCCGTGTAGATGGCGGCTGCCAGATTCAGGGTGGTTGTCAGCAACAACAACTCACGTTTCATTTGAGTTTTTCCCGTTTGGCTTCTTGCCTACGACCAGCGTGGGCCTCATTTCAATTCTTGCACCGGCAGGCTGAAGATTTCCCAGTCGCGGAAGCGGCCTTTCTTGGCCGAAGGCATCTGGTAGCCGCGCGCCCAAAGCTGGCTGTCCTTCAGGAACAGCGAAGTCACAGCGAGGGAGTCGTCCATCACATGGCACAGAGATTTCTCGCCGGCGCCGGAGGTGATGAAGACCGGCGCCGTTAGCGCCTCGACCGCGTGTGTGACCGTAGCCCCATCGAACGGGCCAGCCGGAATCAAGAAGTATTCGAGCCTCTGCCGGCCGTAGAGGCAGAGGTCGTAGTTCTGACACCGCTGCATCCACCAATCGTAGTGGATGCGGTTGCTCCATTTCTTCCCGCCCCAAGCCAAAGTGTTGGCGACAATTCCATTCCGCACCCAATGTTTGGGCGTGCCTCGGTTCACATAAACCAAGCCGCCGGAGTAAACCCAGTTTAGGGCCAGCAACTGGTCGCCTTCGCGGGCCGACTCGAAACCAAAGGGCACGTCCTTCCAGAGTTCTCCACCCGCGGTAGGGTAATAGACGTTGAGCTTGGTTTCTTCAATATGGAAATCGCCGATCGTATTGCCGTTAAAATCAAATTCGAGTTCGGCTTTGATCAGGGGATGGTGTTTGAAGAAGTAGTAGCGCTCCCGCAGCGGGATTCTCCTTTGTCCGGCGGCAGATTCAGCTTCAGGCAGCGTGGCGGAATGACTTTTGCCGGAGGCGTCCGCCGCCGGTGCGCCGCCCGCTTCATCCTCACCAAACAGCCCTGATCTCTCCAGGATAGAGCAAACCCCACCGTCGTAAAACTTGCAGGCGGCTGATCGGTTGTTCACCCACTGGTTGCCGATGACAGCCCGAATTTCACCCCCCAGATAACCTTTGTCGGTCGCCAGCAAGTTCTCTCCTTTAGCGGTAGTGATTTGCTTGATCAAGCCCTCTTTAGAAAGCTCAACTGTGTAATCGTCGGTGACGATTCTGTCGGGCAATTGCAGTTCCTTTGATTCGGTCCAGCCATCGGGGGCAAGCGGAAAGCTCCGATAACCGCCCGCAGGCAAATCCACAAAGCCCACAAACATCCCGCCCGCCTTTTGAAACTTCGCCCCCCCGCCGGGGACTTCATCGGCGCCGACTTCCAGCAAGGCCGCGCGAGGTCGAGGCGAGCCATTGAAGACCGCGAGGGAGTTGGTGTTCGGTTGCACCAGGGCGGCCGCGACTTCGTCCATCAGCTTGCGATCTTCGGCCACGACTTGTTGGAACTGGCCGATGGCCTTGCGGCGCAGATCGGTGACCTCAATCCAGGTCACATCGTGATCCTGATACTTCAGCACTGTGCGCCAGAGGGCGTTGAGCTTGTCCTGCCGGTCGAGCGGCGCCCCGGCCAAACGCGACATGGCGAGGAGGTTGCCCGCCAGCACGGTGGCTTCTTCCGCCGCTTTGCTGGCGCGCAGATGTTCCTCAGCCCAGACCCCTTCGGTGTAGGAGTAGCAGGTCTGAATCTTTCCGCTTGCACGCGGCGGCGCGACTTTGAACCGCTCCGCTACGGCCGGCCCCAGCAAAACCGGGCGAGCCTGGTTGTTGGGATTGTGGTATTCCTCCAAGTCGGGGAAATCAATCCAGACCGGCGGGCAACTCCATAGGTCTTTCATGTATTCATCGTTGGGATTCGTCTCGCGGACGTTGGTGGCGAAGTAGGCTGGGAGCTTCGTGCCGTCAGGAGCGGTGGCCCAGATGAACTCGTCGCCCTTTGCCAGGTAAGTGCGGCGCTCGTCCCCCCGCAGCGCAAACGGACCGTCGGTGATCGTGATCGCCCAGGGAAAACTTGGCATCACCAGGTACTCGTAGCCAAAGGACCGCAAGATTTGCGGAAGCTGCAAATACAACTGGTCTTCCTGGTGCGCGTGGACAGTGACGCGCTCACCGAAGAGCCGCCGAAAAACCTCCAGCCCCAATTCAAACTGCCGCCAGTTCGCCTCGGAGCCATTAACGCATGTATGGGACAGTGAATACTCCCCCCCGACAAAGTCGAGTTGGCCACGCCGATGCGCCGTTTGCATCCGCTGCATCACGTCCGGGAAGCGGAGGGCAATATCTTCGAGCGCGCCGGCCGCCCATTCGTAATTCAGCGTGAGGTTCGGGTCTTTCTCCAGCGAGGCGAGATTGCGTTTCACACGCTCCAGGTATTGCTCGGCGGTGGCTGCACCCCACGGCGGGACGCGCTCACCCAGCACAGGTGTGCCCCGATCCTCGTCCACGAGCATGTACATCGGGTGGTAGCAGATGGCGATTTGCCAATCGAAGTGCTTGCGCAACTCGAACGGTTCCTGCGCCGTCCCTGTGAACGGCTGGGCGGCCGCGACCAGGCAGACCGAAACAAGGAATGTTTTCGAGAACAACATGTGTCTGTTCATTGCTGGACGGCGTGGCCCTTTCTGTTCGTTGACATAGACCCGTTTCCATCTACTAATCGTCTGGCGGTACCAACAGCAGACGGCAGAAAAGGGTGGCGGGCGCTGCTGTCGTTGAGCGCCTCCAAATTGGTGGCAGCGGCAACGTCCGAATTTCCTCTTCTGCCGTAAACACGGCGGTGGAAAACGCTTCAAAGGCCTTACGCACATGCTTCCCATTATGCGCAATTCCGTTGGCGTTTCGACTACCATTTTGGGTCTATTTATGTTCCCTTTTGCGTCACCAACGCATACTCGCCGCCCAGAATGGGCGCGGCGCAAATGGCTCACGGGAATTGGGGTCTCGCGATAATCCCATCACCTACTGGATGGTCATTTTCCGGCCACGTTCGGAACCGGAGTTTGAAAGATTCAAAACACGTTCAACATTGGTGATAGGCGGCGCAGAATCGTATCATTGGAGCGCAAAATGGTTGTTGTTGGAGTGGTTCTCATCCTTTATCTTAGACCGGAAGGCCAGCGGGCTGGCTTTGACAAGCCGTAATTAAAAGAAACTCAAAGCATGCTGAGGGCAAATGACAGTTGGTTTGCAGATTCCCAAATGCGGCGGTGGGCCCCGCTGCTTGCTGTCGCTGGCTGGGCGCTGACCTTGGAACCCGTCTTGGCGTCGCTGCTGCTAACCAATGGAGGTTTTGAGGCGCCGACGATCAACCAAGCTATCGCCGCTGGCTGCCCCGGGCAAACTGGCGTCTGGGCCGACAATGTGCAGCTTTACGGCTGGAGCGGCAGCGCAGGCATCAACAGGCAGATGGTCTTTGATGGCGCCCAGAATATGTATTGGAACGACCCGCAAGGCGCGAGCTTGCAGCAGACGCTCAGCGCACCAGTCACGGCCCAGACCGGTGTCACCTACACCGTGCAGTATGCACGGCAGGTCACCGCCCAGCCGCAAATCGCGACGTTGGTTTTCACTGCGGCACTGCTCGTGGGCGGACAGGTCATGGACTTTGAAAGCTTCACCAACATATCCGTTCCGGCCGGAATTCACCGACTGTCCTATACCACGGACGGCACCCGAACTGGCCAATCGATCACCATTCGCTTTTCGGCGAACGCCAACAAAGGCTGGACAGGGCCGTCTGAAATCCAAACCGTTTGTATCGACGCTGTGGTCGCCTCGGACGATCCAACGGCGGTTTCCAGCGTTGCGCCGGGCCGCCTCAGCGCGCTGGACGGCGGCTGCGTCATGATCTACGGGCTCGGTCTTCAAAACGCCACGGCGGTAAGGTTCGGCGGTGTGACGGTGGCCGCCCCCTTCCGCTGGCAGGGACCGAACACGATCGTGGTTGAGGCGCCCCCGCAGCCAGCGGGGACGATGGATGTCGTGGTCATTTCTCCTTCGGGCAGCGCTGTCCTACCCGCGGGACTACAACTTGTAGCGCCTTTGTTCTTCTATGTCGCTACATATGGGTCGGATGCGAATCCAGGTACGCAGACCGCGCCATTCCGAACCATCCAGAAAGCCGTCAGCGCCGCGCCCGATTTTTCGGTGTGTTACGTCCGGCAGGGAGCTTACCATGAAACGGTCACCGGGCCAGTGGCCACGGGCGTGAAAATCGTCGCGTATCCCGGTGAAGAGGTTACGCTCGACGGCACCGAACCCATAACCAACGCCTGGAGCCGGTATAGCGGCAATATTTACAAAACCACCCTTACGAAGGACGTCTGGCAGCTTTTCGCCAACGGCCAGATGATGACGGCGGCGCGTTGGCCCAACGCGAGCTTTGCCGCCAGCAATGTCTGGGACCAGGACGCCACTTGGGCGCATGGAGACCAAACGAGCTCCTATGGCACAATGGTGACACTAACCGGCAACGGGCTGCCCGACTTAGCCGCCACAGGAAAAAACTTCAGCGGCGCGATGGCTGTGCTCAACGTTGGACGCTTTATCACCTTTTCGCGCATCATCACCAACCACGTCGCCGGGTCCGGCCAGTTCAATTACCCCACCAACGGCCCCATCCTCTTGCAACAACCATTCATGTGGACCGCATTTTATAAGGGGGCTCAACGATACTACCTGGAGTGCCATCTAAACTGCCTCGACACCGCCGGCGAGTGGTATTACCGCCCGGCCACCCGCGAGCTGTTTTTCTGGGCGCCCGGCGGCGGCCCGCCCGCTGGCGATCTGCGCGGCAAAACCGCCACCTACGCCTTCGACCTTAACGGCGCGAATAACCTCACGCTCGAAGGATTGAATTTCTTCGGGGCAACATTCCGTTTGCTCAATGGGGCGTTTTGCACCGTCCAGGACTGCGCGTTTGACCACTACGCGTGCAGCCGGCGCATGTTGGGCGTGGAAGATGATTTGGTCACCAACGGGATGACGCAATTGCTTGGCGACACGCAAATGAATGGGCCGAGCGGTTCGTGCAACACGATTCGCAATTGCACATTTGGATACAACGACGGCAGCGCCCTGGTGGTCCAGGGCCAGTACGACCTGGTGGAAAACGTCCAAATGCACGACATTGATTGGTCCGGCCAGGGCGGCTTCACCTGCAACGTGATTGGCACCCGTGATTCCATTGTTCGTCGCCTGACCGCTTGGAATGCGGGCTCGTCCGAGTGTGTCATGGTGGGAGCGGAGTCCCTGGTTGAGCTCTGTGACTTGGGGCAACAACTCGGAGCGCTGCAGGGTGACGGGGCGTGCGTTCAAGTGTTTTCCGCATTGCAGAATGGCGTCGAGGTGCGCCATTGCTGGGTCCACGACAACAACAAGTTTGGGATTCGCGCCGACTACGATGGCGAAAACGTCGTCTATCCGCAAGGCTACGGCACGAACATGCTCGTGCATCACAACGTAACGTGGGGCATGACCGGTGTTGGTGAAAGCCCGGCCATCCACATGGAAGGCGACTACCACCGGGTTCTCAACAATCTCTCCTTTTCGAATCTGACGCGAGACATCTGCCTGACCTCGCCTGACAATCTTGGCAACACGCACACCGTTACTCGTAACAATCTAACCGGACCGTGCGGCATCGGCGTTGACCGGATGATGAACTGTCAGGACTCACCTCCCGGCACCGCCGACCACAACTGGCTTGGCGATGTCCGAACGCAGGTGATTGACTTCGACAGCCGGGATTTCCGCCCACGGCTTGGTTCCGCAGTGGTTGACGCTGGCCTGCCGGTTGCGGGAGTCACCGACGGCTATCTCGGCACCGCACCGGATATCGGGGCCTACGAATTTGGCGACTGCAACTACTGGATACCGGGCTACCAAACAGCTCAAGCAATGCCACATGTTCCGACAAATGGCGCAACGGTGAACACAACCAACGTGGATTTGGTTTGGCTGGGAGGCTATCAGGGCGTCTCCTACGACGTGTATTGCGGTGACAACCTCCTGTCTGTCGCCGACGCCAACCACGGATCGCCTGAGTTTAAACAAAATCAGACCAACAATATTTTTACAGTCACTGGGCTGATCACTAATCGAGCATACTATTGGCGTGTGGACACCATTAAATCGGATGGAAGCCTTGTTTTGGGTGGAACCTCGGCCTTCAGCACCCAAGCTCCTCTTATAATCAACGGCAGTTTTGAATCCCCCACTATTGACGAGGCGATTGCCGCGGGAAGCCCCGGGCTGTCTGGAATATGGGCGGACAATGTCAGTCTCAACGGCTGGCTTGGAATGGCTGGCGTCAATAAACTCATGGTTGTTGACGGCAACCAGAACCTCTACTGGAACGATCCGCAGGGCAAGAGCATCGCGCAAACGCTTGGCACAACGGTGAGCGGAGAAACGGGTGGAACGTACACCGTGCAATACACCCGCCAAATCATCGCCCAGCCCTCGATCAAGAACCTTCGGTTCACGGCTGAGTTGCTGATCGGTGGGCAGGTTGTGGACATTGAGCAATACACCAACGTTTCGGTGCCCGCAGCACTACACCAACTGCGCTACACCAACGACGGCTCTCGCATCGGCCAGTCGATAACGATCAGATTCTCAGCTGATTCCGACGAAGGTTGGACTGGAGCCTCGCAAATTCAGTCTGTGTTTCTCGACAATGTGCAAGTAAGCTCGATTCCGCCTCTGCGTCTCATGGTGGCGTTGGCCGCGGGTCGAATCGAGTTCCAGTGGTGCTCATGGATTGGAGCGACCTATGCATTGGAATGTGCGCCAAGCGTAGCCGGACCGTGGCAAACCTGTATGCCTGGCCTTCCTGCAACACCCCCCACGAATTCTTTGCTCGTTCCACTCGACCGAAGCAGCGCCTCTGTGTTTTACCGGCTGCGCCTTGACTAGCGCATTGATTGGCGGTGAGTAGTTGATTGCGCGTTGAGCGAGTTTTGGAACATCGCCTCCAAAAAGGCATTCTCTTTGAGACCTTTGCCAAAGCTCATGCTTTTAGCCTTCCGAGTATTTTTGACGATGTGGGGTTTATGGACTTACAACTACTCCGGTTCCTGAACCCACCACAATGGCGTTGCTGGGCATGGGCGCACTGGTCAGCACGTTCGTGATTCGCCGCCGGACGCCCTTACCCGGGTTTTATATTGGGACAGGCCACGGCCGTTGTTTTTAACACAATCCGAGTTAGTCATCGAGTTCCGGAACCGGATTAAGTGTGGCACATTTGCCATGCAAAACATGCTTCCCGCAATTCCCCAAACTGGCGGATCTGGCGGCGCGGCTTTTACAACTTGAGAGTCACGCTTCACTTTCAAGGCACTTCAGTGCGGCGCGCATGAAGCCGAGTGCGTAGGCCATGCCGGCGTGCCACGGTGCGGCGCAACTAATCTGCGGCGCGTGGTCGGGAACGAGTACCCCTTGGTAATTATTCTTCTTTAGAATCCGCAGCACGCGTACGATGTCCACGTCGCCGTCATCAATGAAAGTTTCCTTGTAGGTTGGCGCCTTGCCGTGGACATTGCGCAGGTGGAGATAGCCGAGTTTTTGCTGGTGGCTGTAAGTTTCCACGGCGTCGTAAATATCGCCGTCCGTCATCTCCGCAACCGTGCCAACGCAAAATTCCAGCGCGTTGCGCGGACTCGGTTTCAAGTCAATTAGTTTCTGAAAAAGCTGCGGCTGGTAAACCAATCGCGGCTGGGCGCGCACGAACGGCAGCGGCGGATCATCCGGATGCGCGGCGAGCGTGACGCCGGCCGCTTCCGCCACGGGAATTACTTCGTCGAGAAAGAACTTCAGCCGTGACCAAAGCTGTTCCTGAGTCGCCGAAGGGATCACGCCGGGTCCGGCATTTTTATCGAAGACCATGTTCCACACCATGCCGTTGGGCAACGGTTGGTCGAGCGGGCCATCCATGCCCACGGCTTCAGCGCCGCCGCGTGCGAAGCGGCCTTTGATTCGGCCGGCGACGCCGGCGATGGAAAAGTTGTAGCCGAGAACAGGGATGCCCGCGCGTCCGACGTTGCTGATGATGGTTTTGAGATTTTCAATTTGCTGGAGTTTTTTGGGGCCGTCGAGCAGCACATCGTGCCAATGCGCCGGATCGAAATTGGCCATGATTCCATCCCGGCAGGCGGGCCTGTCCGCAGAGTAAAGTCAGCTCTCAGGGGACGCGTGGGCTGCCCTGTAAGCTTTCGGCGTTAAACCGGTGGCATTGCGGAACAAACGATACAGATGAT
>JBEKYR010000048.1:0-37228 GCA_049510745.1 Verrucomicrobiota bacterium | reverse complement strand
GGGCCAGATGGCAAGCGAAAAAGAAAATCCTCTGCCAATGCGAAAGTGCCCCTCCCGATCTTAACCCCTTGATTCTTATGGCATAAGGTAAAAACCGCTAAATCAACTTACGAAATCGATGATTAAGGGGGCGCCGGAAATCTTTCTTCCGAAACTGTTTGCAATCCCGGGCCGCAACGGGCACTGTGGTGATCTTCGGTCGGGCGGGGCGTAGCGTAGCTTGGTAGCGCGCTTGGTTCGGGACCAAGAGGTCGTGAGTTCAAATCTCACCGCCCCGACCATTTTTCTTTGCGGAGCAGATCGCCGTCGTCACCCTGGGCGCCGGCGGAAATCCGCCCTACGCTCCCATGCCCTCTTCAAACGAGCCGGCGGCAATGGGGAAGCAGAGGTTGTCGCGGACGTAGGCGATGCCGTCGGCGCTGGTCTGGTCCAGGTCGCGGTAGGCGCTCTCGGCTTCGACGATGAGCGGGGCGGTCCTGGTCTTCATGGCGGCGCAATACCGTTGGGGGTAGCCGATGTGCAGGAGCAGTTCCACGTAGCGGGTCAGGTTGAGGTCGCCGCTGGCAATATCGACAAACTGCATGGCCCGCTTTTGCCAGCCGGCTTCCATCATGCGCAAAGGCAGGCCGGGCCGGATGACGAAATTCTTGACATGACAGGCGAAGACGCGGGGCGCCACTTTCAAAAAGCGGGTTTCCCAATTCTCGCCTTCCCAGCAGTGGGAAGGATCGGCGTTGACGGCCAGGCATTTGTCGCCGTCGCAGGCGGCCACCAGGAGGTTGAAATCGTCCGCGCACATGGCGGCGGTGCCGGGGTGGATTTCATGGGCCAGAAAAAGGCCGAGCTTGTTGGCGTGGGCGCGGATTTTGGCCGTCTTTTTCACGAACCGTTCCCGGCCGCTGGCCGCCAGATCGTAATCGCCGCCCTTCCAGAAGCCCCAAGGGTAGCCCGTGGCCATTTCCCAGCCGAAAGCGACGCCCCAAAACATCGGGATGACTCTGACCTCGAGGGCCGCCGCCAGGTCCAGCAGGCGCAGAATGTAAGACTCGGTCCATTTCTCGATTTCGGCGGCGGATTTTTTGGCAACCTCCGGCGGCAGGAATGGACGGACGGTAAGGCTCTCCGTCCACGCGGTCGTCTGCACCCAGAAGGGGCAGTGGGCGGAGATGCCGTCCAAGGTCATGCCGCGCGCGGCGAAGGCCGCCTTGATTTCGGCGGGTTTTTTGAATTTGGCGCCGTCCTGGAGCATGAAATTGGAAGGCTGGGCGCCGGAAGCGCCGGAGGCTTTGGCATAGTCGAGGAACGCGGTGAGAGACTTCGCGCCGTGCTGGGCGCCTTCGATGCTGGGATGAAAACACTTTTCGGCCATAAGTTTCAAAAGTTTGATGTCAACTTGATCGGTTCCGAGACTAAGTCCATCGCCACGGATCTTCAATTACCAATAACAGATTTTCAATTTTCAATTTTCAATGGCCGTCCCGATTCAATCCAACGAACATTGAAAATTGAAAATCGAGAATTTGAAATTGGTCATTGAAACGCTTCGCTGTCGGGCGGCTGTCAAACAGACGGCAATCGCAGCGTCCCTTCAAGCGGCGCGATCTCAGGCAGCTCCCGGACGGCTGCGCCGCCGCCCAGTTGGTTGAGCTTGACACCGGCGGGCCGCACCATGCGCTCGTAGCTGCCGACGGCGTCGTTGTAGGCGGCCCCGGCGCGCTCCAGGCCGGCGCGGATTTTCTCGAAATGCTCGAAGAATTTGGCGACGCGGTTGAACAACTCCTGCGCGGCGGCGGCGATCTCGCGCGCGTTCTCCGTCTGGGCGTGTTGCTGCCAACTGACGCTGACGGCGCGCAACAAGGCAATCAAGGAAGCGGGCGTGGCCAGCATGATCTGGCGTTGCGCGGCCCACAGGATCAATTCGCGGTCCGCTTCGAGCGCGGCGCTGAAGAGCGACTCGGCCGGCAAGAACAACACGACATAGTCCAGCGCGTTGGGGAATTGGGCGGGGTAATCCTTCTTGGCCAGTTCCTTGATCGTGTCCTTGAGTTTGGCGGCGTGAATTCCCAGCGCCTGGGCGCGGGCGGCCGGATCGGCGGCGTCGAGGGCCTGCAGGAAATCCAAATCGGGAACCTTGGCATCGACGATGATCAGGCGGTTGCCCGGCAAATGGACGAGCAGGTCCGGCTTTTTGTCGTCGGACTGGGTTTGCTCGCTGAAATCGCAGTGGGGGCTCAGGCCGGCGGCTTCGACGACGCGCCGCAAGGTTTCCTCGCCCCAGCGCCCGCGGGCCTGGTTGGAACTGAGAACTCTGCGCAGCGCGAAGGTCTCGGTCGAAAGCGCCTGGCTGTTTTGGGCCAAACCTTCCAGTTGCTTTTTGACTTCGCCGAGGACGGCGGCCTGGCTGGTCTCGCTCTGCTGCAGGCGGCGCTGGTAGGTTTCCAATTGTTCCTTCAACGGCTGGACCAAAGAGGCGATGGCTTCCTGGCGCTGGGCCAGATCCCCCTTGGCGGCGGCCTGGAATTTGGCGAAGGTTTCGTTGGCCAGTTGCAGGAACTGCGGAGCGTTTTGTTGCAGGGCATCGGCGCTGAGCGCCTTGAAGGTTTCGCGCAGGTCCGCCAGGGCTTTGTCCTGGGCTTCCCTGGCCGCGCGAAGATTGGCCGCGTGCAGCTCGCGGCTCTCGGCCAGCATGCGTTCGGACGCCTCCTGATTGGCTTTGGCGGCGGCCAGAGCCGTGGCGTGCGCGGTCACTTGCTCGCGGCTGGAGGCCAGTTCCTTCTCCCGCTGTTGCAGTTGCTGGCGCAATTCCTCTTCCAGCCGGTTGTCCGGCTGGACGGCGGGGCGTTTCTTGATAAGAAAAACGATCAGCCCGCCCGACAACCCGCCCAGAACGAAGGCAATCGCTATGGCAAGGTTCTGCGGCACAAGATTCAGTAGTGGGCGATGGGTTCGATTTCTATCTGCGCGCCACGCGGCAAGGCGGCGACCTGCACGGTGGTGCGGGCCGGCGGGTTCCGGTTGAAAAACCGCGCATAGACTTCGTTCATGGCGGAGAAATCGGCCAGGTTCGTCATGAAAACGGTCGTCTTGACAATGTTGTCCAGCGTCAGACCCTGGTCTTGCAGGATGATTTTGATGTTTTCCAGCACGCGTTCGGTTTGCGCGCGGATGTCTCCGGCGATCAATTGGCCGGACTCCGGGAGAACGGGGATTTGCCCGGCGCAAAAAAGCAAATCGCCCGCGCGCACACCGTGACTGTAAGGGCCTGCGGCGGGGGCGGCCTTGGCCGGCTTGATGATGGTCTTGATCATACCGGGAGTGAGTCTAAAGTTCCAAGGTTAAGGTTTAAAGTTTTTTTCGCGGCGTGGACCGGGTAACATTTCCAGAATGACCAGATCGACTGCTGTCTTTCGAACCGCAAACGGCGCGCTGACGGTCGGCTCCGTGCCGCGCGTGGTGGGGACGCTCTCGTCGTTGGAAGCCTCCGGTGCCGGCGACTTTGCCGGCGATATTGTCGAAGTGCGGCTGGACAAAACTTCGCGGCCGGCCAATTGGCTGGAGCGCTGCCAGGCCATCGAAGCGGGCGGCAAACCGGTGCTCCTGACCGCGCGGCTGCGCTCCGAAGGCGGCGACTGGGAGGCGGATGACGCGCCGCGCCTGGAGATTTACCGGCAGGCCCTGGGCGGACTGGCGGGCGTGGATGTCGAACTGAGCAGCGTCATCTGCCGGGCGGTGGCCGGGGAGGCCGCGAAACAGCAAAAGGCCTGCATCGTCTCTTATCATCATTTTCGGAAGACGCCGTCGTTGGAGGAACTTTGCGCGATTGTCGAGAACGGGCAGACCATCGGCTCGATTGTCAAAATCTCCACGATGATCAACCAGGAGAGCGACGCGGGCGTCCTGGAGTCGCTGCTCCAGCGATCCTGGGTCAAGCCGTTGTGTGTGATCGGCATGGGCCAGGCGTGGAGCGGGACGCGGATTTCCTTCGCCAAACTCGGTTCGTGCCTGACGTATGGGTATCTGGACAAACCCACCGCGCCGGGACAGATGTCGGCGGCGGAATTGGCGCGGCAACTGCGAAAGAGTTAAACCGATGCGCCCAATCCTGCCACCCGGCTACTCGCTCCCGCAGCGGCGCAAGCGCCTGGAAGCCGAATTACGCCGGGCCAGGGCGGCCGAACTGGCCAAAGCCACCGTCGCGGAGCGCGCCAAGATCGAAAAAGAAATCCAGGCCGAAGTGAAGAAGCGACTGGGAGAGGATTTGTTTTGGCGAGATGGCCCCGTTTTATGGGGCGTCTGAGATGGGCCGTCCATTCAGTTCAGAACCGTACCGCTGCCACGAAACTCGGTGCGAGTTTTTGTGAATTTTTCTTTCCACATTTCAGTTTTTGGGGTATCCTCAACCCGGAAATTAAAATGCGGTGGTATTGTCGTTATGATTTCGTCCTGTACACGGAGTTGGGTGCCAGGCGTGTTGTCCGAACATCAGGTCACTAAGCTCGCCAAGAAAGGTTGGCTGAACCACGTCAATTTGGATGATAAGAACTCAATCGACGGTTCCGCCCTCGATCTGACCCTCAGTTGCGAAGGATACCGAATGCTTCGAGGTACCGTGAAGCCTTTCGGTGGAAGTTATGAACAGAGTGTTCTGAAAGACAGCAAATTTGCAGAGCGGATCAAACCTTCAAGTGATGGCGTTTATCCGCTTGAGCATCGTCAGACGTATGTTTTTCGAGTCCAACAGGAACTCGGTTCTCCTCTCTTGGGATCAGACGAAATTTATGGTCAAGCGACGGCGAAAAGCACCGTTGGGCGTGTAGATGTGCTGGCTCGCCTGATCGTGGACGGTATGGACACGTACGAGTCGTTTGATCCAGCCCACGCCGGAAAGAAGAAAGGCCGCAAGCAGACGGGCCACATGTTCATTGAAGTCACCTCAATGACTTTCGACGTTCGCGTGAGAGTCGGCACTGCGTTGTCGCAGCTTCGATTGTTCAAAGGCAAACCCGAAGATTGTGAGATTCGCGGACAAGTTTTATACGAATCCGTTCTGCGTCGCGACAGGACCGCTGCCACGTCGAATTTCCGTCGAACTCAAAACGATGGTACTTTGTCCGTTGATCTGCAGAACGTAGAACTTTGCGAGGGCGAAACCGGGTGCGCCTTTTGCGCAAAACAACCCTTGAATGCAGAACGGATTCCCTTGTGGGGGGAGAAAATGACCGACCCGAAGATGTATTGGGAATTGTTGCCCTGTGAGGAGTCAGAAGAACGAAAATTCCTGAGGATCGAAAAGGAGAAATTCTACATTTTGCGCTCCAAAGAAAGGATTGCCCTTCCTCCCGGCGTCGCCGTGTATTGCCGCGCGACGGATGAGACAATCGGCGAAATGAGAATCCATTACGCTGGATTTGTTCACCCTCGGTTCGGTTTCGAGCGTGATGATGGAATTAATGGAACTCCTTTGATTTTCGAGGTCAGAGGTCACGATGTCGGGCTGACGCTGACGAATGAAGAAGTGATGGCCCGTTTAACCTTTTATCGCATGTCGGAAGATTCGGATAAAAAGAGCACTTATGGAACGCAGACCCTCCAACTTTCAAAATTCTTTAAACTGTGGTATCATTAAGGGATAGTGATGAGCGCCAGAAGCATTTCAACTCACGAAGCAGTAAGGCGAGATTTCAAGATCGTTCGCTTGGCGGAGGGTGACGTCCGCTGCAAAACAGATCATCTTTCGAATTTCAGGGATCTAATTCTGGCAAACGAGCGAATGTACCCGGAAATCGAGCGCTGGTATCAGCAGAAAGTGCTGCCCGGAATCCGACAAGTCGAGCGCGTCGCATTCATCGGTTATATTGATGATTGCCCTGTCGCGTCGGCGGTAGTGAAGAAGGGGAGCAACGCGAAATTCTGTCACCTTCGCATAAACGAACAAATACGCGATGCGCATTTGGGTGAAGTGTTCTTTTCGCTCATGGCTCTTGAGATTCGTGACCTCGCAAAAAGCGTTCATTTCACATTGCCTGAAAGTGTTTGGCAACGACAGAGTGGATTTTTTACATCTTTTGGGTTTTCACCCGCAGAACTCGCTGAAACACAGTATCGTCTTTTCGACAAGGAACTGCAATGCACCGGGAACTTTCGAGGTGTCTGGAGATCGGTTCTCGAGAAAATTCCAAAGTTGGCTGATCTCTACGCATTCGGCGGATTTTCTCCAGACAATCAGTTGCTGTTGTCAATACAGCCACAATTTGCCGACCGAATTCTCCAAAAGAAAAAAACTGTTGAGATTCGGCGCAAGTTTTCAACTCGATGGCTCGGCCACAGGATCAACTTATATGCTTCCGCTCCTGTAAGCAGTTTGGTTGGCGAAGCAACAATCACGAGAATTGTGGCCAACAAACCCGAAGTAATTTGGAATCAATTTCACGACCATGTGGGCTGCTCTCGCCTCGAATTTGACCTGTACGTGAAGGGCGCTGATGAGGTTTATGCAATCGAACTGGATGATGTCAGGCCGTACCGTGATCGATTTCCACTCGTTCAAATCTCACAACTGCTGAATGAGAACCTCACCCCTCCACAATCGTATCTGACATTGGAGAAAAACAAATCTTGGGCGAAAGCTGTGTCCCTTGCCGCATATTTGCACGGCTGCTTCAAAAGCACTTTGTCTTTTGCTGTTGATGCAGCCAATTTCGCGAATCGGCCCAAACCACTTCCGCTCACTTCGATTTTAGCACCGTCCCCGGTTCAAACTGAGTTTAGGGTTTTTATGTAATGGGCGACGCGGGTCAGTTTGTTCGCTTCGGCGATGATGCCCGCCAGGAAACTTAAGGCGACGTCGCGGGGCAGCAGGGCGTTGAGGGTGGTCGGATGGCGCAGCAACTGCGGGAGAGTTAAACCGATGCGCCCAATCCTGCCACCCGGCTACTCTCTTCCGCAGCGGCGCAAGCGCCTGGAAACCGAATTGCGCCGGGCCAGGGCCGCCGAACTGGCCAAACCGAATGAGCAACTTGAAAAACATCGAACATTGAAAAATCTGAAAATTCTAATTGCGCCGCGCGCGGTTTTTCTTTAGATATTGGCCAGGACAAATTATGACACAAGCATTTCCAAATATATCACCCATCCAGTACGAAGGCCCCAAGTCAAAGAATCCCCTCGCCTTTAAACATTACAACGCCACCGAGGTCATCGACGGCAAGACCATGCGCGAGCACCTGCGCTTCTCGGTCGTCTATTGGCACACCTTCCGCGGCCGCGGCTCGGACATGTTCGGCGCCCCGACCATGAACCGCCCGTGGGACGACAACAGCGATTCGCTGGACAACGCCCGCCGGCGGGCGCGGGTGGCCTTCGAGTTTTTTGAGAAGCTCGGCGCGCCCTTTTACGCCTTTCACGACCGCGATATCGCGCCCGAAGGCGCCACCCTGGCGCAAACGAACAAAAACCTCGACGCCGTCGTCAAGGTGCTGCGGGAGGAACAGCAACGGACCGGGGTTGGGTTGCTCTGGGGGACGGCCTGCCTGTTTGCCCATCCGCGCTTTGTCCACGGCGCGGCCACCAGTTGCAACGCCGAGGTCTTCGCCTACGCCGCCGCCCAGGCCAAGAAAGCGATCGAGGTGACCCATGAACTGGGCGGGGCGGGCTACGTTTTTTGGGGCGGACGCGAGGGCTATTGGACCCTGCTCAACACCGATCTCAAGCGCGAGTTGGATCACCTGGCAAAATTCCTGCACATGGCGGTCGATCACAAAAAGAAAATCGGGTTCAAAGGCCAGTTCTACATCGAGCCGAAACCGAAGGAGCCAACCAAACATCAATACGATTCCGACGCGGCGGCCTGCCTGAATTTTCTGCGCCAGTACGATCTGCTCGGCCCTCTGAAGCTGAACCTGGAAACCAATCACGCCACCCTGGCCGGCCACACCATGCAACACGAGCTGGAAGTGGCCGCCGCCGCCGGCGCCCTCGGCTCGATCGACGCCAACACCGGCGATTTGCTGCTCGGCTGGGACACCGACCAGTTTCCGACCGACATCTACCTGACCACGCAGTGCATGTGGACCATTTTGAAGGCCGGCGGCCTGACCACCGGCGGCGTGAATTTCGACGCCAAGGTGCGGCGCGAGAGTTTTGAGCCGATCGACCTCTTTTACGCCCACATCGGGGGCATGGACGCCTTCGCGCGCGGCCTCAAAATCGCCTCCGCGATCCGCAAGGATGGCCGTCTGGCGGAGTTTATCCGGCAGCGGTACAGCTCGTGGGACAGCGGCCTTGGCCGGGAAATCGAGTCGGGCAAGAGCAGCTTCGAGGCGCTGGAAAAATTCATGTTGAAGAAGGGCGAACCGGCCGCCAACACGAGCGGGCGGCAGGAATTCTTGGAGAACCTGATCAACGAGTTCATCTGAATTAGTATCGGCTTGGTGATTGCCTAGATCAGATCCGGCTGCTTTTCCGGCTTGGCCTCTCGTTGCGCTTTGGCGAAGGGGTTCACTTGCGGCGGCGCTTCGATCCGCTCCGCGCCGCTCAACAATCCTTCAATCGTGAGAATCTGGATTTTGGGGTAATCCTTGTCGTGCCACAGCTTCGATCCGTAACGGCCTGCATCCGCCGCTTCTTCGCGCATCGGCTTGGTCGGTTTTTCCAGAGTAACCAGAATGCCCGCGACGAACTTCTGATTGTTGACGTCGCCGAGCAACTTCGCCACGTCGCCGCGCTGCACGCCGCCGCCTTTGACCTGCACCAGGATTCTCTCGCGCTTCTCTTTGCTCTCGTAGAAATAGAGCATCCCGTCCACGCCGCGATCCGCGCCCTTGCCGTCGCCTTCCGTGCGCGGGCGCGCCTCAATCAGCGAAAGCGCCCATTGCTGGAACTGCCACTTGTCCAATTTCGCCAGCTCCTTCGCGCTCTCGAAGTCCGTCGGTTGGCCGCGTTCCTCAAACTGGACGTCATCGCCGAAAGCGTCTTTGAGCCGGCGTTTGATCAGATTGACGGCGAGGTAAGTGACATCAATGCCAATCCATTGCCGGCCGAGTTTATGCGCCGCGTGAACCGTTGTGCCGCAACCGCAAAACGGATCGAGCACGGTGTCGCCCGCATTGCTGCTCGTGGAAATAATTCGTTCCAACAACGCCTGCGGCTTTTGCGTTGGATAACCCAGATCATTTGCGCCCGACTCCGGCGGAATATCCGTCCACAAATCTTGAAGCGGAATGCCGGGCATCTCATCTGAGAACTGCATCAACCGGGGCATTCCCGTCTTCCGATGAATCAATTTTCCAGCTCGGGCGAAGCCAACAAGATTGTCCTTTTTGTACGCCCAGAAACGGCCTTGGTACGGCCTGACTCCGCGATATTCAAAATTCGTTTTCGGCGACCTGTACTCGTCGGTCAGATCGGCTTCCCAACGCTTGCCCTTTTTCTTTTGCCGTTTCACCCGCCACTCATACTCAACCTCTCCCCCGGGTTTGGCTGCCGTCAAATCGGTTTCTTTGTATTTTCGTCCGTCTGGCGCAACGTGCCGATATTCCTGCTCAAAGTAATCCGCGGTGTAAGGGGTCCAGATTGGATTCCAAGTGTATTTGTCCGCCTTTGCATAAAGCAAAAGCAAATCATGAATCCGACCGCACCGCCTCATTCCCTGCTTGGTGTCGCTGTGCGCCGCGGAACGCTTCCAACAGATTTCATTCAGCATCCGCTTTGAACCGAAGATTCCGTCGAGCATCACTCGGAGATAATGGCTCGCGGTCGGGTCGCAATGGAGATAAAGGCTGCCGGTGGGCTTGAGGATGCGATGCAGTTCCGCCAGGCGCGGCGCCATCATCGCCAGATACGCCATCATCGGGGAATTTCTGAGCAGATCATGCAACGCGTCCATCATCTCCACCACAGCGGTGTTCGGGCAGTCGTCCACAAATTCGGCGTAGGTCTGCGCCGCGTCCGCCCAGTTCCAAGTGTCCGTGAAGGCGTGAAACTGCGCCTGGCTCGCCTCGCCGGAAGCCTCGCGGAACAGGACATTGTAATCCGCATTGGAATTGAACGGCGGGTCCAGATAAACGAGGTCAACGCTGGCGTCAGGAAAAATCTTCGTGTCGCGCAGCCACTTGAGATTGTCGCCGAAGAAAAGGCGGTTCATTGGGTGTGGATTTAACAGACCCCAAGGCAATTTGGCAGACTGATCGGCTACGGCGGCAGGGTAATTTGAAATCCCGGACAAAAAACAGTCAGCGGATTGCTGACACTGTCTGGGTTGGCAAGTGCTTGCCGAACGTGAGTCGCAACCTCGGATCTATATGTCTCAAGGTGAGGGATTAACGTGTAGATGTCCGTGTTATCTATGGGTATTGTGCGTATCTGATTCAAATCGAACGGAATGGCGTCGGCCTTTCGAATGATTTGTACAATGGGCAATTTGCACGCGTGACGGATGGCCAGTTCGTAAAACGCGTTCGGATTATGAAATGACAAGTCAACAACTACAAGCTTTGCTTTAAGGATGTGTTCCAAGATCTGCGATGTTATCATTCCCGCCTCACCAATTTTATCCCCTCGCACAACTCGCAAACCGAATTCCTTCAATGCAGGCTCAACTATCGAGTTAAGAAACAAATCCGAGTGCTTTCGTTCCTCGCTATTTTCTTTGCCAATGGGTGAAATATAGAAACAGGTCGTCGCCCAGTCCGTCTTGTCTTCGCCAGTTTTTTCGTTGCTCGTCTCCCCAGATGCGATGGATGTTGTAACTCCAATGGTCGCTGGTAATGGCGCGGTGGGTGCCTCATCAATCGCTTGGTCGATTGGAATAAGAACTTCAGACCCGGCAATGGTGCGCAGCAACCCAAGAAACTTCGCGTTAACGATGAAAGTGTCTAAACATTCCTCGAAATTCTCCACACGAAGTTTGGCGGACTGTAAAAAATCCTTTATAACAGCGTGTGCGGGCAACTTCTGTTTCTTGTATTCCTCATAAAGAGCGTTGAATGGTTTAACCCCTTCAATCGCCAGACAGAATTTCGCCTTGAGCTTGTCTCCGGCTGGCGTATCACGGCTGGAAGCGAGTTTCCCATCAGGAGTTAGTTCAATCCAATCAGCGGCATAACTACCCCTCGTGATTCCATACTTTCCGGAGTTGGTAATGAGTATTGTCGTACTACTGCTTGTCGGCGAGATTTTCATTTGTTCGCACAGGGTTAGGCGACGCACCCTGCCGCCAGCAGCAATCGTCTGAATTGCTTCGGCAAGCTTTAAAGCCTCTTCAAAAGAGGAGGAAGGATACGGTCTCACGGCGCGAGTCCGCTTATGTTTGCGTTTGGATTTTTCGCCGGATTTTTTATCCACAACAGGATTCACCTGACGTTTTGATGGGATTTCAACAGTGGTACCCCGTGCCGCTCCGTTATCAAGCGGTTGCTTTTTATCGTCGATTGCCATAAACATTCTGTTTGTTGTCTGAGCCCTTGGAGAACCGGAGAATCAAAAACAACGGCCAAATCAAAATGGCACTTTGAAGCCCGCATTTTCCATCCGTCCGCTGAATACGCCTATTTCAGAACCGTGTCGAGAACTTTTTACAAAGAGCGGCCTGCATTTCTAAAAGCCAATGCGGCTTCCTGTAAATTCCGCAAGCGTCTCACAGGCGTCAACCCGGAGTGTCGCCCAGTTTTTAAGTCTGCCCGTTGATTTCAGCGAACGCGACGACGGCTCAAACAATCGGTTATTCAATTCTCCCCAGAGCAACAAAGGAAACCGAGCGAGCGGACGGCGGCAAAAAAAATTCACCGAATCGTGTTTTGAGTCGGCCAAAACATTCATAAGTGCTTATCTCTGTGCTTTTTGCGCCCTCTGCGGTTAAATCCTTTTCTCCTGGGAAAAACCCTTGCATATTCCAATAAAACGTGATAATACCTCATTTGATGAGAATAAGAACCATCACATTGGAAAGGAGGGGCTTCGGCTCCAGGCGATCCGCTGGCAACCCGTCGCCGGACTTACGGGCCGGCGTTCGACCGGCAGAATTTGCCGGTCCGGCCCGTCCAACAGATTTCCGTCAAGGTAAATCAAGCCCAAATCAAACTAAATCAGACTAAATCAGACTAAATCAAACCCCAAACAACAGGGGGAGGGGGGTGGGTGAGGGCCAAGCCCAGTCAAGGCTGGTCAAGCCAAGTCAAGGCTCCTCAAGGCCATTCCGCCGCCCCTGACGATGGAGCTATCGGAAAGACCATGAGCGAAAAGCGGTTTTTTGCCAAACGAACCCATCTTTGGTCTGCTTCTGAACATTTACCCCGCAGAATTTCGGGGCTGCATTCCAGTGGATTGCTTTAAGGCCAAATCGCGCTGAATCGCGGCAATTCTGCAATAAACCAGAACCACGACCGAAACTCAGAGAACCACGACCACAGCATGGAAATCGTGCTAAAGAATGAAGGAACCCAGTCAGGTTCAGTCAGGTTCCAGTTGCCAGCCGGCGCCCTTGCCGTAAATTGCCGGGTGCATGAATGATTTGGAGCTTCGCTTTGCCGGCATCCAGCGGCTCTATTCGGCGGAGGGACTGCAACGGCTCCGCCAGGCCAGCGTCTGCGTGGTCGGCCTGGGCGGGGTCGGCTCGTGGGCGGCGGAGGCGCTGGCCCGCAGCGCCATCGGACGCCTCACCTTGGTCGATCTGGATGATGTCTGCGCCAGCAACGTCAACCGCCAGTTGCAGGCCCTGGACGGCGTCATTGGCCGGCCCAAGGCGGAGGTCATGGCCGCGCGCATCCAAGCCATCAACCCCGCCTGCCAGGTGCGCGCGCTCCAGGAGTTCTTCAACGAATCGACCGCGGCGGAAATTCTCGGAAACCGTTTCGACTGGGTGCTCGACGCCATCGACCAGGTGCCCAACAAATGCCTGCTCATCGCGCGTTGCCGTCAAACAAAAATTCCCATCGTCGCGGCGGGTGGGGCGGGCGGGCGCAGGGACCCGGCGGCCGTCCGGGTGGCGGACTTGGCGCAAACGGGGGGCGACCCGTTGCTGCAACAGGTGCGCAAGAAACTGCGGGAGGAGCACGGTTTTCCGCGCGACCCCAAAACGCCGTTCCAGGTGCCGTGCGTTTTTTCGCCGGAACCACCGGTGTTGCCCGAGGCCTGCGAGGCCGCATTGCCCCGGGGCTGCGACCACCGCTACGGGGCGGCCAGCTTTGTCACCGGCACATTTGGCTTCGTGGCCGCCGCCCACATTGTCTCGGCCATCGCGACCGGCCCGGCTTATGCAACTCGACCGGTGTAGCATCCCCGCGCGCTCCCGCCGGCAGGTGATGGAGTGGGGTTTGGTGCTGGCCAGCCAGGGCATTGAGGCGATTCTGCATCAATCCGAGGAGGGTTGGGAACTGATCGTGCCGGCACGGGATTATGAGCGGGCGCAGGTCAATCTGCGGAAATACCAGATCGAGAACCGGAACTGGCGCTGGCAACAACCGCTGCCGGTGGCCGGGGTGGTTTTCCATTGGGGCAGCGCGGCGTGGGCGGCGGCGATTGCGGCGATTTATTATTGGAGCACGGCGCGCTTTCCCGCGGCCAAAGAGGCGGGGATTTTGGACAGCGTCAAAGTGGCGGCCGGACAGTGGTGGCGGCTGTTTACGGCGGTGAGCTTGCACGAGAACATGCCCCATCTCATGGCCAACATGACGACGGGATTCATCCTGCTTGGTTTGGCCATGGCCCGTTACGGGGCGGGGGTCGGATTGCTGGCGGCGTTCCTGGCCGGAGTGGCGGGGAATGTGGCCGGTTTGGTGCTCTATGCCCAACCGCACCAGGGCCTGGGCGCGTCAGGAATGGTCATGGGCGCGCTGGGCTTGATCTCCGCCCAATCGTTCGCTTTTTGGCGCACGTACCGGAGCGGTTCCAAAGTCTTCATTCGGGCGCTCGCCGCCGGGACTCTCATCCTCGTCCTGATCGGCTTTAGTCCGGAATCCGATGTCGTCGCGCACGTGGGCGGGTTTGTCTCGGGCGCGCTCTTTGGGTGCGTGCTGGGACACGCGCGAGCCGAAACATTGCAGCGCGGCGCGGCCAGCCTGGCCGGCATCGCGACGCTGGCGGCGTTGCTGGTGGCAACGTGGCATCTGGCCTTGCGAGCGCCGTAAGCGGTGTCAACCGCCTACGGCAACACGTGGACCGATGGTAAGATCAAGCAAACGGGGCGGGTTTGACAATCGAGCAGGTTGTAGCTGGTGGCAAACGAGGCCTGCGAGTCAATCGGACACACCGGCAAAACGCCGTTTCCCCGCCCCAGATAGGGCTGGATGTCGCTCGGTTGCGGCACGGTTGTGGCGACGGCCCCGTGCTCCAAGGCCCACTGCTGCTTCGCTGCGTCAAGCATACGCAGGTTGTCGATACACGTATTGGTCTGAGTGGTTGTGCGCGAGCGCACCAGGTTGGGGATGGCTATGGCCGCCAACAACCCGATGATCGCCACGACAATCATTATCTCGACCAATGTAAACCCCTTCCCCCCCTGTTTCATGGTCTGCATAACACTACCTTTCTGTCCCTCCGGCCGTGAACCATGCAAAAGGCGGTTATGTAATAATGCGCTAAATGTTCACGAATTGCCTTTTGCAAAGCCGTGAAGACTCGATTTATAGCAGAGAGCACGCCACAATTGTACTCCAGACCCAAGCAGGCGTGCAAGATGGATTTTTAATTGGCCGTTTCCCTGCCTGCGGCGCCCGGCAGAAACATCCATCCGCCCACGCAAACCAGCGCCGAGACAAGGGAAATAATGCCTCCCATCCGGAGCGCCTTGTCCTTGTACGTTAACAACACATCATGCTTGCCTTCAGGCACTTCGACAGCTTGGAAGGCGTAGTTGGCGCGCCATAATGGCGCAGGCGCCCCGTCCACCGACGCCGTCCAATTGTGGTAGTAGGCTTGAGACAGAACGACCAATGCCGGGCCGGGAGTTGTCACCTGTATTTTTTGCCGTGTCGGCGAGAAGTCTGTGGAGAGAATGCGAGCGTCGGGTTGGCGCCGGGCCTTGACAACGGCCTTTGCCCGCGGCGGCAGACAGGTGAACTTGCGAAAATCGATCTGGATATTGGCAATCGCATCGAAAACGGCCTGGTCGCCGGCAAAGAGCGGCTCCTGTCCGGCGGTCACGATCGGAATGTAGTTCGTTCGGGACACCCAATCGAAAACTTTGCCCGGCGCGATTGTATGGGAAACGGACAGAAGATCCTCCAAACTGTCCAATTGTCGGCCAATGCTCGGATCCAGCAGCCACAGCACCCGGTCGCTCTCGCGCAAGGCCAGGGAGAAAAAACCGTCCACTTTCGGCAAACCATCCAGCAAATTGCAGTCGGCCAAAAACACGACGCGATCCAGGACGTAATTGGTTTTCATGTCCGCGGCGGGCTTGTAATAGAGCTGCCGCGCCGAGAACGGGGACATCATCAGGCGCGAATGCGCGATGTTCGGTTCGGGGTCGAACTTCGCGTCCGCCTTGCCAAAACCGGGTTGAAACAAGGCGGGGTCCATGGTGGGATTCTGCCACGGCATATGGGTGGTTAAATCACCCCAGCAAACCGCCAGGAGCAACACGATGCTCCACGACTGCGCCGGTGGCCGCCGGTAGAAAAGGATCACCGCCAGAAACGTCAGCAGCAGGAAAATCGTCCGCGACAGCGCATTGGCGGCGGTCGCGGGCCAGGAGGTGTTTTCGACCGGCCAGAAGCGCGCCACCCACAGAATGACTCCGATCAAAGCGAGCATCACCGCGCCGACAAGAATGTCCGCGCCCCAGCGCCGCCTCTCGCCGGGCGGCGCGCTTTGGTAATCGGCGACCGCGTAAGCCGCCAGCAGCGGCATCGTGAGCAGCGTCAGGATGACGAACTTGACGGGGTAACGGAACATGCCCAGGAACGGCAGGAGCCGTTTGAGCGGTCCGAAAACAAACCCGTTGTTCCCCAAAGCCAGCACAAGGCTTGCCAGGAGAAAGCCGCCGAGCAACCAGACGCGCCAGTGGCGGCGCCGCCAGAGCGCGAGCACCGCCAGAAACAGCACGCCGATGCCGGCGTAGTAGGAGGAGGTCCAGTATTGATCGCGCTGCACCGCGATCTGCTGCCACTTCGAGGTCTGGAACAACGGCACCAGGAAATTTCCCCAGCCCCACGGCGGCATCGACCATTCCGAGCCGGCGAAGTTGCTTTTGCGGCTGGAGTGAAGGGCGAAGTCCACGAAGGGCAGTATTTGCGCCGCCGCCAGGCCCAACGCCAGACAGCCCATCGAAAGAAACCGCTGCGCCGTCGTCCAGGTTCGGGCCGGCTGGCGGCAACATTGGACTACCGCGACGGCCAGCAAAACCAGCCAGGTAAACAAAATCGTCTCCGGCCCGCCGGCCAAAACCTCCATGCCCGCCGCCAGCGCGGCGAGGACGATATTGCGCCCGCCCTCGCGCCACGCTTTCTCCACCAGCAAAATGACCCAAGGCATCCAGGCGAAGGTGGCGATATGACTGGGCCACATGAGGACATTGAGCGACACCCCGTTGAAGGCAAAAGCCACTCCCGCCAGCGCCCCGCCCGGCCGCGAACCCGTCCAGCGCGACGCCAGGAAATACATCCCCAATCCGCCCAGGAAAAGATGGAACAGACAAAACACCGGCAGCGCCCACGTCAGCGGCAGCAGGAGGTAAATCAGGGAGAGCGGATAGAGGGCCAGCGTGTTGAACTGCGCCAGGAAAGGGACGCCGCAGCAATTGTAAGGGTTCCACAACGGCAATTGGCCGTGCCAAAAGCATTCGCGCTGAAAATAGGCCGTCGGGAGGCTGAACACTCCGAAGTCCCGCAGGCCGAACGTCTCAAATCCGAGCAGGACGTTCCAGAACGGAATAAAAATCATCGCCGCCAGGATCAGGGCGAAGCGTTGGGGCGCCGACCAATCCGGCCCCGCGCCCTCATCCGGTCGCCCGGCATCGGCAGAGGCGGCGGCGGAATCGTTGGAAGTCACGACAGTTGCGGAGACTCGTATTTCATGCCGTGGGCTTCGGCGACGGCTTTGTGGGTGACTTTGCCGTTCATGACGTTGATGCCGCCGATCAAGGCGGGTTGATGCCGGCAGGCGTCGGGCAAGTCCATGTCCGCCAGGGTTTCGATGTAACGATAGGTTACGTTGGTCAGGGCTTGGGTGGCGGTGCGGGCGTAGGCTCCAGGCATGTTGGCCACGCAGTAGTGGATGACGCCTTCTTCGACAAACACCGGATGGTCATGGGTCGTGGGCCGCGAGGTCTCGGCGCAGCCGCCCTGGTCGATGGCAATGTCCACCAAAACGCTGCCGGGCCGCATACTGCGGAGCATGGAGCGGGTGATCAGTTTGGGCGCTTTGGCGCCTGGCAGCAGCACGGCGCCGATCAGCAGGTCAACGGCCGGAAGCAAGTCGGTCAGGTGCGCTTCGCTCGAAAAAAGCGTGTGGGCCGTGTGTAGCGTGATGTCCAGGAATCTCATCCGTTCCAAATCGACTTCCAAAATGGTGACGTCGGCGCCCAGGCCGGTGGCCATGCGGGCGGCGTTGATGCCGCTGGCGCCGCCGCCCAGGACCACGACTTTGCCCGGCAACACGCCCGGCACGCCGCCCAAGAGCACGCCGCTGCCGCCGTTGTGCTTGGCCAGGAAAAAACCGCCGACCAGGATGGCCATGCGCCCGGCGATCTCGCTCATCGGTTCTAGCAAGGGCAGGCGGCGGTTGACTTCGATGGTTTCGTAGGCGATGCCGGTCACGCCCGATTTCATCAGCGCCACGGTCAGGCCGCGGTCGGCCGCGAGGTGGAGGTAAGTGAAAAGAATCTGGCCCGGACGCAGCAGGGGGAATTCGGATTCCTGGGGTTCCTTCACCTTGACAACGAGGCCGGCCCGCTGGAAAGGGGCGGCGTGGTCGGAGGTCATTTGGGCGCCGGCCTGTTCGTAATCGGCGTCGGGGTAGCCGGCGCCGGCGCCGGCGGCGCGTTCGACGATGACCTGGTGGCCGCGCTTGACGAGTTGGTAAACGGCCGAGGGCAGGAGGGCCACGCGATGTTCTTGCAGTTTAATCTCCCGAGGGACACCGATAATCATATCGCTTGATGGTGGGGAGGAATGGCCGGTTGTCAAGGAGGGGTTGGCGGCACATCCCGGTTTTGGCAACCCTATTGACAATGAGAGATTAGGGCTGGCCGCAGTCAGGCCCGCAAGAATGACGAATGTCTAAGCTCGAATCACGAAAGAATGACGAAGCCCCAATGACGAAATTCACGCGGGCCGGCTTTTCGTCATTGAGTCATTTGAGCATTCATTCGTCATTTTCCCCCCTGGATCGAGGCGCGGCCTCCCGCAACCCTGGCGGGTGTCCACAAGCGTGAGATGCGCCCTAATCCGGCAGCGACTGGTTGCGGTAGCGCAGGATGGAGAACTCGGCGCAGTCAAGAATTTCTTCCGCCAGCGCGAACTGGCGCTCGAACGGCGGGAAAAAAGTGTCGCCGTCCACGACGCGCTTGACCAGCGTCAAGTAAAGATCGGAGCAGCGCGGCAGGGCTTGCGCGTAAATTTGCGCGCCGCCGCAGATGAACACCTCGCGCCCCGCCAGGTCCGGCGGCAGGCGGTCCAGTTCCGCCAGGTCCGAAATCCGGCGCGCGCCCGGCGGGGAGAAATCGCCGCGGCTCAGGACCAGGGTGGCGCGGTTGGGCAGGGGTTTGCCGATGGACTCGAAGGTCTTGCGGCCCATGACAAGGACGTGGCCGGCGGTCATTTTTTTGAACCACCTGAAGTCCTCCGGCAGATGCCACGGAATCTTTCCGTCCCGGCCGATGACGCGGTTTTGACTCATGGCGGCGATGGCTTTCATGTTTGCGGGAAGCTTAAGGTTCAAAGTTCAAGGTTCAAGGTTCAAACCTCCTTCGCCCGGATAACGGGGGAGTTCAAAGCGGCCGGTGGCACGAAGGAGATTACAATGACGATCAGGTTTTGTGATACCTTACAGATTGAGGTTGACATTGCCTCATGGCAGGAGGTATCATGCGCCCAAGTATGAAACAGATCATCCACAATCGGAACCACCATCCGAGCGACGATGTCTGGACGCTCTGGCCGGGACCGTTGGAAGTGTCGCGGTCGGAAACGATTTTGTCGCAGGACTGATCGAAAACTGGAATTGTGTCGGAACTCGTTACAGTTTGATGGTTTGAAGGCTCCGTGTTTGTATAATACGTTTAGCATCAAAATGATTCATCCATCATCGTGTTGTTTGACAAGGCTCTGTGCGCACCAAAACGTCGGCTTTCTTTACTCTGTTGGCCTTGATCAGCACAAGCGGCGCAAAGAAAGAGCATGTGAATTCTGTTGAATACTAATTACTTGCAATTGTTTTGTAAGTGATGGAGGTGGTTTGGCGCGGATTTAGCTTGCAAAAGGGCAGAGACGTAGTGTGCCCGCAATGGGCACCGAATAATAGGACTGATATGAAAAAATTGATCTTCTCAAGTTGCGCTTGCATGGCGCTTGCCGTGGTGTGTAGTGCGGTCACGATCGCCCAGACTGAATACCCGTATGTGTTTACGCCCTCTTCCCCTTCGAGCGATTGGGGGGGCGAACTGTTCCTGGACTCTTCCTCGTCACCGTCAGGCTATTCATTTACCGCGTTGCCGTCAGGCGTTTCACCCTTGTCCGCGTTCGCAGGCGGCGGGTCTTTAAACGATATTAATCAGGCCGAATCCTGGCTGCAAACACCTTATGGGTCTTTCAATTTGGATCAAAGCACTGACTTGGCATTGAATGGGGTTCCATTCACGTGGAATCCAAGTCGGATCACGTCCATTGATTTGACCGGGGAGGTGACCTTGGGGGGCACCCTATACTCATGGTCACTGACGCCAGACCCAATCACGATTGGCGGCCTGACATCCCCGGCGGGGAGTTGGAACGCTATTCCTGATTCCGTTTCGACGGCATTGTTGGTCGGTTTGGCCGTGGCCGGGCTGTTTGGGATTGGGTATTCCAGCCGGAGCCGCCAGTCGGCGACGGCTCGGCGCTAGAGGTCGCGCTCCGGATGTGCGCTTTCAGTGGCCGGGTGCGCGGGAGTTTTCCCGCGCCCCGGCCACACGCGTTAAATAAGGGCGCGGGGGATTCCGTTCCGCGGCGTGATCGCACCCCAGCGGTATTTCCTTGTTGCATGGGCGGGGGATTTCGTGTTCCTTTTGCGGGCAATAATGGCCATTAAGCTGTCAACGTTGTCGATCTGCCTGGGAGCGCTGGTCGCCGGCGTGAATTTGTTCGCATTGCTCCAGCCGGCCCGGTTTGCGGCGGCGGCGCGTCAATTTCCCCGCTCCATCCCCATCGGCTGTGTGTTGACGCTGGGCGGGACGGCGTGGTTCATGTGGAATGTGAGCCACGAATCGCTGGCGGATTTTGAATCGCTCAAGCCGTTTCTTTTCACCCTGTTCGTTGGCGTGGGGCTGGGAACGTGCTTTTTTGTGCAGGATTTTCTGGCGGTGCGGGGGCTTTCGGTGCTGCTGCTGCTGCTGGCGAAACTGATGGTCGATACCGAGCGCTGGACGGGCAGCCCGTGGCGGCTGGTCATCGCGGTCTGGGCGTATGGGCTGGTCATGGCGGCCTTGTGGTTCACCGTTTCGCCGTGGCGCCTGCGCGACCTGATCTATTGGCAAACGGCCAATGAAAAGCGGCTGCTTTTGGGCAGCGCGGTGCGCTGCGCGTTTGGAGTGTTCGTGGCAGTCCTGGGTTTGACCGTGTTTTAACGGACGCTTGCGCGGCCCTATTTGTCCTTGAGCGTGATCTCGCCTTTCCAATCGGGGGGCAGCTCGGCGGCGCGCAGTTCGGTGATTTGTTCGAGGTAAAACTTCGACGGGCCGTCCCCGCCGTTGATGTCCAGGACGCGGCGGAAGGAGGCTTCGGCGGCGGCAAAATCCTTTTTTGTGAACTGATCCAGGGCGAGGGCAAAGCTGTCCCGCAACGGGCGCGACTCGGCCTCCTGGTCCGGGCGGGCGACAAGTTCATAAACGCCGATGGCCCTCTCAAAGCCCTTGAGCCGATAGAGGCCCAGGAAGCGGGTGATGAGGCGCGGGCCGACTTCCCGCTGGGTGTCGGCGGTGATGAGCACGCTGGTGCCCAGGTACTTGTTGAGGCCCTCCATGCGCGAGGCGAGGTTGATGTTTTCGCCAATGGCGGTGTAATCGACGCGCCTGTCGCTGCCGAAATTGCCGACGTTGGCCACGCCGGTATGCAGGCCGATGCGGGTGACCAACTCGCGGCCGTTGGCTATCTGGGCGGGAAGGGCGCGAAAGCGCAGGGCGGCGTCACAGGCGAGGAAGGCGTGGTCGCCCTGCGGTTCGGGGGCGTTCCAGAAGGCGAAGATGGCATCGCCAATATACTTGACAACTGTGCCGTCGGTTTCGAAAATGCAGTGGCTGACGGCGCTCTGGAAATAGGCGTTCATCAGGCGCGCCAATTCGTCGGGGTCCATGCCCTCGGAGATGCTGGTGAAGCCGGCGATGTCGCTGAAGAGGATGGTCAACATTTGCTTTTCCGCGCCCGGCTTGAGGAGGGTGGGGTCTTTGGCGAATTTCTTGACGAGCTTGGGCGACAAATAGAGGGAGAGCGATTGCTCGATTTTCTGCTTTTCGACGTAAAGCTGGACGGTGTTGAACGAAACGGACCAGACGGCCGCGACGGGAATCTGCGCCAGCGCCACGATCAGCCACGGAAACCAATAATGGAAATAAAGAAAGAGGATGTAATCGACCAACGCGACGGCGACCACAGAGAAGACCGCCATTCGGACTGCCGCGAAAGGACGGAGCAGAGCCAATCCGGCGCCAATGAGGAGGCCCAACAGGACAATGTCATATCGTTCGGCGGACGGGGAGAACCGATTGAGCCAGTCGCCGCGCAACAAGTTGAGGAAGGCCGTGGCGTGAATCTCCACTCCGGGCATGAATTTATTCTCCAGGTTCTGGTTTGGAAAAGGCGCCGGATATTCGTCTTTTCGCTCGCCGAAATTCTTGGTCAGAGTCCGGGCGCCCACGAAAACGACTTTGTTGCTGAAGTAACCCTCGGGAAAGTTCGCGTCAACTTCCAGCGCCTGGTAGTAGCTGAGGAAGGGAATTCCCTTGTCCGGGCCGTAATAATTGAACCAGCGGGGATGATACCATTGACTTTCATCTTTTGTGATTGGAACCCCCAAAAAACTTGCCGTCGTCCAACTGACGCTTTTGTAGGCATCATCCTTCATCACAGGCAGGTGCTGGCGGCACATCAGATCGTCGTCCACCGGCATTTGATCCGAGCCAACGGCGGCGGCGACCTCCCCCAACGCATCAAAAGGAGGGACAAACTGTGAAACGCCCGAGATGCCGGGTGCGTTTTGGGTGGGTGGGACCTTGTCGGCGGAGAGGATGACCCGGCCATTTTCCTTGACGGCCTGAATGAATTCATTGTCGATGTTGGTGTCCGGGCTGGGGTCACTGAAAACTATGTCGAAAACCACGGCCTTGGCCCGTTCCCTGGTCATGCGGCGGATCAATTTGGCCTGAAAACGGCGATCCAACGGAACGGTCTCTGACTGATCGAGCGCCTTGTAGCTGGTGTCGTCCAAATAAACGAGCACGACGTCCTGGGGATAGATGGTCGGCCGAAAGATAAACGGAAGGTCGTAGCTCATGAAAATGAGCTTTTGGCCGAAAGCCGATTTCAGCAGCAACAGGCCGATGGCCACGGTGAGGATCGTGCCGACGACCGGCCCGGTCCATTTGCTCTTGAGCCGGCGCGCAAGGGAGAGGCGTTCTCTGGCGGGCTTGCTCATGAGGGCGCGTTAAAAGCTGAATTTAAAGCTCGCCTCCAAAGTGCGCGTGTGGGCCGGGTCGATGTAGTAGGTCAGCGGGTCCAGTTGATAGTTCTGGGCGGTGGCGTTGAGGAGGCCGACCATGACTTCCATGTGGCGGCGCGGGAAACGGTAGCCGGCAAAGAGATTCAATTGCCAGAAGTTGGCGCCCGGTTCCGGGGTGGAGAATCCCATGTCGGCCTGCTTCCACCAATCGAGTTGGATCTGGCTGAAGAAACCGCAGGGCAGGTAGTAGTTGGCGAACAGGTCCAACCGGTTCAGCGTGGCTTCGTTGCTGATCTTGTAACGACCATTCACTTCGGAGGCGGGGACGTTCAACAACTGGTTCTCGTATGAGACATTGGCCGAGGTCAAATGGTATCCGACGCCGACGGACAGCTCATTGCCAATCAGTTGATTGACGTTGGCCGAAAAATCGCGCTCGCGGAAATCCAGGTTTTGTTTCTCGCTGGAAAACTGATCCGGGATGCCGACAAAGAAGGAATTGGTCAGGACGCCGAGAAGCTGATCGGCCCGCGAGTTGAGCAGGTCCGCTTCGAGGCTGACGTAGGTGCGGGTGGGAAACTTGTGGTCGATGCCGATCCCCCAAGTCTCGAAGGCCGCGCCGGGGACGGTGGATTCCGGGAGCAGGCTGCGATAGGCCTGGTTGAAACCGGCGATCTCGCTCGGCTCAATGAGGGTGCTGCTGGCGTTGAAGATTCCCGCCATCGAGCGCGTGTAGGCCGCCCGCACCCGCGTATTGTTGTCCGGCGTCCAATCGATGCCGGCCTTGGGTGAGAGCCGTTCGCGCCTCTCCTCCTGCGAGGAAATGGGGGGATTGGCGATGTTCTCCGGGAAGCGCATCGCGTCGTAGGTGCCTCCGGCAGTCAAGCGCAGCGTATCGAAGAGCTTCAACTGGTAGTAGCCGTAGGCGGTGCTCCGCCAGAAAGTTGTGTCCAGCGCCGGTTGCGGGGGAAACGAAGGCAGAGAGCGAACCAGGCTGTTGGCCACTTGATCGCCTTCCCGCTGGTAACGGACGCCGAGGATCAACCGTTGCGCGTCCGTTTGAAGAATGTGCTGCGCTTCCACCGAATTCAATTCCGTCTGGTCCTGGTAGCTGGTCGGGACGAAGGCGGTGGTGGGGTTGTTGATGGCGCCGATTTGTTGGTCAAAGGTGATGGGGAAGACCGGATCGGCCAGCGTATAGAGTTCCTGGACGTTGCGATAAAGAATGAGGGTGTCATTGCCGGGACTCCATTGGCGATGATAGCCGACGAGGATGTTCGGGTCTTCCTTGGAAGACTGGGTCAATTGCGTCTGGACCGGGCTGCCGGGTTGGGCGGGATTGTTGAAGTAATACTGGTTGACGTCGCCGGCGGTCAGGTGCGTCTGCTCGACTTGCAGAAAAACGGAGTCCTGGGCGGTCAACCGCTCTTTGACTTTGATCGAATAATCGTAGTTCTCGAAGTTGTTGTTGGGCCGAAATCCCGGATCGGTGTAGTAATAGCCTTCCAGCGAGTAGGCGAAATCTCCAAAAAGGCCGAACTGCGACCCGTTTTCCAGCCAGGCGCCGCGGCTGAAGTATTCGGTCTGGTTAATGGCCCCGACGCGGTTCGCCTCAAACATGCTGGAGTACTCCTGCTGCGAGATGTTGCCGGAGAGCACGCCGGCGTTAATGGGGGAGAGCAGGTTGGCCAAGAGCAACTCGTTTTCCCAGGGGGTTTCGTAGCGGACGTTGCTCTTTTTCGGATCAATCAGGGCGTCGTAGCTGTCGGCCAGGAAAAGGTGCGCGGAATAATTGGCGTAATTGTCCTCGACGGACCGGGTGGCCTCGCGCGTGGCGACGTCGCTGAACCCGGCGTCTTCATAAATAAGGGCCAGGTTGGCGCTGCGCACGGCCTGGTCCTGGTCGAGCAGGAATTTCGAGCGGTAGAGGGCGCGGTTGCCGTTCAAATCCTCGGAATGTTCCAGGTCGCGGATGGCCTGGCTGATGCGATTGCGCTGGTCGTTGAGCAGGGCGGAGTAAAGCCAGGCGGTGGGGTCGTTGGGGTCCAGGCGCATGGCCAGGCCGAATTCCTTGTCCGCCAGTTGGGTGTTCCAGGTATATTGGAAAGGCTCGTCCAGGCTCCAGGCTTTGCCCAAATAGCTGCGGAGAAAGGCGCGATTGGGTTCCAGGGCCGCCGCCGTCTCCAAATCCTGCCGCCCTTCTTTGACGTTGTTGTTCTTGATGCGCACCAGGCCGCGTCCGAGCCAGCCGTTGGCCAGCGACCCGTCGGCACTGATCGCTTGCTCGAAGTATTTGGCCGCCTCAGTCGTTCTGTTTTGGGCGCTCAAGGCAAAGCCCTTCAAGGCCAGCGCCTGGGCGTTGCGGGGCGAGAGTTCCAGGCTGGTCTTCAACGCGGCCAGCGCCGGTGCGGTGTGCCCGAAACTGAATTCCATTTCCGCCACCCGTTCCCGGGCAAACCCGCTGTTGGGCGACAGGGCGGCGGCGCTTTTGGCCATCTTCAAGGCCGGCGCCAGGTCGTGGCGCGCTTGCGCCGCGTAGGAACCGGCCATCCACTCCGTCCCGAGGGTGCGCTCGGCGGAGCGGCTCCACGGCTGGCCTTTGACGGTGGCGATCATTTCCTTCAAAGCGCCGGCCAGGGCGGCGGCGCGGCTGCCTTGCGTCGGCTGGCTCAACAGGTCTTGCGCCGCATCGACTTGTCCCGCCGCCAAAAGCAGCGCCGCCCGATAGACCCGCTCGGAATCGGAGGCCGGCGCGCGGCCTTCCGGGTATTGGGCCAGGGCCGAAAGCAAATCGCCGGCGCGGTAAGCGTCCAGTGAAGCGGCCAGCGCCTGCTTGACGCCGGCGTCCAAATCCAGCTCGTCCACGTCCAGAATCGCCGGATAATACAAAGTCCACTGGATGACGTTGACGGCGTCGAGCAGCGGGGATTTTTGGGGCGCCTTGTTTTTTTCGACCACTGCCTGCTCGCCGGTTTTCAACTGGACGGAGCCTTGGCCGTTGTTCAAATCGACTTGCCCGTCCAGCAGGGCCAGCTTCATGGTGCCGTCGTCTGCCACCGCCAGATTAAACTCGGTGCCGCGAATGGCTCCCGAAGCCGACGGGGTGCGGAATTGGGTGTCCAGGGGACGGTCGCGGTTGAAGAAATAGGCGGCGCCGGACTCGACGTTGAGGAGGGCGTTGGCGCCGGGTTTTGGCGGCGGTTGAATTTCCAGGGTGGTCAATTCATAGACGCGCAAGATGCTCAAATTGGAAAGTCTGAGGGTGGCGCGGCTGCTTTTGCCGGTGCGGATGCGGTCGCCGAGCTTCAACATCTGGTTGGTGTGGCCGGGGAGCCAGACAGTTGTGCCGGAGGGCGCAATATCGACCTTTCCCGAAAGGGTCAATAAGACGGTATCTTGGGTGCCTGGAGTCGCAGTCTGGCTGGAGGCGGTGGTCGCCATTGCACACGCGACCACCAAAACAAACGCTCCGGCCATCCGCCTGTAAACGCTATGTGTCATAAGGTTTTTCGAGTGCGTCGTATTTTTTACCGCACCCGCCCGCCAGAGGCAAGCGAATGCGCAAGAAAAGTGGCAGGCATATCCAAACCGTCGCTTGTGTTTGTTTCCAAACGGCGTATGCTTGTAATCATGGATACACCTTGGTACCGGAGACTGTTTCGCCGCCCTCAAAAGCATTCACTGAAAAGCACGCAAGCCCAAGCCGACGGCGGGAATGCGGAGGCGCAATTCAGCCTCGGGTTGAGATTCGCCAACGGCGAGGGAACGGCGCTGGATTACACGCGGGCCGCCCACTGGTATCTCCGGGCGGCCGATCAGAACCATGCCCTGGCCCAGTTCAATCTCGGAGTGATGTTCGCCGGCGGCCAGGGCGTGGACCGCGATGAGGCCAAGGCAATGATGTGGACGCAAAGGGCGGCGCAGCAAGGGGACGCCGGCGCCCAGCACAGTTTGGGGTTGAGCCATCGCCGCGCCAGCTTCGAAGGGCTGTCGAAAGACGCGCGTGAATCCAATCTCGAAGCTTACAAATGGTTCCGTTTGGCGGCGGCGCAAGGCTACCGGGACTCAGGGGCCGCTTTTGAAACCATTTCTCTCGGCCTGACGCGCGCCGAGGTGGCCGAGGGCGAGGAACGCGCGACCGCGTTCGTTGCCGCCCGCGCCAACCCCGTCTCGGCCCGGCCATGAATATCGCCATCATATCGGATCGCGAGGACGATGGTTTCAGCCTGGAATACGACAACCGGCTGGGCAAGAGGAACTTCATGCGTTTGGACGGCGCGAGCTACGAGAAAGCCGTCCGCGAGGCCAGAGACTTTCTGGGCATCAACCCGGACAATCTCGACGCGGAGGGAAACTTGTGGGAAATCGAGTGATTCCGTCCCACCCCATGTCCTGAACGCTTTTGACGTGGTGGCCAGGCAGGTCGCGCCCCAGCCGCCAGTCCAGGCACTCGTCGAGCAAGACGTTCACGTCAGGCGGAAACCAGGAGTTTCTCCTTGGCCGCTTCAATGAAGGCGATGACCTGCTGGCGCTTGACGGTGGGGAATCCGGCCAGGAAGTCCTCGATGGATTCGCCGCCCTCAAGGTAGTCCACGAGGTTTTGCACGGGCACACGCGTGCCGGTGAACACCGGCGTGCCTCCCATGATCTCGGGGTCGCTGTGAAACACTTCCGCCAAATCCATCTTTTTCATCACCAGCAGGACTCTAATTCCATCCGCGGCCTGTGGCAAGCCGTGCGTCGATTCTGTCTAAGGCTTTTCTTCCTCGGCCAGGTTGCGAATCCAGATGTTGCGGAAACGCACCGTGTTGCCGTGGTCTTGCAGCGCAATCGGACCGGTCGCGGGATACTCCTTGTCGTACTTGGCCAGAATCCGATGGCCCGTCGGGCCAAGGAGCGGTTGTTTGTGATGGAGGACCACGCCATTCTGAATCACCGTGACGCTGGCGGGGCGGACCAACTGATGGTTCTCGTTCCAGCGCGCGGCCTCGAAGATGATGTCGTAGGTCTGCCACTGATCGGGTTTTTTGCAGGCGTTGGCCAGCGGCGGGGATTGGCCGTAGAGCGCGCCGCACTGGCCGTCGGGATAGGTGGGATTGTCATAAGAATCGAGCACCTGGATTTCGTAAATGCCTTGGAGAAAGACGCCGCTGTTGCCGCGGTCCTGGCTGTTGCCCACGACGTTTTTTGGTTCGGCCCATTCGATGTGCAATTGAAAATCGCCGAACTTCTCCTTGGTATGGATGTAGCCGCTGTGGGGTTTGCATTCCATGTAGTCGCCGTGAATGGTCCATTGCGGCGCGCCCTTGTCGCCTTCCCAATGGGAGAAATCCGTCCCGTCGAACAGGACAATCGCGTCCGAAGGCGCGGGCGCGCCGTGGCTGAAGGTGGCGCCGGGGGTGACGATCGGCGGCACGGGCCGGTTGGGGTCATGCACGTGCCACTTGCCCGACGGCAGCATCGGGGTGTCGGTGTAGCCGGGCTTGTCCCCGGCCAATGTTTGCGGAACCCATCCGGCCAAGCCGGAGAGGACGACGGCGCTGACGAAAAAGAAAGTTTTTTGCATGGCGGGAATTCAACCTGCCCGGCGGCAAAATGCAATCCTGTAATGGGGGCGTTCCTATAAATAGGGAGTCAACAATCGGGCCAGGCCGTCCTGCAGCCGGCTGGGAAGGGAACGGGCATCGACTTCTTCCAGCGTGACCTGATGGGCGGCGGCGCGCTTTGTTTCCAGGACGCCGTCGAGCCGCCGGGCCAGGTCCGCGTCGTAACATTCGACGTTGAATTCAAAATTAAGGCGCAGACTGCGGGCGTCCCAATTGGCCGATCCCACCAGGACCCAGCACTCGTCCACGATCATCAATTTCGAGTGGTCGAAGGGCGGCGGCGTCAGCCAGACGCGGCAGCCGTGTTCGAGGACTTGCCACCACATTGCCCGCGAGGCCCATTGCACCGCCGGCAGGTTGTTTTTCGACGGCAGGACGATATCGACCTGCACGCCGCGCATGGCGGCGAGGTTGAGGGCGGAAACGATGGCGGTGTCGGGCAGAAAATAAGGGGTCAGGATGCGCACGGAGCGGCGGGCGATGCTCAGGGCGCCCAGGATGGTCCAACGCAGCTTTTCAAAATCCTCGTCCGGTCCGTCCATGATGCCGCGCGCCAGGACCGGCCCGGCCCGCTGCGGCTCGGCAAACCAGGCCGGGCCGCGCAAGGCTTCGCCGGTGGTGAACAGCCAGTCGTCGGCAAAGGCCTCCTGCAACTGCGTGACCACCGGGCCGCGCAGGCGAAAATGGATGTCCTGCACCGGATGGCGCGGGGGGGGTTGCAGGCAGTGGGCGGCGCGGATGTTCAGGCCGCCGGTAAAGCCGACGCGGCCATCGGCCACCAGGATTTTGCGATGGGTGCGCAGGTTGAGGGTTGTCACCCGCCAGGGAGCCAGCGAGGGGAGAAACCGGGCGTGTGTCACCCCCTGGCGGCGCAAGGAGTGGAGGATGCTGGGCCACGAATAGCGCAGGCCGGCGGCGTCGATCAACACCCGCACTTGCACGCCGCGACGCACGGCTTGGCCCAACGCGCGGGCAAAAGCCAGGCCCGCGGCGTCACAATCGAAAATGTAGGTTTGGAGGGAAAGGCTTTCCCGCGCCTGCTCGATGGCCGCGATCATGGCGGGGTAGGCTTCGTCGCCGTTGAGCAGGGGATCGATCTGGTTGCCCGGCAGCAACGGCCGTTGCACGACGCCGCCCACGACGCGGGCCAGCATGTTGAGGTGTCCGGTGTGGCCGGGCAGGTGGTGGTGGAGTTCTTCGGGCAAGCATTCAACGTGAGGCGCGCCGGCGCGGTAGCGGGAGAGGCCGCCGCGGAGCAAGGCGGCCTGGCGGCGGAGACGGTTGACTCCGAAGACAAAATAGAGCACCGACCCGATCAACGGCACCAACCAGATAAACCCGACCCAGGCGATGGCGGAGCGGGAGTCCCGTTTGTACAAGACCGCGTGACCGCAGGCCGCCACGGAGAGCACCAACGCCAGTCCCGCGACCGCGAGGTGCCAGGACTGGAGCGTGATGTGCATGTTGAGAAGGGTGGTCATCACTCATCTAATTACGGAAAAGCTCTTAATCATAAGAGATCGTTTCTCAGGGATTGGGCGTCAACGCTTGACTTCGATTTTGGACATTTTCTCATAGTAACGCACCAAGACGCTATGGTCCGCTTCGCCCAAGCCATCGACTTTGAGGGCCTGCAACATTTCCATGACGGAGGCGGTCAGGGGCAGCGGCGCGCCGATGTCGTGCGCGGTTTCCAGCGCGTTGGCGAGGTCTTTGATGTGCAGCTTGAGGCGGAAGCCCGGATCGAACTTCCGGTCCAGCATCAGCGGGGCCTTGGCTTCCAAAAGCGCGCCGCCCGCCATGCCGCCGCGAATGGCCTGAAAAACCAGTTGCGGCTCGACCCCCGCCTTGGCCGCCAAGACCAGCGCCTCCGATATGGCCGCGAGGTTGAGGGCGACGATGATCTGGTTGGCCAGCTTGGCGACGTTGCCGGCGCCCACCGCTCCTATCAATACTACAGACGACGCCATCGCCTTGAGCACCGGATAGCACCGGTCGAAGACCTCCTTTTTCCCGCCGGCCATGACCGAAAGCGTCCCGTCGATCGCCCTGGGTTCGCCGCCGCTGACGGGCGCATCAAGCATTTCGACGCCCCTGGCGGCCAGGG
This sequence comes from Verrucomicrobiota bacterium, assembly GCA_049510745.1. Taxonomy (GTDB): domain Bacteria; phylum Verrucomicrobiota; class Verrucomicrobiia; order Limisphaerales; family Palsa-1400; genus PLGF01. Next base: position 6,673 of record JBEKYR010000048.1, on the reverse strand, counting down.
CGGCGGCCAGTTTGCGGCTGGCCAGCGGCGCGATGGAACTCATATCGACCAGGACCAGGCCGGGCCGGGCGCCTTCGATGACGCCGTTTTTGCCCAGGACGACTTGTTCGACCTGGGGGGAATTCGGCAGCATGGTGATGACAATGTCGCTTTGCGCGGCCACCTGCCGGGGAGTGTCGGCGATCCTGGCGCCGGCGGCGGCCAGTTCTTCGACCGGGCCTTTATTGACATGGCCGCAAACGACGAGTGCGTAGCCCGCTTTGCGCAAGTTTTTGCTCATGGGTTTTCCCATGATGCCCAGGCCGATGAATCCAATTGTCGTGTTCATAGGAGTTGCTCCAAACCATTGTCATCGAGCGCCGCCGGAGGGCAAGCTGCAAGTGTGAAGTCAGAAGGAAGAAGGATGAAGTCCGAGTTCCGATGGTTTGCTGCAAAACTACCGCGATTCACCGCGAATCACCGCGATTGGGAGGCCATTCATGCATCTGCACACCCTTGGGGTCGAAAAAGGCGTCACACCGTCACAATCTTTGATAATGAGAGACTTAGGCCGTAACATTTGCCGTCACAAGCCCGTATCAAATCCCGTCACATGCCTGGGGCTTGTCCCGCGGCGAGGGACAGGAGGTTTCCCGGCGACTCCGTTTTATGTCAAAGAGCGAGTCTTCGCACGGTTGCGAGTATCCCATGTTTTGATGTAGTTGCAAGCATTTTGTTACGTTTTCTCCGGTTTTTTGGTTTTTGGGAAGGAAGACAAAAAGAAGATCAAGATTAAAACCAGGAGCGGCGATCAGTTCGTTCCGAGGCCCTGAATCCACGCCGCGCTCTGCGAATACTGCGCAAAAGCCTGGTCCCCCAGCGCCGCGCGCGCGGCCTTCTCGGTTTCCGCCTGGATGGCCTTGAGGGCCACAGCGACCCGTTCGGGCGGAATATCTTTGGTTGACAGGAGTTGCCGTTTCTCTTCCTCGGCAGCCCGGCGCATGTCCACAAGGTTCTGCGCAGTGTCGGCGGGCAAATCGAACCGCTCCGCCAGGATGCACACGTTCTGATAGTCCGGGTCCTGCGCGCGGGCCAGTTGCGCCACGCGGTCGGGCGCCAGTTGGCCCTTGAATTCGTCCATCATCGCCTGCTCGGCGGAGGTCTTGGCCGCGCGCACGGTGTCGTCGCTGACATCCTCGTACTGGTAGGCCGCGTCAATGGCCTGCTGCCGGCGGAACAGGGCGCGAAACTCCTCCTCGGTCGGATTGAACCCGATCAACTGCTGGCGCAGGCGGTCCGCCGTCGGGGACGTGGTCAATTCGTATTCGTCCTTTTCCTCCGGAGTCAGAAGCTGCGACAGGGCCGCGTCCTGTTCCCGCTCGATCTCCCGCAGTTTCTCGATCTCGCCCGGCGACGGTTTGCCGTTCTGCTCCTGGCGCAGAACCCGTTCGCGCTCGCCCTCGAATTGATCGCGCAGCGCCAGCACCTGGCCGTGTTTGTCGTCGGAGAGAAAGCCCAGGCGGCGATTGTCCTCGTCGGTATCGACAAAGTATTTGTTCAATTCGCGCTCGTAATTGATGCCGAGCAATTCGCGCAGGACGGCGGGCAGTTCCTTGTCGATGGCGGCCAGTTGCTTTTCGCGTTCTTCGAGTTGGGCCTGTTTGAGTTTGCGCTTCTCGTTGGTTTCCCAAAATTTGAAGGCGCGCCCGTTCTGGTAGTACTTTCCGAGGCGTTGCGCGTAGAGGCGCATGACATCGGTCAGGACAATGTCCTTGATCGTGCTTTCCGGGCAGCCGATGGCGCGCAGGTTGTCGATGTATTGGCGGTAATCGGTCGATTCAACCTGGTTCCAGTTGAAGGCGTTGGTGACCTGGACAACGGCGGGCGGCGCGGACGCGGGAGATTCCGCCGCCGCAGCCCTGGCCTTCCACGCGGCCACTTCCGCCCCGGCCGCAGCGCGCTCCTGCGCGGTTTGCCGTCCCCAATACTGGCTGAAATAGACAAAACCCGCCGCCAACGCCGCGACGTTGCAGAGCGTGAGCAGGACAACGAACCTCGTTTTCATCCCCGTCAGGGTAGAAAAAACGACGGCGGCGGGCAAGGCGGGATGTTGGACCATGCCATGACGGAGACGAGGGCGTGGTTATTCATCTTTTGCCGGCGCCTCCAGAATTAGATACTCGCCGGTTTTGACGCGTTCCACTGCGGCGCGGATTTCGGCGAAATGCCTTTCAAGTGTGGGCCGATGGTTGGTCCAAAGTTCCAGAATTGCGAGGCGGCGAGACGAGAGGTTTTGCTGATAGCGCAGGTTCTTATCGGCTACTATAAGAACCTCGAATCCCTTCCGCTCCGCCGCATCCAGCAATTCACCGTTGCCGACGCCGGCCCACCCCATTTGTTGCGCGGTGGTGACCTCATGATCGCGCAGCGCGTGGCGCACTTGCAGTGGAACGCACTCGTCAAGCAGAACCCTCACACCGCCAGTTCACTTTCGATGCGCTGCCAGCCGTAACGCAGAACGGCCGCCGCCTGCTCGCGCGCGACCGAAGGAAAAGTTTCGAGGAAATAATCCAGTGATAATCCGTCCGCCAGATACTCAAAAAGCGTTTTTACCGGCATCCGCGTGCCGCGAAAAACCGGAGTGCCTCCCAGAATATCCGGGTTGCTAATGACCAGTCCCCCAGCCGCCGTGTGAACGCCTGTTTGCGTTGCCATGCCTGCAACATAACAGCTTTTTGCTTTCGATCAATTATTCTCTTTCCCCTGAATTTCTAAACGACACCGGCCGGGGGCAGGCAAGGCGGGATTTGAATCTCACCGCCTAACGGGGACGGGTCCGATTGGCTCGACGGGATCGACCAGCGTCTTGGCCTTCAATTGAGCGATCAAGTCCCGGAACCGCGAGTCGCCGCCGCCTCTCGAGTTGTGCGCGCGCTCCGCCGTCTCGGCCAGCAAAAGCGCCTCGGCGCTTCGATCCTGCGCGGCCAGAAAATGGGCGTAGCCAAACACCGGCTCGGCAGAATCGGGGCACAGCGCGAAAGCCTGGCGGTAGGCAAAGTCAGCCTCCGCGGCCATGCGCTTGCGCTCGCCGCCTTCGGGGAGGAGATACTGGGCGGGGGTTGGCAGATCTCCTTTAAGGCCAACCCGCCACGCATAGAGTCCGGCCATGGTGCATCGCAGCTTGGAGAACGCCCTGCCGGCGTAATCATTTTGGACAAAAAGCGGGTCGCCCTCGAACCCGGCCAGGTCTTTTCGCACGTAAATCTTATCGACAAATTCCGTGACGCTTTTCAGCGGCGTCTCCTCTTGCAGCCAGGGGCCAATCATGCCGCTGACACGCCGGCTCCAATAGTCGTGGTCCCGCGTGACTGCCTCCGCCGGCAACACCGCCATCGGTTCGCGCCGGATCTTCATGATCAGGCCGTGCGGCTCCAAGTACGGATACATCCAATCCAGCGGGAAGCTTTCTTCGAGGTAGAACTCCCGGCCGGGATTCTTGTCGAAAATGACTTTCGTCAGCAAACCATTGATGCTCATGACCGCCACCTGGCCGCTGACCTGAACGTGTCCATTCACCATTTCCACGTTCTCATTTGCTCGGAGCTTGTGCTCCGTCAGGCGGCGTTGCGCGTCATCGAAGTATTCGGCAAAGCACCTTTGCGAGTCGTCGTCTGTTGGCGTGTAGATGGCTTTCCCGTACATGGCTCGCAGGTATTGCAGATACGTCGCGTCGGCCAGGGCGTTTTGCGTCAAGGTGAAGAAAGGGTCGCCCGAGGCGTGGGATTTGCAGAAGGCCGTCGGCAGGCCCCGCCCCGGATCAGTGCCCCCAAAGTAAATGCTGCCGGCGGGAATGGAGCGAATAATGTCGTCCGCGAAGATGCCGGTGTATCTGGGTTCGCACTTGGTCACCATGTCGTACGCCAGGCAAAGCTCCAGGACCGGGGCCCAATAGGCGGTCGTCAGGTTTGTGTCCGCGGCATTGGTTCCGCGGTCGTATTGGTGATGACGGTGGAGAAAACTCTCAAACATCGTCAGCACCGTCTGCGAGTCCCCGTTGGTGGCGGCGTCAAAAAACCGTTGGAATTCCGGCGAAATTTTTTGGCCCTCCTGGGCCGCCAGCTCCATCGACTGCTTCTCTTTGGCCACGGCGAAGGATTTGAGAACATTGATCTGCGCCCGGCGGCGAATTTCCGGGGTGATACGGACCAGCTTCGGCTGAAAAGTGGGGCGAGCGGCGGGCGGCGGCGCCGTATTGCAGCCGCCCACAACCAGCGCCGCCGCCGCCACCGCGACCGCCAAAGCGCAGGCCGCCAACGGATGCAGGCGGTCGTGTTTGCGCTGAAAATCCAACAACGCGCGCACGCGGCCTTCCAGGTTTGAGCGCCGCGCCATCGGCAGGGCGGCCACGCGCGGGGCGGAGCAAAATTGCCCCGCCACCGCCAGCAGGTGCCCGGCGTAATCGGACGCGCGGGCGTCCAGTCCCAGCACCACGTCGTCGCAAGCTCGTTCCCGCTCCAGCCGCATCTGGCGCTGGGCGTGCCAGACCAGCGGATTGAACCAGTAAAGGGCGCTGACCAGGTTGCCGAAGCCCTGGGTCAGGCAATCCCAGCGCTGGACATGGGCCAGTTCATGCCGCAAAACGAATCGCAGCCGTTCGTCATCCCAAGAGGCGACACTCGGCGGCAGCAGCACCACCGGACGCCACCAACCCCAGGTCATCGGCATCAAGGGTTGCGCGGAAGAGAGCAACCGGACGTTGCGCCTGAGGCCCAATTCGCGTTGCACCGTTCGCAACAGGCCTTGCACCGTGGAATCATCGGAAACTCGCGAGGCCCGCTCGATTCCGCGCAAAAGCGCCCACCGCAAAAACAAGCGTCCCAGCGCCACCGCCACACCCGCCATCCAGCCGAAAACAAGCCATCGCTGCCAGTCGATTCGAGGGCTGGCCGCAGCCACGCGTCGCGGCGCCGGCGACGGGCCGGCTTTTGCTTCCGCCGGCGCGGGTGGCAGGCGCCTGAGCCGGCCCACCATTTCAGCGGGAGGCGCGTTTTCATTCAAACGGCCGGCGTTGATCCATCGAGGCGTCATTTTCTCCGCAGCCCACGCGGGCGCGTGCCAGTCCGGCCCAAAGACCGACCCCAGCGGCAGCACGAGCAAAGCGCCCAGGAAGGCGCACCATAGGAAATGGCGCGTTGCGGCGGCGCCCCGGCGCCAGAGAGACATCAGCAGAAAAACCGCCGCCATGAGCGCGACGCTCTTGCAGGCCACTTCGATCAGGAAAGTTCCGGCGTTATTCATGGGATCATCGGCCCTCCTCTTTGGCTTTGTTAATCAGGGTTTGAATCTGGTTCATCTCGCCCGCGGTCAGGCGGGTGTCGGCCGCCTCCAGAAGTCCGGCGACGGCCAGTTCGACCGAGCCGCCATAAAAGGTGGAAAGGACACGGCGCAACGCCGAGCGGCGGGCGCGGGCGCGCGGCTCGGTGGCCAGATAGACGTAGCGCGGGCCGTCCTGGCGGTGTCTGGCGTGGCCCTTCTGTTCGAGGATGCGCAACAAGGCGCGCACCGCCGAGTAGCCGGGCGCGTCGGGCAGCAGTTGGTGGACTTCAGCGGCGGTGGCGTGGCCGCGGGCGTGAAGGATGTCCACGATCTGGCGTTCGCGGCGGCTGAGATGCTGATCGTTCGTCATGCTAAGAAATTAGCATCCCAAGTCCCGGCGCGTCAAGCGCTAAATGTTAAAATTTTAGCACCTTTCGCCGCCCCGCCTTTTTCGCTCTTCCTCATTGCGATTTGCCGGCAAAACTTTAGCTTCTCCCCGTGAACGACGCTCTGCCCAAAGTCACCGTCATTATCGCGGCCCGCCCGGACCAGGCCGAAGTCCGCGCGGTGGCGGCCACCCGGCAACTGGATTATCCTCCGGACAGAGTGGAAATCCTCCTGGCTCGCGGCAAACAACCCTCGGTGCAGCGCAATGCCGCCCTCCGCGCCGCCGCGGGCGGGATCATTTACTTTCTGGACGACGATTCGCGGCCCTTGCCGGGAAACCTGCGGCGCGCGCTGGAGCGGTTCCGTTCCCCGGACGTGAAAATGGTGGGCGGTCCGAGTGTCTGTCCGCCCGACGCGCCGCAGATCGAACAGGCGTTCGCGCTGGCCATGGGCGCGTGGCTGGCGTTTGGCCCCAGTTGCGCGCGTTACCGGAGCGTCGGCCAGCCGCGCGCCACGAGCGAGAAGGAGTTGATCCTGTGCAATCTCCTGGCGCGGCGCGACGCCATGCTGGAACTGGGGGGATTCAACGAGGCGTTGTATCCGAACGAGGAAAACGCCTTGATGGACGAGCTGCAAAAACGCGGCGGCAAACTGATCTATGATCCGGAGCTTCTGGTCTATCGCCACCCGCGCGCGACGTTCAAGGCGTTTTGCAGGATGCTGTTGAACTATGGCCGTGGCCGGGCCGAACAAGTCCGTCTCCATCCGACGCTCCGGTCGGCCCCGAATTTCGTTCCGCCGCTCTTTTGTTTATTCCTGGTCGTATTGCCGTTGCTGCCGTCGGTTTTCCTTTGGGCGCTGGCGGCCTACGGCGCGGCGGCGCTCGTTCAGGCCCTGGCCATTCTTCCTCTGAAAAGGCTTCACTGGCTGCCGGCGATGATCGGCCTGATCTTCGCCAGCCACGTTTTTTACGGCCTGGGCTTCTGGCGTG
>JBEKYR010000047.1:0-38146 GCA_049510745.1 Verrucomicrobiota bacterium | reverse complement strand
GGCGGCTACCTGATGGCGCCGGAAGGGGAGGAACGGGTGGGAGACGTTTCCAACGTGCTCTTTTCCAACGGCTGGGTGGCGCGCGCCAACGGCGAGGTGTTCATTTACTACGGCGCGTCGGACACGCGCACGCACGTCGCGACCACGAGCGTGGGGCAGTTGCTGGACTACGTCACCAACACACCGGGCGACGCCCGACGCTCGGCCCTTTGCGTAGAGCAACGCTGCCGGATGATCGAGAAGAATCTCAAATTGCGGGGAGGTTCTCGGGCCGGGAGCAAAGGCGGTTAGACTTTTGGCGGCACGCAACCGTGACAATTCAGTTGCACAACGGGAGCGGGTTTGGCTTTATTTCCGTTTTGAGAGTGGATGAAACGGAAGAAAGTCATGAATTTATACGCAGGGCACGTGCAGGGGATCGGGTTCCGCTACACGGTCAAGGCGATTACGCAGGGGTTTGAAGTCAGCGGCACGGTGCGCAATTTGCCCGATGGCCGGGTGGAGTTGATCGCCGAGGGGGCGCCCGAGGAACTGGCTGCGTTCCTGGAGGCGATCCGCGAATCCGAGGTGGGAGGCTTCATCCGGCAGGAGCAGACGAATTGGTCCGAAGCAGTAAATGAATTTCGCGGTTTTGAGATTACGTATTAGATTGGGTGAGCAAGATGAAGTACGCCATTATCGCCGATATCCACGCCAACCTGGAGGCGTTCCAAGTCGTCTTGGATGATATTGAGAAGCAGAAATGCACCCACGTGGCCTGCCTGGGCGACGTCGTCGGCTACAATGCCAATCCCAAGCAGTGCCTGGACACGGTGCGGGCCATGAACATCCCGTGCGTCAAGGGCAACCACGATGAGTATTGCTCGAGCGACGAACCCCTGGAAGGCTTCAACCCCCACGCCGCCGAAGCGGTCAATTGGACCCGCAAACAGTTGCCCCTGGAGGACAAAAAGTGGCTGGCCGAACTGAAGTACGTCCGGATGGTGTCCAGTTTCACCATCGTTCACGCCACGCTCGACGGCCCGCAACGCTGGGGTTACGTGTTTGAAAAGCTCGCCGCCGCGGCCAGTTTTACGTACCAGAACACGGCGGTCTGCTTCTTCGGCCACACCCATGTGCCGGTGGCGTTCATCCGGGACAACATGATCCGCGGGGGGACGTATTCCAAGTTCAAGGTGGAGCCGGGCCGGAAGTACTTCATCAACGTCGGCGCCGTCGGCCAGCCGCGCGACGGCAATCCCAAGGCGGCGTACGTCGTCTATGACCTGGATGAAGGCTCGATTGAGCTGCGCCGGCTGGATTACGACATACCGGCGGCGCAGAAAAAGATAATTGAGGCCGGCTTGCCTGCGCGCCTGGCCGAGCGGCTGGCGGTGGGAAAATAGTTTGCGGGCCTGATCCGCCAGCCCAATTATTGAAAATCCTCATCCTCAAGCCAAGTTCGCTGGGTGACGTGATTCACGCGTTGCCGGTGTTGCGGCTGCTCAAGCGCCACTGGCCGGAGAGCCTCATCCACTGGTGGCTGGACGTGAACCTGACGCCGCTATTGGAGAAAGACCCCGATCTGGCCGGCCTGTTCCGGTTTCAACGCAAACGCTGGGCTGCGCCGCATCGCTGGCCGGAGATCGCCTCCAGCCTGTGCGCCATGCGCCGGGAACGGTTCGACCTGGCCATCGACCTCCAGGGCCTGGCGCGCAGCGGCATGTTCGCCTGGCTGGCCAACGCCGGGCTGACCATCGGCCTGGACAACCGGCGCGAAGGCTCGCGCGAAGGAGCCCGGGCGCTGTATGATCGGACACCTCCCCGCGCCGCGCCGCACACGCACGCCGTTGATCGCTATCTGGCGGTGCTGCCATTGCTGGGCGTGCCGGTGCATTGGGATTTTGAATGGATGCCCGGCCGGCCCGAAGCCGTGCGGAGCCTGCGCGAGAAATGGGCGCCGGAGGAGGATGCGACGCGGTGGATCGTCCTGCTGCCCGGGGGACGCTGGAGCAACAAACGCTGGCCGGCGCAGTATTTCGCCGCCCTTGTCAAAGAGCTTCAGGAAATGCCGGACCTCCGCTTCGTGGTGCTGGGAAGCAAGGACGAACGGCCTCTGGGAGAAGTCATTGCCGGCGCCGCGCCCGGGCGCGCGTTGAACCTGGCCGGCTCGACCACGCTGGACGAGATGATCGAGTGGATTCGCCTGAGCCGGTTGACCATCAGCAATGACACCGGGCCGATGCATGTCGCGGCGGCGATGAAGCGGCCGGTGATAGCGCTCTTTGGGCCGACCAATCCGTGGAACACCGGCCCGTATGGGCAACTGGGCAACGTGATTCAGATGACGCGCCTGCCGTGCGTCCCGTGCCTCAAGAGCCGCTGCGCCTATTCCGAGCCGCTGGCCTGCCTGCACGGGATCACTCCCGGCGCCGTCCTGGAAACGGCGCGCCAGGAGCTGGCCGGGCTGCCGGTGAAGACTTGACTTGCGCCGGCTGGCGCGACAAGCTGCCCCGCGACCGATTGGCCAACGAATCCATGACCACCAGCAATCACGATTCCGCTGGAACCACGCCCGGCGAGCCGGACGTTTTGGTCCACGTCGATGACTACGAATTCCATTCGGGCTGGGACTCTCCCGCCACAGCCAGCGCGCGGGCGCGCCAATGCTGCGAGCAACTGGAAGAGGGGCGGATTTTGTTCTTCGACCGCATGCCGTTCGTTTTTTTCAAGGAGGACCGCGAGTTTCTTTTGTCCCAGCGCCAAAGCGGTTCGCGCCTGCACAAAAACATCTCCTATCGCCCGCTTGAGAATGTGCTGCACGGCGCTTCTGGCAGCCCGGAGGAGAACGGGCGGTTGCTGGAAATCATGGAGCGGTTCTCGAACGAGGTGACGCGCTTTTTGGGCCGGTTGCTGGAGCCTTACGCGGAGCATTGGGCGCTCGATTACGCCAGCTTCCGCCCGGAGGAGGAACAAGGCCGCAAATTGCCCGTCCACAAACGCAACGATCTGCTGCACCTCGATGCCTTTCCCACCCGGCCCATGAACGGGCACCGCATCCTGCGGTGCTTCACCAATATCAACCCCTCCGCCGCGCGGGTCTGGAACACGACCGACGGCTTTTCGGTCCTGGCCTCGCTCTACGCGGAAAAAGCGGGGCTGGCCGGGTTTGCGGCCAAAGGCAGTCCGCGCACGAACCCGCTGGTGCGCCGCATCAAGAGCGCTTTCGGGCTGAAGGCGGTGGACCCTTCGGCTTACGACCGTTTTATGCTGCGTTTTCACGATTACCTCAAGGAAGAGAGCGAGTTTCAGAAAAGCTGCCGGAAAATCCGGCTCGAATTCCCGCCCGGCTCGACTTGGGTTTGTTACACCGACGCGGTGCCGCACGCGGTCTTGTCGGGCCGATACGCGCTGGAGCAGACATTCATCATCCCGCTGCCGGCGCTGGTGACGCCGGAGAAGGCGCCGATCAACGTGCTGGAGAAAATGGCGGGAGCGCCGCTGGCTGACCGGGCGTGAGGGCGCAAATCTGGGTGCCGGATCAGGCGGATGAAACCTCCTCAGCGTTTCCCGCGGCGCATCAAGTCTTCGATTTCGTCCGGTTCGACGGGGACGTTGGCCATCAGGTCGATGTTGCCGCCTTCGCGCACGACGATGTCGTTTTCGAGGCGGACAGCGAGTTTTTCGGCGGGAATGTAGATGCCCGGCTCGACGGTCAGGACCCAGCCCGGCTGGATGGGTTGGACGGTGTGGGTGAGGTCGTGGACGTCCAGGCCAAGGGGATGGCCGATGCCGTGCATGAAATACTTCTTGACGGCTGGATTGTCCGGGTCCTGGCGCCTGATCCGGGACATTTTCAGCAGGCCCAGATCGACCAGTTCCTTTTCCAAAAACGCTTCGGCTTCCTTCTGCCAGTCCTTGGGCAATTTGCCCGGCGTGGCGGCGGCGCTGAGGGCGCGCAAGGCGCGAAGGACAGCCTGATAGACCCGCTTTTGGCGGCGGGTGAACCGGCCGTTGACAGGAATGGTGCGGGTCAGATCGGCGTTGTAATTGGCGTAGCCGGCGGCGACATCCAGCAGGAGCAGTTGGCCGTCGCGGCAGGGCTGATCGTTTTGCGTGTAATGCAGGACGCAGGCGCCGGCGCCGCAGGCGATGATCGGGTTGTAGGCGAAATGGCCGCCCCGCCGAATGAATTCGTGGGCGAATTCGGCCTCGACTTCCATTTCGTTGACGCCGGGCCGAAGCCAGCGGCAGACGCGGCGAAAACCGGCCTCGGTGAGGGCGCAGGCCTGGCGGAGCAAATCGATTTCCAAAGGCGATTTGACGGCGCGCAACTGGTGCATCAGCCGGGCCAGGCGCTGGTAATCGTGCAGCGGATATTGGCGGCGGGTTTCGCGGACAAAGCGGGCGTCGCGCGTCTCGACGACGATGTGGGCGCGCTTGTGCTCGTTGCTGTTGAGATAAACGTGCTCGGCTTCGCACATCAGCCGGTGAAAGACGGGGCGGAATTCCGGGAGCCATTCGATCCGCTGGACGCCGGATATTTTCCGGGCCTCGTCCTTGGAGAGCTTGTGGCCCTCCCAGGTTTCCGCCAGGGCGTTTGGCTCGCGCAGAAAGAGGATCTCGCGGAACTTTTCGTCGTGCGAATCGGGGTAAAGAAGAAGAATGGATTCCTCCTGCTCGAGGCCGGCGAGGTAAAACAGATCCGAATTGGCCCGCAAGGGGAGCGAGCCGTCGGCGTTGGTGGGCAGGATATCGTTCGAGTTGACAACGGCGAGCGAGTTGGGCAGCAGCAGCCGCTTCAAGTTCTCACGGTTGGCGGCGAAGAATTGAGGGTCGATGGGACGATATTTCATGGGCGGTCATTTCTCTGTTATGTGCGCGGCCGGCCCGGTTGTCAGCCGGGTCATGGGGCCGAAGCGCGCCGCTGCACTGTTAGCTTTCATCAAAATCAAGGATAGACACCCTGCGTTTTGGATGCAACCGGGCGATAGGCCGCGGCGCATCCCAAAAACACGCCGGCCACGACGAACATGAGCGCGGCAAACAGGTAGAATTGGGCCGCGCCGCGCGCGTGAATAAGATCTTCGTTCAGGCTGGTAAAGGCCGCCACCAAGAAATGGCCGCCCGCGATCGTCATGAGCCAAAAGCTGGTGATGATGCTTTTCAGGGCGGGAGGCGCCTGGGCAAAGGCGAATTCCAGCGCCGTGGCCGAGAGCATGACTTCGCCCGCCTCGAGCACGGTATAAGGAAGCAACTGCCAGGCGATGCTTAGTTGGACGCCGCGGTCCAATTGCGCCTGCAAGAGGCCGGAACCGACGAAGGCGACCGCGCCCAAAATCATGCCGGCGGACATGCGGCGGAGCGCGGTGGGTTGGATTCCCATCTTCTCCAACGCCGGATAAACGGCCAGGGTCAGCACCGGCACCCAAATCATGACCAGAACCGCGCCGGCAGCCTGCATGGATTCCCCGTTGAGCAGGCATTGCTGGTTCCATCTCCAGGCCGGGATCATGGCGTTGCCCTGCAAGACCCAGGTGGAGTTGACCTGATTGAACAGCGCCCAAAACATCGGCACGGTGGCAAAGATCATGAGAATTCTCCAGACGGCTCTGGCGTCGTCTTCCTGCGAGGGCGTCAGGCTGATTTTGAAAACGCCCAGGCGCGCCAACCCGTAGCCGAAAATGCGCAACAGACCCACCGATTCAGCGGTGCGGCAGGGCGGTTGCCGGGTGTACTGCTTTCTGCCGAGCCAAAAAATGACGGTGGCAAGCGCCATGAAGATTCCGGGCACGCCAAAGGCCCACCTGTACCCCGCCTGGCGCCGCACAAGGGGAATGGCAAAGAAAGCGAAAGCGGCGCCGAGGTTGATCGCCCAATAGAACCAGGCATAGACCTTGGTCAGCGCGCGGTCCTGTTGCGGAGCAAATTGGTCGCCGACAAACGCTGAGACGCAAGGTTTGATGCCGCCGGCGCCGATCGCCAGCAGGGCCAGGCCGCAGAACAACCCGGCGCGCGTCTCGCCGAAGGCCGCCATGCAACCGTGGCCCAGACAATAGAAGATGGAGATGCTCAGAATCGTCCGGTAACGACCCAGATAACGGTCGGCGAGCCATCCGCCGAAGAGAGGCAGAAAATAGACCGCCGTGCCGAAGAAATGCACCACCTCGGTCGCGCCGGCGTCCCCCATCTTCATGCGGTCCTTGAGGTAGAGTTCCAGGATGCCGAGCACGCCGTAATAGCTGAACCGCTCGCAAGCTTCGTTGCCGATGATGTATTTGATTTGGGCGGGGAATCGGCCGGCGGCGGAAACCGCGGGCGCCGCAGGCGGCGTTGGCACGGCGCCGTCCTTCATCGCCGGCCTTCCAGTTTTGGCTCGACCCAATCGGCCTGAAGGCGCGAGCGGCGGCCCGGGCCTTTGACTTGCAGCGTCAGGACGCGCACCCCGGTGACGTCGATGCGGACCGGAACGGGGTCTTGTCCGGATTTGACTTGACTGTTGTGCCAAAGCTCCCGGCCGTCACCCAGAACGCTGAACTCCAGCGCGGCCTCGCCGCCCGCATCTCCGTCCACGCCCACCGCGGCGGAAAAAGCGCCGAACATCCCTTTTATGTCGTATTCGGTTTCGGAATTGGCGAAGGAAGACAGGCCCCGATAGTGGCGGCCATGGATGAAAAGGGGAGCGCCGGACAGGGTATCGTCCGCTTCAAGACCGCGCCAGCGGCCGTTGGATCGTTGCGGCTCCAATTCAGTCAATTCTAATTCGTCCGGGAGCAGAGAGGCGAGAACAAATTTGACTTCCGCGGCGCGGGGACTGGACTTGCCGTCTTCCCAGACGGTCCTGACCTGCGCGGTGTAGGAGTTGGTGGCGTTCAAGCCGCGCAAGGGGAACTGGGCTTCGGAGGCGTGTCCAACCACTTCGCCGTTCAACGCCACGTCGTAACCGCCGTTAAGATAGTATTGCTCGCGCCAATGGAGGTTGACGCCGTCCAATCCGGCCCGCTCGACCCAAAGGCCCTCCGGCGGCGAGGGGGGAAAATGATAATAGGGCGCGGCTTCAAATTTCACCTTCCATTTGACCGCGGCGGACTTCGGGGAGACAAAGGCGATGGCGGCCCATTGCTGGTGGTTGGAAATCCGCACGGGAAGTTTGCCCGAGGGACCGCGGGCGGCCGCCGTTTTGACGGCGAAGTTGGTTCCGGGCGGGAAGGCGAAGCGAATTTCGTAGGGATCATCCTTGGCCACCCTGCTGGTTCCCCTTTGCTCCGTCCCGGAGGGATTGGCGCTCGTGTCAAGCAAATCAACCCAGCCCTGCGTGATATGCCGGCTGGTCGAGACCAATTGAATGCGGTCTTCGCAGGGCAGAAGGGTGAGGACACGGCAGCTTGTCGGCGCCACCGGCGCCGAAAGGCCGCCGCGCCAGGCGCCGAGATACTCGGCGTTCCAGAAGTCAAATACATGGACGGGCTGCCGGGCGGGCAACCCCAATTCCGCCCAGGAAAGAAACGTCCGCTCGGCCCGGCGCTGGTCGAAATTGAAGACGCCCACGACGTCATAGTTGCGCCCGAGATGGCTGATTTTCAGGTCCCAAATGCGCTTGTTTCGCTCAACGGGGAACAAGTCCATGGGACGAATGTCGGTGGCGGGATAGACTCGTTTGAGCAATTCCACCCGCTCGGGGGAAAGGTCCATCAGACGGTCGCTGGCCATGAGCGCCTGGCCGGTCAATCCCTGCAACGTGGCCCAAACACGGGCCTGGTCCAGCGTCAGCGGCGAGCGCACCACCAGGACATCGGGATCGCAGTACCAGACAATGTTGTGCAGGAAATAATAGTCCAGGGTCGCCCGCAAAGCGACGTTGAAGCCGCCCCAACCCAGCACGATGTCGCCGCCGGTGCGGGACCCGTTCATGAAGCCGGCGCCTTCCAGCGGGATGCCCCAGCAGCCCAGCAGATAGCGGTCGGGACCGATGACGGAGCGGATGTCTGCCAGGGTGCCGCGGTAGAGGGCGGGGGCGTCGTCCGAGGGAGTCTGCATGAACTGTTTCCTGGCTCGATACTCGTCCACGACGATCGGTTGCCCGTCGATCTTGAAATAATCGTATCCCCAGCCCACGAGGCGTTGGAAGAGGTCGCGAACATAGCGGTGAGCCTGGGGCGTCGTCGGGTCGAGCAGAAATCGGCCTTCCCAGGTATCAGAGGCGCTTTGGCCGTTGGTCTGGAGCAGGAATGTGTCCGGGTTGTCTTGCACGACTTTTGGGTTGCTCTGGCCGTGCGGGGCCAGCCAGAGACCGGGTTTGAGGCCCGCCGCCTTGATGTAGGCGGCCAACTCGGCCATGCCTTTCGGGAAGCGGTCCGGGTTGACCTGGGACCAGTCGCGTCCGCCCTCGCGGCCGCCGAGTCCCTGCCAGCCGTCGTCGATTTGCACGTATTGCGCGCCGAAGTCTTTGAGATGGGCCGCAAGCCAGTCGGTGTTGCGTTTGACTTCGTCAGCCTGGATGCGGTTGTAGTAATAGTACCAGGTACACCAGCCGGAGGGCGGCAACGGGAAGCGCGATTTGTCCAACGGCCGATAGAAGGGGACTTTGAGGGTGTCGCGGAAGTAATTAGTTTTGATGCTGCCGTCCCGCAACGTGACCTGGTCGGAAGCCGGGTCAAAGACGCCGTCGGCCAGAGCGGTTTGGGGCTGGCCGAGGGTCATGATCCAAAGGTCCTTGTTGGGGCCGTCCTGGACGCGGCACGGGATGGGGCAAGGCCAGGGTGGCGAGTTTTGCGCGCGGGCGGGCGTTGCGTCCGGCAGCAGCAGCGCGCAGCAAAGAATCAGGGCGGTTGTTCCGTGAGCCATCGTGGGGCGGAAAATTCCTCGCGTTTCAGCCGGCGTGGCCGTTTTGGCGGAGACCCCAGCAAAGGGGGTCTCTTTCGTTCAAGAGCAAGGTCGTTTCGGCGTTGACATAAGCGGCGCCAGTAATGGTCGGAATGATGTGGTCGCCCTCGCGCCGGAAGGAGGCGGTGAAGCGGCTGCCAATAACGCTCTCCTGGATCCACTGCTCGCCTTCGGCCAGTTTGCCGTCGGCCGCCAGGCAGGCCAGCTTGGCGCTGGTCCCCGTGCCGCAGGGGGAACGATCATAGGCCTTGCCCGGGCACAGGACGAAGTTGCGGCTATTGGCCGCGGGGCCCGAGGGCGGGCCGAAGAGCTCAACGTGGTCCACCTCTGGAAAGCCCTGCGCGTTGATCGCCTGGCGGACGCGCCAGCTAAAATCAGTCAACATTTCAACGTCCGACATTTGCAGGGTTTTACCGTGATTCTCCACCAGATAGAACCAATTGCCGCCCCAGGCGACGTCGCCGGTGATCACTCCGATGTCGGGGGCTTGGACTCGGACGTCCTTGGCCTTGCGATAGCTTGGAACATTGGTGACCGAAACAGTGCCGTCGCCGTGCAGGGTGGCGGTGACGATGCCCACAGGCGTCTCGATTTTGTGTTCGCCCGGCTTGAGGCGGCCCAGATGGGCGAGAGTGGCGATCAAACCAATGGAGCCGTGGCCGCACATGCCCAAATAGCCCACGTTGTTAAAGAAGATGATGCCCGCCACGCACGATTTGCTGGCGGGTTCGACCAGGATGCCTCCGACCAGGACGTCCGAACCGCGCGGTTCGTTGACCACGGCGGAACGAAACAAGTCGTGGTGCTGGCGAAAGAACTCAAGTTTCTCGGCGGCGCTGCCGCCTTGCAAGCGCGGCCCTCCACTCACAATGATCCGGGTCGGCTCCCCAGCGGTATGGGAGTCAATGACATGGATTCGGTTCATAATGATGTCGCCTCAGTTGGGCGGTGATGGCTGGGAAAACCCCCTGCCAAAATGGCTCGCTCATGTTAACACCTAAAAAATAAAGGCACTTTCCGCTTGATTTTTATTGTCTAACCAACTACTGGCTTTCGTCTTGGTTCAATTTTACGGTCTTGCGGTGAAATCTGACATATTAACCAACTCTCCGCCAGGCGAAGAGGGCCTTCCCAGCCCGCTGGCGGAGTTAGTCATGATTGAACAACTCTTCGATCATGTTCCCGAAATTGTCTTCTTTGTAAAGGATCATTATGGGCGCTATGTGGCGGCCAATCAGTCGTTAGTCGAGCGGTGCGGGTTGCGCGAGAAACGGGAAGTCCTGGGCCACCGAGTGCGGGACATCTTTCCGAAGGAATTGGCCGAGCGTTACGCGCAGCAGGACGAAGCCGTCTTGCGCAAGGGCCAGTCAATCATTGACCGCCTGGAACTGCATTGGTACATCCGTCGCCGTTCGGGTTGGTGTTTGACCACCAAGCTGCCGGTGCGAAATCGCGACGGCCAGATCATCGGGGTGGTGGGTGTCTCGCGCGATTTGCGGGCGCCCGGCGACCGGGACATTATTCCAGCGCGGCTGGCCGCCACGTTGGAATACCTGGAAACCCATTATGCGGACGCCGTGTCGCCGGCGTTGCTGGCGCGGCATGCGGGTTTGCCATCCGTCCGGTTCGCGCGGCTCATCAAGCGCATTTTCCGCCTGACGCCGCATCAGTTGATCACCCAAACGCGCCTGGCAGCGGCGTCGCATTTGCTGCGTGAGACAGACCGTTCGGTGGCGGCCATTGCATTTGACTGCGGATTCTACGACCACTCGGCGTTCACGCGCGCCTTCCGCTCCGCGACTAACCTGACTCCTTCCCGGTATCGCGCCATCTTCCCGCGATTGAGCCGCTAGAACCGCAGTTTTTTTCAAGCGGTTCTTTACAAAGCGGCCGCTTTGGTTAATAAGGGTTCCAACTTAATTGAAACCGCTCATGAACTTCAAAGTACAGTCAGTAGATTGGGCAGCCTTCCTAGCTCTGCGTCCGCTGGGACCAGCCGCGCCTGCGCTCGCCATAGCTATCACGAGTCAATCCTGCCTGGGCGACGCCTTGGCCCTGGGCTACACACGGGACAAGGTGGAGCCGGTGGTGAAGATGGAGGTGTGGGCGTTTCCGCTGCAGGAAGTGCGCTTGTTGGACGGGCCGTTTCGGCACGCCCTGGAGTTGGACGGGGCGTATTTGCTGTCGCTGGACACCGAGCGGTTGGCGCATAACTTCCGGGTCAACGCCGGGCTGCCCTCGCAGGCCGAGCCGTTGGGGGGATGGGAAGCGCCGGACTGCGAGTTGCGGGGGCATTTTGTCGGTCATTACCTTTCGGCCTGCGCGCAGATGTATGCGGCCACCGGGGACGGGCGCTACCTGGAAAAGGGGAAGGCGGTGGTGCGGGCCTTGGGTCCATGCCAGGAGAAGCTGGGCCACGGGTATTTGAGCGCGTTTCCCGAGACGTACCTGGACCGGGTGGAGCAACGGCGGCCGGTGTGGGCGCCGTATTACACGCTGCACAAGATCCTGGCGGGGCTGGAGGACATGTATGTTTATTGCCAGGACGAGCAGGCGCTGGAGATGGCCCGGAAGTTTGGCGATTGGGTGGTGGCGCGCAACACCCGGCTGAGCGAGGAGCAAATGCAGGCCATGCTGCAAACCGAGCAGGGGGGGATGAACGAAGCGCTGGCCAACCTCTACGCCTTGACCGGGGAGAAGAAGTATCTGGAGATGTCGCTGCGCTTCAACCATCACCGGGTGGTCGATCCGCTGGAGGCGGGGGAGGACCGGTTGACGGGCTTGCACGCCAACACGCAGATACCGAAATTGATCGGCCTGGCGCGTCAATACGAATTGACCGGGGACACGAAGCTGGAGGCGGGGGCGAAGAACTTCTGGGAGACGGTGGTGCATCACCGCTCCTACGTCATTGGCGGCAACAGCGACGGGGAGATGTTCACGCCGACCAACCGGCTTTCGCAGATGGGGCCGAACACGACGGAGACCTGCAACACCTACAACATGCTCAAGCTGACGCGGCATTTGTTCTGTTGGGAGCCGCGGGCCGAGTATGCCGACTACGCCGAGCGGGCGCTGTGCAACCACATTCTGGCCTCGCAGAATCCGGAGACCGGGATGATGTGCTACTACGTGCCCTTGCGCGCCGGCTCGCGCAAGAACTTCAACAGCCCGGACCATGACTTTTGGTGCTGCACAGGCACCGGGGTGGAGAACCACGGCAAGTATGGGGAGAGCATCTACTTTCACAACCAGAGCCAGCTCTACGTCAACCAATTCATCGGGTCGGAATTGGACTGGAAAGAAAAAGGGCTGAAAGTGCGGCAGGAAAGCCGGTTTCCGGAAGAGGAGCAAAGCCGGTTGACGCTGCACTGCCCGGCGGCGGTGGAACTGGAGTTGAAAGTGCGGCATCCGGCCTGGGCGCGGCGCGGGTTTGAGATCAGCGTCAACGGGGAGAAAGTGGAAGGCGGGGAGCCCGGCAGCTACGTGACGATCAAGCGGGTGTGGAAGGACGGCGACCGGATCGAGATTCAGATGCCCTATGAACTGCGGGTGGAAGGATTTGCGGACAAGCCGGAGCGGGCGGCGGTGATGGACGGGCCGCTGGTGTTGGGGGCGGTAATCGACATGAAGAAGCCCAATCCGGGGATCGTGCGCGCGCCGGGCGGGTGGCTGGGAGAATTGCGGCCGGTGGCCCATCAGACCGCGACCTTTGCCGGACCGGTTTTTCACATTCCCGGAGAAGAGAAGCCGGAGACCCTGACGTTGGAGCCGTTCTACAAGATTTACCGGCGCAACTACCAAGTGTATTGGGACCAATTCACGCCGGAGCAATGGCAGGGCCGGGAGAAGGAGTACGCGGCGCAGACAGAGAAGCGGCGGCAGATCGAGGCGCGCACGGTGGACTTCGTCAACCCCGGCGAGGAACAAAACGAACGCGACCACAACCAAAAAGGGGAAAAGAGCGGGTCGGGCGACTTTGGGGACCATTTCTACCGGGACGCGGCCGAGGGGGGCTGGTTTTCCTGGGATTTAAAGACGCTGCCGGACGAGGCGCAGGAAGTGGTGGTGACCTATTGGGGGGAAGACCGGGGGCGGCAGTTCGACATTATAGTTGACGGAGAGAAGCTGGCGACCGAGCGTCTGACGGCCAGCCATCCCGGGGTTTACTTTGATCAGGTGTATCCGTTGCCGGCCGCTTTGACGAAAGGCAAGGCGAAGGTGACGCTCCGAATCCAGGGCGGCAGCACCTGGGTGGGGGGAGTCTTCGGCGTGCGGGTGATGAAGGCGGCCGCAAACCCGTGAGGCGGCCGTGAGCCAATCCTTTGACCTCATTATCGCGGGCGCGGGCATTGTGGGAGCGGCCTGCGCGGCGGAATGCGCCGCGGCGGGCCTCAAGACGCTGATCCTGGACCGCGGCATTGTGGGCGGCGGAACCACGGCCGCCGGCATGGGGCACATCGTGGTGATGGACGATTCCGAGGCGCAGTTTGCCCTGACAGAATACTCGCGCCGGTTGTGGCTGCGACTGCGCGAGGAGCTTTCCGCCGACGTGGAATACGAAGTGTGCGGGACCCTTTGGGTGGCGGCGGATGACGAGGAAATGGCCGAGGCGCGCCGCAAAGAAAAACACTACGCGGAGAGGAAGGCGCGGGTGGAGATTCTCAACGGCGAGGCCGTGCGCCGGGCGGAGCCGAACCTGCGTCCGGGCCTGGCCGGCGGATTGCGGGTGGTGGACGACGGCGTGATCTATCCGCCGTGCGCGGCCCGATTTTTAATGGACAGGGCGCGCCGGCACGGGGCCGAATTTCGGGCCGGCGTGGCCGTGAAGGCGTTGTTGCCGGAAGGCGGCGTGGCGCTGGCCGACGGATCGCGCCTGGCCGCGGGACGCAGCGTGAACGCGACCGGGCCGTGGTCGCCGGAGTTGATGCCCGGCCTGCCCGTGCGCACGCGCAAAGGCCATCTGGTCATCACCGACCGCTATCCCGGGTTTGTGCATCACCAGATTGTGGAATTGGGTTACCTCAAGAGCGCGCACTCGATGAGCAAGGACTCGGTCGCCTTCAACATTCAGCCGCGCCAGACCGGACAGATGTTGATCGGGTCCTCGCGCCAATTCGACGCCGAGGGGACCGAAGTGGATCAGGGAATCCTCAGGCGCATGCTGGCGCGCGCCATGGAGTATCTGCCCTCACTGGGAAAGCTTTCCGCCACGCGGGTGTGGACCGGCCATCGCGCGGCGACGCCGGACAAACTGCCCCTGATCGGCCCCAGCCTCGGGCACGACCGGATTTGGCTGGCGAGCGGACACGAAGGATTGGGGATTACCACCTCGCTCGGCACGGGCCGATTGCTGGCGGACTTGTTGCTGGGCCGGAAAACGGAGATTCCCGCCCAACCGTATGCGCCCGCGCGATTTGTCAACGACACAGTTTCCCATGGCTGACCCAATCCGACTGCGCGTCAATGGAGAAACCGTCGCCGTGACGGCGGGGACGGTGGTCGCGGCCGCGGTGGCGCAGGCGGGCCAGACGCGCTTTCGGCGCTCGGTGGGAGGCGAAGCGCGCGGACCTTTGTGCGGGATGGGGATTTGCATGGAGTGCCGGGTGACCATCAACGGCCAGGCTCATTGCCGGAGCTGCCAGACGGTGTGCGAGGAAGGAATGGAGGTTCGGACCGATGTCTGAAACGCGGCTCCGCTTTGAAGTCGTGGTCGTAGGCGCTGGTCCGGCGGGCCTGGCCGCCGCCTGCGCGGCGGCGGAGAGCGGACGCCGCACGGCGTTGGTGGACGAGACACCCTGGCTGGGCGGCCAAATCTGGCGCGGGCAGCAAGCTCATCCCACCCTCCGGCAAGCCGCGCGCTGGGTGGAGCGATTCCGGCGAAGCAAGGCGTCGTTGCTGGACCAATGCACGATACTTGGGCCGGGAGGCTCGCGGCTCCTGCTGGCGGAGCATCCGTCCGGTCCGCGGGAGATTCAATGGGAACGGTTGATTCTGGCGACGGGCGCGCGGGAACTGTTTCTGCCGTTTCCGGGCTGGACCTTGCCCGGAAATTTCGGGCCTGGCGGGCTGCAATCCCTGGCCAAGCACGGCTGGCCCGTGGCGGGCAAACGGGTCGTGCTGGCGGGGAGCGGACCGCTCTTGCTGGCCGTCGGCGGCGGGTTGCGAAAAATGGGCGCCCGCATTGTGTCCATCAACGAGCAGGCGCCGTGGCCGCGGTTGATTTCCTTTGGAGCGCGATTGCTTGCCTGGCCGGCCAAACTGGCGCAGGCGGCGCGCCTGAAATGGACTTTGCTCGGAACGCCCTTCCGCTGCGGAGTCTGGCCGGTTGGGGCGGAAGGGGCCGAACAGGTGCGCGCCGTGGCACTGACCGACGGGCGCCGCCAATGGAGGGAGGAATGCGATTTGCTGGCGTGTGGTTTCGGGCTGGTTCCGAATGTCGAACTGCCCCTGGCCCTGGGCTGTCAATTAGAGAATGACTTCGTCCAGGTCGATCCCTGGCAGGCCAGCAGCGTGGCCGGCGTCTATTGCGCGGGAGAATTGACCGGCATCGGCGGGGCGGAGGCGGCGCTGGTGGAGGGCCAGATCGCGGGATGGGCGGCCAGCGGGCGGGAGGAGGCGGCCCGCCCGTGGATGGCGCGGCGGGCGGGGTGGCGCCGATTTCAGGCCGCGCTGGCGGCGGCGTTCGCCCTGCGGGAGGAAGTGGCGCGGCGGGCGGCGGCGGAGACGGTGGTGTGCCGGTGCGAGGACGTTACGTTTGACAGAATGAAGGGCTTCGCGGGCTGGCGGGAGGCAAAGTTGCAGACCCGGTGCGGGATGGGGCCGTGCCAGGGCCGGGTGTGCGGGGGGGCGGCCAAGGTTCTTTTCGGATGGGGAATGGAGTCGGTTCGTCCGCCGGTCTTGCCAGGGCGTGTGGAGAGCCTCTGCCAGGACGGAGGGGAGGGGGTTTCTTGACGGCCCAGAGCGGGGGGGCGGGGAAAATCCGTTCAAATTGGCAACAATTCATAGGGAGCGTGTGATTTTCCGCCAAGAATATTTGCGGGAAGCGGCGTAAATTTTATTCAATGACTGCCTCAATCGCAAGCCGATCGTTGTGTTGTGCTTTTGAGGATCAGCCGAATAGCGGACTAGTGCGTATGAATTGTTCAGCGCCAATAGATTGTAAAACGCAAATGTAATAATCTGCAAACCACAAGAACTGCCTCAGTTTGTATGAAACCATCCCAAAATAGATCGATTAGTTTGATTACCCTGGTCGTTTGCCTGCTCGCTTTGCTGGCGGCGACGGTAACCGCACGAGCGCAAGTGTTGACGAACACCTTTTCGAACGCCTCGCTCGACCTAGTGGCCAATGGCGTCATTGGATCCGGCTTCGACGGCCTTGACCTGGCCTTCGGGGACGTGCCGGGCGGGTACAACGGAGGAGACGGCAACGGCGCAACCTTGAGCGCCAATTCGGCCGCGCCTTTCACGGGCTATCTGGTTGTCCAGACCATCAACAGCAGTTGGGGTCAGGGCGGCGCGGGGGACGACGGCTTTTTCGCCTACAACATTGTGTGGGGCGATTTTGACGTTTCGGTGGATGTGGCCGGAGTCTTTGATAATCAGGCCTATACGTTTGCCGGCCTGCTGGCCCGCGCCATCAGCGACGGTTCCGGGGCGCCTTACAATCCGACGGGGACAAACGCGAGCGAGAACTGGGTGAGCATCACACGATTCGAAGAGTTCGGCGTCCCCACCATGTCCGAGAACATGACCAATGGTGTGTCCGTTCAGTTGGCCAACAACGGGGCGGGCAGCCTCTATGGCAGCGCGACGGATACCAACTCGGACGTATTCCTGCGCCTCACCCGCACCGGCGACACCTTTAAGTTTTACGATAGCGCGAGTTACGGCGGGCCGTGGACGCTTGAACGGACAATTGCCCGGCCGGATTTGCATGGCGCCGCGATGCAGGTTGGCATCGAGGAGGCGACGTTCACCGGCGACACTCCGATCATATTCTTCAAAGATTATGGCGTGGTGGGGACGAACACCATTAAGCCCCCGGCCAGCGATCCTTCGGGCATTGTGGTCTCCGCCCCACTCAGTCCCACCTCCGTTACGGTGTCGTGGACGCCGGCGCCGGGCAGCGATGGCAGTGTCGTCGTGATCCGTCCGAACGAGCCTATCATTCAGTCGCCGGCTTATGGTTTCTCCTACGTGGGCAATCCCACCAACGGCTTGGTGAGCAAGCTTCCCACCTACCTTGGAAATTCCATCAATGGCGCGGTGACCAACATGGGCGGCGGCCAACAGGCCCTGTACGTCGGCTCGGGCAACAGCGTCACCGTCAGCGGCCTTGGCGGCAGCAACAACGTCTATAATCTGGCCGTTTTCTCCTATACGACCAACGGCGGAACGACGCCGATCACCTACGATTCCCAGCCGGCGACCGCCAGTTTTAACGGGCCGGGCACCGTGGCGACCGTCAACTTTACGATTTCACCGACCAACCTGCCGGTCAATGGTTACGCTGCGGCGTCGGTGACGGCGACCTACACCAGCGGAGACAGCTACGATGTGAGCGCGGCCACGAGCTTTACCATTGGAGACCCGACAGTCATTCAAGTCCTCGACGGCGCTGTGACGGGCCTCAAGGCCGGCTCTTCGCTGCTGACGGCCACCTATCAAGGTGTCAGCGGCTCGCAGACCGTCACGGTTCATACCCCGGCGTTTGTGGACAATTTTGACACCCCGCACGATTATGTGGTCAACGGCCTGCCGGGCACCGGGTGGGAAGGACTCTACCTCAATTATGGCGATCATCCGGGAGAGCCTGTGGATAGCGATGGAAAAGGGTTGACGTCGGTCTGCAACGCCAGCATCACCTCCAACAATGTTCTGACGGTGACCGCCAAGAGCACCGATTGGGCCGGGCCGACCGACGATGGATTCTTCCTGCACAAGTACGTTTCGGGTGATTTCCAGATGGCGGTGCATATCACCAGCCTCCAGCGACGCGGTTATCAATTCGCCGGCCTGATGGCGCGGGCATTTAACAACAGCGGCGCCGCCGGGCAAGATGGCGCCGCCTACAGTCCGAGCACCGGCGCCGCCAGCGAAAACTGGGTCTATTTTGGTGAATTTGGCGAATATGGAGACTCGACCGAAGCGCGCTTTGCGACCAATGGAGTGGACAACGAATTGCCGAACTTCGATGGCGACAACGGGGACAATTTCTGGCTGCTGATGAGGCGCGTGGACAGCACGAATTTCCTGTTCTATCGCAAAATCAACGCGTCGGACCCGTGGAGTCCGCAACCGAGTCAGACGATTGTCCGTCCTGACTTTGACGGCGTGCTATTGCAGGTTGGCCTCTTCGAGTCGATGGACAGCGGCGCCACGGGCACGGTCCAATTCGACAGCTTTATGCTGGATGCCGCCAATGTGGATGCCGGCGGACCGCCGCCGACGGCTTGCAGCAACCTCGTCCTGAACCTTAACGCGGATTTCTCGATCACACTGACGTGGTCGCCGGGCACGAATGCGAACAATAGCGAGGCGACGAGCTTTGTGGTCGGCAGGGACGGCGCGCCGGTCAACCAGCAGCCGCCGTATGGCTACCTTTCCACGGCCGATTCCCAGTTTGGACAAGGCACTGATTTGGGCGGCGGGAATTTTGTCCTGTTTCGCGGAGTGGGCAACACCGTGACGGTGACCGGCCTCAGGGCGGGCGAGACCTATTATTTCGCCGCCTATGACTATTCGAGCAGCAGCACCACCAAGGTGTTCGATCTCGAGACGGCTGCGGCTGGCTCCATCCAAGACGGCAGTCCCACCAACATGGTGGCCTCGCTTCCTGTCTCCAGCATTCCCTCCTTTGGCGTTGGCATCGCCGTTGTGAACCTTGTGTTCCCCGGCAACATCGTGGGCGCGGCGAACGTCGCCCAATACGCCACTCTGACTTCCGCCAATACTAACGTCGCCGTCGCCGCCGAGGGCGTGATCACAGGCGTCGCGCCCGGCGCCACCAGCATCCAGGTGGTGTACGCCGTTGGGACCAATCAGTTCACCAACACATTGCAGGTGACTGTTCATGCGCCGGCGTTCAGTGACAACTTCACCACGGCGCATGATTACCTGAATCATGGCGTGACGAATACAACTTGGGACGGCGTTTTTGCCTATCCAAACTTCAAGGTCCCAGGCAGTGGCTTCACTTCCGATCCAGCGGCCGCGATTCTTGGAGCCGACGCCGGCATCACCACCAACGGAACCTTGACGGTGTCCAACATGAATGTCGGCTGGGAATACGACCAGAACGACGGGTTCTTCCTGTTCAAGTACGTGCCGGCCGATTTCCAGATGCAGGTGCATTTGGTCAACTTCAACGCGTTTTCCAACGACCTTGCCAACCCCGGCTCGGCGGCCTATGACAATCCGGGCTTGATGGCGCGCCTCTATACAACCGACACCAATGGCGCCATCGGAGCGCCCTTCGCCACGAATGCTTCGAGCACTAACGGGGAGGATTGGGTTTCCTGGACGCGCTTCGACCTGTTCGGCATCGGCACTTATGCGCGGGCGGAAATTGATAACGTCAAGGTGTTGAGCAGCATCCAGCCGGACGTAAATTCGGGCCAATTCTGGCTGCTTTTGGTGCGGCAGTTTGGCACGAACTTCTACTTCTATCAGAAGGCCAACCAGACGGATCCCTGGTTGCCGGCGCCCAACGGAATCACCTACGCCAACGCCGTCTATGGCAACCAGCCCATGGAAGTGGGCATTATCGCATGCGCCTTTGACAGCGGCCTTGTGCAGGTCGATCAATTCGACCACTTCGCGCTCGATGTCAGTGGCGCGTTCACCTTGACGGTCACGCGGTCCGGGCCTAATATTATCTTAAGCTGGCCGGATCAGCCGGGCGTGCAAGTGCAGAGCACCGCGAGCCTGCTGCCGGTGAACTGGCAGCCGGTGACCAGCCCGACGCCGACGGTGGCCAACGGGGTGGCGTCGATGACGCTGCCGATCGGGTCGCAGAATGCGTTCTACCGATTGAGCGAGCCGCTGCCGTAGAAACGAATCAGAGCCAGAGGGTGGGCCGGGGCAGGACGCCGGCCCACCCCTTGTTTAAGAATGAGAGAACAAGTTAGCGAAATGAAAAAAGTCAGACAGAATGCAGCGGGGGGCTTCACCCTGATCGAGTTGCTCGTGGTCATCGCCATCATCGCCATCCTGGCCGCGATGCTCTTGCCGGCGCTGGCCACCGCCAAGGAACGGTCGGTCCGGGCGAAATGTATGAGCAACTTGAAGGAAGTCAGCTTGTCGCTGCAAATGTACGCAAACGAAAACAAGAATTATTTGCCGACCGGGGATGGGGCAAGCTATTGGGCTTGGGACATTCCTTGGGGGGCGGGCGACAGCATGATGGCGAATGTCGGGACCTATAAAGTCTTTTATTGTCCGGGCACCGGCTGGCGATTTAGCGATGCCAATAATTTCGATTTATGGAACAACTATGCCCACGGCAGCATTCATGTGGGCGGCTATGGATTGACGCTTTCGGGCGTGGGAGTCGCCTCTCAAGGAGGCGGGTTCGTTGGCACAGATCCGAGCGATCCAGTTTACACGAACGTGAATGTCAAGATCGACCAGAATGGGCCTTGGCCTTATGGGCCGTTGACTGTGAAAATGGGGGGGCTGTCGAGTCGGGTTTTAGCGGCGGATCCGGTGATAGATATCGTGACTAGCGGGGCGACCAACTGGACTGATATTCAGGGAGGTTATTTTGTTCACCACACGACGGGGCACCTGAGCAAGAACCTGCCCGCAGGCGGGAACGTCACGATGCTGGATGGCCACGTGGAGTGGCGTCAGTTTAAGTTTATGATTCGGCGAACCGACAAGTTGACTGGAACAGAGCAAAACTCACCGTATGGCCCCGCCTTTTTCTGGTGAAATGCGAGGGTTCTCGATCTTTCCTGGCGCTCGCATTGGCCGTGGCGGCGACCGCGTGGGCTGATCCTGGCAGCAGGCAGGCGGACGCCATCGTCAAGATTGATCCTCCGGAGAAGGATTTCTTTTCCAAAGCAATCTCGTATCACGGCATCCCGATCAAGTCCTCCCAGGAAGTGGCGGATGAAGCCTTGTTGGCCGCGCGCGACCGGCTGGCGATGATGCTCACCAACCTGCCCGCCGTTTGCGAGAACCTTCGCGCCGCCCACGCCGAATTGCACATCATCGGCCGGAATCAGGTCACCTCCGATCTTCCGGAGTGGCGCTTTGACAAAGGCAAGCCGCTGCCGGAATACAACGGCCTGACCATCGACCAGCGCACGCGGGGCATGGGAGGCAGAATCGCCTCCTGCGGCGAAGAGAATCTGCTCAAGCTGGAAAAGGACCACTACCTTGGACGCGACATCTGCGTCCATGAATTCTCCCATTGCATCTACCAGTTTGGAATTCCGCGCGACCTTCGCGACCGTTTCCGGCGGCAGTACAAAGCCTCGCTGGCCAAGGGGCTTTGGGAAAAGGCCTACGCCGCTTCCAATGATGACGAGTTCTTTGCCGAGCTGGCCATGTGGTATTTTGGCACTCATGGTGATCTCCACATGCGCGGCCCCAAACCGGAAAGCGGGCCTGGCGGCTTCAAAGCCTACGACCCGGACGCCTTTGCTTTGTTTGACGAATTCTTCAGCGGCCGGATGAAGATTTCGCGCACGACTCGCGCCGATTCGAGCGAATTTGAAGATGATCCCGCCTCCATCAAATGAAAACGATCCTTGTCCGCCTATCCGAAATGAAAACAACGTCTATTCCCTGTCTGGCCTCCTGCGCCCTGGCCGTGGTTGGATTGCAGGCCAAAGAACCCGCCCGCGATTACCCGGTCAAGCCCGTCCCGTTCACCTCCGTGCAGCTCGATGACGCGTTCTGGGCGCCACGCCTCGAGACCAATCGACTGGTCACCATTCCGTTTGCATTCGAGCAGTGCGAGAAATCCGGACGGATGGATAACTTCATTCGCGCGGCCAAAGTCCTGCGCGGCGAGGAAGTTTCCAATCGGAAGCCGCCGCCGTATCCGTTCGACGACACCGATCCCTACAAGGTGCTGGAAGGGGCTTCCTATGCGCTGGCGGTCCAGCCGGATCCGAAAATGAAGTCGTATCTGGACGATTTGATCGCGAAAATTGGCGCCGCGCAGGAGCCTGACGGCTATCTCTATACGGCGCGGACGATTAATCCGGAGCATTCGCATCCCTGGTCCGGCCACGAACGGTGGGTCAATGACCCCGATGAAAGCCATGAGTTATACGACGCGGGCCATTTGTTTGAAGCGGCCGCCGCCAATTATCAGGCGACCGGCGAGCGCGCCTTGCTCGATATAGCGATCAAAGAGGCCAATCTCCTGTGCGCCACCTTTGGCCCGGAAACGAACAAGCTCAATCACATTTGGCCCGGACATGAGATTGTCGAAATGGGCCTGGCCAAGCTTTATCGCGTCACGGGCGATGAGCGTTATCTGAAGTTGGCGAAATTCTTCATCGACGTGCGCGGGCCGGGGGGGGATGAATACCATCAATCGCACATCAAGCCGGTCGATCAAAGAGAGGCGGTGGGCCACGCGGTGCGGGCGGGCTATCTTTACAGCGGCATGGCCGACGTGGCGGCGCTGACCGGCGACCAGGACTATGTCCGCGCGATTGACGCCATTTGGGAGAATGCGGTCGGCAGGAAGCTCTATCTGACCGGCGGCATCGGCGCGCTGGGGGGCGGCGAGGCCTTTGGCCCCGATTATTTTCTGCCCAACATGAGCGCGTATTGCGAAACCTGCGCCGCGGTGGCCAATGACTTTTGGAACGAGCGCCTCTTTCTTTTGCATGGTGACGCCAAGTACGTCGATGTCCTGGAGCGCACGCTTTACAACGGCCTTCTCAGCGGCGTGTCGTTGGACGGCAAGCGGTTCTTTTATCCGAACCCGCTGGAGTCGAATCGCCAACATGCGCGCAGCCCGTGGTTTGGCGTGGCCTGTTGTCCGGGCAACATCACGCGCTTCCTCCCGTCGGTGCCCGGCTACCTCTATGGGCAGAAGGGCGACACTCTTTACGTGAACCTGTTCGCCGCGAACAAGGCCGAAATCAAAATGGACAACGGGCGCGCGGTCAAAATCACCGAGGAAACGCGCTACCCCTGGGATGGGCTGGTGACAATAACACTGCACCCGGACGCCAGCGCGAAATTTACCGTGAATCTTCGGGTGCCCGGTTGGGCGCGGGACCAGGCGGTGCCAGGCGATTTGTACCGGTTCATCGACCATCCCAATGAACCGGTCACGTTAAAGGTCAACGGCAAGAACGTCCCGGTCAAGCTCGAGCAGGGCTATGTTCCTTTGACAAGAAAGTGGAAAGACGGCGACACGATCGAGTTGAATCTGCCCATGCCGGCGCGCCGGGTGGCGGCCAACGAAGCCGTGCAGGCCGACCGCGGGCGCGTCGCCTTGCAGCGCGGTCCGATTGTTTATTGCCTGGAGTCGCCGGACAATCCGGGCGGACCCGTGCGGAGCCTGATGCTGCCGGACGATGCGCCGCTGGCCGCGTCCTTTGAGCCGGACCTGCTCAACGGGGTGGAGGTGCTTCGCGGCAGCGCGTTCCTGGTGGCGCGCGACGACCAGGGCCAACTGGTGAAGACTGCGCGGAGTTTTGAGGCCATTCCCTATTATGCCTGGGCCAATCGCGGCCGCTCAGAGATGATGGTCTGGGTGCCCGATTCGGAAAAGACCGCGCGCGTCCAACCGCGGCCGACGATTGCTTCCACCAGCAAGGTCAAGGTTTCCGCCGGCGGCAAGAATCCGGCCGCGATCAACGACCTGGCCGAGCCGGCGTCGTCGAGTGACGCGGAAAACACGTTTTTCGACTGGTGGCCGCGCAAGGGGGCCGACGCCTGGGTGGAATATGAGTTCGCCAAAGAGGCCACCGTCTCGACCACGTCCGTTTATTGGTTTGACGACACCGGCACGGGCGAATGCCGCACGCCGGAGTCATGGCGCGTTCTCTACAAGGACGGCGATCAATGGAAACCGGTCGAGACGACCGGCGCCGGCGGCGTGGAGAAAGACAAGTACAATAAAATGGCGTTCAAGCCCGTGACGACAACCGGCCTGCGCCTGGAGGTGAAGATGCGCCCCGGCTGGTCGGCCGGCATCCAGGAATGGACGGTGCCGTGATGAGGACAAGACAAATTCTGGCAGTCATCGCCGCGGTGGCCGCCGCCGCGCTGGCCTCGGCGAGCGCGCTGGCGCAAACCAACAACGCCGGCCAGGCGCGGCGCGGGCGTTTCGGAGAGCCGGAGCGCGGGGTCTATCGGGCGCGGCTCGTCCCGCATTGGTTCGCCGCCGACACCAAGTTCTGGTATCGCAACGACCTCCGCGGCGGGGCCAGGGAATTTATTCTGGTGGATGCGGAAAAAGGAAACAGGCAGCGGGCGTTTGATCATGACAAGCTCGCCGCCGCTCTCTCCAAGGCCGCG
Source organism: Verrucomicrobiota bacterium (assembly GCA_049510745.1). GTDB lineage: Bacteria > Verrucomicrobiota > Verrucomicrobiia > Limisphaerales > Palsa-1400 > PLGF01. Next base: position 13,780 of record JBEKYR010000047.1, on the reverse strand, counting down.
AACCACGAATACAAGGGCGATCATCTTCCGATTTCCAGCCTCGAGTTCAGCCCGGACGCCAGGACGGTGCGGTTTGAGGCGGCGGACAAAACCTGGGAGTGCGATTTGGAAGCTTACTCCTGCAAAGAGAAGGCCGCTTCCGGAGGCACGAACACGTCGTCCTTGGTTGCTCCTGATGAACCGGTCGCCAGGACCGGGCCGGCCGACGGGCATCTCTTGTCGCCAGCCGCGGAAGACGGCGACACCAGCTCGAACGACGACGCGGACAATGAAGCGCGCGGGCAACGCTCATGGAAATCGCCCGATGGCAAATGGACCGCGTCCGTGCGCGACGGAAATCTGTTTGTCCGCTCGCAGGACGGCACGGAGCGTCAACTGAGCCAGGACGGGACGACGAACCATTCCTACGGCTTGATCGAGTGGTCGCCGGAGTCAGACGCGGTCGTGGCGTGGAGAATCGAGCCGGGCGACCACAAGGAGGTCTTTAACATTGAATCGTCGCCGAGCGGCGGCGAACGGGCGAAATTGCACCGGCGGCCGTACGCGCAAGCCGGCGACAAATTCACGCAATACGAGTTGAATTTGTTTGACGTTGCGACGGGAAAGCAGACCCGGCCGGAGGCGGACCGGTACGAACACGAATGGGAGCCGCCGCGGCCGCACTGGCTGCCCGACAAACGCCGGTTTGCCTACGAACAGGTCGATCGCGGCCATCAGCGCCTGCGCGTGATCGCGGTGGACAGCCACACGGGCGCGGTCCGCAACCTGGTGGATGAGAAGGCGCAGACGTTCATTTGGACCGCCCACACCGAGGTGCTGAACATCAATTACGTCAACTGGCTGGACAAGAGCGGCGAGATGATCTACGTCTCGGAGCGCGACGGCTGGCGGCATCTTTATTTGATTGACACCAAGGACGGCACGATCAAGAACCAGATCACGAAGGGACCCTGGGTGGTGCGCGCCCTCGACCGCATCGACGAGGACGCGCGGCAGGTGTGGTTCCGGGCCGGCGGCGTGAACGCGGGCCAGGACCCCTATTTCATTCAGTTCTACCGCGTCAATTTCGACGGCACGGGCCTGACTGCGCTGACGGAGGGGGACGGCAACCACACGGCGCAGTACTCCGGCAACCGCAAGTATCTTATTGACACTTACAGCCGGGTGGACCTGCCGCCGGTTCACCGCTTGCGGAGGACGTCCGACGGCAGCCTGGTTTGCGAACTGGAGAAGGCGGACATTTCCGAGTTGAAGGAAAGCGGCTGGCAACCCCCGGAGGTGTTTGTCGCCAAAGGGCGCGACGGCGAGACGGACATTTGGGGAATCATCTGCCGTCCGAAGAACTTTGATCCGGGCAGGAAATATCCTGTCTTGGAACAAATCTATGCCGGCCCGCAGGCCGCTTATGTGCCAAAATCTTTCAGCGGCGCGGCGCGTTTCGCCTCGCTCACAGACCTGGGATTTATCGTGGTTCAGATCGACGCCATGGGAACGGCCTTTCGCTCGAAGGCTTTTCATGACGTTTGCTGGCACAACCTGAAGGACGCGGGTTTTCCGGACCGGATCCTCTGGCATCGCGCGGTGGCGGCCAAATACCCCTCCTACGACATCAGCCGTGTGGGGATATTCGGGACTTCGGCCGGGGGCCAGAGCGCGGCCGGGGCGGTTTTATTTCATCCCGATTTTTACAAGGCGGCGGTGGCCAACAGCGGCTGTCACGATAACCGGTTGGACAAGGCCTCCTGGAACGAGCAGTGGATGGGGTATCCGGTCGGGCCGCAGTATGCCGAGTGCTCGAATATCGACAATGCCTGGCGCTTGAAGGGAAAACTCTTCCTCATCGTCGGGGAAATGGACAGCAACGTGCCGCCCGAATCGACCCTGCGGTTTGTCGATGCCTTGATCCGTGCCCGCAAGGATTTTGATCTGCTGGTGGTTCCGGGCGCGGAGCACGGCATCCGGGGAGCGGCCTCTGCCTATGCCGAGCGGCGCATGCGGGATTTCTTTGTTCACAGCTTGTTGGAGAAAGAGCCGCCCGATCACAATGGCGTGGCCTCGGACTCCCCTTAACGGGCCGGGTGTTTGGTCGTGTGCAAGACCATCTCAGTGCTGCGGACGCAAGGGGCGTGGACATCGTAACGCCAGTCTTGGTGGCCATCGTAGGCCATCGTTTCTTCCACCAGCGCGCATAAGCCGGGGTCGTAGCTTCTGAGTTGTTCGCGGGTGACGACAGGATGCGGCTGGTCGTTGGGCGGATCGCCGGCGCCGCCGGCGTCAAAGTAGGCCAAAACGCCTTCCGCCCAGTATTCGGCCCGATCGTGAACGGCGGGCGTGCCTTTCCACATGCCCTTGGCCAGGGCGTTGGTGTAAATCTCCTGGAGTCGATGGTCAAATCGTTGGTCCATTCGGTTGACGCGCAGTTCGTATTGCTGGACATCCCGGCCGCGGTTGTCCCAATCGGGGTCTTCGGGGCGCAATCCGGTCACGTCATAAAGGGCCTTGGCCAGTTCGCGGATCACCATGCTCTTGCCTTGAAACGGGTCGTCCGCCGTGCCGAGGACGTTCTGCTCGGGCACAACCAGCGTCTTGCTCGCGGCGGTGTAATCGTGCAGGCGGACCGTGGTGTCCCAATGGTTCTGGTCAGGCGCCTTTTTGTAATCCGGCAAATCCGTCAGCGGCTCGTCATGGCCCAGCACAACGAGCCTGACGCCGTCGGCGATCAGCGCTTTTAAAATGTCGTGGCGGTAGGCGAACATTTTGCGAATCGTGTCATTCGCCTTGAGCAGGGCCTGGTCGCTTGCTTTGTCGGACCCGACGACGATGAATTCGCGGGCCCAGGTGAATTTGGTGTAGTAAGGATCGATTCCGAATTTCGCGGGCGGGGCGATGATGGAAGGTTGCAGTTGGCAGGGAACGTAGCGCCAGTCATTCTCCGGCGAGAAATTAAAGGTGGTCTTGACCAGTTGGTAGCCTTCCGGATCGTACAGTTTCAATTGCTCGCGGCTGGCGATGGCGGCGTGATTCCAATTGTTGACGCGAGAGCAATCGAAGTAGGCCTGGCAGATTTCAGCCCAGTACTCGGCGGGGTTCGAGCCGGCGTAGGCGTTTTTCCAAAGGCCCCGTTCGAGCGCGCCGCGGAACGTTTTGCGCAACCGGCCGCGCCAGGCGGGATCGATCGAGGCCAGAGCGGAGTCGATGGTATGGCAGAATTCATGCACGCTGATGCTTTCGTCGTCATAACGATCCAGGAGGAGATTGAGCAAATTCTCCTCGCCAAAGCTGGTGACGCGAAATCCGCCGGTTCCGCGGACGCGCTCGTTGACGTAAGCCGGATTCTGGATGCGCCGGTATTCCGGCATGTCACTGTAGAGTTGGTCTTTTCCAATGATGATCAAGCGCGTGCCATTGGTCGCCATGGCGTGCAGAACGTCCGGGCGCCCCGCCAGCATGTGCCCGACAATATAGTAGGCGCGCTCCAAGGCGGCATCGGACACCTCGCCGGAGGCGGCAATCGACACGCCCTTTAGCTCAAGATGCTTTTTATAGAACTGCCGGGCTGCTTCGCGGTCGCGTTCGGAGAAGCCTTGAAAAAACGACGCGGGCGGGGGAGTGACCGGGGGCGCCGCTTCAACCGGGACATTGCGGCGCGTCGCGCAACCGGACCAGAGGGCGGCTGCGGCCAAAACCAGGCTGGCCGTTCTCGTGGCTGTCATGTATCTGGCTGATCTCGTTTTCATCTGGAATCCAAAATGACAAATGGCTGGGGGGCGGAGCCGCCGGGCATGGAAAGCGTCAGCGCGGTCTGCTGTCCCGCGGTGAGATTGACCGGATTGGCGCCGCTTACGGTGTAAGTGCCGCTGACGGGCACGGTGAGCAGAAGCGTCACCGAGTGGGCGGCTGGATTATCGCTTTCGATCTGAAAAGTGATCTGCGAAAGATCGTTTTGCAGGACAACAGGCGCGGTCGCGGCCAAGCGGTCGTTTTGCAGCATCAGATGGATCACACCGTTGGTGAGCAAGGCGTGGAATTGCCGGCGGATGCCGTCCAATGGCACGATCTGCATGGCGCTGCCGTTGGTCTGCATGGCGCCGCCAAAGCAAAAGCGTCCGAAAATCGGGTCGTCCGCCAGGATCGTCGCCGCGGAACGCACCGCGCCGCAGAAGCCGAGGTTTTGCTCGGCGGAATAATACCAGGGACCGCGATGGGTGGGCTGGCCCAGCCAGGTGTCAAAATAAGCTTGAGGTTCGTAGCCCCCGCCGCAGGCGCCGTCGTTGTTCAACCCGTGATACCAGAATCCATAATCGGAGGCAGGCGTGCCGGTGTTCATAATGCCCCACCCGGCCAGGAACGAACCGTAACCCAGGCGCAGATAGTCCGGGAAATTCGTGGCGTAGTTCAAGGCGTAATCCAGCAGCCCCCACCCGCCCATCTGTGTCATATAGGACAGGCAGAAATTGTCGCTGCCGCCGGCGCGGAAGTCGCTGCCGTAATGATAATAAGCTGTTTCCAGAAAGCCGCGGTCAAACATATTGGCGCTCACCTCCGTGAACATGAAATTTGCCGCCTCCTGGAGAAAAAGCGACGGATTGGCCGAGCCCATGGTGGCGTCCGAACCGGCGTGCGTCAGGGCATATTTGGCGAAGGCCTCGCTCGCTTCGAAGCCGGTCGAGTCAAAGCCGTATTCGGACCCGAACAGGTTGGGATTGCCGGTGGCGTAGAAGGCCGCCTTGGATTCCCAGTAGGGGCGCAGTTGAGCTTCCTGGTTGGTCATGCCTTCATTGTGCAGGGCGTCCAGCAAGTCGGGAAACACCACCTCGCTCATCAGGCCCGGGGTGGAAGGCCCGGCGCCTGCCACGGTATAGAGGGCGAGGGCCGTGCCCCAGGCGGCTTCCAGATAGTTCGTGGCCGCCCACGCGGTGGTGATTTGGGGATTGTATTTGGCCACCTTGTACATGCTGAACCACATGTCAACAATATGCGGATAATCGTAAGCGCGCCCCAGACTCAGCGTGCCGGACGCGCGCAGTTCGTGCCAGTCATCAATGCCATAGACGCCGTAAGAGTAAGTCTCATTTGTTTTCCGCTGCAACCCGCCCGTCGGCCCGGGCGGCCAGACGAAATTGGTGATGTAAAGGTCCAACGCCGATACTTCGCTTTGCACCGGATAAACCGACTCCTTCTCACCCATGTAGGCGGGGCGCGATTCCCCGGCGTCGTCGCTGGCCACCTCGTAAATCACGAAGCCAGAAATCGTGTCGTAATTGATGGGGCTGTTCTGAACTTGATCATTCTCGTTCCAGTCGGCGAAAAGTCCATCGAACCAATTGGTGATGCCTTCCCACTGCTGGTGGCTCACCAGGAACGAGGCCCGTTTTTTGAAGAGCGTCTCAATCGGCTCGGTGACGAAGAATTCCAGGTACATGGCCTGGTTGACGCCATAGTTAATCGTCAGCATGTTTTCCCCCAATTGAAAGAACTGGACCTTGTAGAGCTGATAGGCGCCGTTGGTGCCGAGCGATTGAAGCTGGGTCGCCTCCGGAAACTCCGGCGCGAGGGAGGTGATTTGCTGCGTTGTGTTCAGCGCGATCTCCGCAAAAAGGTTCGTCGGCACTGTCATGCCCGGAACGACATGCACGTCCACCTTCCCCTCATTGATTAACGCCTGGCGCACGCCGTCATAATCGTTGACCCATTGGAATTTGAGCGTGTAGTTGGTGGAAGCGCCGGGCGCGAGCGTCAGGCTGGTATGGGGCAGCCGCCAGCGGGCGTTGCTGTTGGTGACCGCCGGATATTGCGCTTCGGCCAACGGACCGGACACGGCAGAGTGGATATAGGCCTCATAGACGCCGCCGCCGGCCAGGGTATCCCAATATTCAAACCCTGTGTTGCTGTCCGGCGTCATCAGGAGATAAGGCCCGACGCTGTTGTTGCGCATCCAAAAAATGAAGGAACCGGAACCGGAGATGACACTGTGTTTGAAAACGCTGCTGGTGAATTGCGGGGAGGCCGTGTTCATCGGAAACGGCACCGCGATGTCGCCGACAATCACCGGGCTGGCGCCAAGATTGGTAAAGCCCAGCCTCCAGGTGAAGTAAGACTGCTGCATGGCGAAATCCGATTCCATCACCAGCGGGCCGCTCAAGCCGTTCGTCATCTGATAATTGGCCATTTGGATCGTTCCGTCCGGGCTGGCGGAATAAGTGGCCGTCGCCCCGCTCAACGGGGAGGTGTTGGCCGTTGACCAGTTGGCGCCGTCCACCCCGTAATTGAGGGTCACCGTGCCAAGCGAACCGGAAACGTATTCCGTATTCGTAGAATCGTCGTTCCTCACCAAGCTCGTGATGACGCCCTCGCCGGTTTGCACTCCGAATTCCGGGTCCAACTGCGTGAGACGATAAAACCGCTGGCTCGCCCCGGCCCCACCCTGATGCACCAGGGTCATCAGCAGATTGGTGGCAATGGTGGGAAGTGGGCCGACGTTCCGCCAGTTCGCCGGGCTGAGAGTGTCGGTGTACTGCAGCCAATACCACTTTCCAGGATTGGCCGTAAAGTTGATATAGACATCGCCATTGTTAAGAACCACCGCGCCCGAAACCCCCCGGAGCGCAATGGCCAGCGAGGCCGTGGCCGGCGTATGACTATAGCTGGTACTAGTCCCCGATCCCGCATAAGAGTAAACGCCGGCATAGTAAGTCGTTCCCGGCGTCACGTTGCTGACGGTGACGCTGCTGTTCGACCCCACATACACCACGGAGTAAGTCGCCCCAGGCAGCGCGCTCCCCATTCCATAGTCCGCGTTCCCCGTGTAAGTGAAACCATTGGCCGGAATTTCCTTCACCAGGTTCGTGCTGGTCCACACCACCACCACACTCCCCGCGCTCCCCGGCCCCGGCGTCCAGGATAACGAGAGAGTTTCGTTGGCGTTGGTGGCCATGACCAGATCCGACGCGGGCGAAGGCGTGGCCGCGAAAGTCGCGTTCGATTCTGTCATGCTGAAATTGCTGAAAGACACGCCCAACTGCCCGTTAAACGTGGCGTGCATGATGCCAACCTGCAGCGGCAATCCCGCAAAGTCCGTCCGCGTCAAGGTCGTCCCGTTGACGGGATCCGGGAACGTCACCAACTCCCAGGGCGACGTGGAATTGGTGCGCTCGTAGAAACTGAAGTTGGTGCCGTTGACCCGGTCGATCCGCACCCAGTAGGCGCCGTTGGGATAATCGCCGGGGTTGATTTGCATCACCGCGCCATCGACGTTGTTGCGAAGGTAGTTGGCAAAACCGTATTCGTCAAAGCGAGCCCAGGAAATAAAATTTTCCGATCCGTTATAGGCATTTCCATTGGCCGAAAACGCCCGCACCTGCAACCCCGCCGTATTAAAGGCGGAGTTGTCAAACGGCGTATTGACCTCCACCATCGCCGAAAAATCGCCGGGGACGACCTTGAACAGGAAGAAGCCGTCGTCGTTCGCCCCTTCCCACGCCGTGCCGGTGGTCTGGAGCGTCAGCGCGCCGGCGGCGGAAATGTTGGCATCGCATTGCACCGTGGACGCTTCCCCGCCCGCTGTGTTGTCGAATTCACCGCTGCCGAAATAGACACCATCCCAAATGGTTCCCACCAAACCATTTTCCAGGTAATTGACGCTGGCATTAAAGCTGTCGGTAAAAGTGACCGACGCCCCGCCTCCGCCGCCGGAGGCCGGGGTGGCGAAGCTGGCCGTGGCCGCAGTATGAGTATAACTGCGCGAACTGCCCGACCCTGAATAGCCAAACGCCGCCGCATAATAGGTCGTTCCCGCCGCCAAGTTACTGACCGTCACATTCGTGCCCGCGCCGGAATACACCACATAATAATTCATTGCCGGCAAACTGCTCCCCGATTCATAGCTGGCGCTGCCAGTGTAAGTCGTGCCGTTGGCCGGCGCCTCCTGGATGGCCGAATTCCCCGACCACACCACCACCACGCTCCCGCTCCCGCTCCCCGGCGACCATGAAAGGGTGGCGCTACCGTCGACATTGGTCGTGATGAGCAAACCAGTATCCGCCGTCGGCGCCGTGCCCGCCGCCTGGTTGGACACAATCAGGCTGAAACTCGCAAACCGGGCCGGCAAACTGGCGCCCCCCGAGAAATCCGCCTGTTCAATTCCCACCTCCAACGGCAAACCGGCGAAATCATTGCGGCTCAACGACGCCACATTGGTCCAGGCAGCCGCAGCCGGCCCCTTCTCAAAAAAGGTGAAAGTATTGCCCGCCCGCGTAATTCTCAGCCAATAATTGGTATTGGGGTAGATGCCCTCAGCCGTGTCCGTCTTGACGCCGTTGACATTGTTCTTGAGCATATTGGCGATGCTGAACTCGTTGAAGCGACCCCAGAGAACTGAATTCTCCGCGCTATTCGGGTTGGGCGCCCCGCCTGCTCCAAAGGCCCGCACCATCAGCCCGGGGTAATTGTATGCGTTGCTATTGAAGGGCGCCACCACCCGCACGCTCATGTCAAAATCGCCCGTGACCACCTTGAACAGCAAAAACCCATCATCCGCCGCGTTCTCCCAATCGGTGTGCAGGCTTGTCACCGACATGGTGCCGGCGGCGGTGATATTCGCATTCGCCACCGAAACCGTCCCCGCCGCCACACCGTCAGTGCCCGTCGCATTGGCAATCGAACCCGCGCCAAGATAAACCCCGTCCCACATGGTCCCCGCCACGCCGGTGGTCAGATAATTGGCCGAAGCGGTGAAATTGTCCGCGTAAGTCACCTGGGCTTGCGAGCTTTCGACAGCCAACCCAAGCCAGAGCGCGGTCCCGCACAGCAATCGCATCGTTTTCATGGTCAAACTCAGGCAACGATCCATCAAGCCCCTGTTTGAGATTCCTTTAATGTTTAAAACGACTCTAAAAACAATCGGAAAAATGTCTAGGCCCGGTCATACACTCTTTTTGTGAAAAGTTGCCCAATCCGCATCTACGGACGCAACGCGCGGCGCAACAAATCCAGCGCTTGCTGGGAAGTGGCGAATTTGAAGGTTTCCCGGTCGAAAGGGTTGAAATGATGTTGCGCAACCGTCCCCTTTTCACTGGCCAGCGCCATGAAGACGGTGCCCACCGGTTTCGCTTCGCTGCCTCCGCCCGGCCCGGCAATGCCGGTGACGGCGAGGGCGTAATCGGTCTGGCAACGGCGCCGCGCTCCTTCCGCCATTTGACGGGCGACAACCTCGCTGACCGCTCCATGTTCCTCCAGGGCCGCGGCGGTGACGCCCAGCAAATCCTTCTTGGCGTCGTTGCTGTAAGTCACCAGGCCGCACTTCAAAACCGCCGAAGCGCCCGGGACATTGGTGATCCGGTGGGCGATCAAACCGCCCGTGCAGGATTCCGCCAGGGCCAGCGTCTGCTTTTGTCCGGTCAGGCTTTGCACAAGGCTGCTCTCCAATGTTTCGTCGTCGGTCGCGAAGATGAGGCGGCCCAGTTGTTCGCGCACAATTTCTTCGGCCTGTTGCACCAGAGCCGGGGCCTGGTTGCCGCGGGCGGCCAGCCGCACTTCAACCTCGCCAATCCGCGCGCAGTAGCCCAGTTCCAATCCGGCGCCGACCAGTTTCCCCAGCGGACCCGCGATTTTTTCCTCCACCAGCGATTCACCCAGGCCGGTCGTCTTCAATGTGCGGCAGACATACGCTGTCGCCGGCGGGAATTCCCGCAAGAGCAACGGGACGACGGATTCGGAAAACATCGGACGCAGTTCGCGCGGAGGGCCGGGCAAAAGAATGAGCCAGCTTCGGCGCGCCGCGGAGCGGAAGGGATTGGGGTTGACCTCGATGGCCAGGCCGGGGGCGGTGCCATTGGCGTTGGCCAGCACGCGCGCCCCTGCCGGAACCATCGCCTGCACGCGGGCGCTGGCGGGCAGGACGCGATGACGCTGGGCGAAATACTGTTCGATGCCAGCCTGGATTTGCGGGTCAAACATCAGGGGCCGGCCCAGAAGTTGCGCGATCAGGTCGCGGGTGAGGTCATCGGAAGTCGGCCCCAATCCGCCCGTGGTCACGATCAAATCGGCGCGGGCGAGCGATTCCCGCACCGCCGCCTGGATTTGCCGGCCATCGTCGGCGATGCACACCTGCCGGGTGACGGCGTAGCCCAAGTCGGCCAGCCGGCGGCAAAGCCACTGCTGGTGCGTGTTGAGAATGCGGCCCAGAAGCAATTCGCTGCCGGTGTTGATGAGTTCGATGTGCATGGGCGCCCAAGAGGGCGGCGCGGTCAACGTCTGGCCAGCTTATCGACGAACGATTGCATCGCCTCTTCCTGTTGTTCGATCGATTCGACCAATTTGAATTGCGTGCGGCTGCGGTCGAGGTTGTGGCCGGGATGGTGAATACGGAAATAGGTGTCGCCCGCCAGGTGGTCGGTCAGGAAACGAAGGCCGATGGTGAAGGTGATCAATTTGCCCGCAAACGCAATGCGCGCCTTTTCGGTTTTGGTCAAAAATTGGCCGGCGCTGGCCAGGTAGCCCTCGGCCAGTTTCTTGAACATCGGCATCTGCAAACGCACCTTGCACAGGTCCAGCTCATCCTCCAGGGTCGGGCTGGTGGTGGTGCGCACCATGTCGCCAAAGTCATACAGCGCGCAACCGGGCATGACCGTGTCCAGGTCCACCACGCACATCGCCTCGCCCGTGACGGTGTCGAGCATGACGTTGTTGAACTTGGTGTCGTTGTGGGTGATGCGTTCCGGGATTTTTTTTCCGGCCAGCGCGTCGAGGAGGACGTCCACGACGGGTTCGTGCTTGAGGGCAAAATCGATTTCGGCCTTCGCGGAAGCGGCGCGGTTGAAATGATCCTTCTCCACCGCCTTCTGCAGAGCCTGGAAGCGTTTGCGCGTGTGGTGGAAATGAGGAATGGTGTCGGCCAGCCGCGGTTCCGGCAAATCGACCAGCAGACTCTGGAAAAGCCCAAAAGCCTTGCCCGCCTCGAAGGCCTGCTGCGGCGAGTGGACGGATTCAAACGTCTCGACCCCCTCGACGAAGACAAACGTGCGCCAGTACTCGCCGGCACGGTCGCGATAAAAGGATTGCCCGTCGCGCGTCGGCACGATGGTCAAACAGCGGCGGGTGATGTTCCTGGCATTGAGGCTTTCGAGCTTGCGGCGCAGATGGGTGGTCACGCGCATGACGTTTTGCATGACCGCGGGCGGGTCTTTGAAGACGGTTTGGTTGATCTTTTGGTGAATGTAGCGGACGCGGGTGCCGCCCTGGTCATAAGTGGCGGAGTAGGTTTCGTTGATATGGCCGATTTTGCAGGTTTCGGCGTGGAGAATTTCGCCGTAAATCTGGAATTGTTTGGAGATTTCCTGCAACTGGGCTTCGCGATAGATGGGCATATCAAGTATTAGTGTCCCCCCATACTGGCCGGAAAAAAGAAATCTGGCAATGGCGGAAATTCGGAAACGAAAAAAGCCGAAACAGCCCCGATGGGTGGTTGGTCATTCTCTGGCCGTGCCCGCAAAAACATCATTTATTGGTTTCCGCCAGGTCCCGTTCGAGTTGCGGGCGGATGCCGGCGAAAATGTTCTCGGCCAACTGTTGGCGGCCTTCCTGGGTGAAATGCACGAAGTCGATGAATTTGCCATGCACTCCTTCCAGCCCGGGATGCGTGTCAATGAAGCAGACGCCGGGGTTCTGTTCCGCCAACCGCTGGACGATCTCGGAATGAATGGCATTAACCTTGGTGCGCGCACACAAGATCCCCGAACCAAAGGCGCTGTAAAAATTCACCACCCTCTGATCGCTGTTTTCATCAATCGCCATGCAAAAATTGGCCAGCGCCAGGCGGATGTGATTGGTCTGGGCAAAAGCGATCAATTGCCGGTAACAACTCGCATAGCGGGTTTGCAGGGGCGGCTCCAAGGCGGGCGCGCCGCCGGAACCTTCAGGCTCGAATTGACGCATGAACGCCCTTAGCTCCAGTCGGTACTCGAGATCCGCGGCCAACCGAAGCGGGCGCTTTGGATACGGCGGCAGCGGCGGACCGGAAGGCGGCGGCAACCTTCTGTCAATCATCGTAAATCCGTTGTAGCCGTGGTACGAGATGATCATGTCGGGTTGCAGCGGCAGGATTTCCGGACGCAACCGCTCGAGATTGGCCGACAGATCCCACGCCGGGGCGCCGGCGTTGACGACCTCGACCGGTCGTGCCGGTTTCAGGCGCTCCTTGATCATTTGCTCGAGCAACTCAGGCCACGGCTTGTCATCTTTCCGAAACGTCATGCCAAATGTTGTTGACTCGCCAAGGCAGACGATGCGATAGACCGCTCCCTTGGGGACGGCGATTTCGCGGCCCCGAAACCCGCGGCTGTTGATTGAAATCGGGCATTCGAGCAGGACGGCCCGTCCGCCCGGACGAAGGCGGTGCGGCGGACGATGTCCCGGCATCGGTTCATAGAGGCCTTCCTGTGCGGCGCGGGTAAACTCCAACGTGAAATAGCCCGACCAGGCGGCAAAGGCCTCCGGATTGCCGTGGGCTTCGTCGAAGGAGTAGAAAGAGCGCGCGTTTTGGACGTTGATCTCGCGCCGTTGGCCGCCAGGCTGTCGAATTGCCGGGCGAGTGTCGCCGTTCGCGGCCGGCGGCGGCCAGCAGACCCGCACGAACACATCGGCGACAGGCAATCCAGCCAGCAACAGGATCGCGGTGTTGACCGCCTGGCTGGCCGGCAGGCCATAACGAAAGCAGCGCTTCGACAAGACAAGAGTCAATAAAATGACCAATAGCGCGCCGAAAAAAAGCCACCCTTGGTTTTGGAAATTCCCGACACCAAGCCAGACTGCTTCCCCCAAGATCAACCAGAAGAGCGCCAGGCCTCTCCATCTTGCTTTGAGAGGAGAGCCTTGCGGCCAGGCGCTGGCCAGCCACAGGGCCAGCGCGATCACTTCAGGGACCGCCGCCAGTTCAATGCCGCGGACATCCAGCAAAAGCGCCGGATGCACCCAGGTGTCGAACAGATTAATCGCGAGGGTCGCGCTGCAAAACCAAGCCAGGTGGGCCGCTCTCCGTTGCCAGTCGCCGCCCGGACTTGACCGGGCAAAGAGCGCCACCGCAAGGCACAAGTTCAGCACAACGAGCGCAACGATTGCCCCCACCGAATACTCCGCGGAAGCAACCATGAGGGTCGAGCACACGCCCAGGAGTGCCTGGCCCGCGCCCTGGCTCCATTTGTCCCGGTTTTTCCGGATGCGATTGATGGCTGATAGTTTTCGCTCTTTCAATGGGGTTGGGCAAGAATTGAAAGCAAAATGAACGCAAACAAAAAAAAGCCGAAACAAATCTGATGTTTCGGCTTTTTTGAAAGATCTGGCGGCAACCTACTCTCGCGGAAGCTATACAGCCACTACCATCGGCAAGGCTGCGTTTGACGGCCGTGTTCGGGATGGGAACGGGTCGGACCACAGCTTTATGGCCACCAAAAAAATGTCAAAAGAACATGCTGGAAGCGGTTCCAGGAGCATTCGCTGAAAACTACACACAGAAGAGGGATGCACTCCAATTCGCGAGTCGAAATCGCCTTCTCCCCTGCGGGGAAAAGCGATCAAGCCGCACGACCGATTAGTATTAGTCCGCTAAACGAATTGCTTCGCTTGCACGCCTAACCTATCAACCCGGTGGTCTGCCGGGGGTCTTCAGGGACTTGCGTCCGGGAAACATTATCTTGGGAGGAGCTTGGCACTTAGATGCTTTCAGCGCTTATCTCTTCCGCACATGGCTACGCAGCGCTGCCCCTGACGGGACAACTGCCACACCAGA
>JBEKYR010000046.1:0-39061 GCA_049510745.1 Verrucomicrobiota bacterium | reverse complement strand
GTAATCAGCGCGTTGGTCGCCCCTTCGCTGACGGTGTAGTTGGTTTGCGAGAACGCCAGCACGCCCGGTCCGTTGACCACCGCGCCAATGGTCAGCAACGCGCTGCTCGGAGCGCCGACGATGGCGTTGGAGGCGTCGTTCATTTCCAGGTCCACCGTCATGTCGCTGTACATGGTCGGCGAATTGAGAATCGGGACCAAAAAGTAATTGGTCAGCGTCCCCGGATAGAAGGTCAGGGTGTTGGTAACCGGGACGAAGTTCACGTAAGGCGTGGCCGTTCCATTGGATCCCGTATAAACGGTCACCGCAACGGTGTTGTTTGAATTGCCCAACCGCACCACCGGGATGGCGGCTACGCCGCTGGAAGCGTTGGCCGATTGGCCATAAGACCCGGCCGAGAAGGCCACGGCGGTATTGACGTTGGTGATGATCAATTGCGCGCTGGTTTGCGGCCCGATCGCCGCATAGACGGAGTCCGACAGGTTGAGGTTGACCGTCGGATCGCCCCCAACGGCGGTGCCGTTGATTATGGGCACCGTCACGGCCCGGAAGGTCTCCCCCAGCGGGAACGTCACCGTGTTGGTCACTCCAATGTAATCCTTTCCGTTCACTGCGGTGCCGTCGGCGGTGGAAAACACCGCGCTGACGGTGGGTTGGGCGGCGGTGCCTTCGCCGCCGATGCGCTGGATGCTGATGGTGGCGTTGGTGCCGTTCTCCAGGACGCCATAAGTGCCCTGGCTGAACTGGATCGAGCCGTCCCCGGAGATGGCCCCGCCGTAGAGCCGCACGAAATTGTTTTCCGGGATATTGTTAAAGGTCGTGAATCCGCCGCCGACATCGATTTCGTCGTTGGGCTGAATGACAATCGTATCGACAAAACCGTTGGCGCCGAACCCGAAGTTGATCGTCGGGTCCACCGTGCCGTCCGGATTCAGCCGGGTGATGCCGTTGCGGGTGACGCCGCTGGCATGGGTAAAGACCCCGCCCAGGAGAATGCGGTTCTGCGAATCCAGCGTGATGGCCAGAACACTGTTATCGCAGCCCGCGCCGACGTTGAAACTGGTGTCCAGCGTCCCGTCGTTATTCAGCCGGGCGATATAATTATAATTGCTCCCGTTGACGGCCGTGAACGAGCCGCCAATGAGAATCCGGCTGTCGGGCTGAATTTGAATGGCGCGGACCGAACCGTTAATGTCCGCATGGATGCCGTCGAAGGCGACGAAATTGGAATCGACCGATCCAGAGACGTTCAGCCGCACCAGGTAGTGATGGGGGACGTTGTTGAAGGAGGTGAAATCGCCCCCGACCAGGATATTATTATTGGCGTCAATTGCCACAACCCGGACGGTCCTGTTGCTGCTGCTGGCCCCCGCCCCGACGCTAAAATTGGGGTCCAAAGTTCCCGCCGGCGTCAGCCGGGCAACGCCGCTGGAAGAAGTTCCGTAGTAGTTGGCGAAGGCGCCGCCAATGACATAGTAATTGGACACGCTGGCCAGATTGGTCCCGTATTGGGCAATCGCATAGACCGCGCCGTCGGCCCCGCCGCCTGGATTAAAGGTCTCGTCCAGGGACCCGTCCAGGTTCAAGCGGCAAATGCCGGACCGGTTGACCTCATCGACTTGTGAAAAGCCGCCCACAATCATGATGTTGCCATTGGTTTGGTTGCCGCTGGGTGTCTGGCTGAGGACCTGGTTGACATTGCTGTTGGCCCCCGCCTGCGAGAACAGAAAAGTGTTGTCATAGGAACCGTCCGGATTGAGCCGGCCCACGAAATTGAACGGGAATTGATTGAAGAAGGTGAAGTTGCCGCCCGCCAGGATGTCGCCATTGGGCTGCAAGGCCAGCGAAACCACATAGTCATTGAAGCCGGCGCCGTTGGCCGTGGTTTGATCGACCGACCCGGCCGGACTGAGAACCAATTGATTGTCCAGAATGGTCAAGGTGGCCGTCTTCGGGAATTGATTGGACACACCGGCCGGGCTGCCGCCGAAGAGGACCAAATTAACCAGGCGATTGGCCGCGTTGGTTTCAGCGGGTGTGTAATAGATCGGCACGATAAAGCTCTGGCTGGTCACTCCCGGCCCGAAGGAGAGCACCCCGTTGGTGGCGCCATAATTGGTTCCGGCCAGCGCCGTTTGGTACGGGGCCGTGGCGTTGGTGCCGTTGAAAGTCGCAAAGTTCACCGAAACCGACCCCACCGTTCCGCCCGTGCGGATGACGGTGATAAGGGCCTGGCCGGCGTTTTGCAGGATATTAAAGTTGGGCGCCGAGAAATTGAAGGAGCCGTAAGAATCAATGTCGTGGATGGTCAGCACGACATTGCTCGGAAAAGCGATGATTTCATTATTGCTCAACGAGTTGGCGACGCCTTGATTTGTCGCGCCGAACAGGGAGATGTTCACCAGCTTGTCCCCTTCCACCTGTTTGTCGTCAAGGGTCTGGATGGTCATGGTTTGGGGGGTGATACTCCCGTTCCCAAACGTCAGTAGATTAGTGACGCCCGTATAATTTATCCCGTTGGTCGCCGTGCCATCGCTGGTGCCGCACTGCACCATCAACACGCCATTGGCCCCCCCGATGCGATTGACCGTCACCGTGGACGGCGTGCCTTTCAACACGCTGTAAGCGGGCAGGCTGAACGCCAAATGTCCCGGCAGGAAGTTCCCGTCGATGATTTCCACCACCGCCGTGGTCTGCAACACCGGCGGCACGTTGGTGTCGAAGCCCGCCACGGTGGGGGCGGTCAGCACCACGTTGAAATACTTCGTCGGCACCAGGTTGTTGTGATCTCTGATCTGCACCGTAAAGCCGTTGCTGGTCTGCCCGCCTTGAAAATTCAACGTGCCGTTGGTCGAGATGAAATCATTGCCGGGCGTCGCCACGTTGGTTCCCGTGCCGTTGGTGAAGCCCTGCTGGGTGGAAAACTGGACGGTGGCAACACCGGCGCTGCCGTTGGTGCGCAGCACGCTGATCGTGACAAAGCCGCCGGTGTCGGTCACGGTGTAGTTGGTCGCTCCGAAGCCCAGGACGCCGGGCGGGAAGTTGTCATTGATGATCTCCAATTTCGCCCCGTATTGCCCCAAGGCAGGGAAGAGCGGAATCGGCTGGCCGCCCAGCGTCATCAGCCCGTAGGCATTGAGGTTCAAAAGCGACAGGCCGGCAAACAAGTTCTGCGACGCGGCCAGATCATTATGTATGCTCAAATACAGCGTCGATGCCCCGAAATCGTTCAAAGATTGGATGTTATTGTTAAAGCCGTAGTAACCGTCAGCCACCCGCCAGCCATAACTGGGGACGGGGTAGATGAACCAGTTGTTCCAAATGTCTCCATAAGTAGCGGTGGCAGTGGATAATCCGAAGTCGGCTCGCGAAGCCGCCCCCGGCCCCGGCTCCGAGGTGTTGGTTCCCAGGGTGAGCGTGGCCGGACCGAGGCTTCCGTTGACGCGTTGCAGGGTGACATAAAGTTGCTTGGCGAAGTCATCCACCGTGTAGGGGTTTTGCGTCAGGGTGATATTGCCGGGGCAGTTGCCAAGGCCGCCCAATTCCGGCCCCGGCGTCGGCTGGCCAATGAGACGCGCCACGTTCATGCGCACCCGCACGTCATCCCGCGTAAACCCGCCGCCCACGCGCGAAAAGGAGCCCCCGACAATCACATTGCCCGTCGGCTCAAGGCCCATGGCGAGGATGGAATTGCGGAAATTGGAATAGGCCGGGAAGTCGCCGGGGTCATACGCGTTGGTGTTGTAGTAATGGTTGATGATGCCCGCGAATTGGTTGTAGGACGTGTCCATGAAACTGGTGTCGATCCACCCCTGCGGCAGCAACCGCGCCACGCCAATGCGCCGCGTGGTGTTGAAACTGGTGAATTGTCCCCCAACCAAAATCTTCCCGTCCGGCTGCACCAACACGGAATAAACCGCGTCGTTGACCCCCGTGCCCGGATCAAACGTCGTGTCCGACGCCCCGCTGGCAGTGGCGCGGGCGATGCCGCTGCGGGCGGTCAGATTGAAGTTTTGAAAGATGCCGCCAATGATAATGGCGTTGTTCGGCTGCACCGCCAGGGAAAAAATCGAGCCGTCGGCGCCCGTGCCCGGATTGAAGGACCTGTCCAAAGCGCCGCTGGGCAGCAAGCGGGCCAGGCGGTTCCAGTTGGTGCCGTTGACCTGCGTAAAATCACCCCCCAAGACGACGTTGTTATTATTGTCAATGGCCACGGTCCGGACCGTCTGGTTTGCGCCCGATCCGGGAGCGCCGGAGCTGGGCAGGAACGAGGGGTCCAGCCCGCCGCTGGGCAGCAAGCGCGCAATATGATTGCAATTGGTCGTGTTGAAGGACGTAAAGTCGCCGCCGACCAGGATGTTGCCGCTGGCATCGACCGCCAACGCCCGCACGTTCCCGCTGAAGCCGTAGCCGGTGACGAAGCTGGCATCCAGCGAGCCATCGTTGTTCAAGCGGGCGATGTGAGAGGCGTTGGTGCCGTTGACCGAGGAAAAATTGCCCCCGATGAGAATCCTTCCCACGGCGTCGATCGCCACGGCATTGACATAATTATCGGGGCCGCTGCCCAAGCCCGAAAAGTTCGGATCCAAAAAGCCGTTGGTCTGCACCCGGGCCATGTAGTTGAGGGAGTAGGTGTCGTAATCCGTAAACTCCCCGCCGATCACCGCCAGCCCGTCTTGCTGGATGGCCACCGCGTTGACCTGCCCGCTCGGCGTGCCCGGAATCTGATTGTTCGGCGGATAGGAATTGTTGACATTATCCACGTTGTAGGTGCGGTCCACCGCGCCGCCCGGCTGGATGTTGGCGGCAGTGTTGTCGAAGTTGATCGTCAGATGGGCGTTGATGATGTTCCCCAGCGTCGCGGGCGGCGTCGCGGAAGCGTCGGCCTGCGCGTTGCCTGTCGTGAGAAACAATTGCACCAGGATGTCCTGGTCAAATTCGGCCGCGCCATTGGTTTCGATCGGAATATAAATGGGCTGGGCGTTCAAGATGTCCTGGGGAAAGGTCAATGTGCCATAAATGCCGTTCCAGTCCGTATTGGTCGGCAACCTGAAATCAAAAACAGGTTGATCCACCCTGTTGGAGGGCGCGGCGTAATCCGCGCCGGCCACGGCCGCCCAAGTGTTGTAATCGATCACCGTCAGGCCCGTATGCGCGGAGTCAATCGTATAGTTGACCACGTGGCTGGCGCCGGCGCCGCGGACCGTCCGCTGCACCCAAAGCACCGCCACCCCGGCGTCCTTGTTGACTCGGTAGGTCTGCCGCTCGAAGTTGATATAAACCAGGTTTGGGTTGTTGGTGTAACCCGGTGTCGGGCTGCCCCAGTAATTGAGCACGTCCACCGCCGCCGCCGACTGGCTGATGGTGGGGGCCAGAATATCCGGGTTCTCCTGCGGGTCCAAAACCGCGTTGGTCAGCGTCACGAACACGTTGGCATTCAATCCCGCGTAAGTGTAATTGCGGTCAACCAAGCCGGGGTACTCGCGCGCTATGATGGAGTCCTCCGGGCCGGGGGTATCATAATCAAGGATCTCATCGCCGGCAGGCAGGGAAATGGTGTTCAGGTACGGGTTGATCTGCACATAGACATCCTGGCTCATTTGGAAATCATCGAACGTCAAATTGGTGCTCAGGGCCGTGTAGTGAACGCCATTGATCGCCGCCGGCACAATCACATTGGTGACGACGCTCAGGCAAAGCACATTGGTGATTCCATAAACGCTGCTCCCATCCGAGTTGACCGTGGTGCCCGAGTTGGGAATCGGGGGGGCGGGACAGGGGAAGTTGGTGAAGAACTGCGGCAAACCGTAGGTGCCCAGGGGCAGGTTCGTGGAAAATGGGGGCAGGATCGTCCCGTTGTTGTTGGTCCAGGCCTGGAAGGCGTCGAAATCCAGCGGCAGATACATATACGTGCCATAATAATTGTCTTGAAAATTATTGATCGCCACGGTGTTGGTCATCATGACGTTGGTGAAACTCGTCGGCAGGCCGGCGGCCGAGTAGTTGGTAATAAAGATGTTGGTGATGTAGTAGTTGGTTTCGTAAATGTTGGTGTAGAGGCCGGCGACAAAGTTCATTTGCACTTCGCATCTCCCCGTATAGCCGCCCCTGCGCGTCACGGTGATGCGCGCGTTGGGCGCGCCGTTGACCTGCTCATTGCGCAAGCTCGGGTTGAGCACGCCATTGAAGTTGTCCACGATGTAATCGTCCGCGCTGCCAATCGGAAAGGTCTGGGCGGAAAAACCGAATCCGCCCGCCACCAGGCTGTTGCCCCAGTTCAACAGGATGTAGCCCTGGGCATTGGTCCCCGTGCCGGTGTACTTGACGGACCCGTCCACTTGAATCAGATACATCGTCTCCAATGTGGCGCGGAAATCCACGCGGCTGACCACGCCGCCGCTCGGGTCGTCGTCATTCTGCGCCACCAAGGTCAAATTGGTAAACGCCACATTGGTGCCGCTCGTGAGCCTGTAAACGGCCAGGACCGTGTCCAGTTGATTTCCGTAAGGGTCCGTGCTGCCGCGGGTGTTGAAATCGATCGTGGTGGTGAAGGGCGCCGTCCAGAGGTACCAAATGGAGCATTGGGCCGGGTTGCCCGGATAGGGCGCCGGTTCGCCCGGTTGGGCGGTGGCGTAAAGGTTGGTGCCGGTCACGGTGCCGACGGCGCCGACCAGCGCCTGGGCGCTGGCCAGATTGTCATTGGGCGGTGGAACTTGGGCCTGGCTCTGGAGCGCGCTCCCAAAACAGAAAGCCATCACCGCCCAGAGCGCCCTGCCAGCCCGGGCTGCCCGCCTCAGTATTTCTTGTTGCACTATTGACATAACATCTAACTTTTGTTGCTTGCTCAGGCGCGTCTGATTAGTTGCCCCGCAGCAGCACGCCGCCGCTTTCGTTCGTGCCCGTGCCGAGGAAAAAGCCGCGCGCGCTGTTCGTGTTCTGCAATACGACGCCGGACATCTTCTCGATCTTCCCGGTGCTCGTATTGAACAATCGTCCGTTAAAGCTTCCCACGGCGGCCTTGATGTTCAAAGTCACCCCGGACGAGGTGTAGCTCATCTGGTTCTGCCCCAACGTCACGGCGTTGGTCAAAGTCTGCGGCAAGTCCGCCCCGCTCAGAACCACGACCGGGTTGGTCAGCTCGAGCGCGGGGGCGTTATTGGACGGCGCCTGATAAGGCGATCCGATCAATTGGAGAACGTTGGTGAACCCTTCGTTATAATACCGGCCGTTGTTCGTGCCCTTGGTCCAGACGACGTTGGTTGAGCTTAATCCGTTGCTGCTGACCGCCACCCAGCCCAAAATCAAATCTTTCCCGGAGCCAATGTAGGCGTAGAACGGCCACTGGCCATATTTGGAGACGGGCGCCGACTGGCTGAACGTCGCCCCGTCCGCCAAGCCGCCAATGGCGGACAAAAGCCCCAACTTGTTGACCGTCGCCGTGGCGTAGCTGTCGCCCGCGGAGAGGCCGTCCACGTTTGTCCACGGCAGCGACGCGGTGTACCTGCCCGCCAGCGGCGAGGGCTTCTTGGCCGTCCACGTCAATCCCAAATCAGCCCACAACTGGGCATTCCATCCCAGTTTGCCCACCTGGCCTGTAATCCGGTCGGTCCCGCCGGTGGTATCCAACTGGAGGCTCACCCCCAGCATCTTCGAGCCGTGTTTGGCTACCGCCTGGCCGCCGCCCGAGCCGTCGAACTTGGAACTGAATCCGTAACTCTCCGGCCCCAGGAACAATCGGCCCGAGTAAGCCCCGTTTTTGCCCAGAGCCAGGGTGACATAGCCGGAACTGCCCGGATTGATCTCGTTGGGGTCGTAAAACAAGCCATTGTAAACGCCCTTCAATGAAACGAACGGGTTGGTCACGAAATCAGCCACGATCGTCGTGTTCGCCTGGAGCGTGAAGCTCAAGACGTTGGAATGGACGTTCTCGCTCCCGCTCAACCCGCTGGTCTCCCATCCTCTAAAGACCCAGCCCTTGGCCGCGGTGGCGGTGAGAGTGTACGAATTGCCCAGCGCCAATTGCCCCGGTTGGAGAGCGGGGGAAATGCTTCCTTTCCCGTTCACCGAAATCGTCGCAATCGTGGCGTTGGTTCCGGAGCGGGAGATCAGGAAGGCCCTAGCCGTCGATTCTTCACCGGGGCAAGGATAAATGTTGGTCGGATTATTGGGGTCGTTCAAGACGTAAGGCCGGTTATAGTAGTTGGGCTGGGCGCCTGGGAAAAAGGCAATGTCCTGGCTATTGGCCAGGGCGGCGTTCATCAGGCAGACGTTGGTGCTGTTTTTGTAAGGAACGGCCACCGTGCTGTTGGGGCCGGCAAAAGTTGGCACCCACACCAGGCGGTTGGGATAAGCATCCTCCAACTTCAGCGGGTCCACGTTCGCGTCGGCAAAGTAAATGGTCAAATTGGGATCAATCACCAACCCGTCCCGGTAATCGTTGCCGAACTGGGAGGTCAGATCCAGTTCCAGATAGTCCACATACATGCCGTTCTTGGTTCCGGCGCCGGAGAAATGCAGTGCGGCGTTCGCGGACTGCAGCGACAACTTCAAATGGCCGATCACGACGTTGTTGACAAAGCCCGCCACGTTGCTCCCCAGGTCCGTTCCCGCCCACACGTGGTTGGCGATGTTAAACCCAGTGGCGATGGTTTCAATCTCCGTGCCAAACAGGTCGCCCGTCAGTGGTTTTACGGGCAGGGAGAATCCCCCGGTCACCTGCCAGAAGTTGACATCGGTCAGGGCGCTGTTGGTGCTGGGGAGGCCGGGAACGAAGTCGGTCAAACGCTCGGGAGCGTCCAGAGTCAGCGTGCCCTCTTCCCCCATCCCGGCGTAAATAATCGAATTGGTCGCGCGAATGGTTTCGGCGGAGAGAGTGACATTGCCGTCCGCGGCCAGATAGTTGGTGAAATTGCCCAGAAGATTGGTGGAATTGGTCAGAGCCAAGCCCAGCCCGATGGCGTTGGCCTCCACCACCAACGAGCCGCCATTGTCGGCGTAAATGATCCCGTCATTTTCAAAAATGGGCGTCTCGAACAGGGGGGCGGTGGAAATGAGGGTGCCAAAGTTTGTGACCGTCTCAATCGAGTACTTTCGTTTGCCCGGCGCGGTTTGTCCCTTGGCCAGGTCATAGCCCACCACCAGGGAACTGTCCGCGGTGACATAGCCATTGCTGTTGACAAAGAAATTCTTCGTTTCCGGCATGTTCTTGGAGGTGAAATCCGCCGCGTTTTGGGTGAATCGGACCGTGCCGTTCAAAGTGAGATTCGTCGTCTCAAAAAGGTCGCTGTTCACCACGTACAGGTTGTCCTGCACGCTGATGGATTTTTTGCCGCTCAATTTCAGGTCGCGAATGGTGGATTGGAAGGTGCCCCGGAGGTTCTGATCCACCACCAGCAAGTGAACATGAACGTTGTTGGTCACCGATGCGTTGGTGAAGACGTTCTGCCACGACGCCGTCCAGGCGTAGATGTCGCCCCGCACGCGCTGGAAGGTGGTCGGATAGAGGTTGGAAATGACCAGCTTGCCGTTGGTCGCGCCCAGGGAGCTGTTGATCAGGCCCCAATCCGATGAACTGCTGCCCCCGCCCACCAGGTTGGTGACGTTGAGAACGACCATGCCCTCGGCCCGCAGGCGGGTTTTGGTCAGCTCCAGGTTCTCGGCCGTAATTTCGATGCGCCCCGGCTCATTGGTGGGATCAGGCAAGTTGACCACGCCGGATTCCAGCAAACTAAGCGTGTTCGTGGCGGTGCCGGTGCTGAAAACGCCGGTCATTTCCTCGGGATTCCGCCCGATCTGGACCCCATACTCTCCCACCGTGTAGGCCACTTTCGTGTTAAAAGCCCCGTTCTGATCCCCTTCCACTCCTGGTGCGTTAGTATAAATGAGGGAACGATCGTACGGAATGTTCGCCGGAAGGGCGGCCAGCCATTCACTGGGAGTCCCCGTCGTCACCTCGAAGGCATTGGGCCGGAACGTGCTGTCAGCGTTGCCGGCATTACGGGACAGGGTCATCGTCCCCAGCGAGGCCCCGCCGTCCATCAGATAAACGGCATTGGTCACGGTGTCACCGGTGATGACATCATACACCGGCTCGCTGAACTGCACGATCACGCCCGTCCCATTGGCGTCGTTGGGAGGCAGATAGTTGAGAACCTGGGTCTCAGGAAGCTGGGTGAATCCGACCTGGGCCGAGAGGTTCGCGTCCGCAAAATTAGTGTTGACGAAGACGATGTCATAATAGACGTTCGTCGGCGTCGGTATGGCGTTGGAATAGACATAGGCCGCGAAGGATTGCGCGTTGAGATTGAGCGGAAAGGAGACCGTGCCGCTTCCCGTATATCCACGAACCCCCACGTTGATGCCGGGAACGGTCGGAGGCGCCAAACTGTCCAACTCCAGCGTCAGGGTGTTGGAAATCCCCCAAAACACATCATAGACATAGGGTGGATTGAGGTAAAAGTAAGTGGTGCTTCCCGCGATCACCCAATTCTCCTGCCGCGATGTCGTGTCAATCTCCGCGGCGTACACTTGCTGAAGGTTGGTCCCTCCGGTGATGACTCCGGCCGAATTGACGCCCCCCGCCTGAAGGGAAGCATAGGAATTGGTGACGTTCCTGCCCTCCAATTGCAGCAGCCCGTAATTGCCCACCGCCATCGTCCCCTGGTTCACGATGTTGGTCGCATGGACCATTATTTGGGAGGGGATGGGCTGGCTCTCCGTATCCACCGCCACAAAAGTCGTTCCGCCCGGCGTGCTGAAAGTAACCAGGGTGGCTTCCGTGTCCACGCCCAGGATGGTGCCCTGGTTGAGGAACCTGCTGGCGTTGTGCCGGGAGGTCGAGGTGATGGTGTCGAAGCGAAAGCCCGGCTCTCCAATCATCGTGCCGCTGGACGTGTTGGTGAAATACAAGGTATCCTTGGTCGAGAAGGGCAGCACACTGTACCCATTGCCGTAAATGTTGTTGACGTTGGTCGCGCTGTAACCGGTAACGGTTTCGATCTCAATATCGCCGGCGTTGTAGAATCCAACCGCGTCCACCACCGGACTGACCGTGACCACGCCGTCGTTCTGCCACAACTCAGCCGGCTTGGCCCAGGCGCTATGGCAGACGCCCAAGCCGAGAAAGACCGTCGCAATATATGGCTTCATAGGTAACTCCATCTTCAGCCTCCGGTTGTTCCGCCGCCCCCTCCGCCGGTCCCTCCGCCCGTCGCAGTGCCCGTGGTATTGGTCAGCGAGATCGGGTTCCACGTTCCCGCGGGCACCGCGGCGCCCCCTTGCAAAACCTGCTGCTCCAATTGCTCAATACTCGAACCCACCGGGAAGACCACCGGCGCGTTGGTCGAACCGTCAAACGACCCCCAAATGAAAATCGGGTACATCTCGAAGTTATAAGGATCCAGGAAACCAGGATTGACATTGTAATAGATTGCCCCAACCTTGTTAAACGTGATCACCATCGGCGCCGCGATCGTGCTCGGCGTGATCCCCCCGCCCGCGGAAACCACGTTGTTGGCAATAAAGTTCCCCGACCGCGTCACCGCCTCGTCATTGGGTGGAAAGGCGTTCACGACCAGGTCCGCCGCGGTGAAAAGCACGTCCGGCGCGACCACCGTCCGCGTTACGGTGAGCCGGCGAAGGGTTGAATTGGTGATCCACGGGATCTTATACGTGAAAACTCTGTTGGAAAAGGCGGTGCCCAAAACGGAGTCATAGGGGACCTTCACGAACGTGACCTTCTCCACTCCCCCCACCAACCCGGCGAAGGTGCCGGCCACGGTGGTGATGGGGGCGTTGGAAACGGCTGGCTCCCACGAACTGATCAAACTGCTGAAGGGCGTCGCTGTCGCGTCCGTGTCCAAGCCTTGATTGGCATAATTGCTCTTCCGGTAAAGGTACTTCAGGCCGCCCATGTCGTCGCGCGTCACGTTGAGATAAAAACCACCCAACTGCAGGCCCTCCGGGGTCGCCACCGCGGTGAATCGAGGCTGGGTCGCGTCGGCCGCCGTCTCAATCGCATCGGCCACCTGGATGCCCGCCGTGCAGCCGTCCCAAATGGAATAAGCATAATTTCTTCCGTTAACATACGAACTGGGATTGTAGGTCACGGGATCAAAACTGCGATTGATGACAAAATAGTCGAAATTACAGGGGACAGTGCCATAAGGGATGCGCGTGCGCAGGTCCCACACGTGAGTTTCCCCGAGCAACCCCATGTGCTCAAGCATCAGCCACATCACAACGGATTTCATATCCAGCAGGGACATGGCCTGGGCGCTGTAATTGAACTGCTCGTTGCCATCGGTCAGGAACTTGTTCAGGTTGGCGCTCGAGGCGCTGGGAAGGCCGTTGAGCAGCTTCATGGCCGAATCGACGGCGGCCACCCCCTTGGTACCGAAGTACTCCAGGAACGTCGGATCAAACGCATACGTCACAATCGGCGTGGTCAGCCTGGACCCCTCGCCAAAGTTCTTCGATCCTCCGTTTTCTGAAACGCCAATCCCAGTGTCTTCCTCGACGTTCAGGTAGTAGTAGCGGTTACCGTAGTCCATGGTCGCTGTCTGCCACGCCTCCAACGGCCCCCAAAGGCTGAAGGCGCACACCGGCTGCACCGCTGCCCAGGCCAGGATCAGGCCCGCGCTCTTGATGAAAGTTCGCATCATAAGATTCGCTGTTCACTCATTACGGCAAGGTGCTCAGAACGTACGCCTGCCCATAAAGATCAAAACCGGCCGCGCCCACAAAGCTCGACCAGACCACCAGAAAATGATCCACCCCGTTCCACGCCACCGCCGGATGAATCTGCTGGCTGACGGTCGTGGTGTTGACCGCCAACTCGTCGCCCGAAACTTGTGTTCCCCCCTGTAAAAAACGGCCAAAAACTCCTTCGCGCGAGCCGTCCTGCCCCATGCTCGTCCAAACGACCAGGCTGCCGGACGGCCCGGCCGCGATCTGCGGCCGGTATTGATCGCCGTACAAATAAGTGTTGATCCGGAAATCGCTCACCTCGGGATTCCCTCCCGCCGAAAAGGCCCTCCCCCACACATCCCAACTGTTGGTCAGCACCACGGAATCCTTTTGCGCCCATACCACGGTAAACCCGCCGTCATTGAGGGGGGCCACCGCCGGACTGTCACAGATGTTGGTGCAGGAGTTGACCGGGATTTCGTCCGTCACCGGCACGCCCGCCGCCGTGAAGATGCGGGCATAAACGTCCACACTGTTCAAAAACCGCTCCTGCTCGGAAATCCAGGCGATGACGTACTGGCCGTTGGCCAGGGTGGCCACAGCCGGGCTGCGCTGGTTGTAGGCGGTGTATTGGTTGACCAGGAACTCTTTGGCCGGCGTCTTCCCGGTGGCCAGCACCCTTCGCGCATAAACCCCCCACATGCTCCCGTCCTGGCCATAACTTTGCCAGCTCACAATGGCGCTTCCATCCGGCAAGGCCGTGACCGCTGGATCGGTCTGCTGATCCGCGGTGTAGGAGTTGAGCCGAAGGTCAATGGTGTAAAAATTGGTGCCGTAGGCGTCGCCGCCTTTGGGCCCTCTTGCCAGGCGGGCATAAATGTCCGGCGTCCCGGCCACCGCGCTTTCCCAAACGCAAATGAGGTCATTGTTGGCCAGGAGTTGGACCTTTGGCTTGATCTGATCGCCCGTCGCGGTCTTATTGACCCGGAAGATGCGGGAGGCGCCAAAGCCGGTGTTCAAGAGCGCCCCGCCCACTCCCGCCCCGTGCTTGTCCACCATGTTGTCCTGCCAGACGATCACCCCTGCCGATGACGACAACGACAAGCTCGGCCGGACCTGGTCGCCCGGAACGCTGCCCAGGATCGAAAACTCGCCGCCCTGGCGCACGACAGAATTCTGCCCCAACAGCGCCACCGAACCAGCGAGAAATACCCCCAACCAAAGACTTCCGGGAACACGCAACATTACGGACATATGATTAATCCTTTATATCAGAACAAGCTCTCTCTGTCCACGCAATCTTTGAGATTTTGCGGTGTTTATTGGCATATTTCGCGCCTTGCCGGCGGCCGCGGACACTCATGCGACGCCTGCCTTTTCCTCGAACAATTCGCCCGCCCCCATCCGCGCTTCCTCCAGTTCACGGAGCAGGGATTCGAATCCCCAACGGGTAAAGAGCTGGCGCAACGCTTCATCATTGCCGGGCTTTATCGCCAACACCTCCAATGACACCGCACAAGGCGTCTCGCTTTTCAACCGGACCAATTCCTGGTTGCGGCGGACCAATTCTGCGGACGCTGCCAAAGCCGCCCGCACGCGCTCCAGGCGGACTTCCGCCAGCCGCCGATACATCTCCTCAATGGAACCAAATTGGCGCAATAAATCCGCAGCAGTTTTGGGGCCAACGCCCGGAACCCCGGCTATATTGTCAACCGAGTCTCCCACCAAGCTCAACCAATCCACCATCTGCGCAGGCTCCACGCCGGTTTTGGCCCGAACCTCCTCCGCTCCCCAAAAAGCTTCCGTCTTGTCATTGGGATTGAGCAGCCAAACGCGCGGCGAAACCAGTTGCATGAAGTCCTTGTCCGAACTGGCTATCACCACCTCCCAACCCGCCGCGACCGCCTGTTGCGTCAGGGCGGCAATGCAATCATCCGCTTCGCAGGACTCCTGCATGAAGGATGCCATGTTCGCCGCCCGCAAATAGGCGGTGATCTCGTCCAGTTGCTCCTCCAATGCGGCCGGCATCGGGGGGCGCTGCGCCTTGTACTCCGGCAGCAATTTCATTCTTTCCGGGGCCAGGCCGCCGTCCCAAACCACCACCGCGTGCGATGGCTTCGCCCTGGCAACCAACTTGCCCAGCATCCGAATGAAGCCGTAGATCGCGTTGGTCGCCCCTCCCGTCGGCGAAGACAGCCCGCGAATGGCATGGAACGCCCGATACGCATAGGCGTGCCCATCCACAATCAGCAATCGTTCCGCCGCCGCAGATTCAGATGTCGGATTGCTTGGCATGAAATACACTCAGTTTGGTGCGGCGTTGCCGTCCGCGTGCGCCGGCAATTCAAGCCACCCCCTTATTGGCCCGCCGGGGCCGGTTGCGTTGGAATCGAACTCTTGGCAAACGGCAGATCCTCGTCCATATGCACCCGGTTGCCCGCCGGATCGATTATCGTCGGCGTGACAAAGATCAACAGATTCTGCTTGATGCTGTCCGACGACTGGCTCTGGAAAAACCTGCCTATCAGCGGCAAATCCCCCAGCATCGGCACCTTGTCTTTGATCTTGGTGATGTTCTCGCCGATCATCCCGCCCAGCACCACTGTCTGGCCGTCCCATACATTGCAGGTCGTGACCACTTCGCGCACGCGAAAATGCGGCAGCGGCAACTGCGCCGTCAGCGGCACGCCAATGGCCGAGCCGGCGGCCGATTGGGCTTGGGGCACAAATTGACCGGGCGGATCATATTTCAGAAACTCGGTATAAGTGGGAATCAGCGCCATTTGAATCGAATAGCCATCCGAACTGACTGTGGGCAGAACATCCAGGACCGGGCCAAATGAAAAAGGCGTGGCCGTGTAACCGATCGAGTTGGCCACCACTCCGGGAGCGCCGGTCAAGCCGCCCCCGCCGCCACCCGTCGCCGTGATCGTCGTCCCGGTGACAATATACTGGAGGTCCTGGGCGGAGATATGGGTCTGCCGCCCGCTCAAAGTGGTCACTTTGGGCGCCGAGAGCAGGTCGGTGCCGGTGCGCTGTTCGATGGCGTTGATCGCCACCCGAAACTGAGGGTCCGTCATGATGCCCGTCACTGTCGCCAGCGTCGGGAGCGTGCCGGACTGGCCGTAGGTCTGGCGCAGGCCCTGGGTCAAGAAGTTATCCGACGCCGAAGAGGCCACCGCGCCGGGGCCTGGTGTGTAGGTCGTTGTGCCGGGTGTTAACGTGCCCGGCCCCGGAAAGATTCCGCTCGGATTGGCCGCCGTGCCCGGACCCTGATAGGAAGGAGCGGTCCCGCCCTGCAAACCAATGGCGCCGCTATTCATCAACGTGTTGCCCAAATACCAGTTGAAGCCAAGGCCTTTGCTGTCCTCCTGAGTCAATTCGGCGAATTTGGCCTCGATGGTCAACTGCGGCGGCGCCTGGTTCAGTGTTTCGATCGCCTGCTGGATGATTTCCAAGTCCTGCGCTGTGGCCCGCACCAACAACAAGCCCAGGCGGTCGTTGAAGAACACGCTCTTGCCAGGCTCGGCCAGGCTGACGCCGGCCGCCGTAAAATAAGCTCTCACCATCTCATGCAGCCCCAAGGTCTCGTTGGTTCGCGTCACAAAACTGAGGCCGATGGCGTTCTGCCCGCCACCGCCTATCGCGCCCCCCCCGCCGCTTGCCCCGCCCTGGGTGATGGGAGCGGTTTGCACCGCGGGAATCGTCGCGCCGGTGCTGCTGGTGCCGCCGGCAGCGCCACCCCCCCCGCCACCGCCGCCGCCGCCGCCGCCGCCGCCGCCGGTGCCGCCGGTCGTGGTGCCGGGATTGAGGTTGATGGCAAAAACGTTCTGCAAGCCTTGAACAAACGTATTCGGATCAACCTTGAAAACCTTGGAATACAGAGGCGGGCCCGGATCGTCCGGTCTGGGCGAAAAAACCACCGCGTAATCCTCGATGGTGAATCGGATGGGTTGATCGGCCACTTTGGTCAGGGCATCCAACACATCGGCCAGACGGAGGTTCGACATCGCGGGGGCGATTGTAATCGTGATCTGGTCGGAATCCACCGTCTGCCGCGGGCCGACCCCGCCCACGCCGCCGGCGGCGGCCCCTGTCAGGTCGGCGGCCGTAATCGCTACGCCCGTGCTGCTGGCCTCTTTGATCGGGTTGTACATGAAGTTGATGCCGACCCCCTCCGGATCGCGCTTTTGCGACTCGGTTCTCAACTTGCTCAAGACTTCAGTCAGGGTCAGATGGAGATAGTTCACCTCGTTGAGGCGGATGCGATCGAGCTTGGTAAGAATGTCCTGGCGCCCCTTGGTGGTAAAGATCAGATTGGTGTTGGCCATCGGATTGGGGATGGGCAACGCTTCGTGCTTGGACGAGGGAATCCAGGAGCTTTCCACATCGACCAATTCGCTCTTGGCCACCGCTTCCCGGTTGCGCGCCCGATCCGAGAAACGGGCTTCCTTGATCAAATCCAGGTAGTACGGCGCCGTCCGGTTGGATGGGTCATCCTTCATTACTTGCTTCAAAATCGCTTCCGACTCGTCCAGTTTGCCCATTTCGTAGAGCAGCTTGGCGTTCTGCACCTTGGTGGCGATGTCCACCTTCTGCTTCTCTATTTCTGGAATCCTCTTGATCATATCCGGGCTGGGCACCCGCCCCGTTTGCTCGACCGTCCGCTGGTTGATCTGCGTCTTGAGATGCCGCAACTCCTCGTTGTTGGGATCGACCTTGAGCGCCACCTCGACCCGTGTGGTGGCGGCGCTCAAGTCCCCGGCGGCCATGGCCTGCCGGGCCAGCGCCGCCTCCGTGCTATCCAAGCCCGCCACCGCCGCCTTCTTGTCCGCCTCGACCGACGGTTTGCCCACTTCGGCAAGCGGAATCTCGCCGACGGCCTCCAGGTAAAGTTTGGCCGCGTCGTCCAGTTGATTCCGTTTGAGCGCGGCTTGCGCTTCCTCCAATTTCTTGTGCAGGAGAATGGTGTAATTCTGGCGGCGCACCGCTTCCTCGTCGGCGATGCGCTGCGGGTCGTCCGTTGGTCCAGGCTGGGCTGGCAACGAGATGGCCAGGAAGAAGGCCATCCGCAGGCTTGTTTTGGCGGCTGATGTCATGTGTCGTTTCACTTTAAAAATCCAGTTCCCCGTCTCCGTCACGGGCCTTGTTTCCATTTGATCTCGCTCACTTTGGTCGTTTTAGAGGACTGCACTCTAACGCTATTGCCGGTGATTTCAACAACTTTATAGACCTCCCCGTCCAGCGTCATCGTATCGTTGACATGCGTTTTCGGCAGCGTCCTCAACTCCGGATCGTATTTCAGGTCCGCGATGTAACTGTCCGCGTGCATATACGGCTTGTCCTTGGAGACGCTCACCGTCTCCCCCGTTTCGGGTATCTCCAAGTCCAGGTCCGTGGGATCTTCCGGAGCACCTTTGATGCCGCGGATGATGTAAAGGCCCGATTTTGTCTTTTCATCCTTCTTGGCCAATTCGGTCCTTTTGCGTCCGGGATGGGCCGGGTCGGCATGCTGCTGGAAGGTCATCACGTAGATATTGCTCCCGCCGGAGCGATCGTAGGACACGATGGTGTAATTGGTCGTGATGTCCACCACCGTCAGCGCCTCCGGCCCGGACTTGAAAATCTTGATCAGTTCGCCATTGGGTTTTCGCTTCCACGTCACGGGGTTGAACAAATTCTGCTCCCCCGATAGGATAATGGGCGGCGGGTTGGTGATTTGCGCCAGGGCCAGTTGGTCCGTGACCAGATTGATGGGCACCAGGGGCGCGGACTTCGACCGCGAGAGGACGGGCGCCGCCGCCTCGGGAACCGGGGTCATCTGCGCCTTCATCCACATCGCCGCCCCCGCCAGGCCCAGCAAAACCAGGCACAATATGATTTTTTCGTAATGTCGCTTGAGGAATTCCATCAGTTCTCCGGCTATTTGAGTTTGACCACGTCCACCACAAGCGTGACGAATAACAGGCTTTCCGTAAGAATGGTTTCCGGCCCGGCCGGCGCCGGCGCCGCCGCCGCCGGCGCGGCTTGCGGCAGCGGCCTCATGTATCCTCCAGGGTACCCTCCTGGCGTTCCCGGGCGCCCGCGCCCGCGCATGTCCCTT
Source organism: Verrucomicrobiota bacterium (assembly GCA_049510745.1). Taxonomy (GTDB): domain Bacteria; phylum Verrucomicrobiota; class Verrucomicrobiia; order Limisphaerales; family Palsa-1400; genus PLGF01. Next base: position 20,271 of record JBEKYR010000046.1, on the reverse strand, counting down.
TCCATACTCATCTGAAAGGGGGTGGGCTGCGGCGCGGCCACATAGACCGGCGGGGGCGTCGCCGGCGTCGCCGGCGGCGGCACCACCTGGGGCAGCGGCGCCCTGGACGGGGTGACATCGATGTCTTTGACGATGAAGCAATTGCTCGAGGCGGCGAAGCCGGCCAGCACAGCGGCAATCTCGGTGCTGAAACCGCGGAACATGACTTTGTAGGGTGTGACCACGCCCCACTGATTGCTCACGCTGGAGGTTTGAATGTATTCGCTTCCCCCTCCTTCATCCGAGCAAACCGGGCAGCGCTGCACCTCTTCCAGGTAATTGATCTTGGCCCGGAACAGAATATGCACGATCGCTTTAATCTCTTCCAACTGCTGCATCCACGGCGCGATGCATTCGGGACTGTAACTCAACTTGTCCTTTTGCTGGGAAAAACAGAAGCTGTAGCCGGGGGGCAGCAGCACGCCGGCGTTGGTCGCCTCCTGGCCCAGTTCATAAATGGTCTTCAGCAGATAATCCTTGAATTCAAGCTCGTTCACTTTGGGCGGAGTCGGAAAGGGCAGGAAGGCCTTGCGGAAATCCGCCAAAAACGCCCGCACACGTTCTTGATCTTCTTTGGCGCTCGCGATGTTCTGCTTGTTGACAGCGGGCGTTTTCTGCTCAAACTCCCGCAAACTGTTGAGGGTGGTGCCGTACTCGTCGCTCACCCCCCTGTTCTCCCCCAGCGCCGTATAGAGCAAAAAACCGCAGTATCCCGTGACGGCCAGGCCGATCGCGGACGTGATGACGAAGTAAAGGTTTCGTTTAAGCCAGGCCATACCTAGAGCTTGAAGGGCTTCGCCAGCGTGACCGTAATTGAAAACGTGAACGTGTTTGTATTGTTGCCGTCCATCGTCAGCTCGGCTTGCTGACTGAAGGTGGCCTCCTTGAAGGAGGGGCTTTTGTTCAACTCCCGCTGCACTGCAAAAGCCAGGTGCTCGTTCGCCATCGGCGACAGATTCTGGCGGTTGACCGCCCGGCACGTCAGGTTGATTTTCGCGATCTCGTTGGCTCCGACCACCACCGCCATCCCTGGCACCACCCTCGGCGGCCCCGTCGGCCCCTGCTGCGGGCGCCCGAACCCGCCATAGCCCCTCATTCGGGGGTCCATTCTGCCGTACCCAAACCCCCCGGGAGCGCTGAAACCTGCGCTCCCCCCTTCTACGCCGGCGGCAAAGGGACTTCCGTTCGGAACCTCCGGATTGAAGTTCTCCACCCAAACCCCCACATCGGTGTTGGTCCCGCCGTTCTCCGGCGTTCTCAAGGCGGCTTTTTCGCTGGCCTCGGCCTGCATCAAAACCCGCCGCAGTTCGGTTAACACCCGGCTCCAATAAAACCGGGTGTCCGCCAGCTCCTTCATTTGGTCGGCCTGCTTTTTCAACTGCTCGCGGTCGTTCAAGGCCGATTGCAGTTGCTGGCTCTGGGCCGTTAACTGCGCCAGCGGCTGTTTGGTATCTTCGACCTTCTTCCGCAGCGCTTCGCCAATCCGCCTTTCCGCCAGGTAGATGGCGAACACCACCAGCGCCAGGCTGAAAATCGACGCCACCAAGTACGGTTTCTTGTGGGCGAATTCCTGCCGCTGAATCGAGCTTTTCGGCATCAAATTCAACTCCACCGGGCAATGGGCCAAATCGCGCAGCCCCAGCCCCACCACCTCGCCAAACGAGTGGGCGTGCTTGGACAGTTGCTCCAAATCCAGCGACGGATCGATCTCGATGTTGCGGAACGGGTTGAAATAATCCACCGGCAAGTTCAGTTTCTCCGCGAAAAACTGCGCCGTGTAGGGCATGATCGACGCCCCGCCCGAAAGGAACAACCGTTGCGGCGCCGACCCGCCCTGCTGCCCGCGGAAGAACTGAATGGTCTGGTTGACCTGGATGTGCAGGCGTGTCATGACCTGCCGCGCGATCTTGGCAATGGCCGCCGCCTGCGGGTCCTCCGGCTCTTCGTAAGCGCCCCCCAGGCTCACCGAGCCTTTGTCCAGCTTGACCGCCTCCGCCTCGGCGAACTTCATCTTCGTTTCATTGGCGAAGTCATGCGTGATGGAATTGGCGCCGATGTTGATGCTGCGCGAATACACCTTGCCCTTCTCAAAAAACAGCAGGTTGCTCGTCTTGGCCCCCACGTCCAGCAACATCGTGCATCCCTCCAAATCCCCGTAATTGTAACGAAACGCGTTGCACAGCGCCGCCGGCGACACATCGACCAGCTTCAAACGCAGCCCCGCCCCTTCGGCCACCCGAAACAACCCTTCCACTATTTCCGACTTGACAGCTACCAGCAGCACCTCCAGCTCGTTGTTGGCCGACGTGCCCAGAATCTGATAGTCCCACACCACTTCGTCCAGCGGAAAGGGCACGTTCTGCTGCGCTTCGTAGCGGATGATCTGCGTGACTTTCGACGTGTCCACCGGAGGCAGCTTGACGAATTTTGAGAAAACATGGAACCCGGGCGCGCAGGCGTTGATCTGCCGCGCGCTGTAAGGCTTCTCCGCCAGCAATTCCTGCAGCACCCTTTGCATCGCCGCCTCCCGCGCCGCCGGGTCTTGCGTCACCTCGATTCCCAGCGACTTGATTCCGTACTGCTTGAGGCGCAATCCACCGGCTTCATTCGGTTCAAACTCGGCCAGCTTCAAGCTGCCCGCTCCAAAATCGACTGCCAGGAATGATTTCGAATTTAGCATTGCATCCGCCTGCGCCGCGCGCGATTCCGTCTCATCTGATTTCTGCCGCCTCTCCAGTTCTCATGTAAAAAGTGCGTGCTAGTTACTGCATATTCACCCTGTGGTCAATCGTTTTGATTAAGAAACTTCTCTTCAGCTTGCCACATGCCAGCGCGCCGCCCGCCCCGTCCGCCGGCTCAACCCACAGTCGGGCGCTTCTTTTTTTGACGCGGCCTTTCAGCCGCCCGGTTTTCCGCACCAATTTCACGCATTTTGCGTGAATTTACCGCAATCCAACGCCCCTCTCCCTTCCGATTTTGCCCCGCACGTACTCAATCGTCTTGACAAGTCCTTCCCCTAACGATGTCCGCGGCCTCCACCCCAACAGCGCCCGGGCCCGGCTGATGTCCGGCCGGCGCTGCCGCGGATCATCCTGCGGCAGCGGTTTAAAGACAATTCTGCTCCGCGACCCGGTGACGCGGATGATTTCCCGCGCAAATTCCAGCATCGTCAGTTCCGTCGGATTGCCCAGATTGACCGGCTCGTTCCCCCGGCTCATCATCAATCGGTATATCCCGTCGATCAAATCCTGGCAGTAACAAAAACTGCGCGTCTGGCTGCCCCGCCCAAAGACCGTCAGCGGCCGCTGGCGCAACGCCTGGCTGACAAAGGCGGGCACCACCCGCCCGTCGTGCAGGCGCATCCGCGGCCCATAAGTGTTGAAGATGCGCGCGATCCTCGTGTCAACATGATGCTCCCGATGATAGGCCATCGTCAGCGCCTCGGCAAACCTCTTGGATTCGTCGTAACAGCCCCGCGGTCCTATCGGGTTGACGTTGCCCCAGTAATCCTCCCGCTGCGGATGCACCAGCGGATCGCCGTATATCTCGGAGGTCGATGCCAGCAGGAACCGGGCCTCTTTCTCTTTGGCCAGGCCCAGCGCCTTGTGCGTCCCCAACGACCCCACCTTCAGCGTCTGGATCGGCAGCTCCAAATAATCTATCGGACTGGCCGGCGACGCAAAATGCCACACATAATCCACCGCCATCTCCAGGAACAGAAACTCCGTCACGTCCTGCAGGATGAACTTGAAATCGGCCCGGCCCGCCAGATGCGCGATGTTGTCCACCGATCCCGTCACCAGATTATCTATCACCACCACCTTGTGGCCCTGCCCCAGCAGGTGATCCACCAGGTGCGAGCCGAGGAAACCCGCGCCGCCGGTCACGACCGAGACAGGTTGTCCGCCCTTGCTTCTGGTTTTTTGTGCCATAATTCAGACGTTCAACGCGCCCCCTTGCCCAGCAGCACCACCCAAATGGTGCGCCAAAGAATTTTACAGTCCAGACCCAGCGACCAATGGTCGATGTACTCCAGGTCCATCCTCACCCATTCCTTGAAATCCGTCACGTCGCTCCGCCCCGACACCTGCCACGTGCAGGTCAGGCCCGGCCGCACGCTCAAACGCCGCCGGTGGGCCAGGTCATCGAACCGCTTGACCTCATGCACCGGCAGCGGACGCGGCCCGACCAGGCTCATTTCAAAGCGCAGGACATTGAACAATTGCGGCGTTTCGTCAATGCTGAATTTGCGCAGCACCCTCCCCACCGGCGTGACCCGCGGATCGCGGCTCACCTTGAAGACCGGGCCGGACATTTCGTTCAACGCGGCCAGCTCCCCCTGCAACTGCTCCGCATCGCTCACCATCGACCGAAATTTATACATGACAAACGGCTTCCCGTTCAACCCCGCCCGCTGCTGCCGGAACAAGACCGGCCCCGGCGACGTCGCTTTGATCAGCACCGCCGCCACCGCCATGAACGGCGAAAAAAAAGCCAGCAACACCAGCCCCCCCACCAGGTCCACGATCTGTTTGATCAGCCGCGGCATCGGCGTCTCCGGCCCGCTGTGAAACACCAGCACCGGACGCCCGTGGAAATCGTCCACGCTGGTGCGCGAAACCTGGGTCTTGAAAAAGTCCGCCAGCAGCCAGATCTCTATCCCTTCCACCTCGCAGGCGTGAATCGCCTGCTCCACCTGCCCGAACAACGTGTGCCGCGCCGCTATCACCACCGCGTTGATCGAATGTTCATGGAAGCACGCCACCAATTCCTCGCTCGACGTCTTGTTCAAGTCGAATTCCCCCCAAATCTCCAATTCCTGCATCTCCTGCCCGATCTCCAGCCGCAATCGCTGCGTATCCTCGGCCGTTCCCACCAAAATCACCCGCCGCCGGAATTGCGCCTGCCCCAGCTTGCTCTTGTAAGCCAGACGCACCAATTCCTCCTTCAAGAACATCAACCCAAAACTGCAAAAACCGAACAACACAAACACCCCGCGCGCCCCCTCCCGCCTTAACATGAACTGGATCAAGATCAGCCCCACCGAGCAGATCGCGCACGCCTTGCCCAATTGCCACAACATCTCCCGCACCGGCGCAAAAACCGGCCGCTCGTAAAAACCCTGCCATTCCAAAATCAGCGGCGTCATCGGAATCACCACCAGAAACAGCCAGAAATAATCCGGCACAAACGGCGTGATCGGATCAACCTCATGGGACAAAAACGGCAACCCCTTCCAATGATAGCGGATCAGATGGGCCAGCCACAGGCCCAGCGCGAAGACGCCTCCATCAATGAATTGATAGACCTGGAGGCGCAGTTGGCGGTCGCGACGCAACATCTTGATTTATTTCACAATCGTTGGGCTGCACTCGGGCTTCAATGCCGCTGGCGAGCTCCTGCTTCATGGCCGGGCCGCGACCGGCGCGGACCGCCCGGACGGCTTGCCCGTCACCACTTGGAACTCCGGCACGGAGGCCCGGATGAATCGTTCCAATCGCTCAAATGTGGCCTCCTCCCGCCCCGGTTGGCAAGAAGCAAAATACGCAATATACGCCCACCTCTCCAACTCCCCCTTCTCCACCATCGTCCTGGCAATCGACCACATTCGCGCCCCCTGTTCCGCCGTGATCTTGTCCGCCGTCACAAACCAATAAACGTAAATCCCGCTCACCATCTTCGGCTGGTTCTGCTCATCCAGCACCCGCGTCGATGCCGTCAACTTCATCGCCGGAACGTCATACGGATGCGGCCGCTCGATATGCAACGGCACCCGTTCCGTTCGATCAATGATCCAGTCCTGCGCCACCAGGCAAAATTGCGGCTGATGAATGCTGGTCCTGTCCGTGCCCATCAACACCACGTTGATCATCGCCTCGAACCCGTCCGGCAGCCGATACAGCCGCCGCCCAAACGTCGTGTCCTTCGGCAGGGTGGTCAGCTCCGGCACGGTGATCGGCAGGTTCGTCCCCGTTCCTCCCAGCACCTTCTCCGGCAGCAGCACACTCTCTCGCGCCACCACCTCTCCCTGCTCGCCGTAAAGCGCCACCGGCCCCACCCGCACCCCCGGCGCTCCCAGCCGGTGAACGTGGCCCATCTGCCCCAAGTACCCCGCCGCCGCCGCCATCATCCCCAAGGCCGCGCCAAAAAGCACCCATTTGCTCCTGTTCATGCGGCCGGGCCGGGTTCCTCTCTCAGCCAATGCCCCACGGCCAGCAGACACCCGATGGCCAGCAGATACGTCACGAACCCAAACCACTCATGCACAAACCATCCGGCCTGTTTGTCAAACGCCTGCGTCGCCAGCACAATCGCCACCAACCGCACCACGTTGCAAAACACCACCAGCGGAATCGTCAGCACGATCATCCCCGCCCGTTTCCATACCGACCTGTAAGTCAACATCGCGAAAATCGTCGTCACCGCCAGCAACGCCACAAAACTCCGGATGCCGCTGCACGCCGCCGCCACGTCAAAATTGATTTTCCCGCTCGGATCGTACAGCGCCGTCCCATGCTGCACCACCGGGATGTCCAGCAAAAAACCGCACGCCAGGGCCGTCAGCCGCGTCGCCAGCAACCGCAGCGGCAGCGTCAGACCCTCCACAAACGTCCCCAGCGGCATGCAAAAAGCGAACAAAAAAAACGGGAAAAAACTCGCCCTCATCATCCTCCAACCCCACGCCAATCCCACCAGGCAATAAAGGCCCAGGAACACCGCCACCAGCGAAACCCGGGGCTGCTGCGCCAAAAACCCGAACACATGCAACAACAACGCCAGCCCCGTCAGCGCCAGCCCCGGCCACCACGGTCCGGCCATCGAAGCGGCCAACTCCTTCCGTTTCACCCACAACAAAACAGCCACCACCGGCGGAATCAAGTTCCCCTGGCTCGAATCCAGCGCCGTCGTATTCCAGGCATGATACATCCAGACAAACAGCGATGGCGTGGTCGTATTGAAATTAAACGAACTGATCCCGAAAAACTGAAACAGCACGCACCACCCCGCCAGCAAGCCCAGAAAGAAGCCCTTCTCCGGCACCCGCGCCCAATACCTCTCAAACTCCTCCCAAAAAGAGGAATCCGGCGCAACAGGCGGTCTTTCGACAATATCCATCACCCCCAAAACTACACCGCCCGCCCCTCGCAACGCAACGACCAGTTACGAGCCGCAGGCGCAACACCGGCAGACGCCGGCGCTCGCTTTGCTCAAATGGCACACTTTTTCCGCTAAAATGAATGCTCAACGAGGCAGCGCCGCAAATTGCGTTGGATCGAGCGAGCAGGATTTACGGAGTGAGCCTGGCAGAACGAAAAGTTTCGGCTGTTGAGTGAAATTGAACAGACGGTAAAGCTGATACTCGGCGTCTCGGGCCTCGGAAACATCAACCTCATTCCTCGACGCAAAGAACGGAGTCAGCGCCCCGAACCGCGTCGTTTTGACTTCGATTGGCCTTTCACGGCCGTCCGTCTCAAAAGACAAAATATCAAACCCCAAGTGATCGCCTGCCGTGGCGGCGACGTGTTCGATTCGGTCGGCCAAATCCTTCTTGCCGGCCTGCCACAATCGCTTGTGCTCAAACTCCAAAATCAGTTTTTCTCCGGCCAGTCCCAAAGTTTGATTCCGCGATTCAATCTCAAGATAGTTTCTTCGCACGGGCCTGCAAATGCGCGCCGCGCTCTCATAGAGCGTCGGTTTATCCTCCTCCTGGCGAGGTGGGTTGACCAGGATTCCCAGCACGTCGCCGACAACGGGAGGTCGTTCCACGGCCCGCTTGACCGCGGCGGCAGCGGCTCGATGCAAGCCAACGGCACCGACCAGACGTTCCTCAACGACTTCGGAGAGAAGTTCTTGGTAATTTCGGAGCGGCTTGTAACCGTCAATGTACGGATAACCGAGCTCGATCAACACGGCGCTGATATTTTGGTGCTTTTTCTCAATCGCACCCCGGGTTCGGTTCACAAGAAACCTCTGAAGGTTGCGGTTGTGCTCGGCCTTGTTGAAATCCTCGCCGCGAAGCTCCTTTGCCAGCATGTCGAAGTAGTCCGACACGGTGGCTTCCACTTCTTCTCGTGACCAGTCCTCAGGCATCTGGGGATACCAGGATTGCACTCGACGCGGCCTCGCGGCAAGCGTGATTTCAATTAAATGCCCTCTCGATTCGCCGCAGCAACCGCGATTCGTTCTTGCGCTTCAATTCGTGCTGCCAAACCCGCAGCACCAGCCATCCGGATTTTCGCAACTCACGGTTGACGATCAAAGCTCGCCTGCGATTGGCAGCGATCTTCCGCCGCCAGAAAGCGCGGTTGCTTTTCGGTTCCCTGTAGCAGCGAGGGCAGCCGTGCCAGAAACAACCATCAACAAATACAGCCACTCGCAATTTCAAAAAGACGAAATCCGGCCTTCCATGAATCCGATACCGTCGCCGCCACCCAGTAATGCCTGAACTTTTCACTAGGCGTATGAACCGAAGTTCTGTGGCGGCATTCCCATGTGACCGAATCCGCGACATCAAGGATGATCGTCGTTGCTTGGTAAGAAAATCCACGGAGAGCTTAGATATCAGCTTCTGCGAAAGAAGGAAAGTATCGGTAAATTTTTGTGTAATCGGTTTTGTATTCGTCTGAAACCGGAACTGGTATCGATGTTGGATTAGCACACGGTAAATAGCGGTTCAACTGCCTCACCTCGTGAAATGTCAGTTTCGGCGCTCTGATCCTGAAATAATTCTCGCCATCACAGTAAAAATCCATCTTGTGGAATTGAGCCGCGTTGACTTTTGGAGTGTCCTCGTCAGAGTAGATTAGCCACCCGACCGTCATCATTTCTGCCTGGTCTTGATACCTGAAATTAAATAACTGCTTAAAATGAATCGGATTTGTGTTCCCGCTCTCAGTCAATTCGCGATTGCGCTCGGAAATTCCGTTTTCCATTTCTGCCTGCATTGACTGCCGATATGTTTCGGTAAGATTATCTCCAACCAAGTCTGCTTTCAAAAAGCGATTATCACCTGTTAGCTGAGTGATCTTTTCAGGCAAGGGAAGCGCTTTATATTCTTCCGGGTTTGGCGCTTCAACAGACTCCACTGTTTCGACTAGAGCCTTCCATCGGGCATCTAGCGTTACAATTATTACGCTACAGGGCGCTGCGGACGCTGCGAGTGCCCGAACATCAATTCTGACGTAATCCTTAAGTACACCGTCATAATCGAACCATATTATATTAGGTTGCCCCTCAAGATTAAGATTGGGCAGCACGGCCGTAGACAGCCCCATTTCGACTTTGATGCAATCAAACGGCCTATTAAACCGGACTCGTTCCTCCGCGGATAAATTTCCTTCTATTGTGGTCATTTTATCTATTCCCAATCGCCGGTGAAAAAGTGAGAAATCACCAAAATAAATAGCACCGAAGCCTATGTAGCGGTACTCAGATAACGGCCTTAAAAATTCTAGCCGCGCAAGCGCCTCGCAGATCATTTTTCGCTGCACATTTTTGGCGGGCCTGAGAAGGTAATGGACATCTTCAAAACTTGGTCGTTTATCGGATTTCGTGCTCATAAAAGTAATCGAAAGTGCCCTCTCCGGCTTCTCGATTGGCTTCGACGTCGAGTTTCTCTCTGACCTCGCGCACCTTATTGAGAGGTCGAGTATATGAAATCCTCACCGGCCTTTCTGGCTTATTGAGATCGGTTCGGCCTACCCAATGAAAGCTCGAATCGCCGGCAGATTCAGCAATAAGAGCAGTGACGCTTTTTGAGTCTGCCGTTTCGATAGCATCGAAGAGAGGTCTCTCATCGGCATCAGATTCGGCATCAAGTTCATTCAGACGGTCAATAATAGGTCGGGTTGTCTCGATCATAATTCGGCGAGCTTTGCCGTAAACCTGTGATTCCACATCCACACCCGTTTTTGAACTGTTCCAAGGCAGTCGCTCTGGGTCGTCGCAATCAAAAAAGGCAAAACCGCGAAAACGGGCGAACTGATGGTGCATTCTTGGGATCTTGACGTCACCCACTTCTCCCCATCCGGTCTTTGGAGTCTTATCCGCCACTAAAATAAATCGTCCGTTACACGAAATATACCAACCGGATTCGCCGGGCTTTGATTCCTCGACGCCGGCGATTAACTTAATGCTCACCGACGGCTTCCCGGCATTCCCTTTAATTTCAAACTGTCGAATGGCGGGTTTGAGAAAGTCAGATGCCTTAACTGTATATGGTTCAGAAGTCAACCATGTGTTTTGCACTTCGATGGCCATTCCTTTTTCCAACGCCGGTTTGTGTTTCTTCTGAAGATTCGAAATCAATTCTCCTACAAAACCATCTTGTGCAAATCCATTGGCAATACCTGCGTAAAGATTCCAAACCTCAATCTGAGTGCCGATTTTCTCTTTCTGAACTGGAATGTTTTCTTCGTAAATATCGAATGCAAAGTCCCAGTCGCCGTCGTCATTCTTTTTCCAGTCGTTTACGGATATCGGCACAGTAAAGTGGGAGTTGGCGGTAGAGGATTCCACCAAGGCATTTCTTCCCATCATGAAAATTGCACGTTTAAGACCGATTCCAAAGCGACCCACTTCGCCCGCAACCGTTTTACGCGAGGCTGGTCTTCCAAGTCGAAATAATACTTCAGACGCTGTTTTCAGGTCTATGCCGCCGCAGTTGTCGCTGATTTTAAATCGATCCTTGGTGAAATTAATTTTCACATACAGGCCGCTAAAGGCACCTTTTCCGGTCGTGCGCTTGGCGGCATCTATGGAATTGTCCACCAGATCATGAACTGCGTCCTCCAATTCGAGGTCGCGCGTGAGTGCTTCGAGAAACAATCTTTTTGTAGGTGACGCTTTAACGGGTGGAAAACTCATAATCTTGGAGTTTTGAGAAGAGAACAGACAACACCGCTGCGGCCACAAATGGACTAACGCTGTTGCCGATTTGGCGGAAGCTGTGCCACTTGGACGGGGCAAATTGAAACCAATCGGGGAAGCCTTGCAAGCGGGCTGCTTCCCGCGGGGTGATCACGCGCGCTGCAGTGGGATGGATTGGCCGCACGGCTTGGTAACTGCCTCGTTCTGCATCCGTGCCCGCGCGCAACGTCGGACACAAGCCGTCAGCTCTGAGGCGGATTGCTTTCGACGTTTTGTCCTGCGCGCCGGGCTTTAGTCGGGCATATCGAGCGGCCACTCCGGTCGAGTGACGCGTTCCGAGACAACCCGAAACCATGCGCTCCTCACGAAACCGCCGAATCGCCTCCGGGTCGCCGATGTCTTGAGGAATACCGTTGACGATGTTTTCAGAGAAATTGCTTTTCGGCATTGTGCTGACGCTGCGCCAGCCCTGTTCCTCACTCAGCCATGTAGAATAAACGCGCGGCGGCAATCCGCGTAGCGCCCTCGCGACAGTCACGGCTCGCTTTACCTTCACGGCCTCGAAATCGGATTCGGAAATCGGACCAACCGCATCGGCGCGATAGCCGACGAAAAACGCTCGCTCCCGGCTGGTTGCCGCACCAAAATCGCTCGCCTTGAAGCGCATGGCGTCGAGCAGCACATAGTCCCGCGGTACCAAGCCAAAGGCCTCGTCGCGGATGTCTGCGTATTGCTCGTCGAGAATACCTAGGACATTTTCCGCCAGGAAGAATTTCGGTCGGCACTCCGCGACCAAAGCAAAGAATTTCCGGAAGAGATTGTTGCGTGCGTCGGCAACGCGACGATGGCCAATGACGCTGAATCCTTGACAGGGGGGCCCGCCGACAAGACCACCGAGTTCTCCCGCCTTGATTCCAGCGTGATCCAGCAGTTTATCGCCGTCGAGCGTGGCGACGTCAGCCGGGAGATGTTTGACGTTCGGAAAATTCCTTTTGTGCGCCGCCAAAGCGTGCTTGTCGAGTTCCACCGCCAATGCCACCGTGAAACCGGCTCGCGCCGCTCCGAGGCTCAGCCCGCCGACTCCGGCAAAAACGTCGATGACTTTGGGTTTATTCACTGCCACGAATCTTAGTTCTTTCGCCACAGCATTGTCCAATGAATTGTACAACTCCGCGCCAGCCATTCCGCCTGCGCAGCCCGCAGAGTATTCTGAGGCCCGTCCCAGCCGTGAAGCGCGCTTGGTTGTGTTCGTGGACGGCTGTTTCTGGCACGCCTGCCCGAAACATTCCACCACCCCGGCGACCAACCGCCCATTCTGGAAGAAGAAACTCGCGGCGAACCAGTTCCGGGACCGCCAAGTGAATCGAACGCTGCGGAAAAACGGCTGGCGGGTCATCCGCATCTGGGAACACGACCTCGCAAAACGACGGAATGTTTGCGTCGGCAGAATCAAGGCCACGTTGGACCCCGCCTGAGTCTTTCAGGGTGTCAGCAAGAGGCCAAGGGACAGTGCCTGGATTCAAATAATCGTGGCTTTTCGGGCCAACTCCCCGCCCGCTTCTGCGTCCTTCTGCGTCCTTCTGCGGCAAAAAACCCCATAACTCCTTCTCTATGCGCTCCCCACGCGCGAGCGTCTTCCCGACAATTTGTTCATCTCTGCGCCCTCCCCGTCCTCCATAGCTTCAGCGAAGGAGGATGCGGTTAACTCCTCTTTTATCCTCTTTTTATTGTAAATCCTCCTTCCATAGGTTTTTCCTCTTGATAGACCTGTGCTTAAATTGAGGGAGCATGAACCAAGAATGCAGCGTGCAGCGTGCGGCAGGCGGTCAACACCGGCCCGTGGATCGGAGACCCCTCCAATCCAACCGCCCATCCGTCCCATACGTCCCATTCGCCCCATCGGTCGTTTTGCCCTTCCAAGTTTCATCCTTCATCCTTCACCCTTCTGACTTCATACTTGCCCTGCAGTCGTGCCAAATCGTGCCAAATCGTGCTGAATCGTGCCAAATCGTGCCAAAAAATGAAAATGCCCCTCCAACAGAGTCAATCGTGCCCAATCGTGCCAAATCGTGCCCAATCGTGCCAAATCGTGCTGAATCGTGCCAAAAAAAGAAAACCTCAACCACGATTTCCCTATCTGTGCGCATCTGTGTTAATCTGTGGCCGCACCTTCACCCCGGACCATTTCCGGGGCCGCATCCCCATGGCCAAGCTTGATTCACCCGCGCCCCGCAGCCCCCTTGTCCTTGCCCTGTTGCGCCATCTGATCGTAAATCCAGCCGTACGTCTTCTCCAAGCCGTCGCGCAATCGGATGCCCGGCTCTCCGCGCCTGGAAACACCTGGGACCATTCCGCGATGGGTTTGATATCGACGGACCGGATGTCCGTGCAACCGTTCCGGCGCAAATCGGCCACCAAATGGCCGCCGATGAATCCGCCGCCGCCGCAAACAACAATTTTTTCCGAACTCATAAAAGCAAGGGCGCGCGCACGACCGGAACCCTTCAATAAATCAATGCCAATCCTTCGTTCGAAGAACTTGATGCCGCAATCTGATTCCCCGTCTTGGCCTCGGGGAAGAGGATCAAGCCTGGCGCAAGGCCCGTTGGATCAATTCCCTCTCCTTTGCGCCCAGCGGCAACGCCAGCGCCCGCTCCCGCGCGGCCGGCGTCATCTTTTGCCAGGTTTTTCGCACCGCGTTGAGAATTTTGTCCTCGTCCGTCTTGCGCGCCAGGCCGGCGAATTGAAATTCCAAAAACACCAGGCAAAGCGCGTCTTCCAAAATCCGGCTCTCGGGGTCCTCCGGAAAATTCTTCTTCAGATTCAAGTCCCGCACCCGGTCGATCATCTCCGCGGAATAACCGGCCTCGCGCAGAATCCCGGCGGAGCGGCGGGCGTGGAACTGCTTCAGCTCGTTGCGCCAGCGCAGGTAGCCGGCGCGCGTCAACGGTTGCGTTTCGCGCGGAATCATCCAGCGGCAGAGGTGCTGACAGCGCGCGGCCAGACGCAGGCCCTCGGAGGCCTCCGGCGCCAGCTTCAAGACCCAGTCCGTCAGCCGCCGCGCATAGAGCAACTCGCGCGGATAGCCGGCGCCCCCGGCCATCTCCACGTTCGGGTCCCGCGCGTTCTCGGCGTCAAATCGATCGAGGGCCTGTTGCAACCGGTCCATGAGTGGAAGATAGAACCGCCGCGCGCCGTTGTAAACGGCGCGATTGGGCGCATCGACTCCATGCGGGGGAAAAAAACAGGCGCCCCACCCGGGGCGCCCCATGAAAACTAACTCTACTGCGCTCCCGACACTAAGGAAGCTCCGCTCCCCTGTCTGCAAGGCGAATTATGGATTTTTCTGTAGGGCCAAACCCTACATCGATCATTTCCGATTTTCCCGCGTGACGCTGCGGCGGCTTGGTGTATTTTGGCCGCGTTGTGACAACCGCTGATGCCATTCAAATTTTGGAAAAGGTTCGCGCCGGCAAAACCAGTGTGACCGATGCGCTCGCCGCATTCCAGACGCCCCCGGTGGCGGACCTTGGATTTGCGCAGGTCGATGCCCATCGCGCCTTGCGCAAGGGTTTTCCCGAAGTCATCTATGCCGCCGGGAAAACGGCCGCGCAGGTGGTGCGGATCGCGGCGAAAATCGCCGAGCACGAGGATCGCGTGCTGATCACCCGCGTCAATGACCAGCAGGTCCGCGCCCTCAAGAAAAAGTTCAAATCCGCCCGCCACCACCGAACCGCCCGCTGCGTCACCCTGGAATCCAAACCGCTGCCGAAACGGCCCGGCCCCATCGCGGTGGTTTGCGCCGGCACGAGCGATTTGCCGGTGGCGGAGGAGGCGGCCGTCACGGCCGACATCATGGGCAATCGGGTCGAGCGGGTCTATGACGTGGGCGTCGCGGGCCTGCACCGGCTGCTCAATCACCGGGAGTTGTTCCGGCGCGCCCACGTTGTGATTGCGGTCGCCGGCATGGAAGGCGCCTTGCCCAGTGTCATCGCCGGATTGGTCAGCCGTCCCGTCATCGCTGTTCCGACCAGCGTCGGCTACGGCGCCAATTTTGCGGGCTTGACTCCGCTTTTGAGCATGCTCAACAGTTGCGCCAGCGGGGTGACGGTGGTCAATATCGACAACGGGTTCGGCGCCGGTTACGCCGCCAGCCAGATTAACGCCCTCTGCGCCGGCGAACCCTAGCGGCGCTCGTTCGACATGAAAACGCTTTATCTCGACATTTTCAGCGGTCTCAGCGGCGACATGTTCCTGGGCGCGATGCTCGACCTTGGGGTGGGCTTGGAGCCGTTGACAGCGGAACTGCAAAAACTCCCATTGCACGGCTACCACCTGCGCGCCTCCCGCGCCAAACGGCAGGAAATCGAGGGAGTGAAGTTTGATGTTCACCTGGAGCATCACCACGAGCATGGGCCTGAACACAAACACACACACGAAGAGGAGCACGAGCATGGCCGGACTTTTGCGGACATTGCGCGCTTGATCGCGGAGAGCGGGTTGTCGGAGTGGGTCAAGACCAAATCGACCGCCGTGTTTCATCGCCTGGCGGTGGCGGAGGGCAAAATCCACGGTCTGCCCGCCGCCCAGGTGCATTTCCACGAAGTCGGCGCGGTCGATTCGATTGTCGATATTGTCGGCGCGTGCGCCGCCCTCGAAATGCTCGGCAAGCCCCGCCTGCTGGCCGGCGCGGTGGTCGATGGAACCGGATGGATCGACTGCGCCCATGGCCGGTTTCCCATCCCTGCGCCCGCCACGCTCGAGGTCCTGGCGGCGCGCGGCGTGCCCATCTCCCAATGCGAGGAGCCGCACGAATTGCTCACTCCCACCGGCGCCGCCTTGCTGGCGGAGTTGGTCGAAAAATTCGGGCCGATGGACGCCCTCGTCCCAACGCGCGTCGGCATTGGCGTGGGCGGACGCGACAACCGGACGCGCCCCAATCTGTTGCGCGCCATCCTGGGCGAAACGGCCGCCGCCGCCGCCCACGACTGGGAAACCGACACGGTCGCCGTCCTGGAAACCAATTTGGATGACGCCAGCCCCGAGGTTTTGGGACATTTTATTGACAAGGCCATGGCCGCAGGGGCGCTGGACGTTTGTTACACGCCGGTGCAAATGAAAAAGAACCGTCCGGGCGTCCGGCTCAGCCTGTTGTGCGCGCCGCCGGAGGCGGACCGGTTCTGCGAATGGATTCTGCGCCACACCAGCGCCTTTGGCGTGCGCCGCTGGCTGACCGAGCGCCGCAAGCTCTGGCGCGAATTCCAGACCGTGCGCACCCCCTTCGGCGAGGTCACCCTGAAAATCGGCCGGCTCGACGGACGGATCGTGCAAACCGCGCCGGAATTCGAGTCGTGCAAAAAACTGGCCGAACAGGCCAACGTGCCCTTGAAAGCCGTCTTTGACGCGGCGCTGGCCGCGGCCCCGCCGCCCCCATGAATGCGCCCCAACCACCGCCGCCGCCGAGCCTGGCCGTTGTCATTCCCGTGTTCAACGAAGCCGCCACCATCGCCCACGTTGTCAAAGCCGTCGCCGCCCAGCCGCTCGTTCGCGAAATCCTCATCGTCGATGACGCCTCCGACGACGGCACCTGGGAAGCGCTTCAGCCATTGGCCGCGGCCGAACCGCGCGCGCGCCTTTTCCGTCACGCGCTCAACCAGGGCAAGGGCGCCGCCTTGCGCACCGGTTTTGCGCAGGTGACCGCCCCGCTGGTCATCGTGCAGGACGCCGACCTCGAGTACGACCCGTCGGAATACGCCGTGTTGTGCAAACCGATACTCCGGGGCCAAGCCGACGTGGTCTTCGGCTCGCGGTTCTTGGGGGCCGGAGCGCACCGTGTGCTTTACTACTGGCATTCCGTCGGCAACCGGCTCCTGACCACCCTTTCCAACATGGCGACGGACGTCAACCTCTCGGACATGGAAGTCGGCTACAAAGTGTTCCGGCGCGAGGTGATTCAGAAAATCGCCATCGAGGAAAGCCGGTTCGGATTCGAGCCGGAAATCGTGGCCAAGGTGAGCCAGATGAACCTGCGCATTTACGAGGTGCCCATCTCCTATCATGGCCGCACCTACGCCGAGGGCAAAAAAATCGGCTGGCGCGACGGTTTCAGCGCCCTCCGCTGCATCGTAAAGTATAATTTGTTGCGTAGATGACGCCCCCTTCCCGCCCTCACCCCGGCCGGTACTCCGAGTCGGTCACGATGCCCGGCTGCGGAATCGGATAGCGCCCGCTGGCGTCGGGCATGACCGGGGCAGGGCCGTCCATTGTCATTTTGTCCACGTCCGGCGCGTATTCGTGCTTGTGGTTGAGCATTTGCTCATAGGTGATTTCCTGGCCGGTATGGGCGGCCATGCGGCCCATCGAGGTCACGACGCTGGCCTCGACACCGCGCGTGACTTCGTTATAGGGCTTGTCATCGCGGATGGCATCGACCAGGTCGTTCCATTCGTTTTGATAGGGATTTTGCTGGTCCCGGCTGACTTGGGAGGTCCAGATCAACTTGGCGCGATCCGGGTTCTGGCCGTGGTAAGTGCTGGAGGGCATGCCGCAGTCGCCGGCCTTGGAGACGATCGCCAGGCCTTTGCTGCCGTGCGCGTAGCTGCAGTAAATGTCCTGGCAGCCCTTGACACAGCGCCCGTCCATCATCAGTTTGGCGCCGTCGGCAAAGGTGTATTCCACCGCGTAGTTGTCGAAGTTCTGATCGACATCGTTGCCCCGATAGTGCCGCCCGCCGATTGCCTGGGCCTTGATCGGCCAGGCGTTTTTCATCCAGCAGCAGTGGTCGATGATGTGGATGTTGAAGTCGCTGAACAACCCGCCGCTGGCCCAAAGGAAGCTGTGAAAACGCTGGATTTGATAGGCCACTTCCGTAATTCCAGCGGGTTTGCGCGGCGAAAAACACGACCCCGCCGGCTGCACCACGCGGTAGCCGCGCATGAGAATGAGGTCGCCGATTTCACCGTCCTGTATGCGATGCGCCAGTTCTTGCAAGGCCCGGCTGTGGCGGGAATTCAATCCCACGCCGACTTTGAGGCGCTTGGCGGTCGCCTGCTCCGCCAACTGGAGCATCCGGCGGGAAGTGGGGCCATCGGCTGTCAGAGGCTTTTCCATGAAGACGTGCAGCCCCTTTTGAATGGCGTAAGTAAAATGCACCCACCGAAACGCCAGGGGTGTGGTGAAGATCGCCACATCGCCGGGCTTCAAGCAATCCATCGCGTGCCGGTAAGCGTCAAATCCGATAAACTGGCGTTCCGGGGGCACATCCATGCCGGCGGAAAAATCGCGGGCCAGAGTGTCATGGCTGCTCTTGAGCCGGTCTTCAAAAACGTCCGCCATGGCGACCAGTTTTACCGGGCCACGGCTGACGGACATGGACTGGCCCGCCGCTCCGGTGCCGCGTCCGCCGCATCCGATGAGCGCCACTTGGAGGGTCTCGTTGCCGGCGGCATGCACGTGCGGAATGGCTATTCCCGCCAGGGCGGAGGCGGCGGCGATGCGGCCGGTTGTCTTGATAAATTCACGGCGTGTGGTGGGACCGATTGTTTCGTTCATAAATGATTCAGGCAAATTGGACGGTGTGAATGAGATCCGACTTCAAAATAATCCTGATTGCCAAATTGGGGCAAACACTTTAACGCAAAGACGTAGCGTGGCCAGCCGCAACCAAAAAAGACGGACAGGATGAACAGGATGGACAGGATGAAGATGGAAATCCTCTTTTCTGAATCCATTCTTAATCCTGCAGGTCCTGTCAAAACTCTTTTCTCTGCGCTCTCAGAGCCTTCTGCGGGACAAAATCCTGTTGGAATTCCGTGATTTTTCACTGTTGCAGGCAACGATTCAAGGACGCAAGGATTTGGGCAAAACGGGTTAATGAGGCAATACGGCGGGCGGCCCAGCCCAATTCGGAGTGGATACGAAAGGCGTTGCTTTCGCCGGCGACTGGCAGTAAAACGAGCACATGACCTAAAACATGGATGCGCGGGGTTTCGGACTCCGAATCGGGGATTGTAAGGAACGCCGGTTTACCCGTTCGCTTACGCACCGTTAACGATGGGAAAATTGCACACATTTTAAAAATGTCAAATTAGGTGTTAATCTTTTTTGTCATGGAATGCAATTTTCAAAAATCCATATTTCAAACATGAGCAGCACAGCCAAAGCGATTTGCGCTGTTATCGCCATCGCGTTAACTGCTGTGATAGGATTTGTTTTCCAATGGGGTTGGTTCTGGATTTCTTGGGAGATATTCGGAGCGATATTGGTTTCAATCGGGTGCATTGGGGAATGGATGCTGCTGCTGTCTGAAGAACATTCCGAGCATAAGAATCGAGAGAAACTGTTCGCCATAATTGTGGCAATCGGCGTCACGATGGATGTGTTCGGGCTAATCCATGCCATTCCAGAGGCGCTACAATTAAGCCGTGACGTTGCCGAAGCAAATGAGCGGGCGGAACGTGCTGAGAAGGAAGCGCAATCATTCCGCGTTAAGGCCGATGAGATGGAGGCCAAGATGCAGCCAAGAAGAATAAGGATGGAGCAAAGAACCAATTTCATATTTTTAGCTCAGTTTATTCCCAAAGTACCAATTAAGATATTGATTGGACAAGAAGGGCGGGACACAGAAGATTTTGCCAGCGATTTGAGAGAAACTCTGACGATGGCAGGCTTCACGGCCAACGCGGATGCTGGGCCTTGGCAAATTAATCGAGACAGCACCCTTTTCGTGACAACGCACCTTGAAAACACTAATAACGCCGATTTGCTCTTTTTTTCCTATGAAACCAATGATTTGCCCGATTTGATTACGATATGGGGGCAGAAACTTCCAAATGGCTTCCTCATGCCGACAAAAGTGAGCACGAATGAACCCCAAGTTTATGCAGCGATAAAATACTGCTTGGAAGACATTGGAATAAAATGCGAGTGGCAACGCGATACGCATTATGTGCATGCAGGCGAGTGCCTTATTTATGTAATAGTGAAATAATATTTTGTTTTTCTTATACTTCCATGCAGCAATTTCACGCGCAACTCGTTGACCGCAATCGGAAATCCAAATTAAGGCACTACCGTAGATTGACACAGATACCACGAGGGAGGCGAAGAATTTCGGGACGGGGCCGACGAATCCGACGAATGGGCGATCCGATGGGAGCAGTTGGACGGGTGGAAAGTGTTTTCGCGTCATCCCAAATCCTAACGCGGCCTTACCGCGGAGCGATGACCTATACAATTTGGATAGGAGAGCGAAGAAGCGGTCGGCGAGGGCGCCGACCGCTGCACGCGAAGGCGCGTGCGCTCCCCGGGATGTACTGCAACGGTTCTTAGGCAACACCTGAGGAATTCCGCGCAAGGAAAATT
>JBEKYR010000045.1:0-40205 GCA_049510745.1 Verrucomicrobiota bacterium | reverse complement strand
GCGCGCAGCTCAGTTTTTGGCAGGGATCGGACAGGGTCGCAGGAGGTCCAAAAACCGAGATGTGCCCGCCGGCCCGCCCGACTGGCTCATGAAGACCCCTCTGCGCCCCGGACGCGCGGCAGCGCGTCCCTACCACCCGAAATCTGGTAGGGACGCGCTGCCGCGCGTCCGAGGGTTTCCTAAAAGGTTTCATGATCCCGCCGTGATCAGTTTTGCGGCGGTTGCCGTTCCCCAGGGGCCGGCGCCGGGCTTGTCCTTCGCCTGGTTCGCGGTGGTTTGCCTGGCCGCTCTGGCCGGCCTGGCTTGGTTGCTTTGGCTCAGAGGGCGGGACAGCCGCCAGTTGGTTTCCCTGCGGGCGCAACTGCGGCGCGAGCGCGCCCTGTCCGAAGTGGGCCGAAAGCTGGCCAGCGCAACCTCCGTGGACGCCGCCGCGCGCATCATCGCCGACGTCACCGCGGACTTGTTCGGTTGGGACGCCTTCTTCCTCAATCTCTATTCGGCCGAGCTGGACCGGATGGAGCTGGTCATAAATATCGACACCGTCGAGGGACGCCGCGTGGACGTGCCCGGCGATTATCCGGCGGGCAAACCGACGTCCCTAACGCGGGAGATTGTCGAGCACGGCGCCAAGTTGGTGCTCCGGGACCAGGCCGGGGCCGGCGATGTGCCCGCCCTCTCTCCTTTTGGCGACACGGCCCGCCGCTCGGCCTCTTTGATGTTTGTGCCCATCCGCGACAGCGCCCGCATTATTGGCATCTTGTCCGCCCAGAGCTACACGGCGCAGTTTTATGACGAGTCCAAGCTCGCCTCGTTGCAGACGCTGGCTGACCACTGCGGCGGGGCGTTGGAACGCATCCGCACCCGCCAGGAACTGCAGCGCGCCCATGACGAGTTGGAAGCCCGCGTGGCCCAGCGGACCGGGCAACTGACCGAGGCCAACGCCCGCCTGCGCCAGGCGGAGGAGGAGCAAAGAAGAAAGATCGAGGAGCGCACCGCCCAGTTGTCCGAGGCGGTGGCCCGGCTGGAATCGGAAATCGCCGAGCGGCGGCAGGCCGAGTTGCGCGCGCGCAACCTTTCCCGCCTGGGCCAGGAGTTGAGCGCCGCCACCACCGCCACGGCCGCGGCCCAGGCCGTCCTGGACGCCGCCGACCGCCTGCTGGGCTGGGACGCCGCCTATCTCTATCTCTACACGCCCGACCAACGCTACACCGTGCCCGTTCTTTTATTTGACAACGTCGGGGGAAAGCGCACCCAGGTCTTCGGGGTTTACCGCGAAATTTCCGCGCGCGACAAGCGCATCATCGAGCACGGCGCCGAGTTGGTGCAGGGGCCGGTGCCGCCTTCACAGCCCGCCTTTGTCCCCTTTGGCGCGCGCTCGCGTCCCACCGCCTCGCGGCTCTTTGCCCCGATCCACAGCGGGCCCAAGGTCATCGGAGCGCTTTCCGTCCAAAGTGACAAGGAAAACGCCTACCAGCAGGCCGACGTGGGAGTGCTGCAAACCCTGGCCGACTTTTGCTCCGCCACCCTGGAGCGGATTGAGGTCGAACAATCGTTGCGGCGCTCGGAGGAGCGTTTCTCCAAGGCCTTCCGCTCCAGCCCCGTCCCCATGGCCCTGACCACTTTGGAGCAGGGAGTCTATCTTGACGCCAACGAGAGCCTGCTCCGGCTCTTCGGCTTTCAGCGCCAGGAAATGCTGGGGCGGACCACGCTGGAATTGGGCGTGTGGGCCGAACCGGAGGAACGCCTGCGCATGCTCGAACAACTCCATAAGACCAAGGGCGTGCGGGACTTTGCCTGCCGCTTGCGCGCCAAGGACGGCGCGTTGCATGACGTGCTCCTGGCGGCCGAGCGGCTCGATTTCTCCGGCGAGACGGTCATTCTCAGCATTCTTCACGACATGACCGAGCGGCTCAACCTGGAGGCGCAATTGCGTCAATCCCAAAAAATGGAGGCCGTCGGGCAACTGGCCGCCGGTGTGGCGCATGATTTCAACAACGTCCTGACCATCATCCAGGGGCATGTCGATCTGCTGCTCTCGAAGGCGGAGTTGCCCGAGAATTTCCGCAAACCGCTGGAGCAGGTCGCGGCTGCGGCCGACCAGGCCGGAACGCTGACCAAACATTTGCTCACCTTCAGCCGCAAACAGGTGATGCAGGTGCGGCGGCGCGATTTGAACGAAATCGTCCGCGGCACCGCCGACATGCTGCAACGGTTGCTGGGCGAGAACATCGCTCTGCAACTCCAGTACGCGCCCGCGGTCCTTCCCATTAACGCCGACGTCGGCATGATCGAGCAGACCATCGTCAACCTGGCCCTCAACGCCCGCGACGCCATGCCCGGCGGCGGCCAGTTGCGCGTGGCGACGGATACCATGGAATTCGGCGTCGCCGGCGCGCCGCAACACCCCGAAGCGCGCGAGGGCCGCTTCGCCTGCCTGACGGTGGCCGACACCGGGACCGGGATGGATGAGGCGACCCTCAACCGCATCTTCGAGCCGTTCTTTACCACCAAAGAGGCCGGCAAAGGCACCGGCCTCGGTCTGGCCACCGCCTACGGCATTGTCCAGCAGCACGGGGGCTGGATTGAGGTTTCCAGCGCCGTGGGCAGCGGCACTCTCTTCAGTCTCTACCTGCCCTTGTGCGCCGAGGCCGCCAAGACCGAGGCCCTCGACCGCGCTCCCAGCCCGCCTCCGCGCGGCCATGAAATGATCCTGCTGGTGGAGGACGAAACGAACCTGCGGCTGCTGGTCTCCAGTTTGCTCGAATACTACGGCTACCGGGTCCTGGAAGCCGTCCACGGCAAGGACGCCCTGCGCATCTGGCGGGAAAAGGCCGGGGAAATCGATCTTTTGTTGACAGACATGATGATGCCCGAGGGGGTTTCCGGCTGGGAACTGGCCGGGCAACTGCAACGGGAAAAACCGGGCCTCAAAGTCATTTACACCAGCGGCTACAGCGTCGATCTTTTGGGCCGCGACGGCGTCTTGCACGAGGGCCTCAATTTTCTGCCCAAGCCCTATCATCCCGACACCCTGGCCAAAACCGTCCGCAATTGCCTGGATGCGTAGATCGCCCGGGTAATGTATTTCTTGGCCAGTTCCACCGACTTCTCCAAGGAACGCCCGCGGGCCAGCCAGGCCGCAATCGCCGCCGAAAAAGCGCAGCCGGTGCCGTGCCAGCCGCTCCCCTTGGCGCGCGGCGCCGCCAACATCCATTCTCCCCGGCCGCTGTAAAGAAAATCCACCGCCTCGCTCGTCCCCGCCAAATGCCCGCCTTTGACCAATGCCGCGCAGCCGAACCGCCGGTAAATCGTCCCGGCGGCGGCGCGAAGCTCCTGCACTGTGGCGATTTTGCTCCCGATCAGAATCTCCGCTTCCGCAACATTGGGCGTGACGAGCGCGGCCAGGGGCAGCAGATCGCGTTGCAGCGCCGCCAGCCCGTCCGATTGCAGCAACCGCCGCCCGCTGCTCGACATCATCACAGGGTCCACCACCAGCGGCAGGGAGGGCGTCCGTTTGATAAAGGCGGCCACTTCCCGCACGATCGCCGCCGAATACAGCATCCCCGTCTTTGCCGACGCCAGGGGCATGGCACCTGCCACCGCCTCGATTTGCGCCCGCACCATCGCGGGGGAACACGGCTCGATTCGCGCCACGGATTTTCGGTTTTGCGCCGTGACACACGTAATCGCGCTGGCCCCATGCACCTTGAGCGCGGCGAAGGTTTTCAAATCCGCCTGGACGCCCGCCTCGCCGCCGCTGTCCGAGCCGGCGATGGTCAGGGCCACTGGCATGTTGGGCGCGCGCATTTTCTTGAGTATCCGTTCCTAATCTTAACCTTCGTAATCTTAATCTTAATCTTAATCCCCGCCTTTCCCTCGGAAAGAGGATTACGATTAAGAGCAAGATTAAGATTAGGAGCAGGAGTCAAAGACCGCCATTCAAAAAAGGAAAAACTCACTTTTCTTTCCCCACGTTGGGGATAAAATTGTTGATATACGACCGATCTGAAATGAACTACGACTACAGCAAACGCGATTATCTGCTGCCGGAAGGCTGCAAGGACTTGGGTGATTTCCTGAAGCTCGAAGCGCTGAAAGGAAACGAAATTCGCCAACCATTGCGCACAAACGAAGAGATTCGGCAAGTATTTCGCAGATATTTTCCCGAGGTTGCGGCCGGCACCGTGGAAATCGTTTCTATGGCTCGGATCGTCGGCCATCGGTGTCTCCTGGTTGTTCGTTCTCACGATCCGAAGGTTTCAGCCGTGCAGGCGTTCTCATTGGGGCGAGGGGAGCGGCTGAACGCTCTCTTTGCGGACCTGCGCGGCGAATACGCAACCATCCATCTGTGGCAGCCGTCCCCGGAAGCATTCATCGAAACCGCCTTTCCCTGGCCCGCGCAAGTGGTTCTTGATTCCGGCGCCCGGCAAGCGGTGGTCACGATTCACCCGGCACAGTGGATTTCTTTTGTGATGTGGCGCAATCGGGACCAAATGGTTCAGTGGGCTTCAGAAATGACAGTTCTGTTTTCAGAACTTACGGGCTGGAAGATTAGCGTGGCCGTGGCCGAGAATGGTTGAAAAGCCCAACAAAACGCTCGACCGAATGACGAGGAGCGCGGTCACGTCCTGATCCGTGAATCGGTCGTTTTCCGCTTTGCTCTTTGCGCGTGGAACGCCATATTCCGATCATGGACAAAGGCCAGATCGCGGACATTCTGTCGGAGATCGGAACGTTGCTCGAGTTGAAGGGCGAGGTCGTCTTCAAGACGCGGGCCTATGCCAACGCCGCGCGCACGTTGGAAAGCCTGAGTGAACCGCTCGACCAGCTTATTGCCGAGAATCGGCTGGGTGAAATCAAGGGGATTGGCGAGGCGCTGCAAAAGAAAATCACCGAGCTGGCCACGACCGGCAGGCTGGCTTATTACGATGAACTCAAGGCTTCCATTCCTCCAGGGCTGTTGGAAATGCTGCAGATTCCGGGGCTGGGACCCAAGAAGGTCAAGGCGCTCCATGACAAGCTGGGGGTGGACACCATCGCACAATTGGAGAAGGCGTGCCTGGACGGCCAAGTCGCGCAACTGGACGGTTTCGGGGAAAAGACGCAGGCCAAAATTGTCGAGGGCATCCAGTTCCGGCGGCAATACGCCTCGCGTCACCTGCTTTCCGATGCGCTGCTGGCGGCGGAGCCGATTTTGGAGAATTTGCGCGCGCATCCCGACGTGGTGCGTTGCAGCACGGCGGGCAGCCTGCGGCGTTTCAAGGAAGTCATTGGCGACATTGATCTTTTGGTTTCCTCCAAACACCCCGCCGCTGTCATCGACTTTTTCACCGGGCAACCCGGCGTGATGAGCGTCAGCGCCAAAGGCGAAACCAAGGCCAGCGTGGTTTTGGCCGGCGGCCTCCAGGCCGATCTGCGCGTGGTGAGCGACGCCCAGTTTCCGTTTGCGCTCGCCTATTTCACCGGCAGCAAGGAACACAACATCGTCATGCGCCAGCGCGCCATCCAGCGCGGCTTGCGGCTCAACGAATACGGCCTGTTCAAATCCGACGTGGAAACGCGCGATCCCGACCTGCTGGTCCCGTGCCGCACCGAGGAGGAGATTTTCCAGCAGCTCGGCCTGGCCTTTGTCCCGCCCGAACTGCGCGAGGATGCCGGCGAATTTGCCGCCGCGGAAAAGAACCAAATGCCCCGCCTGGTGGAATGGACCCAGTTGAAAGGCTCGCTGCACAATCACTCCAACTGGAGCGACGGCCGCGGTTCGCTGGAGGAAATCGCCGTGTTCATGCAGGAACTGGGCTGCGACTACTGGGCCATCACCGACCATTCCAAGTCCTCCTTCCAGGCCAACGGGCTGCCCCCCGAACACCTCCGCCGCCAGCTCCGGGAAATTGCCGCTCTCAACCGCAAGCTGGCGGAGGGCGGCGGCCATTTCCAGTTGTTGACAGGTTCCGAAGTGGATATTCTTTCCGGCGGCGCCCTGGACTATGATGACGATCTTTTGGCGCAATTGGACGTGGTCGTGGCCAGTATTCACCAGGGCTTTTCGCAAAACGAGGCCGAAACGACCAAACGCCTGATCGCCGCCGCGCAAAACCCCTTCGTCCACATGCTGGGCCACCTGACCGGGCGCCTGCTGCTGGAGCGCGAACCGTATAAAGTCAACCAGACGGCCGTGATCGAGGCCTGCGCCGCCACCGGCACGTGGATCGAACTGAACGCCAACCCGCTCCGGTTCGACATGGATTGGCGGCTCTGGCATTACGCCAGGGACAAGGGAGTCAAATGCGTCATCAACTGCGACGCACACCGCAACGAACACGCGCAATACCTGCGTCTTGGCGCCGGCATAGCCCGCAAAGGCTGGCTCGAAGCCAAGGACGTCATCAACACGTTGCCGCTGGACAAGCTCAAGCGCGAATTGCAGCGCAAACGCGCCCGCTGATGGAATTCGGTGATTCTGCATGCCAACTTGAGCGCGGTTGGGCATGATTGGGCACGATTCAGCACGATTGGCCATGCGGCGGTCGTGAATCGCGAGCGACTCTGAGTTTCGGCTTTGGCGTATGGTTCATCGATCGTGGTTGAGATTTTTCTTTTTTTGGCACGATTCACCGCGATTCAGTTCGATTCGTGTTCCTCTGAGTTTCGGTCGTGGTTCTGGTGAATTGCAAAATTACCGCGATTTACCGCGATTTACCGCGATTCACCGGTGGTGAGGGGCCATTGATGCATCTGCACACCCTTGGGACCGAAAAAGGCGTCACACCGTCACAATCGTTGATAATAAGGGACTTAGGCCGTCACATCGGCCGTCACAACCCGTCATCCAGTGCCGTCACAGGCCTGGGGCTTTTCCTGCAACGAGGGGACAGGAGGTTTCCCGGCGACTGCGCTTTATGTCAAAGAGCGAGTCCTCGCACGTTGGAAATATGACACAGAGTTATGGAGTTGCAAGTCTTTTTGTCGCTTTTTGGTCTTTTTTGGAACGAACATGGACGGACACGGACGAACACGCGAGTCGGAGGTCAAAGGGAGCACCAGAGACGGCGGTTGCCGCGAACAAGCCCCCCCGACAAGTGCCTGGTCCTGTCGTCACTGTCCCCAAGATTGCGCCGTTGCTGCCCCCGCATCATTGGGGACAATGCCGCCACCACCGGGGCTTGCGCCAGTTCATCACTTTTCTCGAACGGATCACGCCCTTGTCTGAAAGCCTCATCCCTGACTGAAAAGCTTGGGAACATAGTTCATGGGAACAATGGAGTTGCCACAACTATCGAGCACCAGATCATTCGGCCCCACTTGAGGTTGCCTCAGGCCAAGCTCCACCTCGATGAACCCTCGCAACTCTTGGGTAGCGTGAAACCATTCGCCTTGCAGTCGAAGATGTGCGAAGTCTGAATGCAATTTTGATTCTAGATGCAGTCCGCCGGGTATTGAACCGATGAGCCGCAGTGGGTCCGCTGACCCGGTCTGCAACTCGCTACGTCGCTTCTCTGGATCAGTTGAGACCCCGATCTTGATACGCTCAGTGTTGTTGTTCTCGATAAAATAAACAGCACTTTGCTCAGGCACGTTGCAAATATCAGCCTGTGGGAGACTAAATAACCGTGCGAAGGCCATCCGTGGTGATAAACACAGATCAATTCCACAATCGAACATACTGAACGTTCGCCATATTTCAGGGAACAGTCGTCTGTTTCCATTCGGTCCCAAGCGACCCAGTTCGGCTGAAAGAGCATAGCGAACCAGCTTTCCCTTCCCGGGGGCGTAAGCGAGTTCTGCGATTGTTGCGTACGCCTCATTCGACTCAATCCAGCCAAATACTACATCTGCCCTGTCGAGCGCTAAACGGCGGAGATTCCAAGTCCTTTTATCATGCTCAAATTTATCCGGAATTTCATATTCATCAGTTCGGATCATAACGGGGAACGGGCCCACGTAGTCAAATCGTCCGAATAAAGCTCCATCCAAAACACGAAATTCATCCGCAGAAATCGGTTCATCTGAGAAACCCTGCACAAGCAGATGACGCCATCCATTCGGTGGCAGTGCGCCGGCTAAATAGAGCGATTGGCGTTTTGTCACCGCCATATCTGAAGCAACTCGATTGTCGATCTTCAGCATAAGTCCCTAACGCATTTATTAGACCACGTCATCACGCTGTCCTCGGTTACATTCAAAGCAAAGTGTCTCAAGATTATCAAGGGCGTCAGAACCTCCTTGAGCAAAGGGTGTGCGATGGTGAACCTCAAGGCGAACTCCACGCCCGGAAGCGCTGCACCGCACACATGCGAAACCATCACGCTTCATCACGAAAAACCGCTTTCGCACCGACAACGGCTTCCGAATCTGGTGAGCCGGAGACGTGGGAAGTATAACCGACTCCTCTGGTAAGGAACCCTATGTGACGGACGCGTGTGCCGCCAGAAGCGCCTTCCGCCACGTCCCGAATCTGCGAATGACGGTATCCCCGGACACCGGCATCTTGTAGGCCTTCAAATCCTTCCTTTGAGGCGTCCGGCCCTCGCTCGCTAACGTCCTCTCCCAAAGCTCAACAATGACCGCCAACAACTCATCATCCGTAGCCTTCATGAATCGCGTCGGCGTCAAATGAGCCATCTGCAATGCCTGCCGCAATGAACCAAACCGCTTTACGACGAGCGGATAACTGATGCGGCCGTGCGCGTCGATATCAGCCACCGTAACAGTGTCAGAACCGCGAATCCCTGCCAATCGCTTCAACTCTGCCAAAATGGAGGCGTCGTCGTAATCTGCCAAAAAGTCTATTGGAAAGTTCTTCACACATGGTTGTCCAACGATGAGAACTGAGCCACACCGGGACGCTGGTGTCAACCCGATAATCGGCACTGTAATACAGATTGCTGGCAAAGTGGTCTTTCGAGCGGAAACGTCTCAACCACTTTTGCCCTCATCGACCGCGAGCCGGCTCGACGCGGCGAGGGAATTGCTCGAGCGAAAGAGGTTCGACGGCGCCACTGTCCGGGTCCCGAACAAGACCGGCAAGAGAGTCGCACGCGGTCAGAAGTTCGCAGCGCGGCCAGCCGCAAGCAAAGCCAAAATGGAGGACGGAAAAACCGGAGGAGTCAAGGGAATGATTGGCAGGGGAATTATCTGCACGCTGTTCTTCCCATTCCTGACAAACATTCCTCTGACTTCAATTTTTTCAAAAGCGGATTTGCGCTGGGACAGCCCATCGCGTCAAAGTCTTTGGTGTTCTGCGTGGCGACTGTCGCGCCGGTTCGAAGCGCAATCGCGGCGATCAGGCCGTCAATCAGTCCAGGTTTGCCTTTGCCGTGACGGCGCGCATCGCCAGCCAACGCGGCCGCTTTGGCATAATCGGCCGGTTCGGAGGAAAAGGACGGCAAGCCAGCAATGCGTTCTGAGTAAAACTGAACACCTCTTTGACGAACGGTTTCGTCTGCCACCGCATGAGCCCCGATAAGGAATTCGCCGCGAACGACGTCGGCTGTCGCAACTCCATCCGCGCTCTGGAGCCACCCGACGAACGCAACGTTGCCGCGTTCGCCTTCGATGAAAATATCCGTGTCAATGATCCAGGGCATTTTCGGATTCCAGATCGAGCTTTCCGAGTTCGCTCGCTATGGCATCGGCGGCGTCGGCGTCGGCCCGATGTCCCTTGAACAACTCCGCCGCCTGTTGTCCCGGCATAAAATCACAGTCCGGCACCATGCGGGCGACCATCCGTCCCCGATCGCGGATTCGGATAGTCTCGCCACGCTCAACTTTGGCCAGGAATTCGGTGAAATGCCGGGCCATGTTTGCGGCGGTTGATTCGATCATGGTTTCACAATACATGCGTTTTTGCTGTCGGGCAAGATACCCCTTTTATTTCACCCCGGAGGATTTCGGGGGCTGCATTTGCCTTGCCGTCCATGCTTCAACCGACCGTCACCGGCACGAGCGTCATGGTCTCGTTGCCGAAAATGCCAACCGCCTTCACCGCGATTACGTACCGCCCGCTCTTGGCGCAGGTATTTAAAGCGACCGGAGCGGTTCGGACCTTATCCGGGCCTGCGGCGTGGCCCCTGGCCGCTCCTTTTTTTGTGGTATCGTCACGGTTTTTGGGCGCGCGGCTTTGTGGCGGCCTTGTCTTGCAGGGGTTGGACTTTCTTCGCTGATTGCGTGAGGGCGAGATAATTTTCAGTGGTGACAACTTTGCGTCCGCTTTTCTTTTCCAGTTCGCGCCGGGCATTGCCGGCAACCGCGCCGCCTTCGCGGGCGGTTTGTTTGTTCTGGGGAAAGCCCTGGGCGTCGCGGGTGCGGGCGATTTCGGTGGTGGAGGCTTCACCCAACATGGAGAAGATGAGTTCGAGGTCCGTCATGTGGTCGCGCAGGTTCTCGCGCTTGAGGCGCTTGTACTCGGCGTATTGGCTGGGCGTAAGGCCGAAGGCGGCTTTAGAGATTTCAGCGGTGAGGATGGCATATTCGCGCTGCTCCTTGACGCCGCGCTTTTTCCACTCGCCGGTCAGTTCGTCGCGGATGGCGATGGATCGCATCCGTTTCTCGATCCAGTCGTCGGAGTAGCCCTTGGCTTTGTAGAGGGCGCGGGTGCGTTTGGTGGCCAGTTCCGGGTCTTCAATTTCCTGGATGCGTTCGTAGCCCACCCTGGCCAGCCACCGTTTGAACGGTTCGGCCTTGGGGCTGGGGATGGATTGGATGAGGCGGAAGATGCCTTCGGTGTTCCAGCATTGAAGCAACTGGCGTCCGCCCGCCGTGTCAAACTCAAGGCCAAGGGGGGGGACAGTTTGCCCCCCCCCTTTGAAAACTTCGCCCAGGGACGGGTCGCGCTTGCGGAGTTTTTTCAAATAGTCACTGGCATCAACGGAATCGGTCAACACGGTAATGACATCTGTGATGACGAACCACCATTCATTGTTGTGAATGGTCCGGCGGACTTCGTTTCGCTGGAACAGGGCGATGCGGGTTTCGGGGTTTTGGCTGGCTTCACTCATGGTTATCCTTTGTAGTCAGTAAACCGACGCTGCTCAGGAATCAGCGGCGCGTAAGGCGATCTTGGGAAATCAGGATGCAGAGCCAATTCGAGAATTACTTCGTTGTCTGTGCGCCTGACCTACCGCGCCCGCTTTGCGGGACCGCGCCTGCGTCGCGCTTCGCCGTCAGGGATGGGTCGCTTTTCTTCATGAGAATACCCGGAAGATTAACAGCCCAGCACCGCAATGACAAGCAATGAAGCACCCGAGAATTTTTCGCCGATCAGCCAGCTTTCCAAAAGCTCGGGAAACTTCAGGTTGAGTCAGTTTTAACCGCTCTTCGGCGAGGACGGCCCGGTGGATGGGGCGGGCGCCGGGGCGGGGGTTTTTGGCGCGGCGGTGTCGCTGGTTTTGGTTTCTTTCTTGGCGCCTTCCGACGAAGCGCCGGAGGCGGAGGCGGCTTCTTTTTTCGCGCCCGCCTTATAGTTGTCACTGCGGTAATCGGTGCTGTAGAAACCGCTGCCTTTGAAAATCAGGCCGCCGCCCGTGCTGATCGCCCGCGTGACTTTTCCCTTGCCCCACGGGTTGAGGTGGCAAAGTTCCTTGGGACAGATTTTCAACGGCTTGTCGGTAATCCGTTGAATCTTTTCAAAATGGTGCTCGCATTTCGAGCAGACGTATTCGTATGTCGGCATCGGCGGTAATTATACCAGTTCGCGGAAAATTTCAACTCCCGTCGAGTTTCCCAAATCCTCGTAACGCATAGGAGAGCGAAGAAGCGGTCGGCGGGGGCGCCGACCGCTGCACGCGAGGGCGCGCGCTCTCCCCGGGATGTACTGCAACGGTTCTTAGGATTTGGGAGTTTCCGCTTGGCACGCGGCCAAGTCGGCGGCAGACTGCGGCGCATGTCTCGTTGGCCGTGAAACCGCTTGAAATGAACTTTCGTCGTCTCAATTTTCGCCATGATGAATAGAATACGCCGCCCCGTCGCCTGGCTCCTGGCCCTATCCGCGGCCTTGCTCGCCTTGCCCAAACCCGCCGCCGCCGCCCCGCGGCTCGTTCCCTATTCCCTGCGCTGCGAGTACCAGGTCGATCCGCTGGGGATCGATGAAAGCGCGCCGCGCCTGTCCTGGCGCCTCCGTTCGAGCCGCCGCGCGGAAAGGCAAACGGCCTGGCAGATTCTCGTGGCCAGCACCGCCCGAAATCTGGACGGCAACCAAGGCGACCTCTGGGACAGCGGGCGAGTCGATGGCGCCGAGACCATTGGCGCGGTCTATGGCGGGAGCCGGCTGGTTTCGGGCGAGGTTTGTCATTGGAAGGTCAGGGTTTGGGATGCCGAGGGCAAAGTGTCCGCCTGGAGCGAGCCGGCGCTCTGGTCGATGGGTTTGTTGCAGCCGGCCGACTGGCGGGGTTGCTGGATCGGCTACGACCAGATGCGCCGGGAAATTGCCTTGCCTGCGGTGTTCGACCGCGCCCAATGGATTTGGTGCGCCGGCGACACGTTTCCGGACATTCCCAAAGGGACGCGTTATTTTATGAGCACGCTGGAGGCGCCTGAGAACGCCAGCATCGGCAAGGCGGAGTTGCTGGTGGCGGCCGCGGACCGGGTGTTCTTCAATATCAATGGCGTGCCCGTGCAGATGCCCCAGAGCAGCGCGGCCAACACCGCGCGCCTGGTGGATGTCACTTCGCTGCTCAAGCCGGGGTCCAACTTCGTCCGGGTGTCGGTGGAAACAGCCGCCGCCGGGCCGGCCGGATTGATCGCCAAATTGACGGTCGTTTCCGATGGCCAGAGGACCAATACCCTGGTGACGGACGATTCGTGGCGGGCGACCAACGAGGGCGGAACCGATTGGCAGAAGCGGCCCATCGGTCCGACGGAGTGGCCGGCCGCGCAGATCATCGGCCCGGCCGGATGCGCGCCGTGGGGCAATTTGAATTACACCACCATGTCCCTGCCGCCGCCGTCTTATTTGCGCCGGGAGTTCGACGTTGCCAAACGGGTGCAGCGCGCCACGCTTTACGCCACCGCCCTCGGACTGGTTGAACTCCACCTCAACGGCCACCGCGTCAGCGACGACTTGTTTACGCCGGGTTGGACCGATTACCCCAAGCGCGTCCACTACCGCGCGTACGACGTGACGAAACAAATCCGGCGCGGACGCAATGCGCTGGGAGCGATCCTGGCCGACGGCTGGTTCAGCGGGTTCGTCGGGTGGGGGCTGGCGCGCGATCATTACGGCAACCAACCCCGTTTCCTCGGCCAGTTGCAAATCCACTACGCCGACGGCTCGGACGAAATCATCGCGACCGGCCCCGACTGGAGGGCGTCGGGCGGCCCGATCCGGGAAGCGGATTTGCTCATGGGGGAAAAATATGACGCGCGGCTGGCCGATGAATGGGACGAACCGGGCTTCGACCAGAGCAAGTGGGAGGCGGTCGTGACCGGGGCCGAACTGAATCCCC
This sequence comes from Verrucomicrobiota bacterium, assembly GCA_049510745.1. Taxonomy (GTDB): domain Bacteria; phylum Verrucomicrobiota; class Verrucomicrobiia; order Limisphaerales; family Palsa-1400; genus PLGF01. Next base: position 26,763 of record JBEKYR010000045.1, on the reverse strand, counting down.
TGATCGAGGCCCATCCGGGGCCGCCGGTGCGGGCCTTCGCCGCGCTGGCGGCGAAAAACATCACCGAACCGACGCCGTACGCCTATGTAGTTGACTTTGGCCAGAATTTCGCCGGAGTGGCGCGGTTGAAAATCTCCGGCCAACCGGGCCAGGAAATCAGGCTGCGGTTCGCCGAACGATTGAATCCCGACGGCACCATCTATACAGTCAATCTGCGCGGCGCGCGCGCGACCGACACCTATATCTGCCGCGGCCACGGCGTTGAGACTTGGGAGCCGCGCCTGACTTTCCATGGATTCCAGTACGCGGAAATCACCGGCCTCAAAGAACGGCCCGCCAACGACACCCTCACCGGCGTCGCCTTCAGCAGCGCGACGGCTGAGGCGGGCACGTTCACCTGCTCGGACCCGATGCTCAATCGTCTGGCTCAAAATACCTATTGGACGCAACGCGCCAACTTCATCGACATCCCGACCGATTGCCCGCAACGGGACGAACGGCTGGGCTGGATGGGTGACGCCCAGGTTTATATCCGCGCCGCGACACTGCACGAGGACGTGCAGGCCTTTTTCACCAAATGGCTCGTCGATGTGGCCGACGGCCAGCGTGCGGACGGCGAGTTTCCGACGGTCGCGCCGCTGAAAGTCTCCGGCGACGACGGCGGCCCGGCCTGGGCGGACGCGGGGGTGATTTGTCCGTGGACGATTTACGAAGTCTATGGCGACGAGCGCATCCTGGAGAAACATTACGACTCGATGGCGCGGTTCATTGATTTCTGCAAAAACCGCTCGACGCCCGAGTTGCTTCCGCCGGAGAAATTCCATTGCTTCGGCGACTGGCTGCACATCAAGGACGAAACGCCCAAGCCGGTCATCTGCACCGCCTATTTTGCCGGCAGCACCAAATTGCTGGCGCGCATCGCCGCGGTCCTGGGCAAAAGCGGGGAGGCCGCCAAATACAACGCCCTCTTCGACCGGATCAAGGCCGCCTTCAATCGCGCCTACGTCGCCGCCGACGGGCGCATCGAGGGCGACACGCAAACCGATTATGTGCTGGCGCTCTCGTTTGATTTGCTGGACGCTGACCAGCAAAAACTCGCCGCGCAGCATTTGGTGGAAAACATCGAGCGGCGCGGCTGGCATCTGTCCACCGGGTTTATCGGCACCAAGAGCCTGATGCTGGCGCTGGCGCAAATGGGGCGCAACGACGTGGCGGAGCGGCTGATTCACAACGAGACGTTTCCCTCCTGGGGATTTTCCATCAAACAGGGCGCGACCAGCATTTGGGAACGATGGGACGGATGGACGCCCGACAAAGGCTTCCAGGACCCCGGCATGAATTCGTTCGCGCACTACTCCTTCGGGGCCGTTTATCAATGGATGGTCGAGAACCTCGGCGGCATCCGCAGCGACGGACCGGCCTACCATCATCTCCTCATCGCCCCGCAACTGGACCCCGCGCTTTCTTCCGCCGACACGACCTACGACAGCATCCGCGGCCCGATTGAAACGCACTGGAGCCGGAACGGAAGCGGCCTGCGGTTGAAGGTTTCCGTGCCGGCGAACACCACCGCCACCGTCCGCGTCCCCGGAGTCACGCCCGAACGGCTGTATGAAGGCAGCAAGCTGGTCGGACTGGCTCGCGGCGTGACCTTTCTGCGCATGGACGGCGACGCGTCCGTCTTCGAGGTCGGCTCCGGCGACTACGATTTCCGGACGAAGTAACCGCGCCCGCTTCCTTGGCGATGTGCTTGCGGACTCACCCAACAGGCGGGCCAGGCTCGGACGAAAGATTCCCGAAAAAATCGCTAAGGAGCGGGGAGGGAATTGCCCGCGTTGGTTTTGAGTTGCGGAACAGGGAGTGACTGTGGCAAGTTAGCTGGTAATTGGTCAATTTACTTGAGTCAATTTATGGAAAGCGTGACTGCATTTGAGGCAAAAACCCGCTTTGGCCGGCTTCTCGAAAGGGTTGCGCGAGGCGAAGAGGTCATCATTACCCGGCACGAAAAACCGGTGGCGCGATTGGTGCCCGAAGGTGCTCGAAATCTGGAATCCGTGCGCGAAGCCGTCGCCGGACTTATCGAGTTGAGCAGGGAAATTGGCGCGCGGAACAAGGGAAAGCCAAAACTTACCCGCGCGGAAGTCAAATCCTGGATCGAGGAGGGGCGGCGTTGAGCGCGGGTTTTGTCGCTGATGCGTCCGTGGGGTTTTCCTGGGTCTATCGCGATCAGGCGACCCCTGAAACCGATGAGCTGCTACAGGAGGTTGCTTCGGGTGTGAGGGTCGCGGTGCCGTCGTTCTGGTTCCTGGAGATGGCGAACGTTCTTTTGGTTGCGCAGCGCCGGCACAGACTCACGGCGACAGAGAGAAAAGCGGCCTTGGAGAAATTGACCGCCATGCGATTCACGGTGGACGAAGAGGCGGCGCGAAACGCATTCGATAAAATCAGTGAACTAGCCGAGAAATACGGGCTTTCAGTATATGACGCCACCTACCTGGAACTTGCGCTGCGCCGCAAAATGTCGCTCGCGTCACGAGACGAGGCGCTGAGAAGCGCGGGGGAGCGATGCGGCCTCAAACTGCTCTGATCTCGTTTTAAGCCCGGTGCTTGGAAGCACCGGGAATGGTGGAATGCCCCTCCGTTGGGCATGCCGCTCCCACGGCTCCACGCCCTTCTCCACGAACGCAATAGGAGGCGTCGAATCCTCACCCCTTGCCGTCGGACGCGGCGGGGGCGGGATCGTAGTTGAGATACGGGGCGAGCCATTTCTCGATGGCGGGCACGTCCATTCCTTTGCGCCGCGCGTAGTCCTCCACCTGGTCGCGCCCGATTTTTCCGACGGCGAAATACTTGGAGCGCGCAGCGGCGAAATAGAGGCCGCTCACGCTGCTGGCCGGCCACATGGCGCAGCTTTCGGTCAGTTTAATGCCGGCTTTCTTCTCGACATCGAGCAGCTTCCACAGGGTCCATTTCTCCGTGTGGTCCGGGCAGGCCGGATAGCCCGCCGCCGGACGGATGCCGCGATATTGCTCGTCGATCAATTGCTCGGTGGTGAGGTTTTCACTTTTGCCGTAGCCCCATTCGGCGCGGACGCGTTGGTGGAGAAATTCGGCGAAAGCCTCCGCCAGGCGGTCGGCCAGCGCCTCGGTCATGATGGCGTTGTAGTCGTCATGCTCCGCCTTGAATTGTTTGGCCAGCTTGTCCGCGCCCAGGCCGGTCGTGACGGCGAAGGCGCCGATGTAATCGTTGGCCGGAGCGATGAAATCGGCCAGGCACAGGTTCGGCTGGCCTTCGGGCTTTTCCATTTGCTGGCGCAGGAAATGGAAGGTGGCCAGGACTTCGCGGCGAGCAGGGCCGGCGTAGAGCGTGACGTCGTCGCCGGCGGAATTGGCCGGAAAAAAGCCATAGACGCCGCGCGCCGCCAATAATTTCTCGTTGACAATGCGGCGCAACAGTGCCTGGGCGTCGTCGAAAAGTTTGCGCGCCTGTTCGCCATATTTTTCGTGTCGCAGAATGGACGGGTAACGGCCGCGCAGTTCCCAGGTGTGAAAGAAGGGCGACCAGTCGATGAACGGAACCAGATCGGCCAGCGCCAGCGTCCCCGCCTCCGTGTCCAGCTCCCGCGCGCCGGTCGATTCCGGCACGGCGATGTCCTCCGGTTTCCAATCGTATTGCGGGCGGCGCCGGCGCGCTTCCTCGAGGGAAAGCAGTTTGGCGCGCGGGCCGGAATGTTGCCGGCGAAGCTTCTCCTGTTCCGCGCGGTTTTTGTCGTCGAAGGCCGGCTTCAGTTCCAAGCTGATCAGGTTGCCGACGACGCCGACGGCGCGCGAGGCGTCCACCACGTGAACGACCGGCTGGTTGTAATGGGGGGCGATTTTCACCGAGGTGTGCGCCTTGCTCGTGGTGGCGCCGCCGATCAACAGGGGCACGACGAACCCCTCTCGCTGCAACTCGCGCGCCACGTGCGCCATTTCATCGAGCGATGGCGTGATCAGGCCGCTGAGGCCGATCATATCCACGTTGAGTTCGCGGGCGGTTTGGAGGATTTTTTCGCACGGCACCATCACGCCGAGGTCGATGATCTCGTAGTTGTTGCAGGCCAGGACGACGCCGACGATGTTTTTGCCGATGTCGTGAACGTCGCCCTTGACGGTGGCCATGAGGATTTTTCCCTGGGCGCGGCCCTGGCCCGTGGCCTTCTTTTCCTCCTCCATGAACGGGAGCAGATGGGCGACGGCTTTTTTCATGACGCGCGCGCTTTTGACGACCTGGGGCAGGAACATTTTGCCCGAGCCAAAAAGGTCGCCCACCACGCTCATGCCGGCCATGAGGGGGCCTTCGATGACGGCGAGCGGGCGGCCGATTTTGAGCCGGGCCTCCTCGGTGTCCGCTTCGATGAAATCGACGATGCCCTTGACCAGGGCGTGTTCCAGGCGCTGCTCGACGCTGCCCCGGCGCCATTCGTCCTGGACCGTCTCGGTTTTGTCCTTAGTCTTGACGGTTTCGGCGAACTTGACCAGGCGCTCGGTGGCGTCGGGCCGGCGGTTGAGCAGGACGTCCTCGACCAGTTCGAGGAGGTCTTTGGGAATCTCCTCGTAAATGCCGAGCAGGCCGGCGTTGACGATGCCCATGTCCAGGCCGGTTTTGATGGCGTGATAGAGAAAGGCGGTGTGCATCGCTTCGCGCACGGCGTTGTTGCCGCGAAAGGAAAAGGAGATATTGCTGATGCCGCCGCTGACCTTGGCCCGCGGCAGGTTTTGCCTGATCCAACGGACCGCCTCGATGAAATCGACGGCGTAATTGTTGTGCTCCTCCAAGCCGGTGCCGACGGTGAGGACGTTGGGATCGAAGATGATGTCTTCCGGCGGGAAGCCGCACTCCTCGGTCAAAATCCTGTAGGAGCGGGCGCAAACCTGGCGGCGGCGCTCCAGAGTGTCGGCCTGGCCCCGTTCGTCAAAGGCCATCACGACCACGGCGGCGCCGTAACGGCGCACCAGGCGGGCTTGCTGCATGAATTTCTCCGCGCCTTCCTTGAGGCTGATGGAATTGACGACGCATTTTCCCTGGACGCACTTCAGCCCGGCCTCGATCACGGGCCACTTCGAGCTGTCAATCATTACCGGGACGCGCGCGATGTCCGGCTCGGAGGCGACGAGATTGAGGAAATGGGTCATGGCCTGCGCGCCATCGAGCATCCCTTCGTCCATGTTGACGTCGATGATTTGGGCGCCGTTCTCGACCTGCTGCCTGGCCACGGCCAGGGCTTTTTCGTATTGACCGGTCAGGATCAATTTGGCGAACTGGGGCGAACCGGTGACGTTGGTCCGCTCGCCGATGTTGACGAAATTGGCGTCGGGCCGGATGGTCAGGGCTTCAAGGCCGCTGAGGCGCAGGTGCGGCTCGATTTTGGGCGGCACGCGCGGGGGGAACTTGCGCACCGCCTGGGCGATGGCCTGGATGTGTGCCGGCGTGGTGCCGCAACAGCCGCCGACGATGTTGAGCCAGCCGGAGGCGGCCCAGTCGGCCAATTGCGGGGCGAGCGTTTCCGGGGTTTCGGGGAAGCCGGTCGGGAGCATCGGGTTGGGCAGCCCGGCGTTGGGATAGGCGCTGACATAAATGGGCGCCAGCCCCGAAAGCTCCTCGATAAAGGGCCTCATTTCCCTGGGCCCGAGGGCGCAGTTGATGCCGATGCTCAAGAGCGGAAAATGCGAGACGGAATTCCAGTAAGCCTCGACCGTCTGGCCGGAAAGGGTGCGCCCGCTCAGGTCGGTGATCGTGAAGGAGAGCAGGACCGGAACGCGCGGCACCTCGTCAAACAAGCGGGCGATGGCGAAGAGCGCCGCCTTGGAATTGAGCGAATCGAAAACCGTCTCCACCAAGAGCACGTCCGCGCCCCCTTCCAGCAAACCGCGCGCCTGCTCGTAATAGGCGGCGGCCAACTGGTCGTAGGTGACGCCGCGGGCGGCGGGATTGTTGACATCGCCCGAAATCGAGGCCGTCTTGTTCGTCGGTCCCAGCGCGCCCGCCACGATGCAGACGCGGCCCGGCTCCGCGGCCATGACAGCGTCGGCGGCGGCGCGCGCGTTCCTGGCCCCGGCCACATTCAACTCCAGGGCGAGCGATTCCAGCCCGTAGTCCGCCATCGAAATGGAGGTGCTGTTAAAGGTGTTGGTCCCGATGATGTCGGCCCCCGCCCGCAAGTATTGACTGTGAATGTCGCGGACGATTTCGGGCCGGGTCAAGTTGAGCAGATCGTTGTTTCCCTTCAGGTCGCGCGGCCAATCACGAAAACGAGCGCCGCGATAAACGGCTTCGTCCAGGCGGAGCGCCTGGATCATGGTGCCCCTGGGGCCGTCGAGAATGACGATGCGTTCGCGCAGCAGCCGCGAGAGCGCGTTGACCCGATCGGCCCTTTGACTGGGATTGTCGTCCATGATGAGACGATCATAGGCCGGTTTCGACGGGGGCGCAAGCTAAAAATCAATATATCTTGATATGAAGATATGTAACGGGTACGTCCACAACTTGCAGGGCCTTGGACCGGGGAAAATGACGAAGGACGAAGCACTAATGACGAAACAATGCTCAAATGACTCAATGACGAACGGCCGGCCCGCATAAATTTCGTCATTGGCGCTTCGTCATTTTTGTGGGCTTCCTCGCAAGCGAGGTCATAACCGATTTGCATTTTGTCGTCGTTTCCGGCAAAGTCACGCGCATGAATCGGCGTCAACGCGCGGGGTTGTTTGCGCTGCTGGCCGTGGCGGCGGTCTGGCTGCTCGCCCTGGGCGGCTACGCCGTGGCGCAGCATTTCAAGGTGACGGCGGAGAAGGTGCGGGCGTTTGTCGAAGGGACCGATTTGGACAAGCTGCCGGGAACGGCGCGGGCGCGGGCCTTGCGCGAGCTGGCCGACATGATCAACGCCCTCTCGCCGGAGGAACGGCAGCAGGCCCGGCTGAACCGGCTTTGGGCGCAATGGTTCAATGAAATGACCGAAGACGAACGGGCCGCCTTCCTCGACGCCACCCTGCCTTCGGGCTTCAAACAAATGCTCGCCTCGTTCGAGAAACTGGCCCCGGAGCGGCGGCAGAAAGCGGTTGACACGGCGATCAAACAGTTGAAGGACCTGCGCGACGCCACGCCGGAGGAATTCCAAAAGAAAACGGCGCCGCGCAACACCAACGCCCCGGTGTTGAGCGAGGACCTGCAAAAGAAGGTCGTCTTCACCGGCCTGCAATCCGTCTATGGCAACAGTTCGGCCGAAACCAAGGCGGAACTGGCGCCGCTGCTGGAGGAGGTGCAAAAGAACATGCAATCCGGCCGGCTTTTTCGCGGAGGCAATTGATGCGGCCCAATCCTGCCGCCGCGGCGCGGGCCTTCACGCTCATCGAGCTGCTGGTCACCATCGCCATCATCGCCATTCTCGCCGCCGTGCTGCTTCCCACCCTGAGCCGGGCGAGCGAGTCCGGACGGTCGGCCGCGTGCAAAAGCAACCTCCATCAGATCGGCGTGGCCCTGCAACTGTACGTCGAGGAAAACAAAAACCGCCTGCCGACCGTGTACGACCTGGCGACCAACTCCCCCACCAACCTGCCCGTCATCAACCTGGTGCTCTCCAACCAGCTCGGCTCGCAGGCGGTCTTGCGCTGCCCGTCGGACCGGCCGGGCCTTTTTGAGCAAACCGGCTCCAGTTACGCGTGGAACAGCCTGGTCAACGGGCAGGACGCCGATTCCCTGCAAATCTTCACCCTGCGGCTGCCGACCACCAAGGCGCCGCTGGTCTTCGACAAGGAAGGGTTTCACGCCGCGCTGGGAGCCAAGCGAGCTGTCAATTATTTGTACGCCGACGGCCACATCAAGAACCTGCTGATTCTGCCGGGGTCGGAACAGAACGGCGCGCCCCGCCCATGATCCATCTTAAGAATGTCAACAAACAATTCGGCCGGCGCCCGGCGGTGGAGGATTTTACGCTGCACGTCCCGGCGGGCGAGATTTTCGGGTTGCTCGGCCACAACGGCGCCGGCAAAAGCACGGCCATCGGCATGATGCTCGGCCAGGTCTGGCCGACCTCGGGCGACATCCGCGTCTGCGGCCACGATGTGACGCGCGACCGCCGGCGCGCGCTGCAAAAAGTCGGCGCGATTTTCGAGGCGCCCGCTTTTTACGATTACCTGAGCGCGCGGCGCAATTTGGAAATTTTAAGCCATTACACCGCTCCCACGCCGGCGCGGCGCATCGGCGAGATCATGGAGTGGGTCGGCTTGAGCGGGCGCGAAGAGGGCAAAGTCGGCACCTATTCGCACGGCATGAGGACACGCCTGGCCCTGGCCCAGGCGCTGCTGCCCAGCCCCGAATTGTTGATCCTGGACGAACCCGGCGACGGACTGGACCCGGAAGGCATCCACGAAATGCGCCAAACCATCCTGCGCCTGCGCCGCGAACTGGGCCTGACCATTTTGCTCTCGTCTCATTTGCTCAACGAAGTCGAGCAGTTATGCACGCGCATCGCCGTGATGAACCAGGGCCGCAAAGTGTTCGAGGGGTCGCTGGCCCAAACGCGGCAGGCCGGCGGCTGGGTGCGGCTGCGCGCCGGCGTTTTTTCGCAGGCGGCGCGGCTGTTGCGCGAAGCGAAGCTGATCGACGGCGAACGGGACGGCCAATTCATCCGGCCCGCGCCGGGAGTGGGCACGGATCAAATTGTGGAAAAGCTGGTGGCGGCCCGGCAGCCGGTTTTCGAGATCGCGCCGGAACAGGAAACGCTGGAAAGCTTTTACCTCTCGCTCATGCAAAAACCGGTTTGAATCTTCGCGCCATGTTCTATTATCAACTGCGCAACGAGCTGTGGAAGTTGTTCGGCAAGAAACGCACCTATATTGGTTTCGGAACGTTTCTTCTGGCCGAGGCCGTCATCATCCTTCTTCTCCGCTACTCGCATGGGCCGCGCCGCGACATGGTCCGGCGCCTGGAGTTGATGGGCTATCCGGCCGATCAATTCATGTCCAACCTGACCATGGGGATGGCGATGATGGTGCCGGTGGCCTACTTGCTCATGCCGCTGTACGTCGCGCTGGTCGGCGGCGACCTGGTGGCCAAGGAGGCCGAGGACGGCACCCTGCGGATGATCCTCTCGCGGCCCGTTTCCCGCCTGCGCATTGTCACGACCAAATGGCTGGCCGGCGCCCTGTTTTCCGTCGTGCTGGTGGTCGTGCTCGGGGTTTCCGGAATTGCCTTTGCCTCGATTTTTTTCCCGCCGGGCAGCATGTTTGCGCTGCTGCCGATGGAAGGTGTTTTCGGTGTGTTCGACGGGGGCGAAGGCACGGTGCGCTACGCCTCCGCCATGGCGCTGCTGACCGTCAAGGCGGTCACCGTGATGGGAATGGGATGGATGTTTTCGTGTTTCAACATGAAACCCGCCGCCGCGACGATCCTGGCGCTGTCCGTTTTCATGGTCAGCCGGCTGATTCAGGAAATCCCCTATTTTCATGATTTGCAGGCCTGGTTCATCACCTATCATTTGAATTTCTGGATGAGAGTCTTCATGCAGCCGATTCCGTGGCCCGACATCTGCGAATCGTTGAGCATCCTTTTCGGATTCAACCTCACCTTCTTCATCATCGGGAGCTTCGCCTTCCAAGTCCGCGACATCAAATCGTAAACCGCCGAGGCGGGGTTTTTTCATTCACCGCACCGCCTCAAGATCAATGAATCCCCTGGCCGCATCCACGCCGGCCAGGCGGACGCGGATTTTTTCGCCGAGGTCCAGCCCGCGCTCGCCGCGCAGGACGCGCCCCTCGGCCGGCACGGTGAGCAGGCGGGCGAAGGTTCCCTTGGGCGACACGCCGGTGACGAGCGCGTCAAACATACCGCCCACTTGCTGTCCCAACATCAAGGCGGCGGCGACTTTCTTCATGAACCGCTCGACGTGCCGCGCGGCCGATTCGCGCTCGGTGCAGTGCGCGGCCAGTTGCGACAATTCGGCTTCCGCATAGAGGCCGGGACCCTGCCGCAGGCTGGCCTTCAAAAGCCGTTGCATGACCAGGTCCGCGTAACGGCGGTTGGGGGCAGTTGAATGCGTGTAATCGTTGACCGCCAGGCCAAAGTGGCCCTCGTGCTCGGCGCCCGGATGCTCGACCACATACTCGCCGGGGCCGAGGGCTTTGAGCACGGCCAGCGATAATTCGGGGAAATCGTCCGGGTCGGCCTGTTTGCGCGCCGCCAAAAATTCATCCAGCGCCTTCGCGTCGGGCGCGTCCGGGAGCTTGGACCCCAGTGGAGCGGCCAGGGCCTGGATGCGGTCCCACCGTTTGGGAGTGCGGACCACCCGGCGGAGGCAGAGGGAGTTGCGGGCGCGCAAAAAGCGGGCCATGGCCACGTTGGCGGCGATCATGAAGCTTTCAATGATGTCGCGGGCGGGGCTGTCGCGGAGGAGGGCGAAGCTTTGAACGGTATTGTTGACTATGACGGGCACGCTTTCCACGCCGCCCAGCGTCAGGGCGCCCTGCTCCTTGCGGAAGGCCTTGAGCCGCTGGCTGGCCTCCTGTTGCAGGAGCAGTTGGTCGCGCAGGGCCGGGGGCGCGGAGGCGGCGGAGGATTGCAGCCAGGCGGCGACCTGGTCGTAATTGAGTTGCGCCTGGTTGCGGATCACAGCCAGTTCGACATCCGCGCAAACGACCGCCCCGTCCTGGTCCACGACCACTTCCATGACCAGCCCCCGCCGGTCCACATTTGGGCCGAGAGAAGTCAAGTCGGTGGAGAGCCGCTCCGGCAACATGGGAAAAACCGGGCCGCCGGTATAGACGGAAGTGGCATTGGCGCGGGCCTGAACGTCGGTGGCCGAATCGCGGCCGACGACGGCATCGACGTCGGCGATGCCGACGAGGACGCGGATTTTGCCGTCGGGCAGGCGCTCGGCCCACTCGACCTGATCGAGATCGCGCGAGTCGGAGTTGTCGATGGAGGACCACAACAGCGCGCGCAAATCGCGGCCGGCGTCGTTTTGAACAGGGGCGGCGGCAAAGGAGCGGACCTCGTTGAGCACCGGGGGCGGAAAATCGGGTTGGAAACCTTCGCGGAGCATTTCCTCGCGGGCGGCGCGCTGGAAATCGAATTTGGGCGGCGGCAGGGTCACAGGTTTAAGCATGACGGCTCATGTAAGCGCGCCGGGCGGGGAGCGCAAGAAAGGAATTTCAATTTTTCCTTTGGCTGGCATGAAAAAGAAAAAAATACTCCGTTTCGCTCCGTTTTGGTCCGTTTTAGTCCGTCTTTCTCCGTTTTGGCCTTGTTGACGGCGGCAACGGATACCATCGGTTGGAGTTGATTGGCTGCCACGAAAAATAAAACTACTTGGTTTCGCTTGGTTTTACCCGGTTTTACCCGGTTGGGAGCCGATCCAAGGGCAAATGGACAATGCACACCGGGATGAGGCTTGCGCCGAAACGGTCGCGGAGCGACTGGAGCCGAGCCCTGCCTTGCCCAAGTTGATGATCTAATAGTCATCGTTGTATGCAGTAACATGGTTTTATGGAAAATGCAAGAAATTCTTTCAGGAGAAGAGGATTTAGCCGCAGAGAACGCAAAGATCGCAGAGATAGGGACTTATGATTGTTTTGAGGCCCGCAGCCCCGAAACTTTTCGGGGTGCATCACGCAGATTACGCAGAAGGGCCTGAAAGATAAGCTCTTTTTTGAGCGGGATGGGCACCCAAAAACACCAATTCCACTGGCCTGACGCTTGCATAAGCTCAAGTGGGGTGGCTTTTGGAGAAACGACGACGATCATAAGCAATTGTAGTGCAATCACTCGCACTTAGAGCGGTTTAAGAAATAGTGTAGCCGGTGTTCGACGGAAAATGTGTTCGGCGAGGCGCCGAACACGGCGGGCGAGGGCGCCCGCGCTCCCCAAAATTCCTGCGCCTCAGCGGCTACAGTTTTCATGAAATTGCTCTAGGAGGAGAATGCCACGGTTTTGACCCTGACGATTGACCCCGACGATACCCCGGATGGCGCGATTCCTTTCCGGAATTGCCTTGTCCACACGCGCGGCTTTTTGTTACAGAGAAGCGCGATCAAAATTTCAGCACGGCATGATTCTTCTCCCGATTGTTGACCGTGAGCTGCGGATGGCGGCGCGGCGATGGAGGACGTATTACACTCGCGTGACCATGGCGGGGATTACGGCCCTCCTCGGGGGACAAATGCTGCTGCTCGCTCAAATCATTCCGGGCCGGTCTGATGGCAAGCCGATCTTCGCGGCGGTTGCGACTTGTCTTTGTGTATGGGCCGTTATCAGCGGGTTGGCCAGTTGCGACGCCATCAGCAAAGAGAAACGGGAAGGGACAATTGGCCTGCTGTTTTTGACTGACCTGAAAGGATACGATGTTGTTCTCGGCAAACTGATTGCCTCGGGAGTGCCGTCGTTTTATGCGGCCCTGGCCGCCTTGCCCGTATTGGCCCTCTCGATTTTCCTGGGCGGCGTCACCGCCGTCCAATTCTGGGAGACATCGCTGGCGGTCTTGAATCTGTTTTTCTTCTCCTACGCGGCGGCCATGCTGGGATCGGCCTGGTTCCGCGACCAAAAAAATGCCGCCGGATTTTCGGGGTTGATTCTGTTCTTTTACCTGAGCGGGCTGACGATACTTTCCACGTTGGCAAACGCGTATCACTGGCGGAGGGCGGATTTGTATCAATTATTCAATCCGGCCCATACAGTTTCCATCGCGCTGTCGGCTGGTTCACGTTTTCGGGGCGTGTTGCCCTATGTCCTCTCACTGGCGGCGGTGCATTTGAATGGCTGGTTATTTCTGGCGCTGGCCAGTTTCACCTTGCCCCATCGCTGGCAGGAGAAACCCAGGACGCCGAAACGCCTCCGCATTTGGTTTGAACAATTGCGCTTTGGCACCGTTGCGGCGCAAGCGGCCTTTCGACGGCGCCTGCTCGGCATCAATCCATTCTTCTGGCTGGTAAGCCGAAGAGGAGTCGGTCCCGCAACGACTTGGGCCGTATTTGGAATCTTCGGCGTGGTCATTGCCGGCATTCGCATTTTGAGTGCGCGCGAAGGCAACGGATGGCGGGAAGATTATCCCCCCTCATTCGTTATCGCGGTCGTTGGCTTCCATCTAATTTTGAAGCTGGGAATTGCCAACGTCGCCGGCGGGTTTTTCGAAGCGCAACGGCGCAACGGCAGCCTGGAAACGGTGCTCTGTTGCACGCCCTTGTCGGTCAGTGAGATCCTCGCCGGACAGTGGCTGGTCCTGCGCCGATTGTTTTTGTGGCCGGCAGTGGCGGTCATGGCGCTCGGTTTGGTGACGGTCGCGGAGGCGTGGCGGCTGGGAGGCCCTCGACACGAGAACGGTGGACTCATTTATTTTATCCTGACAGCCACCACGATGTTGGCGCCCGACATGATTGCCCTGGCTTGGATGGCGATGTGGAGGGGCATGGCGCTGCCCAAAGCCCAGGGCGGCCCGGTGAGTGCAGTCATTTCCGTCTGCGTCGTGCCGTGGTTGGTGATTGGCGCGATTATCGCCACGCTGCTTGCCTTGGGAGTTTTAGAGGAGCCAATTCAGCCCTGGGTTCTTTGGCTGATCATCGGGTTGGGGCTGGATGTCGCCCTATGCAAAATCGCGCGCCGGCAATTACAGAAAAACTTTCGACGATGGGCCGTTCCTATGTCCGACTCCAGACTCAGCCTTTGGGGCCGGCTCGGAAGATTCTTCGGCACAACGCTGCATAACATACGGAGCCGACGCGCCCTTTGAATGCCATACGACAGTTGCGGACTGCATATCTGACAATTACAAATTCAAGATTTTCAATTTTCAATTTTCAATTCCGTCTCCAATGCGGCGTGGCGGCGGAATCGTGGCGCCGCCTCGCGCAATTATTGCCCCTCTTCTCCTTCCTCGTGCGAAATCATTGCGCAGAATGAGGTAAAAATGCCCCGGCTTCCCAGGGGCGCTTAGTTGGCATGGTTTGTGCGGTCGCGTTTAGCTTATGAACGAACAGCCTGGCCCAAATGATAGCAAACCACCTGTCGTGCGCAGGTGGATAGCGGTGATGTTTTTGCTCTGTCTGGCTGCCATCCTGGCAGGGATCGTCCCGTCGCCCGGGGGCATATTCCGATCCGGCCACTACGACCACCAGCCATCGGCGATTACCCAAATATCCCTTCTTGGGACGGCGCTCGCTGCTTTTGAGGAGGACAACGGCTATTTCCCCCGCGGGACAAATGGTTTGCTTTTCTTGATGCAGAGGCCGCCTGGCGCGACCAATTGGCATGGGCCATATCTCGGACGTTTCGTTCCAAAGGACCCCTGGGGTCACGATTACATCTATGAATGCCCCGGCAGGCACAATGCACAGAGCTACGACCTCAGTTCGATGGGGCCGGACGGACAGGTCGGCGGCCGTGACGATATCTGCAACTGGAAGCAGAATTGAGCGACCATAGGTTTCAAACTGTGCCCTTCTTTTGCTGAAGACGCGGAGACGACGCGCCCATTGAATACCACGCAACAGTTACGGACCGTGTATCTGACAATTGCAAATCCAAAATTTTCAATTTGGTAATGCCTCAGTGATGGCGGGAAATGCGAAATTAAGCATACCCGCATTGAAAGCCGTAATGCGGGTATGCTAAATTAAATTCTCTCCATTTGTCAAGGAAAATGTGCAGACGGAATCCAGGTATTTCACGGGGCTGTGCAGACGGCGAAATGAGAATTTTTTTAAGCTCTGCTTTTTCCCGCCGTCACTGAAGCATTACTCAATTTGCAGTTTTCAATTCCGTCTCCAGCGCGGCCAAAATACCGTTTGACGTGCCGGCAAGTTTTTGGATAAATACGCGGCATGTTGTCGAAATCATTGGTTCGTTTCTTCATTTGCGGCTGGATGCTGCCGGGCGTTTGCGCGCTGGCGGCTGACAAGGCCAAAACGCCGGTCGATCCCAGTCTGCTGCCGCCCGCCTCGACCAGGCAGGGCGTGACCTACGCGGCGGACATTCAGCCGATCTTCGCCAAGTCCTGCTACCCGTGCCACGGCCCCAAAACGCCGAAGCCAAAAGGCAAGCTGCGCCTGGACACTTTGGAATTGGCGCTGAAAGGCGGCGAGGACGGCCCGGTGCTGGTCGCGGGCAACAGCGCCAAAAGCGTGATGGTCGCGCAAGTCGCCCAGGTCGGCGACCCGGACGATTACATGCCGCCGCCGAAAAACAAAGCCAACGCCGGGCCTCTGACGAAGGAGCAAATCGGCTTGATCCGCGCCTGGATCGACCAGGGGGCGAAATAGGCCGGGGTTCAGTGCCTGCGCAGAATCAGGCGGTGGTCCACCCGTTTTGTCTGGTGATACTCCAGCGGCGGGAGGTCGGTGATGGTCGGCGATTCGGTTTCGCTTAACAGCTCGCGCGCCCGGATTTGTAATTGACGCCAGCGCGGCCAATCTACGTCGGGCGCGTGCGCGATCTGCCGCAAGGTGCTGCGCCACTCGATGATGATGCGGTCAATGTCCCCGGCGCCCAGCGTCTCGGTGACCCAGGCGTGCTTGCCCGACGGGTCCTTATGCACGGCGGCCACGACTTGCTCGGCGCCGGCGCCGTATTTGGGCGGCACGCCCGATTCCAGGTAGCCCGGCGCCGACTGCGTCCCGAAGGCCTTCTGGCAGGCGAGCGCCAGGCGGCCCGCCCAGCGATTCTCCTCCCCGCAAAAGCGAAAGCTGGCGTCGAGGTTGGCGAAATCGTAAATCATCTCGTTGACAGGGTAACTTTCGTCTTCCAACGCCGCCGCCACCGCCAGGCCGTCGCCTTGCGAAAAGAAACTGGCGATCTTTCCGCGCCGTGTTGGCGCGCCCTCGGCGTTAATCAGCCCCAGCCGACGCCAGAGCAAGGCGACGCCCGTGGCGGGCGGGAGATTTCCGCAGACGGGAACGAGCGGGCAAACCGCGCAATCCGGCGGCAGGACTTCGCGCTCGAAGGGCTTCCAGAGCGCCACCCCGTGCGCATCCACCGGCACGCGCATCGGGGCTTCGGCCAGGCTGAGATGGGCGATGATGCGCTGGTCTTCCCGCGCGAGCCGCACGACGGGCGTCTTTTGTTCGGCCAATTTTTTTTCGAGCAACGGAAGGATTTTCTGGTCCCAGACCGCGCGGGGGACCTGGCGTCCGTTCCAGTTGGTCAGGCGCCGGACCCATTTGGTCAACAGAACCCGATCCTCATTGAGCAGCTCGCCAACGGTGGCGGCCCGTCCATAAATTTTTCCGCGCTCGTCCTCGCTCAACAGGCCGAGATGGCCCCCGCCCGGTTTCTCCAACGCGGCCGTGTCAGCCAGCGCGGAATGCGTCCGCAATGTCTCGGCGCTTTCCATGACCCGGACCTGGCCGGCCGGACGGTCGGTCGGGGCGGGAAAATTCTCCCATTCGCCCCGGCTGTTGAGCATCTGGCAGACGCGGCGGCGGACATGCCGGGCGCGTTCGGCGTCCGTTTTCAGGCCGCACGGAGCCTCGGGATGCTGGATTGATTCTTCCGCGCCGAGGGCAATGGGGCGGGTGGTGAAAAGGCGTTCCTGCACGCGCACGGCCTGGCGGAAAGGGTCGCGTCCCTGGGCGGCGGCGGCGTCCATCAAACCGAGCAAGACGTTCCAATCGACCAACCCGCCGCGGGCCAAATGGCAGGGGCGGGCGTCGAGCAGGCGCAGTTCATTGGCCGTGATGAGAATGAAGCCCGTTTCGTCGAGTCCGCGCCGGCCGGCCCGGCCGAACATTTGCAGGATTTCATCCGCGCGCAGCAATTGTTCCCGGTCGTCGCAGCGGTAGGAGTCGGCGGCCAGGGCGACGCTGCGGAGGGAAAAATTGATGCCGGCGGCCAGGCCCATGGTGGCCACGACCACCCGCAACTGGCCGGCCTTGGCCAGCGGCTCGACCACGCCCGCCCGCGCCGCGTAACTCAAACCGCTGTGATGATAAGCGATGCGGCACTTGAGCATCCGGGCCAGATATTCGCCCGCCAGCGCCTTTTGTTCCGCGCTCAAACTCAGAGGATTGGGCGTGGGCAACAGGCGGGCCAATTCACCGGCCATGGATTCGGCGCCCTGGCGGCGGGGGGCGAAAATGAGGATCGGCCCCAGATCTTCGGCCAGCGCCTTGGCCACCAGGCGCGGCCAGTAACCGCGGATTTCCTCCGGCACGTGATAATTGAGATGATTGGCGTGAACTTCCTCCAGCGGGACGGGCCGCAAATCATGGCGAATGAGGACCGCCTGGCGTCCGAGCCGCTGCAACCATTGGACGACGGCGTGAGGATTGGCCACGCTGCCGCTGAGGAGGAGCAACTGCGTCTGCGGGGGAGCCAGCGCCAGGGCCAGCTCATAATTGAGGCCGCGATCCAGGTCGCCCAGCATTTGGTATTCATCGACCACCAGCAGGGCCGGGCCGTCGCCCTGGATGAGGCGGCTTTTCTGGGTCTCCAGCGTCGCCACGACCACCGGGGCGGAGAGATTTTCCGACAAATCGCCGGTGGCGATGCCCACGTCCCATCCGCGGGCGCGCCATTCGGCCAGTTTGTCATTGGCCAGGGCGCGAGTCGGCACGGTGTAAATGGCCTGGCCGCGATTGCGCCCGTGATTGGACCACAACTCGAAGATCAAGGTCTTGCCCGCGCCCGTCGGGGCCTGCACCACGACATCCTTGCCCTCGCGCAAGGCGGTGACGGCCTGTTGCTGCCAGAGGTCGGGAATGGCGACGCGATTGAGCGCGGGAAGGTTCTCCAACTGTTCGGCCATCGACGTCACATCCCCAAGATAAACGAAAATCGCCGGGAACCAAGCGGATCGTCGATTATTGTGATTTTTAATTTTGACGCCGGGCCGGACGTAAGCTACCTTTGGCCAAATTTGATAAGAATGAGTCCGATCAACAACCAATTCCTCCTTGCCGGCGGAGCCTTGGAATCGCCGGCGGGGCCTCAAAAGGCAGAAGAAGGAATTTTCCATCATTGAGCAATTTCCCATCATTGAAATATGAAAAAAACATTGACCGTCCTATTGGGTATGCTGCTCTTGGCCGCGCCGGCAGCAGTGCAAGCCCAGTACAGTTGGACGACAAATGGCGGCGCCATCACCATCACCCGTTACTCCGGGTCTGGCGGGGTTGTGGTTATTCCATCCAGCATCACCAGCCTGACCGTCACCGGCATCGGGGATTCAGCGTTCTTTGACTGCACCACGCTGAGCAACGTCACGATTCCCAGCACCATCACCAACATGGGGCAGGGGGTGTTCGATGATTGCGCCAGCCTGACCAACGTCACGATCCTCGGCAGCATCACGAGCATCGGGCAGGGTGCGTTCGAGAGCTGCACCAGCCTGACCAACATCACCATTCCCGGCAGCGTCGGCAGCCTCGGGCTGGAGGCGTTCGCTTTCAGCGGCCTGGTCGGCGTCACGATTCCCGCCAGTGTCACCAACATCGGAAACGCGGCGTTCTTTGACTGCACGCGCCTGACCAACGCCACGATCCTCGACGGCGTCACCGCCATCGGGCAGGGTGCGTTCCAGGCCTGCAGCAGCCTGACCAACGTCACGATTCCCGCCAGCGTCACCAGCATCGGGGAGGATGCGTTCGCCATCTGCGCGAACCTGACCAACATCACGGTGGATGGAGGGAATCTGGTTTATAGCAGTTTGAATGGAGTGTTGTTCGACAAGAACCAATCCACGCTCATTGAATATCCGGACGGCGCGGGCGGAAGTTACACGATACCCGGCACCGTCACCAACATCGGGGATGATGCGTTCTACGGCTGCTTCGGCCTGACCAACGTCACGATACCCGGCAGTGTCACCAACATCGGGAATTATGCTTTTTATCAAAGCAGCCTGAGCAGCGTCACCATTCCCGCCAGCGTCACCGGCATCGGGACCGGGGCGTTCGAATCCTGCGCCAGCCTGACAGCGATAGCGGTGGAGGGAGGGAACCTGGTTTATAGCAGTTTCAATGGAGTGTTGTTCGACGAGAGCCAAACCATGCTCATTGAATATCCGGACGGCGCGGACGGAAGTTACACGATTCCCGGCACCGTCACCAGCATCGGGCAGGATGCGTTCTATGACTGCACCAGCCTGACCAACGTGACGATTTCCGGCAACGTCACCAACATCGGGGATTGGGCGTTCGGGAGCTGCACCGGCCTGACCAACATCACGATTCCCGGCAACGTCGCAAGCATCGGGGATCATGCGTTCGATTCCTGCGCCGGCCTGACCAACGTCACGATTCCCGCCAGCGTCACCAGCATCGGGCAGGGTGCGTTTGAATCCTGCTCCGGCCTGACCAGCGTCACGATTCCCGGCAACGTCACCAGCATCGGGCAGGGTGCGTTTGAATCCTGCTCCGGCCTGGCCAGCGTCACGATTCCCGGCAGCGTGACCAACTTCGGGGCGTATGCGTTCTATGAATGCGGCAGGCTGACAAATGCCACGATCGCCTTCGGCGTCACCAACATCGGGGATGAGGCTTTCGAATCCTGCAGCAACCTGGCCAAGGTCACGATTCCCGCCAGCGTCGCCAGCATCGGGAATTCGGCGTTCTCTGGCAGCGGCCTGGCCTGCGTCACAATTCCCGCCAGCGTCACCAACATCGGGAATTCCGCGTTTGCTTACGCCGGCCTGACCAACGTCACGATTCCCGGCAGCGTCGCCAATATCGGGGATGATGCGTTCTATGATTGCACCCGCCTGACAAACGCCACCATCGCCAACGGCGTCGCGGGCATCGGGGTGGAAGCGTTCTATAATTGCACCAACCTGGCCAGCATCGCCATTCCCGCCAGCGTCACCAGCATTGGGGCGGAAGCGTTGGCTTCCTGCGCCAGCCTGACAGCGATCACGGTGGATGGAGGGAATCCGGTTTACAGCAGTTTGAATGGAGTGTTGTTCAACAAGAACCAATCCACGCTGATTCAATTTCCGGGAGGCGCGGACGGAAGTTACACGATACCCGGCAGTGTCACCAACATCGGGGATGACGCGTTCGCTTATAGCAGCCTGAGCGGCATTTATTTCAAGGGCAACGCTCCCGCTGTGGGTGTGGATCCGTTCCTGGCTGACACCAACGCGACGCTCTATTATGTGCCTGGCGCCACCGGCTGGAGCACCCCTTTTGCCGGTTGTCCGGCCGTGCTGTGGAACCCGCTGATCCAAGCCGGCGGCGGCAGTTTTGGCGTGAGGACCAATCATTTTGGGTTCAACATCACTGGCACAACCAATATCGTCATCGTGGTGGAGGCCTGCACCAACCTGGCCGGCCGCGTTTGGTCTCCGCTCCAGACCGTCGTGCTCAGCAACGGTTCATTCTACTTCAACGAACCGGTGCAGACGAACAAATACGGCCGCTACTACCGCCTCAGCTCACCCTGAGGCGGCCGGCAGGAGGTGGCAGGGCCGGCGGCGGCAAAGGTTCCGCCGTCACCGGTTCACATGTGGGCGATGATGTTGCTGCCGAATTCCGAGCACTTGATCTCGGTCGCTCCCGGCATCAGCCGGGCAAAATCGTAAGTCACCCGCTTGGAGGCAATGGCGCCGTTGAGGCCCTTGAGGATGAGGTCCGCCGCCTCGACCCAGCCCAAGTGCCGGAACATCATCTCGCCGCTCAAGACCACGCTGCCGGGATTGACCCGGTCTTGATTGGCGTACTTGGGCGCGGTGCCGTGCGTCGCCTCGAAAATGGCGTGGCCCGTGATGTAGTTGATGTTCCCGCCGGGCGCGATGCCGATGCCGCCCACTTGCGCGGCCAGCGCGTCGCTCAGGTAATCGCCGTTGAGGTTGAGCGTGGCAATCACGTCGAAATCCTCCGGGCGCGTCAGCACCTGCTGCAAGGTGATGTCGGCAATGGAGTCCTTGATGACCAGGCCGGCGCCGGGTTTGCCTTCGGGGATTTTGCACCACGGGCCGCCGTCGATCTCGACCGCGCCGAAGTACTCTTTGGCCACTTGATAGCCCCAATCGCGGAAGGCGCCCTCGGTGAATTTCATGATGTTGCCCTTATGCACCAGCGTGACGCTCTTGCGCTTGAACTTGATGGCGTAGCCGATGGCGCTGTGAATCAAACGGACCGACCCGCTGTAGCTGACGGGCTTGATCCCCACGCCGACCCGCACGTCGGTGGGAAAACCCCTGGCCCCGACCTCCGCCCAGAACTGCTCCGCCTTGGCCACCGTGCCAAAACGGATCTTGCTGAACGACTTGGGAAACTCCGCCGCCAGAAAGTCGAGCATCTTTTGCGCTTCGGGCGATCCCGCGGCGTATTCGATGCCGGCGTAGATGTCTTCCGTGTTCTCGCGGAAGATAACCATATCGACCTTCTCCGGATGTTTGACAGGCGAAGGGACGCCGTGAAAGTACTGCACCGGGCGCAGGCAGACATAGAGGTCAAGCTGCTGGCGCAATTCGACGTTGAGCGAGCGGATGCCGCCGCCGACGGGCGTGGTCAGCGGCCCTTTGATGCCGACGAGATATTCCTTGAAGGCCTCGACGGTGTCCTCCGGCAGCCAGGTGTTGAATTGTTTAAAGGCCCGTTCGCCGGCGAAGACCTCGAACCACGACACTTTGCGTTTGCCGCCGTAAGCCTTCTGGATGGCGGCGTCGAAGACCCGTTCGCTGGCGGCCCAGATGTCCGGCCCGGTGCCGTCGCCGCGAATGAAGGGGATGATCGGCTGGTCGGGAACGTTGAGTCTGCCCTGGGCAATGGTGATTTTGCCGCCCGCCGGCGGTTTGATGTCTTTGTAAGCCATTTCAGTAAAAAAGCACGGGATCGGACATTGGGTTTTCCCTCCCCCGAATCTGTGGCCGCCCTTGGCGCGTTTTGGACTGGCTCAAGTCCAGGGAATCATCCCTGGTCGCCGATGGCTTCGACGGGGCAGCCTTCCATGGCTTCCTTGCATTGGGCTTCCTCCTCGGGGCTACCGGGCTGCTTAAAGACAAAGGAGTAGCCGCCGTCCTCGTTGCGGGTGAAATTGGCCGGGGCGGTTTCGCGACAAAGATCGCAGTCGATGCACTGGTTGTCCACGAAGTACTTGCCCGCGACGTTGTCGGGGTATTTGTTTGCGATGTCAGCCATAAACTTTTTTTTGGGGGAAATGATAATGGCCGCAACCGGACAAGCAAGCGCGATTTACGCCAATTCCCGCTGATTGGAATTGAGCCGAAAGAACGGGTGGAGAAGGGGCTGTACTGCAATCTTGCAGTCCCGCCCCCGGTGGAGCATGATGGAGTTGGATGGAATGAAGAGCAACGGCAAGACAAAACGCATCGAGCTGGGCCGGTTCATCGTGGCCGATCCGGCGATCTGCCACGGCAAGCCAACTTTCAAGGGGACGCGCGTCATGGTTTGGCAGTTGTTCGAGCACCTGGCTTTGGGCGAGCCGTTGGAAGAGTTCCCCAGACACTTTCCCGGCGGCGTCAGCTTGGAAGCGGCCCGTGAAGCCTTGGAACTTGGCGGCGAGTTGTTTGCCGCCAATGGCCAGCGGTGGGAAAAGCCCGTCTGCGGCCGGGGATGAACGTCCTGGACGAAAACATTATCGCCAGCCAGCGAGAAGCGTTGCGCCGGTGGCGCATCCCCTTCCGGCAAATCGGCCACGAATTGGTGAACCGCGGCGCGAAAGACCCGCAGATCATCCCCCTGTTGCTGCGCTTGAAGCAACCGACCTTCTTTACCCGTGATTTTGATTTCTTTGAGCGACAGTTGTGCCACCCGGGTTACTGTCTGGCATGGTTGAACGTCCGCCCGGACAAGGCGGCGCTTTTCATCCGCCGCTTCCTTGGCCATCCTGACTTTTGTACGCGCCTGCAACGCTTGGGAAGAGTGGCCCGCATTAACCCAGAAGGGGTGGAATACTGGCGGTGGGGACAAGCCCGGAAGGTGGCACGAGACTGGCCAGCCAATCGGCGCTCCGCCCGGTGAGTGGGGCAGGAATTGGGGGCAGATTTGACCCCCAGGCTCTTTCGCTCTGCAATATGCTCCTGTTGTGCGGGTTGGAGGCGAATCAGTGAATAGAAGAATCAGTGAGTGGGGCAAAGGAAGGCGGATTGCTTGTTGTTCGCGGCCGCGCCGTGGCCGCCTTCGATGTTTTCGTAATACAAAACCTCGTGGCCCTGCTCCCGCAAACGCGCCGCCATCTTGCACGCGTGGCCCGGATGCACCCGGTCGTCGCGCGTCGAGGTCGCAATCAAATTACCCGGAGCCACCCCGGATGGCCAGTTTTATTGATTTGCGCTATGACAGCGGCGGGCTTAAAAGAAAACCGACTCTATGAAATGCAAAATGCCTCGTCGTTCGTTTCTCAAACGGACCATTTTGGCGGCAGGGGCGCTTTCCGCCGGCCGCTACCTGGCTTTCCCGAACCTGCTCTCCGCGCGCGAGCCGGGTGACATCCTCAACTGCGTGCTGATCGGTTGCGGCGGCCGCGGCGAGACGCATGTCGAACAGGCCATCATCAACCAGAAGCAACATTTGGTGGCGATGGTGGACCCGGACGACAGGGCGCTGGCCCGGAAGAAAAGATCGCTCGCCGACAAAGGCGGCATCAACACCGACCAGGTTCAGTTATTTTCCGATTACCGCGTGATGTTCGACAAGATCGGCAAGGAGATCGACACCGTTTTTATCGCCGCCCCGAATCATCACCACGCCGCCGCCGCCCTGATGGCCATGCAAGCCGGCAAAAACGTCTTTTGCGAGAAACCGCTTTGCCACGACATCGCCCAGGCCAGGGAATTGAGCCGGGCCTCGCTCCACTACAAGAAAGTCGCCACGCAGATGGGCAATCAAGGCCACTGCCTCGGGGGGTATCATCGCTTGTGCGAATTTATTTGGGCGGGCGTCATCGGCAACGTGACCGAAACCCATAGCTGGACCGACCGCGCCAATGGCGGCGAGGGGCCGCGCCCGCCCAGCCTGCCGGTGCCCGAAGGGATGCACTGGGATTCATGGATCGGTCCGGCGCCCTACCGGGATTATCATTCCGACCTCCATCCTCACGAATGGCATGGCTGGTACGATTTCGGCAATGGCTCTCTTGGCAACATGGGCTGCCACGTCCTGGAGGGCGTCTTTTGGGCGCTCAAGGTCGAGCATCCCGCCAGCGTCGAAATGGAATTTGTGCGCGGCGGCAGCGAGGAACGTTACCCTTTGGGCAGCCGCGTGCGCTGGGACATTCCCGCCCGCGGCGGCCTGCCGCCCTGCAAAGCGTATTGGTACGAAGGGCTTAACCCGACGACCACGGAGCAGCCCCGAGGCTCCGGCCACGCCGCCCGGGGCAACGCGCGCAACCTTCCCCCGCTCATCGCCGAATTGCAGGCGAAGTATCCCGACGAGGAACTGGACACCGGCGACAGCGGCTCGTTATACGTCGGCGATAAAGGCATCATCTTCACGGCCACTTACGGCGGCAGGATGCACATCTTGCCCATGGAAAAAATGAATGAGATCACCCAGCCGCCCATGACGCTGCCCCGGCCCAACCCGAATCCTTTTATTGACTTCATCGAAACCTGCCGGGCCGGCCGGACCAACACCGCCACGCCCTTTGAATACGGAGCGCGCCTGACCGAATTCTGCCTCCTGGGCAACCTCGCCCAGCACGCCGGCCCCGGGAAAAAAGTCGAATGGAACGGCCGGAAAATGAAAGTCACAAATCACCCCGAACTCAATCAGTGGATCAAGCGCAAGCACCGCCGGGGCTGGATGGCCTGACCCAAAATTCACGCCGGCTCGGCGATCAGGTCGTAGTCGGTGTGGCCGATGATTTTGACGCGGGCGAAATCGCCGGCCGCCGCCGGGCCGCGAAGATAGACGCGACCGTCGATGTCGGGGGCGTCCGCTTCGCCGCGCGCGATCCAGAAACGACCGGGCCGGCCTTGGACAATTTCACGGGAGCGGGGCGAGGAGCGGATCAAACCGTGTTCCCAGGAACTGACGGCGGCGGTCTGCAAATCGCGGGCGTGCGCTTCGCGTTCGATCAGCACGGTCGTTTCCTTGCCGACTTGGGCGGCGGAGAGTTGGCGGGCGATCTTTAGTTGCCCGGCCATGGCCCGCTGCTGGCGCTGCTTCTTGACAGCCTCGGGGACCTGTCCCTCCATTTTGGCGGCGCGCGTGCCGTCTTGCCGCGAAAAGGTGAAAACCCCCAGCCGCTCGAAGCGCGTCGTCTGGATGAACTCGAGCAAGCTCTCGAAATAAGCGTCCGTCTCGCCGGGGAAGCCGACGATGAAGGTGGTGCGCAGGGCGATGCCGGGGATGCCCGCGCGGATTTTGGCGATGAGATCGACGATGTGCCGGCGGGAGGTTTCGCGGCGCATCCGTTCGAGCATGTTATCGTGGATGTGCTGCAAGGGCATATCGACGTAGCGGGCCACTTTCGGGCATTCGGCAATGGTGCGAATCAATTCATCGGTCCAGTGGGCGGGGTGGGTGTAGAGCAGGCGGATCCAGAATTGGCCGGGCAGCTCGTTGAGGTCGCGCAGCAGCGAAGCGAGCGTGGCAGCGCCCGCGGGCAGCGACCGGGCGGCGGCGGTGAATCTTTCCGGCGACGAAATGGCCCGCGAGTGGCCGGGCCGCAAATCCAGCCCGTAGTAAGTCGAGTCCTGCGAAATGAGGTTCAACTCCTTGACGCCCTCCGCGATCAATTGGCGGGCCTCCCGCACGATGTCCGCCTGGGCGCGGCTGCGATGGGCGCCGCGCATCCGCGGGATGATGCAAAAGCTGCACGGATGATTGCAGCCTTCCGCGATTTTGACGTAGGCAAAATGTTTGGGCGTCAGGCGAAAACGCGGCGTCGCGTAATCGGGAATGTAACTGGGACGCGCATCGACGTTGACCAACGGCGCGGGGTCAAGTCCCGCGAAGCGGTCTGCCGTCTCCCTTTTTTTTGCGGGGCGCGCGGCGGGCGCGGGTGCAAGGGCTGCGCCGGCCAGTTTCTGCCGGCGCCGGGCCAAGGCTTGCTCGACGATTTGGGCAGCCTGGGCGACTTGATCGATGCCCATGAAGGCATCGACCTCGGGGAGAAGTTTGGGGAGGTCATCGCGGAAGCGTTGCGGGAGGCAGCCGGAAACGATCAGCCCCTGGGCGGGGTTGAATTGGGAACGGACCTCGGAGGATTCCAGGATGGCATCGATGCTTTCCTGCTGGGCGGCGTCGATAAACGAGCAAGTATTGACGATGACGACATCGGCCTGGCGGGGTTCGTTGGTGATTTCCAGGCCGCTTTGGAGGAGCGAGCCGAGCATGAGTTCCGCATCGACCAGGTTTTTGGCGCAGCCGAGCGAAATCAAACCCACGCGAACCGGCGTCTTTTTGGCGTCTGACATCAGGCGGACAACTTACGAGGGGGGCGGAAAAAGACAACTGTTATGGGAGCGCGGAAGGGCGCATTTCTTTTTTAGGCGGCCCCTCGTAATCGTAATAGACCGGATACCCGGAAATGTGAAACGCGCCCATCCCTGGCGCGAGGGCCGGTTCATTGCGCCATGAGGCGGAAGAATTGGGCGGTGGCGTTGGTGGCCGGAAGTGTCAAGTAGAACGCTCCGTTGCTGCCGGCGGCCGGGTTGGTGACCAGGCTCCAGGCAACCGGCGGCGCCAGATTGGTGGCGACGTATAATTGAAACCCCGGCGACGGCGACGGCCAGGAAAGGACCAGTTGATGGGCCGAGGAAACCTGGATGTTCATCACCGGCGTGTTGGTCGGCGTGCCCAGCGCGGTGGCGGCAAAGCTCAGGTTGTCAATCGC
>JBEKYR010000044.1:0-42702 GCA_049510745.1 Verrucomicrobiota bacterium | reverse complement strand
GCGCGCAGCTCAGTTTTTGGCAGGGATCGGACAGGGTCGCAGGAGGTCCAAAAACCGAGATGTGCCCGCCGGCCCGCCCGACTGGCTCATGAAGACCCCTCTGCGCCCCGGACGCGCGGCAGAGCGTCCCTACCACCCGAAATCTGGTAGGGACGCGCTGCCGCGCGTCCGGGGGTTCCCAAAAAGGTTTCGTGAGCCAGCCGTAGTCGGCCCACCCGGATTCCACATTTTTCTGTCCACATTTTTCTCGACAGAAGGGAAATTTGAATTTAGACTCCCCGCATTCCGGCTTTCAATGCGGGGAGTCTCAATTCTGAATTCGCCTAAAAATTAGATTCGTCTCGCGGGGAAATTATTTACGGATAAGAAGCTCCTAATCGCGCCCTTTGCCGGGCGCAAGCGGTTCGGAGGCCGCGGCCCATTGCGCCAGCCAGGCGGCGGCCTCGCGCTTGAGGACTTCACGGTCGCGGCTTTCCAATCCGCGCGGATCAAAGCGCAACCGCCGGTGCAAATGGAAAATGCGGGGCAGGCCGGGCGAGTCGGGCCAGGCTTCTTCCAGGCGCGTCTGCCACTGGGCCAGCGGTTCGTTGGGCAGGCGCGAAAGCCGGCTGCCGGACAAACGCCGGTCGATGAGATAGAGTTCTGAGTCCAGGCCGGGCCAGACCGGTTCGGGGGTGGCCGGGGCGGTTGAGAGAGGGGACCGTTGCCGGCGCCGGGTGGTGAGAATCCGCCAGATGAGGTAGAGGATGAGCGGCGCCAACAGCCATTCCGCGTAGCGCGCGAAGGAGGTTTTGCTCCAGCGCCACTTGGAGAATTGGAAAAAAAGATTGGAAAAGAAATCCGAAACCGGCTCCCACCACGGCGGCCGCCACTGTTGCGCCGGGTCCAAAGTGAACGGCGTGTTATCGACCTGCTCCCAGAGGCGGGTGTCGCTGTGATAGACCAGCGCCCAGGCGTGCCGATGGCATTCGCGCACCAGATAGGTGTCGCCGCGGCGCGCCGATTCGGGCACCAGGTAGCCGGTGACATAGCGGGCGTTGACGCCCGCCTGGCGGAGCAACAGCACGGTGGCGCTGGCAAAGTATTCGCAATGGCCGGCGCGGGATTCGGTGAGAAATTGCGCCAGCGCAGTCTTCTTATTATTGCGCGGCGGGAGGTCCAGTGTATAAACGAAGCCCTCCCGGAAAAAGCGGCTGACGGCGCGGATTCTTTGCCGTTCCGGCAGGGTGTCCAGCTTGAGGCCGCCGGCCACTTCATCCAAGACCGGCTTTTCATCCTCCGCCACTTTGAGGTCGTCCGGCCCTGGCGGAGAGTCCAGGGAGAGACCCCCGCCATAGCGGGCGCGGAAAATGACCACACCCGGCGCGCCGTCCACGGAGGCGACACCCAAATGATTGGTCCGCAAGTTGGCCGGGAGGTCGTCGATTTCAAAGGTGCCATGGGGCAACGCCAGGGGGCCTTCGCCGCCGTCAAAATAGCTGGCAATCTCAACCTCGGCGAAGACGTTCTTTGGCGGCAGGAGGCGGATGGAGCCGCTGGCGTTGGGCGTCAGAAGGGGTGCAAAATCATTGCTGCCGGCCCACCAGGTCCCGTTCTTGTAGGAATCGTAGGCCGCCTCCCGAAAGAGCGAGGGAGGCGCGGCGGCGGGGCCGGCGCGGACGCGCAAAATGATGCTGCCGGATAGTTGAATCCGGCCAGGCTGCCCGATTTTGGTGCGGCATTCGCGCAGGTCCGGCGGTTGGCGGAAAAACTGGGAGAGTAAACTGCCCAGGCGGCCCTCCAGGGCGTTCTGCAACAGGCGCAATTGCTGATGGCCGATCTGCCCCGCGCCCGCCACCAGAGCCGCCAGCACAATCCAGGCCGGCAGCGAGACGCGCCGCGGTCGGACGCTGGCCAGGGCCAGCAGGATCAGCAGCGCCACTCCGGCGTAAAAGAACCCGTTGGGCCGCGTCGAGGCGCTGGCCGCGGCCACGCAGAGGGTGAAGTAGGCAGAGGAAATATGAAACGACCTCCGGGCCAGGGGACTTTGCGGCGCGCGCCGCACCAACCAGGACAAGGCGCTCAGCGGCATGACTTCGCGCGTCCCGCAGGCCTGCATCAGGACGATCGGATAGAAGCAGAACGGCAGCCATTGCACGAATTTGAAAATGAACATCAGCCGGTCTTCCGTCGAATACAGCACCAGCGCCGCGCCCACGAAGAGCATCCAACAGAGGTCGCAGATGCGGTTGAGGTCGGCGTCGCCAAACTCCCAGCGCGCCCGCGAGAAGGAAGCGGCTTCCAGCGCCGCAGCCATCCCGACGCCCCAAAGCAACAAGCCGGTTTGCCAGCTCCAAAAGAGCAGCGCTCCCGCCATCAACCATCGCGGCGTTTTCATAAGGCGGCCAGCTTCGCCGCCACCTGGCCCAGCGGCAGGACATGAAAATGGCCCGGCTGCGCTGCCATCACCCCGGGAGGCAAGGTTTGGGCCGACGGGGTCAGGACAAAGACCCGCAGCGGCACCTGCCGGACCAGCAGGGAGTGGACGAGCCGTTGGCGGGCTTGGTCCCACAAGAGGAGCACACAAACGCATCCGCTCAAATCGCCGGCGTGGGTCAGCACCAGATGTTCCAGCGCGGCGAAGTCTTTCTCGCGGCAGACCTGGACCGAGGCCAGGATTTCGAGCATCTGCTCGATATGGCCCACGCCGCGTCCGCTGGTGAAACAATAGGCCCGCGGACCGACAAACATCAGGTCCAGCAGCGAATCCTGGTTCTGGATGGTGTAGGCGAGCGAAGCGGCGACCGACACGGCCTCCTCGAAAACCTCCGCGCCACCCGCGTCGTCAAAGGTGTCGAGGATGAGGGCATGGCGGACAAAGAATTCCTCCTGAAACTCCTTGACGATGGGCTTGCCCAGTTTGGCAAAACTCTTCCAATGCACCCGCCGCAACGGGTCCCCCGGCCGGTATTCGCGCAGGGAAACGAACTCCTCCGATTCGCCGACCGACGACGCCAGCGAGACGCCGCCGAGTTGATACTTCATTGTGCCGGGCAGTTCGAAGGCCGGCATCGGGTGGCGCCTGGGCAGGATTAAAACCGATTGCGGCCCCGGAACCTTGTGCAAGGAGCGAAACAATCCAAAAGGATCGGGGCAGGCCACCGTGGTGCCCGTCAGCCGCAGCACGCCCCGTCGGCGGGGGGTCAATTGGGCCGCAATCGAGCACTCGACGGACGGAGGCAGGTCCGGCACCGGTTGTTCGGGAATGTGGGCGCGGAGGTTGCGCGCCATCAGCCAGCGCCAGCGGTAATAACCGTAGGTGCGGTCGATCCAATTGCGCCGTTCTTCGCCCGGTTCCGGCGTCAGGGCAAATTCCTCGAAGGAGGGGCGCGGGTCCGGGACTTCCTCGATCAACTTCAAGGCGTTTTGCCGCCGCCGCCCCAGGTTGCGGACGCTGATCCGATAGTGGAGCGGCTCGCCCACGGAACCGAATCTGGGCAGGAGCCTTTCGACCGAAAGTTTGGGCCGCCCAAACGGCGTGCAGAACGCGGCCGCCACCACCAGACAGCCCAGCACGGAAAAGGTCTGATAACTCAGCGACGCGTTGGTGTCGGCGCCGAGCGCCGCCGCGGCCACTGTTCCGCCCAGCACCATCCATCCGGCCACCGTCACGCGCCGCCCAAAGCGATGGGTGATGGAGGCAAAGGTGAGGTAATTGCGGTAGAGGTAGCGTTTAAAATAAGTCTCCCGTTGCGTCAGGAGTCCGACCGCCGGTTCCATCCGCGCGCCCCAGCCCGCCAGAAAGTTTTGCCGCGGCACGGACATAAGAGCAGGAGGGCGGGTCAGACCGGCACGGGGACCCGTTTGAGGACATCCTCGACCACCTGGCGCGAGGTCATGCCGGAGAATTTCGCCTGCGGCTCCAGCACCACCCGGTGCGCCATGACGGGCACGGCGATTTCGTGGACATGTTCGGGACTGACAAACTCTTGTCCGTCAAAGAGCGCCAGGGCCTGCGCGGCCTTCATCAGCGCGATCGACGCGCGCGGGCTGGCCCCCAATTGCACCCCGGCCGCCGTCCGCGTCGCCGTCACCAGCCGCACCATGTAATACTTCAATTCTTCGCTGATCCGAATGTTTTGCGCCCCTTCGCGCAAGCGCATGATGTCGTTGAGGCTGACGCAGGGGGTGAGCAACTCGACCGGATGCCGGCCGGTCTGGGCCGTCAACACCGCCACTTCATCGGCCGGGCTGATGTAACCCAAATCGAACTGCATGGCGAAACGGTCCATTTGCGCCTCGGGCAACGGATACGTGCCGCGAAACTCGATGGGGTTTTGCGTGGCGATGACAAAGAAGAGCTGGGTCAAGGCCCGCCTCTCGCCATCGACGCTGACCTGGTTTTCCGCCATCGCTTCCAGCAAAGCCGATTGCGTGCGGGGCGAGGCGCGGTTGATTTCATCGGCCAGCAGGATGTTGCTGAAAACCGGCCCCTCGTGAAAGGAAAAGGTCTGGTCGCGCTGGTTGAAAACCGAGACTCCGAGGATATCCGACGGCAATAAATCCGGCGTGAACTGAAGGCGCTTGAAATTGGCGTCGATGGACCGGGCCAGCGCCTTGGCCAGGGTGGTTTTGCCCGTTCCGGGATAATCCTCCAGCAGCACATGCCCGCCGCTGGCCAGCGCCGCCAGGAGCCGCCGCACCGACGTGGACTGACCGCGCATGACCGAGGTGATGCTGGCGCTGACTTTCTGGTAAATCGCGCGCGGAGAGAGGGTTTGGGAGGGCGCGGGGTTGTCGGACGGCGGGGGACGCCGGGAAGGGGCCGGGACGCCGGTCTGCTCAGGCAACCCGGCGCGGGCCTGGTCTGATTGATCCGCAACTGTGGCCGCAGGTTTCATTGTTTCGCCGCACCTTATCAGGGAGTGTCCCCCCATTCAGACGCAATTGGCAAGGCGATAGTTTCGCCCGAATCCTTGGCGGCCCGGCACGGCCCTTCAAAGGTAGGAAAGCCATGCGGAACGCCGCGTCCGTTTCAGGCGCGCAAACCACCGGCAAGCCGGATAAAGCGCCAGCACAAGGCCAATCCACACCAGATAGACCGTCCCGAGGTCAAATCCGGCGTTGGGCGGCACGGGAATGGGGGCGCGTCCGGGGGCCGGGTTGGGGGCCGAAGAGCCAATCGGCCCGTCCCCGCCAGAAAGAAGAAAACCGGCGCGCATAGGTGGGTGACCCAGCGCGTCAGCGCCAGCGCCGGAAAAGTCCGGCTCAAATCCAGCGGGTGGTAGGGGACTGCACAGTGGTACATTCATGCAGCCTTTTCCAGTCCAAGAATGTCGGCGTAGCCACAGCGGGCCAAGCTGATTTTGGAGGCGGGGAATTTCTTGAGTGAAACGCTTTCGGGTGAACCAGCGAGAAATTCCGGCCAGGTGTGACGGAGCGCGTGGGGCTGTTTAAGTGAAAATAACTGCTTTCATAACCTGTTGCAAACCAAGGGTAAGCCGAGCAGTTACTTGGAAGACTCGTTTGCGGTGGGAGAACGTACCGCTCCCCAGTCTTAACAATTGGTCCCCTTTATGCTTGCGGAGCACAGAGACCATGGGATAAAAAGCACCACAAAGTCGAAAATTAGCCGGGTCGTCCGGTCACAATTGATCTGGTCACAAATTGAAGTCCGTGTCGTGAAGAGTTGCGTTCATTTTATGAATGGGAACAAGTTCAGTTGGCTTGCCTCCACCCGACGCGGCCAGAGCGTCCGTGCCGGGGGATGGAGCAGTTGCCCGTTGAGCACGGTCGTTCAAAAAGTTATGAAATCGAGAAGGCAATTCTTGTCAGCCGCTCTGTTTATGCGATTGCTCTGGGCAGCCCTGCTCCTGCTGCCCGCTTTCGGTGCCTCGGCTGGTGCGGTATTAACCAGTTTGTTTTTCTTCAATGGCACTGATGGCGCGTCGCCCTTGGCCGGGCTGGTGCAGGGCAGCGATGGCTATTTCTATGGCACGACTGAGTTTAGCGGCAACACTAATCTCAACTACGGTCTTGGTTATGGCACGGTGTTCAAAATCAGCCCCAGTGGGGCGCTGACCAATCTTTATGACTTCGGCACTGTCACTAATGAGGATGGTGATCCGCTGGATGGCCTATATCCCGATGCTCGGCTGGTGCAGGGCAGCGACGGCTACTTCTATGGCACGACTCAGTATGGCGGCAACATTAATCTCAACGGCGGTTATGGTTTTGGCACGGTTTTCAAAATCAGCCCCAGTGGGGCCTTCAGCAGTTTGTTTTCCTTCACTGGCGGTAATGGTGACGAGCCCGGGGCCGCGCTTGTGCAGGGCAGCGACGGCTACTTCTATGGCACGACTTACATTGGAGGCAACATTAGTCTCAACGGCGGTGAGGGTTGGGGCACGGTTTTCAAAATCAACCCCAGCGGGGCCTTCACCAGTTTGTATTCCTTCAACGGCATTGATGGCGAGGGGCCTGTAGGCCTGGTGCAGGGGAGCGATGGCTATTTCTATGGCACGACTCAGTTTGGAGGCAACATTAATCTCAACGGCGGTTATGGTTGGGGCACGGTTTTCAAAATCAGCCCGAGTGGGGCCTTCACCAGTTTGTTTTCCTTCAATGGCAGTAATGGAGGTCGTCCCAATGGGCTGGTGCAGGGCAGCGACGGCTATTTCTATGGCACTACTCAAGAAGGCGGCACGAGTAGCAGTTATTACCCTAATTGGCGTTATGGCACGGTGTTCAAAATCAGCCCCGATGGGGCGCTGACCACTCTTTATGACTTCGGCGCTGTCACTAATACGGATGGTGCTCCGCTGGATGGCGCATGGCCCCAAGCTGGGCTGGTTCACGGCAGCGACGGCTATTTCTATGGCACGACTGCCGTAGGCGGCTCGACGGACTATAACGGGAGTGGGGCGGAGCCATACGGCTTCGGCACATTGTTCCAAATCAGCCTCGATGGGGCCTTCACCAGTTTGTTTTCCTTCAATGGCAGTAATGGCCGTGCTCCCAATGGGCTGGTGCAGGGCAGCGACAGCAATTTCTATGGCACGACTTATGTGGGCGGCGCGAACAACAATGGCACGGTGTTCAGGCTCACACTAACCGAACTGCCCGACCTCATTGCAACCTCCTTGGACTGGAATACAAACGAAGGGGAGAGCGGACTTGTCTTTGCGTACTCTCTTCAGGGATCTGCCTTGACCAACTCGACCGAGGCAGCCTTGTTCTGGGCAGACGGAACTAACGAATCCAATATTATTACCAACACGCCAATTTACGACGAACCGATCCCTGCTGATTTCGCTGTCGGGACGACCAACGAAGTCCAAGTGGCGGCTTCCTATCTGGCGAACCCGCCAAGCGGAGCCATTTACCTTTTGCTGGTTCTTGATCCAAACCATCTGATCACGGAAGCCAACACGAACAACAATACCCTCGCCCTGGCTTATAGTCCCCTCGAAATTACCATCCAGCCGACCAATCAGTCGGTGCTACCTGGAACCAACGTCGTGTTCACCGTGGCAGCCACGGGGACGGAACCACTTCAGTATCAATGGCAACTCGATGGCAAGGACCTTGAAGACACCGATTTCGGCCATATTTCCGGCGCGACCGATGCGACGTTGACCATTACGGATGTCACCGCCAATGACGCCGGCACTTACTCGGTGGTAGTCAGCAATGACGGCGGCAAGACGAACAGCGAAGACGCCACGCTCACGGTGTTGATTGCCCCCAAAATCACGACCCAGCCGATCAACCGGCTTGTGATTCAGGGAAGCAACGCCGTGTTCACGGTGGAAGCCGCGGGCACGGACCCGCTCAACTACCAATGGCTGCTCAATGGAACGAATTTGGCTGGTGATCCGAAAGGGCACATCAGCGGGGCTACCAGCGAGACGCTGGAGATCAACGAAGTGGAGACCAACGACGCCGGCACCTATTCGGTCGTTGTCACCAACGCGGCCGGCTTCACCAATAGCGTGGTCGTGACGTTGACGGTCGCCGGGATGCAGAGCATGGTTCCGGCATCCGAGTACAATGCCTTGCTTGATTTTTACAACGCGACGGTCGGGACCGGCTGGAAGGACCACAGCGGCTGGCTGGATGGGCTGTCCGCTGAATGGTACGGGGTGGAAGTCACGAATTTGCAGTTTGATCTGGAAAACAATTTTATTCTCAACTCCGGCACTGTACGCGAAATCAGCCTGGAAACGAACGGCCTGTCGGGAAACCTTCCCGGCAGCCTGAACAGTTTCAGCGGGTTGGAAACCCTCAATCTCAGCTCCAACCAGTTGAAGGGCAGTATTCCGGGCGTGTTCGCTTTCCTGACGCGCTTGCAAGCGGTGGATTTGAGTTCCAATCAGTTGACCGGCGCCATCCCGACGGGATTTGGCAGCCTGAGCCTGACGTTGAAGACACTCGACTTGAGCGCGAACGATTTAGGCGGAGGTCTTCCTTTCGATCTTCGCAACATGGCGCAATTGGAAACGCTGGACTTGAGCCACAATGGTTTGACCAATTCGACCAGCGGAATCAGCCTCGGCATCATGAACAATCTCACCCTGCTTGATTTGAGCGACAATTCCTTCAGCGGCGGCCTGACCAATGTCGGCATCTTTGCTCATCTCCAATCCATGGACCTGAGCGGCAATCAATTCTCAGGCACCATCCCGGTCGCCTCGGGGTTTTTCCTCTCCCTGAACGCCGCCACTCTGCAGCATCTGGACCTCAGTGCTAATAATCTGGGCGGCAACATCCCCAACCTGGGAGCATATACCCTGCTGGAAGAGCTGGATTTGAGCGGCAATCAACTCACTGGCAGCATCCCGGCCGATTTCAATAATCTGGTTTTGCTGCAAAGCCTTGACCTGAGCCAGAATAATTTGACCAACGCCATCCCCAATCTTGGCGAGTTGAGCCAATTGAAGACACTGAATCTGAGCAGCAACAATCTCAGCGGCTCCATCCCGGCCAGCTTGTTGAGCCTCCACCAATTGCAGACCCTCAATCTCAGTTCGAACCATTTCACGGGGAACATTTTTCAGTTTCTTTCGCCACTGCAGAGCTTGCAAATCCAGCTCAACGATCTCGATTTCATCACGAACTCAGCCCCGCTCGGAGTCGAAAACAACACTTACATAAACGAGATGCTCAACAACGGCATAGATGTCACCAACCTCCCCCAAAACGGTCCCAGCATTGTCTCGGATCCGCAGGATGAGTCTGTGACCAGCGGCGGGCCGGACCCGTTTTCCGTCGCCGTCCAGGGAGCACCCCTGCTGTATTACCAGTGGCAGCATAACAACACGAACCTCTCCGATGGCGCGCGCATCATCGGTTCGTTAACCACCAACCTGTCCATCAACCCCGTTCAGGCGTCGGATCAAGGTTCGTACCAAGTCATCATCACCAATGCCTACGGCTCTATTACCAGCGATTTTGCCATGCTCACGGTGACAACCGTGGGAGTGAAGCCTCAAATCACCAGCCCCGCAACCAACCAATCGATCACTGTTGGCCAAAACGCCTCATTCTCTGTAACCGCGACCGGGAGCACGCCGCTTCATTACCAATGGTTTTTCGACGGCAGCAAGATGGCGGGAGCCACCAAGACGTCGGTTGCGATCACCGACGCTGCGTTGACCAACGCCGGCTTCTACTCTGTGCTGGTAACGAATGCTTACGGCACGGCGTCCAATTTGGTTGGCACGTTAAGCGTCACGACCGCTCCGCTCTCATTTGCGACCAACGGAGCCGCAATCCAATACACCAACGGAATGGTCGTGCTTCAGATCACCGGTCTGACCGGGACGGGGACGGCGGAAGTCCAGGTTTCGAGCAACTTGACGCAATGGGTTACAATCTCCACGAATTCCGCGGCTTCGGGGACGATTCAAGTCATTGACACCGGGGCCACCAACACGCCCCAAGGCTTTTACCGCGTTGTCGTGTTCCCGTAATTGACAGGAAGCTCCCCTGAGAACGTTTCACTCTCCAGTAGGGGACGTTGGTGAACATCCCCCGCGCATGGTCCAGCGCCATGAGCACCATCACAAACCCACGCAACAAATCCACCGATTCCAACCGCTGGCGGGAAGCCGCGAGTTCCGGCGGGTTGAGGGTGGATTTCACCTTTTTTTGGGGAGCCGTTTCTTGCTCCTGATCTTAATCTTGCTCCTGATCTTAATCTTGCTCCTGATCTTAATCTTGCTCCTGATCTTAAGCTTGCTCCTGATCTTAAGCTTAATCCTCTTGAGGACAAGACTGAGATTAAGATTATGATTATGATTATGATTACAAGCCCGCCATCCGTGTGACGATTGAACAACAACTTGTGGAGGCCGCGCGCGAATTGGCCGCCGGCGCGGAGGCGCTCCGCTTCGCCAAGCCGGTCGCCTGCGTCTATAATCCGCTGGTCTATGCCTGGAAGGCGCACGAGATGTACCTGCGCCGCTTTGGCGGATCGCAAAAGGAGGTCGTTTTTCTGGGGATGAACCCCGGCCCTTTTGGCATGGCGCAAACCGGCGTGCCGTTTGGCGAAGTTTCCGCCGTGCGCGATTGGATGCGAATCCAAGCGCCCATCGGGCGCCCCGCGCGCGAGCACCCGCGCCGGCCGGTGCGGGGTTTTGCCTGTCCGCGCCCGGAAATCAGCGGGCGGCGCCTGTGGGGGCTGTTCGCGCGGCGGTTTGGTTCGCCGGAGAATTTTTTCGCGCGGCATTTCGTTGTCAACTATTGCCCGCTGGCCTTTCTCGAGGCGGGCGGACGCAACCGCACGCCCGACAAACTCCGGCCCGCGGAAAAGGAGCGGCTGGCGCGCCTTTGCGACGCGCATTTGCGGCGGGTCCTGGAACTGTTGCGGCCCAAGTGGGTGATTGGGGTGGGCGGATTCGCCGCCCGGCGCGCTGAAACGGTGGCCTGCGGCTGGCCGCTCCGCATCGGCCAAATCCTCCATCCCAGCCCCGCCAGCCCCGCCGCCAATCGCGACTGGGCCGCGAAGGCAGCCGCGCAATTGGCGGCTTTGGGCGTGTGGACGGACTGAGGCCGGCAGGCGCGCTCGGATTCATTGCGCGATTGGAGGTTGCCGCTTAAACTGTCCGCCGTGAAATCCAACGGGACAGTCTTTCTGGTCGGCGCCGGCCCCGGCGACGCCGGGTTGATCACCGTGCGCGGAGCGGAGCTGCTGGGCCGCGCGGACGTGGTGGTCTATGACGCGCTGGTCAACCGGGACCTGCTCGGCCTGGCGCCGCCGGGAGCGGAATTGATTTACGCCGGGAAACGCTCCGGCGACCACTTTATTCCCCAGGACCAGCTCAATCAATTGCTGGTGGAAAAAGCGCGCGCCGGCAAATGCGTCGTCCGTCTCAAGGGCGGCGATCCCTACGTTTTTGGGCGGGGCGGCGAAGAAGCCGTCCAATTGGCCGCCGCCCGCGTCCGGTTCGAGGTTGTGCCCGGCGTGTCCTCCAGCATCGCCGGCCCCAATTACGCCGGCATCCCGCTGACCCACCGCGACCACTGCTCCAGTTTCACGGTTGTCACCGGCCACGAGACCCCGGGGAAGGACGAGCCGGAGGTCGATTGGGGGGAGGTGGCGCGGGCGCCCGGCACGAAGGTGGTGTTGATGGGCGTCACGAGAGTCAAGATGATTTCAGAGGCGCTCGTCGCCCACGGCATGCCCGAAGAGACCCCCGTGGCGATGATTCGCTGGGCCACCACGGGACGGCAGGAGTCCGTCTCCGGGACCTTGAAAACCATCGCGACCGTGGCGGAAAAGGCCGGGTTCAAGCCGCCGGGCCTGACGGTCATCGGCGGCGTTGTCCAACTGCGCGAGCAGCTCAATTGGTTCGAGAAACGCAGTCTCTTTGGCCGGCGCATCGTCGTGACGCGCGCCCGCGAGCAGTCCAGCCAGCTCGGGCGCGAATTGCTCGAACGGGGCGCGGACGTGCTGGAGATTCCCACCATCCGCATCGTCCCGCCCACGGAACGGCGGGACATCGCGGAGGCGCTGTTGGAGCTCAACGCCTACGACTGGCTGGTCTTCACCAGCCCCAACGGCGTGAGCGCGTTCTTCGAGTTGTTTTTCAAGGCCTTTGAAGACCTGCGCGACATCGGCGGGGTGCGGCTGGCGGCGGTCGGGCCGGCCACCGCCGCCAAGCTGCGGCAGTTGCACTTGAAAGTGGACGCGATGCCCGAGGAATTCGCCGCCTCCAAAGTGGCCGCCGCCATGGAGGAGTTGGGCAGCATCGAGAACTTGAAAGTCCTCCTCTTGCGCGCCGAGGTGGCCAACCCCGATCTTCCCAAACAACTGGAGGAAATGGGCGCGATTGTCGATGACATCGCCTGTTACAAGACTGTCCCCGAAACCGAAGACCGCAACGGAGCCGCCGCGCGGCTGTTGGAAACGGGGGCGGACTGGATCACGTTCACGAGCGGTTCGACGGTGGAGAATTTTCACGCCCGGTTTGATCTGAAGCAATTGCTGGCGCGTCACCCGCAGATCAAGCTCGCATCCATCGGCCCGGAAACCAGCAAAGCGATCATCGCCCTGGGTCTCAAGCCCGCGATTGAGGCCAGGGAGCACACCATCCCCGGCTTGGTCAAAGCTCTCGAAGCAGCGCGGGAAAAATGAGCTAAACCACCTGTTTCGTGATGCGTACCCCGTCGCGCACCAGCTTCCGCGCCGCGGCTTCCGAGTGCGCCTCGGCGTAAATCCGCAGGACCGGCTCCGTCCCCGACCCGCGCAACATCAGCCAGGCGCCGTTGCGGGCGATGAATTTCACGCCGTCGAAGGATTTGATTTCCGCCAGGGGCGAGCCGGCCAGCCTGGCCGGGGGACAGCTCTGGCAGTATTCCATCAGCGCCGCCCGCCGCTCCAACGGGAAGTGCGTGTCCAGCCGCGCGTAGCGATGCGGCCCGAAGAGTTTTTCCAGGCGCCGCAACAATTCGTTGACGGACACTCGTTCGGTGGCCAGCAATTCCAGCAGCATCATGCCCGCGGCGATGCCATCGCGCTCCGGCATCAATTCGGGGAACCCGACGCCGCCGCTTTCCTCGAAGCCGAGCAGCACGTTGCCTTTGAGCATCTCGGCGCAGATGTATTTGAAGCCGACGCCCGTTTCCACCAACTCCAGCCCGTAATAGGCGCACATCTTATCGACCATCGAAGTGGTGGTCAGCGCCTTGATCACGCGGCCCGCCGCCTTGCGGTTGACAATAAAATGATGCAGCAGCAGGCAGATGATCTGGTGGGTCGTCAGCGGTCGGCCGCGCCCGTCCATGCCCCCGACGCGGTCCGCGTCGCCGTCGG
Source organism: Verrucomicrobiota bacterium (assembly GCA_049510745.1). Lineage (GTDB taxonomy): Bacteria > Verrucomicrobiota > Verrucomicrobiia > Limisphaerales > Palsa-1400 > PLGF01. The sequence continues at coordinate 29,405 of JBEKYR010000044.1, read as the reverse complement.
TCACCAGGCAGAGGTCGTGCGGATGTTTTTTCAGGAAGGCGGCGCTTTTGGCGTAATTGAGGGCGATCGGTTCGGGATTGATCCCGCCAAAATTGCAGTCGTGCGCGCCGTTGAGCGTGGTGACGCGGCAGGTTGTCCCGCGCAGGAGTTGATCGAAACAACCCGCGCCGACGCCGAACAAGGCGTCATGGGCGAAGCGCAATTTTGATTTTGCGATCAGCTTGAAATCGACCAGCCGTTTGATCGCGTGAAAATGCGCCGGGCGCAAATCCTCGACCGCGATCTTCCCGGCCGCGCCGTCCGGCGCCGCCACCGGGCTGAGATCGAGCCGTTTTTCGACTTCCTGGCAGAGCGAGGACTCGGCGGAGCCGCCGTAGTGGGCCTTGAGTTTGTAGCCGTTGAAGATGGCCGGATTATGGCTGGCCGTGATCATGACTCCGCCGGCCGCCTTGCGTTGTTTGACAGCGAAGGAAATCGACGGCGTCGGCGCCGGGCAGTTGGAGAGCAGGACGGTGAAGCCGTTGCCGGCCAGGACCTCGGCCACGCGCCGCCCGAATTGATCGGAGAGAAAGCGCCGGTCATAGCCGACGACGGCGGATTTGGCGGTGCCGGGGGGCGGTTGGGCATTCCAGAAATCGGCCGTCGCCTGCGCGACGCGATCCAGGTTCTGGAAGGTAAAATCCTCGGCGATTACCGCCCGCCAGCCATCAGTGCCAAAATTGATATTCATCCGGTCGGATGGGCACACTGTTCAAACTTCCGCCCGCGATGTCAACTCCGGGTTGACAAGACATGCCAATGATTGATGTCCCTCAAAAATTCTTGCAATGTGTGCCACCGAGGCATACATTTGGCGCGTGCAAACGACAGTAAAAGAGCAAAAAAACCGGCGATTTGTCGCCCGCGTAACGGAGGCGGACAAGCAACTCTTCCAGAAAGCGGCCGCGATTGAGGGACGCTCGATGGCTAAGTTTATAATTACACACGTCCGTGAAGTGGCTCTCCAAGTCGTCAATCAAAGCCATCAGATTCAACTTGATGCCGACCAATCCCGGCGATTCGTTGAGGCTTTGCTCGCTCCCCCGCGCCAACCCGCTGCCGCCCTGAAACAGGCCATGATTCGTTATCGCCGGCAGGTAACGGAGGCCTAAAGAGTTCGCGCCACCCCTCCTTTTTCGTCATCCGGGACAAGCACAAAGCAAGCTGACGCCCGCGCTTCCATTTCCGGCAACGCGCGGTGACGAAGGAATTCGGTGAGTTCATGCTCCTCGCACGAAAATTGGTCCCGGCGATGCTTCGCGGCGGACAATGGTTCGACGAGATAGGTGATGCTCATAGTTTCGAGATTACCGATGCGGCTGGAAAACTCAATGACGGCATCGAAAGCGCGCCACTTGTCGTCCGGGCCGCGGCATTAGCTCTTATTGCTAATCTGCCGCCAAAACGGGGGATGTGGCCGGGCCTTTCCTGCTTGCGCAAGATGCGGTTCGCGGCATCGTATTGGTAGTTGCATGGAAAAGGCAACGCGCGTCAGTCACGCCACCGGGCGGGAGCTGACCTGAACAAGAAAAGGATGACCATGAGAATTAAGAATTTTATTGCCGGGAAAAGCCGCATTTTCAACATTTGGGCCGCCGCCGTCGTGGCGTGGGCCGTGCTGATGGCCGGGACCGTCGGCCACGCTCAAACTCCAGCGGCCACGGTCTCGCAGGATTTGCAGGAAATAGTCAAATTCACCCAGGCCCACATGACCGACGAGGTCATCGTGGCCTATATCAAGAACTCGGGCAAGAGTTACACCCTGAGCGCCGACGATATGCTCTATCTCAACAGCCAGGGTGTCTCTCAGACAGTCTTGAGCGCCTTGCTCGCCGCCAAGCCGACCACCGCCGCCGCTCCCGCTCCCACACCCGCAACGCCTGCGCCTGCGCCCGTGCCCGCGACGCCCGCCCCCGCGCCTGTGGCCGCGCCCGCGCCTGCGCCGCTGGTGGCGGTTCCTTCCCCCGCGCCGGCTCCGGGTTTGATTGATAACTTCGGCTTGGAGGGCGGCCTGAATCCAGCGGTCTGGACGACAGCGTCGGGCGTACTGGCCAGCTTGGCTGCTGTCCACGGCTCGGCGTGGATTTCTCCGTACCTGGCCTTCAGACCGGCGGGAATGCAGATGTCGGGCGTGAACGGCATGGGCCAGTTTACCGGAATCCAGTCGGTGGCCGGCTACGTCGCGCCTTTTTCCATGACGGCGACGGTGTCCGGGCTGTCGGAGCAGGCGATTCCGTTCGAGATCTATTTGGTCAGCGCGGACTTGCGGCAATGGTTGAGCGTGGCGGGGCATCTGGGCGGCGCGGGTTCGAGGGAGGGGGAGTTGCGCTTGCGCGGCGGACTGCCGGGATTCCGCGGCGGGATGGACATTCCGCTGGGGGAGAGACGTTCGCCCGATCACGGGGTTTGGGTCAATTATACGGGCAGCGCCCTGCCGCTGGCTGCCTTGGGCATCAAACTTTATGAAGAGCCGCACGCGGGCGTGCCTTACACGATCCAAATGACGGTCGGCGCGGATGGCATGGCGTCGGTCATCCTCCTGAACCCGGAGGGGTCGGCCTTGGGCGCGCGCGTCGGCCTGCCAGTGGGAAGCGGGCCGTTCAACGTGGTGCTGGCCAGCCGCAACGGCGCCACGTCGGCCAATTGGAACTCGGTGCAATTGACGCCGTTGGCGCCGCCGGTGGCCATCATTCCCGCAGTGGCGCCGCAGACGCCGACCTTGGATTATTTCCAGGCGCAACTGGGTCCTTACGGGCAGTGGATGGAGGTCCCTGGAATCGGGCCGGCCTGGGTTCCGGCGGCGGCTTCGGATCCCTTATGGCGGCCGTATGTCGATGCCGGCCACTGGGAATACACCGATGCGGGCTGGTACTGGCAATCGGATTATCCGTGGGGCGAAATCGCCTTTCACTATGGCCGGTGGATCAAGGACGCGCGGACGGGGTTCGCGTGGGCCTGGGCGCCGGCCTACGACTGGGCGCCCGCCTGGGTGGCCTGGCGTTACGCGGAGGCCGATGGCTGCATGGGCTGGGCGCCGCTGCCTTGGGAAGCCCGCTATGAAGCGGGGCTTGGCTTGACCTTCGGCGGGCGCGTGGCTGTGGACATTGATTTTGGCCTGGGGGTGGATGCGTTTGTCTTCGTGGGCCGGGATCATTTTTGGGAGCATGATTATCATGCTTACGTTCTGGACCGCGAGCACACGCGCGTATTCTATGGCCGCAGCGAGATCCATAACGGATACCGCATGGACCATGGCCGATTCGTGGCCGAAGGCTTGGGGCGCGAGCGGATGGCCGCCTTCACTCACCATGAAGTTGTCGCCCGCCAAGCGCACGAACTGCGCCAGGCCGAGGAACATCACAACCTGGAAGTCCGGCGCGAGGAACACGCCCGGGCCGCCGCGCGGCCCGAAGAACGCGCCAAGGAACGCCCCGCCGAACACGGGCCTGTGGCTCATGCCCCGGAGACGCGTTCGACCAGTCCGGGCGAAACTCATCCCGGCGCTGCCGTGCCGGGTTCCAAGCAGGCGCCATCCGCCTCCAAGCAAACCGGCAAAGACAACAAAGACAAAAAGGACAACAAGGACAACAAGTCCAGCAACGAAAAGTAGGCCTCGCGCCCGGGGGGGGCGGCTCAATATGTTCTTGATGCCGCCGCCAAAACAATCTAGCTAAGGAGCGCATGATGTGCGCTCAATTCGATGATCGTTGCCGGTAATACGCGGCGGCCACGCAACGTCGATGTGCCCCGCGCTGCCGCCATCCTCTACGGCGATTGGGGCACCAGCAAAGCCTACGTCATCGGCCTGGCCTTTGCTGTCGGTGGTTACAGTTCCTTCTGGCTCATCGCCGCCATGTGCCTGCTGACCGGGCTGGTCGGCGTCAATTACATGGCCATCTGCCGCCATTACCCTGACGGCGGCGGCGTTTATGCCAGCGTGCGGCACCGGTCGGAAATCATTTCCATTGTGGGCGCCTTCCTCCTGATTGCCGATTACATCGTGACGGCGGCGTTGAGCGCGCTCTCGGCTTTTGCTTATTTGGGCGCTCCGCATCCCGAATGGTGCGCGGGAGGAGCGATCGTGATCATCGGGTTGCTCAATACCTTCGGCCCCCGCCATACCGGCGGGCTGGCCTTCCTGGTTTCTGTTCCGACGGCCGCGGTGGTGTTGTTGTTGGCGCTCTTTGCCCTTCCGCACCTGGGCCAGGCGGTGCATCACCTGGAACCGCTTACGGGCGGTTTCTTCAAGAATTGGAAGGGTTTTGTCGGAGTCGTGCTGGCGCTGTCGGGCGTGGAGGCGATTGCCAACTCCACCGGCGTGATGAAACTCAATTCGGGGTCGAGTGACGCCCATCCGAATGTTTCCAAAACCTCCACGCCGGCGATTTTGTGGGTCATGATTGAGGTGTGCATTTTCACCGCCTTGCTCGGACTGGCCATGCATGCGCTGGGGGGACTTACCATCAATGCGACCGATGTGAACAATCCCGACGTGGACGCGCCGGGCCATCCGGGAGTGCGCGACTACATGCTCCGCTATATGGGACAGGTATTTGTCGGCGGCGCCTGGGGGCCAACGGCCGGGCGGATCGCGGCCTGGATCATCAGCGGAGTGTTTGGCTTTCTGCTGCTCTCGGCGGTTAACACGGCGATTGTGGCGCTGATTGGGATTTCGTTTTTGATGTCGCGCGACGGCGAACTGCCGCCGCAATTTCAACGGCTGAACGAATTTGGGGTGCCAAACCTGGGATTGATCGTTGCCACGGTGATCCCCGCCCTGCTGGTGGTGACGGTCAAAGACGTCGGGGGGTTGGCGGCCCTCTACGCCGTCGGCGTGGTGGGCGCCATTGCCACCAACCTGGGCGCGTGCAGCACGGACCGGAACTTGGGGCTGGCGCGTTGGGAGCGCAATCTGATGTTCATCACTTTCCTGATCATGGCGGCGATCGAGCTTTCCCTTTTTTGGGACAAACCGTCGGCGCGTGTCTTTGCCGGCACCGTGTTGCTGCTCGGCCTGCTTTTGCGCGGCTTGGCGTTCGAGCACGCCACCAGACAGAAAGCAGCGGCCGCCGCCGCCGCCGCACTGGCGGCCAGTTTGCCGCCGCCGTCCACTGCGTTTGCGTTCACGGCCAAGCCAAAGGAGGTGTCCGGCCCGCCGATGATGTGCGCGATTCGGGGCCGGGGCAAAACCCTCGATTTCGCCATCGACGAGGCGCGGCAGACGGACCGTCCGCTCTACCTGCTTTTTGTGCGGGCGCTGCCGGCGCTGACGGAGACGGATTACAAACGCAAATGGCAGGAAGACGCGGAGGCGCGGGAGGTTTTCCTGGAGGCCAGGAACAAAGCGGCCGGGCATCCGGTGTTTCCGTGTTACGCCGTGAGCGATTCGGTGGCGCAAACCATTGTCGATATCACGGCCACGATGGGGGCCTCGTATTTGATCCTCGGCGCGCCGGAACGAAGAGGTTTGGCCTTGCTCCTGCGCGGCAACATTATCCGGGAAATTTCGGACAGCCTGCCCGACGACATTCATTTGCTGGTCTATGCGTGAGCGGGGTGGCGTCGCCCTCTGAATTCCGCTCCGTTGCGGAAAGACCTCAGCTTTCGGCTGTTTGCCATTTGTTGCCATTAGATGTATTCTGAAACCGTGAATATGGACAGCATCAACATTTCTCTTCCGCCGGCGATGGCTGAATTTGCCCGGCGACAAGCGGAGCAGAACTACGGCAACGTGAGCGAATTCTTTCGCGCGCTGCTGCGCGAAAGAATGCAAAGGGAAATTGACGCCGATCTCGCTTTTCTCGAATCCACCAGCGCGGGGGCGCCGGCCGGACCGTCAGAGACGGATATCGGGCATGTTTTGGACCTGCAAAAGAAAGTGAGAAAGGCGCGCCGTGCGCGTCGTATTTGATGCCAACGTGGTGGCTTCCGCAGTCTGTTGGAGCGGAGAGCCTTTCCTCTGTCTTGTGAAGATGGCCCGGCGGCAAGCCTTCGCATTTGGAACCGATGTGACATGCCAGGAAACGAGGGATGTTACAATCCGGCTTATTGCAGAAAGCTATTTTGCGGATTTGCCGGCGTTCCAGACGGCCAGCGTATCCGGCGAACCCTGGCTGCGCAGGCCGTTGTCGGCCAGGATGTCGTCGGTGGCGGCGACCATCTGGGCGCGCGGAAAGACGAGGGCTTCGGAATGGTGCTCGCTGAATTCGAGGCGGATGAATTCGTCCCGGCTGTCCCGCAGCACGGCCACCAAATGATCCAGGTTCTTGATCGCGATGCCGTTGACCGATTTGACGACCTCTCCCATGGGGCTGCCGTATCCTTTGGATAATTTATGAGGGAAGAACGGGGAGGAAACCACCACCAGCCCTTCGCCGTCAAAGGCGGGCTTGTCGCCCAAGCGCCGGATGAGCGGACTGCCGACGGCCGTCAGGGCGGTCATCCACCGGCGGCTGGCGGCGCTGGCGGGATTGCCGGTCGTGACGAACGCGACACTTGCGGTGGAGAAGACCAGCGGCCCATAGACGAAATAAGACGGATAAGCGCCGGTCAGATCGGGAATGACTTGCGGCTCCTTCGCCTGGACGGGCGTCTGGAGATGAAGTTCCTTGCCGGCCCGCCACAGTGTCAGCGGCACTTTGCCGTCCTTGGCGATCCGTTGCACCATGTAGGTGAATAAGACGCGTAGATTGCCTTCGATCTTGACCATGCCTTCATCGTCGATGGGCGTCTCCCCGATATGCGTGATCAGGTCCCAGGCCTGCAACGGATACCCCGGATCGGCGGAACTGGGCTGGCGCACAATGATGCCTTGGACGGCCTTGTCCACCTTGAGGAAGGCGCGCAAGGCGGGGTTCTCCAGCGGCTGAAATTCGTCGAACAGCGCCGGTTTGCCGTCGTAATGCCCGTCGGCAATGTCCTCCAGGAACAAGTCGATTTCTTCGCACGGGATGATGTAGCCGATGTTTTCCGCACTGGCCAGATGACTGAAGGCCAGCCCAATCATTTTGTCTCCCACCACGGCCGGCCCGCCGCTGTTGCCGGGGTTGATGGCGGCGTCGATCTGGATGCGCAGGCCGGCGGTGCCCAGATTGTAGTTGGCGAATTCGATGCGGGAAACGATGCCCTTGGTGATGGAGAGGCTGTTCCCCCCTTGCGGGTAGCCGTAAGCCAGGACGACATCTTTGATGGCGGGCAGAGTGCGAGCCCGGGCCAGGGGCGGGTGCGTGTCAAAAAAAGTTTCGTCGTCCAATTTCAGGACCGCCAGGTCGATTTCCGGCGCGATGGCCGCGACGCTGGCCGAGATTTTGTCGCCGGCCTGGTTGGCCTGCACCTGCACCTGGCTGGCGTAGAGGACGGCGTGGGCGTTGGACAAAATGCGTTTCCCCTCGATCACCACCCCGCTGGCGGTCAAGTCGGCGGGGGATTCCTTGGTCCACGGTTTGTAGAAATCGGGATAGCGGACGGTGGCGAAGACTTTGACGACCGAGTTTTCGATGACATTGGGGACGGGGGCAGCGGGTTCGGCGGCGGCGCCGGGCGGCGCCGGCTTCCCGTCCGCGCCGTCTGGAAGCGCCGCGGGCGGGTGAAAGACCAGGGCGGCGGCTCCCACCGCCAGAATGAGGCGCGCGAATCGCATGGAGGCGATGCTAGAGAAACCAGGGGCGGACGCAATGAAAAAGGCCCGCTCGAGGTTATAGTTGACTTCAGGCGGGGGCGGGGACGCGGGCCGGTTCCGGCTCGACCCACTTGCCGTGCTCGCGGATCAAGTCCACCAGGCGGTCCACCGCCTCGCCCTCGGGAATGTTGAATTTCACCGGCGTTTTGCCGACGTAGAGGTTGATCTTGTTCGGCGCGCCGCCCACGTAGCCGAAGTCCGCGTCTGCCATCTCGCCGGGGCCGTTGACGATGCAGCCCATGATCGCAATTTTGACCCCCTTCAGATGTTGCGTCCGTTCCTTGATGCGGGCGGTGACTGTTTGCAGATTGAACAGGGTGCGCCCGCAGGACGGGCAGGCGACGTAATCGGTCTTGAAACTGCGGCAGCCCGCCGCCTGCAAAATGTTGTAAGCCAGCCGCAGGCTCTGTCCGCCCCCGGATTCGCCGCGAATCAAAATCGCGTCGCCAATGCCGTCGGCCAGGAGCGATCCGATGACCACCGCGGCGCGCAAGAGCGCGATCTTGGGTTCCAACGGAGCGGACTCGAACTGCAGGCAATCTTTGAGCAGGATCGGATTGTTGCAGCCCAGGCGCTTCAATTTCGCGGCCAACAAACGAAAGGCCGCGATGGCGGGAAGTCCCACGCCGTCCTTGACTGTCACCAATTGGGTGTCGCAGTTGATCGTGAGCTCTTCCGCCGGGTCGATTTCGAAGACGTTGAGGTCTTCATAGACCGCTTCGGGTCTGACATCGTCTTTGGGGCGGATTTTCGGCGCCACTTTGTCCCAAGTGGCACGAGTGACCACGACGCGGACGGTCTGTTCGCCGCCGCATTTGAACGGCTCATGCAAGGGAATCTCCGGGGTGGCGCGCCGTTCGAAGGCGAAGGGATCGAACGGCCAGCCCGTCAGGAACGGAGACAAGGGTTCGTCGTCGGCCGGGAGCGGTATAGTAAGCTCGGGAATTTGCGCCAGCAAATCGGAGCAGACGGCGATTTCATTGGGCGAATCTTCCGTGAGCGAAACGCGGATGGTGTCGCCCAAGCCGTCGCACAGGAGCGAGCCGATGCCGATGGCGCTTTTGATGCGGCCGTCCTCGCCCTCGCCGGCTTCGGTCACGCCCAAGTGGATGGGATAATTCCAGTCCGGCCCCAAGTCATCGAGGCGGGCGGCCAGCAGGCGGTAGCACTCGATCATCACCTTGGGATTGCTGGACTTCATGGAGAATTTGAAGTTGTGGAAATCGTGCCGGCGGGCGATGCGGGCGAATTCCAGCGCGCTCTCGACCATGCCCAAGGGCGTGTCGCCGTACCGATTCATGATGCGATCGCTGAGCGAGCCGTGATTGGTCCCGATGCGCAGGGCGCGGCCCAGGTCTTTGCAGAGGCGGACCAGCGGCGTGAATTGCTCCTCCAGCCGCGCCAGTTCGGCGTTGTATTCGATCTTGCTGTATTCGCGCACGGCAAATTTTTTCTTGTCTGCGAAATTTCCGGGGTTGACCCGCACCATCTCGACCCACCGGGCGGCTTCCAGGGCGGCGTCGGGCTTGAAATGAATGTCCGCCACGATCGGAACCAGGCAGCCGCGCGCGCGCAGCCCGGCCACGATGTTTTTCAAGTTGGCGGCGTCCCTGACGGTGGGGGCGGTGATGCGGACGATCTGGCAGCCGGCGGCCACGAGATCGAGCGTTTGCTTGACACAAAGGGCGGTGTCCATCGTGTCGCAGGTGATCATCGACTGTTTGACGACGGGGTGATCGCCGCCGATGACGACCCCTCCGCGGGCCGGATCGCCGACCACCACTTCACGGGTCTTGCGGCGGGAATGGAAGAAGGGCGAAAAACAAAGGCGCATGTTTTATTGGGCCGTTGAGGTCGCGGGAGGCGCGGCGGCGGGCTTTTCGGCCTGCTCGATCTGCGCCTCGCGATTAAACATCAAATGGAAAAGCGGGATGCGTTTAATGTCAAAGAAGGTCACGTAAAGCATGAACGAAATGAGCAGGACGGCGAAGGCGGTGGTGGTGTATTCGACAAAGCGCACCTCCAGCGGCCGGCGGCGAATCCGCTCCAGGATCGCCATCACGATATGGCCGCCGTCCAGGACGGGGATGGGCAGCATGTTCAAAATGGCCAGGTTGACGTTCAACATCACCAGGAAACTCAGCGCCAGCCGGTAGTCGGTGTTGGCCTGGACGGCCAGCACGCCGATGATGCCGACCGGGCCGCTCAGGTCGCTGGCCCTCACGCCGCTCTCATGCGAATGCACCAGGGCGCTGATCGTGCCATAGACCACTTCGCAAACGCCCGCCACTTGCGCCCAGGGGGTGGGATGTTCGATTTCATAGACGTCTTTGCCCAGCGAGAACTCGACGCCGATGAGGCACTTCCTGGTCGAGGGGTCCATGGCCGGCGTGACCGAGAGCGCGAGCCGCTGGCGGCCCCGTTTGACAGCGATGGGCGTGGCCTGGTTGCCGCGCTTTTGGATCAAGCTGACCAATTGCTGCCGGCTGCTGATGGGCACGCCGGCGAACTCGACCACTTCGTCATCCGCCTTCAGATGCGCCACGTCGGCCGGTTTGCCCGCGGAAATGGATTTGACGATCAAATGGTCGCGCGGGTCCAGGTCCAGCGTCTTTAACCCGACCAGGTTGTTCACCTCGGCTTTGAGCATGTAGGTATTGGAAACCCCCGCATGGACAATGGTCACCGGCAGCACATTGGTCAGGGCGAGAATGGTCGAATTGTAAATCTCCTCCCACGATTTGACCGGTTTGTGGTTGATCGCGACGATACGGTCGCCCTCGTGAATGCCCAGTTTGGCCTCGGCCGAATTGGGATCAACATAGCCGATGATCGACGGGTTGACCGGCACTGGAAGCCCGACAAAATAGATAATGGCGGCAATGGCAAAAGCGAACACGACGTTCATGAACGGGCCGGCGACGGCGACCAGAATCTTGGAAAACGGCGCAGCCGGCGGAATCTGTTCATCCTTGGCGCCGCCTTCGATGGCGGCGGAGGTGATCATCTGCGGCAATTTCACAAAGCCGCCGGCGGGAATCCACCGCACCGAGTACTCGATGCCGTCGCGCACCCAGGAGAAGATTTTCGGGCCGAAGCCGATGGCGAAGGCCTCGACCTTGAGGCCGCGTTTGCGGGCCACCCAATAATGGCCGAACTCATGCACAAAAATGGCCGCCCCAAACAGGAACACGACGCCCGCGGCAATATAGAGACCGTTTAAAAATTGACTCATGCTTAAACTCGCCTTCCCGGCGAGCACTGCAATCTACCGGCAGAAGCCCCGTCTGGCAACCTCCGATGCACCCCAATTTCGCCGGCGGGCGCATCTCACTGTTTTTGGGTAGCTTAATCGTAATCCTGATCCCCGTCTTGCCCTCGGAGAAAAGGACTAAGATTACGAGCAGGATTAAGATTAAGAAGAAAAATGTGTAACCAAAGGGCGCCCAGGCGCGTATCCCGGTTAATGAAACAAATTCTGTTGATGGCAAGTGTTGTTTTTGCTTTGGGACGGGTTGGAGCGCGCCGCTCCAGCGCGCTGACGTGGCAGCGGGTTCCGCCGTGGTGGCACACTGCGATTGCGACGGCTTGCGTCTTTTTTGCGGTGTTTGCGGCCCGGGCGGTGACGAACAAAGGACATGTCCGTCATATGCCGGTAACAACCGGCGCGCAGGGTTTTTCTTGAAACTTATATGCCTTCGGGCGTGTCCAATGAATATGTGAATCGAGTCCTTAACTGTGCATATGAAAACACAATCGATATACGGTGAAATGATGACAATCAGACTTAGTATCAACAACACCCCGTCTCCTCGGGAACAGCGGTTTCTGATCCGGCAGACTTGTTTCTTTGGCGCTTACGCCTTGCTTGCCCTGGCGGCGTTATTGGCCATGATCTTTTTTGGGCCGCCGCTGGTGGATTCGTCTCCTGTCGCCTTCGGCTGCGCTTTAGCGGTGTTGGCCGCCGGGTATTTTGCCGGGTTGATCACCCTGATCACCAGGACAAACCGCCGCCAACAGCAGATTCGGATGGAAGATGGAATGGACGAGACGTTGGAATCACTCCAGCCGCGATCGCCCAGCCGCCGGCAACAACTCTGGCACGTCTATGGCTGCCTGGGTGTCATCGCTGCGGGAGCGCTGTCCTGGATAATGATCGAGGCGGCGACGACCAAAGACTGGCTCACAGCAGCGGTGACCGTCCTTTTCGGCGCGGCTGTGGTCCTGGTCGGCGGTCATGGCTGGATGCGGCAACCCGAACGCTGGGTTCGCGTTATCGTGCCAACTGTGGTCCTGTTGGGGATTTTCACGCTGGGAGTTTCATTGCTGCATTGGGACGATTGGGGTCTCGACTGCCCGGGACCGGGAACTCGGATCGAGTGGTGGGGGTTGGCCACGATCTCGACCCTTATCGGAGGATTCATCTGGGTCAGATTTCCCCGCCCTGAGCGGAGTTTGGGAGAACGGCGCGAAATGAAAAGCATTTTGCCGGTTCCGTGACGCACCTGCCGGAGGTTAGCCCGGACTCCGGTTACGGCTCCGCGGGCAGGAACTTGACGCACATGGGATTGTCGCTGTGGACCGGCGTCCCCACCGGCTGCAAATGGCCGGTGTTCGTGTCAATACGAAACACTGCCACCGTGTCCGAATCCTGGTTGGCCGCCAGCAACCAGGCCCCCGCCGGGTCGATCTCGAACTGGCGCGGGGTCTTGCCGCCGGTGGGCGCCCGCTGCTCAAAGGTCAGGCGCCCGGTCTCCGGGTCGCACGCGAAAACGGCGATGCTGTCGTCGCCCCGGTTCGAGGCATAGACGAATTTTCCCGAGGGATGAACGGCCACTTCCGCGTCGGTGTTCCGGCCCGAAAAATCCTTTGGCAGGGTGGATTCAGTCTGGATTTCACGCAGGGTTCCACGGGCGGCGTCGCAGGCGAAGACGGTGAGGGTCGAACCCATTTCGTTGATGACGCAAGCCCAGCGGCCGTTGGGGTGAAAGGCGATGTGGCGCGGCCCGGCGCCGGGCTTGACCGAAACGAAGGCCGGCTCGCCCGGCGCGAGCGATCCCCTGGCAGCGTCAAACCTAAAAATCATCACCTTGTCCAATCCCAGATCGCAGACGAACGCGAACCGGCTGCCCGGGTCGGTGACGATGCAGTGGGCGTGCGGGCCTTTCTGGCGCTCCGGGTTGACGCTCGACCCCGTGTCCTGGACAAAGGCCGACATCGGGCCGAGCGCGCCGTTCGCGGCCAGCGGGAAAACCGCGGCGCTGCCACTGTTGTAATTGGCGATCAGCGCGTTTTTGCCGCCGGCATCGACTTCGATATAACACGGCCCGGCGCCGCCGGCGGGCTGCCAATTCAACAGCGCCAGCCTGCCCGCCGCCGCGTCAATGGAAAACGCGCTCACGCTGCTGCCGGACGGGTCGCGGCCTTCGCTGATGGCGTAGAGGAAATGATGGTTGGGGGCGATGGCCAGAAAGGAAGGATGGGCGATCCGGGCCGCCTGGCCCAGGCTCGTCAACGCGCCCGTGGCCGGGTCGAACCGAAAGGCCTCGATGTCCTTTTTGCCCGAGCCGGCGAACACAAGTTCCTGGCCCGCGTCCGCCGCCAAAGCGGCCAGGGCCAGCAGGGCGGTGATCCCGATTCGAGCCGCGCGATGCTTCATATTTCGTTATTTGACAGAGAGGACGGTGTAATTGCGCTTGCCCTTGCGCAAAAGCAGGTGCCTGCCGAAGAGCAGATCGGCGGTCGTCACGCTGCGCCGCGCGCCGGCTTCGCGGATATTGTTGACATATACGCCGCCTCCTTCGATGTCCTTGCGCGCCTGCCCTTTTGACGGGCAAAGGCCCGAGTCCACCAGAAGTTCCACCAACGGTGTCCCGGCGCCTTCCAGCCTGGCCTTGTCGATCTGGCGGGTCGGGACCTCGCCGACGATTTCATGGAAGGTGCTTTCGGCAATTCCTTCCAGCTCTCCGCCAAAGAGAATCTCGCTGGCGCGCGCGGCCTCCGTGGCGGCGCTTTCGCCATGCACCAGATCGGTCATGGCCCTGGCCAGCGCCTTGTGGGCAGCGCGGGCTTCGGGACGGGCTTCGTGCTGGGCGGCCAGGGCTTGGATTTCGTCTTTGCCCAGGAACGTGAAATAGTTCAGGTAACGCCGCACGTCGCGGTCGTCGGTGCAAATCCAGAATTGGTAGAAGCGGTACACGCTGGTTTTTTTCGCGTCCACCCAGACGGCGCCGGCGGCGGTCTTGCCGAATTTGCTGCCGTCGCTGTTGAGGATCAGGGGCAGGGTCAGCCCAAAGACGCGCGTGCCGAGCTTCTTGCGGGTCAACTCCATCCCGGCGGTAATGTTGCCCCACTGGTCGGAGCCGCCGATCTGCAGTTCGCAGCGATGCTCCTTGTGCAGATGGTAAAAATCGAAGGCTTGCAGCAGCATGTAACTGAATTCCGTGTAGCTGATGCCCGCCTCGCGGTCGTCCATGCGCGCCCGGACGCTTTCCTTGGCGATCATTTGATTGACAGAAAAATGCTTGCCGATGTCCCGCAGAAAATCCAGAAAACTGACCGGCGCGGTCCAATCCGCGTTATCGACCAGGCGGGCCGGGTTGGCGGCGACGTCGAAATCCAGCAGCCGCCGCATCTGCTCCTTCACGCAGGCGATGTTGTGCTTGAGCGCGTCCGGGGTCAGAAGCTGCCGCTCGGTGCTGCGCCCGCTCGGATCGCCCACCAGTCCGGTGGCGCCGCCGGCCACGGCAATGGGATGATGGCCCAGCATTTGAAAGCGGCGCAAGGCCAGCAGCGGCACCAGGTTCCCGACGTGCAGGCTGTCGGCCGTCGGATCGAACCCGGCGTAAAGCACAATGGGGCCGGACTCCAGGCGTTGGCGCAATTGCGGGGCGTCCGTGCAATCGGCCACCAAGCCCCGCCATTCCAATTCGTCGAAAATGTTCATCGTGTCTGTCAAATAATTCGCGCCACGCCGCGTCCGCGGACGATTTCGCCGATGATCCAGGCGCGGGTGCGGCGGGCGCGAATGAATCTGAGCACCGCCTCCGCCTGCTCCGCCGCCACGATCATCGTCAGGCCGACCCCCATGTTGAACACCTGGTAAAGCTCCGTCTCCGCGATCCCGCCGTTGGCGGCGAGCAATTGAAAAATCGGCAAAACCTCCCACGACCCTTTTTTAATCACCGCGTCGCATTTTTTTGGAAGCACGCGCGGGATGTTGTCCGTGAATCCGCCGCCGGTGATGTGGGCCATGCCTTTGACCACACGGCTGCGCCGGCGCGGGCGGTTGAACTTTTTCAGGACGGCGCGGATCAACGAGCCGTAACTCACGTGGACTTTGAGCAATTCCCGGCCGAGGCCGCCGTTGAGTTCGGGGACCACGCCGCGCGGGTCGAGTTTCATTTGCTCGAAGAGGATTTTTCGCGCCAGCGAATAGCCGTTGGTGTGCAGCCCGCTGGAGGCCAGTCCGATGACCGCGTCGCCCGGCCGGATGCCCTTGCCGTCGAGAATCTCCGATTTTTCCACCACGCCGACGATGGTGCCGCTGAGGTCGTATTCGCCGTCCTGGTAGAGGCCGGGCATTTGCGCCGTTTCGCCGCCGAGCAGCGCGCAATGATTCTCCGCGCAGGCGCGGGCGAAACCGGCGATCAATTCCCTGAAGACGCGCGCCCGCAGTTTCCCGGCGCCGATGTAATCCAGGAAGAACAGCGGCTCGGCGCCGAGCACGGCAATGTCGTTGACGCAATGATTGACAAGGTCCTGCCCGACGGTGTCGTGGCGGTCCAGGGCGAAGGCGATTTTGAGCTTGGTGCCCACGCCGTCGGTGCTGGCGACCAGCACGGGCTGGCGGAATTTCCCGGCATCCAGCGCGAAGAGGCCGCCGAAGCCGCCCACCTGGCCCAGGACCTCGCGGCGGCGGGTGGCGGCCAGCAACCGGGGCAGGGCAGACTTGACCTGGTTGCCCAGATCGATATCGACCCCCGCCGCTGCGTACGCTTTCTGACTCACGTGGGCGGCAACTTACCCGGCGGGCGCGGGCGTGACAAGCGATGAGTGGTCACTCTGGCCAGATTCGCCTCCGGCGGCAGGCGGCGCAGCAGTTCCTGCACGCTCCGGGTCTGCTTGGGCAAAATAAAATCCGGCGCGATTTCCGCCAGCGGTTGCAGGACAAACCGCCGCAGATGCGCCCGCGGATGCGGCAACTCCAGCCCCGGCTCATGGACGACGCGCGAGCCAAAGGCGATCAAATCCAGGTCCAGCAAGCGCGGTTCGTTCAGGATTTTCCTCGGCGCCCGCCCGAAGGCCGCCTCCAATTCTTGCAGCCGATGCAGCAGCGTTGACGGCGTCTCACCGGGGCGCGGACGGAGGGCGGCGACCGCGTTGACGAAGGGCGGCGAGCCGGGCGGGCAATCGACCGGCGCGCTTTGCCAGAGCGAGGAACGGAGCAGCGGCGCCGCGGAGAGCGATTGCAGCCTCTCGATGGCCCGCCGCACCAAGTCCGCCGAATCGCCGAGGTTGGAGCCGAGGGCGACAAAGGCCAGTTCGTCCGAATCTTTGTTCATGCGCAGGTTTTGATTCTATTCCTAATCTTAATCCTCTTCCCGCCTCTCGCGCCATAGCTTTGGCGAAGGCGGAAGCGTAAGACGGGGATCAAGATTACGATTACGAACGGCCACGCCGAAAACGACATCGCCGCCGTCCTGGAATCCATCCGCCAACGCTCGTGAGGCGCGACAGAGACCACTTCACTTGAATGAGGATTGCACGGAAGCGAGTTTTGCGCGATGGTTTGTGCCATGAGCGTGGCCGAATTGCCCATCCAGATTGACCGCGAGAAAATCGCGGAGTTCTGTCGCGCGCGCGGCATCCGCAAGTTGAGCCTGTTCGGCTCGGTCTTGCGGGAGGACTTCGATCCGGCGCGTAGCGACGTGGATGTGCTGGCAGAGTTCGAGCCGGGCGCGCTCAAAGGCGTTGGTTTTCGTTACTTCGGCTACGGCGACGAACTGGCCGCGATTATTGGCCGCAAGGTGGATTTTTGCTCGCGTCTCAACAAATACATTGAAGCGGCTGTGCGCCGGGAAGCCATTCCGATTTATGAGCGTGCATGATCCAAGGGCGACGTTGCGGCAGGTTCAAGACGCGGCGCGCCGTCTTCAGATGATTTGCGCGGGCAAAACCCTGGAGAAGCTGCTGGCCGACTGGCAGGCAACCGCCGCGCTGGAGCGGTTCATCGAAATACTCGGCGAGGGCGTGAAGCGGCTGCCGATGGATTTGCGGTCGCGGTATCCTTCCGTGCCGTGGAAGGAAATCGCCGGCACG
This sequence comes from Verrucomicrobiota bacterium, assembly GCA_049510745.1. Lineage (GTDB taxonomy): Bacteria > Verrucomicrobiota > Verrucomicrobiia > Limisphaerales > Palsa-1400 > PLGF01. The sequence goes on along the minus strand of JBEKYR010000044.1, from coordinate 12,367 downwards.
CGCGACCACTTGAGCCACGGATATGATGATCTGGATTATCAAGTGTTGTGGGACGCCGTGCAGAAGGACGTGCCCGCGCTCCTCGTTACGGTCGAGCAAATGCTCAAGGAATTGGATTGAAATGTTTCCAGCGAAGACCATTTCGAGCATATCCTCGAAATGGTCAGTATCGGATCGGGCGCGCAACGTCCGGTCGAAGACTGGAAGCTTTCCCGCTCCGCCTGTTATCTGGTCATTCAAAACGCCGACCCGCCAAACCGCTGGTGGCGCTGGGGTAGAATTATTTCGCCATGCAGACCCACTGTCAGGAGCATACTTCACCCCGCTTGGCGTTGAGCGCGCTCCTGCTCCCCCCTGTCGTAAGCCAGAAAGGCCTCTTCAGCAGACGCAATCAAGTCGGCTTCCGTCACCACCCCGTAGGAATCATCATAAACAATACCGTCGTGACGCTGACGATATTGCTGATGCACAGCCTGCTCGATCCGCCGGAGTTCTTCAGTGGTCAACTTCGGCAACGCGGACTCAATTTCCAAAACTGTGCTCACGGAAAGAAAGGTACAAAACAAACCCTCATCAGTCAACCGGTGAATCAACGGTAGTCATTGGCAATCACCGGCGGGACCGCGCCTGCCGGAACGGAATTCAGTTGGAACTTCCGCCGGTTGTGGCTCAATAGCGCGGGATGAAGCTGGCCATCTGCAATGAGATTTTCCAGGGTTGGTCCATCGATGCCGTCCTGGAGTACTGCGCCAAACTCGGCTACGACGGTGTCGAGATCGCCCCGTTCACGCTGGCCAAAACGGCGGGCGAAATCACCCCGGACGCCCGCCGCCGTCTCCGCGAAACCGCCGCGCGCCTCGGCATCGAAATCTGCGGCCTGCATTGGCTCCTGGCGCGCACCGAAGGGCTGGGCCTCACTCACCCCGACCCGGCGGTGCGCGAGCGGACGGCCCGCTATTTTTGCGAATTGGTCGATTGCTGCGCCGATCTCGGCGGAAAAGTGCTGGTGCTCGGCTCGCCGCAACAGCGCAACGTCCCGCCGGAGCTGACGCCGGAACAAGCCTGGGATTTCGCCGCGCAAACCTTGCGCCCGGCGGTGCGGCGGGCGGAGGAGCGCAACGCCGTCCTCTGCATCGAGCCGCTCGCCCCCGCCGAGACCAACTTCATCAACACCGCCGCGGAAGCGGTCCGTTTCGCGGAACAATTCCACAGCCCGGCCATGAAGATCATTCTGGACGTCAAGGCCATGTGCGCGGAGGCGGCGCCCATCCCGCGCATCATCCGCGACTCGTGGCCGCACTTCGCCCATTTTCACGCCAACGACAAAAATCTCAAAGGGCCGGGTTTCGGCGCGGTCGATTTTCGCCCGATTGCCGGGGCGCTCGTCGAGGCGGGCTACCGGGGTTACGTCTCCGTCGAGGTCTTCAAATTCGAGGAAGGGCCGGAGGTCATCGCCAGCCGGAGCCTGGACTATCTGCGCAGCGTGTTTGCCGGATGCAAAGCAAACCGCTCAGGCGCAAAAAAATGACGAATGTAACGCCTCAGTGACGCCGGGAAAAAGCGGACCTTAAAAACTTTTCATTTAAAACTTTTCATTTTGCCGTCTGCACATTTTCCTTGACAAATGGAGAAAATCGACTCCAGCATACCCGCATTGCGGCTTTCAATGCGGGTATGCTCCAATTTTGCCTTCGCCCCCAATCCTTGGCGATGTTCTCGATTTGTTTGCCGAATGGCCAATCTCGTCCAGGAACGATATTGAGGCATTTGCCCCGAAAGCATTCGGGGTTAGATATTGGGATTTCGTCATTCGTCATTTCCCCCGCTCGATTGAGGCTGGCGCTCCCGCGGCGTTGACGAGTGTCCAAATAGTGAGATGCGCCCCAGGCGAGGCCGCCCGCCTTTGCGATTGTTTCGGCGGACGGTTCGTGTTACACGACAAGGATGCGTGAGTTGTCCGCCCGGCCTTACTACACTTTGAAACCGTTCCTGGAACTGTTTCGCACCGGGGTTCCTATTTTGATGTATCACAAGATCGGGCCTCGTCCGCGGGGCGTCCGCCTCAAAGGGCTTTACGTGAGTGTTTCCGCCTTCGTGCGGCAACTGGGGGAGTTTCACGAGGCCGGTTTTGCCGCCTGCACGCCCGGCGAGGCCTGCGCCAAATCACCCCAGAGCCTGCGCGTCGCCCTGACTTTTGACGACGGCTTTTGCAACGTCTTTGAAAACGCCCTCGGACCGCTGGCCCAACACCGCCTGCGCGGCCTCCAGTTCCTGGTGCCCGATGCCATCGGCAAACGCAACGAATGGGACCTCCGTGACGGCGAGGCCCCCGAACGGCTCATGGACACCAGCCAGATTCAGCAATGGCTCCGGGCCGGACACTCCATCGGCTCCCACTCGCTGACCCACGCCCGTTTGACCCGCTTGAGCGTGCGCGATGCCCGCGAGGAAATCGTCGCCAGCAAGAAAAAACTCGAGGACACCTTTGGCGTGGCCGTCGAACATTTCTGCTATCCGTACGGCGATTGGAACAACGCCGTGCGCGACCTGGTGATGGAGGCCGGCTACCGCACAGCATGCACCACCGCCTTTGGCGTCAACACCCCCGCCACCCCGCCCTTCGCCCTGCGCCGCCTGACCGTGCGGTATCCGACGCGCACCTTGCGCGCCTTGAAAGCGAAGCTGCTGGGCGCCGGGTGAACCCCTCAACCTTTACTCGATCTTCCGCCGCTGTTCGGCGAAGAACTCCCGCAACAGGGCGCGGCATTCGGCTTCGCGCACCCCGCTGGTGATGTCGCACCGGTGATTGAGGGTCGGCAACTGTAGCAGGTTCAGAACGCTGCCCGCGGCGCCGCCCTTGACGTCGCTGGCCCCATAAACCACCCGCGCCAGCCGCACATGCACGATGGCCCCCGCGCACATCGGACACGGCTCCTTGGTTACGTAAAGCGTGCCGTCCGTCAAGCGCCAGTCGCCCGCCGCTTCCTCCGCCTGTGTGATGGCCAGCATTTCGGCGTGGGCGGTGGCGTCTTTGAGCAGTTCCACCTGGTTGCAGGCCCGCGCGATGATGCGCCCGGCCCGCGCAATGACCGCTCCGACCGGCACTTCCCCCGCTTCATAGGCGCGCGCCGCCTGGCGCAACGCTTCCCCCATGAAGAAGTGGTCGCTCTGCAAATCAATGATCGGCTCCGCCATGCAAATCGTCAGAGATCACGCAAGGTCGAAGCGATCAAGGTTCATCACCTTATTCCAGGCCGCGACAAAGTCGTGGACGAACTTCTTCTCAGCGTCGGAACTTCCATAGACTTCAGCCAGGGCGCGGAGTTGGGAATTTGCGCCGAAGATCAGGTCCACACGCGTGCCGGTCCACTTGACCTTGCCCGATTTGCGATCGCGACCTTCAAACAAGTCCGCGTCTTGCGAGACCGGCTTCCACTCCGTGCCCATGTCGAGCAGGTTCACGAAGAAGTCGTTGGTCAGCGCTTCCGGTCGCTGGGTGAAGACGCCGTGTTTTACCCCTCCGAAGTTGGTTTTCAGGACGCGCATGCCGCCCACGAGCACCGTCATCTCAGGCGCGGTCAGGGTCAGCAATTGCGCCTTGTCGATCAGCAGCGCTTCGGCCGGCACGGTGTATTTGCCCTTGAGGTAATTGCGGAAGCCGTCCGCGACAGGCTCGAGCACCGCGAAGGAGGCCGCATCGGTTTGCTCCGCCGAGGCGTCCATGCGTCCCGGCGTGAAGGGGACCGTGACCTTGTGAGCGGCGTTCTTTGCCGCTTGTTCGATGCCGGCGCAGCCGCCCAAAACAATCAGGTCAGCCAGCGAAACCTTCTTGCCGCCTTTCGCCGTCTTGTTGAACGCGCTCTGGATATCGCCGAGCGTCTTGAGCGCCTTCGCCAACTGTTTCGGCTGGTTGACTTCCCAATCCTTCTGCGGCGCCAGGCGAATACGGGCGCCGTTCGCGCCGCCGCGCTTGTCGGAGCCGCGGAAGGTGGACGCCGACGCCCACGCGGTGGAAACCAGTTGCGAGACGGACAGGCCGGACGCCAGAATTTTGTCCTTCAGCGAGGCGACGTCCTTCGCCCCGATCAATTTGTGGTTCACCGCGGGAACGGGGTCCTGCCAGATGAGTTCTTCCGCGGGAACTTCCGGGCCGAGATAGCGCGCGCGCGGGCCCATATCGCGATGCGTCAGCTTGAACCACGCCCGGGCGAATGCGTCGGCGAACTGATCCGGGTTCTCCAGGAAGCGCCGGGAGATTTTTTCGTAAGCAGGGTCGAACCGCAGGGCGAGGTCCGTGGTGAGCATGGAAGGCGCGATACGCTTCGAGGCATCATGCGCGGCGGGTACTGTGCCGGCGCCGGCGCCATTCTTCGGCGTCCACTGATGCGCACCAGCCGGGCTTTTCGTAAGCCCCCATTCGTAACCGAACAGGTTCTCGAAAAAATTATTGCTCCACTTCGTCGGCGTTGTGGTCCAGGTGACTTCCAGACCGCTGGTGATCGCGTCGCCGCCTTTGCCGGTGCCAAAGCTGCTCTTCCAGCCCAAGCCCTGCTCCTCGAGGCCGGCCGCTTCCGGAGCAGGCCCCACACGGGACGCAGGGCCGGCGCCGTGGGTCTTGCCGAAGGTATGGCCGCCGGCAATGAGCGCCACCGTCTCCTCGTCGTTCATCGCCATGCGGGCGAAGGTCTCGCGGATATCCCTTGCCGAGGCAATCGGATCGGGGTTGCCGTTCGGGCCTTCCGGGTTGACGTAAATCAGCCCCATCTGCACGGCAGCGAGTGGATTTTCCAGATCCCGGTCGCCTGAATAGCGTTTGTCACCCAGCCACGTGTCCTCAGAGCCCCAATAGACGTCCTGATCCGGCTCCCAAACGTCCTGGCGACCGCCTCCGAAACCGAACGTCTTGAATCCCATCGTTTCCAGGGCAACGTTGCCCGTGAGAATCATCAGGTCGGCCCAGGAAATCTTCCGGCCATACTTCTGCTTGATCGGCCAAAGCAGGCGACGCGCCTTGTCCAGGCTGACGTTGTCCGGCCAACTGTTGAGCGGCGCGAAGCGCTGCTGACCCCTGCCGCCGCCGCCGCGGCCGTCACCGGTGCGGTAGGTGCCGGCGCTGTGCCACGCCATGCGAATGAACAAAGGGCCGTAGTGGCCGAAGTCCGCGGGCCACCAGTCCTGCGAGTCTGTCATCAGCGCCGCCAGATCTTTCTTCACAGCCGCCAGGTCAAGGCTCTTGAACTCTTCCGCGTAGTTGAAGTCCTCGCCCATGGGATTGGACTTGGAGGAATGCTGGTGCAGGAGTTCGAGCTTTAACTGGTTCGGCCACCAGTCGCGGTTCGATGTGCCGCCTCCGGCAGCGTGGGGGAAAGGACATTTGGGTTCGGTTGGATTGCCGCCCGTTGCAGTCATGTTTTCAATTTTTTCAGCCATAAATTTGCTTTCTCTTTGGCCCATTAGAGCACATTTGGAACTCTTGTTGAAATCTATTCCTTTGAACTGGAACCGTTGAACGTTGTGCTCTCTTCCACTTCCCACCGATTGCTTCCGTCCAACTGGCAGTGGCAGTGCGCCGCAAAAAATCCGCCCCGATGCCGCCAGAACAACGGCCAGATTTGCTCCGCGTCGGTCCGCGGGATTTCCAGCGCCGCAATCGCCCCGGCGTCGAAAAACCCGAACTCCCCTTCCCGATGCGGCGGCGGCAGCCGCTCCAGGCGCGGTTTGACCTCGAACAAAAACATCAGCCAGTGGGCGCGCCCCTCGAAGCCGTGCTCGCTGACCAGGCCCGTCAAATGCAAATCGCCGGGCGTCAGCGTCAAACCTATTTCCTCCCGCGCCTCGCGGCAGGCGCAGGCGTAGGGGGATTCGCCCTCCGCCATGCGCAGTTTGCCGCCGCACGGACTCCACAAGCCGAGGTTCGGCTCCTGGGCGCGCCGCATGAGCAGCGCCTGCTCCCGGCGGTTGAAACAATAGAGCAGCGTGGCGATTTTGTAGGGCAGCGGCATGGCCGGCGGCGCGGGCTACTTCTTCCCGATGCAGTAAAGCCGTCCTGGCGCGCGCGCGAACAGGCAGCCTTGCGCGGCGGCTATCGTGGCGTGGCTCCGCCCCTCGTCGGTCTGGGCGCCCTCGCCCATTGCAATGGTCTGCAACACCTTGCCGTCCGCCGCCGACATCACCACCGCCGTCGCGCGCTCGCTGAAGCAATAAATCTTCCCATCCGCCCCGGTCGGCGAGGCGCGAAAAATCTCCCGCACGCCCAGGGACTGCTGCCATTTGACCTTTCCCGTCGCCGGTTCCAGGCAAACCATCATTTGTTTGTCGCCGTCGAGCATGAACACTTTGTCCTGGTAGAACAACGGCGTGGCGCAATCGGTCGAATACTCCGAGTAACTCCAGGCCAGGCCGTTGGTGGTCACGTCCCCCTTGCCGCAATCGTGGAAGGCCAGGAACGGGTTGCGCTTGGCCCCGCAAACAAAAACCAACCCGTCCGCCAGCAGCGGCGAGGGCACCAGCCGCGAATCCGGCCGATGCTGGAAATTGCGCAATCCGCCCCCGCGCCACAACTCCTCGCCCGTTGCCGCGTCATGGCCCGTGACGTAATCTCCGCCCGCCACCACGATTTCCGTCCGCCCCCCGCATTCGCCTGGCATCGGCGTTGAGTAGGCTTCCTGGGACTCCCTGATGGCGTCGGTCGTCCGCGCTTGCCGCCAGATATTGCTCCCGGTGTCAGCGTCCAGGCAGAGGAGGAACGATTCGCCCGGCAGCCGCCGCAGCACCTCGACATAGAGGCGCCCCTTGTAAAGCATAGGACTGGAGCCGTAGAGCCAGTTGATGATGAACGGGCCGTACTCCGTGGTCAGGCTGCGCGCCCAGAGCGGTTTGCCGGAAAAATCATACGCCGCCAGATCGCCCGTCCCGAAGAGCGCCCATACTGTCTTCCCGTCCGTCACCGGGGAAGGGGACGCCATGTTGTTGAGGCCCTTGACGCGATTGCCGACGCCGACGGTTTTTTGCCAGCGGACTTTCCCGCTGGACCGGTCCAGGCAGAACAACAGGAGATTGGCATCCGCGTCGGGGCTGGTGACGAACACTGTATCGTCCCAGATGATCGGCGTGGCGTGGCCCGGCCCCGGCAGCGGCGCGCTCCAGAGGACGTTCTCCGTTTTGCTCCACGAATCGGGCAGGTTTGTTTCCGTCGTCGAGCCGTTAAGGAAAGGCCCGCGCCATTGCGGCCAATTGGCCCCGAAACCCGCCGCCGCCGCCAGCCAAAGCGCCGCGCCCGCGCCGCGGAAGAGGGCATGGAATATTTTCATCATATTTCGTTCTGGCATTGATTAGCGAAAACTGACTCGAAGCAAGCAAATTTGAGCGGGGGGTGTCGTGAGGGTTTCGCTGGCTTGCCAAACGCGCGCGATGATGGTTAATTCGAGGCATGACCGCACAAGCCGTGATTAAGCAGTTCAAAGCGTTGCCGCCCAAGCAACGGGCGGAAGTCGCCAAGTTTGTCGTCGAGTCAGACGATTCGTGGATTCCCCAATCATTCAAACGCGGGATGGCTGACGCGGAAGCGGGGCGCTTCGCCGACATGGATGCCGTTCTGAGCGGCGCGCCGCCCCCGTCACGTCGGCGGGCGAAATGAAGTATCGTTTCAAGCCGACTGAGAACTTTTTATTTACAAGGGGTGAATTTGTCCGCTTTTGCCCGTGCCAAGGCGTTTGAGTTGCCGGAGAAGCCCTCAGAAAATCCTGTTCATCCTGTTAATCCTGTCCCGAAATCAATCATCCAAACTTCACCGACGTTGACGACGGGCATCGTCTTCCTCCATGCGGTCGAGCAGGGCCGCACCCTCTGCCGCCGCTTGATCGCAGAGTGCAATATCCTCGTTGTGCGCCGCGAGTTCGAGCAACCGCTGGCGAACTGATCTTAACTCAGCTTCGCTCAGCTTGGGCAGCTCATTGATAATTTCCGTCGCACTCATCGAGAAAAACTAATGCCGAACGACGGACTTGTCATGCAAAATATCCACTCTGGGCGCATCCCGGTTTTTGGCAACCCCATTGTCCACAGGAGATCATGGCTCGCCGCCGCCAGACCCGCAAGAATGACGAATGACGAAGCTCTAATGACGAAACAATGACGAAGCCCGAATGACGAAATTCATGCGGGTGCGGATTTCGTCATTGGGTCATTTGAGCATTCTTTAGACATTTGGATTTCGTCATTCGTCATTTTCCCCGGTGGATCGACCCTTGCCCTCCCGCAACATCGACCAGTGTCCAAAAAGAGATGCGCCCGGGGGGCGTGACGATTGCCTTTGACGACGGAGCCGCGCCTTGGCTACGCTCCGCTCGTGCCCTGCGCTTCCAAAGCTCGCGGTCTTTTGCTGGGGTGGCTGCTCTTGCTCGCGCCGGCGATTCCGGCGTGGGCCGCGCCGCAAATCTTCCGCGCCGCCACATTCAATCTCGAAAATTTCCTCGATGCTCCCTCCGGCTCGCGCCGCGCCAAATCCCCCGTGGCCGACACCAAGGTCCGCGAAAGCATCCTGGCGCTGCGCCCGGACGTGCTCGCGTTGCAGGAGGTCGGCTCGACCAATGTGCTGCTCGAATTGCAGGCCGCCCTCAAATCCGCCGGCCTCGACCTCCCCTTTTGGGAGCGGGTCGCCGGCCCCGATACCAATATCCATGTCTGCGTCCTGAGCCGTTTCCCCATCGTCGCCCGGCGTCCGCATACCAATGAAAGTTTTCTGCTCGACGGCCGCCGTCTGTTTGTCAAACGCGGCTTCGCCGATCTGGAGATTCAGGTTTCCCCGCGCTACCGTTTCAACCTGCTCGCGGCCCACCTCAAATCGCGCCTGCCGTCGCCCCTCGCGGACGAGGCGGAATGGCGCTACGAGGAGGCCGTGGCCCTGCGCGCGGTGATTGACGCCCGCCTGGCGGAAAGCCCCGGCGAAGACCTCGTCGTGCTGGGCGATTTCAATGATCTGAAGGATTCCAAGCCGCTCCGCGCCATCCTGGGCCGCGGGGCCACTCGTTTATTTGACACCTGCCCCGCCGAGCGCAACGGCGATGACGCCGGCCCCGCCAGCGGCCACGAAGCGCGCCGCGTCACCTGGACGCATTACTTTGGCAAGGACGATGTCTATAGCCGCATCGACTACATCCTGCTCAACCGCGCCATGAAACAACATTGGCTCAGCCAGGAGACGTATATATTGGCGTTGCCCAATTGGGGCCTGGCCTCCGACCACCGCCCGCTCGTCGCGGGTTTTTCGGTTCCGTCGCCATAATCAAGCAAAAAGTTCCACGAGGTCACAAGGCTGGCCGCAAATATGCGGTTATGCGGGACTGACCCGTTAATTTGGGTCACCCCCACATGTGAGGGATTGGTTTGATTGATTTACATTATTAGGGCTGCTTGGCTTGTGGGGCATTGCGGAGTTCTTGACAAACAGGAAGGAAAGCCCACAAAGTCACCGCATGTTGCTCCGATTTACGGTCAGGTTGGCGATTGCGGCGGATACGAAGGGGAAGAAATGAAACCGACCAAAATAGCGCAATTGACCTTGAATTCAGCTTTGCTTTTTTCGATTGTCACATGCGTTGGATTCTCGTTTGAAATCTATGAAGTGCCTGCGCCTCCAATTCCAAGTTGGATTTGTGCGCTAATAGGTTGGAGCGGGATATTGGCTGCCTGTGCATTTGTGATTTATCTCGTTTTGAGCGTGTTAGATCGAAAAAAATCAAATTAGGACACTACCCAACGTTCGCATTGCTTGACGCCCCCGTGCTTTGGACGGAGATTGGCAAGATTTGAAACAATACCGCTTTTGTAACCCGTCTCAACCAGCGCCAGGAATGGAAATTCTCACGCAGAGACCGAGCGCGGCCAGCCGCAACCAAAAAAAGACGGACAGGATTAACAGGATTAAGAATGGATTCACAAAAGAGAATTCCCCCTTTCATCCTGTCCATCCTGTTCATCCTGTCAAAACTCTTTTTCCGCGCTCCCAGCCTCTGCCGGAGAAAATCCTGTCGGAAATGCCTGATTCTGACGGATTGTAGGGCGGTGCAAAAAGTTCTCGGCTTCCCTTGGCGCCTTGGCGTCTTTCGCCCTGCGCGTTGCAATCGCGGTGATTTTGCAATGAACCGTCCGAACCACGACCGAAACTCAGAGCGACTGCTCCCCCTGTCAACGGAAAAACTTTGCGCTTTTATCCGCGCCGAAGCCTTGTTACGTCTGAATGATGATGAAAAGGCTGTTGTTCCTGGCGGCGATGCTCGCCGCGGCCGCCGCCGGGCGCGGCGCCGCGCAGGGTTCGGACCTGGCGCCGTTGCCGCTGGTGCTGCCGCCGCCCGCCATGAAAGGCACCCCGCAGAATTTGCCGACCAATACCACCGCGTTGCCGCTGACCAGTAAACCGCTTCCGCCCTTTCTCGCTCCCAAAGGCGCATCCAACGTCGCCCTGGGCAAACCGGTTTCCTCCGACCTTCCCAATCTGATCAGCGGCGAGCTGAAACAGATCACCGACGGCCGCAAACAGGCCTACGAGGAAAACGTCGTCACGCTCCGCCGAGGTTTGCGCTGGGTGCAAATCGATTTGCGGGGGGAATACAACCTCTACGCCATTGTCGTCTGGCACGACTTCACCACGCCGGTGGTCGTGCGCGACGTGATCGTGCAGGTTTCGGATGATGCGGAATTCAAAAAGGGTGTTGTGACCCTTTTTAACAACGACCAGAAAAACACCGCCGGATTGGGTGTCGGGACCGACCGCGAGTATTTTGAGAATTCCCTCACCGGGGCCGGCAAGGTGGTCGATGCCAGGGGGACCAGGGCGCGCTACGTGCGCTGCTACAGCAAGGGCAGCACCGACAGCGCGTTGAACACTTACATCGAGGTCGAAGCGTACGGCCTGCCCGCCTCGTGAACCGCTGGCTTGTGGCGGGAATGGCGCTGCTGACAGGCGCGGCGCTGGGTTTGCGCGCGCCCCACCTGGCGCTGCGGCCCCTGCACAACGACGAAGGGGTCAACGCCATGAAGTTCCGGCTTCTCTGGGTCAATAATAATTATGAATACGACCCCGGCGAGTTTCACGGCCCGGCGCTGCCTTATTTCACCCTGCCCGCCGCCTGGCTCGGCGGCGCGCCCGATTTCAACCAGTTCACCGAATCCACCTTTCGCGGTGTGACGGTGGCGTTTGGCGCGGGGTTGGTCCTCCTGCTCCTGCTCCTGACGCCGGAACTGGGCCGGGCGGAAACGCTCTGGGCCGCGGCCTTGACCGCCATTTCGCCCGCGATGGTTTATTACAGCCGCTATTACATCCACGAGATGTTGCTGGTGTTTTTCACCGCGCTGAGTTTTTTCAGCGGCTGGCGTTACGTCCAGAAGGCGCGGCCCGGTTGGGCGCTGGCCTCGGGCATCGGGCTGGGCTTGATGTTCGCCACCAAGGAAACTTTCGTTTTTGCGGTCGCGGCGATGGTTCTGTCCGCCGGGAGCGCCGCCGCCTGGGGGCGATGGCGCGACGGCGGCGCGGCTGGCTTCCGGCCGCAGTGGCGGCGACGGCATGTCGTTTTGGCGCTCCTGGCGGCGGCAGGGATCGCGCTGGTTTTTTTCTCGTCGTTTTTCCACAACGCGCGGGGGCCGCTGGCCGCGCTCCAAACCTACCTTCCGTGGCTGCGGCGGGCGGGCGGCGCCACAGGGCACGCCCATTCGTGGACGTTTTATTTCGAGCGTCTGCTGTTCTTTCACGCGCGCGGCGGGCCGGTTTGGAGCGAAGCCTTCGTTGTGGCGCTGGCGGCGGTGGGATTTGTCGCGGCGTTGTCGGGCCGCGCCGCCGCGCCGGCGCCGCGCCTGCTGCTCCGGCTGATTGCGTTCTACACGATGTGGCTGACGCTGATTTACACGGTGATCGCCTACAAAACGCCGTGGTGTCTGCTGGGCTTTTATCACGGGATGATTTTGCTGGCGGGCGCGGGCGCGGTGTTTGTCTGGCGGGCCTGCCGGGCGCGCCGGCTCCAGGTTGCGGCGGCCGTGGCGCTGGCGGCGGGCGCGGGGCAATTGGGCTGGCAGGCCTGGGCGGGCAGCTTTGCCGTCGATAAAGGCGGCGTGCCGTATTGCGACAGCCCGAAAAACCCCTACGTCTATAGCCAGACCACGCCCGACGCCTTGCGGCTGGTCCAGACGGTCGAGGCCCTCGCCCAGGTTTCGCCCCAGGGGTACGACACCATCGTGGAAGTCATGGCGCCGGAGAGTTACTGGCCGCTGCCGTGGTATTTGCGCCGGTTCAACAACGCCGGTTATTGGGACCGCATCCCCAACCAGCCTCCGGCGCCGATCATGATAGTGGCGGCGGACCTGCGCGCCGCCTTTG
>JBEKYR010000043.1:0-46219 GCA_049510745.1 Verrucomicrobiota bacterium | reverse complement strand
GAAGGTCGTGCCTTTGCCCATCTCACTGCAAACGCCGATGTAACCGCCGGATTGTTGGACGATGGTCTGGCAGGTCGCCAGCCCCAGACCGGTGCCTTTGCCCTTGGGCTTGGTGGTGAAAAACGCCTCGAACAGGCGCGCTTTGATTTCCTCGCTCATGCCGGTTCCCGTGTCACTGACACTGAACATCACGTAGTCGCCGGGAATGGCCCCCTTGTGGGCGCGCGCGTAGTTCTCATCGAGCGTGGCATCGTTTGTGGCGATGGTGAGCCTGCCGCCGTTGGGCATGGCGTCGCGGGCATTGACCACCAGGTTCATCAGCACTTGTCCGACGTAGCCGGAGTCGGCCTTGATGCGTCCGATTTGTTTTCCGGGGACAACCGTCAGTGCGATGTTCTCGTCGATGAGCCGCCGCAGCATTTTGTCCAGGTCTTTCACCACCTCGTTGATGTCCAGAACCACCGGTTGCACCGTCTGTTTGCGGCTGAAGATGAGCAGTTGCCGGGTCAGCCCCGCCGCGCGCTCGGCCGCCGCCCGGATCGTCTCCAGATAACTTCTGATCGCCTCGTCAGTGCCTGGTCTCTGAATCGCCAAATCGCTGTAACCCATGATGACGGCGAGGATGTTGTTAAAGTCATGGGCCACGCCGCCGGCGAGCTGGCCGATCACTTCCATCTTTTGCGCTTCGATAAACTGCGCCTCCAACTGCCGGTGCTCCGTGATATCCTCGACCATCCCAACGGCGAACTCGGCGTGGCCCGCCGTCTGGCACGCCGCGCTCACCGAGAGACGCGCCCAAACCACCTGGCCGTCCTTGCGGATGTAGCGCTTTTCTATTTGGTAACCTCTGCGCGCCCCCTGAATCAATTGCTGGTAAAGCTCCAGGTCCTTGGCGCGATCGTCCGGATGCGTCAAATCGTGGAAGGGCATCCGGCTCAACTCCTCGCCCGTGTAGCCGAGCATTTTCTGCAGGGCTGCGTTGGTCAGGACTGGACGGCGATCCACCCCGACCAGCGCGATCCCCAGGGGCGATTCACTGAAGACGATCCGTAACCGTTGCTCGGACTCCCGCAACGCCTCTTCCGTCCGCCGATTCCCCGCCCGCTCTTCGACTTCCTGCATGGCGCGGCGCACCGCCGGAGCGAGCCGGCCGAGATGTCCCTTCAGCACATAATCCGTCGCGCCGCTCTTGAGCGAATCAACGGCCCGTTCCTCGCCCAGCGTCCCGGACACGAAAATCAAAGGTATGGCCGGCCACTTGGCATGCACGATTTCCGCCGCGGACAACCCATCAAACCCGGGCAGCGTGTAATCCGAAAGGATCAAGTCAACACCGCCATGTTCGAGCGCCGCGACAAAAGCATCGCGGTTTTGCGCGCAGGTGATCGCACACGTGATGCCCTCGGCTTCCAGGGTGGATTGCACGAGCGCGGCATCGTCCGCATCATCCTCCAAGTGCAGAATGCGGAGTGGGGATTTCATTCTTAGCCTTCCATCTCCCGTGGCTCGTCCTCGGCCAGGATGTTTTTGATCTTGGTTAGGTCAATGTCCATTGATCTCTCCGTTTTGTTTTGGGATTGAAAAGTAAAATGTCGCGCCGCCGTTCACCGCGCCTTCCGCCCACGTCCGGCCGCCGTGGCGGTGAATGATGCGCTGGACGTTCGCCAGGCCGATGCCCGTGCCCTCGAACTCCTCCTGGCTGTGCAGGCGTTGAAAGACGCTGAAAAGCTTGTTGGCATACCGCGGATCGAAGCCGGCCCCGTTGTCGCGAATGAAGATCACTGTCTCGCTCTCCCCACTGGGAGCGCAACCGATTTCGATTTTGGCCTCGGCGCGAGCGCCGGTGAACTTCACGGCATTGGAGATCAGATTGACCAGCGCCAGGCGCAGCAGGGCACGGTCGGCCCGCACCACTGGCAGCGGGTGAATTTCCCAGGCAATGTTTCGCTCCTTCGTCTCCGCCTGAAAATCGCCCAATGTCTCCCGGACCAACTCGTCGAGATTGACCTCCGTCTTTTGCAGTTCCGCCCGCCCCACGCGCGAGAACGCCAGCAGGTCGTCAATCAGACTCCCCATCCGTTTCGCCGATTCGGCAATAATCGTCAGATAGCGGACGTTCTTTTTTGCCAGCGACGGCCCGGCGCCCTTTTGCAGCAGGTCCACGAAGCCCGCCACGTGGCGCAGCGGCGCGCGCAAATCGTGGGAGACGGAATAGCTGAACGCTTCCAGGTCCTCGTTGGCGGTTTGCAGTTGCGCCGTGCGTTGGACGACCCGTTGCTCCAGTTCCGCGTTGAGAACCCGGATTTGTTCCTCCGCCCGTTTCCGCTCCGTGATGTCGCGGACGTTGCACTGGATCACTCTCTTTTCACCGGCTTGATACACGTTGCTGACAAACTCCACGGCGATCTTGCGGCCGTCCCTGGTTTCCAGCGGCAGATCTTCATAGCGGACATACCCGTCCTTTTGTAATCGCTCGAGCATGAGCTTGTGCGACTCAATGTCTTTGAACGGACTCACCTCCCCGACGGTTTTGCCGATCATTTCGCTGTGAGAAAAACCCAGCAGTTCAATCAGAAATGGGTTCACATCGTTGATGCGGCCCGTCTCGGCGTCCAGAATCAGGATGCCGTCCCTCGCCGCTTCGAACAACCGCCGATAACTGACTTCTGAGGCGCGTATCGCCTCCTCACCTCGCGTCTCGGCCTGTTCCAACCGCATCTCCGCCTGCTCCGTCCGCATTTCCGCCTGCTCCGTCCGTGTCTTGGCCTGTTCCGTCCGCGTCTCCGCCTGCTCCGTGCGCATCTCCGCCTGCTCAATCCGCGTCTTGGCCTGTTCCGTCCGCGCCTCCGCCCGCTCCGTCCGCGCCTCTGCCCACTTCATCCGCGTGTCGTGTCCGGGCACGTAAGCGTCTTGATTTTTCTTCTTTATCTCGCCTTCAACGCGAGCCACGGCTTGGCCTAAATCCTCCGCCAGTAATGGCTGATTTTCTGGCATCGTAGCGTCTTTGGAGTTCATGGCATAAGGTAAGCAAAACACCCCATGTGCGCTATGGGGTATTCACCCCAGTCCCTCAAATCAGACTTGCTGAATCCGTCCCGGATTTTCCCGGCCGATCTGCGGCCCTGTGGGCGGCCCAAGGCCGTTTCTTCCTGGATGAAGGAGGAGGGTTCTCCGCGTCAGACGATCGTCACCTGCACGCTGCTCTCGATGATGCCCGCGCCGATGGCGTAGCGGGTCAGTCCGGCGGTGTCGTGGATGTCGAGCTTCTGCATGAGATGCTCGCGATGCTTCTCGACGGTCTTGAGGCCGATGCCCAGTTCCGCCGCGGTTTCCTTGTTGGCTTTGCCTTCGGCAATCAATTGCAGCACTTCCATCTCGCGCGAAGTCAGTTGGGCGCCCTTCTTGTTGACCACTCCCGCGCGGTCGGGCGAATGCGAATTGAGACGATTCAGACGCCTGGAAACTGCGGAGCCGAAAAACGTGTTGCCCTTTTGGACTTCCCGAATCGCCCGGCACACATCGTGGGCGGAGGTTTGTTTGAGCAGAAATCCCACCGCGCCGGACTCGGTCGCGGATTTGACATACGCGTCATCACTGTGCGCCGAAAGAATGAGCACTCGGGTGGCGGGCAGGGCTTTGAGCACCTGGCGGGTGGCCTCCAAACCATTGAGCAGCGGCATCGCGATGTCCATCAACACCACGTCGGGGCGAAGTTCTTTGGCCAGCGCGACCGCTTGGCGGCCGTCGGGCGCTTCGCCGACCACTTCCAGGTCGTCCTCCAGTTCGAGCATCTTGCGAAATCCCTCCCGCACGATCGTATGGTCTTCCGCCAGCAGCACAGTGATTCGTTTCATAAGTCAGTTCGGTTAGCCGCCGTCGCACTTGGCGGCAGAGGAATGCGCACCTCGATTTCCGTGCCCGCGCCGCGAACGGATTTGACCGTGAGGGCCCCGCCCACATAGGTCGCTCGCTCGCGCATTCGGAGCAGGCCAAAGTCGCGCTTTTTCTTTCGTCTGGCCGGAGGTTGATCCGGGTCGAAGCCGATCCCGTCGTCCTTGATCGTCAACTGCACGATGTTCCCCTGCTTCGTCAACTGCACCGTCACGTGGCGGGCCCGAGCGTGCTTCTCCACATTCTCCAAAGTTTTCTGGAGGATGCGGTAGAGCGCCAACTCGATTTCGGCTGGCAGCCGGGCGGTCAACCGCTTGCAGGCCAGCTTGAGGGACACGCCCGTCCGACCTGCGAACTCCGTGCAAGTGGCGCGCAGGGCGGGAACCAGGCCCAGCTCGTCCAAGACGCTGGGCCGCAGATTGCGCGCGATGCGCTGCACTTCTTCGACAGTCTTGCCCAGCATCTCGCTGAGTTTCATCACCTCTTCCCGCGATCCTTTCTCCCCCGCCGGCAGTTTGTTCGCCAGTGCCCCCCAGCGCGCCAGAACAGCGCAGAGATGCTGGGTAATGTGGTCGTGCAATTCGAGGGCCACGAGCCTGCGCTCGGCTTCCTGCGCTTGCACCACCCGGTGCGTCAAGGCCCGCAGCATTTCCTCGTTGCGCCGGGCCTCCGTCATGTCGGTCACCACGATGCCGAAGGTCGCGCTTTTGGCGCCATTCTTTGCCAGCGGACAACTCGAGATGTGCGCCGGCAGTTGGGAACCGTCGCCGGCGTGCAGGAGCGCCTGGATTTTGAACCCGGATTTGACCGTTCGTTTCAGGAGCGGTCGCAGCACGGCCTGGTTCGCCACGGAGAGAACGCGGTGAAAGGACGAACCCAACACCCGCTCCAGCGGGCGTTTGACCATTCTGGCGAAGCACTGGTTGGCGTAAAGGATCACCCCGTCCGCCGTCAAGATCAGCGCCCCTTCGTTCATGCATTCGATCAGCACCCGGTAGGCGTGCTCGGCCCCTTCCAGCGTGAACACTTGCGGGCCTTGTCTGCCTGCGACCACCACCGCATCCACTTCGCCGGTGCGGATCGCGCGCAGCGTTTCCTCGGC
Source organism: Verrucomicrobiota bacterium (assembly GCA_049510745.1). Lineage (GTDB taxonomy): Bacteria > Verrucomicrobiota > Verrucomicrobiia > Limisphaerales > Palsa-1400 > PLGF01. The sequence continues at coordinate 41,226 of JBEKYR010000043.1, read as the reverse complement.
GTCGGCCAGGCGAGCGCGCACTTCGGCAAGTTCGCGGGACGGCGCGGGGCGGGAGGTGCGTTGGCGGCGGGCAGTTTTCAAAATGCCGCTTTCTCCTTCGTGTCCAAATCCAACCCGACAAACAGGCCGGTGGTGTTGGACAGGTTGCCAATGAGCCGGCGCACGGGCCGCGGGAATTCCCGGACCAGCGTCGGGGTCGCCACGATCTGGCCGTCCCGCGCCAGGATGGGCTGCTGATAGACGTCAATCACTTCCAGTTCGTATTCGCCGTTGAGTTCGGTTTCGCACAGTGTGCGGACCCGCAGGAGAGCCTGGCGTGATCGGGCGGTGGCCCCCGCCACGTACAGTCGCAGGACGTATTTGCCCGTGGGCCGGGTGGCCAGCGCCTTTTCAAAGGCCTTGGTCGCGCGGCTGCTTTTGTTTGTTTTCACGGGCGTACGTCTCGGTTAATCGGCGGGGCGCAAATCCAACCCGACGAGCACGCGCTCGGTGTTGGACAGGTCGCCAATGATTTTTCGCACGGGCTGAGGCAGCTTGCGCACGAGCGTGGGAATGGCCAGGATCTGATCGCCTTTGGAAAGTTGGGGCTGCTCCAACAAATCAAGCACCTCGATGCGATAGCGGCCCTTGAGGTGGTCTTCGCAAATCTTCTTCAGGTTCGAAAATGCCGTCAGCGATTTGGGCGTCTGGCCGGCCACATAAAGGCGCAGTTGCCAGAGTCTGGCTGGGCGGCGATGAGAGCCGGACTCTCCTCGTTTCACGGTTCTGGTTTTCATCGTTTGCTCTTCGGTTTGGTGTTGCCCCGCGCGCTGGCCGCCACCGCACCATCTGCCTGGCGCAAGCGGCCCAATTCAGTTCGCTCCCGGGTCAGCAAGCGCATTTGCGTTCCGGCCTGTTCGTCAATGCGCCGAAGTTCTTCGGCGCTGGCTTCGTGCTCGGAGCGCAGCCCGCCGATTTGCCGTTCGAGCGCCGCGCGTTTGCGCTCTAATTCGCGCTTGCGGCGCCCGGCTTCCTGCTGGCTGCCGAGCGCTTCGGCTCTTTCGCGGGCGGTTTGCGCCACACGGGACGCGCCGGTCAAGACGCCGCTGGGACCGATGTAAGCGTCCACTAGGTCAATGCCCCGGTTGGAAATCAGGAATTCGCGCACCTGGTTTGAGTGCGCCATGCCACGCGCTTTGAGCACGTAAAGCACGCGATTGCGTTCGCCGTTGCCTTCGAAGTCCTGCAACAACAGCCAGGAGTCCATGAGCGAGGACATGGCGATTTCACTCTGTTGCAGCGCGTGGCCCCCGTGCGTCAGACTGGTGAAGAACGAGGTAACTTGGCCGCCTTTCAGAAAATCGATCAGCCGCGTCACCATCCCCTTGGTTTCGGAGTCGGTGCCCGCGGTCAGCAGGCTGGTAATCGGGTCCACGATGACGACGGCGGGTTGAAACGCGGCGATCTCCCTGAACATCGTGGCCAGGTGCATTTCCAGGCCGCAGAGCGTGGGCCGCGCGGCGTGAAACCGCAGCAAGCCGCCCTGGACCAACGGCTCCAGGCGCAACCCGATGGAACGCATGTTGCGGATGATCTGGTTGGGCGATTCCTCGAACGAGAAGAACAGCGCGCGCTCCCCGCGCCGGGCGGCGGCTTGGGCAAAATGGGCGGCCACGCTGGTCTTGCCCGTGCCGGGCGTGCCCGTGAGCAGAATGCTGCTGCCATGAAAAAAACCCCGCCCGCCCAGCATCGCATCGAGCCGCGGGATGCCGGTGGAAATCCGCACGCTTGACACCTTGTGGTTCAGCCCCAGCGACGTGATGGGCAACACGCTCAGGCCCTCTTCCCCGATGAGGAAGGGAAATTCGTTGGTGCCGTGCAGCGCCCCGCGATATTTCACCACACGCAGATGCCGCGTGGCAATCTGCTCATTGACCCGATGATCGAGCAGGATGACGCAGTCGGACACGTATTCCTCCAGCCCGTGGCGCGTCAGTTGTTCGCGCCCGCGCTCGGCCGTAATGACGGCCGTCACGCCTTTGTCTTTGAGCCAGCGGAAGAGCCGGCGCAATTCGGCCCGCAAGATCGCTTCGTTCGGCAGGCCGGCAAACAACGCTTCCAGCGTGTCGAGCACCACTCGCCGGGCGCCGATCGAATCAATCGCGTGATTGAGCCGGACGAACAACCCTTCCAGGTCATACTCGCCCGTTTCCGTGATTTCACTGCGTTCGATGTATACGTGGTCGAGCACAATCTTTTTGCGCCGGACCAAGCCCCCCAAATCAAATCCGAGCGACGCGACGTTGCTCTTCAACTCCGCGAACGTCTCCTCGAAGGACATGAAAACGCCCGGCTCGCCGAACTGCTTCGCGCCGCGAACCAGGAATTCCACCGCCAACAGCGTCTTGCCGCAACCCGTGCCGCCGCACACCAGCGTGGGCCGCCCACGCGGCAATCCACCACTCGTGATTTCGTCCAGACCCTGGATGCCCGTGGGACACTTGGGCAAACGAGCCGCTGCGGAGGCGGGCTTGGGACCGTTAATTCTCATTCAAGGGCATTCTTCTTCAAGTTCATGGTTTCGCCCTGACAGACTCTATCAACGAATTCCCCGCCCCCCCCCCCGCGCGGACCTCAGCCAGTGGCATCTGCGCTTGGATGGTCGTGCCTTTGCCCAGGGCGGACTCGACATTGAAATGGCCACCGACCATCTCCAAGCGTTCCCTCATGCCGAGCAACCCCAGGCGTTTGCTTCCCTTCCCGTGCAACACCCGTTCCACTTCAAAGGATTTGCCGTTGTCTCTTATTCTCATGCAGACGCAGTCCGGCAGTTTTTGGATGCTCACTTCCGCCCGGCTGGCTTGCGCATGCCGGGCCACGTTGGTCAGCGCTTCCTGGGCGACGCGAAACAGCACCGTGCGCCGGGCCGTGTCCAATTGTTCCACCTCCGCAAAGGCCGTCAAATGAGTGCGCACGCCGGTCCGCGTGGTAAAATTTTTCATGTAGGAATGCAGGGCGGGAATCAGCCCCAGATCATCCAGCACCGCCGGGCGCAATTCGCGGGCGAACTGATGCACGATGTCCACTGATTTTTCCACCAGGCGTTGCGTGCGGGCGATGTTGCGGTCCAGGCCCTTGGTGTTGATCGCGGCTTCCTTTTTCAAGGCCGCCAGCCGCACATTAATGCCCGTCAAAGTCTGGGCGATCACATCATGCAGCTCCCGGCTGATTTCCTTTCGCTCCTCCTCCTGCGCCGAGAGTATCTGGCGGGACAACTGCCGCAACTGCTCCTGCAGGCGCTCCGACTTTTCCAGCAACTGCGAGTAATGATGCTCGCTTTTTTGGAGCGCTTCTTCCGCCGCCTTGCGCTGGGCGATCTCCAGGCTCAATTCCACATTCGAGGCGGCCAGCTCCACCGTGCGCTGGCTCAACGTCTCGATGAATTTTCTCAGGAGGGCGGTGGCCTCCCGCGCGCTCCGATGCGTCTTCTCGATCGGGGTGATCGCCGCGGCAAAAAAAATCCCCGCCTGCTTGATCAGCCCGGCGCGTTTGCCGGCCGGGCAGCCCGGCAACACTTCCGTGACCAGCGTTTGCTCGTGGAGCCTGGCCAGGTCCAGCGTCTGCAGCCCGCCAGCCAGGGCCTCGCTGCCCAGTCCCCGCGCCGACTCCAGGCTGGCCTGCTGGCCCTGCTTCAGGTGACTTCGCAACGCCGCCTGATAGCGTCGCGACAAACTGAAGAGCTTGCGTTTCATTCGTTCCTGAATCGACGGGCGACCCGCCGCACCGATTGGGCCGACTTTACCACCAAGCGTTGCGTGCTGGCGATCTCTTTCTTGAGTCCCTTGGTGTTGTTTCGCGCCTCCTGTTTCAAGGAAACCAGCCGGACATTGATCCCCAACAGAGTCTGGGCGATCTCATTCTGAAGTTCACGGCTGATCTTTTTGCGTTCATCCTCCTGCGCCGCCAGCATATGGTGCGTCAGTTGCCGCAACCCTTCCTGCAATTGCAGGGACTCCTTTAAAAGCTTGGTGTAGTGTTCGCCGCTTTTCTTGAGGGCGGCCTCCACGCTCTTGCGCCGGATGATGCCCCGTTGCAACTGACGGTTGGCGGCGGCCAGCTCCAGCGTGCGCCGGTTGAGCGTCTCGTTCAGCCGGCTCAAGTCCGTTTTGCTCTGCCGCGCGGCCCGATGCGTCTCCACGATCGGGGTGATGGCCTCGGTAAAAAAAATCTCCGCCCGCTTGATCTCCCCATCTCTGAGGCTGGAGAGTTTCAGCAGGGTGACTGCCCGCTCGTGCATCCGGGCCAGTTCCAGCGTCTCCAGACCGAGGGCGACAGCCTGGCGTCCCAGTCCCAACGCCGGTTGCAGGCCCGCGCGCGGCCCCTGCTCCAGGTGTGTTCGCAACGCCGTCACATATCGTTGTGACAACCCAATTAGTTTTCGTTTCATGCTCTCATGCCGGATAGGCGGGATTCTCCGGGATGCTTGATCTCTCCACGGCACGCCGCCAATCCAATGTAAACATCGGGCCATGGCCTTAATTTGTATATGGGGTAAACACCCCATAGCAAATTTTCGGTAAAGCGCCTCTTATCATCCACCTTGGGGTTACACGCCATGGCAAAGAGGCAGCCCACGTTTAGTGTGTCACTTGCGAATAAACAAAATCACAAAAAAGAAAAACAGAATATTTATGACTAAGAGCAATGCAGTCGTGGCGATTTACAAATCCCACGCGGAAGCCGAAGCTGCCGCGTGGTCGTCCGTCCGTTCGCCTGCCTTTCCTGCCGTCTTTCCACTGACAAACGGCGCTGCCGGAGGTTTCGCCGGACTGTAAAACGCCGGTTTTTCTTTACACTTTGAGGCGGATCAAAAAGGCTGGATAGCGGTTTCCCGTAAGTGATTATGCGACAGCAATTTACGCATTTCTTGCGGGAATTTGATGAAAGAGATGAGATATTCGCCCTCAAAAAGTGTCGGATTTCTTTTCAGTTTCGCTTTCTTTCGACCAAAAGATAAAATCTTATTCACATCATATTGTGTTCCATATAAACAACTTGCATGGATTTATTCAGTAATGTCAAAATACGGAACGTAATAAGCTGCACATGAGGAACTAATAGATCGGTGTGTAATAGAGTGCGTCAATTGCGCATGCCAGGGCTATTAGGTGTTCACCCCATCGCAGAGGCGCGGTTTAAAATGTAAATTGGAAGTCCAATGCGAATTGACAAGAAAGGAAAACATACAATGAAAGAAACCCTTTTCCTCACGGCTATGCGGAACGGCGCGAAGCGGATTCCCCTGGGCCTCGGCGTTGCGCTCGCGCTGACGTTCCTGCACGATAACGCCATGGCAACTCCGCCTGAGGTGGACCTTGGCACGGCCAACAAATTTGCGGTGCTGGGTGCCTCAACTGTCACCAGCACCGGAAACTCCGTCGTTAACGGGGAGCTTGTTAACGCGAACCTTGGGTTGTACCCAGGTACTTCGGTGACAGGCTTTCCGCCAGGAATAGTCAATGGGACAATGCATGTGACCGATGCGGTTGCCCAACAAGCCCAAACTGACTTGACCACTGCCTATAACACAGCCGCCGGGCTTACACCGACCGGGAATATCCCGGGCCAGGAACTTGCGGGGCTGACATTGAAGCCCGGGGTTTACTCCTTTTCTTACTCAGATATACTGCTCGACGGAACCCTGACGCTCGACGGCGAGGGCCTCGCCGATCCAGTCTTCGTTTTCCAAATCGGATCAACCCTCACCACGGGATCGGATAGTTCAGTGGTAATGAAGAACGACGACAACTCCGCTCCAGGCATCAGTGTTTTTTGGCAGGTCGGCAGTTCGGCGACGCTCGGAACAGACACTGACTTCGAGGGGAACATTCTGGCCAAGGCATCAATCTCGGACGCCGGCGGCTCAACGGTGGATGGCCGGCTGCTGGCAGAGACTGCTGCGGTTACCTTGATCGACACTACCATTACGGTGCCGGCGGCGGAGGTTCAAGGGAATGGCGGTAACGGCGGTAATGGAGGCGCGCCGGCGCCGGATAGTGGCAGCACGCTTCTGCTGCTCGGCTCCGGATTGGCGGCTCTGTTCGCCTTGAGACGGCGGTTCCCCTCCCCGGCTTAACAGCTTCTCTTTTGCCCGGCAATGCAACGGCCGCCTGATCGCAGGCGGCCTTTTTTGCGTTTGATGCCGGTGGCCGCTGCTCGCCCGTACGCCCCCTCCGGCAATTCAATGGCGGGTTGCCCAATTCCCTTGAACCTCGCCGCCGACTCCCGCACAGCACGGTCGGGTAACACCCCATAGCTGAGAGCCGCCCGCTGGCGTAACGTCACTGAGAATCGCGACACAAAACAATTGCAGATCTCAAATCCGACGAAAGACATAATTATGAAACAGACGACACCAGCCATCACGCCCCCCGCCTCTCAGCAGCTTGACGAGGTCAAAACCAAAACGAAAGCAGCCGTTCAGGATATGAAGGACTACACCTTCGCACAAAAGGCTGCCTTCGTCGAAAAAATGCGGGGCCAGATGGCCGAGATCAACCGGGATTTGGACCAGATCGCCGCCAAAATCGAAAAATCCAGCGCCGCCATCAAGGCCGAAGCCCAACCCAAACATCAGGCGTTGCGCGATCAAACCGCCAAATTGCATCAGCAGCTCGACGCCGTCATGAGCGCCACTGAGGCCACCTGGGACGACGTCAAGGCCGGCTCACGGACAGCCTACATTGAGTTAAAGGACGGTTTCCACCAGGCGCGCCAGTGGGTGAGCGACAGAATCGCGCCGTGAGGCGATATGCCTGCAGGCCAACAAACATGAAAAACGAAGGAGATTTTAATGGAAAACACATTTGTAAATAAGAACAACACTTTCAATGTCCGGGGACTGATCATCGGCCTGGCGATGGCCGTGATCTTTCCGCACCCTGGCGCCACGGCGGGGCAGTTGCCGGTAAACCTTTTATCCACCAGCCGTTTCGCGATTCTGGCGGCGAGCGAAATTACCGACGTCCCCGCGTCTGCTATTACGGGAGACGTCGGATTGAGTCCAGCGGCCAGGTCTTACATAAGTGGATTAACGTCGCCAGAAGTGACCGGGTCAATCTATGCGGCCAGTGATGGAGGGGCCACTGCCGTTATGTTGACTCGTGCCCAGGGCGATTTGACCATCGCCTATAACGACGCTGCCGGACGAACCCCGGTGCCGACGGGCCCTTTTTTGAATCCCGGCAGCGGAAATTTAGGCGGGCTGACCCTCAGCAATGGTGGTCTTTACAAATTCACGGGGGCCGCTTTAATATCGGGATCAGCCCTTATGCTCGCGGGCGGAGCAACTGATGTCTGGATTTTTCAGATAGCCTCTACACTCACCGTGGACGATGGCATCCAGGTCATCCTTGCCGGCGGCGCCCAGGCTTCCAACATTTTTTGGCAGGTCGGCACTTCTGCCGCGCTTGGAACGACCACGATCTTCCAAGGAACCATCATGGCCCATGACTCGATCACGTTTGCCACCGGCGCAACGCTGGACGGCAGGGCGTTGGCACAGACTGCCGCGGTCACTTTGGAATCCACAACCATCACCATTCCAAACCTGCTGCCGGCGCCGCCAATCTTCGGCCCCATTTCCCGCGCGGCCAACGGCACAGTCACGCTCGTCATCAACAACACGCCGAACTTCACCCTCACGCTGCAAACCTCCACGAACCTGATAAACTGGACCACTCTCGCCACGCCGACCCCGACCGTCAGCCCTTACACGTATCTCGACACCACGGCTTCGGCTGCGGCCATGCGCTTCTACCGGGCGTTCTATCCATGATGGACCTTGAGGCAGTTCTGGTCCGCGGTAGGGTTACACCCCATAGCCAGGAATCGGCGCGGGACTTATAGTGTGGCTTGGATGTTAAAAACAAACATATTATAGCAGCAATTGAAAGTAAGAACATAATGAAAATGAAAATTACCGGCTTGCTCGCGCTCCTCGCAGCCACGAGCGCCATCTTAGCCACCAGCACCTCATCGCGCGCGTCCGAGACGGACAGCCGCATCGAGGCCTCCGCCGCAAAGTCCTACGTGTTCAAAACCTACCTCAAGGACGATTCCATCAAGACCCAGTCCAAAAACGGCATCGTCACGCTGACCGGCACGGTCGCCGAACCGTCCCATAAGTCCCTGGCCCAGGATACTGTGGCCAGCCTGCCGGGAGTCAAAAGTGTGGACAACCAACTGCAAGTCACCGGCGAACAACCCGCCGAACATTCCGATGGCTGGATCTGCACAAAAGTGAAAACCACGCTTCTTTTCCATCGCAATGTCAGCGCCAGCGGAACCACCGTCTATGTCAAAGACGGCATCGTCACTTTGCAGGGTGAAGCCAGCAGTCTGGCCCAAAAGGAACTCACCACCGAGTACGCCCGGGACATCGACAATGTCAAAGAGGTTAAGAACGACATGACAGTCGCCAAAACTCCGCCAGCGCCGGACACCACCATCGGCGAGAAAATCGATGACGCCTCCATCACCGCCCAGGTCAAATCCTCCTTGCTGGCTCACCGCTCCACCAGCGCCCTGCACACCACGGTTTCAACGTCCGACGGCGTCGTCACCTTGAGCGGCATTGCCAAAAACTCCGCCGAGAAAAGTCTGGTCACCAAGCTGGCCGCCGACATCAACGGCGTCGTCAGCGTGATCAACAACATGACCATCGAGGTCGTGACTGCATCGAATAACTGAACCGGCCTATTACTTTGGGCTGGCGCAAAAACGCGCCGGCCCGCAGTGAACAAAAGAAACTGAAAGAAAAATTATATGTTATACACACTTGCAATAGTATTGATCATTTTGTGGCTGCTTGGCATGGTCAGCAGTTACACCATCGGCGGGTTTATTCACATCCTGCTGGTGATCGCCATCGTCATGATACTCGTCAACCTCATTTCCGGCCGCAAACCAGTTTTGTGATTGGGGGAAATGAAGAGCCGATTAGCCCTCCGATAAATTGAAAACTCATTGAAAGCTTTTTATGAATAAGATCGTCTCCCTGGCCCTGCTGGTTGGCGGGGTCGTCCTCATCATTGTTGGCGTCAACGCCACAAATTCCTTCAGCTCCGACGTTTCCCGGTTCTTTACCGGCTCGCCGACTGACAAGGCCGTCTGGATGCTCATCGGCGGCAGCGTCGCCGCCATCGTCGGCCTGACGATGACCTTGCGCAATTGGAAGCAAGCCTAAGACCGTCTTACGGTCCCAGTTGGATGGCTTGGGCGTTGGTTTTAGTCAGAAAATATCCGCCGCCATTGGTGGCATTGAGCAAAATCGTGCCGTGGCCGGTCACCTTGGATGCGCCACTGCCGATGGTAACTGTCAACAGACCCGTTTTGGGGGCGAGCGAACCGCTCAAGGGCGTGGGACCGGACACTTTGCCTAACTTGAAGTTGTTGCTGATCGTTATAGCAAAGTCGTTCGTCTCAATGGCGGTGTCGTTGATAGGATCAAGAATCGACAGGTTTGTCAGATTTGCCAGGACAATGCTCGCCGGGGGATTGGTCCACCGGGAAAGAGCAATTGGGTTGGTGCTGGTGAACGCGTCTTTGAATAAGCCCGAGTGGAGGGCGGGATGAACCCAGACCAGACCAGCCCCGGGAGCGTTGCTGGGGTCCAGATTAATCCAGCCCAGAAGCAGTCCTTTGTTGTTGTAAAGATTGGCGTAGATGGGAACATAGCCGGTTTGGGAAACGGGCACCGATTGACTAAAGGCGGTGCCATCGGCCAAGGCCCCGGTGATTTTGGCGGTGGCTGCGGCGGGGTTCCTGGCCGTGCCCGCGTAATTGGTCATCAGGGCATAGCCGTCGCCGCCGGGCGAATTGGCCGGCGCACTATTGGTGTCGGGCTGGATGAGCATGGTGTACTCAGACGAGGCCAGCCTGTTGGTGGCCCGGTCGGCAGTCAGAGTGGCCACCCAAGGGACATCTTTATTGGTCCCGGAAACCGTGCCTGTGACCTGCGGCGGCGAATTGTTCAGGTTCAACAATCTCATTTCCAGCGTCAGAGGGCCTCCCTGACTGGCCGCGCGTGAAACATGCTTGGTGGCCTGACCGGCCAAATCAAAGGCGCCGCTGAAGGCATGGCTTGCGCCGTTGATAAGAAGCGTCCCGCTGTAAGTTCCCTTCTGGCCGATGGCCAGCCCTTTGAGCATCCCCGCCGTTTGTTCGGTCACGCCACTCGCGCTGGCAAAAAGGCCGTTATAAACACCGGCAAAGGCGATGAAAGGATTGGTCACAAAATTGGCCTCCAGAATCAAATTGTTGGACATGATGAAGGAAAGAGCCCGGTTGGTGGAGAGGACGGCAAGGCTGCCGATATTGGTGCCGCCGCTCCAATTGGCAAAGAACCAGTTGCTTCCGGGCAGCACTGACGCAGTGATGTTGTATCTCTTGCCCGTTTTCAAGAGCGCGCCATTGGTGGCCCCACTGGCGCTGGTGATTTTGCCGACGCCATTGGTCAGAACCGTCAGCCCCCCGGCCGGCGCCGGCACAAAACTAGAATTGGTCGCGTAAAGCGCAATGCTGCTAGAGACCTGCCCTGGCACCACTGTTATGGTCTGATTCGTGGGCAGGCTATACCCGTTGACCGGGGCGAACTCGATCAGCACATTGCTTGAATACACCAACTCAACGCCGTCCGAGATGTTATAGGTGGCATCACCCTGCAAACGCCAACCGGCCCCGGCCTCCACCGCCGAGGCCGGCTGAAGTTGTATTTGCACATAGCCGGGATTGTTCGAGCTGACCTGACTGGATGAGCCCCGCATCCAGCCGCCAAGCACCACGCCGCTAAGAGTAACCACGCCGCCACCGCCAAAGTTCGACCCGCTGTCACCCTCGGTTGCCGCCAGATTGATCAGGTTCGTCACGTCGCTATTAATGGCCCGCACGGCCGACGCATAGGGCTGACTGCCGTTGAACAATGTTTCCAAATACACGGCTGCCGGATAATAAAGGCCGTTGGATTGCACATAAAGCGAACCTCCGTTGTTGCCCGGATAACTCAAAAACCAGGTGGCCAGGTAAACCTGCTCGTTTGCCGAAGGATCATCTGTGGCCTGACTCAGAGCATTCGTTTGTGGCAGGATTTCATACATCTCGCCATTGACAATGTTGGCGACGTCAAACTGCGACCCGTCCACCGGGTAACCCACCAGCATCTTCTCATTCGTGCTCGTCAGCCAGGGATTGATCGTCGCATCTGAAAACAGACATTCTGCATAACCGCCTCCCGCCACCGCTGACGTAAAGTACAATGCCGCCACGTCCAGGTTCCGCGACGCCGGCGTCGATTGATACTGTCCGAGGCCACCCTGCACATCGCTGATTCGTTGCGCCGCATAGCCGCTGAGCACATACCAGCCTCGCGCCTGCATCGGGTCCGGCGCAAAAACACCTGTTTCCTCCTGGAAAAACCAAGTGGCTTGGCTCGCGTAAGACAGAGTCTGGTCGTTGAACACCAGGTGCGCTGCCGTCAGCACCACGTTCGTCTGCACCGCCACCCCGCTCCCGTAGCCCACATCCGAAACCAACTGGCCATTAAACCCAAAAGGATTGGTCAGGTCCCCGATGTTGCCGGACGGAACCGGCACGGGCAAACTAAAGCCGGTCGGCGGATTTGTTAAATCCTGCTGATAGGTTACCGCCAGCACCATTGGAACACCTGGCACGACCAGAACGGAGAGATTGGCGGGCGTGGCAAATCCGGCGACCGGCGCGAAATCAATCAGATAGGTTCCAGCCGCCAGGTTGATACTGTAGCCGGAAGGGAAGGAGGGCGGAGCGCCGCCCAGGATCCCCCAACCGGCTCCGCTGGGCGGGCTTGGCCCAAGGTTTACCGTGAGCAATCCCACTGTGTTCACGTTGCTCGACGAGGTATTGGCACGATACTGATTGGTGACGAACGTTGTCGCGCCACTGGTGACGGTCACCGGCCCTGAGAGCGGGAGGATCAAGTAGCCTGGCACAGTGCTAAACACGATGGGATACTCGCCCGCGACAAGATTCGTTGCCACCGAGCCGCTATTACGCCAATTCACTTCCCACGGAAAGCGCCATTGGCCGTTGGCGGCGGGCGGAACGAGCGTGACTTGGAGCTGCCCGGTGGCCGGCGTCCCGGAAGCGCCAATAAACAGGCTGTGGTAGTATCCGGCAGCAATCGCCGTAACATTGCTGCCCATAATCTTCTCGGGAAGGTTGGTTTGGGTTAAACTGCCGTCGCCCAACTGACCATATCCGTTATCGCCCATAACCCACAGGCTGCCGTCGCTCTTGAGAACCAGGCTGTGGTAGGCTCCGGCGGCAATCACCGTGACGTTGCTCGACATAATCTGCTCGGGGAGGAGTTGTGAATTGGTAGTGCCGTCGCCCAACTGGCCATATTCGTTATCGCCCATAACCCACAGGCTGCCGTCTGTCATGACAAACAGGCTGTGGAACCATCCGGCAGCGATCGCCGTGACGTTGCTCGACTCAATCTGCTCGGGAGCGTTGGTGTCGAAGGTGCCGTTATCGGTGGTGCCGTCGCCCAACTGGCCATAATTATTCCAGCCCATGGCCCACAGGCTGCCGTCGCTCTTGAGAAACAAGCTGTGGCTGGCTCCGCCGGCAATCGCCGTGACGTGGCTCGACACAATCTGCTCGGGACTGAGGCTCTCTGAATTGAAAGTTCCGTCGCCCAACTGCCCATAACTATTCCAGCCCATGGCCCACAGACTGCCGTCGCTCTTGAGAAAGAGGCTGTGGCTGGCTCCGGCGGCAATCGCCGTGACGTGGCTCGGCTCAATCTGCTCGGGACGAAGGCTCTCTAAATTCATAGTGCCGTCGCCCAACTGGCCATAATAATTCCAGCCCATGGCCCACAGACTGCCGTCGCTCTTGAGAAACAGGCTGTGGTAGGCTCCGGCGGCAATCGCCGTGACGTCGCTCGGCACAATCTGCTCGGGAAGGAGATGTAGATTAGTGGTGCCGTCGCCCAACTGGCCATATTGGTTATTGCCCATAGCCCACAGACTTCCGTCGCTCTTGAGAAACAGGCTGTAATCGGCTCCGGCGGCAATGGCCGTGACCCTGCTGGATACAATCATCTCCGGGAGGTTGGTGTGGTAGTTGCCGTTGTCAGTGGTGCCGTCGCCCAACTGGCCATAATTATTCCAGCCCATGGCCCACAGACTGGTGTTTGAAATCGGGCTTAAATCAGACGCCTGCGCCACAGTCACATCGCCAAACCAAACCGTGCCTTCCTCCGCGGCGAGGCCAATGCTGGTGAAATTGGTTTCGCCGGAGACAGCGGCGACCATGTCGTTTTCAATGCCGTCTGAGAAGCCGGTTTGCGCGCTGGCGGAGCAGAGGCCTAAAATGATCGTCACGAAACTAATGCGTGCGAACATAATTTATCGAGTCAGGGGGAGTGGCCAGATTTTGTGGCGGGGGCTGCGCCTGGTACCCAATGATTGTGGTCGGCGCGGGCAGGCTAAGCCTCTCATAGGCACTTTGCGCCTCAAGGCTCACATCCGGGTCGGAGTCGTGGAAATAGGAAGCCAGCTTGGAGGGATCTTGATCAGCCATGTACGCCACGGCCGCAATGCGCAGTTCCTGCGGTTGATCAGGACCGAGCGCCAGTTCCAGGAGTTTTTGCGTGTTTTGATCCGGCTCCAGCAAACTTGACGCACTAAGGATTTCCAGCTTGGTTTCGGCGCTTTCCTCCGACTGGAACATCGCCACCAAATCGACGGCCGCGACTTCGTCCGGCTTTTCCATCGCCGCTTGCAAAAGCAGAGGAAAGCCGTCTGGCCCCATCGTCGCGGGGTCTGCTTGAAAGATCACCTGGCCGTTTTCCTCCTCCTCCAGCACGATCGTTTCGACCGGCGGCAGGGTCGCCAGATAGGCGGTTTCCGCGGTCAACGGTTTTTGCGGTGAATTCAATTTGCCATGCCTTTCCCGCGACGCCACCGAGGAACCGGCCACCGCCGCGGATGCGTCAGCCGCATCGGCTGCGGCGCTGGAAACCGCCGGCGCAATGGCGCTGCCCTCATCAACTATCTGCTCGGAGGGTTGCACAGCCGGAGCGGAGGTTTCCGTTTCCGGGACGATTGGCCCGGACGATGGCGCTGGATTGGCCGCCGGGACCGCCGTCCCAAACCGCCCCTCTGGATCAGGGGTTGCCTGCCGCTGTCGCAAGCAGACAATCGCCACCGCCAAAAGCACCGCAATGCCGCACAGTTTTTTCATCGCTACTCGGTCGTCAGAGTCGGTTTGGGATGATCGTAGTTCAAGGATTCGACCGTCCACTCGTACTCAGCGCCCTTCTTATGGCCGCCGACCTTGACGGAGAGCGTTGCCTCCGTGGGATTTTTCGCCGGAGGCTTGACGGTGACGCGTTTCCAGAGCTTGTACACGTCCTTTTTGGCGTGGAAAGCGTAGATCGCCACGGAGTAAGATGTGGCGCTGATGCCTGCCGTCCAACTGTAGAACATCGTTGCATTCGTGGCTGCAAAGCTGGCGCTGGGCGTGAGTGCTACCGCCGCCCCTGGCAGAACTGGTTCACGCTGAAACTCACTGTACGCATTGTCATAAACAACTCTGGCGGGAAAGGTTCCCAGCTTTTTACCATCGGCCGAGATGATTTTGGAGGCCGGTTGGGCGAAGCCAATGCGCCAGCGGTAGGTGTTGGTGGGCATCGGGCTTTTGGGCACGTAGTGGTTGGTGGGCACGTGAGCGGAGATGTAGGTGGAAAAGGTTCCTTTGTGGGCGTTGGAATGAAGGACCTGAATTTCGTAGTAGCTGGGGGGGGCAAACATCCCGCTTCCATCGAAGCTAAACTTGAAGACAGGCTCGATTGCCGCCACCGAGCCGCTCGGCGCACGGTCAGACGCGGAATTCTGCTGAATAACCTGTGTGATATTGCTCAGCAATTCGCCCGCGTTGCCAGCGGGCAGGCTGGCCCCCCCGCTGCCCGCGGAAAGCGCCGCAAAATCCGCGATGCATTGGGGGTCGTAACTGGAGCCAAAATCCACCGCGCAGGGGATCGTATCAATGCTGATGAGAAATCCGGGAGTTGACGCCAGCGCCACCACATCGGCAATCGAATGGCCCCCAGCCCAAGGCTCGACTGGATCGTGGCCCCCCGCGTCGCCGATGTTAATAATCATCCGCTTGACTGGGTCTGCCCGCCAGCCTCCCACATTGGTGCTTAGCACGGCGTTGGTGAATCCGCCCTCCAGCGAAGCGCCCCCTTCCAAGGTGTTGTAAAGCGCCGAATATACCGCCTCGGGTAGGTCGCCGCCGCTGCCGGGAGTTACTTTAGGGCCGATGGCATTGATGGCCCTGACAATGTCGGCCATATTGGTGGTGAACGTCTGGTCGGTAAAGGAAATGTAGTCAGTAGGATTCTCTTCATCGCCTGAATAATCCGGGTTGTCCTTATAGTCCACCACCGCAACCCGCGCGTCACGAAAGCTGGTAAAGATGTTGTTGGCGATCGCAATGGCTTCAGGCATGACGGCGGTAATTTCATCACCCATGCTGCCGGTTGAATCAATTTGTATCACCGCGTCAATGGAGGACGCCGTCACCAGGGTTTGGACCCACATAAACCGGTCGGAGGTGGGGCGATACGTCCCCGCAGGACCACCCAGCAACGTCGTATAGAGTTCCATAAACTGGCCATTTTCAGGCGCGGGATCATCGATATCCACCGTGGTGCCGTCGAAACCATATGCGACAATGACGTGGCCGCCGCCGTTCCAGACGAACTTTCCTTTTGGGTTGGAACACCATCCCAGTCCAATAATGGCCAGGTTTGACGAAGTGATTTCCGTCTGCAGTTGCGCGGCCGACAGCGCGTTGTTGTAGAAGGTGGAGCCAACAGTCCCAAAATTCCGCAGAATCAGATCAACGCCGTTGAGGGTCGGGGTCGTGCCGCTCGCGGCATGGGTTCCTGTCAAATAGTTTGGAACATCGGCTCCGTCCGATCCGTACTGGGCAATGTCGGTCTGCGACACGTTTGTTCCGTAATATCCCAGGACCATTTCACTGCACGCGGCCCAACACCAGTAGGTCTGCGTTTGTGAATAATACGGGACACCTGCCAAGGTGAGGGCGGTGGCCGGCCGCGAGGTTCCGAACAAGCTTGCCACGATGGCGACGGTCAAACAGGCTTTTCTCATAGGCTTTTTGGGGTTGATTTTGTTGTGTTAAGGGCCGCCCCGCGCTTCCAACATTTTCTGCACGGGGCGGAGACTATCCCCGGCGGGCGCCAACACCGGCTTGGGCGCCTGCCCGGAAATGCTCGCCGTGGCTGAAAGACTGGCCAGCGGCGTCAGGTTCGGGGGTTGAATCTGCGGAACTGTGAAGTAATAGCCTTCCGCGGGCGGACAGATCACGAGCTGCGGGGTAAACTTTCCGGAGGATGGCCACCAGGCTTGAATGCTCTGCCATTTGCGGGCCAGGGGCGCCATGCCAAAGGTCGCACCAATCCATTTGCCGTCGCCAGCGTCCTTGACACCGAGCATGGCTCGATTGGTTCCGCCAATGGCCACAGGGACAAACCACTCCCCGGCCGGCTTGAGAATGCCATCCAAAGCCTGCCCATCGTGATAGGCCTGAACATCCTTGTCGTCGATGAAGAAAAGTCTGGCCGGCTCTCCCAAGACGGCCGATGCCAGGTTGTCCGCCTCGGCAAATCCATAGACCGGCTTGCGCTTCTCGGCCCGTGGATAAAAAATCTTGGTGGCCTCTTGCGCCGCCTGTTTGACCGCCTGGATTTCGGCGGCGTCCGTTGTTGCATCTGCAGCCATGACACTCGCGCAAAGAACTCGGCCAACGCTAAAAGCGATCATCAGGGACACTCCTGAGAAAACTCCTGACTTCGCCTGGAGTCGCTCGTAACGCATACAAATGCACATAATTACATACCGCTTCCGGAGAAGCCCGTCAACGAGCAAATTCAGACAATTATGCTTGCGCCTTGCTGCGTTCTTCCTCCTAATAAACAAAGCAAACCGGCACGGAGATGAAATCGCCAAAAACAAATCCAAAATGGCTCTTGTTGAGTTTGGCTGCCGTGGCGGTGGCGCTGGCGTTGGCCTCTTGGTTTGCGCGTCCTCAAACTGACGCCTCGCTCAAGCCTCGTATGTCAGCGCCTTCTTCGCCGGGGCAAAACTCCCCGCAAACCACGCCGCCCCCTTTGGCCCGTGTTCCCGCGCTACCGGCAGCATGTGACGCGTTGCGCTCGGCCTCCAACGCCGCCATCACACGACAGCAATTGGCGGCCTTGCGCCAGTCCCTGGCCGCCATGCCCGTCAACAAAGCCGTGGCCGCCATCCGCCAGTTCCTCGATTCAAAAAGCGATGCGCCCACCCATTTGGGGTTCAAGCTCGCGTCCAACGGCATGCTGGACGAGGCTCCCACCCTGCGAACGTTCCTGCTGGACGAATTGGCGCGGCTCGATCCCGCCGCCGCCGCCGAGTCTTCCAAAATAATTCTGTCAAGCATGGATTCACCGGATGAGTGGGCCGTGGCTTTGCGCAACCTGGCCTCGGGTGACGCCAGCGCCGCGGGCCGCGCGCTGTTGGAACAGAAAACGGCCGCCATGCTCCAGTACGCGCCCTGGCAGCAAAATCCATCCGTCGGATACCTGGAAGCCTTCGACGTGGCCGTCTTTCTCGGCGGCACGGATCTCCTGCCGGCGCTCTCGAGCTCGGTCCGCCAGCAGGACAATTCCGCCGTGGCACATGCGTCTTTCCTGGCCCTGGACAGGCTGGTCATCAACAACCCGTCAACCATGCTGGCGGCGCTCGAGGCCGCGCCGGATCTGATGCAGGGCCGGGAATCGACGCGAGCGGATTATTTCGCCCGCGCCGATGTGCGCGACCCGCAGCAACGACAAGTCCTGGAAAGCTACTTGCTCAACCCCGCCATCAGCGCCGCCGAGGTCAATGCGTTTGCCGGCGTGTATCCAAACGCCAATTACATGATCTCGCCCAACCTGCTGACCCAGAACACAACGCCCGACCACGACGCGTTGATAAGCCGCGATGCCCAGTCGCTGGCCGTCGCGCAGGAATGGCTGGCCGACCCGCGCTTTGCCAATGTGGCGCCGGAGTTGCGGACAGTAATTCAACGGCTGGAAGGCTTCGCGGCGCAGGCCAGGCAGGGGCGATGAGCGCGGTCAGAAAATGAAGTTCAACCTCGCTTCAAACACCCGCTTGCGGGGCAATTCCTGATAGACGGTGAGCGGGTTCAAATTGTAGCCTCCGCCGGAAAGATTCAGGAGGCCGAGCTGCAACTCCGCCCGCCGGTGCTCGAAGCGGCAGCCGGCAAAGAGGTTCTCCTGGACGAAACTGACGTCAGGTTCGGCCGGCGTCCAGCCGGAATTATGCTGGCCATACCAGTGTGCCTCGACCCGGGCAAAAAAGCCTGACGGATGGTTGAATAGGACGTAGCTATCGACCTCCTGGAGGCTGGCCTTCAGCGTTTGATTGGCCGTCGCCAGGGCTGAGACCGGGATGTCGGGCAGCTCATCGTGCAGGTCGGATTGGGTGATCTTATATGCGGCGCCAAGAACGAGATCGTCACCGAGAAGCTGGTTCAGGCTCACGGAGAAGGTGTTCTCGGTGTAATGCAACAGTTCCTCAGTGGAGGAAACAATGGCTGGAACCCTGCCATCGGGCAGCGCCAAATCGCCGATGCCCTGGTTGACATCGGACCCTAGTTGCTCGAACTGGATTCCGGCATAAGTGCGGCGTCCCAATTTCAGGTCAAGCGCCGCACCCAAGGTGTCAAACGTAGGGGCCGATTGCGAGCCAACAATCGACTCGGAAATAAGGCTGCGGAAGGCTTGGGGAAACCCAGCCAGTTCGGTAGGCTCCAGACGGTAACTTTCATCGAGACTGACGCCCCCCAGGGAGCGGGTATAAATACCGCGCACGGTTGCTTCTGGAAGGGGACTCCAGACCAGGGCCGCCTTGGGGCCGACTTGGGACCGGGTGTCTTCCCCCGAAGTGATGGGTGGGTTGCGAAAGTAATAGGGGAATTTTTCATCTTCAGCCGCCACGCCGCCGGTGAGCCAGAGATGATCCAGCGGCTCGACGGTCAGATAGGAATAACCGGTAACGCGCTGGAAAAGACCAGTCGTGTCGCCGCTGTAGGCCCCGGATTGGGTGAACAAAGGGGAAAGGCCGGACGGCGGATTGCTAAACCGATCTTGCGTGTGGAACTCGCCGGATTGGTAACGGCCGCCCGCCAGCAAAGTAACACGGTCCCACTGGCAGATTTGATTCAATTCAGCGGAGTAAATCTCGAAGTCTTCATTATAGCTCACGTCGAAAGGCACCGCGTTCGCCCCATAGATGGCTCCCGACTGGCGTTCGGCGAAGAGCAATTGCGGCGCGGCCCGATCGCTGAATTGCTGATCG
This sequence comes from Verrucomicrobiota bacterium, assembly GCA_049510745.1. Taxonomy (GTDB): domain Bacteria; phylum Verrucomicrobiota; class Verrucomicrobiia; order Limisphaerales; family Palsa-1400; genus PLGF01. The sequence goes on along the minus strand of JBEKYR010000043.1, from coordinate 21,772 downwards.
TCCACCAGCCTGCCAACCAAGAGCACGGTATGGATGCCGGGGCCCCACTCATGATGCCATGCGCCGACTAAAATTGGCTGCTGCTGTTCGTCGAATTTGTAGAACGACCGCGCGTTGGTTTGATAGTAGTACTGGAAATTGTCTCCGGAATGATAATCCTGGTATTGGACCAGCAGCATGGCGGTGTCACGGGGAGTAATTTGCTGCTTCATGGTGGTATTCCACTCAATATCATCGAGAGCGTTGTTCACGCGAACGCCGTTGTTGTGGTGATAATCCAGGTCGAGCGCGTAGGAAGTGTTCCCGAACGTGCCATATTGCGAGGCCAGTTGATGAAACATTCCATCCGACCGCGCGTCGGTGGAACTGGCAAGATGAAGACCGTCCGCCTCGAAAAGTTTGGAGTATTCCTGCTGCGAAACCTCCTGGGAAAGGCGGCCGCCTCCCACCGGAGCCAACACATTGGCCAGGAGCAGTTCGTTGAACCAAACCGTTTCGTAACGCAGGTTGAATTGGGTCGGATCCCGCAAATCGTAGAAGCTGTCCGCCAGAAACAAATGAGCTGAATCGTTTGCGTAGTCGTCTGTCACCGCCCGCGCGGCCTCACGCACACTCACCCCGGTCATGCCGGCATCGCGGTAAACGGAGGCCAGATTGGCGCCGGTCACGGCGCGATCTTCGTCCAGCAACAGTTGCGACCGAAACACCATCCGATTGTCGTTGTTGGTTTGGGCGGCTTGCAAATCATAAATGGCCGGGTTGACCCGGTTTTGCTGCTGTTCCTGGAGCGCAGAGTAGAGCCAGGGAGTGGGGTCTTTCGCGTCCAGTCCTTCCGCCCGCTGCAATTCCGCGGCCGCTGGGGCGTCCTTGCCCGCGTCGCCAAATGCCTTGCCCAGGTAACTGCGAAACAATGATCTGTTTGGCTCCAGAATGGCCGCCATTTGCAAATCCATTCTGCCCGCCGCCGCCTCGCCGCTCCTGATTTTCACCAGGCCCCGCCCCAGCCACGCGTTGCCAAGGTTGGGGTCCAGACGGATGGCCTGCTCAAATTCGCTCCGGGCTTGCTTTACACTGTTTTCCGCGCTGTCGAGGAATCCCATCAAGGCGTGGGCCTGGGCGTTGCGCGGGGCTGCCCTGAGGCTCTCGTTCAAGGCCGCTTTCGCTTTCCCGACATGGCCAAAGCTGAACTCCAGTTCCGCCACCCGTTCCAGCCCAAATCCGAAGTTGGTTTCCGTTCCAAGGGACCAATAGGCTGCCTCCAGCGCCTTTTTCAATTCATGTCGAGCCTCGTAATAATAGGACAATCCAAGCCATTCGCTGGCCGATCTTCCAACCGCGGGAGGTCGCTCCAGATTCCCCTGCGCGGCCGCGATCACCCAGCGCAGAGACGCTGCCGTCGAGGATGCCGCGTCCGCTTTGTCCAGCAGCCTTTCCGCCTTGTCCACGCCGCCGGCCGCCAAGTAGAGCGCCGACAGGAAGACGCGCCCGGAGTCCGTCATCGGCTCGATGGAAGAGGGGGAACCGGGCAAGGCGGCGAGCGCGCCCGCCAAATCTCCGAGCCGGTAGGCGTCGATGGACTGCGCATAGGCCGCTCTTTCCGACGGCGAAAAACTGACTTCATCGACGTCGAGAGCGCCGGGATAGTAGAGCCACCATTGGACGATGTTCGTTGCCTCAAGGCGAATTTTCACCGGCGGCCTCCCTTTCCGGGCCTCTCCCACTTCGCCGCGGCGCAGTTCAAGCGCGCCTTGTTCGTTGCTCAGCTTCGCCACTCCATCCAGCGCCTGCAGCAGCGTTCGCTCTTCCTCGACCACCAGCACGAACTCCGTTCCGATATGCGCCCCGGTGGCGAACGGAGTCCGGAACGACGGCGCCGAAGACCGCTCCCGGCTAAAAAAATAGAGCGCGCCTTTGAGCAGGTTGATAATCGGGCTGGAATCATTCTCGGGCGGCAGGATTTTTAGGGAACTCAACTCTCTCAACTTGATCGAGGCGCCCACGTTGCGCATCAACACCACCGCCGTGCTGTTGGTCCGGGTCCATATCTGATCGCCGACAAACATGGGAAACGGAAGCCCGGCGTCGGCCCCGTGCCGCCCCCCGGGCTGGCTGTATTCAAAACTCCCTGTTTTGTTGGTCAACTCCGCCGCGGGCGGCGTCTCGCCGGCGCTCGCCTCCGGGGCAAACCACCCGGCGGTCATCGCTGTGAGGAGCGCCGTGGTTCCAGTCAATACCAGGCGCAGCCGGACACCGCGGCGCGCGCTGCGGGCAGCGTTCGCGGACACTGAGATGTTCATTTGGGTTTGCCGCTACCATCCGCAAACGCCGCGCCTGAGTCAACACCCAACTGCGCATGAACCGATTGACACGCTTGTCATCGAACGGCGGCGCGCCGCCCAGACTGAATTATTGAAGGATCGCTGAATTGACTTCGGTGTCTCCACACAATTAGTATGGACGGGCGATTCGCTTGACGTGAAGAACAGACTTCCATTCTGGCTGAGCAGGCTGATTTGGCTGGTGGTCATTTGCGTCACCTGGGGCATTGCCTTGACGAGCTTCACGCCGCTGGAGGATTTGAGCTTTGACCTCTCCACCTGGGCCACACCAACCGCCCCAGTGACCAACGCTGTCATCGTCCTGGCCGATCGTGTCTCCCTGGATGAACTGGGTGACCCTCGCACCCTGAGCCGGATTAGCCAGGCGCGCCTTCTGGATCGCCTGGCGCAGGACGGCGCCAAACTTGCCTTCTGCGACTTTCTCTTCTCCGACCCCGGCGCCGTCGCGACCGCGGACGCGACGCTGGCGCAGGCGATTGCCCACAACGGCTCGGTCATTCTGGCGGCGGAGGTCAACAGCGGCACGGAGTACGGCATGGCGGGGGTGGACGCGGTCTCACCGCCAATTCTCCATTTCCGGACCAACGCCCTGGGCTGGGGACACGCCGGCATTCGCGACGACACCGTCCGGAGAATCTCCGGTGACTTTGCCAACGTCAAGTATGCCGGCTGGGTGGCCGCGGCCAATCTGGAGCCAAAAAAACTCGCCGCCGAAGATTCCAACGCCGACCGCTGGCTCAACTATTACGGCCGCCCGGGCGGCTCGGCCATCCTTCATTGTCCTTTTCAAGATGCGCTGACGACAAAGGTCCCGGCGGGGTTTTTTGCCGGAAAACTCGTTTTCATCGGGCAGAGCCTGCCGCCTGATAGCCGGCCGCAACTCAAGGACGCCTTTGCCACCCCGTATTCGCGTTTCGGCATGGGACCCATGCCTGGACTCGAGATTCACGCCACGGCTGTGTTGAATTTGCTTCACGACGACTGGCTGCGCCGGCTGCCGCAAGCCTGCCAATGGCTTTTGGCGTCCTTCTGGGGAGCCATCATTACGTCCGCTCTTTACTTCCTGTCGCGGAAACCGATCTGGATTTTGATTCTGACGGCGGTGGCTGGGGCCGTGCTGCTGTGCGCGGCCTCGCTCTGCGTCCAATGGCATCTCCACCGGTGGTGGGCTTGGCTTGGGCCAGCGTTCGGACAACCCTTTGGAGCATTGGCGCTGGTCTTATGGAGACCCAAACCCGACCCTTACATTGCTTTTATCAGTTACCGCCGGGCAGGCGACAGCCCCTTGGCGATGCTGATCGCCAAGGATATCAGGCGCTTCGGCTATAAGGCGTTTATTGACGTGGACGAGCCTCGTGTGGGCAAGTTTCCAGAGCGACTCAGGCGAAACATCGAACACGCCAGCTATTTTCTCATCATCCTCTCTCCCAACACGCTGGCGCAGCGCGAAGGCGAAGTCGATTGGGTCCTTGAGGAACTCCGCCACGCGGTTGCTGTGCAAAAGCCCCGCATTCCCATCTTCCACGACGGGTTCGATTTCAAGCCCAAAGGAGGCATCCCCATTCCCCCGGAAATTGCCGAAGTCCAGTATTGGCAGGGCATCGCTTATTCAGACACCAACTTCCCCGGCTTCATGGAAGAGTTGGTTAGACTGTTGAAGACTGACCCTGAAGAACTGGCGGAGACAGCGCAGACAGCGAAAACCAATTCCCGCCCGCCTGAAAGCCGCTCTATTTTTGATCCCGCATAGATGGTTTCCGGCGGGCATTCCCATTATGGAGCGTTTTTGCCCCTCCACACCCGGCTGGCAATCAGCGCAATCACCGCCTGCATGCAAATCATCAGTCCGACACAGCCGGGCCATCCTACCTGCTTCCAGAACAAACGGGGAACAGTCCCTCAAGTCGCAATAAGGGGAGAGCAATGGCGAATTTAGTGTTTGTTTTTTGGCGGCAATCAGCAACATTGTCATGGATATGAATGCGATTGAAACGACCGGCAAACAACCAAAATCAACCCCCCTCAAAGCCAGAGAAAACCGGGGAACTTCTTTTGCAGGGCGGGTTTGAGTTTGGGATAGGTGTTCGCCTTGAACGCCGGCCAGTTGAAGGTCGAGTCAAGCCGTTTTCCGTCGGGCGCGGCGAGCCAGAGTTTGACCGGCAGCTTTCCTTCGCAGATGTGGGGATGCTCTTTCAACGCGAATGACTCGTGCAGTTTCACCTGCGTTTCCGGTGAGTTGGGTTCGCCGTCATCGTCGCGCGTCTCTTCGGGGTAGAGCAGTTTGAGTTTGCGGCCGTCGGGCCAGGGGATGGCGGGCGGCGCCAATTCGTCGAGCCATTCCAGGCGGTCGGGGCCAAAGTATTCCCGAAAAGCGTCGCGCAACGGCGTGGCTTGGGCTTCCTTGGCGAGGGTCAGGCCGGCAAAGGCGCCGGCCAGAAACCCGGTGATGAACGCGGCGTCCGCCCGCGGCAATTCCAACTCCGGCAAGACCGCGCTCACCAGGTTGATGCGGGCGATGGTTTGTTTGAGTTGATGATCCAGGAGCGGCAACTCGAAGACGTGTTTGGCGAAGGCCTCGGCCAGGCAGCGGCCCGCCGCCGCCGGGTCCACCTCGCGCTGGTGTTCATGGTGAATCACCAAATCCTGGCAGCGGGTCAATTTGATCGCGCTGACTCTCTTGTGAATCGGGTCAAAATGATGCTCGATCCGCGTGCTGACCAATTCCGGAAACATTTCCTCAATCCACTCACGCCGCACGGCGGTGGCCAATCCCAGAAGGGTCACTTGGCCGGTGCGGCCGCTGACTTCGCGGATGCTGGCCGCCACAAACAACGGGGCGTTCTGCACCACGCTTTCGCGCACGAGCGTCCCCGAGCGGCCTCCGGCCACGTCGCAGTCCAGCGTCCCCTGGTCGCGCCGCCGGCAAAGCTGGTCGATGAACCCGGCGGTGACGCAGCGCAAGAGCGCGTCCCCCTCGGGCGGCTGGCCGGCGGTTTCGGCGGCGGGCCTGGCGCGGGCGGCCTGAAGGATTTGCTCGAAGGTTTGTTCCACTTGACGCGCTATTTGGGCGTGGACGCCGTAGCGGCGGCACTGGCCGGCGTTGAAGCCGTTGTTTTTCGCGAACTGCCAGGCCCGCATCAAGGTGTGGAAGTCGGATTCGGCGCTGCCCTCAAACAGCTCGCGCGCCTCGGCGATATGCTTGTCGTCCCGGCCCAGGCGCGCCAGCAGGTCGCGTCCGCTCACCAGCGCGGCGCAGAGGGCGGCGGCCGGCACGCAATTGTGTTTCATCGCTTCCACCAACATGCGCGAATAGCGCGGGTGCATGGGCAGCCGCAGCATTTCCCATCCGATGGGAGTCATGTCGGAGCGCGCGCCGGAGGCGCCGGAGGCTTCCGGCGCGGACCGGAGCGCGCCCAGGATGCGCAGCAGTTCTTCGGCCCGTTCGACCGCCTGCGGGTCGGGCCGGTCCAGCCAATCGAAGCGGGCGGCGTCCTTGATGCCCAGGGAATGAAGCAGGAGAACCGTTTCGGCCAGATCACTGCGCTGGATTTCCGGCGTGTTGCGCTCAGGCCGGTTGAGGTGGCCGCTTTCGGTCCAAAGCCGGCGGCAGGCGCCGGGGGCGGTGCGTCCGGCCCGGCCCGCCCGCTGCTCCGCCGAGGCCCGGCTGATCGGCTCGATCATCAGGGTGCCGATGCCCCGTTCGGCGTCGTAGCGGGCGACCCGCGCCAATCCGCTGTCAATCACATGGACGATGCCGTCGATCGTCACGGAGGTCTCGGCCACGTTGGTCGCCACCACCACCTTGCGCAACCGATTCGCCGCAAAGGCCAGGTCCTGCTCTTCCGGCGGCAGCTCGCCATGCAGGGCAAGCAGCGCCAGAGGCTCGGAGCCGTGTATTGCGCGGCAGGCGGCGATGGTCGCGTTGATCTCTCCCATGCCCGGCATGAAAATCAAAATGTCCCCGGGGTCGCGGGCCTGGACGATTTCCGCCACGATGTCGGCGGCCTGCTCGGAGACCGGCCGCTCGTCGTGCGACGCGATGTGCCGGATGTCCACGGGGAAAGCTCTGCCTTCGGAAACCAGGATCGGGCAATCGCCCAGGTATTTCGCCACCGGTTCAGCCTCCAGCGTGGCGGACATGACAACCAGGCGCAGGTCCGGCCGGCTGGATTGCTGCAAGCGCCGGGCCAGGGCCAGGGCGACGTCGCTCAAGAGATTGCGCTCGTGAAACTCATCGAAGAGGATGACGCCGATGCCGGCCAATTGGGGATCCTCTTGCAGCCAGCGCAGCAGAATTCCTTCGGTGACGAAGCAGAGGCGCGTGCCCAAACTGGTGCGGTCTTCAAACCGAATCTGGTAACCGATCTCCTGGCCGACCTTGCCGCCGCGCTCCCAGGCGACGCGAGCCGCAACGGTGCGGGCCGCCACCCGGCGGGGTTGGAGCACCACGATGTTTCCGGGACAAAAACCGCTGTCCAGAAGCATTTGCGGAACCTGGGTGGTTTTTCCCGAGCCGGTGGGAGCAACCAGGACCAGGCGGTTGCCCTGGCGCAAGGCCTCGAGGATTAGCCCGTGGTTCTGCCAAATCGGAAGCGAGGTTTGCACGGGACGGAAGGATCGACAGGCGCGCCTCTACCGGGCCAGAAGCAGCACCGCCAGGACCACCAACGACAAGCCGAGCATCATCCCCGACGGCATGAACTTGCGGCCCTTGGCGAAGCGGATTCCAAAAACCACCAGCAACAAGCCGACAAGGATGTCCGCAAAGTAAAAGGGTCGGATGACAGCCGTGGCGCAGAGGGCCAGCAACAGGGCAAAAACTGCCGACGTGATGAGGGAAATTTTGCTGCCGGCCTTGACCAGCCCCATCACTCCCCCGGCCAGGAGCAAAACAATATAAATCCACAAAACAGTCACAGTTATATTTGACATAGGACAACGTTCTTTCGTTAATCGGCCTCGGCCCGCAAATCCAGGATTTCCCCGGCCTCGCAGGTGACGGAAACCCGCAGGGGCCGGCAACAAACCTCGCAATCCACAATAAACTGCTGCTCCGCCTGGCTTGTCTCGATCGCCAGATCGAAGCGTTGTCCACAAAAGGGACATTGAACTGAACCGGATTCCTGCATCATTGAGAGAACCAGGCGCCCTGTCTCCGCCCGCGCCGGAGAGAGAGTGGATGGGGATTGACCGGATGTCAACCCGGTGGCACAATCGGTGCTGGCATCACAAGTCGGTGCTCGTATTATGGCGGGTGGTGAAATGAAATCTGAACAACCAACTGGGACCGCTCCAGCAGCTCCCAGCCAGAGGCGAACGCTCCGAGTCCTGTTGGTGGAGGACGCGGAATTCGATGCGTTACTCTTGCTGCGCTATTTGCAGGCCAACGGCTACGACACCCATCACCGCCGCGTCTGGTCCCAGGCCGCCATGGAGGAAGCGCTTCGCAGCGAGGTTTGGGACATGATCCTGTGCGACTACCAACTGCCCAGTTTCAGCGTCCGGCCCGCCTTGGAGTTGCTCAAAAAAAACAAGCTCGATGTGCCCTTGATCGTGGTGTCGGGCGCCATTGGCGAAGAACGCGCGGTCGATTTGATGAACGCCGGCGCCAGTGACTTTATTGTCAAGGGCAGCTTGAGCCGGCTCATCCCCGCCATCGAACGGGAATTGCGCGAGGTTCAAATCCGGCGGGAAGGCGCCGCCGCGTTGGAGAAACTGGCTTACCTCGCCGCCATTGTGGATTCGGCGGAGGAAGCCATCATCGGCCAGAATCTTGAGGGCGTGATCACCACCTGGAATTCCGGCGCCGAGCGGCTCTACGGTTACCCGGCGGCGGAGGCCTTGGGGCGCGCGGCCTCGATGCTCGTGCCGCCGGCCCTGCACCACCAGACGGACCTGCTCATGTCCAAACTGGGGCGCAGCCAGGGGCCTGTCCAATTGGAAACCGTGCGCCTGCGCAAGGACGGCTCGCCCGTGGACATCTTCCTGACCCTTTCCGCGATCAAGAACGGCGACGGCCAGATCATCGGCGCCTCCTCCATCGCCTTCGACGTGACCGAACGCAAAAAGATGGAAGAGGAACGCACGCATCTGATCGAGCATTTGAACCAGATGCTCTCCAAGGTCAAGACCTTGAGCGGATTGCTCCCCATCTGCGCTTCCTGCAAAAAAATCCGGGACGACCAGGGCTATTGGCAGCAACTGGAGACGTTCGTGCGCCAGCATTCCGGGGCGGAGTTTTCCCATTCCATTTGTCCCGAGTGTATGCAGCGGCTTTATCCGCAATATGCCGCCCACCTCGGCGCCGCCGACAAAAGCGCGGCGGAGTGATCGAGGGTCAATACCGGTAATGCTCCGGCTTGTAAGGGCCGTCGGGCGGGACGCCCAGGTACTCGGCCTGTTTGCTTGTCAGCCGGGTGAGCTTGACGCCGATCTTCTCCAGGTGCAGGCGGGCGACTTCCTCGTCCAGTTTTTTGGGCAAGCGATAGACTTCGGGTTTGTAGGTTTCCTTGTTCTTCCACAGGTCGATCTGCGCCAGCACCTGGTTGGAAAAGGAGTTGGACATGACGAAGCTCGGATGGCCGGTGGCGCATCCCAGGTTCACCAGCCGGCCTTCGGCCAGCAGGTAGATGCTGCGCCCGTCCGCAAAGGTGTATTTATCCACTTGCGGCTTGATGTTCAGTTTCTTGACGCCGGCGCGCTGGTTGAGCCGATCGACCTGAATCTCGTTGTCGAAGTGGCCGATGTTGCAGACAATGGCCTGGTCCCTCATTTTTTCCAGGTGCTCAACGGTGATGATGTCGCAATTGCCCGTGCATGTGACATAAATGTCGGCGCGTCCCAGCGATTCCTCGATGGTCGTGACCTCAAATCCTTCCATCGCCGCCTGCAGCGCGTTGATGGGGTCGATTTCCGTGACGATCACCCTCGCGCCAAAGCCGCGCAAGGAATGGGCGCAGCCTTTGCCCACGTCCCCATATCCGCACACCACCGCCACCTTCCCGGCGACCATCACATCGGTGGCGCGCTTGATGCCGTCGGCCAGCGATTCGCGGCAGCCGTAAAGATTGTCGAACTTCGATTTGGTGACCGAGTCGTTCACGTTGATGGCCGGGACGAGCAGCTTGCCCGCTTCCTTCATCTGATAAAGGCGATGCACGCCGGTGGTGGTCTCTTCGCTCACGCCTTTCCAATCCCGGACGACGCCGCGCCAGAAGGACGGGCGCTCCTTGTGCAGGCGCTTGAGCAGATTCTTGATCACTTCCTCCTCGTGCGAGGCGCTGGCTGTATTGACCCAGCCGCTGCCCTTTTCCAATTCATATCCTTTGTGGATCAGCAAGGTGGCGTCGCCGCCGTCGTCCACCACGAGCTGCGGCCCCAAACCGCCGGGGTGGGCCAGGGCGCGGAAGGTGCAATCCCAATAGTCTTCCAACGACTCGCCTTTCCAGGCGAAAACAGGGACGCCCGCCTTGGCCATGGCGGCGGCGGCGTGGTCCTGGGTGGAAAAGATGTTGCAACTGGCCCAGCGGACCGAGGCGCCGAGGGCGCGCAGACTCTCGATTAAAACGGCCGTCTCGACGGTCATGTGCAAGGACCCGGTGATGCGCACGCCTCGCAGCGGTTTGCCGGCGGCGTACTTGCGCCGGATGGCCATGAGGCCGGGCATTTCATGCTCGGCGATGTCGATGGCCTTGCGGCCGTACTCGGCCAGCGTCAGGTCTTTGACTTTGAAGTCCTGGGCGCCGGGGCCGCTGTTGCCGGTGGAAAGCGCCGCGCGCTTGACTCTGCGGGCAGGGGAAAGTTGGATGGGCATAAGAGTTTTCAGGGGGTTTGGAATCGTTTACTTGACTGCTTTCTTGAGCACCGCGGCCTTGTCCGTTTTCTCCCAGGTGATGCTGCCGGGGTCGTCAATCTTGCCGAAATGGCCGTAGTTGGTGGTCTTGCCGTAAATGGGCCGCAGCAGATTCAATTGCTTGATGATCGCCGCGGGCTTGAAATTAAAGACTTCTTTCACCGCCTCCTCGATCGCTTCATCGCTGGTTTCGCCCGTGCCGAACGTATCGACGCACACCGACACCGGATCGGGATGGCCGATGGCGTAGGCGAACTGAATTTCGGCGCGGGTGGCCAAACCGGCGGCCACGATGTTCTTGGCGACGTAGCGGCCCATGTAGGCCGCGCTCCGGTCCACCTTCGAGGGGTCCTTGCCGCTGAACGCCCCCCCGCCGTGCCGGCCCATCCCGCCGTAGCTATCGACGATGATCTTGCGCCCGGTCAGGCCCGTGTCGCCCTGCGGGCCGCCGATGACAAATCGTCCGGTGGGATTGATCAGAAACTGCGTCTGCTTGTCCAGCATCGCCGCCGGCAGCACCTTCCGGACGATTTCCTTGATGATGAAATCCTTGATCTCCTTATGTTTGACCTCCGCCGCGTGCTGGGTGGAGACCACGACGTTGACGATGCGGACCGGTCTGCCGTTCTCGTACTGGACGGATACCTGGGTCTTGGAATCCGGCCGCAGCCACGCGACCCGGCCGGCTTTGCGCACGCGATTCAATTCCCGCCCCAGCCGGTGGGCAAACATGATCGGCGCCGGCATTAACTCCGGCGTCTCATCACAGGCGAAGCCGAACATCAGCCCCTGGTCCCCCGCCCCCTGCTCCGCCGTCTCCTTGCCTTCGGCGGCGCGCGCATCCACCCCTTGGGCGATGTCCGGGCTTTGCCGCGTGACCAGGTTGGTGATGAACACTTTCTCGGCGTGAAACACATCGTCCTCGTTGACGTAGCCGATGCCGGCAATGGATTGGCGCACAATCTCGTTGAGGTTGACCCTCGCCTTGCTGGTGATTTCCCCGCCCACCACCACCATGTTGCTTTTGGCGTAAGTCTCGCACGCCACGCGGCTGCGCGGGTCCTGCTCCAGGTGGGCGTCCAGCACCGCGTCGGATATGGTGTCGCAAACTTTGTCGGGATGCCCTTCCCCGACCGACTCGGACGAAAAAATATAATTCTTCTTCATGTTTACTTTGGTCTTAATACATATTGACGTATCTTGATAGGAAGATATAATGCATTCGCCAGATGAGTCAACCTTTATTTATATGTCGGCCACCTTGAAAGCCTTGCGGGCGTTGTCGGACCCCACCCGCCTGCGCATCGTCGCCCTGCTCGAGCAGGGCGAACTGTCGGTCCACGAACTGCAGGAGATCACCCGCATGGGGCAATCGCGCATTTCCACCCATTTGGGATTGTTGCAGGAATCCGGGCTGTTGGAATCGCGCCGCGAAGGCAAGAGGACCTTTTACAAAATCGTGGCCCACGCCGATCCGGCGACCCGTGAATTTATCCAACTGGCGGTGCGCGGCGCCCGGGAACTGCCCGATCACGCTGCCGACCAAATGAATCTCAAACGCATCCTGCTGCGGCGCACCCAGCAGGCCCAACTCTATTTCAACCAGGTGGCGGGGCGCTTCGACCGCAGCTACGGCCCCGGCCGCTCCTGGCAGGCCTTCGGACAATTGCTCTTGCGCCTGCTCCCGCCCCTGGTCATCGCCGATCTGGGGGCGGGCGAAGGGTTGTTGAGCGAACTGCTGGCGCGCCGCGCGAAAAAAGTCATTGCCGTGGACAACTCCGAGAAAATGGTGGAGTTCGGCATGGCCAAGGCGCGAAAGAACAAGATCAAGAACCTGGAATTTCGCTTGGGGGAGTTGGAGAACCCGCCCATCGAAGCGGAGAGCGTCGATCTGGTGCTTTTGAGCCAGGCGCTGCATCACGCGGCCGTGCCGCGCGACGGCATTGTCAGCGCCTACAGGATTTTGCGGCCCCGCGGCCAGGTGCTGATTCTGGATTTGTTGCAGCACAATTTCGAGCAGGCGCGCGAGCTTTACGGCGATCGCTGGCTGGGCTTCACGGAAAGCGATTTGCAGAACTGGCTGGAGGAAGCCGGCTTCAAAAAAGTTGAAGTGGCCGTCGTGGCGCGCGAGGAGCAGCCGCCCCATTTTCAAACGGTCCTGGCGGCCGGCGAAAAGTGAGGGCTATGGGCATGAAACAAGAAACCAAAGGGACAAAAGAGACACAAATGAGATTCCAACGGTTGCTTGTTGGCTGTCTTTCGGTCGTTTCCGTCCCTTCCATCCCTTTTCCAAGGTGAACAGCATGCCACAGCATTTCATCCCGCCTCACGGCGGATCAGATTCTAAGCGGCGCGTGGATTCGATGCAAGCCGTCTCGGAAATCTCATCTTTTCTCTGACCTACCGTAATAATCAAAGGTCACCCACCAAATCGCCCACCTTCCCGTTTAACGCCTTGGCAATCTTGATCAGCGATCCCAGCGAAATATCCATGTTGCCCCGCTCAACTTCGCCAATGAAATTGTGATGAAGATCGGCCTTTTCCGCCAGTTTTTCCTGAGTCAAACCCTCTTGCAGGCGGCGGGCGCGTATTCTCTCGCCAACGAGGCGGCGGTAGTGTGGCCGGGATGACACAGTTTTTAACCAAAACAGGAACCGCCGCAGTCATCCACCCAGTAAACTGGGTATTTTACGCTTGCAGTTTACCGGGTGAGGAGTCAGCATCTGGACGAAACGACTCTCTGCGCATGAACGCGGAGCACCCAAACAACCATGAAAGCGATATTGAGCGGCGGCCCCTGGCGGGGACTGTCTGTCCGTTTGACCCGAACCCTGATTCTGGCGGGCGTTTTGTTCTTCACCCAGGGCCTGTGCGCCTTGCCCCGCGCGCCGTTGCCGCCGTACCCGGAATCGCGGCCCCTCTGCCATGAGTCCTTCGATCAGGATTACTTCCGGGGCGAGACCAATGCTGAAGTGATTATTCCCGGCTTGGGTTTTCTGGATGAAAGCTGGTCCGGTTACGCGCTGCAACGACCCGGGGAGACCGTCACGCCGTTTATCGTTCCCGCGCTCAATGCGAACGGACAGACCAACGTATCCTCGGACACGGGCGGGGCGTTGCGCTGGTGGGTGAGGCCATACTGGACCAGCGGCGCGACCAATGGCACGCCCGCCACGTTGCTGGAAATGGACGCCGTCAGCGGGGTTGAGTCGGCCTACGCGTGGTCACTCCAAATCAGCGCGGACGGCAACACGATGAGCCTGTTCACGCAAACCGGCGCGGGCGTGCAAGAGGTTCTGCAAACCTCAATTTCCTGGCTGGCTGGCACGTCGCACAGCCTGGTTCTGGACTTCAACTCGCAAAGCACCGCGTTGTTTCTCGATGGCGCACTGGTCGCGCAAGGGGCGGGGCTGGCCTCGGTTCCGCCGTCGGTGGGCCAACTGGTTTTGGGCAGCACCCTTGCCGGCACGAACACCGCCGGGGCTGATTACGAGGAGTTTTATTCTTTCGACCGCTTTCTGACAGATTCGGACGTGGCCAATTACTACGGCATGACCGCCTCCGAGGCAGCTTTGGGGCCAATTTCCCCTGAGGAGCAATCCGGCCGGGGCGGGCGGCGCGAGGGGCCTCAACAGGAAAGCATCCGCAGCGCCGGAAACGTCTATGACCCGGATAACGCTGCGCCCTGCTCCCCAGGCGGGCCGTTCTACATAAGCAACGTTATCGCCGCGCTTCAAACCAACGGAACCACCAAAGTCAATTTCGAGATTTATGGGGGCACGAATGGCGTTTTTTACGACATATTCGCCACGTCCAGCCTGAACAACAGCTTGGCTTCAAACCAATGGCTTTGGATCGGCCAAGGGCTTACGTGTAATTCCTACACCTATACGAACCAGCCCGCCGATCAGGCTTTCTATACGCTGGAACTGCCCGCCGAAACATTTACGGTGGCGTTTGGCGACAATACCTATGGTCAACTCGACGTGCCAAACGGCCTGAGTAATGCCATTGCCGTGGCTGCTGGCGGCTATTTCAGCTTGGCGTTGCGGAACAACGGGACTGTCGTTGCATGGGGAGACAATGCTTACGGCGAAACCAACCTGCCGTCCAGGTTGACGAATGTTGTCGCCATTGCTGCCGGTGAATATCATGGCGTTGCGCTTTTGGCCAATGGATCGGTCACGAATTGGGGATGGTACTCCGATGGAGACGATCCTTACTACCCCGTGACCAACCGAACGTACGCCAGTGCGCCGCCGACTTCCAACGTCGTGGCTGTGGCTGCGGGCGACTACCAGGATTTGGGCATACTGTCCAACGGCACATGCGTTGCCTGGGGTGCGATTGGAGCTTACGGGACGGAGGTTCCGACGAACCTAAACCTGACCAACGTGGCAGCCATCGCTTGCGGGTGGAGCTTCGATGTTGCCTTATCCAGCAACGGCACCATCACGGCTTGGGGATATAACGACCCCGGCATCTATAACCAGACGAATGTTCCAAGCGACTTGACCACCAACGCCGCCGCTATTTCAGCGGGAGGTTTGAACAGCTTGGGCTTGCGCTTAAACGGGACCGTGGAAGGTTGGGGCGATGCGGAGTCCGGTGATAATCTGACCGACGTCCCTGCTGGTTTATCAAACGTAGTGGCCATCGCGAACGGCTGGCAAGTGGCGGCGGCGCTCCAGGCAAATGGAACGGTCGTCACCTGGGGGAACGGCTCGTACACCAACCTCCCCACGGGGATGGTAGGAGTGAAGGCGATTTCGGCTGGTAACGGGCATTATCTGGCCATTGAATCTGGCATACTTACCCCGATCATCTTTACGCAGCCGGTCAACCAGTATGCGCCGGCGGGCGGGAGCGTGACATTTTCGGCTCAAGGCCAAGCCCTTGCCGGAGTGCAATATCAGTGGCAGTTTAATGGCGTGAACATCACGGGCGCGACCAATGCGACACTGAGCCTGACCAACACGCAGGCCACCAATAATGGCAGCTATCAGGTCGTCATTTCTTCCGATTTTGGATCGATCACCAGTTCAACGGCAACCTTTACGCTGGTGGTGTCTCCCCAGATCGCTTCCACGACCCCTGCGGCGTCCGGCACGACTTGGATCAGCCGCGGGACAACCCTGAGCGTCGCGGTGAATGCTGCTGGGCAATCGGAATATCCGTTGAGTTATGGTTGGCAACTCAATGGCACGAACCTCGGTGACGCTTCGCCCAGTTATTTTATTATCTATCTGACACCGACCAACGATGGCAACTACACCGTGGGCATCACCAATGCGGCGGGGAGCACGAACGCCGCTTGGGATGTGCGTCTCGCGCTGCCTGGCATGGTTGAGGCATGGGGCGATGACGACTTCGGCGAATGCGACCGGCCAGCGGGACTGACCAATGCGACCGGCATCGCAGCCGGGGAATTCCAATCCGTCTCCGTCACCGACAGCGGGACTGTGGTGCAATGGGGCGAATACTCCGATGGAACCAGTTTCTACTCCGTGACCAATTCGTCCGTCACGACCGCGCCGCCGGCTTCCAATGTCGTGGCCGTGGCGGCAGGTCTTGGGCAAGCCCTCGCGCTGCTGACGAACGGAACGGTCACCGCCTGGGGACTGAACGGAGCCTACGGCACTTTGGTTCCGACGAACGTCACGGGTGTCAAAGCCATTGCGTGCGGCTGGCAATTCAACGTCGCGTTGTTGACCAATGGCACGGTGCGGGCGTGGGGCTTGGACATCCCCTCCTTGGGCTATACCATGACCAACGTGCCGCCGAACCTTTCCAACGTGACTGCCATAGCGGCGGGTCCGATGCACACCCTGGCATTGCAAGCAAACGGAACAGTCGTGGCTTGGGGCTACAATCCGGACGGCGAGACGAACGTGCCGGCGGGATTGTCCAACGTCGTGGCCATCGCTGCGGGCGAATCCCACAACCTGGCCTTGAAGGCGGACGGGACCGTGGTGGCTTGGGGCCTCAACGATTTCGGTCAAACCAACGTGCCTGCTGGCTTGAGCAACGTCATGGCCGTGGCCGCTGGCGACGCGCACAGCGTGGCGTTGAAGAACGACGGCACAGTTGTGGCATGGGGAGACAACAGCAGCGGCCAGACAAATCTTCCTTCCGAACAAACGAACATTGTCATCACGCTATCCGGCGGCTTATCACCGACCTACCAGACCAACACCTATCCTCCGATCGTCGTAAAGTTCATCGCCGCCGGCGGCGACCACACGATGGCAGCCATCTTCTCGCCACTTGTGCAGTATCCAATTGATGTCTCAAAGGATCTGTTGCTGATTTACAATGCAACCAACACGTCCTTCAGCTCAAACGTGTGCGCGTATTACCTGGCCCACCGCCCAATGATAGCCAATGCCAACGTTCTTGGGATCAGTTGCGCCACGAACGAGATCATTCAATTGAGCGATTACACCAACACGTTTTCAGCGCCGATCGTGAACTGGCTTTCGGCCAATCCGACCAAACGGCCGCAATACGTTATCCTGTTTCAAGATTTGCCGTCGCGCCTTCAAAGCGGACTGTACAATTTCAGCGTACAATACGACATGAACAACAGTGTAAATACCATTTTTCAAACCATCGACTATCCCCCGTCTTGGGCACCGTTCGTTACAAGCATCAACATGAACGGCACCGGCGGGACCAACGACTGCACCGCCTACATTGACAAGCTCGCGACCATGGCCAGCAACTATTCGCCGGGAACGCTTTTAATCAGCGCGTCGAATCGGGGGTACGGGAACACCAATTGGTATTTCGACAATGGAGGAGTAGCTGAGAGCCAAGGAAGATATGCGGAAGAGGGCGTGACCAATGTTACTTCATCTGCTTTGGTCTTTGGTAGTATATGGCCGATCTATATTATCGCTGGAACAAACTGTGCAGGCTACTATTCGTTTGGTGTGGACGGTGGACACAGCGCTGGCATGGCTACCAACACCGAAGTGGAGTTTTTCGGCAGCAATTGGTACATTATGGCCTCTGTGGACTCGTTCAACGGCCAGCGAAATGGTGGTGGTTTCCAGTCGGGCTTTCTCACGTGGTTTGCCACCAATGCCTTCGGTGGAACGAATTACTCTAACACACCAATTGGAACGGTAACACACGTCAACGAACCAGGCCCTGCCTGGGAGAATACTTATAACTATTACGGAAATTGGGCAGCCGGCAGGTCTTTCGCCATCACTGCGTGGTCTGCGCTTGTCGGTCTGCACGGCCCATGCATTCAATTCCAAGCTATCGGAGATCCGTTCGTCAGGAAATAAACCGCACAAATATGAACACGAAAAAACTAATCACATTCTCAGTCGCATCGGTGTTCGCTGCTCTCTCAGTTCAAGGGCAAGGCACGTTTCAAAATCTCGATTTTGAGTCGGCGACGCCCTCGACACCTATCTTGGGTCCACTTGGTACGTATTATCAGCCCGTAGGGCTTGCGTTGCCTGGCTGGACCGCCTATCTCGGCACCGTTCAGCAGACACAAGTTCTGCAAAATGTTTATACCGAAGGTCAAGCGGCTATCGACCTTTTCGGCCCAAACTACCCCGCCGCAGGGCCGTCCGGCGAAGGGCCTTTCAATCCCGGAGTTATTGATGGAAACTACAGTGTCCTGCTCCAGTCAGGCGACAATCAGGATGAAACCATGACCGTCGGCGCCTCAATCGCTCAATCTGGCTTTGTTCCGGTGGGTTCCCAATCTTTGGAATTCAGGGCGTGGCAAACAGGGCTCACAGACTTTTCAGTTTCATTCAACGGCAATTCGCTCTCCCCGGTTGTGATTGGCAGCGGCGCGAACTATCTCCTGTATGGCGCGGACATTTCCGCGTATGCCGGCCAAAGCGGACAACTGGAATTCACCGCGGATTTCAGCGGAAGAGGCGCAAGCTGGCTCGGTCTCGACGACATTACATTTACCGCAGTGCCTGAGCCGAGTCCGCTCGCCTTGACGGGACTTGGGGGTCTCCTGTTTGCGCTGCACCGCCGCTTTGCGTCCAAACAGCAATGAAGGAGAAAATCACGATCATCGTCGTTGCCGTTTTGCAGGCAATCGGGCCTTAAGGCTACGGGGCTGACTGCCCCATTTTCGCTTTCACTTCGTCGATGGAGCGCTGGAGCGTGTCTTTGCTGTGCGAGACTTTGATCAATTCCTCCAAATCCCCCAATTCTAGTTTCAGGTCGCCTGCCTCCCGGTCGGCCCGGACCAATTCGCCCAGGATTTCCTCATAAACGTGCGCGTCCGGCTTGTTGCCGGCGGCGTCCTCGTGACGCCACTTTTGCAGGGCCATGCCATACAGGTTCCGGGCCACGCGTGTGTCCTTCTTGTTGTAAAAATAGACCCGGCCCAGTTCCAGAAGAATCTCGTAGCTGTCCGGGTTGGCGCGCAATCCTTCGCGCAGAAACTGTTCGGCCTCATTGGGCTTGTTCACGGTGGTGCGCAGCCAATAGGCGGCCGTCACATACGTTTCGATCCGTCGCGGGTCCATCTCGGCCGAGAGTTTGAGCCAGGGCAGGATTTCGCGCTCCTGGCCATTGCTCAAGTGCGTATGGACGGTCGGATAAAAATGGCGCCCAAAACGGTCGATCCAATCCGTGGGCCTTCCCAGAAATGTCTCCTCGTGATGCTCCCCTTCCTTTTCGTGCTCCTCGCGCGACTCCGTCATATAGCCGGGCTCCTCCGGGGCCGGCGTGTCGAAAATCGTGGGATAGAAACCGCTGTGAAAATAGGCGTCGGCCTCGGCAAAAAAATGATTGGCAAACATCCGCCGGCTGTCGCCCATCAGCGCCACCAGCACGCTGTCCGAAGCATCGCCCTTGGCGCGCAGCCGGATAAATTCCGGCTCCAGCACCGTCGCCAGCGTGAAGCAGCAGACCAGCAGCAAGATCGCTCCCCAGCGGATCATAACGTCAAGGACCGGCGCCGGAACGCCAGCCAGGCAACCGCCAGCAGGAATCCCGCATAGAGCAGGCCGTAAATGGTGGCCCCGCCCCAGGCCAGCCAATCGATCCGGCCCCAATCATGCACCACCAGGTCCCGCACGTCGTACCATTCCAGGTGCGGGATCAGATAATAGATCGCATAGACAATCGCCCCTCGTATCCCCTGCATCTGGATGGCCGCGCCGTTGAGATGGCCCCCGGCAAAAAGGATGCCGGCCACAGCAATGAAACAGATCGTGGCGTTGGAGGAAGGGGCGGCAAAGACGATCGACCCAAGCAACGCCAGGGCGACGACGACGCCCAGGCAAATCCAGTGCAGCCAGATCGCCTGAAAATAACTGACCCACGGCCAGGCATGCTCGCGCGACGCCGTGATAATGCCGAAGAAAAAATAAAAAACGATCAGCGCCAGCCCGCACGCCAGCCAGCAGCCCAGAAACTTTCCCACGATCAATTCCCCCCGCCGCACCGGCTTGGCCAGCAGCGGAAAGATCGTCCGGCTTTCGCGTTCCGCCGGAATTTGCCGCGCCGTCGTGGTGATGGCGATGACCAGCGACGAAATCCAAATCAACAGCAGACACACATCCTTGAGATAGCGCACGATGCGGTCGTCATTGAAGAACTTGACCGAGCCGAGCAGCAGCGTGATCAGCGCCGTCAGCACGAAGAGCACGTAGAAATCCTTCCGCCGATACAACTCCTTGATCACGACCCCCGCCAGGGCAAACACATTGTTCATATCACGATTTGACTTCGTAGCCGACGATCTTCAGAAAAACATGTTCCAGGTTGCATTGATACTGCTTGACCAGGTCGCTGACCCGCCCTTCCACCAGCAACCGGCCTTCGTGCAAAATGGCCACCCGATCGCAGACCGTTTCAACCTCGCCCAATTCGTGCGAGGAGAAGAACACGGTTTTCCCCTGCTCCTTGAGGCGCTGGATGATCTCGCGCACCTTCATCCGCCCCAAAGGGTCCAACCCGCTGGTCGGCTCGTCCAATATCAGCAAGTCGGGATCGTTGATCAGCGCCTGGGCCAGGCCGACCCGTTGCTGCATGCCTTTGGAATAGGTCTTGATCAGCCGTTTGCGGGCGCCCTCCAACTCCACCAGCTTCAGCACTGCCGCGATCCGTTCTTCCCGTTCCCGGCGCGGGATGCGGAATATCCGGGCGTAAAACCGCAGCAATTCCTCCGTGCTCAGGAATTTATAGTAATAGGTCATCTCCGGCAGATACCCGATCCTCTGCCGCGCGATGGGCTGGCGCACGTCCACCCCAAAGATCGAAGCCGAACCGCTGGTGGCATTGACGAACCCCAGCAGCACATTCATCGTCGTGGTCTTGCCCGCCCCGTTGGGTCCGAGAAACCCGAAGACCTCGCCGGCGCTCACACGCAACGTCAGGCCGTGGACCGCCAGCTTGGCGCCCCGCCCCAGATCGCGGCTCGGATATTCCACCCGCAAATCTGTCATCTCCAATACGGTGCTCACAGGCTCCGATCATAAAGCGCGCCAATTTTTTGGCTAGGTTTTTTGCGCGGCCTCTTTCAAAATGCCGCCGTCATGCAGTCCAACGCCCCAATCTACGTCGCCGGCCATCGCGGCATGGCCGGCAGCGCCCTTTGGCGCGAGTTGCAGCGGCGCGGGTTCTCCCGCCTGCTGGGCCGGACCCATGCCGAGCTGGACCTGCTCGACGGCGGGGCCGTCCAGACCTTTTTCGAGCGCGAGAAGCCGGAGTATGTTTTTGTGGCGGCGGCGCGCGTCGGCGGCATCCTGGCCAACGACACCTCCCCGGCGCAGTTCCTTTACGAGAATCTCCAGATTCAAAACAATCTCCTCCACAACGCCCACCTGGCCGGCGTCAAAAAACTGCTCTTCCTGGGCAGTTCCTGCATCTACCCCAAAATGGCGCCGCAGCCCCTCAAGGAGGAATACCTGCTGACCGGCCCGCTCGAACCGACCAACCAATGGTATGCCGTCGCCAAAATCGCCGGCATCAAGCTCTGCCAGGCCTTTCGCCGCCAATACGGCTGCGACTTCATCAGCGTCATGCCCACCAACCTTTACGGGCTGAACGACCACTACGACCTGCGCCAGTCCCACGTTCTGCCCGCCCTCATCCGCAAATTTCACGAAGCCAAGACCACCGGCGCCCCCGCCGTCACCTGCTGGGGCACGGGCGCGCCCCGGCGCGAATTCCTTTTCGCCGACGACTTGGCTGCCGCCTGCGTTTTCCTGATGGAGCACTACAGCGACGAACAAATCATCAACGTCGGCTTCGGCTCCGATCTGGACATCCAGGCGCTGGCCGAACTGGTGCGGCGCATCATCGACTTCCATGGTCAAATCCTTTGGGACACATCCAAACCCGACGGCACCCCGCGCAAATTGCTGGACAGCTCCCGCATCTTCGCCCTCGGCTGGAAACCGAAAGTCGATCTGGAGTCCGGCATCCGCGTGGCCTACGAGGATTACCTGAAACAAATCAACGCCGCCGAAAAGCAGCCTGCCGGTTTGAAGCTCTGACCGCCTCGAAGGGGTCGTCAGTTATCAGGGACAGACCAATCTGCCGCGCTTATCCAGCCAGGATTCGCGCGAAAGCTTGACAGCT
>JBEKYR010000042.1:0-49244 GCA_049510745.1 Verrucomicrobiota bacterium | reverse complement strand
GCAGCAACGTGATTGAAATCGCCTGGCGCCTGGACCCGCGCACGGGGCGGCTGATTGTGATGAGCGCGCTGGATAACATCACCAAGGGCGCCAGCGGCCAGGCGGTGCAAAGCATGAACATTTTGCGCGGTTTTCCGGAAACGGCCGGTTTGTGCTGAACCGGGGCGCGGAATAATTCATCGCTCCTTTCGCAAGGCCTGGAGTTGCTCTTGCGCCTGGCGGTAATCCGGGCGCTGGCGCAACGCCAGAAGATACTCGGCCTCGGCCTCGGCGCGCCGGTTTTGTTTGGCCAGACAGCAGCCGAGATTGAAATGCGCCTCGGGATTTTCCGGTTTCAATTCGAGCGCGATGCGGTACTGGCGGGAGGCTTCTTCCAGTTTGCCCTGTTGCGTCAGCACGTTGGCGAGATTGTTGTGGGCCTGGGGGTCGTTGGGATTGATTTTGAGGCAAATCTCATATTCCTGGATCGCGCCGGCCAGATCGCCTTTGAGGGCCAGGGCGTTGCCCAGGTCGCTGTGTCCGCTGGCATAGTTTTCCTTGTAAAGCACGGCCAGCCGGAAATGTTCAATGGCTTCGTCCAGCCTTCCGCGCATGGCCAGGGCGATGCCGTAATTGTTATGGGCATCGGCGTGGCGGGGGTTCTCGGCCAGGGCGGCCTGGTATTCGTGAATGGCGGCGTCGGCCAGGCCGAGGTTGCCCAAGGCGTTGCCGAGGTTGTTGTGGGCCTCAGTCAGATGGGGATTGATGCTCAGGGCTTTGATGTATTGGTTGGTCGCTTCCTGGAAACGGCCCAAGGCCGCCAGCGCAAAACCCAAATTGTTGCGCGCCTCGTCGTAATTGGGGTTGATCTCCAGCGCCCGCTGGTAATAGCGCATCGACTTCTCCGTCTCGCCGCGGTTGGAGAGGTAAAAGCCGAGATTGTTGTAGGCGAGATAATTGCTCTCGGTCACTGCGACCGCGTGCAGAAAGAGAGTCTCGCTGTTGCGCCAATGGCGCGTTTGCAGAGGTGTCAGAACGGCGCAGGCGGCGAGGGCCAATCCGCCCGCCGCCGGCCACAGCCACCGCGCCGCCGCCCGGCCCGGCAGCAATTCGTGCGCGCCCCAAACGGTCATGATGAAAAGTCCAACGCCCGGCAGGTAGCTGTAGCGGTCGGCCATGGATTGGATGCCGACTTGCACCAATCCAATGGCCGGGGCCAGCATTCCCACAAACCAGAACCAGCCCACGGCCAGATAGGGTTGCGCGCGCCCGCGCCACACCACCCAAACGGTGAGCGCCGCCAGCAAAACAACCGCCCCGGCAACCTCCCAGGGCGGCCAATGCCCCGGATGCGGATACAGGACGGAAAGGCGAGCGGGCCAAAAGGTCTTCGCCAAATAGCGGACATAGGAGACGGCCGCGTTTCCCAGGCGCGCCGGCAGCGGCAGCCCCGCCAGGGGCGAAACCGCCCCGCCCCGGCGCTGAACGACAAACGTGATCACGCTGGAAACAACCGTCAATATGAAAAACGGCGCCTTCTCCACCACCAGACGGACGATGGCCCGCCGGTTGAAATCGGGCGGCACGCGCCGCAACGGCCAATAATCCAGCAACAGGAGGACAAAGGGCAGCGTCACCAACATCGGCTTGGCCATCAGCCCCAGGGCGAAAAACACCAGCGCCGCCGCGTAGAACACTTTGCGCTTCGAGCTTTGAACTTTGAATTCGTCCGCGTAGCGGACATAGCTCCAAATCGCCAGCAAGCCCAAGAACCCGCTGAGCACGTCCTTGCGCTCCGAAATCCAGACCACCGACTCGACCCGCAACGGGTGGAGCGCGAAGAGGGCGGCCACGAGCGCGCTGCGCCACAACGCGCCTGTCATGGCCCTGAGAATGAGAAACAGCAGAACGCTGTTGGCGGCGTGCAGCAGGACGCTGCTCCAGTGATGTCCGGCGGGTTTCATTCCGTAAAGATCGACATCCACCATGTGGGAGAGCCACGTCAGCGGATGCCAGTTGCTGGCCGCATCGGTCGTGAAGGCCCACAGGAAACCCGCCCGCGTCAGCCCATGCTGCACGTCGGAATTGGAAGTGACGTAGGCGGGATCGTCGTAATTGACGAAGTCGCAGCGCGAGGCGCCCCAAAAGACCGCCAGGACGGCGGCGGCGAGCGAAAGGCAAACCAGGACGGCCCGCCTCTTCTCTGGCGCGGCGGGAGTCACTGGGGCGGCGGAAAGAGAGGGGAGGAGCGCAGGTTCATTTTCGCCAGGCGAAACGAGAGGGCCGTGCCGAGACAGCCAAAACCATACTTGACGCTCCGGCGGAAGTTGATGGAGGAGGCCTCGGCAAAGTAGCGGGTGGGGCAACTGACCTCGGCGATGGTGTAGCGAAACCAGAGAATCTGGGCCAGCATCTGGTTGTCAAACACAAAATCGTTGGAATTGGCCGCCAGCGGCAGCCGCTCCAGGATCTCGCGCGAGAAGGCGCGATAGCCGGTGTGATACTCGGAGAGCTTGGCCCCCAGCAGGATGTTTTCCGCCAGCGTCAGGATGCGGTTGGCCACGTATTTCCACAGGGGCATGCCGCCGCGCAAGGCGTAGTTGCCCAGAATGCGGCTGCCCAGCACGCACGGGTAAAGGCCGGAGGCGATCATCGAGGCCATGGCCGGAATCAATTTCGGCGTGTACTGCGAATCCGGATGCACCATGATGATGATGTCCGCCCCTTCCCTCAAGGCCAGCCGGTAGCAGCTCTTCTGGTTCCCGCCGTAGCCGAGATTCTTTTCATGGGTGAAGACGACGGTGTTGGGGAGTTTCTTGGCGATGGCGGTCGTTTCATCGCGGCTGGCGTCATCGACGACGATGACCCGGTCCACGACCCCTTGTTCCATGACCTCGTCAAAGGTCTGGACCAAAGTCCTGGCCGCGTTATAGGCCGGCATGACGACGACAACTTTTTTTTCTCGATACATAAAAGCCCGGTCGCGTTAAACGGTTTTCAGCATAGGCGGTCGGCGTGCGAAGTTACAGTCGAAACAACCGCAAAAATGAAAGATTGCGAACTGGAAAGATGTCACCGATCAGTTTCACCGCACTGCCCTTAACAACCGTTTCGGGTGCGCCGGACGAACCGGGGGCAGGTCAGCTTCATTGAAAACAAGCAGCAGAGCATCGTCGTCGATATCCAGCAGATGCTTGTCCGACGTGACCAGCAACGGAACGCCGGACACAGAAGTTTCGCCAAGGATGCGTCCATCGTTCCACTCCTCTTCTGGAATGAGCCGGCGCTCCACCAGGCGGCGGCTAAACCGCTCCGCAATAGCCAGATTGAGATCCGACAGCGGACACGGCTGGATTTCCCAACGGCGCAGTTCCTGCAAGGCTTGAAGGGCAAAAGATCTGGTCGGTTTGGCGGCGTAAAGACTCAGGATATTCAATTCGCCGGCGGCGGTGGGAGTAACGAAAAGCCCGTAACCACGCCTCAAGAACTCCTCTCGAAAGTCCTGCGCGAAGTCCCAGCCTTCAGCCAGGTCCAGCAGGACGTTAACGTCCAGCGCCAACTGTTTTTTTGGGCTGGCCGCCATAAATCTTCACCATCGCCTGCCGAAAATGTTCGGCCCGTTCCGCCGTGGTCATTTTACTGGCCATCTTGCGCGCTTTGGCGGCCCAGCGACTGCCGTTGGTTTCGTCCGGGTAATCGAGCCTCTTTCGTTTGACTGCTTTCCTTTGCATGACGAGAGGAGATTATCCGCTTTGGCCGGGCAAAACAAGCCAAACATTCACAGCCTCAATCCTGTCAATAAATCATCCAATTGCCCCCGCGAATGCTCGCTGGAGATGGTAAATCGAAAATACCCGCCGCCCGGCCCGCCCGGATAACGGATGAAGGACGGGAATACCCCGCGCGCCAGCAGGCGCCGCCGGATGGATTCGGCCTCGGCGGCGTCGCGCGGAATGAGGGCAATGACGGGCGCGGGCGTCTCCGGCAAGGCAAGGCCGCGCGACCGCAAGGCGGTCTTGACGTAGCTGACGTTGTGGCTCAGGCGGCAGCGCAGCCCTTGATCGGTGCGCAGGAGTTCAATCGCCTTCAGAGCGGCGTTGGCCAACGGCAGGGGCAGCGGCGTGCTCCCGGCAAACATCGAACTGCGGCTGAGGATTTTTTCCCGCAACGGCCGCGCGCACAAAATCGCGCCGCCATAGACTCCGAAGGCCTTGCTCAACGTCACCGTCTGCACAATCCGCCGGCGCGGCACGCGGGCATATTCCGCGGTCCCTTTCCCGGTCGCGCCGAGCACGCCTGCCGCATGGGCGTCATCGAGCACGATCCATCCATTGGCCGGGAGTATTTTCAGGTATTCCTTCAACGGCGCGATTTCCCCGTCATGCGAGAAAACGCCGTCGGTCAGCAGGAGCGGCTTGAGGGCGCCGCGCAGGCAGCCCAGGCGGCGGGCCAGGTCGGGGCCGTCGCGGTGTTTGAACTCCAAAACGGGGCAGGAGAAATAGCGGGTGGCATCGCGGAGGCTGACGTGCGCGCGGGCGTCGATCAGGATATGGGAAACCTCCCCGCGCAATGCTTGGGCCACGATGAGATTGGTGGCGTAACCGCTCCCGACCAACACGGCGGCCGGGGCGGCGAAGAATCCGGCCAGGGCGGCCTCCAGGCGGGTGTAGAGCAGGTGATGTCCGGTGGTCAATCGCGAGGCGGCGACGTTCAAACCGAATTGGTCCAGGCCCTGTTTGACAGCGGCCATCACCGCCGGATGGCTTGCCAGGCGAAAATAATCGCAGCCGGCGAAGTAGGAGAGTTTGCGATTCTTCCAAATCACATACGTGCGCTCAACCTGCTGCAATTCGTCATTCATACGTGCATCCCACTCGACGCCGGTCCGGGAATGGAGACCAGCCGCCGGTCCGCCCTTTCCCCAAGGGCGACATGCTTAGTGGCTGCTTTGATCTCTCGAACGCTCACCCTGGAAATGTACCCGCCAGATGGAAAACAGGCAACGTCGCAGATGTTCCGCCGTTGCTTAAAAAAGCGGATTGAAAATTGGGAATTGAAAATTTTCAATTGTCAATTACAGATTTCGCGTTTCCATGCCTGGGCGCGGAGGGCGGCGTTTGCTGAACTGCCAAGGACGCTCAACGAGCGGCCCGGCGCGAGTGGCGGAATGCCAGACGCGCCCGACCCGGGATCTGGCAGCCGGCCCTTCGCCCCGGATTCGCTCGACTTGTCCCCAGCCCCTTCCTAGCATAACCCGCAAGCAATGAAGGCGAACCAAAACACGACTGCGATCCAATATCTCCTTACCTTGCCGCCGCGCATGGCTGAGGAATTCGAGGAGTTGGAGGGACGCCGGCAGCCGGAATGGTTTGCCGCCTCTGATCCGCCCGGCCAGCCGCTGGGTTCGGGCGGCGGCACCGCCAACTTGCTGGCCCAGGCCTGGCGGCGGACCGCCCCCACGGAACCTTTCGAGCATTGGTTGAAAGAAAGCCGCAAGCTGATTCTTCATGCGGGCGGCCAAAGCCGCCGGTTGCCGGCTTATGCGCTGGTGGGAAAACTGCTCATGCCCATTCCCGTCATCCGCTGGGCGCGGGGCCAGCGCCTGGATCAGACCCTGCTCGACGTGCAATTGCCCGATTACCAGCGCATTCTGGCCCACGCTCCACCCACGGCGGCGGCCATGATCACCAGCGGGGACGTCCTGCTGCGTTTCGGACGGGAACTGCCGCCATTTCCCGAGGTGGACATGCTGGGCTTGGGCATGTGGCTGGCGCCGGAACGGGCCTGCGACTTCGGGGTTTTCTGCGCGCCGCGCGGCCAGCCCTCCGAGCTGGCCTTCTTCCTGCAAAAACCGCCCGCCGCCAAAATCCGGGAACTGGCGGAGAATTATCTTTGCCTGGGGGACACCGGCATCTGGCTATTGAGCGCGCGCGCCGTCCGCGTGCTGATGGAACGTTGCGGTTGGGACGCGCAAAAATCGCAATTCCACGGCGGCGCTCCTGCCGCTTACGAGCTTTACGCCCGCTTCGGCCTGGCGCTGGGCAAATCGCCCGGCCTGCGCGATGACGCCATCAACGCCTTGACCTGCGCCGTGGTGCCGCTCCCCGAAGCGCAATTCTATCATTTCGGGACCAGCCCGCAAATGATTGAATCGGTTTCCACCCTGCAAAATCTTGTGCTTGACGCAACCAAGGTGGGGCTGGCCGGCGGCCGGCGGCATCCCGATCAAATCACGCAAAACGCGCTGGTCAGCGCTCACGTGCAGCGCGAACACAATCACACTTTATGGATTGATAACAGTGTCGTCCCCGCCTCCTGGCAACTGGCTTCGTGCCATGTGTTGACCGGCGTCCCGGAAAACAACTGGGCCTTGCGCCTGGAACCGGGGGTCTGCCTGGATTTCATCCCGGTGGGGGAGCACGATTTCTGCCTTCGCGCCTATGGTTTCAACGATACATTTTCCGGCGATGTGCGGCAGGTTTCCACCCTCTGGCTCGGACGGCCAGTCATGGAGTGGTTCACCGCGCGTGGTCTTGATCCCAAAGACTCCACCGGTGAAATGGCGGCGGACATCCAGAGTTTTCCGCTTTTCCCCGTCTGCAAACCGGCGGAACTCGAGGCCGAGTATGTGACCTGGATCTTCGCGGCCAAACTGCAACACCGTCCGGATTTCGTCCGGCGTTGGCGGGAGTCTGTGCGGCTCTCCGCGCGCCAACTCGGCTCCGAGGTTAATTTGCGCCGCCTTTATGCGCAGCGGGCGCAATGGCGCCGCGCCTGCCTGCTGCCGCTCCTGAAAAACTTCCGCTGGAGCGTCTTCTTCCAATTGGATTTGGAATCCACCGCCCGCGCCTACGCCGCCACGGATGACCCGTTGCCTGATTTGTCCTTCGACGCACAGGACGCTCCCATGCACCCGGTGCATGACCAAATGTTCCGGTCCGCCGTGCTGCGCCATCGGGCGGATCCGGGCTGGGAAAAATTCGAGGCCGGCGCCTTCGCGCGGCTGCGCGAAATGATCGCCCGCCAGGTGCAGCTTTCCCCCGCCTCTCCCGTCCGCAACGTGCTCGAGGACCAGATCGTTTGGGCGCGCAGTCCGTTGCGGCTGGACCTGGCGGGCGGTTGGACCGACACGCCGCCTTATTGCATCGAATACGGCGGGAACGTTCTCAATCTGGCGGTGGACATCAACGGGCAGCAACCCGTCCAAGTGTTCGCCAAACTTTCCGAGCGGCCCGAATTGGTGGTGCGCTCCATTGATCTCGGGGTGGATGAGCGCATCAAGAGTTACGCCGACTTGGAAACCTTCGCCCAGCCCGGCAATCCGTTTGCCCTGGCCAGGGCCGCTTTTGCCCTGGCCGGATTCCTGCCCCGCTTCCACTCCGGCGGCGGATTCGCCACCCTGGCCGCCCAGTTGGCCAAGTTTGGCGGCGGCATCGAGCTTTCCCTGGTCGCGGCCGCGCCCAAGGGTTCGGGCCTGGGCACCAGCAGCATTTTGGCTGCGTCGGTCCTGGCCGCTTTGAGTGATTTGTGCGGATTGGACTGGGACCGGAACGACCTTTTTGCGCGCACACTCGCGCTGGAGCAAATGCTGACCACCGGCGGCGGCTGGCAGGATCAGGCCGGCGGCATCTTTGGCGGGATCAAACTTATCGAAACAGCGCCCGGCCTGGCGCAAAAGCCGACCCTGCGCTGGCTGCCCAATCAATTGTTCGGCCCCAACTACGTCAACCGGTCCATTCTTCTTTACTACACCGGCATCACCCGCGTGGCCAAAAACATCCTGGCCGAAATCGTGCGCGGTCTGTTCCTCAATTCGCCGGCGGTCCTGGGCGCCATCGCCGAAATCGGCGCCAACGCCAACTTTGCCGGGGCGGCCATCCAAAAGTGTGATTACCAGATGCTCCTGGCGGCGGTGCGGGCCAGTTGGCAGTTAAACCAGCGCCTGGACCCCGGCACCAATCCCCCCGCGGTGCAACAGATTTTTGACACTGTCCGGGATCATCTGGCGGCCGCCAAACTGCTTGGGGCCGGCGGCGGCGGCTACCTGCTGATGTTCGCGCGCGACGAAGCCGCTGCCGCCAGGATCAAACAGATCCTGACCGCCCGCCCTCCCAATTCCTGCGCCCGGTTCGTGGATTTTTCCCTATCCGAATCCGGCCTGCAAGTCACCCGCAGCTAATTTTTGCTCACGACTCGGCATTATCAGGTGCTCATTTAGGCTTGGCATTGTGCGCTTCAACTGCATAAATTCTTGATCGTGCCAATCCCAAAATACCAATGCACGACGATATTCTCTGAAATGAAAGCGAAAACTGCCGGGACGCTGGTGGCGATGTCTCTCTCAATCCTGCCGTGCGGTGCGCTGCTTTCCGGCGCCTCGGCCCGCGCCTGCACCGATTTCTGCTACAGCCAGGGTGACACCGTTCTTGCCGGTCGCAGCCTGGATACTCCAGTGAATTATCCCCATTTAGGAATGCTGCTGGTGCCGGCCACCGCTGGGACACACGGTTGGGTTTGTTTCGGCCCTTTTGAATATCCCTGGGCGGACGGGATGAACGATCAAGGGCTGTTTGTCGGGTCTGCTGATGTGCCTGCCCCTTACACATCAAGATCATCCCGGCAACCGGCGGATCATCAAACGTTTCTCAGCGGCCTGCTGGCCAACTGCGCGACGGTGGATGAGGCCATCAAGTGGTGCAGCAAACAACCCACGCCCAGCCTCCTGGGATGGGTTAATCAAAGCTCGCCGGGCCACTACACATTCGTTACCTCGTCACATATTCTGGTCGCCGATCGCTCCGGCGATTCGGTTGTGTTTGAATGGCCTCAGGGCAAGCTCAAGACGACTCGCAAACGGGGCCGCTACCAGTTGATGACCAATTTCCTGCTGACCGACCCTAAAGCGGGGTACTATCCGTGCCCTCGCTATATCGCTGACTCGAGGATTTTCGACAAGGCTGCCGGACCCTCACTGCAAACGTGCCGGCAAGTTCTCGAAACGACTTCGGTAGGATCGACTCGGTATTCGCTGATTTATGACCTGACACACGGTGACGTCCATGTGTACTTGCGGCGGCGCTTCGACCAACCCAAAACGATTCACCTGGCGGATGAATTGCAACAGGGCCGGCACGAGATGAATTTGGACCAATGGTTTGGCCGGCCCGAATCGGAACCTTTGTCCCCGCCGCCGGTGCTCGCCCCGTCAACCATCCCGGCCGCGGAAATCCTCCAGCGCGCTCTGGCGGTCCGCGGCGGTGAGAAAGCGGCCGCAGGAATTTGTTCTATTCACGGGAAAGGTACGATTGACATTGGCATGGCATGCTTGCCCCCGTCACCCGTGGAGTATTTTGCGATGCGGCCCAACCGGTTTCGGGCTGTCGCGGAGATCATTCTGCCGGCAGATTCCAACCTGGGCCAATACGTCGAGGGATTCGATGGCCGCACCGGCTGGAACGCTTATCCCGGCTTGTGCGATATTCTTCAAGGCCAGGAGTATGAACTGCGGAAGGATGAGGCTGCGTTCTTTGGCTGGTACGATGAGCCTGGCAATTACGAGACGGCAGAGTGCCTGGGCGAAGCCCGATTTGAGGGGAAATTATGTTACGATCTAAAAGTGGTTACCCAAACTCATCACGAATACTTTCATTACTACGACGCAACCAATTTCCTTTTAGCCGGAGTTTTCTCGCGCGCGGCGACACAAGGCGGGCCGAGCTGGGTAAAGACCACCTTTGGTGATTATCGGGCGTTTGACGGTTTCCTGATGCCTACACGAATCGTGTTGCAGAGTGAAACGGGGTGCTACCCGCTCCAGTTCAGTTCCGTGGAAATCAATAGCGTTAAAGAAAGAGATTTACGGATGGCCGCGAAAGTCACGCGCCTCAAGCATTGAACGAATGCGTTTGACACGATTGCCTGGACTGATTTACCAAGCAATTCACTTCAGCCACAGGACAGTGACACCCTCGTTAGTGGCGCCCAAATCCGGGTCGCCGCGCAATTCCGGCACCGCTTCCAGCAAGTCCAGCGTCATCGCATTGAAGATCGAGAAGTCTTCGCCCGCGATGAACGCCTTGATGATTCCTTCCTTTTTGCGCAGGCCGAACGATTTCCGCAGCCCGATGCAGAGCGCCCCGCCCTTGCCCGAAGAACCGTAGCCGTGAATGACTTTCAGCACTCGCGCCCCGTCGCGCTTCGCCTGTTTGATTGCCGTAATGACCAGCCGCCGCGCATCATCGAGAGCCGGCAATCCGGCTTCAACGTTGTAGGTCCGAATCGCGCTCATGGGTGTTCGGGCACGAAAATCATGGGTTTGGAATACCACAGGCGGGAGCCGATGGCAACGGAGCCAAACGACGGGCAACCGTGAACGCGATTGTGGACGGCTGGGCGACTGCCGCAAAACTCGAACGCAAAGTATGGTTTCGCCGAATCAGGGGCGTTTCGCCACGCGCGTCGCCGTGCAGTCGGTCACGATTGCGCTCGACGATCTGTTCGAGTTCGAGGGCCAGCCCGAGCCGCCGCAGCGGGGCTAATGGCGGGCGGCGAAGACCGCATCCAGATGGCGCAGCCGACGCGAGAGATCGCGGGCGATGTTCAGGAGCAGGATGCTGTGTTGTTTGGGCATCTCCTGGTAAAGATGGTAAAAGGCGGAGGAAGCCACGCTGACCACCGTGGCCTGGCCGGCGGCTACTCCCGTGGCGGAACGGGGCTGCGTGTCCAAGATGCACATTTCGCCAAAGAACTCTCCCGCCCCGAGCACCGCCAGCGTGACGGCGTCCGGCGTGTTGAAGTTCGTGATGATGCGCACCTCACCGGCCTCGATCAGGTACATGCAGTGATTGGCTTCCCCTTCCCGCGCGATCACTCCGCCGGCCGGGATTTTTATTCTTTTGGCGTGCTCCAAAAAAATCTTCATGGCCTGGTCGTCAAGTCCCGCAAAGATCGGCACATTGCACAAGAGACGTTTCACCGGCAACAGGATGGCCGGGTCCGCGACGGAAGGCGATTGCTTTTTGAAAGGCCGCGCGCTCCTTCGGCAAGAGAACAACCCGATAACAGGACTCGGGACAACCAGCCGCACCCGGAGGCTTGGGCTCCAACCGGAGATTGGGTGGTGCAGCAATAGCGCCGGCTTTTGCGCAGTCCAGTGCAACCCTTGCGCATCTGTGGGGTATATTGAGTGAGGGAAAAACAGCCGCTTGCCTCGTGAAAGCGGATGCTTACGCGGTTGGCACGGCAATTGCATACACGTGGCGTGGGTTATTAAACAAAGGTGTATATGAACACCACATTGCACGCGGCGCAGCAAATGAACACGACCATATTGAATTATCCGGGGTTTCAAACTCTTCCAAAAGGAGTCAAGCGAATGCTCTTGGTGACCGAGGCGCACTTTTTCGATCAACCCGCGTCTCCTCATCAGGAGCGAAAGGGCACGGTTCAAGAAATGCGAACCCACCGAGGTTTAAAGGACTTTTTGAGAAGCCCATTGATCACAGTGGACGTCGCGTTGGATGTGCCTGTCTGACGGCACAGGACGGAGGGGGAGCATTTCAGCAAGTTCTTTTCCAGTCCCCGCTGGAGGAACGCATTTACGTTTATTCAAATGCGCGACCGACCGAGAACGCCTGGCCCACGAATTTGCCGATTCCGTAATAAGCCTGCGTGTCCGGCGCAAACACCAGTGGTTTGACCTTGATGATGTCAAGCAAGCCTTCCTTTGCCATCACGCTGTCTTCAGCTTTCACGTCCATGACCTCGCCGACGAACTGCGTGTGCAGTCCCAGTTCGAAGACGTGGGCCAGCTTGCATTCCACGATCAAAGAGAACTCCTTTACATACGGGGCATCCACCAGTTCGCTTCTCACCGGCGTCAGCTTCGTGGCCGCGAACTTATCCCCGCTTCTGCCGGAAACCAACCCGAAATAATCCGCCTGTCGGACGTGATCCTCGGACGGAATGCTGAGGGTGAAGGCCTTCCGTGCCAGAATGTTGCCGTGAGTGTACGTCGCCTTTCGCAGGGACACCGCAACGCAAGGCGGTTGGGAGCAGCAGATGCCGCCCCACGAGGCGGTCATCACGTTCGGCTTGCCCTCTTTGTCGTAGGTTCCCACCACAAACACCGGCGTCGGGTAAACAAGGGTCTTTGCACCTAAAGATGTTTTCATAAACGACATCATTTCAAGCGGAACTCACACAGCATCCAAACCCGGAAGACAGGCGGTAGCGCGACGACCTTCAAGGGGTCCCGTTTCATCTGCCACGGAAGATGTCGCCACCAGCATCCCAAATCAAGCCTTAAATGGGACCTAACGATCAACCGATCAACTCACTGCCCCGTTTTCCTGGCCTTGTGACCGGTGGTACGCGGCAGAGCATGCATTGCGGCGCCAAAGCCCGCGTATTGGCCGCTTGCGCCCGTCAGAGACTTTTTGATATGTTGCAGGGCGATGAACGGCGGAAAAGTGAATTGTTGTTGCAACCAATTGGTAATTATGGAGGCGCGAGTGGTGGAATGGCAGACACGCCAGACTTAGGATCTGGTCCCGCAAGGGGTGGAGGTTCGAGTCCTCTCTCGCGCACCAAATACAAGCGCGGAACACAAAATGCAGAGTGCAGAGCGCGGACCTTACTGCGGCGGAAATAAAAATGTCAGCGCCCGCCAGGCGCGCTGGCGCCAGTAAAATTCGTTGTGCTGGCTGGTTTCCGCTTCGCTCCATTTGTCCCGACGCAGGCCCGTCTTCTCCAGTTCCAACGGCGTCAGCGGCTTGGCATCCACATAGGTCTTGAGATCGTCCTTCCAGCCGAGGCGCCGAAGTTCGGCGGCGACTTCCCCGGTCATGGCGCGGCCGTCGTCTCCACCCATGAAATCCGTCGCCCCGGAATCCAGGTAGATGCGGAGGGGTTTGGCGGGACCCTGAGAAGCGCGCAGGAGAGCGAGGAAGTCGGTGTATTTGGGCATGAACGAGCCGGATAAACTGGCCGCGCCGCCGAAGACGTCCGGGTGTTCCCAGCCCAGCGCCAGGCTGCACACTCCGCCCAGCGACGACCCCATCACCGCGGTGTCCGCCGGGCCGGGCAGGGTGCGGTATTTGCCGTCAAT
This sequence comes from Verrucomicrobiota bacterium, assembly GCA_049510745.1. GTDB lineage: Bacteria > Verrucomicrobiota > Verrucomicrobiia > Limisphaerales > Palsa-1400 > PLGF01. Next base: position 36,157 of record JBEKYR010000042.1, on the reverse strand, counting down.
CATTGGTTTGAGTTCGGTGACGAGAAAGGCGGCGTATTTCCCGAAGGCGGTGTTGGGCGCGTTGGTGTCGCGCGACGGGCCGGCGTATTCGACCAGGCGCGCCGGGCTGTTATCGACGGCCACCATGATGATTTCGGGCATTTTCCCCTCGTCGGCAAGGCGGTCAGCCGTTGTGTCCAGCGCCCAACTGCCCCAGCCGAAGGCGGCGTTGGTTCCGGCGGTGCTGAAAACGTTCTGGCCGTCCTGCAGGTAGAGCACCGGATAGCGGCGTGTCTGGTCCTGATCATAAGAGGGCGGCAAATAGACGCGATAGACGCGGGCGCATCCGAGGTGATGCGAGTCAAGCAGTTGGTTGTCCAGAACCCGCCCGAACCCTGTCTGCCAGGCGAGCGCCAGGAGCAGGAAAAGAAGCGAGCGCATTACGAGGGGCGGCGGGAAAAGTCCTGCGCCATGGCCACGGCCGACAACATGGCTTTGGATTTGTTGACTGTTTCCTGGAACTCGCCTTCGGGGGTCGAATCGTTGACCCAGCCGCCGCCGGCCTGGACGTAGGCGGCGCCGTCCTTGAGCAAGGCGGTGCGGATGGTGATGCAGGAGTCCAGGTTGCCGTTAAAGGAAAAATAACCGACGCATCCGCCGTAAGGCCCGCGGACGGTCTGTTCCAGTTCGGAAATGATCTGCATGGCGCGGATTTTGGGCGCGCCGCTCAAGGTGCCGGCGGGGAAGGTCGCGCGCATCAGATCGTAAGGCGTGCGGCCGGCGGAGAGGCGGCCTTCGACGTGCGAGACAATGTGCATGACGTGGCTGTAACGCTCGATCACCATCAAGTCCCGCACGCGCACGGTGCCAAAATCGCAGACGCGCCCGAGGTCGTTGCGGGCCAGGTCCACGAGCATGACGTGTTCGGCCCGTTCCTTCGGGTCGGCCAGCAATTCTTTCTCCAGCGCCTGGTCTTCGTCGGGCGTCTGGCCGCGCCGGCGGGTGCCGGCGATGGGGCGGATTTCGACGCGGCGGTCTTCGCAACGGACGTGGACTTCCGGCGAAGCGCCCACGAGGGAAAAGCCGTCCAGTTCGAGCAAAAACATGTAAGGGGAGGGGTTGATGGAGCGGGCGGCGCGGTAGAGGTCCACCGGCGGCGCGGTGAACGGGGTCGAAAACCGGTGCGAGCCGACCACCTGAATGATGTCGCCGGCCGTGATGTATTTTCTGGCCCGCTCGACATTGGCCATGAAAGCCTCCTTGGTCAGGTTGGAAGAAACAGGGACTGCCGGAGTGTCGCGCGGGACATCGACGGGCAGATTCTGCGAAGGTTGTTCCAGGAGCGAGACCAGGCGCTCGATCTCCGCCACCGCCTCCTCATAGGCCTCCGCCGGCGGCTGCCCGTTGAGGACGGCGTTGACCACGACGGTGATGGTTTGCGCCACGCGGTCGAAGACCAGCAGTTGGTCCGCGATGAGGAAATACATCACCGGCGTTTTCAAGTCGTCCCGGGGCGGACGGGGCACGACGGGTTCGATGTCGTGAATAAATTCGTAGCCGATGAAACCGACCGCGCCGCCGCTGAAGCGGGGCAAGCCGGGCAGGGTGACGGGCCGATAGCGGCGCATGACCTCCTCGACCACGACCAAGCCGTCCTTGACCGCTTTGGGGCCGTCCGGGCCGACGGTGAAACTTTCAACGACCCGGCCATTTTCGATCAGTTCGACTTGCGGGCCGGTCTGCTTGATGACGGCGCGGGGATTGCAGCCGACAAAGGAGTAGCGCCCGATGTGCTCGCCGCCCTCGACGGATTCAAAGAGGAAGGACTCGCCCTGGCCGCGAATCTTGCGATAGGCCGAGAGGGGCGTTTCCAGGTCGGCCAGAATGCGGCGGGTCACCGGGACCAGGTTACCCTGGCCGGCCCACCGCAAAAACTCGTCTTGGGTCGGATAATACACAGGTTTCTTCTTACTCCATTCGACGGCGCAAGCGCCACACCGAAAGTGAAGTGTAAAACAGGACAATGGCGGCATAGGCCAGGACGCCGCCGCCAATGGCGAAGGGAATGGAATCGGACGCGTCGCAGGCCATGAGCGCCGCGCCGACCAATCCTGTCAACAATGTTTCTCCAAAAAGGCAGGCGAAAAAGAACGGCCGGCGCGTTTGGGCCAGGCGTTCCAAAAACCAGTCGCGGTAGGCCGCTTCGCCCATCGAGCGCATGAGCCAGGCGGAATGGAAGTTGTGCGCCGCCACCAGCAGGCCGGCGGTGATCACGATGATGGCCGCCAGGGGCCAAAAGGCGAAGACGAAGCAGAACACGACGTTGACCAGCGCGCCGATTTTCCAGCCCATTTTTTTCGCCAGCGGATTGCCTTCCAGCACCAGGTTGGGGGTCGCCACCCACGTGCTCAGGAAATCCATTCCGCGCGCGAAGAGCAGCAGGGCCAGCATCCAGAAATAGGCGCGGCTGGCAAAAGGAAGGATGTCCCCAATCATTTCTTGCCGTAGATTTCTTCGGGCGATTGCAACCGCGCCTCGGTCACGCGCGGCTTGGTGCCGTCGGCGGGAAAGGAGCGGAAGAAGCAGGAGCGATAGCCCTCGTGGCAGGCGGCGCCGGTTTGTTCGACCTGGATCAAGAGCGTGTCGCCGTCGCAATCGAAGGCGATGTCCTTGACCTTTTGGATGTGGCCGCTGGACTCGCCTTTCATCCAGAATTTTTGGCGGGACCGGCTCCAGAAGTGGGTCTTGCCGGTGGCCACGGTGGTTTCGAGCGAGGCCCGGTTCATCCACGCCATCATTAGCACCCGTCCGTTCGCGGCGTCCTGGACGATGGCGGGAATCAGTCCGTCGGAATTGAATTTCAAGTTGTCGTACACGCTCATAATTGCCGTCTTCGGCGGGATGAAGGTAGCAAAAATCCTCCGGGTGGGAAGGAATTTACTAAAGGAAGAAGGATGAAGGATGAAGTCCAAGTTCCGATGGGCGCAGTCGGGACAGAGGCAGCCTGAGGGCGGGTCTCCGCCAGGCGTGTTTTGTCAAGGGCAAGCGTGATAGAGAACCGTCCACCTCTGAACCCGGGGCAAATCGTCCGACGAATCGGCTGGTTGGTCGAATGATTTAAAGGTGAGCACGGCGGTTCCATGCCATCTCAAATACTCCGCGTGGCCATCGGCCAAGGAAAAGGTGCAGCCTTTGGTATGACGGCTGCCGGCCAGATTCCACCATTGATTGACACCGGAGTTAATCGGATTAAGCCCGAAGCACCCATCGCCAACACTGTACTCGTTCTCATCCACAAACACGAGTTTTTGCGCCGGGCCGGGCTTGATGATCTCGGCGAATTTGATGAGGGGAGTCACGCCGCGATAACACTGGTTGGCGCCGGTGCCGGCGCTTCCATTCATGGCATAGTCAACCGAGCAGCTCCGGGTCTGCGGGGCCACAAACGGAGTCGGATGGGCCGGCGGTTGGGCTGCGGAGTGGATCATGAGAGTGTCGGACGGGCAAGCATAGATTGCAACCGAGTGATTATAGGGATAGAGCAGGCCGAGCTTGATGTTGTCCGTCGTTCCATCCGTTTGCGCGTCGCCGCTTATCCAGGAATTAGTGGTGGTATCGTTGGCGCTCTCGCTTTCGTTAGGCGGCAGGCGATCACTGTTATCCCCAACATACAGGGTGTAGCAAACTTGCAATTGCTTCATATTGCTCTCGCATTGACTGGTCTGGGCTTGGTTTTTGGCCCTGGCCAGGGCTGGCAACAGCAGCGCCGCCAGGATCGCAATGATGGCGATGACCACCAGCAATTCAATAAGCGTGAATCCGACTTTGCCAGGGGGCGGGCCGCGCCGGCTGGAACCGGGTTTCGTTGAACCCGAGAGCAAACAAGTTTTTTTCACAGGTCTAATCAAGCACCCGATAAAATTGCCGCCCATTGCTTGCCGCCATTGTATAAGGCGAAACCGCATTCGCCAAGCCCAAATCCCCGCCTCAAATATATTCCGGAGAAGGAGTTGTCCGCCCTCAGCCGATTTGCAGCAGGTCCAGGCCGATGATGTCGGGGTTTTGCTGGATGGTTGAGAGGAGGGAGGCTGGAGGCTCGCCGCCCAACTGGATGCGGCAACTGGCGGCCAGCGCGCCGTCAAACACCAGGTTCTGCACTTCCTCAATGTTCAGGCCGGCGCGGCGGATGTGGTCCATGACAAAGGCCAGCACGCCGACACGATCGTGGTGGCGCACCACCAATTGCCACCGGGCCGGCGTGCGGCGGGCCAGGTTGACGCAGTTCAACACCAAGCCCGTTTTGATGAAGGTCTCGATGACCCGAATGGCTTCGTCCGCAATGGCGTTTTGCGCCTGTTCGGTCGAGGCTCCGATGTGAGGTGTGGCGCAAAGGTCGGGCGATTGCAGAAGCGGATCGTTGAAGGAGGCCACGGCTTCGGCCGGCTCGGGATCGAAGACGTCCAGGCCGGCGCGGATGTGTTTGGACTCGAGCGCCTGGCGCAAGGCGGCCTGGTCCACGACCTCGCCGCGGGAAGTGTTGATGAGGATGGCGCGCGGCTTCATCAGGCCGAGGCGGGAGGCGTTGGCCAATTGGCGCGTTTCCGCCTTCAAAGCCACGTGCAGCGTGACGATGTCGGCCTCGCGGAAAATGTCGTCCACGTTGTCGCGCCGTTCGACGCCCAATTGGCCGGCCAGTTGGGGCGTGAGCGAGGGCGACCACGCCAGCACGCGCAAACCAAAGGCGCGCGCCCGGTGAATGACCTCGCGTCCGATGGAGCCGACGCCGATCACGCCCAGGCTCTTGCCGAAAACGCCATCGGCGCGGGAAAATTCCTTTTTGTTCCAGCGTCCGGCGCGGAGGGCGGCGACGGCATCCGGGACGCGGCGGTCGAGGGCGAGGAGCAGGGCGAAAACCAACTCGGCCACGGCGATGGAATTCTTGCCGGGACAATTGCTGACAAAAACGCCGCGGCTGCTGGCGGCCTGGACATCGATAGTGTTGACACCAGCGCCGGCCCGGAGCACCAGCGCCAGATGGGGGGAAGCGTGGAGCGTCCGGCTGGTGACGCGTTTGCCGCGCACGAGCAGGATTTTGCAGGAAGACGCCAGCGAAGGGAGGTCTTCGGCCGTGGCGGAGGGCTGATAATCCACCTGGCAGCCAATCTGTTGCAGGCGGTGAAGGTGGGACGGCGGGAATGTGTCTGCGACCAGTGTTTTCATTTGTTCCTGGCATCGCCCTCAAAGGGGCATGGGACGGTTCCGAACCGTTTCGCGGGGCCGGGTGTGGTGATTTTCCAGCGAGACTTTGCGGCCCGGCATCCAAAGGAGGGTGACGTTGGCGCGCAAATCCAGGCAAGGATTCATGATGTCGTTGGCGGAGAGGTTAAGCCCGAATCGGGAGCGGGACAAGGGAAATAATTTTTGGCTTCCGACCCTTCGTGAGTTGACACGCGATTTTTCTTGCGTGATTCTGGCTGCGCGGGGCGTGTAATGGGAAATGAATACTTTAATGAAACGACAGAACTTATTGGCGGGCATCCTCTCCCTTGGGTGCGCGATGGCGTTGCTGACAGCGGCCCGCGCCCAGCAGGCTGATAACGCGACAATAGACATCCAAATAACCCACGGCCAACTGTACTATGACAACACCGGACATGGCGAGGCCACGTTGAGCAATGTCGTGTTCTTTTTGCAGGCGAGGGACACACGCATAAATGTCGTCATGGGGAAGGACGTGGGCCAAATCAGAATCGGCGATCTGCAATTGCACGAGGCGCCCGTTGACCTCACTTTGAAGGCGCTGAATGTGGCCAGTGGAAACAAGTTCGTTATCACGCAACACCCCAGCGGAATGCAGATGGCGCCGCCTCTTTTCATTCTTGAAACCAACCAGCCACCGTCCCCGCCCAAATCGGAAACGAGGGTCGTAGCCTTTAATTTGACCGGATATATCCAGCACGTCAGGCTCTCGTGCCAGGACACCAACAAGTGGGAGGAGCAGTTGCGCCGGAATCTGGACGGGCTCGAAGGAATTGTACAGGAGACTGTAGCGGCGCAACGTGAACTTGATCCTCAACTCGGCTCCCTCTCTTGGCCAAGGTTTCGGTTTTACAGGGAGGCGGATTTGCTGATCGTCATCGGCTCATCGCCCGCGGTGGAGACGGCCATAACAATCATCAGCGCCCTGCCTGGAGAGCAACCACGGAGCGCGGGGGGGTTCGACCCATTTGCCCACGCGGCGCAGGACTACGGCGATGCTCTGCAGAAATACAGGCTTGAATTGGACCAGTTGAAAAAGCTGTGGCCCCAGACGACGAATCGACCGTGACCGCGCCGAATCCAGCCGCCAACCCGTTGCTGACGGTGAAATTACCGGGCCTCCCCTCCGCGGCGGAAATCCCCGGCGACCCCCCGGCAGCGGACGCAATCGAAGTATTGACACGACGGATGGCGGCGGGCGACGAGGAGGCGTTCGTCCGATTTCACCAGCTTTACTTCGACCGGCTTTATCAGTTCCTGCTGGCGGTCGCGCGCGGCCGGGAGCAGGAGGCGCGGGACGCCTTGCAGGAAACGCTGGTGCGGGTGGCCCGCTCGGCGCGCGGCTTTGATTCCGAGGAGGTCTTCTGGTGCTGGCTCAAGGCCGTGGCCCGCAACGCCGCCCGCGACGGCGGACGCAAAGAGCGCCGCTACTTTGATTTTCTGCAAAACTTCGCCCGCCACCCGCCGGCGCCGCCCGGCGACGGCGACTTGGACGCGGCGCTGGAAGAGTGCCTGGACGAATTAACCCCCGGCGACCGCGGGCTGATTGAAGGGAAGTATCTGGAGGGCGAAACGGTGCGGGAACTTGCCGCCGGCGGCGGGATGACGGAAAAAGCGGTCGAGTCGCGTCTGCTCCGCTTGCGGCGGCGGCTGCGGGAGAGTCTTTTGCAAAAACTGCGCGAACCATGAACACATCGGACAAGAACCAGCTTTTGAACGAACTCCTGGGCGGCGATGAATTGAACGCCTGCCGGCAGGCCACGCTTGCCCGCGGATTGGAGGCCCTGCGCCGCCGCCAGCGCCGCCGGCGGCAATTTCAGGTCGCGGCCATGATGGCGCCGCTATTGGTTTTGGTGTGGCAGTGGCATTTCCGGCCGGCGATCCCGGCCGCTTTGGAATCCGCCCCCGCGCCGCCGCCGGCGGTGGAAACCTCGAAGGTCAAATATATTACGGAGAAGGAGTTGTTTGCCCTCTTTCCGAATCGTCCCGTGGCGTTGATCGGCGAGCCGGGCCACCAGCAGTTTCTCCTTTTGGACGAGCTGGCGCAGAGCCGGGAACAATAACTCAGCCGGCGCTGTCCCGCTCCAGGGCGGCGAGGGTTTGCGGGTCGCGCACGTCCACCCAGCGGCCCTGGATTTCCAGGCCGGCCAGGCGGTGGCCGGCTGCGAGCATCGCGCTGATCGCGTCGGTCAATTCGTATTCGCCGCGCGGGGATTTTTGCAGGCGGGCAGTGAAGTCGAACAAGAGCGGTTTGAAAATGTAGATACCGGCGTTGTACCAGGCGACGGTTCCCGGGCGGAGTTCCCCCTGGCGCCGCAATTGGTCCAGTTGCGCCCGGCCCGGCTTCTCGATCAGGCGCCGCAGGCAAAAGTCCTTGTCAAAGAAAAGAAGGCCCCCCTTGGTCACGTCCTCGCTGCCGGTGCAGGTGACCAGCCCTGAAAACGCCCCCTGCCCGTAGCGGGCCAGCATGTCCCGGTAGGTTTGCGGACGGACCAGGATGTCGCCGTAGGTCAAGACGAAATCGTCTCCGCCGGCAAATTCCCTGGCGACTTCGGGCGCCTTGCCCGTGCCGTCCTGGGTCAGTTGCCGGCCGTAATGGAGGGCGGCGCTCCATTTCCCGCCCGCGCCGAAATAGTCCTCGATGACTTCGGCGCGGAAGCCGGTGACGATGAAGAAGTCGCGCACGCCCGCCTGGAGCAAGCCTTCGAGGATGTGCTCCAGGATCGGTTTGCCTTGGACGCGGAGCATGGGCTTGGGCAGTTGCTCGGTCAACTGTCCCATGCGGGTGCCCTTGCCGGCGGCCAGAATGACAGCTTTCATATCAATCCTTTCGTGGTTCCAGGCGCGTGATTTCCGCCATGATCTCGTCCGCCACCTGTTGGTAAATCTCTTTGAGCCGCTGTTTGGAGCAGGCTGCGGCCTCGGCCCGCAGGGCGGCAAAGGAAAGGGGAAGGCCATACTTGACAGTCAGGCGACGCGGCCGGGGCAGCCACATGTGCGGCCCGAAGGCCTCGTGCGTGCCAAAAACGCGCACCGGCACCACCGGCGCGTTGGATTTGATGACCACCAGGCCAATCCCGGAGCGGGCCGGGTTCAAATCGCCGTGGCGGGTGCGGGTCCCTTCCGGAAAGAGAATGATGGCGCCGCCTTCCGCCAGGCGGCGCAGAATGAGCTTCAAGCCGCGCCCGGTGCCGCCGTCGCGGTCCACCGGCACGACCTCCCAGGAGCGCAAGACGGCGGAGAGGACGGGCACGCGGAAAATGGAATCGCGCGCCAAAAAATTGATGTGGCGCGTCACGCCCGCGCCGACCAGAGGCGGGTCGATGTAGCTGGCGTGGTTGGAGGCAAGAATGACCGGCCCGCTGGGCGGCACCCGTTCGGGATTAAAGACGCGCCAGCGAAAATAGCAGCGAAAGAGCAGCCGGAAACACCGCCACCCCACCCGGTAAGCGGGGTTCATCCGGCTTCGATCCACTGGCACGGGCGCGTCTGGGTGCATTTCAATTCATTGGGCAGCCGCTCCTCATCTTATCCTAAGAGCAGGATTCCCGCCCGCCTTCCGCCGGGCGGCGGCCAGCAGGCCGGGCAGGTCGCAGCCCAGAAAATCACCGATGCGTTCGAGGGTGACGTCCGCCGGCGGACAACCGGCGGTGAACTTCCGATCCAGCGCGTAATGCCCCTGGCGGACAAACACGGTGGTGACGCGCGCGCCCCAGATTTTCTTTATGACAGTCAGCAGGCGCAGTTTGTCGTCCACCACCACGTAATGCCGGGACGGAAAACGGCGGGCCACGTCCGCCAATTCGCGCTCTTTATGGACGTAACACAGCACGCGGCCGGCGACCGCCTGGCGCAAGCCTGAGCAGTCCACTTTGCGCGGCTGGAAAACCACGTCGCCATCCGTCAGCAGGACGGTCGTGCCCCAGGCTTTGGCCTTCTCGAGCACGTCCAGCGAGTCAGGGTAGAGCCTGGTGGCGAAGGGGTAGTTGATCAGAAATTGCGAAACAATCAGGAGCCGCAGGTCGTGGGGGTATTCGACGCGGTAGCGCTGCAAGGCGCCCAGATAATCGGCGTAACCGAGAGCGGCGCGCAAGTCCTCGAAGATCGCCCAGTAGCGGCGGGCGCCGGCCCGGCCCACCTCGCGCTCCAGGTGCTCCTGCAAATCCTGGGTGACGCGGTCGTTGTTGAGCAGCGTGTTGTCCACGTCAAATAGAAACACGACCGGCTTCGTCCCGGGGGTGTTGCGGCGGCCGCTCTTCACTCGATCCGTCTCCAAGCCCGCCCGTCCCGCGCCAGCAAATCGTCCGCCTCCTTGGGTCCCCACGAGCCGGACCTGTAATTGGGGAAGCTGCGGGGCGGCAGGGCCTTCCACACGTCAAGGATGGGCGTGATCACGCTCCAGCCCGCCTCGACCATGTCGGCCCGCTGGAAGAGGGTGGCGTCGCCGGTCATGCAATCATAAATGAGCCGTTCGTAACCGGTGCTGGGCATGCGCCCAAAATAATCGACGTAGTTAAATTTCATCTCGACAGCGCCCATGTGCATGATCGGGCCGGGGATCTTGGCGCCGAATCGCAGGGACAGCCCCTCTTCCGGCTGGATGGACAGCACCAGCCGGTTGGCTTCGAGGTTCTCCACCGGGGTGTCGCGAAACAACTGGAACGGCGCCCGCTTAAACTGAATGGCAATTTCGGTCGCCCTGCCGGCCAGCCGCTTGCCCGTGCGCAAGTAAAACGGCACGTCTGCCCAGCGCCAATTGTCGATGCGCAGCTTGAGTCCCGCGAACGTTTCGGTGGTCGAGTCGGGGGCGACGCCCGGCTCGGCGCGATAGGCCGCCACGTGGGCGTCGGCGATCTGGCCCTCGCCGTACTGGCCCCGCACCGTCATGGTCAGCACCTCTTCCGGCGAGGGGATTTGGACGGCGTGCAGCGCCTTGGCCTGTTCGTCGCGCACGGCGTCGGCCTGGAAGGAAATGGGCGGCTCCATCGCGGTGAGCGAGACCAATTGGAAGAGGTGGTTGGGGACCATGTCGCGCAGCGCCCCCGCCGTTTCGTAATAGCCGCCGCGTTTTTCGACTCCGACCGTTTCGCCGGCCGTGATCTGGACGTGGTCGATGTAGCGGCGGTTCCAGATCGGTTCGAAGATGCCGTTGCCGAAGCGGAAGACCATGATGTTTTGCACCGTCTCCTTGCCCAAGTAATGGTCGATCCGGTAAATCTGCCGCTCCTCCAGGATTTGTTTGATCTGGGCGTTGAGGGCGCGGGCCGAATCGAGATCGCGTCCAAAGGGCTTCTCGATAATGACGCGCGTCCAGCGGCCACCGGCCTGCCCGGCCAGGCCGGCCGCGCCCAACTGGCACACGACCTCGCCGAAAAATCGCGGCGCGACCGCCAGATAATAGAAATGGTTGGGCGGCACATTGTGGGTTTTCTCGACCTGGACGATTTGCGCCTTGAGTTGCTCAAAGGCTTTCGGGTCCTGAAAATCCCCGCGGAGATAATAGACGCGTTTGAGGATCCAATCCCACATCTCCGGCGTGACCGGGCAACTGGCGTAATTCTTGACCTCGTCGGTCAGGTACTGGCGGAAGCTCTCGGTGGTCTGGTCGATATTGGAAAAGCCGATGATGGCGAATTGTTCGGGCAGGAGCTTGGCCGCCACCAGGTTCAAGAGGGCGGGGAAGAGCTTGCGCTTGGTCAAATCGCCGCTGGCCCCAAAAATGACCATCACACACGGATCGGCCTTGCGGGCAGGCGGATCCGCTGGAGCATTGACCGGGACTTTATTGTTCATGGCACTGACAAAAGACGCTCACCGGGCGCATCTGTCAACTGCCATCGTTTAACTGGCGTAAATGGCAATGATCTTGGCCAGGAATTGCAGCGCGGCCTCTTTCTTGCGCTGGAAGGAATTGCGGCCGATGATCGAACCAAAGCCGCCGCCCTGGCGGATGGCCGTGACTTCCGCGAACACCGTCTCGTCGCTGCTGGCCGGGCCGCCGGAGAAAATCACGATGCGCCGCCCGTTGAAAGTGCATTGCACGACGTGTTTGACCCGCTCGGCCAGGGTGCCGATGGGCACTTTTTCCTTTTCATAGACTTTGCGCGCCGCGTCCTGCTCGAGATGCGCGCTGGGCAGTTTCACTTTGATGATGTGGGCGCCCAATTCCGCCGCGATGTGCGCGGCGTAACCGCACACGTCCATGGCCGTCTCGCCTTCCTTGCTCAACGAGGAACCGCGCGGATACGACCAGACGACCACCGCCAGGCCGTTTTTCTTGGCCAGCGCGGCGGCCTCGCGCAGTTGCTCGTACATTCTCACCCGCGCGGAGGAGCCGGGATAAATGGTGAACCCAATGGCCGCGCAACCCAGGCGGAGGGCGTCTTCCACGCCGCTGGTCAGCGCCGGCATTGGGTCCTTCTCGTCCAGCAACACGTCGTGATTGTTGATCTTGAGAATGAGCGGAAGGTCGCCCGCGAAATCCCGCGCGGCCGCTTCAATGAAACCCAGGGGCGCGGCATAGGCGTTGCAGCCGGAGGCGATGGCCAGCTCGAAATGGTAGCGGGGATCGTACCCGGGCGGGTTGACGGCGAAACTGCGGGCGGGGCCGTGTTCGAAGCCCTGATCGACCGGAAGGATGACCAGGCGGCCCGTGCCGGCCAGTTTGCCGTGGTTGAGGAGCTTGGCCAGATTGGTCAACGTTCCGGGGTTGTCACTGCCGTACCAACTTAGTATTTCTTTGACTCGAGCTGTATTCATAAATTTTGTTTTCGATTTTACCCTCATCCCATTAGCGCCCCTAAAGATACGGAAGCACCGGGGCGGGGCAAGAGAATTCAGCACAATATGAAATCTCTTCCAAAAGGGGGGCGCAACGAAAAGCGCAGAGCAACGGCAAAATGAGATCGGGCGCTCCGGTTTCCCGGATTCTGAAGCCAGGCTTCGTCCTGACGCCGCGGCCAACTAGATCTCGGACGCCGCTATTTGGACCGTTACTCGTTGCTCTGCTGTGAAAAGAATCGCAAAAAAGCGGCATCCGGTCAATAAAAAGTTATTCACAGCCGGGCCTTTTAGACTTGTCGCAAGGCATCACCACACTATTCTTTCTTCGTGACATCGCATTCCGAAATCGTCGCCCGGTTGCTCGATCCGGGGATCATTCCCGTCATTCGTGCCGAGAAGGAGGACCAAGTCCTGCCGGTGTGCGAGGCGCTGGTCGCCGGCGGCATCACCGCCCTGGAAATCACCATGACCACCCCCAACGCGCTGGAGTGCATCCGCCAGGCGTCCCGGCACTTCGCCGCCCGCGCCATTACGGGCGTGGGTTCGGTGACCACGCCGTACATGTGCCGCGCGGCGATCGACGCCGGCGCCACTTTTGTTGTCACCCCCATCATGCGGCCGGAAATCGTCGAGCCTGCAAAAGTGGCCGGCCGGGTGGTCGTGCTGGGCGCCTTTACGCCAACAGAGGCGCAACTGGCTTACGAAGCGGGGGCGGACTTCGTCAAAATTTTTCCGGCGGAAGGCCCCGCCTACATCAAGGCGATGCGCGCGCCGCTGCCGCATTTGAAAATCATCCCGACCAGCGGCGTGACCCTGCAAAGCGCGCCGGAGTTTCTGGCGGCGGGTTGCGTGGCCCTGGGAGTCGGCTCGAACCTGGTGTCGCCCAAACTTCTGCGCGAGCAAAACTGGGGGGAAATTACGCGCCTGGCCAGGGAGTTCATCGAGGTCGTGCGCAAGTTTCGCAAAGCGTGAAAAGTTGAGACTCCCTGACAGGCTGAAAGAACCGGCGAAAGGTTTTAAGCCTGAGCGATGCCGCATACCCCGGAACCCATTGCCTCCAGCGGTCAATTAAGGCGGCAACAAAATAATTTTCCCGCGCGCGCCCGGTTCCAGGAGCAGTTGATGGGCGCGCGGCGCTTCGGCCAGCGGCAATTCCAGATTGATGACCGGCTTGAGGGTGCCATTTTCCAAACCGGCCCGCAGCGCCGCGTGGATGGCGGCTTTATCTTGGGGGCTGGCGTTGAACAGGAGCATGGCCCGGATGTCGGCGTCGCGCATCATCGCGTCGCGGGGGTTGATCTCGACCTTGCCCCGGCTGCCAATGACGATGACGCGGCCATTTTTGGCCAAGATGGTGAGGTCCTGGCCGAGGTTGACGTTGGCCAGCATTTCCAGGATGATGTCCACACCCCGGTTCTCCGTCAGTTTCGTCAACCCGGACAAATAATCGGGCTGGCGATGGTTCAAAACGTGGCTGGCGCCCAAAGAGAGCGCCAACTCCCGGCCCTGCTCCGAGCCGGCGGTGCCGATGACACGCAGCCCGGCGGCGCGGGCCAGTTGGATGGCGGCCGTGCCGACACCGCCGCTGGCGCCGTGAATGAGCACCGTTTCGCCCGGCACGGCGCGCGCCCGTTGAAACAAGGCGCGGTAGGCCGTGGCGTAGGGAATGTTCAGGGCGGCGCCCTCGGCGAAGGAAGTTTTTTCCGGCAGCGGATGAACGTCCGCCGCCTCGCAGACGGTAAGGCTCGAATAGGTTCCCGTGACGCTGCCGCTGGTATAGACGCGCGCTCCGGCTTGCAGGTGGGGCGCCAACGCGCCCACCGCCGCCACTTCACCGGCGGCATCGGTTCCGGGGGTGTAAGGGAGGGGAAGGTTGGGGTTGGCGCCTGAGCGGAGGTAGGTTTCGACGGGATTGACGCCAATGGCGCGCGTGTGAATGGCGACTTGGGTGGGGCCGGGGCTGGGGTCGGGAACATTCTTCAGTTGCATGACTTCCGGCCCGCCGAATTGGTGAACACGAATGGCTTTCATTGCGGGAAAGAGTGTTGCCGCCGCCGCTCCGCGTCAAGCCGGGCCGGCCAGTTCATGGAGGGTCGCCGGGGTCTTTTTGCTGGCAATTTAGCCGGGTACGGTTTATCGTTCCACGGTTGCGGGCCGTGCTTATTCGGCTTGCGCCGGAATGAAAACAGTATGTCCTCACCGAAGATCAGCCTTTACGCTGATTGAGTTGCTGGTCGTCATTGCCGTCATCGCGATTGTGGCCGGGTTGCTCCTGCCCGCCCTGGCTCGCGCCAAAGACCAAAGCAAACGAACCTATTGCCTGAACAACGAAAAGGAGATGGGCGTCGGCAGCCAGCTTTATGCCGACGACGACCCGCAAGGGGCGCTGGCCGGCACGGACAATTACGCCGACGACGACCTGAACTGGCTTTATCCGGCTTATGTCCGCAGCCTCAACATTTTCATTTGCCCGAACACCCAGGACATCATTTCCAATGCGCCGATTCCCCTGGGCAATAACCAGCCCTTTTACAGCCGCAACGACAGCGGGGTTTCGTACGCCGATCGGTTGCACGGCAATCCCACCATCATCCTGGATTTGCAGCGCATTGCCGAAGACGACCCCAATTATGTTGTCCTCCCCAAAAGGGGACATGGCACCAGTTATGAGGTGTCGGGTTTCCTCAACGGCAGCACCCCGAATGTCGGGCCGGGGTACAACATCCGCAAAACGCAAAAGGTGATCGTCGGCTACCGCTATCAGACTGAGGCCTCCGCCACTTACAACGTCAATGGCCGCCGGGTGTTCTGCAACGTCTATGGACAGCGCGCCTCCCTCTCCAAGATGTTCATCATGTACGACGGCGACGACCAAATCTATTACAATGGCAAGTATTCCAACGACAATTACCCGGATTGGATCGACAACCACGGGGCTGCGGGCGGCAACTTCATTTATTGCGACGGCCATGCGGGGTGGGTGCCGCAAGCCCAATACCCGGCTCTTTGGGCCATCGGCACCGACGAATCCGAGTACACCGTCGTCCCGTTTTAGGGACATTTAATTGGCATCATACAGGGACAAGCGGCGTTTTATGACGCGGAATTGAAGCACGCGGCGGAACCATCAATTGGGGCCAACCCCGGCGGAGGCGCACTGAGCAGGCATCATGCGCGCTATTCCGGCCGGTTGGACCATACTTGCGAATCATACTTCGGCCTGCTGATCGAGCCGTTCCATGTCTGACCCGGAGGCATAGGGGACGCGGGGCCGTACACTCCCCAGAAGACGCCCCAAGTGAGCCTGCTTGCCAAAGTTGACTGGGCATGACCGTCCACATAGAGAACGTTCACCCTATTATTATGTTTTGCATAAGCCGTCTGAAGGCGGCCGTTGAACGAGTCCACGGGAAACAGCTCGCCCGAGTTGGCTCCCCAAATATCATCCAGCCAGGCGGCGTCGCCGCAATCGGCGTTGCCGGGATCGCCGCTGCCGGGGCCGGGGTTGCCGTCGCAATCGCCGGGGTTATTTGAACCGCTGACCTCCGAGATGCAGAGCAGTTGCGCCGGGTGACCCGCCAGGGTGAGCTTGAAAGGCGGTGTGGGCGATTGCATGCCTCCGGTGGTATTGGCAAGGCAAAAGCAGCCGATTTCATTGAATCCGTAGGAAAGAAATCCCGTGAGACTCGGATCAAAGCTCCCGGGCGCAGTGGTGAACGTCATGCCTCGGCGCCGCTTGGGGCAAACCCAGCCGAGTGGGTTTTTGAGATAAGGTTGCACCATGGGGGCCGGGGTATTGGGTGTGATCTGGTCTGATAAGAGCCATTCCCCTCCGCAAGTCTGTCCCAGGCGATTTTTAAAAGGCCCTGCCGTCCACCACACCGGGTGACTTGGGGGACCTGGATCCGGGAAAAACTGTTTGTTGTCATCGGCATACATGAGAACGCCGAGGCCGATCTGATGGGTGTTGCTCAGACAGGACGCCCCCAGCCCGCTGTCCTTGGCCCTGGCCAAGGCCGGAAGCAGCAAGGCCGCAAGGATGGCGATGACAGCGATGACCACCAGCAGTTCGATCAACGTGAAGCCCAAAGGAACTCCCCCACGATCCCTCCTGAAAGGGGAACAAAACGGTCCGGCGTGGGGCGACGCTGTCACGCTACCAATCGGCATAATAGGCGATGTAGGAGGAGGCGTAGCGCTGTTTCATCTGCTTGATGGGCGTCCAGATGACCGAGCCATCGAGATGGCCGACGTTGCCCCCTTCGGTTCCGAGTTGAGTGGGTGTCTCGTTCACGAAGGGCAAACTCTCCACGATGGATGACCCCTGATGCAAGGAAGGGTCGTATAGGCCGCCGTTCTTGCGGTGAGTGACGATGACCAGACCGTCGCCAAACATATTACAATCAGTCAGAATGACATTGGTGCCTTTTTCGGTTGCCTTGACGGGGGACCACCAGGCGTAGGGGCTGGCGTAACTCCAACCATTGGTATTGACATCGCCACAGTAGTTGTAACCGATGAGATAGCCCCACGTGGCGTTGAAAGGATCGAAGCTGCCGAAGCGGAAATTGGGGCACACCAGGATATTCGAGTTGCCGGAATAAAAGACGATATTGGTAAAGGCTGCGTTGGCAATGCGGATGAGGTGGGATTGATCGTCATTGTCGCGGCAAGGGGGGAGATTCTGGCGGTTATCATCGGCATACATGAGGATGGCGAGGATGGCCTGGCGCATATTGCTCTTGCAGGCGGCCCGATGCGCATTTTCCTTGGCGGAAGTGAGAGCCGGGAGGAGCATCGCCGCCAAAATGCTGATAATGGCGATGACCACGAGCAGTTCAATCAGCGTGAACGCTTTTCGAATGGCAGGTTTCGTAAGGGGCAACCTCCTTCATCAACCAGACACCATTTCAATTCCAGTCTGCCGTAGGCTTTGTGTCGTACGGTTCAATCCGTCGAGCATACTACATTCCGGCAGCAGCATTGGTGATGCAACCGGTACGGGGGCTAAACCATATCCAGTCTGGGTCTGTTGACGTTGTGTCTTCCCATCCGCCACCCCCTGTGAGACCGAAAGCGTATGGCATCTTTGGAAGAACCGGCCCTCTCCAGGCATGAGCCTCCGAGTGGCCATCGGCGAACGAAAAAGTTGCGCTTCCACAGTGGTAATGGGCCGGGGCGTTCGGGAAGGCCGGTCCGTTGCCCCCCGGCAAGGGTCCTGAAATCTGCATGTAGCCATCGTCCAATGTGTACATGGTTTCATCCGCAAAAATATAGGCCCTAGCCGGTGAAGGGCAGGAAAGGTCTGAAGTCTTAATGTAACAGCGAAGTGGCGCGCCAAAATTTTCAATGCCGTGTGCCTGCATATACTGCCATCCCATTTGACCGTTCATGGAAACCGAGCGCAGCCTGTCGCCATTGGCCGACGGGATGGTGTCACCCGGACATTTATAGACGTTGATTTGCTTGATAAGATAGGGGGCGAGAAGACACTGATCGTAAATTGAAACATTCGTGTTGACGTCCACGGCTGCCCAAGACTCGCCCTGGCCGGGGATCCAAGTGTCACCGTATTTGTCCGAAACCGTAAGCGGGGCGTTGAGCACCATGACCGTTTGAGAATCGTCAGCGTACATTTGCCATGCCAACTGCATTTGCTTCTTATTGGCCAGACAGGTCGTCTGTCTTCCCTGGTCCTTGGCCCTGGAGAGCACTGGAAGCAACAGCGCCGCCAGAATGGCAATAATGGCGATCACCACCAGCAATTCAATCAGCGTGAAAGCGGTTCGCGCAAGGAACCCGCTCCGCCATTTTCCAGAAGAGGCGTTCGTAATATTCATATTCAATTACATTTTGGCAATCTGCCGGCGATCATGCGCCTCATCGCGCACGAGGCCCAACTTTCCAATATATACCGTCAAAACCAATTGCGCAAGGGGCGTCCGCCGCAGCGAACGCCCCCCGGCGCGAAACTCAAACGTCGTCAAATCAACCTCAGTTAATAACGGACAACGACGTAGAATTCGTGAGCGGTTCCATTCGGCACCGTGACCACAGCCTGCCACGCGCCCGTTGTGTTGCTTTGGCTGAAGGTCGCAGCCACCTTGGCAAAAGGCCCCTTGACCGAGCTTGATCCCAACAGCTCAAACGAGGCCGCTGTATCATCCGTGTCGCTGTCCGTGAACGGAATGGTCAAGGTCGTGCCGGAGATCTGGATGGCGCTGGCGTTTATGGCCGGGGGCGTCAACTGCACCACCCGCGCATTGGAATAATAAACGGCGGCGCCGGGGACGAGGGCCGTCGCCACGTTGCCGACGGAGGCGTACGGGTCGTCGTATCCCAGCATGATGTCACCGGAAGTGGCGTAGTTGGTATTCCGATAGACCAAGATCGGGAATTTGTTAATCGACATGGTGATCACGCCGTTGACCTGTTTAACTTCCACGTCCGCCCAAGAGTTGGCCGGGTTTCCATCGCCATTGTTCGGAGCGCCCGACGGATAGCCGTTGTACGGAACAGGATGCTGGAAGTAGGTGGTGTAGGGAGTTGTAAGCCCTGCGACATCCTGAAGCATGGTCCAGCCCGTATTAGGAAGAGGCGGAGCTGAAACCTGGATGAAGGTGTTATAGGCGCCTGAACCGTCAACATCGGCATCGATCCAATACCAGATGCCATCACAGTTTGTCGTGCCGTTACCAGCGATGACATCCGTGGCAAACCAGTTGCAGTTTGTTCCATAATGGTTAATGCCAAAGGTATTGTACTCGGTGGTGTAAAGTACTCCTTCCGACAGGCACATGCTAAAGCGGAAGGCATAATTGCCACTGAATTTCAGCCCGGCCGGATACACGTTCACGCCCGCGGAAGCGCCGCCGCCAGTGGCGGTGTCATAACTATCATAGCCGGTGATCTTGTTGACCGTCATTTTCAGCGCGTTGGTCCAGCCATTGAGGATCATGGCAGGCGAATAACCGACCGCGTCGTTGGTCACGGCGTAACCAAACTCAACGTCGAAATCATCCACGGCATTGGGATCCGGATTTGAAGCGGTATAGTTTGGATAATTTGGAATGACAATTGGCGGCACGGTCATTGTCGGGTTCAAGTTGCTGTTGGCAAAGGTTAAAGTCCAATTGACGCTGTCTGCCGCGTTCGTCAACGGGTCGGACCAGAGAACCGGCGCCGGTGGATCCGCATTATCGACCAATGTCAGGCTGGCCCCCTGCGAACCGGCAACAACCGGAACGGGGGCGTTGCCATTCAAGCTGACCAGAATCGTCTCATTGCCATGGTAAACACCGGTGGCAACCGGGTTTCCGACATTCACCGTTTCAGTCTGATCCCCTGTATTGACTGTGACCGGCCCGCTTGCTTCCACATAATCGACGCCGAGCGCCGCTGTTCCAGTGTAGGTGAAAGCATTGGCCGGTATGGTGAAAGGCGCTGCATTGGTGTCTCCATAGCGGGTAATAACAACGGAGGCGAAATCGTTTGAAAGTCCGCGATACATACTTGGAACAGAAACACCCGAAATCGCGATCTCTTGCGGCCCCGTATTTGCAATCTCCATCGTGGCGCTGACCGGCGGCGCCGGCGAATAATCGGCGCTTCCCGACAAGGTCAAGATAGTGTTCAAGGTTGCGGCACTGGCAACAGCGGCATTGGCTGTAATCGTGACTTGGACGGTGGCCGAGCCTGCGGGAAATGTGACGTTGTTCGTGGCAGTGGTAGTGTAGGTGGTTCCGTTTGTGGCCGTGCCGCTCAGCGTGAAGAGCACATTCAGGGGCCCGCTGGTATCGCCAGTGCGGGTAAGCGTAAATGTGCCGGTGGTGGGATTTCCGTAGGAGTTGGGCTGGGAAATGAGCGGTTCATCGGCCGATACGCTGACAGAAATGGAGGAATAGCCCAAGGAAAACGTGCCGTTAGTGCCGGTCGTATCGTTGCCGGTGATGGCGGTGGTGGTCAGGCCCAAGCTGAACGCCCGCATGGAATCATCAGATCCACTGACGCAATAGACGTTGTCAGCCATGTCCCAAGCCGTGCCTCGGAGAGAACTGGTGCCGGCGCCATAGGTAATCCTGGAAATCTTGGAAAGATCAGGAAGGCCGCTCACGTCAACTCCGGTGGCAGCGGGTTGTGTATCAAGCCCACAGAGCACGATGGAACTGGCATTCGCCGCAGTGCCCCCGGTTGCGACAGCGCTGGAATTGCCGAAAGCGACATACTTGTCGTCAGGGGAAACGGACATGCCATAGGCGTAGGCAAAGGGATCCACGCCGCCGTTGGCGTCCAAAGAATCCCAAAGGAGACAGTTGCCGTTGGCAATCGTGTCATAAACCCAAAGGGTCACATTGCCCGTGGCACTGGACCGTGCTTCACTGCAGAAGAACTTGCCATCCGGCGCAATATAGAAATCGCCAACGACCTCATCGACGCTGCCAATACCCGAGCCGACACCAACATTCGGATTGCCGTTGCCACTATAACCATAGGTCGAGCCGCAAGTGCCGGCAGTGGGAAGGTCGAAGGGAAGAGTGTTCATATTCCACGGCAAAGCGATCGGCGTGTTGGGGGCGGGGGAGTTGGTGTAAAACAGATATTGCCAAACCGATTGATAGCCACCCGACAGGTTCCCCAACGCGTCGGACCCCGACCGGTTCCACTCCATGTTATAGAGGGTCAAAGTGCCGGCTGCATACGAGCCGGTGACATTGGGCGTGCCCGCGGTGCAGACCAATTGCGCAGCGCCGACGCCGCCGTTAAACGGAAACAGGCCCTGGGCGGACGAGAGGTTGGGCACAGCCATTATCACACCCATGCCAACGGTCGTCCCAGCCGCAGCGGCGCCGCTGGCGTCACCGATGTAAACCATATCATCCGGGCCGACAAAAACGCGCCAGACGCCATAAGTTGTGCTGGAGCCGTATTGGATTTGGCCAGCGCCGGTCCCGACGGGGGGCATGGCAGTATTGGCGTATCCGAAAGCATCGGTAAAATCGGCATTCAGGGCGTATACTCCCTTGGTTGTGCCTCGGACGCCGTCGTTAGCAGAAGGCGACGCATTGCAGATATAAACCGTGCCGAAGTAGGGCGAGCTTGGATTCCGGTTGACGCCAACACCGCGAGGTCCATTGAAATCAAGCAAAGGGCTACTTGGGCTGGTTTTACCCGGGTTGGGGCTGATCTGATGAGGACTGCCGGTGCCAATGTTGAAAATGTAAATTTGGAAATTGGTGTAGGCGCCCAGCGTGAAGGTGGGTTGAGGGCCGGCGTTGACGGCGTTTGTCACCGTGCCTCCGAGATAGTTGCTGGCCGCGTACGTGCCGCCGCTAACGTTGAATAAAACGGCCACGACGCCGTTGGTCACGGATTCGTTCAGGCGCCATGATATGGTGCCCTGATAATTACTAACGGCTGCGGCATAAGGGGTTGCGTTGACGCTCAAAGCCGAAAGCATTACGCCTGCGGCCACACAAACGAGGGATCGAAACGTTTTCATAGGTTTAATTAAACTAAACAACTGATTTGCGGCACAATTTCAACTGTGAAAGAAGCATGTATAGCGAAATCTCGAACCGGCGTCAACAGGTAAATGCAAAAAAAAGTGAAACCAGCGGAAAACGGCAGTTTTGAATCAGTGAACTCAAAGGCGGTTTTGAATCAGTGAATTTGTCAGTGAGTGAATGCGGCCGCCACAGGAACGTGCCTGTCGATTTTCAACACACGCGCTCATGCGCTGGGCCGCCGATAACATGGTTCCCCAAGGCAGCATTCGGTGTGCCAATGGGCCGGGATCGTTCGAAGTTTCAACCCCGAAGGCTTTCGGGGCAAGCGTTCAAAGTGGTTTGCGAGGGGGAATCAAACCGCGGATGCGAAACAGCGCCGAGAGCGAAAAAATGCAACGTGCGGTGTTTTGCTCAGGTTGAAAAAAAAGGGGACGAGCGGAGAGGGATCAAGGCTAAATGCTGAAGGGTAAAGTCCCGCAAGCATGAAATTTGAAGTTTCACTCCGACGCCAGGCGGTTGCGGACGGTCTCGACGAGCTTTTGCGGCGGGTAGGGCTTTTGCAGGAAATTGACGCCTTCCTTGACGACAAAATCCTTGCCCATCAAATCGGGGCTGTAGCCGGTGGTGTAAATGACCTTGAGCTTGGGGTTCTCCGACTTGAGTTTCTCCGCCAGTTGCCGGCCCGAAATGCCGTCGGGCATGACCATGTCGGTCAACAGCAGATCGACGTGGGGTTTTTTCTGGTTCCAGAGTTCGAGCGCGGCCAGGCCGCTGGGGGCCTCGATGACTTGAAAGCCGCCCCGTTCGAGCACCTTGCGGACAAGGGCGCGCAAGGTCGGCTCGTCTTCGACGATCAAGATCGTCTGCCGGGCTGGAGCGGTTGGATTGACCGCGCTTTTTTGTTCCTGTTCCATGCCTGAAAGCAAGTTTACAGATCAACGTTCAAAGTTCAACGCTCAATGTTGAGGGTGGTTGGCTCAGAATTGGCGGAGAAAACGCACGTCGTTTTCGTAAAAGAGGCGGATGTCGTTGATCTGGTAGCGGATCATGGCGATGCGCTCGATGCCGAATCCAAAGGCCCAGCCGGTCCACACTTCCGGATCGTAGCCGACTTGCTCGAAAACCCGCGGATGCACCATGCCGCAACCGGCGATCTCCAGCCATTCCTTGCCCATTTTCCGGGTCATCGCGCTGGAGAAGTCGATCTCGAAACTCGGCTCGGTGTAAGAAAAATAGTGGGGCCGGAAGCGGATTTTGGTTTCCCCGCCCAGCAATTCCTTGAAGACAAACTCGACGGTGCCTTTCAAGTCGCCGACCGTCACGCCGCGATCGACGTAAAGCCCCTCGATCTGGTGGAAGGTCGGATTATGAGTGGCGTCGGGATTGTCCCGCCGGTAAACGCGGCCGGGCACGACGATGCGCACCGGGGGCGGCTGCTTTTCCATCACCCGGATTTGCACGGAGGACGTGTGGGTGCGCAGGAGCAGACGCTCGGCGGCGTCCAGATAGAACGTGTCCTGCGTGTCGCGCGCCGGATGGTCGGCGGGGGTGTTGAGGGCGTCGAAACAGTGGTATTCGTCCTCGATCTCGGGGCCGTCGGCGACGGCAAAGCCGATTTTGCGAAAGCTGCGGACGATGTCTTCGGTGACTTGGGAAAGCGGATGGAGTTGGCCCAAGGGGCGGCGGCGGCCGGGCAGGGTGAAGTCGGCGGCCTCCTTGGGCAAGGCGGCCAGGAGTTCAAGCTCGGAGCGGCGGCCGGCCAGGGCGGCTTCCAATTCGGCCTTGGCCTGGTTGATGAGTTTGCCGGCGGCGGGGCGTTGTTCCTTGGGCAACGCGCCGAGTTCCTTCATCAAGGCGGTGAATTGCCCATGAGGGCCGATCCAGGCGCCTTTGGCGTGGTCGAGGGCCGCCAGATCGGGGGCGGATTTCAATTCGGCCAGCGCCGCTTGTTTGAGCGGTTCGATGTCCATGATGTCACCTTTCAAAACAGGTTCCGACCACCGGCACATCGGTGCCGGGAAAGGCCCAATAGGCGGAGAAGAAATGCCTAATGACGAAGCCCGAATGACGAATTAATGACGAATGTCTAATGACGAAACCGGATTGTTCCGATTTAGGCATTGGTTCATTTGGGCATTCTTTAGTCATTAGGGCTTCGTCATTCGTCATTCTCTGATAGCGATTGAGCCGGCAACAAAGCGCCAGAATCCACCCTGAACCGCCGCTCGCAACTAAGCCTTCTTGGATTTGAGCGCGTTTTGGGAGAGTTGCACCAATTCGGCGAAGGCGGCGGCGTCGCGGGCGGCCAGGTCGGCGAGCATTTTGCGGTTCAGCGCGCACTTGGCGGCTTTGAGTCCCTCCATGAAACGGCTGTAGGTCATGCCGGCGGCGCGGACGGCCGCGTTGATGCGCACCTGCCAGAGGGCGCGGAAGTTGCGCTTTTTGGTTTTGCGGTCGCGGTAGGCGTATTGCAGGCCGTGATCGAGCGCGTCGGAGGCGTAGCGATAGAGTTTGGAGCGCTTCAAGCGAAAGCCCTTGGCGGCTTTGATCGTGCGCATGCGGCGCTTGCGGGATGCGGGTGAGTTGGTGACACGCATAGTCGGGAGAAGGCGGGTTGGTTAGTGGCTGAAGGGTAAATTCTGCAATATCCGGTAGGCATCCGTCGGGTCCACGACCGAGGAGGTTCCGAGGCGGCGGCGGCGCTTGGGGTTTTTGGTTTGGAGCAAGTGCCGCTTGCCGGCGTGCGGGCGCATGACTTTGCCGCGAGCGGTGATTTTGAACCGCTTGGCGACCGCTTTCCTGGTTTTAATGCCTTTGGGACGACGCATAATAGTCCTTTTCTTCGAAAGGAACGCGCAATATAAAGTGAGGCCGCGCCGGGCGCAAGCGGTATTTTTGCGCGTTTTCTTTCCTAATCTTAATCTTCATCCTAATCTTAATCCTGCCCTGCATTCCTGAGGGCAGGAGAGGATTAAGATTAGTGACGTCTTTGCAGATGCGGCGCTGGTGGTGATCGGGCATGGCTCGACCGTGAACGCGGACTCGGCCGCGCCGACGTTCCAGCACGTCGATGAGTTGCGCCGGCGCGGTTTATTCGCGCAGGTGCAGGAAGCTTTTTGGAAACAGGAACCTAATGTGGCGCAGACGCTGCGGGGGGTGTTCGCGCCGCGGGTGTTCATTGTCCCGCTCTTCATCAGCGAGGGATACTTTACCCAAGAGGTCCTTCCGCGCGAGCTGGGATTGTGCCGGAAGGGCGAGACGAGTTTTGCGCGCGCGCAAAAGCGGGGCGGGCAAACGCTTTATTACTGCGGGCCGGTCGGGACGCACCCCGGCATGACGGCTGTTCTGCTGGCCCGGGCGGGCGGCATCGTGGAGCAATTCCCTTTTCCGCGCGCGCCGAAGAGCGCGGAAACGGCGCTGTTCATCGCCGGCCACGGCACCGGGAGCAACGAGAATTCGCGCCAGGCGATTGAGACCCAGGCCGAATTGATCCGCGCCCGCCAGATTTACGGCGAAGTCCACGCCGTCTTCATGGAGGAAGAACCGCGCATCGGCAATTGCTACAAGCTGGCGCGCGCCAGAAACATCGTGGTGGTGCCGTTCTTTATCAGCGACGGATTGCATTCGCGCGAGGACATCCCGGTGATGCTGGGGGCGCCCAAGGCGGTGGTGGCCGAGCGGTTGAAACTGGGCCAGCCGACGTGGCGCAATCCGACGGAGCGCCAGGGAAAACGCGTCTGGTACGCCGCCAGCGTGGGGAGCGAGCCGCGCCTTGCGGACGTGATCCTGGAGCGAGTGCGCGAAGCGGCCGGGCTTGCGCCCGGATGAAAGCGCCGGCCAACCGTGGTCCGGATGCGCGGGTTCGGAGCAAACGCCGAAGTACCGCGCGGCGCAACGATTCCGGCAAGGCCGCTGCCTCATCCTCAATTTGCATCAATTCGATGGAAATCAGTCCTCGAAAGGATTGAGCGTATCCACCCCGGGAAAGTCTTCGGTGTTGCGCGTCACTACGATAATGTATCCAGGAGGTATCTCATCCTTCGTTGATCGGTTTAACCGGACGTTTGTCGCGCGGCCCGGCCGGGACGCGGCCCAATCGGCGCAATCCTTCCAGAAAGCTTCCCGCCTTGCGCGGTTCCAGTTTGATCACGCGCAATGAGTGTCCGTCTTCCTGCCAGTCTAACGTCGCGCCGGACTTGATATTGAACCGCTCTCGCAGCGCCTTCGGCACCACCGTCTGGCCCTTGCTTGTCACTGTGCTTGTCATGGTAAGAATTTCTTTCTCGCAACCTCTTTTGGCAAGTCAAAAACGACGATCGAACCGGGACGCGGATGCCACTCCCGCGAATTGGCTTGCTCCCGCGAGGGACTTGCGCGAATGGCAAGGGCAAGGGAGAGATGCCAGAGCGGTTGAAGGCACACGCCTGCAAAGCGCGCCCCCAATTCCGGGAAAAACCGCCAGGACGCCGGCTGTGTCCGGGCGCGAGATCGGATTGGCGAACTCTGAGGACGCGCCACCGTTCCCGCCGCGAGGGAAAAACACGCGCAAGATTCTTTTCGACGTTCCGCCGTCAACCCGTTAGCGTGTGGTTCATTCAAATGCGCTGGAACAAGATCAGTATCATTGGGGCGGGCTTGCTGGGTGGGTCCCTGGCGCTGGCCATCAAGCAACGGCAGTTGGCGGCGAGGGTCCACGCTTTCGTCCGGCGCGAGGCCAGCGTGGCGGAAGGCAGGAAGCTGGAAATCGCGGACCTGGTCACCACCGACATTCAAGAAGCGGTGGAGGGGGCGGAGATGGTCGTTCTTTGCACGCCTCTCTCGCAAATGGCCGGGCGGGCGGCGGACCTGCGGCCCTTCCTTAAACCCGGCGCGGTGGTCACCGACGTCGGAAGTGTCAAAGGGACGGTGGTGCGGGAATTGGAGCCGATCATCCGGCAGGGCAGGGGGGAATTTGTCGGCAGCCATCCCATGGCCGGCTCGGAGAAAACCGGCGCCGCGGCGGCGCGGGCGGATTTGTTTCAAAACGCGGTTTGCCTGGTGACACCGGGCGCGCGGACTTCGGCGGAAGCGGTGGCGACGGTCGAGAGCTTCTGGCAGGCGGTGGGGGCGTGGCCCGTCCGCATGAGCGCCGAAGCGCATGATGATTTGGTCAGCCGTTCGAGCCATCTGCCGCACGTGGTGGCGGCGGAACTGGCCAACTATGTGCTCAGCCCGGCCCATCCCAAAGAGCAGGCGCTGGTCTGCGCCACCGGCTTCCGCGACACCACCCGCATCGCGTCCGGTTCGCCGGAGATGTGGCGCGACATCGCGCTGGCGAATCGGAAGAATTTGTGCCGGGTGCTGGGCGTTTTCATCGAGGACTTGCGGGAATTCCAACTGGCGCTGGAACGGGAGGACATGCGAGCCATCGAGGAATTCTTCACCAAGGCCAAACAGCGTCGCGACGGTTGGCGTCCGTATTCGCCGACCAGTTCGCCGGAATGAGAGGCTGATGCCCCTGCCTGAAATCATAGAAATCGTGCCCCTGGGCGGGCCGGTGGCGGCGCGCCTCACGGTGCCCGGCTCCAAGAGCATCACCAATCGCGCCCTGATCCTGGCCGCGCTGGCCGAAGGCAGAGTCACTTTGCGCGGGGCGCTGTGGAGCGAGGACACCCAGGTCATGGTCGCGGCCCTGCGCCAACTGGGGTTTGAAATCGAAGTCGCGCCGGACGCGGAGGAATGGTGCAACCGGACAATTGGCGTCGCCGGCCTGGGCGGAAAGATGCCGCGCGGCGGCACGGCGGAGGAACCGTTGGAACTGTTCGTGGGCAACGCGGGGACGGCGGCGCGGTTTTTGGCGGCGCTGGTTTGCCTGGGCCGCGGTGTCTATCGGTTGCGCGGCAGCGAGCGGATGCACCAACGGCCCCAAGGGGCGCTCTTTGCCGCCTTACGCCAGTTGGGCTGCCGTGTCGCGTCGCCCAACGACCGGTTGCCCGTCGAAATTTTTGCGGACGGACCGCGCGCGGCCGCGTGCCGGGTCGATCTGACCGAGAGTTCGCAATTTGGCTCGGCTTTGTTGCTGTGCGCCGACGCGGGTGGCTGGAAAGTCGAGCTGACGGGAGACAATGCGGAAGAGGCGCCCTACGTGGAAATGACCCGGCGGTTGATCGCGGCCTTTCCGCGCCAGGGCGGCGAGTTTCAAGTCGAGGCCGACGCCTCCAGCGCCAGCTATTTCTGCGCGGCCAACTGGCTCTTGCAGCCGGCCCGCGGCGCGGCGGGAACCGCGCCGGCCCCGCAGATTCGCATCGCGGCGTTTCCAACGTCGGACTGGCAGATTGACGCCGCGTTTCAAAACTTCCTGCCGCTGCCCGCTGAAATCTCGCGCCGCCACCAGCTTGGAGACAGCATCATGACGGCGATGATGGTGGCGCCGTTCGCGGGCGGGCCGACACGGTTTACGGATTTGGGGCGGCTGCGCCTCCAGGAATGCGAGCGGGTCGCGGCGCTGCGGAGCGAATTGACCCGGTGCGGCGTGACGGTCATCGAGCAGGACGACATCTTGACGGTCTTTCCGGCAAGCGGCGCGCTGAGGGGGGCGGAGATTGAAACTTACAACGACCACCGCATGGCCATGTGCTTTGCCATCCTGGGATTGAAAATTCCGGGGATTAAAATTAGGAATCCCACCTGTGTGAAGAAGACGTTTCCGAATTTTTTCCAGAAACTGGCCGGGCCAGCCCCCTCCGGCCTCGGCGCGGCCATTTTGGACCCGGCCACGGGCCAGCCGTTGCGGGTGGAAGAATTGTTCGCCGATTAAGGAACCGATTGAAACGACAGAACATCGTCATCGCCATCGACGGCACCAGCGCCAGCGGCAAGAGCACCAACGCGCGGCTGGTGGCGCAAGCCTTGGGCTTCATCTATGTCGATACCGGCGCCATGTACCGGACCCTCGCCTGGCACTGTCTGCGCCACAAGGTCGATGTCCACGACGCCCGGGCCGTGGGGGCGTTGTGCCGGAAATGGAAGACCACCCTCGACTGCGTCGGGCAGAAGGTGCGCCTGCTGGTGAACGGTTATTATCCGGAGACGGAAATCCGCACCGCCGCCGTCACCGCCGCGGTGCCGCACGTCGCCGCCGTGCCCAAGGTGCGGGAATGGATGAAGTTGAAACAGCGGGAATGCCTCAAGTTTGGCAACCTGGTGATGGAGGGCCGGGACATCGGCACCAATGTTTTCCCCGGAACGGACTTCAAATTTTACCTCGACGCCAGCCTGGACGAGCGGGCCAAACGGCGGGCCGCCGAGGGCCTCCAGGAAAACCTGGCCGCGCGCGACCAGCGGGACAGCCAGCGGGCCACCGCGCCCCTCATGATCCCGCTCGGGGCGATGGTGATCAATAATTCCGCCATGACCTCCGAGCAGACCAGCGGGCTGATCCTGGAGCGGGTGCGGAAACAACTCAAATCAAGCTGATCATTGCAGCATGTCCTGCAAGGTCGCGATCCGCTCCTGGATGGCTTTCTTGACGATGACGGCGCGGGCCACGGCCGTGTCCTGGGTTTCGCCCGGAAACGATTTCATCCTGGTTTTCAGCGCCGCCACCACGTCGCCGTTGTGGTCACGCAACGGCACGGTCACTTCGACCGCCCCCTTGAGTTTCAGGTAGTAAGTGGAGCCGCGGTCGATGACGTCCTGCTCGTAGGAGGTGCCGGCGGCGCCCAGATCATGCGGGTCCCTGGCGCCGACGACGACGGGCGCGCCGGGGGTTTTATCGGCGTAAATCCGCAGGCCCAGCAAGCGGGGGTATTTTTTGTCGATCTCGGCCACCACCATCTGGACAAACGGCACCTTCGGGGTGTAGTGGACGCGAGTGTCAACAAAATAACATTTCGAGTCCGCCCGCGTCCAGAACCCGATCTTGCCGCTGGCGAAAGTCGTGTCGTTGACCGCCAGGGCATTGGTGGGAGCGCCGGGCTGGGCGGGGGGAATGACCAGGCTGCCGTTCAGGTAACAGCGGGTCTGGCTGCCCGCGCATTCGACGCGCAATTCCTGCCAGGCATCCTTGGGCACGGCGACTTTGACGCCGATGCCGAGCGCCTCGTAGCGTTTGCCGTCCACGACCCGGTACCAGAGCAGGTTGCCTTCCGTGCTGGCGCGCACGACGTAATAGTTGCTTTGGTCCTGCGCGCGAAAGACCACGCCCGCCTCCGGGTCGATGAGGCCGCCGGCGATTTTGAAGCGGGTAGTCAAGGTGAAATCGTAGAAGACCTCGTTGGTCAGCAGCAGCAGCGGGCAATGGTCCTGGGCCAGGTCCAGCGATTGCACCGCCAGGACGGACCTTTTGGCGATGCTGTTGCTGGCCAGGGGCGTGAGGGGCGCGAGCGTGGGCGGGACGGGTTCCTCAAAGACAGTCCAATTGGCCGGCTTTCCCGGCCCGGTCACGAGGGAGGCAAAACCGGGGGGGCATTGGCCGGGCGTTTCCCGGCTCCAATCAAACTGCATCTCCGCCGCCGGAGCGCCGAGGGCGCCCGCGGCGAGAACCGAGAGGAGACACAACTTTAGCATGAGAGCAGACCGTAACAAAACCCGGCGAATTGGGAAGCGCCATTTGCGCGCATCTCAATACGTGGACACCGATCAGCACCGCCGGAGGGCAAGAGGTGTCACCGGTCACTTCAAACCCAGCCAGTCGGGGTCGAATCAAACCGGCCACTCTGAGGTGTTTGATTCATATCAGGAGGTTTCTTGATGCAAACAAGGGCCTTTTAATTACTTCATATCTGCGGGCTTGAACTCCTTAGCTGTGCCAAACTCCGTCTGGCTGAGAAGTCCGAGAGCGCAGTCGAATTCCGGAAACACAAAACTGTAGCGGAGGTGCTTATCAGTGCCGAAGAAACCATAGCAGCCTTGGCCCGCGCCATGCACAACTTTGATGTTCGGACCCAACTGACCGAGCAAGTCCGCCACAAGGCCAGATCTTGCACCGGGAGTTGGTTTTGATGCTGGATGTGTGCCGAACCCGGCGACTACAACCGACGCCACCAAGCCATCGACATATGCCTGATGAGCCATGGAGATCTCAATCACGCGACCGATGAGTTCTGAAATCTGTTCGGGTTTATCGCCACGCACGAAAACCAGAACTAGCTCAATCTGCGATTCGGTCGGCGGCGGACGCTCTAAGTGCCCATCGAGAAGCGCGTCGACACTTTCAGGATTCACCATTTTCCGAAAGATCCTGCGCACTCTTCGTTTTTCCAGGAAGGCTCGCAACATTGCGATGATGAGTATGGCCGCTTCGCGGCGAAAATCGAGCGTTTTTCGAGAATCCGTAAGCAGCAAAGCAAAACAACAGAACCAGTAGCGAGCCATTCATCTCGCCGGTTCTGCGGTCAAAGGGCTCGCCTCGGCGAAGCCTCCGGCGCAGCCTGGGTCGTTCGGCTTGGATTTGCTTTTCTTATTTTTATCCTCTTTCCCGGCAATGGCGCAGCGAAGCCGAACCCCGCGCACGTCGCGGGGTTTCTCTTTTCAAGGCAAGGGCTGAGCGTGGTCGTTCCATGCTTCTTCAACCTTTCACGCAGGCAACGGTTGCAAAGATGGGAGTTTGAGGCAAAGCAGCGGCCATATTTGGCTAATCCGCCGGCGCGCACGGCTGGCTCGTGAAGACCCCTCCGCGCCCCGGACGCGCGGCACCGCGCCCCTACCACCCGAAAGCTGGCAGGGACAGGCCGGGCATTTTGCAAAGTGAGAAGGATGAGGGAAGAAGGGAACACAGGGATTAGGGAGTGGGCGGCGCGGGCGGTTACGGCAATCGCTCTCTTTGTCACAAAAATGTGACTTTGATTTGATGCCGCACTATGTTACGCAGTTGGCGTCCCTATGAGCTATCGCATTGAAAAAGGCGAAGGTTTGGCCCAGGCGTTTGGCCGCATCGCCGCCGAGGAGATGGATTTGGCGATGACCCAGTTAGGGCGCCGGCATCGCGGCGAGGCCGTCCATAACGCCCGCAAGGCGCTCAAACGGCTGCGCGCGCTGTTGCGCTCGCTGCGCGTGGCTTTTCCAAAAAAACTCTTCCGCGCCGAAAACCAGCGCCTGGCCGCGGCCGGGCGGAAAATCTCGCCCTTGCGCGACCTCCATGTGCAGTTGCGCATGCTGGAGAGGTTGCGCGGAGCGCCCGGCCCCGCCCGCGCCCGCCTTCAGCGCCAACTGCTGCGCCGGCAATCCTCCTTCATCCGCCGGATACCCGCCTTGCGCAAGACCGTGCGGGAAATGCTGCGCGTTTCCCGCCAAAGCATCGCCTCCTGGCCGCTGCGCCACGCGACCGCCGCGGACCTCGCCGCCGGCCTGCAACGCATCTACAAACAGGGCCGGACCGCATTTAAGACGGCGCGCCGCAACCCGACCGCGCAGAATCTCCACGAGTGGCGCAAAAAGGCCAAATTGCTCGGCTACGGCTTTGAATTGATCCAAGGGCTGGGTCCGGGAAAATTTTCCGGGACGATCCGTTGCGCCAACCGATTGACAGACGCCCTCGGGGACGATCACGATTTGTTCATGGTCTCGCAGGCGCTGCGGCGGGAACACCGCTCCCTGCCCGCCCGCGATTTCCGCCCGCTGGCGAAACGCATTTCCGCCAGGCGCGCCAAGCTGCAAAAACACGCCTTCAAACTCGCCGCCCGGCTCTACCGCGAGAAACCCGGCCCCTTCGGAGAGCGCCTGGACCGTTGCCTTCGCCGCGCCGGCAAGAACGACTCAAAGTCATGACCAAAAACATCGGCATTCTCACCTCCGGCGGCGATTGCCCCGGCCTCAACGCTGCCATTCGCGGCGTCGGCAAGGCCGCCCAGGGCGCCTTCAACATGCAGGTCATCGGGTTTCGCGACGGATTCCGCGGCCTGATGGAAAACCGCACCGTGCCCCTGGACCAAGGCGCCCTTTCCGGCATCCTCACCGTCGGCGGCACCATTCTCGGCACCAGCCGCGACAAACCCCGCCGCATGATGGTGGGCGGCGAGGAAATTGACGCTTCCGAAGCGATCCTGGCCAATTACGAAAAACACCAGTTGGACGCCTTGATCTGCCTGGGCGGCGGCGGCACGCAAAAAAACGCCCTTTACCTCAAGGAAAAGGGCCTCAACGTCCTCACCCTTCCCAAGACCATCGACAACGACGTCGCCATGACCGATGTCACCTTCGGCTATCATACCGCGTTGGGGATAGCGACCGAGGCGATCGACCGGCTGCACAGCACGGCCCACAGCCATTATCGGATTGTCGTGGTCGAGATCATGGGGCATCGCGCCGGCTGGCTGGCCTTGGGCGCCGGCATCGCCGGCGGCGCCGACGTGATCCTGCTGCCGGAAATTCCCTACGACATCGAGAAGGTCGCCGAGGCAATTCGCCGCCGCCGCCGCATGGGCAAACATTTCAGCATCGTCGCCGTGGCGGAGGGGGCGATGACCCGGAGCGACGCTGTCAGCCTGCGGGCGGCGGACGCGTTGAAGCAGAAGGCCGGGACGAAAGCGGAGCGAAAGAAGGCGAAGGCGGCGCTGGCCGAGTGGCAGGGGCGGCACGCGGGCAACACCATGCGCCTGGCTAGGCAGTTGGAGGAGGAAACCGGACTGGAATCGCGCGTCACCATCCTGGGTTACGTGCAACGGGGCGGCGCGCCGTCGGCGGTGGACCGCTTGCTGGCCACGCGCTTGGGCACCGCTTGCGCGGACTTGATCAACGAAGGCGTCACCGGCGTGATGGTCGCGGCCCGGGGCGACGGCACGGAGCCGGTGCCGCTGGAGAAAGTGGCCGGCAAACGCAAAACCGTCCCCCTGGACCATCCTTGGATCACCAGCGCGCGCCTGGTGGGAACCAGCCTGGGCGATTGACCGGAGAACCGGTTATCTTTCTTGACTCCCGCCGCCTCATGGGCTGCCGGTCTTGAAGCGCGACTCGAATCCGCCATAAAGTGCGCGCCCCGTTTGCGCCGCGCGCGCCGTCTCCGCAATCGCCACCGTAACCATGGTTTGCGCGGAAAGGCCAGGGCCGTGCGGCCTGAATTCCACTGTGTCGCCCGCGGGCGACCAGGAAAAGGCGCCGCTGACCGGAGGGGTCACCGAAAACGCCGCCTCGACACTTCCGGGGTCCATCGGCTGGCTGAACTGAATCACAATCGAAGAGGCAACGCCGATGTTGGCGGCATCGTGCGCAGGCGAGACACGGGTCACGACCGGGTCGAGCGGCAGCGTTTGCGTCTCGGCGAGAAAAACTTTCGCCGAAGTGGCCGGGATGGCGGCGGGCGGGCTGCGCCCGCCGGGGCCGACCGTCACGGTTTCGAGCGGGTCGAGCAGGTTGCGCAGCCGTTCGCCGGCGGGATAAATGGTGGGACAGGGCGGCAAAGTTTGGCTGGTGGCTGCCGTGTTGAAAA
Organism: Verrucomicrobiota bacterium; assembly: GCA_049510745.1. Classification (GTDB taxonomy): domain Bacteria; phylum Verrucomicrobiota; class Verrucomicrobiia; order Limisphaerales; family Palsa-1400; genus PLGF01. The sequence goes on along the minus strand of JBEKYR010000042.1, from coordinate 2,227 downwards.
CAACCAACAGTTCCTGCCCGTCAAGGCGTCGCGCATAGGCAAACAGGCCCGGGCCGTCCGGGTTGCTGCAGAGATTGGAGTAGGCGCCGGTTTGCAGGGCCGGGTAGAGCCGGCGCAAATTGTTCAAGCGCGCCACCCACTGAAAAAGCGGGTGAGCCATGTTGAAGTTGTCGCCGCGCGAGGGTCCCCACTCGAACCGCCCCGCAAACATGTCTTCGCGGTCGAACGGGTCTTTGCCGCCGTTGAACGCTTGTTCGGTTCCGTAATAAAGGCACGGGATGCCGGGAGCGGTGTAAAGAAAAACCAACGCGACCTTGAGCCGCGCCAGGTTGTTGCTCGCCCAGCCCGGGCTAAGGAAGCGCGGCTGATCGTGATTGTCCAGAAACGTCACCAATCGCATCCGCGCCGCCGCGTCGTAGTCGGCCGCGACCGCGGCGTAGTGGTCCTGAAGCTGGCGGGTATTGCCGGTGGCGGTGGCGAACACGTCGCGCAATTTGAAATAGAGCGGGTAATCCAGCAGTGAATCGAGCTTGAACGGCCCGCCGCCCATCGTGCCGCTGTAGGAGCCGCATTTGGCATCGGATGGGTGGAGCACTTCGCCGAAGAGAAGGAAGTTCGGTTTCCCGCGCGCGGCCGCGAACGCGTGGATGGCCGGGCACCATTCCCGCCAGAACCCCATTTCAACGTGCCGCACCGTGTCAACACGAAATCCGTCAAACCCGGCCTGCTCGATCCAATACTCGTAAATCCGCGTCATCTGCGAGCGCACGTAAGGGCTTTCCGTGCGGAAATCATCCAGCCCGGCCAGCGCGCCCAACTCGACCTGCGTCGCGTCGTCGAAATCCTGGATGACGCCCTGGTTGTGGAACAGATTGGTCAGGTCGGGGTGGTCGGCGTTCAGGTCGAAGGGCGGCGGATACCGCCGCGCCGGATTGCGGAAGCGCAGATGGTAGCCGCAGGGCGGATACTTGAAATCCGGGTAGCCGGGATCGGCGCTGTCAATAAGATTGCCGCCGTGGTTCACCACCACATCGTCAATCACAAGAATGCCGCGGGCGTGCGCCGCCTCCACCAGGTGGCGCAAATCCGCCATGGCGCCCCAGTGCGGGTCCACCTGGAGGAAGTCGCGTCCGGCATAACCGTGGAATTCGCCCCGGGCGTTGAGCACCACTGGTGAAATCCAGATCGCCGTCGCCCCCAGCGCCTTGAGGTAGCCCAGTTTCCGCTCCACCCCCTTTAAATCCCCGCCGTGGACGGCCCGCCCCCCCGACCCGGCGGGATCGTAATTGCCGTCCGCGTTATTGTTCGACGGGTCGCCGTCGTAAAACCGGTCCGTGATGATCTGATAGATATTCTGGCGCTGCCAAAACTGCGTGTCCGCCGGTTGGGCGCCGGCGCAAAGCGCGAACCCCGGCAGCACCCAGGCGAGGGCGCAAATTTGCCGGCGAGCGCGTGACAACAACATGCCGAATTGTAAAAGGCCCGCGGAAAGAACGCACCGCTTTTTTGCCGGCGGATCAGAATCACCCCGGTCAGCCATTCGCTACAGCCAGGCAGACTTCAGCCTCCTTGAGATTCCCGACCGACTCGACTAACGTGCGGCGATGACGGCGTTTCCGGTGAATCCAGAAAAGGCGCAGCAACTCGCCCAACGCATGGCCGCCTTGGGGGTGCGCGAGTCCGATATCGAAGAGACTTTTGTCAGATCCGGCGGACATGGCGGGCAGAATGTCAATAAATCGGCAACCTGCGTCATGCTGCTGCACCGCCCAACCCGCCTGCAAGTCAAGTGCCAGACCACGCGCCAACAGGGGCTTAATCGATTCATCGCCCGGCGGCTGTTGCTGGACAAAATCGAAGAGTTGCAAACCGGGCGAGTGGCGGCGGAGCGATCCCGCACCGAGAAAATCCGGCGGCAGAAGCGCAAAAGGAGTCGCCGGGCCAAAGCGCGGATGCTCGCTGACAAATCCCGTCACGCCGAGAAGAAAGCCTCCCGGCGCGTTGGCGGAGACTCCTGGTTTTGAGCCTCAATCCTTGGCGACTTCTTCAGGAGCACGGTCGTCCCGGCCGCAACCGTCGGCCCACGCGCCAGCCCACGCGCCAGCGTCAGCCCAACAATTTGTTCACTTGTCAGCCCAACAATTTGTTCACTTGTCAGCCCAACAATTTGTTCACTTGTCAGCCCAACAATTTGTTCACTTGTCAGCCCAACAATTTGTTCACTTGT
>JBEKYR010000041.1:0-50055 GCA_049510745.1 Verrucomicrobiota bacterium | reverse complement strand
GCGATTGACAACCTGAGCTTTGCCGCCACCGCGCTGGGCACGCCGACCAACACGCCGGTGATGAACATCCAGGTTTCCTCGGCCCATCAACTGGTCCTTTCCTGGCCGTCGCCGTCGCCGGGTTTTCAATTATACGTCGCCACCAACCTGGCGCCGCCGGTTGCCTGGAGCCTGGTCACCAACCCGGCCGCCGGCAGCAACGGAGCGTTCTACTTGACCATTCCGCCCACCAACGCCACCGCCCAATTCTTCCGCCTCATGGCGCAATGAATTTTCCTTCCCATGCCTGTTAGCGTGCTATAAGATTCATTGAAGGAGATAAACCTGTGAAAATAAATAAACTTATTGTCTTGGCCTCGTGCCTCTCTGGTGTCCTGGCCCATGCTCAAATCACCCCCGGATTCGAACCCGGCAATCTCAGCGTGCTGCGCATCGGCAATGGGACTGCAAGCCTGGCCACTTCAGGCGATCCCGTGTTTCTGGATGAATACACCACCAACGGGATACTGACCAATTCCATCGCCATCCCCACCAACGGCGCCACCTCGCTCATCATCGGGTCGGCCAGCTCGGAAGGGGCCATCAGCCGCTCGGCCAACAGCAATTTCATCGTCATGGTCGGTTACAACACAAACCTTCTCTATGGCAGTGGCTTGCCCAGCTCCGCCTCGACGAACGTGCCCCGAGGCATCGCCACTATTGATTTCAACGGGAATTATGCTTTCATCACCAACACCACGAACGCCTTCACCAAAAATAACATTCGCAGCGGAGTGTCCGATGGATCGAATAATTTCTGGGCAGTTGGAGCCGTCAGCGGCCTCGTTTACATGGGCCTGGCCTCGCCGCCCGCCACCGTCCAGAGCACGCTTGCCAACAGCGAGGTCGTCAATATTTTCAACGGCAACCTTTGCTTTTCCTCACAGAAGTCAACGCCCGGCGTCTATTCCGTTGCCGGCCTGCCCGTGACCACCAATAGCAGCGCCGCGCTGCTTTTCGGCACCGGCTCCGGTTCCAGCATTTACGGATTCGCCATCAGCCCGGAAAATACGATCGCTTATGTGGCCGATGACAGGGCGCCTTCCTCGGGCGGGGGAATTCAGAAATACACCAACAATGGGGCCTGGGGCTTGGCTTACACCCTCGCCGCCGGTTCGACGAATGGGGCGCGCGGCCTGGCGGTCGCCTTCGGACAGCCGCCGGTCATCTACGCCACGACTACGGAAACCTCGGCTAATCGCCTGATTGCCATTACCGATACCAATTCCAGCGCGGTGGTGACGGTGCTGGCCACCGCAGCCGCCAACGAGGTTTTTCGCGGGGTCCAGTTTTCTCCCCAAGGCAGCCCGCCGTCCATTTCCGGCCCGTTGCAGTCTCAGACGGTGGACCAGGGGCAGGATGCTTTGCTGGCCGTCACCGCCACGGGCACCGGGACGCTCTATTATTTGTGGGAATCCAATTCGACGCCCCTCACCGACTGGGAAACCAACGCCAGCTTCACGCTGGCAACGACCAATGAACCGCCGGAGAGTTTTCCGGTTGAAGTGTTGATCAGCAATGCGTGGGGCACGGCCCTGTCCAGCGCCACTCTGACCATCAATTCCTCCAACGTGCCGCCACCCGCGCCGGTCATTACGGCGGAACCGGCCGGCCTCGCGGTCAACGCCGGCGACACGGCGGTCTTTTCCGTCGCCGCCACGGGCATGTCCCTTTCTTATCAATGGCAGTTAAACAACACCAATTTGACGGACAGCGCGTTCATTATTGGTTCGACCACGCCGACATTGACGCTGTCGAATGTTTTCGGCGACAGCGCCGGGAGCTACACGGTGACGATCACCAACGCGGGCGGCGCGACCAATTCCACGCCGGCCATTCTCACGGTCGCGGACCCCTGGCTCACTGCCCAACCCACGGGCCGCACTTATCTGGCTGGCGACACGATCAGCTTGTCCGTCGGAGCCATCGGCACACAACTGACTTACCAATGGACTCTGAACGGCGCGGACATTTCCGGCGCCAGCAACAGTCTGTTCCTTTCAAGCAACGCGGTGGCCGGGCAGTCCGGCAGCTATGCGGTGGTGATTTCGGGCACTTACGGCGCGGTGACCAGCGCCACGGCAATGGTGATCGTCGCCCCGGCCCAGACCACGTTTTTCCCGTCCAACTTGGTGGTCTTGCGCGTGGGTGACGGTGCGCAAACGCTGATCAACTCGGGCAACACGCTGTTCCTGGATCAGTTCGCCTTCAACGGCGCTTATGTGAGCACGATGGCCCTGCCCGACAGCGGCGCGTCCTCCTTGCTCATCAGCGGCGTGGCGACTTCCGAGGGCTACATGACGCTTTCGGGAGATGGCCGCTTGCTGGCCGTCGCCGGATACAGCACCAATCGCGGGGTCCTGACCAGTTCGCTTTCTTCGTCCGCCTCCTCGGCTGTGCCGAGGGTGATCGGAACGATTGACGGCGCGGGCAATTATACGTTGGCGGCTTCGACCAGTGTTCAATACAGCGCCGCCAACCTCCGTGCCGGCGCGACCGATGGCAGCGATAATTTTTGGGGCGCGGGTTCCGCCGGCGGAACTTATTACTTCGGCAATGCCGCCGCGGCGGGGACGGTGCAAAACTCGGTGGCCAATTGCCGTGTCATCAACGTGGTGAACGGCAGCCTGGTTTTTTCCACCCAAAGCGGGACCGCCGGCCTTTATTCCCTGGGCGGCCTGCCCACGACCACGGCTGTCACCAATTTGCTTTTCGCCACCGGCAGTTCCTCCAGCCCGGAGGATTTCGCCATCAACGCCGCGACCAATCTGGCCTACGTCGCCGACGATTCCAGCAACGGCGGCATTCAGTGCTGGCAGTTTTCCGGCGGGACGTGGACGAAGGCCTATGTTTTGGGCAGCGGCGCGGCCGGGATCGGGGCGCGCAGTTTGACCGTGGATTTCAGCGGCGCCTACCCCGTCATTTACGCGGTCACGGCGGAAACGGCGGCCAATCGCCTCATCGCCATCACGGATACGGGAGCGGGATCCGCCGCCCTCACGCTGGCGTCGTGCCCGCCCAACGAGTTGTTTCGCGCCGTGAAATTCGCGCCGGCGTTGAATCCATTCCCCGCGCCGGCATTGAGCGCGGCGACACTCAGCGGCGGACAATTCAGTTTCAACGTGACGGGCGTGGCCGGGTATGAATACGTGATCGAGGCGTCCGCCGATTTGGCCAACTGGCTGCCGTGTCAAACGAACCTCGCGCCGTTCACCTTTACACTGACCAACGCGGCTGACTATTCACAGCAGTTTTATCGGGCGGTGTATATCCCGTAAAGGGGGGTTGCCATCAACACCCTCGTGTTCCGCCAATCACTTCCCGGATTGACGGCGGGACGGATAAGTCACTAGCTTGGGCGGAGTGAATTTGTCCAATGAACACACCGGACGCGCCCGGATGAGGATGGCCTCCGTCCTGCGCCATTTTGTTTTCGCCCCGCTCCTGGCCATCCTGGCTGGTGTCGCGCCGGCAACGGCGGATGAACCTGGCGCGGAAAAGCCGCCTCTCTGGAAGGACCCGGCCCAGCCGCTGGAGGCGCGGGTGCGTGATCTGGTGGGACGGATGACCCTGCCGGAAAAGGCGCGGCAGGTCTGCAATATCGCGCCCGCGATTCCACGCCTCGGCTTGCCGGCCTATGATTATTGGAATGAATGCCTGCACGGGGTCGGGCGCAACGGCACCGCCACGGTTTTTCCCCAAGCCATCGGCATGGCGGCCAGTTTTGACCCGGTTTTGTTGCACACGGTGGCCGATGCCATTGCGACGGAGGCGCGGGCGAAGAACCGCGAATATACGGAGACCCACAATGGCGACAGTGTCAATTACACGGGCCTGTCCTTCTGGTCCCCGAACATCAACATCTTTCGCGACCCCCGCTGGGGCCGGGGACAGGAGACTTACGGGGAAGACCCTTTTCTGACGGGGAAAATGGCGGTGGCCTTCATCCGGGGATTGCAGGGAGAGGATCCGAAGTACGTCAAGGCGATGGCCTGCGCCAAACATTTTGCGGTGCATAGCGGGCCGGAAATTGAGCGGCACAGTTTCGACTCCGAGCCGCCGGAGCGGGATTTTTACGAGGTGTATCTGCCGCAATTCGAGGCGGCGGTCAAGGAAGGGCGCGTGGGCGCGGTGATGGGCGCTTACAACCGGCTTTATGGCACGCCTTGCTGCGCCAGCCCGCTGCTCCTGATCTCGTTGCTGCGCCAGCAGTGGGGCTTCAAGGGCCAGGTGGTGTCGGATTGCGGGGCGATCTCTGATTTCTTCTATGGCCACGGGTTTTCGCCCACGATCGAGGCCGGCGCGGCCACGGCGGTCAGGACCGGATGCGATCTTTGTTGCGGCATGGAGTACCGGCAACTGGTGGACGCGGTTGCGGACAATCTGCTCAAGGAAAGCGAGCTGGACACGGCGCTGGGGCGCTTGCTGGAAGCGCGCTTCCGGCTGGGGATGTTTGATCCGCCGGCCCTGGTGCCTTACGCGAAAATCGCGGCGACCGAATACGACACGCCGGCCAACGACGCGCTGGCGCTGCGGATGGCCCGCGAGTCGGTGGTGCTGTTGAAGAACGACGGCGTGCTGCCGCTGGACCGCGCCAAGATTCGGAGAATCGCGGTGCTGGGTTTCAACGCCACTTACACCAACGTGCTGACGGGCAGTTACGAAGGCGAGCCGTCGCATCCGGTGACGTTTGCGGCGGGCCTCGCCACCCTCCTGGGAACGAACGTGGATTTTGTTTCCATGGTCGCCTGTCCGCTGGCGCTGCGGGTGGAGGACGACAACCTGCCGGCTTACGAGGCGGCCCGGCGCAAGGCGGTGGAAGTGGCGCAATCGGTGGACGCCATTATTTACGTCGGCGGCATTTGCGCGGAATTGGAACGGGAGTTCATGAACGTGCCCTTCGAGGGCTTCGACCACGGGGACCGGACGCGCATTGAATTGCCTCCGGTGCAAACGGAACTCCTGCAAGCGTTGCGGGCGACGGGCAAGCCTCTGGTCTTTGTCAATTGCAGCGGCAGCTCGATGGCCATGCCGTGGGAAGCGGAGCATCTTTCAGCCATTGTGCAGGCCTGGTACCCGGGCCAGGAAGGGGGCAGGGCGGTCGCGGAAATTCTCTTCGGCGACGTCAACCCGGCGGGAAGGCTCCCGGTCACCTTTTACCGCGCGACGACGGACCTGCCGTCGTTCCTGGATTATTCCATGGCCAACCGCACTTACCGCTATTTCAAGGGCAAGCCGTTGTTCGCCTTCGGGCACGGCTTGAGCTACACGCGGTTCACGTACGACGCGGCGCAACTGGACAAGGCTCAAGTCAATACGAATGATACGGTCCACGTCAAGCTGGACGTGGCCAACACCGGGGCGCGGGACGGAGAGGAAGTGGTGCAGGTTTATTTCCGGCACGTCAAGTCGGCCGTCCCGCAGCCGCTGCGGGCGCTGTGCGGATTTCAGCGCGTGCCGGTGGCGGTCAATCAGCGGGCGCATGTGGACATCGCGGTGCCGGTGAAGGAATTTCGGTATTGGGACACAACCAGGAAGCAATACGTGGTCGAGCCGGGGGATTATGAGATTTTGGTGGGGGCGGCGTCGGATGACATCCGGGCGAAACTGGCGTTGCGGGTGGAAGGAAAATGAGAGGGCGGACCGGGGAAAAACATTGGGGAACCGGTCTTAGAAATGGACCGCTTCGGCCGGCTTGGTTTCCTCCGGTTCCAGGGTCATAAGACGGTCGTGGCCCAGGTAGTTTTCGCAGGCGCGGAAAAAATCATGCCGGGTTGTCACCCGCCGGATTTCATGGAGAAACGGTTCCGCCGGAATGACGCCTTCGCCGATGAAGTTCATGAATTTTTTCAGCCGCTGGACTTGGGCCGGCTCGCGGGCGTCGGGGGTCGCTTGCGCTTCCCACAGTTCGTGGATATAGGCCAGAACGTCGCGGCCGGCGGGCAGGCGGACTGCCTCTCCGCGCCGAAGCTGGCGGATTTGCTGGAACAGCCAGGGATTGCGGATCGCGCCGCGGCCAATCATCAGCCCGGCGGCGCCGGTTTCTGCCAGCACGGCCAGCGCGTGGCCGGGCGAATGGACATTGCCGTTGGCCAAAACGGGGCAGCGCAGTTGCCGCGCCGCTTGCGCGATCAAATCGTAACGCACTCCGGGACGATACATCTGCGCCACCGTCCGGCCATGCACCGTCAGCAGATCAATGGCGTGCCTGGAAAAAAGCGCCAGCAACTCCTCGAAAATCGCGGCGGAGTCGAAGCCGATCCGGGTCTTGACCGTCAAGGGAATTGTCACCGCGTCGCGTAGCGCGCCCAGAATCGCGTCGATCCTGCCCGGTTCGCGCAACAGACCCCCGCCGGCGCATTTTCGGTACACCACCGGCGCGGGACAGCCCAGATTGAGGTCGATGGCGGCGACGGGCAGGCGCTGCAATTCCCGGGCCGTGCGCACGAGGGAGGCAGTGTCGTTGCCGATCATCTGCGCGACGACGGGCCGGCCGGTGGGATTCTGGAGGATCGAGTCAAGAACCCATTTCTCGGGGCGCGAGCCGGCATGGACGCGGAAGTATTCGGTCCAATAAACATCGGCGCCGCCGTAGCGGGCCAGCACCCGCCAAAACGCCAGGTCCGTCACGTCTTGCATCGGGGCCAGGGCCAGCAGCGGTTCCGCTCCGCCCAGCAGGGCGGCGAATGTCTGGGCTGGCGTCATGTCAAGGGACGGCGTTTTCCCGCAGCCCTTCGGTCAGGGCCGGGAAGACGTCCGGCAGATAATTCATCACCAGCCAAAAGGAAACGATCGCCAAAAAGCAAATTTTTGAGCGCATTTCCGTCAGGGCAGATTCAAGCTCTGGCCGATGCGCAAGCGGCGCGGGTCCACCTGGGGGTTGGCCGCCAGGATGGCGCTGGTTTTGACGCCGTACTGCGCCGCAATCGAACTGATCGTCTCCCGCTCCTTGACGATATGGACCTTGGGATGCGCCGCCGCAGGCCCAGGCGCGGCCACCGCGAGCGGGGCCGGCGCAGCCACCGGTTCGACGCGCGGCGGAGCGGGATTCGCACGGGCCGCCGCCTGGCTGCGCGCGGCGTCCAACTGCTGCCGGAGCAGGAGGTTTTCCGCCGTCAACCGGTCCACCTCGCGCTGGAGATTCTGGCTGTTGGGCAGCGGAAACTCGGAATTGGCCAGTTGCTGCTTGCAACCCCGGATGCGCTCCTTGACGTCGATGGCTTGGGCGATGGCTTTGGAGCGGTCCGAATCGGGCCGCCACTGCAAAAAGCGTTGATAATGATAAATGGCGGCGGCGTAATCGTTGACCTTGTCCTCGTAAAGCCAGCCCAGTTCAAAATGGGCCGCAGCCGAGCGGGGATTGGTTTCCAGCGCCTTTTCAAATTCCTCGACCGCTCCCTTGAAATCCTGGCTGTTGACCAGATTGCGCCCGCGCTGGAAGTGGGGGTCTTTCTCCTCATCGACACGAGTGTCAGCCGGGATGCAACCGCCCCAGCACAACGCCAGGCACAGCGCAAAAGCCCACTTGGCCATCACCCGAAAACATAACATGAAAGACAAATTAAGGCGCGGTGGGGAAAGTGCAAAGGGCAAAATGCGGAGTGCAAAACCGGCGCAGAAGCCCTTGCTTTTAAAATAGCCCAGCCATGAATGGCTGGACTATTTTCAGGGAGGCGGTTGCGGCCCGGCCGTTCAAAAAAAAGTGCGTTGGGTGGTTGCCAGGCGCCGCAAAAACCGCTATCAATCCCTCCGTGCCGACTGTGGGTGAACAATTGAAGCAGGCGCGCGAGGCCCAAAAACTGGGCATCCATGAGGTCGTGGATTTGACGAAAATCCGCGGCGACCACATTCGCGCCCTCGAAGCGGGCAACTACAGCGTTTTCTCCGCCCCGGTTTATATCCGCGGCTTTGTCCGAACCTACGCCAACCTGTTGCACCTGGATGCGGCGCAAATCCTCGAACAACTGGGCCGCGAACTGGCCGATGCCGGCCAGATCGATCCGACCCTGGCTCCGCCGGAAAGAAGCGTCGTGGACGCGGCCATGTTCCAACTGGCCAAATTCAGCCGCCGCATCCTCCTGCCCGCGATGGGAGTGATTGTCACGCTGGTGATCGTGCTCTCCACCTATTTTCTGGTCCGGCACTTTCGCAACCAGGACCCCACCGCCAGCCTGGGCGAGGATTATTACCAGGTCTCCACCAACACCGGCGATACGCTGCCGGTGCCGACCATGCGTTAGCCGGGTGCGATTGGAACTGTGGGTCAATTCTTCGGGTGGGCGGAGTTGCGGCCCTGCCTATTTTCATCGCACCGCTCTGAAAGACCATTGAAAATTGGCAATTGAAAATTGAAAATTGGTCATTGCGGACTTCGTGTCTTCAATAACAAATTTTAAATTTTCGATTTTCGATTTTCAATGTTTATCGATGAAAATCCGGGCGTCTTGATGCGGGTCTGAAACGACATTGAAAATCAGCAATTGAACAGCAGAGCCGCCGTCAGCCGGCCCTTTTGTGGCGGGGGTGGAAGGCGCGGTGGATTTCCCGCAGGCGCGGCACAGTGACGTGGGTATAAACTTCGGTCGTGCTGATGCTGGAGTGGCCCAGCAGTTCCTGGATGACGCGCAAGTCGGCGCCGTTTTCCAACAGATGGGTGGCGAAGCTGTGGCGCAACATGTGCGGCGTGAGGTTGCGGCTCAGGCCGGCCCGGCGGGCGCGGCGCTTGATGCGCAGCCACAGCGTGGTCGCCGCAAACGGACCGCCCCGGCCGGTCAGAAACAGATGGGCGGTGGATTTGGGCGTGACCAATTTCGGACGGCCCGCCTCCGCATAGTGCCGGACGGCGGCGATGGCCTTGCGACCCAACGGGACGACCCGCTCCTTGTTGCCCTTGCCGATCACGGTGATAAAACCGGCGTCCAGATGCAGGTGTTCGAGGCGAAGCCCGCGCAATTCCGCCAGGCGCAGGCCGGAGGCGTAGGCCAGTTCGAGCACGGCCTGGTCGCACAGGTTCGAGGGCGTGGCGGGCTTTTGCTGCTGGAGCAGGCTCTCGATTTCCGCGTGGGAAAGGGATTTCGGCAGGCGTTTCCAACGGCGCGGCATGGAAAGGTTTTCGGCCGTGTTGCGCGGAAGGAACTTTTCCGCCTCGGCGAAATTGTAAAAAGCGCGCAAGGCGGCGATTTGCAGATAAAGGCTTTCGGAACTGAGCTTGCGGGCGGAATCCCCGGGTTCGGTTTTCAAGGCGCGCGTCCGTTCGGCCTCGACGAAGGCCATGAGGTGGGAGAGTTTGACCTCCCGCCAGTCGGTCAGTCCCTGGGACTCGGCCCAGGCGACAAAATTCAGGAGCAGGGCGGCGTAGGTTTTCTGGGTCTGCGCGGACTGGCCGCGTTCATGGCGCAAATAGACCAGAAAATCATCGACCAGGTTGCGCATGGCCTCAGAGGGGCCGTCCGGTCAGGCGCTGGTAGGCCTCCAGATACTTGCCGGTGGTCTGGGCGATGACGGCCGGCGGCAGGGCCGGGGCGGGCGGCTGCTTGTTCCAGGAGAGTGTTTCCAGGTAATCGCGGACAAATTGCTTGTCGAAACTGGGCTGGCCGCGGCCCGGTTCGTATTGGTCCGCCGGCCAGAAGCGGGAGGAATCCGGGGTGAGGACTTCGTCAATCAAAATTAAATTCCCGCCGGCCAGTCCGAATTCAAACTTGGTGTCGGCGATGATGATGCCGCGTTGCAGGGCGTAGTCGGCGGCGGCGGAATAAATTTTCAAACTCAACTCGCGCGCCTTCTCCGCGCTCTCGCGCCCGGTGATCCGGCAGGCCTGCTCGAAGGAGATGTTTTCGTCGTGGCCGGTTTCGGCCTTGGTCGCGGGGGTGAAGAGCGGTTCGGGCAGGCGGGAGGAATCGCGCAAACCGGGCGGGAGTTTGAGGCCGCAAACGGCGCCGGTCTTCTGGTAATCCTTCCAGCCGGAGCCGGAGAGATAGCCGCGCACGACGCATTCAATGGCCAGCGGCCGGGTCTTTTTCACCACCATGCAGCGGCGGGCCAACTGCGGGGAGAACTTCTCCAGGCCGGCGGGCAGGGGGTCGTCCGGCCGGGACACCAGGTGGTTGGGAACGGTGGCCGCGGTGCGGTCGAACCAGAAATAAGAAATTTGCGTCAGCACCTCGCCCTTGCGCGGGATGCCGTTGGGCATGACGCAATCAAAGGCGGAAATGCGGTCGGTGGCGACGAACAGGAGATGTTCGCCCAGATCGAAGACTTCGCGGACCTTGCCGGATTTGAGTTTTTTGAATCCGGGCAAGTCCAGCTTCAGCAACGGCTCGTTTGACATGGCGGGAAGAACGTAGCGACAAAGTTTAAAGTTTAAAGTTTAAAATTTGCGGTTTAACGTGCGGTTATGAACTTTCTGGTCACCGGCGGCGCGGGGTTTATCGGCTCGCACGTCTGCGAGCGGCTCCTGGGCCTGGGCCACGCCGTCTGGACGCTGGACGACCTGAACCCCTTTTACGCCGTCGCCCTCAAGCAGCAGAACCTGGCGGCCCTGGAGAGAGGGCTCGGACGCTCTTATTTCCTGCTCGTTTTGGTGGGAATGCCTTGTTACATCGTTCGGGATGTCAGATTCAGTCAGCAAGGAAAGACGGTCGGAAATCATGGCTGCGGTTCGGTCGAAAGGAAACAAGGCCACCGAAATGATCCTCGTTAAGATTCTCCGAAGGCATGGAGTCAAAGGCTGGCGACGACATCTTCCATTGCTTGGATGCCCGGATTTTGTATTCCGCAAAGAACGACTCGCAATTTTTGTGGATGGATGTTTCTGGCACGGCTGCCCGAAGCACCTGCGTCATCCAAGAGCGAATCGCGGCTACTGGCGGCATAAAATCGAGCGCAACCGGAAGAGAGACTTGTTTGTGGCGCAAAGTTTGCGGCGCACAGGCTGGCGTGTTTTGAGAGTTTGGGAGCACGAGTTAAAAAATGAATCGCGCCTCGTTGCGCCGTTTTTGGAAATTGCGCTCCCGGCGTGATTCGGTATCATGCGAACTGCACGATGAACAAGTGATTCAGGTATGCTTTTGAACCCGCAACGAATTGCGACGCGAGAGAAGATCATTCTCGCGGGCCTGTTTCTCTCCAAATACGATAGTGCGGCCCTGAAGAAACTCGGCTTTGAAAGTTTTACCGAAGCGTTCAACGTCATCGGCTACGCGCTGGGTTCGAAACCGGCATCAATCAAGAATTATCGAGACGAATTCGACCCTTATTTTCCAAACCGCCGAAAGGGCTGGCACAAGCGGCTATTTCGTCAGTATTGCCGAAATGTTTTCGAGGAATACAAAGATTTGGACATCGAAACATTCACTGGCTTGGTGAAATCGTTGGTTGGTTTTGATGAAAACACTGTGAGTCAGATCGAGGCGAAGGACGAGGAGGCTGACGGCGAATCGCTTTTTGCCAAGCGGTTGATCACGGGCCTTGCGGCGGAGCAATACTTCGAATCCATCCACCCGAAGCTGACTGAATTCGGCGGATATGAATTGGAAAACACGACGAGGCTTGGCTGCGGATATGATTTTCGATTGCGCAGAAAAACAGCAAAGGACTTTTTAGCTGTCGAGGTGAAAGGCCTCAGAGAGCAAACCGGCAACGTTTCGCTGACGCCGAAGGAACACGACGCAGCGACAACGTTTTCAAACCGATTTTTTCTTTTTGTGGTGAAGAATTTTCAGGAAACGCCATTTCACGAAATCTACAACAACCCGCTGTCTGGGAACCTGCGCTTCGCCAGAAAGGAGCGGGTTCTGGTTCAAGTCTCTTGGATGGCAAGTGTGTGAAAGATTTTTATGAAAACAGAAAAACGACCAGCCCGAAAGCTCCGCTCTCTTCAATCCACTTTGAACTGCGCCATCGGCAAGCTGGACCTTCGAGGGGCGGACAAACAGATTACCAAAGTAATGTGCATCGTTGACGCTGTCGTGGATGCCGCGATTATTGGTGAGGAGATTTCAGCCAATCAAGCCTTCAAGCGCGGATTAAAACTAGCGCGCTGCTCGCGCTGAAAAAGCCACGGCATTTGAATCATGGTCGCGCGTCTGCCGGGAGTTGGTTCAGCACGAAATCGTAAATGGCCTGCGCGTATTGCAGAGCCTCATCAAATTCCTCGCGCGTGGGCATGGGCTCGTCAAAACCGCCTGGATACCGAAACGATGAAACATAAGGTGTCAGGACGGACGCGGCCTTCGCAAATTGCCTGAAATCGGGATTGACGCCCGAAGCCCGTTCCACCAAGTCCTCGAGGTCGTGCGTTTTGGGAAACGGATCATCGTTGGACTGCAGCCACGCTTTGACCGATTTTTCCGCGGCTTGCTGGCAGTGGTAAATGGCCGTGTCGAGCAACGGGTCGTCCAGCGATGCCAATGCGCGTGAAGAACGCAAGTCGTGGCTCGCGCGTGTCAGCCAGTCGCGAACCAGTTCCCTGGTGGACTCATCCATAGAGCTTGCGGCCTTTGGCCAGAACTTGGTGAAACAGCGAAGCGCGCAGGTGCTTGTAGCGGTCAACTTGGGCGCGTGTCGGAACGAGCACGTCTTTGGAAAAACCCATCCCGGTCAGGCAGCGATGCGCGCGCTGCATCCGCCGGATGGCTTTCTCACTGCTCTCGCGGACAATGACCATCAAATCCACGTCGCTGTCGTCGGTCGGAGTGCCCCAGGCGTGAGAACCGAACAAATAGATTTCCTCCGGCTGAAACTCGGCTTTCAGCCGTTCCACGGCCTTGTCCAACATTCCTGGTGGAATGGTCTTCACGCGTTTCACGTTACCATAGGTGAGAAGCGATGGGAAGCTGGAGTTTTCGAGCAAAGTTTAAAGTTTAAAGTTCAAAGTTTGCGGTTTAACGTGCGGCCATGAACTTTCTGGTCACCGGCGGCGCGGGGTTTATCGGCTCGCACGTCTGCGAGCGGCTCCTGGGTCTGGGCCACGCCGTCTGGACGCTGGACGACCTGAACCCCTTTTACGCCGTCGCCCTCAAGCAGCAGAACCTCGCCGCTCTGGAGAAACTGGGTGGGCGGTTCCAGTTTGTGCGGGGCGACCTCACGAACCCCGTTTGTGTCGAGCAGCTTTTTGAGAGCGTCCAGTTCGACCAGGTGATCCATCTGGCCGCGCGGGCCGGAGTGCGGCCCAGTTTCAGCGACCCGGCCCTTTACCATCGCGTCAATGTCGAGGGGACGGTGAATCTGCTGGAGTCGGCCCGGCGCCACCGTGTCAACAAGCTCATCGTCGCATCTTCCTCCTCCGTTTATGGCGTCAACGCCAAGGTCCCTTTCAGCGAGAGCGACCCGGTCTTCGCGCCGATCTCCCCCTACGCGGCGAGCAAGCTGGCCTGCGAGGCGCTGGGCCACGTGTACCATCATGCTTACGGGATGGACGTGGCGATGCTTCGTTTTTTCACCGTGTACGGCCCGCGCCAGCGGCCCGACCTGGCCATCCACAAGTTCGCGCAATTGATCGACGCCGGCCAGCCCATCCCCGTCTTCGGCGACGGCACCACCGCGCGCGACTACACCTACATCACCGACACGCTGGAAGGGATCCTGGCCTGCACGCGGCAGGAATTCGGCTTCGAGATTTTCAACCTGGGCGAGGCCCGCACAGTCAAGTTAAATGAGTTGATCGCGCTGCTGGAAAAGGCGCTCGGCCGGAAGGCCCTCCTCCAGCGCCTGCCGCCGCAAACGGGCGACGTGCCCGTGACGTATGCGGACATTGACAAGGCCCGGCGGCGGCTGGGCTACCGTCCGAAAATCGGGATCGAGGAGGGGATGGCGCTTTTTGTGGAGTGGTTTCGACAAGCGCGGCCCTCCGGAGTATGCGCTTGACTCTGTGACCAAGACCGAACAACTGCTGCGCGAACTGGTGGCGCTGCCCAGCGTCAACCCCGCTTTCCTCCCGCCGGGCCATCCGCACGCCGGCGAAGGGCGGGTGGCGCAGTTTCTGGCCGCGACTGCGGCGCGCGCCGGATTGGACGTCGGCTGGCAGGAGGCGGCGCCCGGCCGGCCCAATCTGATCGCGCGCCTGACGCCGGCGGGCAAAATCAAACAGCGCCTTCTCCTGGCGCCGCATCTGGACACCGTCGCCGCCTTTTCCGACGGCCAGTTTATTCCGCAAACGCGGCACGGGCGGATTTACGGGCGCGGCGCTTGCGACACCAAAGGGTCGGTCGCCGCGATGCTGGCGGCGTTGAGCCGCCTGGCGCGCCACGGACGGCGGCCGGCGGCCACCGAACTGGTCTTCGCCGGTCTGGTGGACGAGGAAAACGCGCAGGCCGGTTCGCGCGCCCTGGGCCGGAGCGCGTTGCGGGCCGATCTGGCCATCGTCGGTGAACCGACCCGGCTGCGATTGGTGACCGCGCACAAAGGCAGCCTGTGGCTGCGCCTGTCCACCCGGGGCAAGGCCGCGCACGGGTCCTGCCCAAATCTGGGCAAAAACGCCGTCCATGAAATGTCCCGCATTGTCGATCTCCTGGAGACCGAGTACGCCCGGCAATTGCGGCGGCGCCGTCATCCGCTGCTGGGGCCGGCCACCGTGAGCGTCGGTTCCATTCACGGCGGCGCCCAGCCCAACATCGTCCCCGCCTTGTGCGTGGCTTGCGCCGACCGCCGCACGCTGCCGGGAGAAACCGACCGGTCGGTGCTCCGCGAGCTGAGAGCACTGCTCCGCCGCCACGGCTTGCGGGCGTCTCTCCAGAGCGAAAAATCCTCCGCCTGTCCGCCGCTGCAAACGGACCCGCGCCTGCCGCTGGTGCAAAAGTTCCTCCACACTCTCGGGCAAAAGGAACCCGGCGGAGTCAACTATTTTTGCGATGCCGCCGTCCTGGCCCGGGCCGGCCTGGCCAGCGTTGTCTTCGGCCCCGGCGACATCGCCCAGGCGCACACGGCCGACGAATGGATTGCGCAAGAATCCCTGGAAAGGGCCGCGCAACTTCTCCTCAAGTTTTTCCTCTCGCTGCCGTAATCAACGATGAGTGTGAACCGCAAATCCGCCTTTTTCCGGCAAAGCAGTTGGATGGTGACGGCCACGTTCGCGGGCGGCTTTTTCATGACGCTGGTCCACACCGTCGCGCGCAGAATGGGGCCGGAGGAGTATTCCACCTTTGTCACGCTCCTGCGCCTGCTCATCATCATGGGCATTCCGTCGGCCGCCTTGCAGACGGTCTTCGCCGGGCAGACGGCGTCCGTGACCGGCGAGCGCCAGGAGCAGCAGTTGATCGCCACCACGCGGGCGATTCTGGCGGGGACGTTCCTCATCTGGCTGGCTTCCGCCCTGGCGGTGCTGGCGGCGGCGCGGCCCTTGTCGCATCTGCTCAAGGTCAGCCATCCGGCCGCGCTTTATTTCACGGTGTTGCTCTGCCTGACCAGCCTGTGGATACCGATTGTGAAAGGGCTGTTGCAGGGCCAGCATCGCTTTGGCGGATTGGGCTGGCTGCAGATCACCGACGGGGTGGGCCGATTTTTTGTGATGTTGCTGGTCATCTTCGTGCTCGGCGGCAAAGCGGCGGGGGCGATGTTCGCGGCCCTGGCCGGCCAGTTGATCACGGTGGTCATCGGATTGGTTCTGACCGCTTCGATCTGGCGGGCGCGGCCGGCGGTTTCCTTTGACGCCCGGGGATGGCTCAGCGAAGCCATTCCGCTGACCCTCGGCCTGGGCACGGTGCTGCTGATGTCCAGCATGGACATGGTCTTTGTGCAGGGCCTCTTCGCCGACACGCGGCAAACGGCCCTTTATGGCGGAGCGATGCTCACGGGCTACGCCATCCTCCAATTCATCGCGCCGGTGGCGATGGTGATGTTCGCCCGCGTGGCCCAAAGCGTGGCGCGCTCGGAACGGAGCGACAGCCTGAAAATGACTTTGGCGGCCACAGTGACCTTCGGTTGCGTGGCGGCGGTGGGCTGCACGGTTTTTCCGAAATTGCCCCTGCGCCTGATGTACCTAAGCAACCGGGAAATGTGGAATGCCGCCCCGCTGGTGCCGTGGTTCGCCTGGGCTTTGCTCCCGCTGACGGTGGCCAATGTGCTGGTGCAAAACATCCTGGCCCGGGCCCGCTTTGGAGCCGTGCCCTGGCTGGTGCTGGTGCCGGGGCTGTACGGGGCGGCGCTTTGTTTTCAGGCGCCGGCCCTGGTGCGGATGCCGCCGTTCGACGCCTTCATCCGGGTCATCCAAACGCTCGGACTGGCTGGCTTGCTGCTGTGCGGGTTGGCGGTCTGGTTCTCGCGGCCCAAGGCGGCGGCTAGGGTTTCGGATCGGGATTCGGCGGCGGCGCGCGCAATTTTTGATAGAGCCAATTCTCCAAAGGAGTAAAGAGGCCGCGCAGGCCCTTGAACGGCGAATAAATCCAACGCAGGCGGATGACCGACAAGAGCATGGTCGTCGAGGTCCGCCCCAACGCCACTTTCGATCCTTCCTTGTCGGTCCATTCCGTCGGCACTTCCAGGATGACGCAGCCGTTGCGCTTGAGCAAATAGAGCAGATTGATGTCGAAGGCCATGTCGGCGATGCAGAGCGAGGCATGCACCTTCTCGACGGCGGCCCGCCGCATGACTTTGGCCCCGCATTGGGTGTCGGTGATGTTCATGCGGAAAAGAACCTGCACCACCGCATGAAAAATCCGGCTGGCAAAACGGCGCCGGCCCGATTGCATCTGGTGGAGCACCGCGCCCGGAATCCAGCGCGAGCCGATGACGCAATCGGCTTCCCCCGCGTGCCGCACCAACTCCAGAAACGCGGGCGGTTCCGTCGCCCCATCGGCATCCACGTAGCCGACTAAATCGGCGCGCGGGGCCAGCTTGAGACCCTCGATGAGCGCGCCGCCCTTGCCGATGGGGGCCGGGAATTCGACCGCGCTGACTTCGGGGAACTCCGCCGCCACCTGTTGCACCAGGGCCAGGGTATGGTCGCGGCAGCCGTTGAGGACCACCACCAGTTGAAACTTCCCGTCATAGTTCTTGCGGAAAAACTCCGCGTACTGGCGCAGGACGGGGCCAATCCGGCGCTCCTCATTGTAAGCCGGAATCAACAATAATAGACTTGGGGAACCCTGTTCCACGCGCCCTGTTTACCCAATGGGCGCCGCCTTGTCGAGGGAAAGTGGGCGTGAACGATGCGCTCGGCGCCCCGGGCGCCCCGGCGGGCGCCTCCGGTCAGCCCGGGCAACACGAAATTCTTGCGGGAATCACTTGCGTTCAGGCGCGCATGGCTGATATTCTTGGTGGTTAGGTGAACATAAAAACCAGGAAATTTAAATCCGCCTTCCCGCCCGGCAAGTCAGGGGGCTGGAGGATTCCCCTATCGGGTACGCTCCTCATGGCATTGCTCCTGGGCGGCCCAACCGCGCGCGCCCAATCGGCCCTGCACCCGGAAGGAGCCGATTCCGGCGGCCAGCCTGCGCTCCAAGCCACCAGCCAGGAAAAGGACAATGCCCCGCACGCGACCGCCAGTTCGATCCTGCACCTGAGTCTTTGGCTCTCTGAAGGATCGGATCGTTGGGCCAGGCAACGGAAACAGCTCTTTCATACTCGAGAAGTGGATGGCAAATTTGATCCCGC
This sequence comes from Verrucomicrobiota bacterium, assembly GCA_049510745.1. Taxonomy (GTDB): domain Bacteria; phylum Verrucomicrobiota; class Verrucomicrobiia; order Limisphaerales; family Palsa-1400; genus PLGF01. Next base: position 32,430 of record JBEKYR010000041.1, on the reverse strand, counting down.
CGACTATCCCGTGCCGGTTTCCACTGTTTCTGAAACATTTAAACTCCGCTTGACGCCGGTTGCTGACGCGGAGGAAACCTGGACGCCGCCGCAGAGCGGAACGACCTGGCCGCGGCAGGGCCAGCCCTTGGACATGAGCGATGATGTCGCAACTTGGTCGCCCCGTCCCGACCTGGCGCCTGCGACGGAGCCGATCCAGGTGTATGAAACTCCACCGCAGTCCGTTGTGCCGGTTTCTTCCCGAGGCCCTGCGAAAGTCGAGTTTTCCGATGCTTCGGGTGGCATCGACGCGGCTCCGGGCGCCGAACCCGTGGGTCCGCAGGATGTCATGTCCGAAGAGAGCTTGCGTCCGCCGACGCCGATCCCGCAGATCGCCTCGCCCGAGCCGGATGTGATGATTCTGGCCGGGCTATCGGCCCTGGTCTTCGCCTGCCGCCGTCCGCGCAGCCGGAAAACACCGCAGGGCTAAGGCTTGCCAGCCCTTCGGCGCGGGTTAAGCTTTGTTCCGTGAATCTTCTTTTTGTCGGCGACATTGTCGGTGAGCCGGGGCGGCACGCGCTGCGCATGCTTCTGCCGGCGTTGCGCCAGAGGCATCAGATCGACATCGTGGTCGCCAACGGGGAAAACGCCGCCGGCGGCGCGGGAATCACGGTCAATACCGCCTCCGAAATCCTGGACGCCGGCGTCAACATCATCACCACCGGGGACCATCTTTGGGACCAGAAGGAAGTCAATCTGCTCCTGCAAACCGAGGCCCGCTTTCTGCGTCCCTTCAATTATCCCGCCGGCACCCTTGGCCAGGGGAGCACCGTCTGGTGGTCGGAAGGGCTGCCGCCGGTGGCCGTGCTCAATCTCCAGGGCCGCACCTTCCTGCCGCCGTTGGAGAATCCCTTCCTCTGCGCCCGGTCCGAAGTGGCCCGCCTGCGCCAGTTGGCCAAAATCATCTTCGTGGACATGCACGCCGAAGCCACCTCGGAAAAAATCGCCCTGGCCCGCATGCTCGACGGCCAGGTCAGCGCCGTCATCGGCACCCATACCCACGTGCAAACGGCCGACGAACAGATTTTCCCCGGCGGCACCGCCTACTTGACAGACGCCGGCTTCACCGGCCCCCACGAAAGCGTGCTGGGACGGGAAATCGAGCCGGTTATCCAGCGCTTCTGCACCAACACCCCGCAAAAATTCGGCGTCGCCAGCGGGCGCGTCCTCTTGCAAGGGGCCCTCGTGCGCATCGACCCCGAGTCCGGCCGCGCCCAGTCCATTGAACGCATTTCCGAGCCGCTGCCCTGAGCGCGACCCCATGCCGAAGCCAATGTCATCTCAATGGGATTTTGGCGGCGAACTCTTTCCCCAGCCCGCCACCCGCCGCGTTTTCTCCGTCAGCCAGTTGACCGCCGACATCCGCCGCCTCCTGGAAAAACATCTCGGCCAGGTCTGGGTCGCCGGCGAAATCACCAATTGCCGCGCCCAGTCCTCCGGCCACGTTTATTTCACCCTCAAAGACGCCGCCGCTCAAATCAATTGCGTCGTCTTCCGCGGCGATCCCGTCGCGGACCGCGCCGCCTTGCAGGACGGACGGCAGGTGATTGTCAAAGGCGAACTGACGGTCTATGAGCCGCGCGGCCAATACCAATTGCGCGTGCTGGCGGTGGAATTGCAGGGCGTGGGCGCGCTCCAGGCCGCGTTTGAAAAACTCAAGCTCAAGCTCGCCGCCGAGGGCCTCTTCGCCCCCGGACGAAAAAGGCCGCTGCCGCCATTTCCGCAACGCATCGGCCTGGCGACTTCCCCGTCCGGCGCGGCTATTCGCGACGTGCTGCACGTCGTGCAACGCCGCAACCCGGCCCTGCAAATCATTCTGGCCCCATGCGCCGTCCAAGGCGCGGGCGCCGCGGCGGAAATCGCCGCCAGCATCGCCCTGCTCAACCAATGGTCGCTCCTTCCGGGCCGCAAACTGGATGTCATTTTAATCACGCGCGGCGGCGGCAGCCTCGAAGACTTGTGGGCCTTCAACGAGGAAATCGTGGCGCGCGCCATTTTTCATTCGGCCGTCCCGGTCGTTTCCGCCGTCGGACACGAAATCGACTTTACAATCAGCGATTTTGTGGCTGACCTGCGCGCGGCCACGCCGAGCGCGGCGGCGGAAATCCTGACGGAAGCGGTGTTTGCGAGCGGCAAATGGATCGCGCAGGCGCGCGGCCAAATGCGCGAGGGCCTGCGCCGCCGGCTGGCCGCCGAACAACGGCATTGCCATCAACTGGGCCAGCGCCTCCTGGCGGCTCACCCGCGCCGGCAATTAAACCAGCGCCTGCAACGGCTGGACGATTTGCAGACCACCCTCTCGCGCCGCGTCCGAAGCGGCCTGCAAAAGCTGCAACTGGCCGCGCGCAACCTGGGGCTGCGCCTGGGCCGGGTGCGACCGAGCCAGGCCCTGGCGCGGCGGGGCGAATTGTTGCGCCAGACGCGGCGCCGCTTATGCGAGCAAGCCGGACGGCAACTGCAATCCCGGCGCCAGCATTGCGACGCGCTGGCGGCGCGCCTGCGCCTGCTCGCCCCCGATCAAGTCCTGGCGCGCGGCTACTCGATCACCCTGGACGCCGCCAGTGGCGAGGTTATCCGCTCGGCCCGCTCCACGCGCCCCGGCCAGAAATTGCGGACCAAACTCAAAGCCGGCGAAGTGCGCAGCATCGTGGAACCGGGCAAATGAGCGTCATTGTCGCTGCGTCATGTAGGACCCGCAAGACTTGGCGCCGGCCGCAATTGCGTGAGCGGCTTGACCCAAGAACCGTTGCAGTACATCCCGGGGAGCGCACGCGCCCTCGCGTGCAGCGGTCGGCGCCCTCGCCGACCGCTTCTTCGCTCTCCTACCCAATTGTATAGGTCATCGCTCGGCGGTAACGCCGCCTTAAAGGGAAGCCTGGAAGTCAAGCCTAAAACATTCGACATCTGACTTTGACGGGAGAAACAGGATAATGGCATGATCCCAATTCTTCTAATCGGCAGCCGAATTGTTGAATGTTGATTCTGCTGAAAAACCTTCCATGGTCAAAAAGAAACACTTGAAAACACCACCAAAACACTCCCATCACTCAGAAAAAGCCGCCCACAATCGATCCTGGCAATTCCTCTACTTGACTCTATTTCCTGGATTTGGTGAATTTTCAAAACAGGGGGTTTTTTCAGCAGAATCGAATGTTTAGATGTGACCCCACAGGCCGCAACATTTGGAAGCACCAAAGCAACGCGACCCCCAGCCTGGCCTTCGCTGCCTAATGAACCCTTCAAATCTCAAACCAGTTTGTCCTGCACCCTCCGTGGTTAAATCACGAAAATAAAAATTGACGCGCGGATGCGACTCTTGATAATGTAAATAATGTAAAAAGCAACGCATGAAGAACCGGGCCACAACAATCCGAAGTCTCACTGATGGCGTCAACTCGCCCGCCATTTTTGGATCCCAATCGGACCAACTTCCGTCACCGCCAACATTTTCGGGACGGCTGGGGCGTTTTACGAAGGGCTGCCGCCAATTTTTTACCCTTGCCTACAAATCGAAAGCAGAATGTTGCGAGAGTTACCAAAACCAAGAACTGACCCATTCATAAGAAAGTCTCAATTATATCATAACCTAACTCATCGACCATGAAAACAGCAAGCATATTGAAAGCGAGCAGCCTACTAATAACAATGTTGGTTTTTCTGTGCCCAGGTTCAACCACAATGGCAAACACTTTTTCTGATAGCTTGAGCGAAGAAACCCTTAACCCGCTGTGGTGGACGGTTGACACCAGTAGTGGTAATTGCACCGTGGCTCTCACCAATGGAAGCGTTGTAATGACGCAGGGGACCTCTGGCGATGCCAATCTTGTCTTGAGTTTTATGTCTCAGGGCGACTTTTCTGCCGCTGTAGACTATGCACTGCTTTATTGGCCCTACAATAATGGGGAACGGCTTGGGATTCGCACTTCCGTTGGTGCAGTGGAGCGAATTAGCGACAATGGCTTTGGCGGTGAGACGTATACGACCGATGTAAATCACGTGATCAATATCTCCGCTCCAACCAGTGATGTGAACGGCACGTTGAAAATTGAAAGAATCGGCACTGTGACCACTGGCTATTATTTGAACAGCGGTTCCTGGACACAAATTGGCTCTACTGATTCTGGCATCTCATCGGCTGTCAGCATTGAGCTTTCCATCTGGCCGGCCGGTATTACTCCAGGAGTTGAGGTTGCGTTTAGTAATTTCTCGGTCACTGCTTCGAATATTTCGTCTCAGTTGGCGATAATACGTTCCGGCGCGGATGTAATTTTGACGTGGCCGACCAATGTCGCCGGGTTCACTTTGCAATCCACCACGAACCTAGTTTCCGTGGCGGCCTGGAGTACGGTTTCTCCAGGACCGGTCGTCATCAACGGGCAGAACACGGTGACTAATGCGATCTCGCTTACCCAGACGTTTTACCGGTTGAGCCAGTAATCGCGGCCCGCGTTTGACGCGCTGCCGCTTGGGCCGTTGGCGCGGGCGGAACGTGTAGGAAAATTGCGGTCAAAGGGGTCAAACCAGAATGGCGCTTAGATAAGCTTTTTGTTGTTTCTAGGGTTGTTTTTGGGTCTGTTTTTGGTCTGTGCTACTTTTTGTGCTACTTTTGGGGTCGGAACCTCGGCCCTTTGCGACAGGGGGAAAACCGGCATGAACCGATACAACAGATTCATTATCAATGGTTTGCGCGTGTGGCAAGCGATGGTGTGCAACGGGTTGAAACAGCTTAAAGTCAAAGTCAAAGGTCGGTCCTCGGAAGTTGGTATTTCCGGCTGAGTTGCCGGCGTCGGCCCGTTGCGCCGGTTTGTCCCTGTTTCCTTAACATCCCCCGCTTCCCCAGCACCGGACCGGATCGGACGAAACGCCAAGGGCATAGGGCGCAAAGACGCAAAGAGTTCTGAACTTTCCTTGGCGCCTTCGCGTCTTTTGCCCTTTGCGTTGTTCTGCACTCCGCGAAAAAAAGGCCGGGAAAACCTCAAAAAGTAACAAAAAGACTTGCCGAGACACAGAACTGTGTCATATTTCCACCGTGCGAGAGCTTGCTCTTTGACATAAAGCGCAGCCGCCGGGGAGCGGTCCTGTTCACTCGCCGCAGGACGGACCCAGGCCGCCAGCAATGGCGTCATTCGCGGCCGCCGCATGGCCAATCGTGCTAAATCGCGGTGAATCGTGCCAAATCGTGCCAAATCGTGCTAAATCGTGCCTAATCGTGCCAGAAAAAGAAAAATTTCAGGCCGCACCCTCCGCGCGCGCCCGTAATTTAGTCTTGGCCTCCTCCGAAAACGCGAAGGCCGCGCTGCCGACCAGCCAGGCAAACGCCCCGGGCAGGTCGCCAAACGCCCCTTCCAACTGGGCTTCGTAAGCCCGGCCCAGGATGCCGGCAAAGTCCTTCCCAGGCCGCAAGCCGGCCTCGATCAAATGACGCCCCATCAGAATCGGTTCCGGCGGCCTGGCCCGCACGTTCAAGTCCCGCGCCCGCGCCTGCTGAGCGCTGCGCGCGCGAAATTTCACTGCCAACCGGTGGGGCGTGAGGATTCTTGATGCAATAACGCGCGCTAATGAACGGTCAACGTCAGCCCCATGTAGAGTTGGGGGCTGGTCATGGGTATGCTGAAAAGGTGGCTGGGCGGCGCGGCGGTGGGGTCGCCGGTGTCGGGGACGGCGTGCCAGTCGTTGGGTTGCATGGTCGCGCTCCACTGCGCGCCATAGGTGATTCCGCTCACCCCGGCGGGTTCGGTGAAGCTGTAGAAAAGATTGCCGCCGCCCATCTGCACCTGCGGGAGCAGGGCAGCGCTGGCCGTGCTGGGATCCTGATACGGCCCGAGATAGGCAAAGACCTGAATATTCCGGACACCGGTTTGGTAAGGATCCGCATTCAAGGCGGCACTGCTGCTGGTCGGGTCACCAAACCACATCTGCTGCCAGCTTAAGGGGTTCACCAGCGTGATGAAAATGCCGGTCACGCTGTAGCTGACACCCAGGCTGTTGGTGGCATAGGCTGCATAGGAGTAAACGGTATCCGGCGTGAGGCCGCTGACAGTGACCGTGAAGGCGCCCGTCGTGGCGATGCCGGCGGCGTTGCTCGCCATCGTGTCGCCGAGCTGCGGGTTGCTGTCAACGGCCGTGGGCGCATAGACCACGCCAATGCCGATGAGGGTTGCTCCCCCATCGCTCTCCACAACGCCACCGAGCGTGGCCGTCGTGGCGGTGACATTTGCGGACGCGGGCGTATCGACCGTCGGGATCGTGGGTGCCGCCACGACAATCTCCACTACGGCGTTGCTGCTGGTTCCGTTCGGACCTGTCAATTGGTAAGTGAAGCGGTCATTGGGGGTGCCAACTTCGGGATCGCTGCCATTGCTGATATATCCCGGTTTGGGTGTATAGCTGAATGATCCGTTCGCGTTCAGAACAAACGAGGATGCGTAGTGCGGTTTCGTGACGAGAACAGCAGACACGCCGCTGTTGAAATCGGCAGATTGAATTAGCGTTCCAGCCGCCTCGCTGAGCGTCTCCTGGAAAGGCGTTGAGAAGGTCAGCTTGGCCGGCGGAAACGCCGCCGTTTTCAGGGGAACCGGCAGGGAAATCTGCCAAGTGCCGCCCCAGACCTGGTCAACCGGATAGGCATCCGGGCCGATGGCCGTAACGGCTGAGCCATCGGGTGACATGGTGACCGGAGCCGAGAGGGTCCCCAGCGCCTGCGGCGTGCCGTTGGCGGTAAGAAGATGGTCCAGATAACCGCTGCCATTTCCAACCGACCAGATGGCCGGGAAATACATATCTTCGATTCCGACCGCTTCCGTTCCATCCGCCGTGCAGGCACTGGGCACAACGCCCCCGGTATCCTGAAAGCCGGTCGTGGTGTTGTAGCGGAAGCCCACCCAGCCGTTAAGCTCGGTGAGCCGGCCGAACACAGTGGCACCATCATCGCTGATGCATGTGGGTTCCAGGTAATAGGTATTGCGGTGGCTGGCCGGGATGCCCATGTCCTTCAAGCCATTGGTGGCATGCCACATGAACCCATGGCTGGTCCCGTCATCCAGATTATAATAGCCGGCGACGATGCTGCCATCCTTGTTGATCGCGGTCGCATACGTTTGTTGGTTGGTGCCTCCCGGAAAAAAACCGAGGGACGTGAACGTCCCGCCGGCGATTTTGTAAACATAACTTTCCGTTTTGTTGGCGTTCTGGTCCTGCACGATCAGCGTCGTTCCATCGCCGGAAAGGCCGCTGGCGCTCATGAGGGTCGGTGCCGGATCGTCCGGCGGGGCTGGCACCAGCGACTCGACGCCGTTCACCCAGTAAACCGCGTATTGGGTTCCAACTCCGTTGGTCGCCACGCCAGACATGTATCCGGCCACAACCGAGCCGTCGCGGCTGATGCCTCTGGGCTGGCCGATGTAGGGACTCGAAGTGTTGAACCCCATCGAGCACGGAAGATCCACCCAACCGGTGTTGGTCTTATAAAGCGAAGGGGTGCCGTAGCTGCTGCCACCGAATCCGATCCCGTCGTATCCGGCATAGACGCCGCCATTCCCGGCCACCACCGCATAGTGAAGGTATTCGCCCATTTTGATTTCCGAATATTGGGCCGGCAGCAGCACAGGAGCACCCACAATGATAAACGCCAGGGTGCGAAGGACGGTGCGCCGCATCCGGGCGAACTGGCGAAAAGCAAAGGAACGCTTCGTTTTCATAGCAGGGAACTTTGGTTTAAACTGATAGGTAATTCATGCCTGTCTTCGGCCGGTCTCGGCCAATTGATACGCATTCGCTTTTTGCGTCCCGTCATGTTCTTGACGCCGCGCGGTTGAGAACAATTTTCACCATCGGCCACAAATTCCTTCTTCACCGCCAGTACCCGGTGTCCGCGCAGAAACGCGTTCACCTCCGCCTCCGCGGCGGCCACATTTTCCACAGGCGCCATGAACACCTTCAGTTGCATAGGCACCGATAGTATTGCACATATTTTGTCGGCCTGCAAACAATATTTGGCTAATCTGGCATGAAGTCGAAGCCTGGGGGCCAAACCTAAACATTCTACATTTTAAGCTCTTTTCGACAGCGATTGAGCGCCGGGTCACCAAAAAGGTCAGACCAAGGAAAGCGGTCTCTTTGGGTGGGCTGCCGTCGCCGTCCCGTTGCGCCGGTTTGTCCCTCTTTCCTTAACATCCCCCGATTCCCCGGCACCGGAGCGGATCAGACGAAACGCCAGGGCATAAGGCGCAGCGCGGCAGTCGCAACCCAATTTTCACGACGAAGGGCGCAAAGAGCACGAAGTTTTGCATAGGCCATCGCCGGGAAATATACCGCAACCAAGCCCCTCAGGGCTTCCTCATGTTTTGATTTCCCAACAGCTTTGAACGCGCCTTGCGCCATTCCTCGCGCGACAATGGCTGGCTGGAGTAGCCCTCCCGTTGCCGGCGCGCCCGCCGGACGGCCCGCCAGAGGCAGAACGCGGCGATTATCAAAAACGCGCCTATCGGAACGGGAGAATAAGCGAGCGGAATCTCTACGAGCAGGGCAACCGCGATCAGAAACGCGAAAACCCCGGCCAAAGCGTAGAGAAATAACGCCCCGCTATACCGGCCGGTCTGGCCGATGTCTTCAAAACAGTTGCGCCAAAATGGTCCCATGCCGTTTTGCGCGGGTTACAGTTCCATCCGCCGTCCGGCGCCGCCTTTCTGGCCGTCGCGCGGGACGCTGGCGTTGCGCGCCCGGCCTTCCGCCCAGGTGCGCAGGCGGTTGATGTGTTCGTCCATCGTTTTGGCCAGCGGGACGGTTTCACCAAGGGCGCGCAGGATGTGTTCGGTCGTCACTTCCTGGCGTCCGTAAAAGGCGTCGTAGAGCGCGCTGTTGATCGCCTCCTCGATCTCCGCCCCGCTGAAGTCCTGGCTGGCGGCGGCGCAGGCGGCGGTGCCGAACTGGGCCGGGTCGCGTTTCCGCTTGGCCAGGTGGATGCGGAAGATTTCCTCGCGCTCCTCCTTGCTCGGCAAGTCAACAAAAAAGATTTCGTCCAGCCTTCCCTTGCGGAGCAACTCCGGGGGCAATTGCGAAATGTCGTTGGCCGTGGCGACGACGAACACCGGCGCGGCCTTCTCCGAAAGCCAGGTCAGGAACGTCCCAAACACCCGCGCCGTCGTCCCCCCGTCCGTCGCGCCCGATCCTTGCGAGCCGGCGAAGGCCTTGTCGATTTCGTCCACCCACAAAATGGCGGGCGCGATCGATTCGGCGACGGCGATGGCGCGGCGGACGTTCTCCTCGGAGGAGCCGACCAGGCTGCCGAACATGCGGCCCATGTCGAAGCGCAGCAGGGGCAGTTGCCACTGGGTCGAGACGGCCTTGGCGCAGAGGCTCTTGCCGCAGCCCTGCACGCCCAGCATGAGGATGCCCTTGGGCGCGGGCAGGCCGAAGGCGCGGGCCTCGTCGGTGAAGGCGGCGGCGCGCTTGTTGAGCCAGTCCTTGAGCAGCGACAGCCCGCCCACGTTGGAAAAACTTTCCGTCGTGGCGTAATACTCCAGCAGGCCGCTCTTGCGGATGATTTGCTGTTTCTCGGCAAAAACTTCGTTGACATCGTCGCCGCTCAGCCGCTCGTCCTTGACGATGATCTTGGCGAAAACATTCTCCGCCTCGCCCAGCGTCAGGCCCAGCGCCGCCTGCAACAGCCGCTGCCGCCCCGCGTCGTCCAGCTCGATGCGCACCTGCTTGAACTCTTTGACATCGCTTATGATCCGGTCCAGCAATGCGCTCAAGTCCTCGCGCGAGGGCAGCGGATAATTGATCACCGTGATCTCCTTCTCCAGCTCGGCCGGGATTTCCATCATGGGCGAGATCAGGACGATGGTTTTGAGGCTCTCCTTGAGGTGGATGGCGATCTCCTTGAGCTTGCGCACGATGGCGAAATTGTTCCGCGTCAGGAACGGGTGAAAATCCTTGAAAATGAAAATGGCCGGCTCGACCTGCTCGATGACCTGGTCCAGGGCGGTCAACGGGTCCTTGGTCGCGGCGTTGCGATGCTTCTGCGACTGGATGGAAGTGCCGGCCGGCACGATGCCGGTGCTGTAGCTCCATTCAAAGACCTTTTTCTTGCGGCGGGCGGCCACTTCGAGGATGGCATTCTGCGCGCGCGCCTCCTCGCTCGAAATGATGTAAAGAATCGGGTAACGAGCGCGGATGAGCAGTTCCAGTTCGGTTTGAAAGTCCATGGGATCAATCCATCGCCTGGCCGGCGGTGACGCGGCGGCGGATGGCCTCTTCGTCAGGGTTGAGTTCGAGCAGGATCGCGGCCATGGCTGGAGTCAGATTCTGCACCAGGACCGTGCCGTCGGGCAAGAGGAGAAACTCCGTCGTCAACGGCTCGGCGGCGTTCGGATTGGGGGCGTCGGCGCTCATGGGATCAGGTTCAGGCCCAGGTCCCGCGCCCAGGCCCAGGCGGCCTCGCTCTCGGCGGGCGAAACGGCGCGGCGCAACTCCGGGTGGCGGCGCGATTGCCAGGCCGGCCAGAAGGCGCCGCGAAGATTCGTCTTGACTCCGGGCAGGGCCGCCGCCAGCCATTGCGCCGCCGGTTTCCAGCAGCATTCCAGATGGCCGGGCATGAGGAGATGGCGCACGATCAGCTCGCCGCGCCCGGCGGCCCAGAGCAGGTTCCCGCGCGCGATGGCGCTGTAATTTGAAATGCGCGCCAGGGACCGCGCGCAGGCGTCGTTGCCGAATTTCAAGTCCGCCAGCCACACGTCAAATATCCCATCGAGCAACTCGCGCGCCGCCGGGCCGCCGTGCGCGTTGGTTTTCCACACCAGCCGGGCTTCCGCCGGCAGGAGCGAAACCAACTCGAGCGCCGCCGGCAAATGCACCGTCGGTTCGCCGCCCAGCACCATGACGGTGCGCGCGCCGCGGTCCAACGCGGCCCGGGCGCGCCGGGCGATGGCGGCGGCGTCAAAGGCCTGGCCCGCGCCGGCGTTCCAGCTTTCCGCGCCGGTGATGCAGAAGGCGCAGCGCAAATCGCAGCCGCTCAAGGCGATGGCGTAGGTGGGGATCAATTCCAGTTCGTCGGTCACTTCGATTTGCGCGCCAAAAAAACGGGCCTCGGCGCCGGCGTGGCACAAGCCGGCGGGGCCGCCCCGGCGGTCGGCGCCGCACTCGTGCGCGCAGAAGCGGCAGGCGGAGAGCAGCTCGCGCGCCCGGACGGCGTTGTCCCGCGCCCGAGCCGGACGGGCGGCGCGTGTGGCGGCAGGCGGTGGCGCGATCATAATTCCAGCCGGTTGATGCGCCGGGAAACGACCGGCCGCGCGGCGCGCGGCTGCGCGGACTTGGAGCGCAGCCAGAGATACGCCAGCCCGCAACCGCCGCCGGACACTGTAATGAGCGCGCTGATCCAGCCGGAGAACCAGGCCGTGGCCAGAAAAGTCACCGCCGCCAGCAACAGGACCAACTGGCGCATCGTCAACTCGATGGACGGCGGCAGCATCATCGTTTGATGCGGGAACAGCCGCGCGCATGCCACCATCAGGGCAAAGACCATCGGGCCGGGTCCCACCAGCGGCAGGGAGGCCCCGGGTTGCAGCGCGGTTTTCACCAGGCCGGCCCCGACGGCGCAAACCAGCCCGTAAATCAAAAGATCGCGCCGCGTCCAGACCCGTTCCAAGGCGCCGCCGAACATGACCAGCAGCATGCCGCACACCACCAGTTCCCACAAAGTGCCCGGCAGCAGCGCATAGCCGGCCAGGCGCCACACCTGGCCGTGCAGCACTTGCGAGCCGGTCAACATCAGCCAACCGGAAACGTCGGCCACGTGCAAAAAGCGCAGGACAACCGCCAGCAGGTAGAGCAGCGTCCAGGTCCCCAGCAGCCAGCGCACCCCCGGCGTGAGCGATTGCACGAAGCGTTGCCAAAGTCCTTGCATACGAATCAATCCAGCAGTTTGCGCCACCACGGACGTTTTGGGGCGCCAATTTCCAGGGCCGAATGGCGCAGCCGCTGGGCGATTTCCGGCGGCACGGTCGTTTGCGCGGCGTCGTGGCGCAGCAATTCCTCGACGCTGGCAAACTCCTTGGCCGTTGTTTTGGCCGTCTGCGCCTCGGCCGCCTGCTCCTGTTGCTGGTTCGACAAAAATTTGTGCTCGTGTTTCATCTTGATTTCACTCCGATTTGGCGAAAAGGGCGGCGAAAGCCTTGCGCGCGCGATGCACCTTGCCGCGCACGGCGTCGTCAGATTGCCCGGTCAAGGCACCGACCTGCTCATAGCTCAATTTCTCGTCGCTGACCAGCAGGAGGAGAAGCCGGTATTCCGCCGGCAAGCGGTCGAGGGTTCTTTGGATGCGATCTCCCAGTTCCTTGGTTTCGAGAATGCGCAGGGGCGACTCGCCCGCGGACGCCGTTTCCCATACGGCGCTGTCGCTGTCGGGAATGATATGCCGGTCATGCCAGGTTTGGCGCAGATTGTGGCAGTGGTTGATGGCGATGCGATAGAGCCAGGTGCGCGCGGAAGCCTCGCCCCGGAACTGGCCCAGCTTGCGCAGCGCCTTGAGGAAGACATCGTGGGTGGCGTCCTCCGCCTTTTGCGGGTCGCCCAGGTAGCGCAAGGCCAGGTAATAAATGGCGCGGCTGTGCTGGTCGTAAAGCTCGCTGAATTCGGGCGATAAAACCCGGGGTTCCGCGGCCTCCAAGCATTCGGTCCCTGCGCAGGGCGCTTTCATCAGTGTTTCCACCTTCGATTAGACAGCAAGCCCCGCAAAATGTCACGCTGGTTCGACTCTTTCGCCGCCAGCCTACAACTTCATCCGCGCCGCCGCCTCCGCGACATCCTTGTCGCCGCGGCCGGATAAATTGACGATGACGACTTGGTCCCGCGACATCTTTGGGCCGCGCTCGATGATGGCGGCCACGGCGTGGGCCGATTCCAGCGCGGGAATGATCCCCTCCAGCCGCGCCAGCTTGCTGAACGCCGCCAGCGCCTGCTCGTCGGTGGCGTAGCCGTATTCGACCCGCTTCTGGTCGCGCAACCAGGCGTGCTCCGGCCCGACGGCGGCGTAATCCAGCCCGGCGGAAACGCTGTGGGTAAGCTGGATCTGGCCGTGTTCATCCTGTAAAATATACGACCGCGTTCCTTGCAGCACCCCCAGCGAACCGCCTTGAAAGCGGGCGGCGTGTTTCCCCGCGGTGATGCCCTCCCCGCCGGCCTCGATGCCCAGCATCCGGACCGCGGCGTCCTCCAGGAACGGATAAAACAGCCCGATGGCGTTGGAACCGCCGCCGACGCAGGCGATCAGAAGGTCGGGCAGCCGTTCCTCCTGTTCGAGTATCTGCCGGCGCGCTTCATCGCCGATGATGCGCTGGAAATTGCGCACCATCACCGGGTAGGGATGCGCGCCGTAAGCGGTGCCAAGTATATAATGGGTGTGCCGCACGTTGCTCACCCAATCGCGCATCGCCTCGTTGACCGCTTCCTTGAGCGTCTTCTGCCCGGCGGTGACGGACACGACCTCCGCCCCCAGCATCTTCATCCGATACACATTGAGTTCCTGCCGCCGGCAATCGACTTCCCCCATGTAAACGACGCATTGCAGGCCGAACATGGCGGCGACGGTGGCGGTGGCGACGCCGTGCTGGCCGGCGCCGGTTTCGGCGATGACGCGCGTTTTGCCCATGCGCCGCGCCAGAAGAATCTGGCCCATGGCGTTGTTGATCTTGTGCGCGCCGGTGTGGAGAAGGTCCTCGCGTTTGAGGTAAATTTTTGGCCCACCCACTGCGCGCGTCAGCCGTTCGGCCAGATAGAGCGGAGTGGGCCGCCCGCAGAATTGCCGCAGGTAATAAGTCAATTCCCGTTGAAACTCCGGGTCGTGCTGCGCGCGGAAATACTCCTCCTCCAACTGTTGGAGCGGGTACATGAGCGTTTCCGGCACATAACGTCCGCCGTAAGGCCCAAAGCGTCCGTGCGCATCCGGCAAAGTGGCATCGATGACTGCGTTCACAAAGCCATTCTCGCGCAAAGCCGGGCCACTGGCAAGGCCGTTGCGCCGGCCTGGCACGACCAAGGCGGATCTTTTTGGGCACTCGTTAGCGCCGCTGAAGACTAAGCCCAAATCGACCGTCGAAAATGACGAATGACGAAACCCTAATGTCTAACCCCGCATGCTTTCGGGGCAAATGACTCAATGGCGAAACTTCGTCATTCGGGCTTCGTCATTCTTTAGTCATTCGAGCTTAGTCATTCGTCATTCTCCTGGGCCTCGGTGCAGTTATCCGCCCATTCACTGATTCACTCACTCACTGATTCTTTTATTCGCTATTTCAGTTCCCCATGCCGGAAACAACTCACCAAATGATCGTTGACCATCCCCGTCGCCTGCATGTGCGCGTAACAAATCGTCGAACCGACGAACGTGAAGCCGTGCTCTTTCAAGTCCTTGCTCAGGGCGTCGGATTCCTTCGTCCGGGCGGGGACTTCCCTCATTGAACGATAGGCGTTGACGATCGGACGCCCCTCGACAAACCGCCATATGTAACGGTCGAAACTGCCGAATTGCTCCTGGACGGCCAGAAACGCCCGCGCGTTCCTGACTGCGGCGGCCACCTTCAGGCGGTTGCGGATGATGCCCGGATTGGCCAGCAATTTGTTGATCTTCGCCGGCGTGTAGCGCGCCACTTTTTGCGGATCGAACTGGTCGAAGGCGGCGCGGTAATTCTCGCGCTTTTTCAAAACAATGTGCCAGCTCAGTCCCGCCTGCGCCCCCTCCAGCACCAGGAATTCAAAGAGCTTGCGGTCCTCGTGCAGCGGCACGCCCCATTCGGTGTCGTGGTAGGCCCGGTAAAGGTCGTCCACGGGCCAGGGGCAGCGGGAGGCGGATTCGTTCATGGCCGTCAGGCGCCGCGCACGGCGGCGATAAAATCCCGCATTTTTGCGGCGTCCTTCTTTCCGGGCGAGTGCTCGACGCCGCTGGAAACATCGACGGCGAACGGCTGCACCTTGCGCACCGCCTCGGCGGCGTTTTGCGCCGTCAATCCGCCGGCGAGGAAAATCGGCTTGCCGAATCGTTTGGCTTCCACCGCGAGGTCCCAATTGAAGGTTTCGCCCGTCCCGCCCGCCTTTTCCGGCACGTAACTGTCAAGCAGAAAAGCGTCGGCCTGGAACCCGGCCATCGGACGCAGGGAAGCGGCGTTTTCCACGCGGAACGCCTTGAGGGTCATCACGCCAAACTGCGCGCAGAATTGCGGCGTTTCCGCGCCGTGAAATTGCGCCACGTTCAATCCGCACGCCTGGATGGCGGCGAAAACCTCGGACGGATCCGGGTCCACGAAAACCCCCACCCGGATGATGAACGGCGGCAGGCCCGCGGCGATGCGTTGCGCCGCCTCCAGCGAAAGATGGCGCGGACTGCCGGCGTAAAACATCAACCCCAGCGCGTCGGCGCCGGCCTGCACCGCCGCCTCGGCGTCCCCGGCGCTGGTCACGCCGCAAATTTTGACTTTGACATCCACCCGCCAATTGAACCCCAAACCCCCTGCCTTTGGCAACTCGGACGAGGACGCAAGACTCCACGGACGCATCCCGGTTTTTGGAAACCCGCTGGTTAATGAGGGATAATGGCTGGCCGCACTCAGGCGCAAAAGAATGACGAATGACGAAGCACAAGTGAACAAATTATTGGGCTGACGCTGGCGCGTGGGATGACGAAAGAATGACGAATTTCTAATGACGAAGCCAAACCGACGCCGTTGGTCCATATTAGTCATTGAGTCATTTGAGCATTCATTAGACATTAGAATTTCGTCATTCGTCATTTTCCCCGGTCGATTGAGGCTGGCGCTCCCGCGGCGTTGACGAGCGTCCAATTAGTGAGATGCACACAAACTCCACTTCAGAGGCCCGAAAAACCAAGGGTTCTCCCAGTGGCGGCAAGGAACCCCCTAGTGGCAGCCAGATCTCGCGGAAGTTATAAAGGTAATTGCAGTAGTCACCAAACCGCGGGTGCGGTTTGGGCGGAGTCCGGATGGTCTCACCATCTGGGCTCCGTTTTGTTTTTACCCTGTCCGAATCAACCCGGTAACCTCAATGTTTAGATGCAACCCCGATTCACCCGCCAGACGTTGGAAGAAGGGTGAGTCACATTCTCACGAGCAGCGGGCAACTTCAATCCCCCCGTGAATGTGGCGACACACATTTCCATGCGGTTAGGATACAACACCACAGGATTACCTTGGATCTGAGTATGTGCCTTGCTCTGCTGCAATGTGAAGCACCCGCTTCAACTCAGCTTCCGAAGTGTCTTTAGTGAAAATATCACCCGCGCCTGAAACGACTTTGAAACAAGGTGGTGTGCCCATTTCCATTTTCAAGGAGACTTCGAAATACCCCGACAGATATGGGCGTTGGAGGCGCCACGTATGGTAGTAGTCATCCTTCACTATCTGAAACTTCTCACGTAAAGGGCTGAGCCAATCGGTGCCGAAATACGCTCTCCCCAAATCATACAGTAATCGGTGGACCATTGGAGTCACCTTTGACAACTCGTCATGAAGTTGCTTGGCATACAACTTTCCTCTCTCTTCCGCATTACGCTGTTCAATGTCTCTCTTAGTAACAAAGTCTCGTAGCCAGTCCATAGATGTTTTAAATCTTACACCTCATCGCCGTCATGCGCAACAACAGATCAATTGCCTTTCGTGTTGCGGGGGGTGCATTCACTTTTTTGGGTTGCTAATGCTTAGGCTTGGGTGGCAGCCACGGGCTGGCGGCGGGCGTGCGTAAAGGGGTCATAGCAGGGGTCACCTAGCGTGTCAACATTTTATTGGTCTGTGTTCATAGGGTCTGCGATTGACGGATTTCCAGGATCCCATCTCGAGAGGGGCGCAGATCCATTTGCGCGGCATCGTTGTTTCCCGCCACAACGCCAGAAAAGACCGCTTCCCGGCGGTCGCCGCGGCTCATCAAATGATAAAGCGCGCCCGGATATTGCAGGCAAAGCGTTCGCGCCATACCGCCAGAATGGCCCGTCTCGCCTGCCCTGTCAACCAATAATGTGGCATTGCCAGGAACTAACCCCTTCCCCGACCCCTTCGCGACCCATCCCTTAGCCGTAGCCATGCAGAAGGATTGGGAGCGCGGACGTC
This sequence comes from Verrucomicrobiota bacterium, assembly GCA_049510745.1. Taxonomy (GTDB): domain Bacteria; phylum Verrucomicrobiota; class Verrucomicrobiia; order Limisphaerales; family Palsa-1400; genus PLGF01. The sequence goes on along the minus strand of JBEKYR010000041.1, from coordinate 15,283 downwards.
CTCGTCCGCTGCCTTCGGCGTCTCGCCGAAGGCATTTAACCATTTTGCGATGAATCACTGAAAAGTGAGTCTTTTTATCTCACCGCCAGTCGGCGGGACGCCGACTGGAAGCGACCGAGACGGTCGCGCTACCGTTTTTCAACTACATGGATACGGCTTAGGATTCCGTCGGCGGGACACCGACGGATGCGGTCGCGACGACCGCGCTCCCGGAAAAGTCGCTAATGGTCGGGGACCGGCACGCTTTATGCAATAGTCCGGTTAGATCCATCCGACACAAAGGATGAATGAGAGAATCGGCTCGGTAAGAGCAGAGTGAATAAGAAAGAGAGAGCGGTATGAACATCATATCCAGAAGTTTTTCGACGGCGGAGACGTTGAAAAAGATTCGGGTTTGCGCGCTCACTGCGGCATGGTTCCTCTTGTCATCGTGGTTGGTTTGCGCGGGGGGCGCGGCCAAGGTCTCGTCCCACGACCAGCATTTCATCCAGCAAGCTTCCGAGAACAGCCTCCGCGAACAGCACTTCGGCCAGTTGATCCAGCGACAGAGCCAAAACGACGAAGTCAAGCAGTTGGGCCAAAAAATTGTTCAGGACTACACCCAGGCTGTCCAGCAATTGGACACTCTGGCGCGATCTTTGGGTGTCACCTTGGAGCCGAAGTCTGGCGACCAGGCTTCGCGCACGCTCGACAAAATCGCGGCCCTGTCCGGCCCGGAGTTCGACCGGGCGGCTTTGGGCGAGATGATCAAGAACCAGGAAGCCACCGTGCGCCTGCTGGAGGACGCTTCGCAAGGCGGCAAAAACCCGGACCTGCGGCAGGTGGCCTCGGCGGTCCTGCCCGATTTGCAGGATGACGTTTTTCAGACACGGCTCATTTTCTCCGAATTCAAACGGCCGGCCCAGAGCACCGCCCGCACCCCCGGCCAGGACAGGATGTAGGAACAGTCATTGTGCAATGAGGCTCGCGCCAAAACAACCACCGCGTTGCGGAGCCTTATTGTCAAATAAATAGTCCTACGAAACTTTGTCCCACGTGGGACAAAGTTCGGTAATCGCCTCGGCGGCGGTTCCCGAAAAAAGGGGAGGTTTTTTTGCTGGAGTTTTTTTGCGTGAGTCGCAAGCCGCCCGGCCCTACACTGCGCGGCATGGCATCCGACCAGGCCCAACGCCATTATCGCGGCGACGCCGGGCGTCATTATCACCTGGCCAAACGCGGCCTCCCGCAAGAGGCGCTGCCGTGGGTCGCCCGGCTCCGGTCGCGAAAGTTCGCGCCCTTGGTCCGCGCCGGCGACGTCGTCCTCGAATACGGCGTCGGCGCCGGCTGGAACCTGGCGGGCTTGGCCTGCCAGCGGAAGATCGGCTTTGACGTGGCGGATTTTCTCGAACCCTCCCTGCGCGCGCTCGGCATCGAATTTGTCGCCGACACCCATCCGCTCCCGGACGCCCTGGCCGATGTCATGCTCTGCCATCACACGCTCGAGCACCTCCTGCAGCCAGCCGACTCCCTCAAGGAAATGCGGCGGCTCCTCAAGCCGGAGGGCCGGCTATTGCTCTACGTTCCCTTTGAGCGCGGGCGTGGCTGCGCAGATTTCCGCCGCGACGAACCGAACCACCATCTCTACTCGTGGAACGTCCAGACCCTCGGCAACCTCGTCGAGGAAAGCGGCTTCAAAACGACCGACGCCGGCCTGGGGGAATTTGGCTATTCGCGTTTCGCGGCCGTGTGGGCGGTGAAACTTCGCCTCGGCGAACGCGGTTTCCGTTGCCTGCGCCGGCTTTTGCATGTCATCAGACCCGCCTACGAAGTGCGCCTCATCGCCCTCAAAGCGCCCGGCGCCTGAGGAACAGCCTTTGCTTTTGCTGGATTTTCTTGCGGAGACGGGCGGAAAGGCCATAATCCCCCTGCCGCCTGCCTTGCAGCGGCTTGTGATTCGCGATATGTTCACTAAACTTGCGCGCGTAGCTCAACTGGATAGAGTGACGGCCTCCGGAGCCGAAGGTTGTGGGTTCAACTCCCGCCGCGCGCACCATTTTTCTTCTCACCAGCACGCCAGAATACATTCCTATGTCCGAGGATAAATCCGCCGTCAAACCCGCCGCCGCCCCGCCGCTGGCGCCGTTGCCTCTGAAATCCAAACTGGCCCCGACTCCCGCCGGGCCGCCCATCTTCTCCATCACCGTCAACAACGCCCGCGGCCAGCCCGTCGTTTTGGGCGATCCGCGGGCGACCCGCGCCCTGGTGGCCTTGATGGATTTGGAAGCCGTCAACGGCGGCGCCGCCTCGCATTGGGGCGGTCCGTCCGCCTTCGCCGAAATCATGGCCGCCATTCACGGCCTCATGTTCGCCACGCCGGGCCGCCCCTGGCATGAAGCGTTCAATTTTGTCAACGACGCCGGCCACACCGAGAACGGCATTTACGCGTTGCGCTCCAATTACGGTTTCGACGGGATGACGTTCGAGGATTTGAAGGGGTTTCGGAGCCTTCGCAGCAAGCTGACCGGGCACGGCGAATCGCATCTCAACCCGCAAGGCGTGCTCTTGAGCAACGGGCCGCTCGGCTCGGCCCTGCCCCAGTCCCAGGGCCTGGCGATGGCCGACCGGCTGCGCAAAAATGACCGCGTCACCATCTGCACCGTTTCCGATGGCGCCTCGATGGAAGGCGAGGCCAAGGAAGCCTTCGCCGCCATTCCCGGCTTCGCTTCCAAGGACCGGCTCAACCCGTTCGTCATGGTCCTCTCCGACAACGACACCAAGCTCTCCGGCCGCATCACCATCGACGCCTTCAGCATGGCGCCGACCTTTTCCGCCATGAGCGCCCTGGGCTGGAACGTGATCGAGGTGCCCAAGGGCAATGATCTCCAGGCCGTTTATCTGGCGGTCGAGGACGGGATCGCCCAGGCCCGGGCCAACCCGCGCGTCCCGGTCTGCCTCTGGGTCAAGACGGTCAAGGGCTTCGGCGTGCGCTCGACCGTGGAAAGCGCCTCGGGCGGCCACGGGTTTCCCCTGAGCAACGGCGAAAAGATCATCGACTTTGTCAACGAAATTTATTGGGGCGCCGGGCCGGTCCCCGCCCTCCTGGCCGATTGGGCGCGGGCCTTGCGCGCCGATTGGGAAAAGAAGGAGGCGGCAAAAAAGGCGGCGGCGCCCGCGGCCGCCCCCGCCGCGCCAGCCGTCAAGAAAGACAAGGTGCAAAGCGGCCTGGCCAAGGGCGCGGTGCGCGCCGCCCAGGACGGCCTGCCGGTCTATTCCATTTCCGCCGATGTCGAAGGCTCGACGGGGATGAGTTTCTTCCAGAAAAGTTTCCCGGACCGCTTCGTCGAAGTCGGCGTGGCGGAGGCGAACATGATCAGCGTCGGCGCGGGCTTCGCCAAAGCCGGCTTCATTCCCATTGTCGATACCTTTGGCCAGTTCGGCGTCACCAAGGGGAACCTGCCCCTGACCATGTCCGCCCTTTCCCAAGCGCCGGTCATCGCCATCTTTTCCCACGTCGGTTTCCAGGACGCCGCCGACGGCGCGTCGCATCAGGCGACGACTTATTTCGCCGCCACCTCGGCCATCCCGCACACCATCGTCATCGCCTGCTCGTGCGCGGACGAGGCGGACGCGCTGATGCACGAGGCGATCAAACGCCTGGCCCACGCCCGCCAGCACGGCCACGACGGCGAATCGGTCCTCTTTTTTGTTGGACGCGAGAATTACCCCGTCCGCTGGGTCGAAAATGCGAAATATGAATGGGGCAAGGCCCAGCTTTTGGCCGAGGGCAACGACGTTGTCCTCGTCGCTTGCGGGCCGCTGGTGGGGCGGGCCATCGAGGCGGGCCGCCAGTTGCGCCAGCAAAACATCGCCGCCACCGTGCTGGCCAATCCCTTCATCAACCGGGTGGACATCCAGACCCTCGGCCCGGCCGTCAGCCGTAGCGCCGGACGCATCGTCACCATCGAAGACCACCAGGTCGCCTGCGGCATGGGCGCGCAGATTTCCCATGCCCTGGCGCAGGCGGGCGTGCCCCATCGCATGCATTCCCTGGGGATTCGCGGAGAATTTGGGCAATCGGCCTGGGTGGCCGAGCAGCTTTACGAAAAACACGGCCTGACGGCGGCGAAACTTATCGAGGCGGCGCGGGGTTTGCTGCAAGATAGAAAATAGCAGGACTGCGAACGGCAGTCCGGCAAGGCGGAAACTGCCAGACCAGGCCGGGCAGGCTGGAGGCGGCTATGTCGCAAACGCATATATCGTTGCAAGGAAAACTTTTATTGGACGGCGGCAAGTTGCACCGGTCCTTTTTTCACAGGTCCGTGGTCTTGATCTGCCACCATGACACCGAGGGCGCCTTCGGCCTGATCCTCAACCGCGCCACCTCCAGCACGGTCGGCCAGGCCCTGGTGGCCAATTTGCCCGCCGTGGTCAAGGAACAGCCGTTGTTTATCGGCGGCCCGGTGCAGCCGCAGACCTTGAGCTTTCTCCACAGCGATCTGTTCCTGGCCGACGCCAACGTCATGCTCAATTTAAACGTCGGCCATTCGCTGGATGTGTTGATGGATTTGAGCGAATCCTTCTCCGCCACCCAAAAACTCAAATTATTCGCCGGTTACGCCGGCTGGACCGCCGGCCAATTGGACAACGAAATCGCCCGCAAAGACTGGCTGATCCACCCCGCTTCGCTGGACTTGATTTTTTCCGCCCAACCGGACCAACTCTGGCGCGGCATCCTGCGCCAAAAGGGGATTAAGAGCCGCCTGCTGGCGGATTCGCCGGACGATCTGTCGTGGAATTGATCGCCGCCTGCTGCAACCCGAGCAACTGCCCGATGCCCGCCTTGCCCAGCGCCAGCATGGCCGCCAACTCCTGCTCGCTGAAAGCGGCCTCCTCCCCCGTCCCCTGCAACTCAATGAACTGACCCTCCGCGTCCATCACCAGATTCATATCCACCGACGCCGCCACGTCCTCGACGTACGACAGGTCCAGCAACGGTTGCGACCGCACGATGCCCGCGCTGACCGCCGCGACCGGTTTGAGGACGAATTCCGCCGCCACTTTGCCGGCGGCCCGCAGCGAGTTGACCGCCAGCGCCAGCGCGACAAACGTTCCCGTGATGGCCGCCGTGCGCGTGCCGCCGTCGGCCTGCAACACATCGCAATCGAGCCAGATCGTGCGCGGGCCGATCTTTTCCAGGTCCACCGCCGCCCGCATCGCGCGGCCGATCAGGCGCTGGATTTCCTGCGAGCGCCCGTCGATTCTGCCCTTCGAAATATCGCGCGCCTTCCGCGTCAGGGTGGAATACGGGAGCATGGAATACTCCGCCGTGATCCAGCCGCCGGTGACGCCCTGCTCCTTCATCCAGCGCGGGACGCCCTCCTCGATAGTCACGCCGCAGAGCACGCGCGTATTGCCCCACTCGATCAAGGTCGAGCCGGCCGCGTAGGGAGCGATGCCGTTCTGGAAGCGAATCGGGCGAAGCTCATCCGGCCGCCGTCCATCCGGTCTGGCCGACAATAAAGTTGTGGGTTCAGTCATGTTTGCCGAATCGTAGCGGCGGTCAGGCGGTCGGGCAATGGGAAAGCGAAGTGTGTGTGCTTTTCCGTTCGAAGTTATTCTGGTGCTTATTATCGCCTTGAAGTTGGAGGTTTAAACATTTAACGTTAAAGAGGCTTTTCCATAAGGTGGGTGGCCAAGCCGAGTTTGCTTGGTTAATCGAGCATTCAACCAAAAGATCGGATTATGCGCAATTTAAGGTGTATTAACCTGCTTTTCGCGGTGGTCCTTCTGGCCGCTGCCATGACGTCGAGCGCTGGCACTCTCATTGATGTGGCTTTCACGAGTGCATCAGTTACGAGCAAGACGGGCTTTGCCGCCACAGGAATGACCACCAACGATTTCTGGAATACCTGCACTGTCGGCGGCGTTAATAGTTTGAATCCGGGTTCAGGAGCATCGCCGAGCTTAAAACTCGTAAATGACACGGCGTCGGGCGCAGGATTGACGGTCGCCAATGTCGGGGGAGTGTATGGAAACGGGGCGTCTGATCCCATGTATGCAACTTATCTGTACACCCAAGGCGGGAACATCACAGTGACGGTAACCGTAACCGAACTGGTTGCGGGTACGTATGACTTTTATCTCTACGGACACGGGAATGAGGACAACCAAAACAGCGTTTTTCAGATCACGGTTGGCTTGCAGAACTATGGGAGTGAGGCGACGACGAATGGTCCCGGCTGGCTTTCTTCAGTGTGGCAGGAAGGGGTGCAGTATGTGAAGTTCACCAATGTGAGCGTCTCCGCCGGTCAGACGATCACCATTATGGTGGAACCGGGAGCCGGTGGCTATGCCGTGCTTTCCGGTCTGCAAATGGCGCCCGTCAGCCCGTCATCTTCCGGACCCTTCGTTGTCAGCCAACCGACGAACCAAGCGGTGGCTCAAGGCGCAACCGCAACCTTCAGCGTTGTGGCGGGAGGAGCGGCGCCATTGGCGTATCAATGGCTGATTAACAACACCAATATTTCTGCGGCGACGAACAGCACCTACATCGTTACCAACGCCCAACCCGCCGATGTAGGCAATTATTCGGTCATCATAACCAATTCATATGGCAGCCTTACCAGTGCCGTGGCGGCACTAAACGTCATTACGCCGGTTACCACGGTTATTGATGTGGCTTTCACGACCGCTTCGGTCACGGGCAAGACGGGATTTGCCGCCACTGGAGTGACCACCAACGATTTCTGGAATACATGCACGACAATTACCGGTCACGGTTTCCCGGGGTCCGGATCGTTGCCCAACATGAAGTTTATGGATGGCAGTACGTCAGGCGCAGGAGTGATGGTCGCCTATGTCCAGGGAAACAATGGAAACGGGGCGTCTGATCCCATGTACGGAAATTATTTAGTGAGCGACACTGGCGACCAATATCCCGACATCTCGGTGACGGTCACCAATCTAGCTGCGGGCGGGTATGACTTTTATCTCTACGGACACGGGAATGAGGACAACCAAAACAGCGTTTTTCAGATCACGGTAGGCTCGCAGAGTTATGGGAGTGAGGCGACGATCAACGGTCCCGGCTGGCTTTCTTCGGTGTGGCAGGAAGGGGTGCAGTATGTGGAGTTCACCAATGTGAGCATTTCCGCCGGGCAGGCGATCACCATTACAGCGGAAACTGGAGCCAGCTTGTATTCCGTGCTTTCCGGTCTGCAAATGGCGTCTGTCAGTTTGACGTCTGCTAGTGCCTTCATTGTCACCCAGCCGGAAAACCAACAGGTGGCTCAGGGCGCAACCGCAACCTTCAGCGTTGTGGCGGATGGAGCGGCGCCATTGGCGTATCAATGGTTGTTCAACAACGCGAGTATTTCCGGGGCGACGAACAGCAGCTACATCGTGACCAACGCCCAACTCGCCAATGCCGGCAATTATTCAGTCATCGTGACCAATGCGTATGGCAGCATCACCAGCCTCGCGGCAGTTCTGGAAGTGGGCCTGCTCATAAATGGAGGTTTCGAGGTTCCGGTGATTACCTCCGGAAATGATAGATACGCTGGCCCGGGCGACACATGGCTGACGGGGTGGACCATCGGCGGGACCGTAAACGAGGTTTTTTTATTCACGGGATCCTTTTCCGGGTTGAACCCGGCGGACGGACAACAATGGGTGGTTTTTGATTCGCAGAACGCGCCGCCAGAGGGAGCTGTGTATCAAACGTTTAGCACGATAATCGGAGAGACTTATCTAGTGACGTACTCGGTGGCACCCGCGATTTTTTACAATGGCGGTAATCTCAAAAGCCTTACGTTGACGATGTTGGCCAGCGATGGCTCACTTTTGGCCAGCAACGAGACTGCTTACATCCCTCCATATGAGGAGGTGTGGTCCACAGTTCGGGTGACATTTTCCGCGCGAACCACCAACACAACTCTCGTTTTTACAGATACTTCCACTCCGGCCTACGACACTAGCGTCGCGCTGGACGCCGTGAGCGTGGTTGCTTTGCCGACCAATAGTCCGCCGCTAACCGTCAACGTTTCCAACCAGTTCGTGAACGTCAATCAAGGGGTTATCGTTACCAACTACGCGTATAGTGCCAATGGACCTATTTCATTCATGCTTGCTTCCGACGCTCCCGCCGGAGCCAGTATCACAGCAGACGGCGTTTTCACATGGATACCCACATGCGAACAGGGCAGCACCACCAACCTGATTACCGTCTGGGCCATGGACAGCGGCACCCCTCCGCTGAGCAACTCGATGACCTTCAGCGTGAGCGTGGGCGACTGCGTCGAGGTAAGCATTGGCTCAAGCGTGGTGCAAGCGGGCCAGAACACTTGTGTACCGGTGAGTCTGGTGGCTACGGTCGGCCTGACGAACTTGAATTTTACCCTGGCTTATCCGAGTGGATTTCTTACAAACTGGAACATTACGCCGAGTAATTCCGTGGTTGCTTCCGCGGCAGCAATTGCGCTTGATCCTTCCCACACGCAATTCACCTTTGGCATCCAGCGTGGCCAGACGTTGCAAGGCACTGCGGTCCTCGGCTCGATTTGCCTGGACACACTGCCTGGCGCCTCTGCGTTTGTCCCGCTGACGGTTGCCAACATCAGCGCAGTGGCTTCAAACAATTCTCCGGCAACAAATCTCCTCGCCCAAATGGGACGCCTGGTGGTGATCGACCGCCAGTCGCTGTTGGACGCCTCGCTGGGAACCAATTCGAGCCGGGCACTCACGCTCTACGGCAATCCCGGCGTGACCTATGATCTGGTCGCCACCACGAACCTGGCCGACCGGAACTCCTGGAGCACGGTGGGAAGCGTGACTTTGACTGACATGTTCCAGAGCATCAACCTCAACGGCGCAACGAACCAAATGCAGTTCTTCAGGGCAGTTCAACCCTGAAAAGCCAGCGAAGTTTGCGGGCCTGGGCGAATCAAAGGGGTCAAACAAGAATTGGCCAAATCGCACTCGACTCACAGGCAAAGAGCACGCAAGGCGTTATCGCCAACCCCAAACTGTCGCAGGGGCCACCCATCGGACCGCCCGTTTCTTAACTTCTCCCGTTGATTTCAGCGACCGCGGCGGCGGCTCAAACAATCGCTTTTTCAATCCTCGCCAGAGCCACGGCGGTAAACAAACGGGCGGCTGGCGGCAAGATTAAAAAGGGCAATCTTTTTGCTCGAATTTTTTTCCATCATTCCTGGTTCGTTTGTAAGTCATTCTCTTTGTGCTCCTTGCGTTCCTTCGCAGCAATCCCCCGCCTCCATTGCCCCACTCACTCATTCACTGATTCAAACTTCAAAACTTTTCCTTAAAGCAGGGGGGGTGGGGCCAAGCGCCACTTCTCATCTCACCCGCGAAGGACGCGGCCTGTTCAAAAGCCCCGCAGGTCCGTGCTGGTGCGTGGCGCCAGGCCGGGCGCGGGCGCGCGTTTGAGCACCAGATACTCGATGCCATGCTCGCGGCAATAGTCCCGCTTGCCTCCTTTGTCGCCGTCCTCGTTCGTCGCGTAAATGTCCGGTTGCAGCCGTTGAATTTCCGGCGCGGCATCCAGCCAGCCTTCCCCGCTGGAAACGAGCGCGCCGGTGACATATCGGATCGAGCCAACCAGATAACGCCGTTCCTCCTGCGGCAACAGCGGGTGGCCGCCGCCCTTGAGCAGCCGGATATTCGCGTCGTGCCCGACAATCACATACAGGTCCCCGTAACCGCTGGTTTCCTCAAAAAACCGCACGTGCCCCGAATGCAGCCAGTCAAAACAGCCGGTGACGATGACCTTTTTTCGATGGGACGGCGCGGCGGGAACCTCCGGCGCGGGAAAACCCCGCAGCCGCTCCGGGGCCAAAACCCAATGCTCCAATCCGTGTGCTTGACAGAAAGCGCGCCGCGCTTCGGTGGCGTCGGACGGTGCATCGGCCCAAACGTCCGCCCGAAAACCGGCCGCGGCGGGCAGCGCGTCCGGACGGACCGCCCCCGCGACGGGCAGGACGCGGCTGACATAGCGCACCGCGTTCAGAAAATAGAGCCGCTCGGCCAGGGGAAACTTCGGACGCCGGCCCGTCGCCGACTCGACCGCTTCATCGGACCAGAGCAAGACGGTCAGCGGCCCGCGTTTGGAGGCTTCTTCGAGAAAGCGCAGATCGCGCGAACGCGGATCGTCAAACGCGCCGGTGACGGCAATGTGCTTCGGCTCCATCCAGTGTCACCTCCGGATGCGGATGCGCAAGCCGCCGGGCACCGGCTTTTTGGACACCACCAACAGATAGCCGCCGCCGCAGCCGGAATACATCGCCCCGCAGTATTCCCGCTGATAGGCGCGCAGCATTCCCGCCAGGTCCGCCTTGAGGGCGGGGTGCCGCATGGTGCCGGGCAGAATGGTTTCCCAGCAAACCATGCAATCGTTGAGGCAGGCGCCCAGGGCGCAAATGTCCCGCGCGCGGATGGCGTCGAAGCAATCCCTGCCCGTCTGGCCGAGGCGCGCGATCCAGGCCGGGTCGAGATTCTTCTTGATAAGAGGACTGTAGCCGGGCGGACGCGGCTCGACCGGCAAGACGTGCAGCACCGATTCCAGCCAGCGCGCGGCCGCCGCGCTCCGCAGCGGCTCGATATGCGACGGAAACACGCCCCCGTTGGCGGCGAAATCGTAATCCAGCCGGTTAATGCCGGGATAGATCAGGCCGATCATGTCCTGCGAACCGCTGGGGTGGCGCTTGTGCTCGTTCTCCGCCTCATACAACTCGCGGACCAGTTGGCTGGCGGCGCGGTGCGGCAGCCGGCCGCGCCACAATTTCATCGCCACCGCCCGCGTGCCGGTGGCAAAGCCGGAGCGGTCCATGAATCGAAACGCCGGCTCCAGCCCCACCACCACCATCGAACCGGGCGGCCGGCCATTGCGGCGCGAGACAAACGGCTGATCGATCCACCCGCCCGCCAGGGCCACACGATACGGGACGCGCCCAATGACATCGGCAAGAGACAGTTTCATATTCGCGCGCAATGGTAGCGGAGGCGCCCGCGCATTTCAACTCAAAGTCGGAGGGAGCCGCGGAACCTTGCCCGCAAAACCGGTTAAAGAAGCCGGCACCTCAGCCGTTGCGCACAAAGACTTTGCCGGGCAATTGCTTGATCAGGCGCTTCATCTCCAGGCCCAGCAGCGCCACCGCCACCGCCGACGCCGGCAAACCGCCGCCCCGGATGATGTCGTCGATGGGCGTCCCGTCCTTGTCAATCAAATCATAGACGGCCGCCTCGTTTTCCGAGAGCGAGAACGCCGGCAGATTCGGCGCGTCGTGCAGCATCGACGGGAGCTTGCTGGAGGGGAAAAGGTACTCGAATTCGCAGAGGATGTCCTCGGCGCTTTCGCAGAGTTTGGCGCCGCCGTTTTTGATCAGGTCGTGGCAGCCTTTGCTGCGCGGCGAATCGATGCGGCCGGGCACGGCGAAAACCTGGCGGCCGCAGTCGTTGGCCATCCGCGCGGTGATCAGCGCGCCGCTGGTGAGGTTGGCCTCGACCACCACGGTGCCCAGCGTCATGCCCGCGACCAATCGGTTGCGGATGGGGAAGCTTTGCTTGTCGGCCTTGCGGTTGAAAGGGAATTGGGTCAGCAACGCGCCGTTTGCGGCGATCTTCTCGAAGAGTTCGGCGTTTTCGGACGGGAAAATGAGGTTGATGCCCGTGCCCAAAATGGCCAGCGTGCGGCCTTTGGCGTGGAGCGCCCCTTGATGGGCCGCGGTGTCGATGCCGCGCGCGCCGCCGCTGACAATGGTCACGCCGATGTAGGCCAGTTGATAGGCCAGCTTGCGCGCGGCCTCGACCCCGTAATGCGTCGTCATGCGCGAGCCGACGATGGCGACCGCGTTCTTGTCCTTGGCGCAAAGGTCGCCCTTGACGTAGAGCGCCAGCGGCGGATCGTAAATCTGCTTGAGCAATTCCGGGTAGTTTTCGTCCGATTGAATGACGATTTGACAGCCGAATTGTTCGATGCGCTTGAGTTCGCCGGCCAGGTCGATGTTCTTCTCCCAGCCGGCGATGGCCGCGGCGGTTTCCGGGCCGATGCCGGGCACCTTCTGCAATTGGGCCGGGCTGGCGCGGAGGATGGCGGGGGCGTCGGCCAAATGCTCCAGCAACTTGCGCACGGTCACCGGGCCGATGCCGCCGATCATGTTCAACGCAATGAATGCTTCGCGGGAATCCACGGGCGGAGCTAACCGCTTTTTTCTCGCGGCGGCAAGCTTAAGATGCCCCTTCCTACTCGCTGGCGGGGCGCGGGATGATGATCTTTTGTCCGACGCGCAGGCGGTTCCAATCCACGTCGGGATTGGCCTCCTGGGCCTGTTTGAGCGTGATCGGTTTGAGGCCCTTGCTCTTGAAATCCGCGTTGTAGGTTTTGACGATGAGGGAAAGGTTGTCGCCGGACTGGATGGTGTAGAGGAATCCTTTGTCCCCGGCAGGCGCTTCGGGTTCGGGCGTTGGTTTGGACGGCGGGCGGCTGGGGGCGGCGCTGGCGGCGAGCGCCTTCTCCAACGCGGCCATCGACTTGCGGATTTCTTCGGAAATGGCCTGCTTGTCTTCCTCGCGTTTCCTGTCCACTTCCGCGATTTTGTCCGCCAGGACCTTCAACTGTTCCTGGACGGTCGAATTGCTGGCCGCCTGGAGTTGTTGGTTGCGCAAATCCTGCACCTCCGCGGCGATCAGGTTGATCTTGGTCTGCAAGGCGTCATTGGCGGCCTGCAGCGCCTGGATGTCCGCCGCCATGCGTTCATAGCGCTCCTGCGCCCCTTCCTTGGCGGCGATGGCCGCGGCGGGGCTGGCGGGGGCGCCGTCGTTGGTGGCGGGCGCCTGGGCGTTGGCGGCCCGCGCAAAAAGTGAAACCATGACCCCCAGAAAAACGGCGACTCGTCTCATGCCCTCGAAAATAAACCCGCCCCCGGCAAGTTCAAGGTTCAAAGTTAAACGGCCCGCGCAACCTTGTCCCGCGGGCGGTGTTTGGTTACATTAGTACCAAATGGCCGCGCCCACGGACCCCGATGCCGCACTGATGCTTCGCGTTAAAGGCGGAGAGGCGCGGGCTTTTGAGGAATTGGTCGGCAAATACAAGCAGCCCATCGTCAACTTGATGTACCGCATGCTCCGGGATTTGGACGAAGCCGAGGACCTGGCTCAAAACGTCTTCATCCGCGTCTTCCAATCCGCCCCGCGCTACAAGGCTTCGGCGAAATTCTCCACCTGGATTTTCACCATCGCCCGCCATTTGTGCTTGAACGAAATCCGGCGGCGCGGACGGCATCGGGCGGAATCGCTGGAGGCCAGCCAGGCCGAGAGCGAGGAGCAGGCGCCGCGGCAATTCCCGGATACCAGGGACATTGCGGCGCCGCAGGCGTTTCTCCAGGTGGAATTGGAGGCGAAGATTCAAGAGGCGCTGGCGCAACTGCCTGATAAACAGCGGTTGGCGATTGTCCTCTGCCGGGAGGAGGAACTTTCCTACGAGGACATCGCCTGTGTGCTGGGGTGCTCGCTCTCGGCCACCAAGTCCCTCATCCATCGCGGGCGCGAAACCCTCAAAGAGAAGCTCAAACCTTATCTGCAAAGCGGCGCCTGGCAGGAGGAGGCCCCCGAAACTCTGGAAGGAAAACGGTGTTTATGATCAATGCGAACATGCGGGACACGGATTTTCAGAACCTCAAAGAAATCAGTTGGCGCCGGCCCTTGACCCCGCCGGAATTGGCCCGGCTGCGCCAATGCCTGGCCGCCCATCCCGAACTCCAGGGCCGGTGGGAAGAGGAAGCCGCCTTGGACCGGCTCTTGCACCGCCTTCCCGCCGCGCGGGTTTCGTCGAATTTCACCGCCCGGGTGATGCAAGCGGCGCAACACGCTCCCGCCCGGTCCGGCTGGCGGCGATGGCTGGCGTCGTGGCCCCCGGCCCCCGCCATGTGGCTTCCGCGTTGCGCGCTGGGGGCGGCCATGGTGTGTGTGGGCCTTCTTTCTTTCCGCGGGTATCATCAACTGGCGCAACGCGCGCAAGCGGCCCGCGACCTGGCCAGCGTCAGCCGTCTGGCCGCCTTGCCGCGGATGGAATGGTTAAAGGACTTCGACACGATTGAACGCCTCAACAAAGTGAAAGTGGCGGACGACGATTTGCTCGCCGTCCTGCAATAAGGAACCATGCGCCAGCCAGCCCTTCCATTTGCCGCGGCGCTTCTCCTCAGCGCGGCCTGCTTCGGGCAAGGCGAGTCGGACTCGACCAACCTTCCCGGCCCGCCGCCGCCACCGCACTGGTATCAAACCGTCGGCGCCGGGGTGACTCTGCATCATCTCTCGCCCGTGGAATACTTTCGCGGCCTATTGGGCATGACACCGGCGGAGCGGGAACGGGTTCTGGCCGGCAAATCCGCCGAGGAAACAAAGGCGGTCCTGGACAAAGTGCGCGAATACGAGGCCCTGCCCCGCGCCGTCCGCGAAGCGCGCCTGCACCAGACCGAATTGCATTGGCGCCTGCTCAATTTGATGCGGCTGGACAAGGCGGCCCGCGCGGCGGAGTTGAAGCAAGTGTCGCCCCTCGACCAGCCGATGATCCTGGGGCCGCTGGCGCAATGGGATGAATTGCCCGCCGCGACCCGCAAGGCGCTCCTGGAAAAGGAGGATTTTATCCGGACCTATCTCGAATGGGCCGCCCGCTCGCCGGCCGGCCAGAAGGATATGCTCGACAAACTGCCGGCCGGGCGGCGCGCCCGATGGGCGGAGCAATGGGAACGGTGGCAGGCGCTGCCGGAGGAGCAGCGGGCCGGGTTGTGCGAGCAGTTCCGGCATTTCTTCACCTTGACTGGACGCGAGCAACAGCAAACGATCAATGCCATGTCCGAGGCGGAACGGCGCGACATGGAGCAGGCGTTGCGGGCGTTTGACCGGCTGCCGCCGGCTGACCGGCAGGCGTGCATCGCCTCGTTTCGCAAGTTCGCCGCCCTGACGACGGAGGAGCGAAACCAATTTCTGAGGAACGCCCAGAGATGGGAGGCCATGACCGCCCATGAACGGCAATTGTGGCGCGAGTTGGTGGAAAAACTGCCGCCGATGCCCCCGATGCCGCCGGGCCTTCCGCCCTTTCCGCCACTGCCGCGCGAATGACCGACAGTAATAATCGGACCGCTTTGGGAGGCCATTGAAAATTGGCCATTGAAAATCAGCTGTGTTCGGCATGGGGTATGCTTTTGAGCCGCTCCGTGCCGCCGTTGGCGCGGGGCCGCCAGGAAATTCGATTGACACAGAAACGCCGCGCCATTGTCACACAATTGTAACTTGT
>JBEKYR010000040.1:0-51509 GCA_049510745.1 Verrucomicrobiota bacterium | reverse complement strand
CGCCAGCGCCGCCCGCCCGCCCCCTGGGTGACTTGAAGATGAATTCTGTACTGGGTTGGTCGTGGTGATTGGCGGCCAGAGTCGGTGTGACCGGCTCCGGTTCCAGCAAAGGCAGTGCGTATGAAAGAAGAACAACATCAATTTCTGGCGTTGGTTGGACGGGCGCCGGCCCGGCTCACTGTGGAACAAGCGGCCTGGGTGTTGGGCTGTCAGCCGCATGACGTGCCAATCCTCATTGCATCTCGTCTGCTCAAACCTCTCGGAAACCCGCCGCAAAACGGAATCAAGTTCTTCTCGACGGCAGAGGTTACGGAAATGTCCAAAGACCGGGTCTGGCTGGCAAAGATGACGCAAACCATCAGCCAGCATTGGCACAAGAGAAATACGCGGCAGAAGGGCGGCTTTGCGGATGTTTCAAAGAGCAGCCCGTTTCCTCTTGTCGCTTCATCCAATGGCAATGGACTTCATTGATTTACTGCCACAGGCAGCGGAATGACCTTCGCTTCGTAGTCCTCCAGTGAGGGAACAACCACCTTGGCATTTTTGGAATATGCCCGCGCAAACGCCTTGGAACTGTGACCAAGGGCCTGCTGTGCAAATCTCTCCGGCATACCGACGACTTTGGCGCGCTCTGCCCAGGCGTAGCGATACGAATGCAACGAAATGCCTTTTACCCCTACCGTCGCCAAGCGTTTGACGAAATGTTTTGCGCGGTGCTTTTCGTGCAAGCCGGAAAGCCAAGGAAATAACAAACCCGACTTGGGCAGAGTCTCCAGAATGGTCGCCGCCTCCGGCCCGAATGAAATTACCACCGCAACTTTGGTTTTGCGGCGTTGAAACGAAACCGTGCGGTCCGTCCAGTTGATGTCCTCGGCTGACAGCGTTGCAATATCCGTCTGAGAGCCGCCCAAATGCCAGAGCAATTCATAAAAAGCGCGGAGCTCGGGATTGCGCTCGCGCTGAATGATTCTCTGGTGTTCTTCGCGCGTAATGGCGCGTTTCTCTTTGTAGGTGACGGGTGGCCATTGCAATTTCGGCAGAACAGGCCAGGGCAGCCAGTGCATTCCGATGGCAAAATTGTGGGCGCGCCGCAGAAAGACGTTCGTTGCTACGGAGCCTTTGTTAAGGACGTTGAGAAAATGCTCTGCCGTGGTTTGCAAAAGTTTCCGGTGCCGGATCAAATCGAACGCCTGGTCGTCGATGGCGTATTCCCACCGCTCGCGCGTTGGCCCCGATTTGAGGGAAATAATCTTCTCCATGACCTGTTGCCAAGTGCGGGCAGATAAAGCGGGGTCGCTGTGCTGCAAATAGACCTGGGCGATTTGCAGGTTCATTTCCGGGTGCTGCACGGCCTCGTTTTTGGTGTCAACAAGGCGTTGGGCTTCGTCGGCATTCCCGGTGCCGAGGCTTTCACGCTTTTTGGTATGGGTGTCGAAACAGTAATAGGCGTTGCGGATTCCGCGATAAACCAAACGATAGCGCTTCATAACTTTTGATCGTAATGAAGTGCGAAGCCTTTGCGTTAGCGGCTTCTGGCAGCATTCTGGCACCATTCTGGAAGGATTCTGGCATCCTGGCCAACTTGGTATCCATTTTGGTGTCCGCTGCCGCTTTTTCCTCTTCAATCCATTGTGTTCCAACACGTTGGAAATGGAGCCAGTTGTCGGGCTCGAACCGACGACCTACGGTTTACAAAACCGTTGCTCTACCGCTGAGCTAAACTGGCCTGCCTCTATATTCAACCAAACCCGGCCACGTTTCAAGGCGGATTTAGGACGACTTTCAATGCGCGGCACACTTCATCGCCAGAAAGGGCGCGGCGAAGTTTCGCGCCACTTGAGCGGACAACACAGGATCGTGGAGAAAATGAAGTCGGATTTTTGCGGGTTTTTGGGTCTGTTTTCGTTCTCTCGGCCTAGCGGCGGCCTTGCGGAAGCCCTTGTGGCTGTGGGTTGAACCCCGTCTTGTCCTGT
This sequence comes from Verrucomicrobiota bacterium, assembly GCA_049510745.1. Lineage (GTDB taxonomy): Bacteria > Verrucomicrobiota > Verrucomicrobiia > Limisphaerales > Palsa-1400 > PLGF01. Next base: position 49,536 of record JBEKYR010000040.1, on the reverse strand, counting down.
TGAACGATTTTAGAGGAAACACTGAATGCCCCTTGCGCCATTTGTTCGCAACCCGCTGCATTGAAAACGGCGTGGACATCCCAACTGTCTCACGTTGGCTCGGACACCAGGACGGCGGCGCACGCCGTGAAAAAGAGGCTGCGCTCATACACGAAAGGGAAAGGAGTGGCTGTACTCGATATGTTTACATCATGGAAGACCCTCGGAACAAGAGTTTCAAGATCGGCTGTAGTAAGACGCCATTCACGCGGGAGCGGACGTTACAGTCCGAAGTTCCTGAAACCATTTTGCGCTTTGCCATACCGGCGGACAAGGAGGATGAGCGCAATTTGCATGATTTGTTTAAACGACATAGGCGGCGCGGTGAATGGTTTTCGTTGACGGCAGACAATTTGCGGTGGATTATCGGGTTTCTCAAGGCTCGCGGGGATGCCGCCCGCATGTTCGTCCATGCCGACTGGTCAAGTCGAATCGCGGTCCACGCTCCCGCCAAAAATAAAGCCGAATAGATGAGAGGCTTTGTGGATGCGCAACCCCCTGGGCGGAAGCCCACCGCAAGACCGCGGCACCCATTATGCCACCTAAGAGAACATCGTGCCGATTATGGTTTCTGCGCTGGTATTAATGTAGTCGATATCGGAATGGTCACGGGAACCACCGCTGATGTGGGCGATGCTGCCTGAGTCGGCGGAACTGGCGCGACAGGCCGCGAAAAAATAATTACCGTGAATCCAATCGCCGCCAAGGTGATAACCGAGCAGCAATAAAGAGCTCCGCTTTTCTCTTTGAATAAGTGCTTTAAAGCTCCATACCAACAGATTTCCGGCTTCCTGTCGATACGATTGTTAATGTTACAATACGCCTTGTGGCGGCCAACAACGAGGTAAAAGGTCAGTACCGCCAGAGGCCAGATGATGAACCAAAGGGAGATTCTCATCTCCCACACACTGGGGGTCTTGAGCTGTGTACCGACAAAAAGGGTGACAGTGACGGTCGTGAGCGTAAACCAAAACTGTTCCTGCCTTATGACTTCTTTGGCTTGGGCGTCTAGGTCGTTGGATGCACTCATATATCTTTTATTCAACAACGGCTGATTCGTTTATACAACTTCAAAACGCAGTCCCTCCCGGTTTGGAGGAAATTCTGACATACGGGTACGGTCTCGCACAATTTCATGTCTGTGTTTTGCAAGAAGCACCGATTAAAGAGAAAAATTGCACCCGCAAGCCCCTTGACCGGAAGGAAACCGGGAACTGCTTTGCTCTGGACTTCGCTTCCCCCATTTTCGTCCCCGGCATGGCACAGTCTTTGCGACGGTCCAAACCAGCAAAGCCGGTGAGGAAGATGAAATATCGGGCGCTTGCAGTCTTCGTGCGGTGCGGGTATGGTTCAGACATGAGCGAGCGCATTGAAATCAATCCGCGTGTGTGTGGCGGCCAGCCGGTCATCAAGGGCACACGGATTCCTGTGGCCACAATTCTGGAACAACTGGCCGACGATGAATCTTGGGATTCCTTGCTGCGTGGCTACCCGGAATTGACGCGGGATGATATTCAGGCTGCCTTGGAGTACGCCCGGCATTCCATTCTGCACACGGAGATCACCGCCCTGGGTGTCGCGTAAGCCGCTGTGCGCCTTTACCTGGATCAGATGCTTCGGGTCGAACTGGCCTTGCTTTTGCGCGATGCTGGGCATGAGGTCGCTCGCGCGGAGGAAACTGGCCAGGCACGGGCTGATGATGCATTGATTCTGCAACGGGCTGTTCAGGAGGGACGAACGCTCGTCACGATTGATCGTCACTTTGGTGATTGGGTGGTCCTGCCGTTGTCTGAACATTACGGCGTCATTCGGGTGGAAGCCCACCCAACTTCGACGGCAAACGTTGCCAGGTTGTTGCTTCCGTTGTTGGCGAATCATTCACAAGCAGATTTCCGCAACAAGCTGGTGATTGTGTCGTTGAGCCGCGTGCGCTGGATTCAGACGAAAGACGAATAGGAATTCACTCCGGAACGCGGTTGGACTGGGCGAAGACGCGCGAGGGAGCGATCCTCGTCAAGCCGTTGTCCAGCAGGGGCGAACTGGCCCGCCAACTCATGGGCGCGGGCAGACGTTGGCTTAAGCCGGAAGCCGACCCTATCGGCGATCTGATTCGAGAGCGCGAGCAGGATGACAAGCTCGATCAAGCTGACGAACGGCAATGACGTTGTAACTCCACGGCGCAGACACGTCCGCGCCTTCAAAGCGGCCTTGATAATCGAACCAGCAACTCGCGCGGCGTAATGATTTGGATTCCAAAGGGCTTTCCCAACGCCAGCAAATCGCCATCCCGCGTGACAATGATCTTCGCTCCGGCTCCCAACGCGCAGGCCAAATAAGGATCATCTTTCAGATCGCGGCTCCGTTGTTTGCCCAGCGGCGCGGGCTCAACGCGCTTCACGTTGTCCTGATACCAGGACAATGTGGCAGCCGCCGGGTGCTTCGCCCTGTCCGCGCGATCAGCAAGCAGAGTGCTCAATTCCTTGAGGGTTTCCTCGGTGGCATAGGCAATGACCCGGCGATGAGCCATTGCCAGCAGACAACGATGCGCTTCGCCCCGCCACCCGGCGCCTGAAAACACCACCCCCGCGTCAAAGACGACCTTCATGCTTTTTCTTTCGACGGGCTTTGATGCCGGCGTAGATTGCGGCCATTTCCTTATCCGAAGGATCACCCAGCGGCGCGCCCTCGATGGCTTTTTCCAAAAAGGCCACATCCGCCTCGATTTGTTCCTGGCGGCGATGGCGGATCAAATCCCGCATATACTCGCTCATGGAATCAAACGCCCGCGCCTCCGAGTCGGCCCGTGCGAATTCGGCCAGCTCTGGATTCAATGAAATGTTGATGGTCACTGCTTTCATGGCTCGAAGTTAATCCGTTGGCAGGCTATGTCAAGGCTTGCCAACATATTCCCTCAAGGAACTGGCGGATAGAGGCCAAATGCTTCCTCAACTTCGCGGATGCGCTGACGGCGAGAGTGATTCAAGTTTAGAGCTTCTGCGGTTGCGCGGCCCACGGCGGTCAATCCTTCGATTTGATAGCCGTTAAAGCGAAACTGTGCGCGACAGTTCTTCCGGGGCGCTCATTACGGCTGCTTGCCTAGAATCTGCAATGCCTCGCCGCGGACGAGCGACAGTTGCTCGCTCAATTCAACCAGCGCCTCCAGTTGTTCCCTTTCAGATTCCTGCAAAAGCCCTTCGTTGTTGCGGCCCATTAGTTCTTGGAGACGATGGTCCGCCTTCGATGGAAAACGCAGATTTCCAACGGCTTCTATCCAGTCAACCGGCGCGGCAATTGTTGAATTCACGCAATCAGCTTAAAACACCAAGGCATTGCTGTCAACGGCGGCGAAAGTGGAATACCGATTGAAACGCCGGGCTTTTAAGGTCACGGTTACCGCTAATTATCTTTTTCATCCAGCAGGATGACCTTCAACTTGCCGGGGGGCTGGCCGGCCTGGGTGAATTTATCAACCAAGCTCGGCGCCGTAACGGCGGGAGCGGGTTCCGACGGCGCGGCGGACGGCTGCAAGGCGGAATGGAGGGCGCTTTCAACCAGTTGCGTGCAGTGAATCCGGACCGGCGGCAGCGGGCCGAGGCCGGGCGCCAGTTCCGAGGCGGACAGCGCCAGCACTTCCTCCGCCGTCTTGCCCCGGATCATTTCCGTGGCCAGGCTGGCGACGGCAATCGCCGTCTCGCAGCCGAAACTTTGAAAGGTGGCGCGGTCAACAACTTTTTTGCCCGCCTGCTCCTTGAATTTGATCCACAGCCGGATCATGTCGCCGCAGGCGGCGCTGCCGGCGGTGCCGACGGCGTCGGCCCCTTCCAGTTCGCCCAGGTTCTTCGGGTCGCGCAGGGCTTGCTCGAGGCGTTTTTGAAAATCGTCGGCGGGGTTCATGCGGAAAGCTCCAATCGGTAGCGCGGGATTTTTTCGTCCACCTCGCGCGACCAGGCGTCGATGCCGCCGCGCAAACAGCGGACGTTGCGAAATCCCTGGCCCATGAAATAAGCGGCGGCGTCGAGGCTCTGCTGTCCGCGATGGTCGTAGAGGACCATCAGCCCTTCGCGCGGCCAATGGCCCAGAATGTCCTGCATGACGGGCTGCGACAAGAGGACCGCGCCGTCGATGCGGGCGGCGTCGAACTCCTCGCGGCTGCGAATATCGACCAGGCGCACGCCGCCGGCCTGGCGCAGTTGGGCCAGCGCGGCGGGCGAAACGAGCAATTCCTGATCCTGCTCATGGCTGGTCTCGATGTGTTGCAGGACTTCGGCCACGTTCAAATTGTTGCGGGCGCAGAGACCTTCGAGAGTTTCGTCCGGCTGAAAGGCGCAACTGGCGCAGCCGCCAATGTGATAGCGGCGAAACAACGCGCGTTGGGCGCCGGGAAAAACTTCCAGCACGCGTTTCATCGTGGCCGACGGTTGGAGGAGATTTGTCATGCGCCAAAGAATTTTTGAATTTCCACCAGCACTTCCGCCAGCCGGTCCACTTCCGCGGCGGTGTTGTAAAAATAAAAACTGGCGCGGGCGGTCGATTCCACCCCCAGCCGTTTCATCAACGGCTGGTTGCAGTGGTGGCCCCCGCGCAAGGCGACGCCGCGCTGATCGGCCACCGTCACGACATCGTGGGCATGAATGTCCCGCAAAAGAAAACTGACCACGCCGGCGTGCCCCTGGCGCGGGCCGAAAAGCCGGAGGCCCGGCAGGCGCGCAAGTTTCTCCAGTGCGCGCGCTGCCAACTCCTCGTCATGCCGGGCGATGTTCTCGCAACCGATGGCATCGACGTAATCCAGCGCGGCGCGCAGGCCGATGGCGGCGGCGAAATCGGGCGTGCCCGCCTCGAATTTGTGCGGCGGCTCCTTCCATGTGCTATGGAAGAAATCGACGCTCGAAATCATGTCGCCGCCCCCCTGGAAGGGAGGCATGTCCTCGAGGAGTTCGCGCCGCCCGTAAAGCGCGCCGCTGCCGGTCGGCCCGCACAGCTTGTGCCCGGAGAAGGCCAGAAAATCGCAGCCGATCTCCTGGACATCGACCGGCCGATGGCCGGCGCTCTGCGCGGCATCGACCAGCGTGACAATGCCGCGTCGGCGGGCGCGGGCGCACAACTCGGCAACGGGATTGACCGTCCCGAGCGTGTTGGAAACATGGGTGAACGCGAACAGCTTGACCGTGTTGTCAAACAACCGGTCCAGCCCGCTCAAATCCAGCAGCCCGTCGTCGCCCGAAATCGGCGCGTAGGCCAGCTTGGCGCCCGTGCGCCCGGCCAGCAACTGCCACGGCACGATGTTGCTGTGATGCTCCATCTCCGTGAGCAAAATCGTGTCGCCGGCCTTGATGTTTTTGGCGCCCCAGGCGTAGGCGACGAGGTTGATCGCTTCGGTGGTTCCGCGGGTGAAGATGATTTCGGCGGACTCGCGGGCATTGAGGAAGCGCGCGACGCGGTCGCGGGCGGCCTCGAAGGCCACGGTGGCGCGGCGGCTCAATTCGTGGATGCCCCGATGCACGTTGCTGTTGTCGCGGCGGTAAAACTGATCCATCGCCTCGAGGACGGCGCGCGGCTTTTGCGAGGTGGCGGCGTTGTCAAGATAAACGAGGGGGAACCCGTGAACCTGTTGTTCCAGGATGGGAAAGTCCGCCCGCAGCGCCGCCCAATCTGGTGGTGGGCGGCTCACATCATCCCCAGTTCCAGCCGGGCGGCGTCCGTCAGCATCTCGCGGCTCCAGGGCGGGTCCCAAACCAGGAACACGGCCGCCTCTTTCACCCCCGGAATGCTGGAAACTTTCGATTCGACGTCCTGCTGCAAGACCGGCCCCATGCCGCAGCCGGGGGCGGTCAGGGTCATTTTGATTTCGACGCGCGAGCCGCCGGCGGGCAACGGCTGGATTTGCAGATCATAAATGAGGCCCAAATCGACAATGTTGACCGGGATCTCCGGATCGTAGCAGGTGCGCAATTGTTCCATGACCTGCTCCTCGCCCACCACCGCGGTGTCCGGCGCCGCGACGCTTTCAGCGGGCGGCGCGGCGGGCGGGTCCTGGCCCAGGGCATCGGCGTCGCGCGCCTCGATGCGGGCCATGTTGCCATGAATGAGGACGGTGAAGCTCCCGCCCAGCGCCTGGGTGATGACCACCGGCTCGCCGGCTTGGAGCGTGATTTTGGTTCCGGCGGGAATGAGCACCGCTTCGCAATCGCGCTTTAATATGATCTCGCTGCTCATGGCTTCTCTTCGGTGGTCACGATGGTTTCGCCTTTCAGCGCGGCCAGCATGGCGTGCCAGGGCAGGATGGCGCATTTGACGCGCATGGGAAAGTGGTGAACTCCGGCAAAGGCGCACAGCTTCCCCATCGCCTCCTCGTCCATTTTCCCGGTGGTGACCAGGGTTTGGAATTGACTGAAGCAATGGCGGGCCTCGGCGGCGGTTTTGCCCTTGAGCTGGCCGGTCATCATCGAGGCGGAAGCCTTGGAAATGCAGCAGCCCGACCCCTGGAAGCTGATGTCCCGGATGACCTCGCCTTCGAGCTGGAGATAAATGGTGAAACGGTCGCCGCAGAGCGGGTTCCGGCCCTCGGCCGCGCGATGGTCCCCCGCAAGAACGCGAAAATTGCGCGGCTTGCGGCAGTGATCGAGAATCACCTGCTGATAAAGTTCGTTCAAGTCGTCGGCCATGGGCGGGCGCCTCCGTCAGATAGCCGCGCTTTCAAACCGCCCGGCCAGAAGCTGGTCCAATTGTTCCCGCGCCGGGGCGATCGTAATGCGCTCGACCACGTCATTGGCGAACGCCCGGATGAGCATCCGGCGCGCCTGGGCCGCCCCGATGCCGCGCGAACGAAGATAAAACAGCGCCTCGTCGTTCAATTGCCCGATGGTCGCCCCATGCGTGCATTTGACGTCGTCGGCGAAAATCTCCAACTGCGGTTTGGTGTCGATGGTGGCGTTGTCGGACAACACCAGGTTCCGATTGGTTTGTTTGGCGTTGGTCTTTTGCGCGTCCTGCCGGACGAAAATTTTCCCGTTGAAGACGCCGTGCGAGCGGTCGGTCAGGATGCCGTGGAAGAACTCGTGGCTTTCGCAATGCGGCTTGGCGTGGTCCACCACCGTGTGGTGATCGATCAACTGCTCGTCCCGCCCCAAATAGAGGCCGTTGAGGACGGCTTCCGCGCCTTCGGCGTCGAGCAAGGTCTGGACTTGATTGCGGGCGAGGCGCGCCCCGGTGGCAATGGAATGGGAAATCCAATGGCTGCCCCTGCCCTGCACGGCCTGGACGGTCGAAACGTGAAACGCCCGCCCGTTTTCGTTTTGCAGCCGGCAATGTTCCACCCGCGCCTCCGCCCCGAGCACCAACTCCGTCACGGCGTTGGTCAGGTGCGGGGTGTCAGTCAGGCTGGCATAGGATTCGACGATCTTGAGGCCGCTGCCCTTCCCCGCCAGAATCAGCGCGCGCGAATGCACGGTCGCTCCGGGCCGCTCCGAGGCGGCGAGGAAAAGCAATTGCACCGGCTCCTCCACCGTCGCGCCGGCCGGCGCCGAAATGAAAGCGCCATCCTGGAAGAACGCGGTGTTGAGCGCGGTGAAAAAATTCTCGCCGCAACCGGCGTGGCGGGCCAGGTCCTGTTCCAATTCGCGCGGGTTGCCGGCCAGTTGCGCCCGCAAACCGCCCATTTGCACCGCGCCGGCCCGGCCCGGCAGCGCGGACAAATCCTCGCGAAACCAGCCATCGACAAACACCAGGCAGTGACCCATCCCTTCCAGCCGAAACGGCGCAATATCCCGCGCGGTGACGTGACGCCCGTTGGGCGCGGCGGGGTGCAAGGGCAACTGCAACAGCGGCGCCATGCTGGTGAAGCGCCACTCTTCCTGCCGCGTATTGGGAAAGCCAATTCTGCCCAGGCCCGTCCGCGCCGCTTCACGAATGGACTTCAGCCACGGGGGATTGGCGCCCGGTTGCACGGACGCAAAATCGCCCAGCGCCGCGGCCAGCGCATCAACGGCGGCGGGCGATTGGGCCGGCATGTCTTTAAATGTTTGCATCACGCCTTCCCATTCGAGGCCGCGCCTTCGAGAAGCCAATCGTAGCCGCGTTTCTCCAATTCCAGGGCCAGTTCCTTGCCGCCGGACTTGACGATGCGGCCGTTGACCAGCACGTGGACGTAGTCCGGCACGATATAATTCAACAACCGCTGATAATGGGTGATGACCAGCGTGGCGTTGTCGGGGCGGCGCAATTTGTTGACGCCGCCGGCGACCACCCGCAACGCGTCGATGTCCAGGCCGGAATCGGTTTCATCGAGGATGGCGAGCTTGGGTTCGAGGACGGCCATCTGGAAAATCTCGTTGCGTTTCTTTTCGCCGCCGGAAAAGCCCTCGTTGACCGGGCGGTTGAGCAGGGCCGGGTCCAGCTCGAGCAACTTGGTCTTGTTCTTGACGAGCGCCAGGAACTCGACGGCGTCCAATTCCTCCTCCTGGCGCGCCTTGCGGCATTCGTTGAGCGCCGCCTTGAGAAAATAGGTGCTGTTGACGCCGGGGATTTCGACCGGGTATTGGAAGGCCAGAAAGACCCCCGCCCGCGCGCGCTCCTCGGGTTTCATTTCCAGCAGGTCGGCGCCGTTGAAGGTCACGCCGCCGCCGGTGACTTGGTAGTCGCTGCGCCCGGCCAGCACGCCGGCGAGGGTGCTTTTGCCGCTGCCGTTCGGCCCCATCAGGGCGTGGACCTCGCCGGCCTTGATGGACAGGCTCAGTCCCTTGAGGATTTCCTTGCCGTCCACGCCGGCGGATAAATTGCAAATATCAAGCATGTGGGTTGTCACGTATTCCTTTTGGTTGTCCGGGGCGGCGGCCTCAGCCGACGCTGCCCTCGAGGCTGACGCCGAGGAGTTTCTGCGCTTCGACCGCAAATTCCATCGGCAAATGGTTGAACACCTCCTTGCAGTAACCGTTGACGATCATGTTGACGGCGTCCTGCGTGGAAATGCCCCGCTGATTGCAGTAAAAAATCTGGTCCTCGCCGATCTTCGAGGTCGAGGCCTCGTGCTCGACGATGGCGGTGCTGTTGCGGACCTCCAGGTAGGGAAAGGTGTGCGCGCCGCAGCGGTCGCCCAGCAGGAGAGAATCGCACTGCGAATAATTGCGGGCGTTGGCCGCGCTTTTGGCCACCTTCACCTGCCCCCGATAGCTGTTTTGGCCGCGCCCGGCGGAGATGCCCTTGGAGACGATGGTGCTGGTGGTGTTCCTGCCGACATGCACCATTTTGGTGCCGGTGTCCGCCTGCTGCCGGTGGTTGGTGAGGGCGACGGAATAAAATTCGCCGACCGAGTTGTCCCCGAGCAACAGCACGCTGGGATATTTCCAGGTGATGGCCGAGCCGGTCTCGACCTGCGTCCAGGAAATCTTCGAGTTGCGCCCGGCGCACTTGCCGCGCTTGGTCACAAAATTGTAGATGCCCCCCCTGCCCTCCTCGTCGCCGGGATACCAGTTCTGCACCGTCGAGTATTTGATTTCCGCGTTGTCCAGCGCGATCAACTCCACCACCGCCGCGTGCAACTGGTTGGTGTCGCGCATCGGCGCGGTGCAGCCTTCCAGGTAGCTGACGTAGCTGCCCTCGTCGGCGATGACCAGAGTGCGCTCGAATTGGCCCGCGCCGGCGGTGTTCATGCGGAAATAGGTCGAGAGTTCCATCGGGCACCGCACCCCTTTGGGGATGTAACAAAACGAGCCGTCGCTGAAAACGGCGGAGTTCAACGCCGCGAAAAAATTGTCGTTCGCCGGCACCACCGTGCCCAGGTACTTTTTCACCAGGTCGGGATGGTTTTTGACCCCCTCGTTGAACGAGCAAAAGATGATGCCCTGCCGGCCCAGTTCCTCCCGGAACGTCGTCGCCACCGACGCGCTGTCCAGGACGGCATCGACCGCCACGTTGGAAAGGCGCTTTTGTTCATCGAGGGAAATGCCCAGTTTCTCGAAGGTCGCGCGCAACTGCGGGTCCACCTCGTCCAGGCTGCCCAATACTTTCTTGGGCTTGGGGGCGGAATAATAGATGTAAGCCTGATAATCAATCGGCGGGTACTGGACATTGGGCCAATGCGGCTCGGTCATGGTCAGCCAATGGCGGTAGGCCTTGAGGCGCCAATCCAGCATGAAATCCGGCTCGCCCTTCTTTTCCCAAATCCGGCGCACGACCTCTTCACTCAGCCCCGGCGGAAAGACATCGGATTCGATGTCGCTGACAAACCCGTATTTATACTCGGATTTGACAAAACTCTCGATTGTTTCGGTAGTGGAATCCATATCGGACAAATTTAGTCCGCTTCCAGCATAATCCACCTCCGCGGGATGTCAACGCCCGTCCAATCAACTTCAAACCAGCGCCGCCCTTCGCTCATCGAGCCAGTCCGCGGCCGCGTCGAGGCGAGTCAACGCCCCCAGTGCCTTCACCCGGAGTTTGGGTTGCAGTCCTCCGCGCTCGAACAGGGCCAGGCAGGGCTGGTCCAGGAACCGGCTCGCATATTTGATCGCCTCAAAACCTGCCGGGTGTCCTTGCACCGCCAGGCCCCAGGCCTGCGGAATGCTCAGGTCTGCCGCCAAGAGGCTGGCTTTATCCACACTCATGGCGTCCCGGGTTCGATCAAGGCTGACCGCGCACACTTTTAGTTCCGGGACGACGATTTGGCTGACGCAACATCCAGCCCACTTTCCGGAAGAGAGAGCGCGTTGCCCCTGAAAAATGTCGTCCCCGAAGACTTCCCAGAGGCACGTCTGGATGGTCGCCCCGACGTAAAGCAGCGGGAAGGGACAGTTGGGATGGGAAAAGCGGTGGTGCGAGAATTTTCCAAAGAGGACCGCCGGCGACCCCGACCTATGCACCCGGAACCAAATGCGCTGCGGTTGACGGGTGACGGGAATCACCCGTTGATCGAAATCCGCACCGGGTTTTAATTGGGCGCGCGCCGGCTTGGGATTACTCGGCATACGCGTGGGCAGCCCGGCTGACCTCCTTGAGTCTTCCGGCGCGCAGCAAGTCCAGGCTCCGCCGGCCACCCAGACTGCTCTTCTCTTGCAAGAAGAAGAGTATCTTTCCCCAGGCGTCGAGGCGTTCGTCCTGGTTAAGAATGGCCAGCACTTCCTCCAGGCCGGCCAGCACCTGGCCATGCTGATCGAATTGCCAGCACGGAAACCGCGCCGCTCGCAGCCGTTCCTCCCGCCACGCCAGCAGCCGGCCGGCCTCCAGCCGCTTCAACACGGCGGTCTTGGAAATCTGCAGCAGCCGGGCCGCCTCCTCCGAGGACAGGCTGCCGCCTTCTGCCTCCGCCAGTTGTTGCCGGGCTTCCAGCCCGCGCACGACCGCCCGTGCCAGTTTGGCCTCGAGCGATTCTCTCGCCCCGAGGGAAAGGTCGAAAGCGACGTTGAGCAGCCGCGCGAGAGTCGTTGGGTCTTGATCCCGGTGTTTACGGATCACGCCGGCGAATTCATCCACCAAGGCTTGTTGGTTTGACGGCAGCCTCGCTTTGCCCCCTCGTTTCTCAAGCAGTGTTTGCATCATGATGGAAGTTTGGCGCGGGTTCGGCAAATTGTCAACCTTGTAAACCTCGCCCACCACCCCGCCGCCCCTGTTTACGGTTGCGCACATCGGACAAATCCAGTCCGCTTCCAACCTGATCCAGTCGCGCCAGGCGTCAACGCCCGCGCGCGGGGGGCGCGGAGATCGAGTTGTTTCCTTCGCGGCGCGGGGGCGAAGTGGCCAGGCGCCGGGTGATGTCGGCCAGGCTTCTTTGGGCTTCGGCAGACTCAGGCTCGATTGCCAGCAGTTTTTGGAACTCAATCAGGGCTTCGTCCAACTGCCCTTTTTGCAGCAGGGCGTTGCCCAGATTGTAGTGAGCCTGGGCATAGTCAGGATGAATTTCCAGCGCCTTCCGCAAATGCGTGACCGCTTCATCCAGGCGCCCTTTCTGGAGGAGACAGTGGCCGAGATTGTTTTGGGCTTCGGCAAAGTCAGGCCGGATGGCGACCGCCTTTTGGAATTGAAGAATGGCCTCGTCGCTTTGTCCTCTTTGGCGCAGAGCGATGCCCAGATTGTAATGAGCCTGGTCATCGTCGGGATGAAGTTCCAGCGCCTCTTGATACTGAATGATCGCCTCGTCCACCCGCCCATATTGAAGAAGGACGTTGGCCAGGGTGGAGTGAAGTTGGGGTGAGTCAGGCCGGATGGCCACCGCCGCCCGGAAATGAAAGAGGGCCTCGTCCACCTGCCCTTGTCGAAGAAGGCAGTTGCCAAGATTACGATGGGCTTCGGCAAAGTGCGGCCGGCTGGCCACCGCCTTTCGGAACCGGATGATGGCCTCGTTGACTTGTCCCTTTTTTTCCAGAGCAGCGCCCAGATTGTTCTCCGCTTCGGCGTTGTCGTCAGGCTGGATCGCCAGCGAGGCCCGGAATCGAACGATGGCCTGGTCCACCTGCCCTTTTTCATAAAGAACAGCGCCAAGGTCATTTTGGGCGAACCAACTCTCGGGATTCCGCTCAATCGTTGTCCGCCAGAGTGTCTCTATGTCGCCGTACATCCGGCTTTGCCGCCAAGTCAACAGGCCAAGAGCCGCCAGCAAGATCGCGCAAAAGGCCCTTTCCCAAACCAGCCTCCGCTCTCTCATCCCACCGAAGAGGGTGTGGAGGCCAACGCTGGCCGCCACGATCGGGCCGACGCTGGCGAGATACTGAAAATGATCCGCCACGAACGAGTATTTGAATGGAAACACATTGAAAAAGCCCAGGGCCGGGAAGAGGGTTCCGATAAAGAAAAGCAGCGCCGCCAGAGGCCCGCGCGCCCGTCGCCTCAGTCCCCACATCGCGCCGAGCAGCGCCGCCGCCGCCGCCGGAAACACGTATTGCCACCCTGCTGTCTGGCTGATCTTCCAGCGCGGGTAGGAAAAGATCAAATCCGTCGGCCAGAATAGCTTGCCCAGGTAAAACCAGATGGCGCGGCCCGCAATGAGAAAGCGCTCGACGATGGAATAATTGAACACCGCCCCATGGGCGCCGACGAACTGCCGTTCCATCCACGAGGTGAAAAGCCCCGCCGTGATTCCCGCGGCGAAGAAGGGCGTCAACGGCAGCACGTCTTGTTTCCAGGACAATTTCCCCCGTCGCCACCAGAAAACGACCAGCAACGCCGCCGGCAGGCTCGCAATGACCGTCTTCGCCATCAAGCCCAGCACGAAAAGCACCAAGGCAACCGCATACGCCGCCTTGTTCCGGGTCCGATCAAACCGCAGCCAGGCCAGGGCCGATCCGAAATAACAGACCGCCGAGAGCGTGTTCTTGAGTTCGGAAATCCACGCCACCGTTTCGACCTCAACCGGGTGCAAGGCGAAGATGGCCGCCGCCAGCCCGGCGGCCGGAACTTGCAGCGTCTGCAGGATTTTCAGCAACAACAACGCCGCCGTGACGTGGAGCAGGATATTGACCAGATGATAACCCAGGGTCGCATCGCCCCAGAGTTTGTGTTCCACCCAAAACACGCTGAAAGCCACCGGATAGTACTGTTGCGTCACGCCCGGTTCGGTCCAGATGCGGACCAGCCCGGTCAGCGAACGAAGTTCCGGATAGGTCAGATGCGCCGCATCGTCCCAGATTGGTTTGCCATTCCAGGCCGGCTGGTAGGCCACCACGGTGGCGATGAGCAAGAGCGCCATGACGATGGCCAAGGGCGGCGAATCCGGGGTTCCTGCCTTCATCTTGACTCACTGATTCTCTTCTTCGCCTGCGCCATTTCCCCGATCAACTCCGCGACGGTCCATTTGTTGCCGACGAAGATTTTGCGGATGCGGCCGCGCGGATCGACCACCACGGTGCGCAGGTTGTGGGCGAGGCCGGCCCCTTCGCGCCAGTATTGTTCCCCGATTTGATCGGCCAGTCCCTCGATCTGGCCCTCATCGCCGGTGAGAAAACTCCAATGGCGCGGGTCATAATGCGCCGCCAAGGCGTAAGCCGCCAGGCGCGAGGGCGAATCGTGGGCGGGATCGAAGGAAATGGAGAGCAGTTGCCACGGGGCCGGGGCGTTGCTCATGGCCTCCAATTCTTTTGCGGCCTCGGCGAAGTTGCCCGTCATGCGCGGGCAAAAATCCGGGTAAGGGCAGCTTGTGAAGAAAAACGTGAAAACCAGCACGCGGCCCTTGAATTGGCTCAGGCTGACGGCCTGGCCCAGTTCGTTGGTGAAATGATATTCCGGCAGCAAGTCCCCTTCGTCCAGCGGCGGCAACGCGCGCGAGAAGTGTAAACCCGGCGGCGCGACGGTGTCCGGCGCGTTCGAGGGGAGGCGGGTGAGGCTCTCGATCCAGCCCGCCTTGGGTGTGACAACCAGGTGAAATGTGATGGCATCGCCCACCTGGACCCCGCGCAGGAGGTTGGTGTCCTTGACCTCGAAGGGCATCGTCATGGCCGGCATGTAATTGGGGATGGCCTCATGCTGGATGACGGCTGTTCTGCCGTCCGGCTCCAGTTCTTTTACAACCCCTTTGACCACAAAGATTTGCGAATCTGGCGGAGACGGTTTCCGGGCGGACACAGAGGCGGGTTGCCGGTCGCAGCCGGGCAAAGCGGCGGCCAAACAGAGGGAAATCAAGGCTCTGGACAGTTTTCGCATAGCATTTGCCAAAATGTGGCCGGTCTATTTCGCAAACGGTAATTGACTGTCTCCGGCTCTTTGTTATTGTCGAGGGCGCAAATTAAGACTCGCCAAACCCGCGAGGATGACAGGACTACTTTTATGGCTAAAGCATCATCAAAATTACAAAAATACGTCTATCTCTTTGGCAACAAAAAAGCCGACGGCAACGGCGGCATGAAACCCCTGCTGGGCGGCAAAGGCGCCAACCTGGCCGAAATGACCCGCATCGGCCTGCCCGTGCCACCCGGCTTCACCATCACCACCGAAGTCTGCACTTACTATTATGCCCACCACAAATCCTATCCGAAGGAAATGTGGGCGCAAGTCAAGGCGGGCATCGCCAACACCGAAGCCATCCTGGGCAAACGCTTCGGGGATGTGGAGAAGCCGCTCTTGGTGGCGGTGCGGTCGGGGGCGCGCGATTCGATGCCGGGGATGATGGACACCATCCTGAACCTGGGCCTGAACGATCAGACGGTCGTCGCGCTGGAGAAGGTCAGCCGCAACCCGCGTTTCGCCTGGGACTGTTACCGCCGCTTCATCCAGATGTACGGCGACGTGGTCATGGGGGTGCAAAAGGCCGCCAACGAAGACCATGAACCCTTTGAAACGGTCATCGAATGCCTGAAAAAGGAAATCTTCCCAAAGGAACAGCACGTCGAGGACACGCGCCTGGACGCCGCCGGCCTCCAGGAGTTGGTCAAACGTTTCAAGGCGCTGATCAAGGAACGCACTGGCCAGGAGTTCCCGACCGATCCGTGGAAACAGTTGGAAGGCGCCATCGGCGCCGTCTTTGGCTCGTGGATGAATGATCGGGCCATCGTCTATCGCCGCAAATACAACATCCCTTCCGAGTGGGGAACGGCCGTCAATGTGCAATCCATGGTTTTCGGCAATACCGGCGACAAGTCCGGCTCCGGCGTCGCTTTCACCCGCGACCCCGCCACCGGCGAGAAGGTGTTCTACGGAGAATTCCTCATCAACGCCCAAGGCGAGGATGTCGTCGCCGGCGTCCGCACGCCCAAGCCGGTGGCTGAACTGATCAAGATCATGCCGCAGGCGGCCAAAGAATTGGAGCTGGTCCGCCAGACCCTCGAAAGCCACTTCCGCGACGTGCAGGATTTCGAGTTCACCATCGAGGACGGCAAGGTCTTCATGCTCCAGACCCGCAACGGCAAACGCACCGGCCTGGCCGCCGTCCGTTTCGCCATCGAAATGGAGAAAGAGAAGTTGATCTCGTGGGAAGAGGCCGTGCAGCGCGTTCCCGCCGAACAGTTGGACCAGCTTTTGGCGCCGGTCTTTGACCGCGCCGCCATCAAGTCCGCCAAATGCATTGCCAGAGGTCTTCCCGCCGGACCGGGCGCGGCCACGGGGAAGGTCTATTTTAACGCCGAACGGGTCGTGGAAGCGGCGCATCGCGGTGAAAAAGTGCTGCTCGCCCGCATCGAGACCTCGCCCGAGGACTTGCGCGGCATGATCGCGGCCGAGGGCATTTTGACGGCGCGGGGCGGCGTCAGTTCGCACGCGGCGCTGGTCGCGCGGCAGATGGGCAAAGTGTGCGTCTGCGGCGCCAGCGCGTTGCAGATCGATTACCAGGCGCGGACCCTGACCGTCAGCGGGCAGACGTTCAAGGAAGGGGATTTCCTTTCGATTGACGGCACCTCGGGCGAAGTGTACGCGGGCGAATTGAAGACGGCGCCCTCGGAAATCATCCAGGTGCTCATCGCCAAGACACTCGACGCCAAGGAGAGCCGCACTTTCCAGTATTACGCGCAATTAATGAAGTGGTGCGACAAAGCCACGCGCATGCATGTGCGCACCAACGCCGATTCGCCCGAGCAGGTGGCCAACGCCATCGCTTTTGGCGCGTTGGGCATCGGTCTCTGCCGCACCGAGCACATGTTCTTCGAAGGCAACCGCATCGACGCCATGCGCGAAATGATCCTGGCGGACAACTTGGAGGATCGCAAAAAGGCGCTGGCCAAGCTGCTGCCCTATCAGCGCGACGACTTTGTCGGAATCTTCCGCACCCTCAAAGGTTTGCCGGCCACCATTCGCACGCTCGACCCGCCGCTCCATGAATTCCTGCCCCACGAAGAAGCGGCTCAAAAGGACCTGGCGGCCAAGATGGGCGTGCCGGTCGAGAAGATCATCAAGCGCGTGGCCGAATTGCACGAGTTCAACCCGATGCTCGGTCTGCGCGGCTGCCGTTTGGGCATCACGTTCCCGGAGATCACCGAAATGCAGACTCGCGCCATCATCGAGGCCGCAGCCCAGGTGCAAAAGGAAGGCATCCCCGTCAAGCCGGAGATCATGATCGTGCTCGTCGGTTTCCCGAAGGAACTTCAACTGCAATTGGAAGTCGTCAATAAGACGGCCCAACAGGTGATGGAGGAGAAGAAAACCAAGGTCAAGTACCAGGTTGGCACCATGATTGAAATCCCGCGCGGCGCGCTGGTGGCCGACGAGATCGCCAAAGACGCCCACTTCTTCAGCTTCGGCACCAACGACCTGACGCAGACTTGCCTCGGCATGAGCCGCGACGATTCAGGCCATTTCCTGCCGCGCTACCAGGAAGAGGAGATCCTCAAGCAGAATCCTTTCGCCACCATCGATCAAATCGGCGTCGGGGCGCTCATCAAGATGGCCGTCGAAAAGGGCCGCCAAACCCGCCCCGACATCAAGCTGGGTATTTGCGGCGAACATGGCGGCGATCCGGCCAGCGTCAAATTCTGTCACCGCACCGGTTTGACCTACGTCAGTTGCTCGCCTTTCCGCGTGCCCATCGCCCGCCTGGCGGCGGCGCAGGCGGCATTGGAGGAAAAGGCCAAGGCCAAGAAGAAGTGAGCTAAGAAGGGGCGCTCTCGGGCATCGGCTCCGGCAGCACGGCGCGAAAAAGGCAGCGGAGTTCCTCCTCCATTTCGGCGGGGGTGGCCACGAGAGCGGCCACTTCTTCGCGCAAGACCTCGCCGAAGCGCTGGCGCAGATGGCGCACCCGCGCGCGGAGGGTGTTCTCCGCCAGGCTCAGGCGCCGCGCCAGGTCGGCGTAGGGGACGGCCTCGCCGCTTCCAGTCAAACAAAACTTTATCGCCGTGAACAGCTCGCCGTTGCCGGCCTCGTCGTATTCCCGTTTCAACCGGTCATAGACGACGTTCAAGACGGCCAGCGCCCAGTTCTGCTCGAAGACTTTCTCCGAGGCGGGGGAATCGGGCGGCGCGGCGGGTTTTTCCGAGCGGCCTTTGCGCCATTCATCGGTCAGGAAATGGTTCATGGCGGTGAGCAGGAAGGAGCGGAACTTCCCGCAGTCCCGCTTCATGTAGGAGAGCGTTTTGTTTTGGAGCAGGCGGGCAAAGAACTCCTGCGTCAGGTCTTTGGCCTCCTCCGGCGAATGGCCGCGCTGGCGGACATAGGCATAGAGGGGGTACCAGTACGGCTGGCCCAGCCGGGCCAGCGCCTCCATGGCGCGCCCGTTGTCCTGCCGCCGCGCTTTGAGAACCACGGACCATTGCGGCGCCGTGGTTTCGGGCACGTGTGTCTCCAAGCTCATAAGCATTCTCCGGGTTTTGGTGCGACGGCGCCGTTCATCTTCCCTTTCGTATAGCGGAAAGCCGCCCTGAACGCAAACAACTTTCGACGCGCAAGAGGCTTGACATGGCCCGCAAACTGCTTTATCAGATGTGTTCTAAACGGGTTTCCAACGACAAAACAGAGAATTGGCGCCAGTATGCAAACGAGCCAGCCAGTGCGGGTCAGAAGGGGTTCCGCAGCCTTTACGCTGATCGAAACGGCCGTCGCCCTCGCCATCGGGGTGCTGGTCATGGCGGGGATGTTCCAGGGCTACCAAATGGCCTCGCGCCGGGCGCAATACGCCTCCTACTCGCTGGCCGCCAGCGCCATGGCCATGAAGCAAATGGAGAGCATTGTCGGGGCCACCTGGGTGGTGTCGGGCACCGCCGTGAGCAATATCTTCAGTCCCACCTTGACGGCGACCCAAACCAACGCGCTTTGTCTGCCCAGTTCCGGGACAAATCTGGTGTATGCGACAAATTTTGCGACGGTCACCCAGCTTTCCGTCAATCCGCCCTACGTGATGGTGCGGGTGGATTGTGTGTGGAATTTTATGGGATTGGGGACCTTCACCAACACCGTTGCCGTGCTGCGCGGACCCGATCTATGAAGATGACTTTCGCCAATGCGGAGAGGAGCGGGCGCCGGAGCGGCTTTACACTGGTCGAAGCCATGGTCGTGATGACCACGCTGGTAATTCTGGCCGGCTCCATGATTATGTGCAGTCTTTACGGCCTCTCGATGGCCTACCGCCAGCAAATCTGGCTCAGCGCCAGCGACGACGCCGGGCAGGCGCTGGGCAAGCTGATGACCGACATCCGGTCGGGGGCCTCCAATTATGTCGGCAACGGGAGCCTGGCCGGATTCACCAACGCAGCCACCAACTCCTGGCAGGTGGGCAACGCCTTGAAAATCTATCTCGGCACCACCAACACCGGCACGAACATTCCCTGGGTGCTCTATTATTACGACCCGCCGACCAGCAATCTCTACCGGACAAACTACACCGGCTCCAGCTACGGCGATTTCAAGCTGGTCACGGCCAATTTCCTGATGACCAACAACATCTATCACAGTAATATCTTTGCGGAATACGATTATTTGGGCAACCCGGTGTCCAATGCCATCGGCACTCCCATCATCCAAGTCTGCCTGGCGTTCACCAAGCTGCAGAATCCGCAGATCGTTATTGGCCCGGGCAGCCCCGTCGATTTTTACCAGATCGTCACCACGATTGCTTCCCGAAACCGGCCATGAATCCAAGACCCTCAAAATCCCGGGCACGCGAAAAAGGTTGGGCGCTGTTGGTAGTCATGTCGCTGGCGGCCACCGGGTTGCTTGTCCTGGCCGGCGTGATGAGCTGGGCCAACGAGAACTCGGCGGTCGTCGCCCGCAACAACGAGTTCTTCGCCACCACCTACGCGGCCGAAGCGGCCACCGAGAAGGCCCTGGCGGCGGTCATCCAGGACGATCAAAACTACGGCGAAGGGCTGGTCTTCACCAGGACCTCGACCTATGGCTCGATGATCCCGTCCGCCGGCGACGATCCTTACTGGACAAACTATCAGTTCAGCGGAGGCACGACGAACAATGTCACCGTCGTCAGCCGGTTGAACACCAACACCGCGCTGGTCCTGGGACCGCCCTATTCAGGTTTGAATTCGGCGGGAGCGACCTACGAGATCATTGCCAACGCGCAGAACCTCAGTTCGCAGTACGGGATTGTCTGCACCGTGGGCCAGCAGATCGTTCTGGGGCAGATTCCCATTTTCCAATTCGCGATTTTTTACCAGGACGACATGGAAATCGACAACGGGCCGGTCATGACCGTCACCGGGCTGGTTCACGGCAACAACAACATCTGGCTGGATCCCGGCTCGACTTTGACTTTTAACAGCGACGTTTCATCCACCGGAAACATTTATCTGCTGGAAGACCCGTTGGACCCGACCTCGCGCGGGTCGCCGGCGCCGATTAATTTTAACGGCAATCACGTCAGCGATGTGAACCCGTTAAACCTGCCGGTGGGAACCAACATTTCGGGCAACGTCACCAACGTCGGGCAAAACGTGGATGCCATCCTGCAGATTCCTCCAAGCAGCGAAGCGCCAACGTCGGCTGCCGGAACCAACCGCCTGTATAACAAGTCGGACCTGATTATCATTATTTCCAACAACAACACGATCTCCGTTACCAGCGGGGTGGACGTCAACAATCAGGCGACGGTTATTTCCAACAACCAATGGTCGTTGTTTGTCAATACCAACGGCAGCTTTTACAACATGCGGGACGGGGCCACGGTGGACCCGCTCGATATCAATGTTGGCGCCCTGCGGCAATGGAGCGCGACCAACACCGTTCTCCGGCCCCTGTTGAGCAGCCTTCGCGGATCGGCCTATGCCGATGTCAGCTCGGTTTACGTGGCGGATGAGCGCATGTTGAGCAACACGGTGGTCGTCACCAATTACACCTACACGACCAACACGGCCATCGTGACAAACTCCAGCTATCCTGGCGCCGGCACCTTCTATCCGCCGGTCACAACCAACACCATCATCACCACCAGTTCATCTTACCCGTCCGCCGGCACGTATATCCCGCCGGTCTCGACGACGAACACGACGAGCACCACCTCGGGGGGTTACCCCACCAACGGAACCTACCTCCCTCCGGTGACCACGAACACGACCCTCACGACCACGTCCAACAAGCCAACGGGCGGCACCTATCTGGGGTCCATTACAACCAACAGCAACCCCAGGAGCTACACCTACAACCTGATCAGCAGCTACTCCTACAACCTGATCAGCGGCTATATCTACAACGGCATCACCGGCTACAGGTACTCCGGCATCACGGGAGTCACGACCAACATCACTTATGTCACCAACTATATCCAGTTTGCCGAGCCTGGAATTGTCCTGACCAACGGCGCCGCGCTTCCCTCCAACGGGCTTTCGGTGGTCACGTTCGACCCGGCTTATATCGTGGGCAACTGGAATGTCACGACCAACGTCTCCACCAATGGCACCCCCGTCAACCAGACCCTCCAATCCAACACGGTCACCAATACCCTCCCCAGCGCGATTTACGCCGATGCCGTCACCATTCTCTCCCCGGCCTGGAACCCCAATAACAGCACGGCCAGTTTGACGGGCGGCAGCCGCAACGCCTCGGGCGACACCGTCACCGCCGCCATTTTAACCGGGATCGTTCCGTCCAACGGTTCTTTCTTCAGCGGCGGGGTGGAGAATTTTGTCCGCTTCCAGGAGAATTGGCAGGGCGTCAATTTTTATTACAACGGCTCCATGGTGGAGATGTTCACCAGCCAGATTGCCAGCGCGCCGTTCCAGCAGGAAGGGGCGCCGGCCAATATTTACAACGCGCCGAATCGTTACTGGGCGTTCGACACACAGTTCAACAACCCCAGCCAGCTTCCGCCGCTGACGCCGCACATCATTTATCTGAACCGCGCCCAATGGACGTCGCTGCCGCCGCGCACGACGCAATTTTGAGCCTATGGCCCGCCTCCGACTGCATCCTGTGATTTTGCTCGCGCTGTTCGGGGCCTCGTGGGCGTTCGGACAGCCGTTGTTCAGGGTTTATCCCAGGACGGAGGTGGCCGGGGAAGGAACGCGGGAGAATGTTTTGCTGATGGAAGCGGGCAACGAGCGATTCGAGTTGGGGGTCCCAAGAGGGTACGGCACGCAGATTCATCTGGAAACGCTTTCGATCGTGTTCACCTCCCGCACGGGCGCCAGCGTGATTTCGGTGCAGGTATCGACCAATTATCCGGCGGCGCTGCCCAAGCAGGAGGATTTGCGCAATGAAGTGGCCAGGAAATACCCGGGCGCCTCCCTGGTGCAATCGTCGGTCTGTTTCACCGACTTTGGCCCGGGCCAATGTTTTGAACTCATTCGGCCGGTGGCCGACGGCCTGACCGTGCGTCTGCGGGACGCCTACGTTTCCTATCCCGAAGGCAGCTTCGAGTTTACATTCACCTGCAACGGGGCCGACTATGACAAGGAGAAGCTGAGTTTTACACGGTTATTAAATTCCTTCCGCTTGCAGCCCGAACCTGCTAAGAAGAACCCATGACGATTCCCTTTTTCAACGGGGCCAAGAAGCGCGACCAGATTTTTGCCATAGATTTAGGCTCGCGCACCACCAAGGCGGTGCTGCTGGACCACCAGGCCGGCGCCTTCAGCCTTTCCCGCTTCACCGTGCAGGACGCTCCCATTTACGACAAGGCCCTGCCGCAAGGCTTGCTGACCGAGCACCTGCGCGCCATCGTCGCGGCCATGCAGCCCAAGACCAGGCAGGTCACCATCGCCATTGGCGCGTCCGATTCGGTGCTGCGCAGCACGGAATTGCCGCTCATGCCCTTGCACGAGATGCGCCAAATGCTCAAGTTCAACGCCAAAACCTATTTGCAGCAGGATTTGCGCGACTACATTTTCGATTGCTACATTGTCCCCCCGCGCGGCAAGCCGCAGGGCGAGGCCCCCAAGACCGGCGTCGTCAAATACAAAATTTGGGTGGGCGGCATCCGGCGCGATCTGCTCATGACCATCGAGTCCTCCGTCAGGGGCGCGGGTTTGGTCCCCACCAACGTCACCCTGGCCCTGCTTGGCCCGGTCAATGCCCTCGAATTTTCCCAGCCGGAGGTGTTCAACAAGGAAGCCGTCGCCCTGGTCGATTTGGGCTTCAAGACCTCCAGCATCAGCATCCTGGCCGACGGCGAATTGTGCCTGAGCCGCTCGGTGGAATTGGGCGGCGACCGGCTGACGGCGGGGCTGGCCGAGGCGATGAACATCACCTACGCCGAAGCCGAAGGCATCAAGGTCGGCATGCCGCAGGAGGTGGAAGCCCATTTGCAGCCGTTGGTTTCGCCGCTGGGCCGCGAACTGCGCGCCTCGATTGATTTCTTCGAGCATCAGCGGGAAAAGACCGTAAACAAAATCCTCATTTCCGGCGGCCCGGCCCGGTCCGAGTTCCTCCTGCAACTGCTGCAGGCGGAGTTGGGCGTGCCCTGCAAGGCCTGGTTTCCGACTGAAGGTCTCACCCTCTCCCTGACGCCCCAGCAGATGACCGAAGTCGAGCAGGTAGCCAGCGTTCTGACCAACGCCATCGGCACCGCTGCCCAGTCCGCCTTCTGATCCGCCGTTCCTGGTGCATACTTGCGTCATTTTCAATCCCTCAGCCCGAGGGGAGAAAGCGCAGGCCGTTTGCTCCCGCCTCCAAGCCCTGCATCCCAACTACGCCCTGCGCATCACCGCCGCCCCGGGCGAAGCCCGCCGTCTGGCCGCCCAAGCCGTGCGCGAGGGGTTCGACACCATCGTGGCCGCCGGCGGCGATGGCACCGCCAACGAGGTCGTCAACGGCATCGCCGATGTCCCGCGCGGTTTGGCGGCGGCGCGCCTGGGCCTGCTGCCGCTGGGCACGGTCAATGTGTTCGCCCGCGAACTGGGGTTGCCGCGCCATCTGGACGGGGCGGTGAAAACGCTCGCGGCCGGCAAGGAAACCACCATGGACTTGGGCCGGGTCGATTTCGGCGCCAACGGCGGCGCGCAGTCGCGTTATTTCCTGCAACTGGCAGGGGCCGGGGTGGACTCCCGCGCCATTGAATTGGTGAGATGGGAGTTGAAGAAGAAGGTGGGGCCTCTGGCCTACGTTATGGCCGGGCTTCAGGCGGCGCGGGAAACGCAGCCGGTCATAACCGTGCAATGCGAAAGCCTGGTTTCCGGCGAGCTGGTGTTGCTGGGCAACGGGCGATTCTATGGCGGCAGCTTTGCCTTTTTTCCCGCCGCCAGCGTGCGCGACGGGCTGTTGGACGTGTGTGTCTTTCCGAAAATCACCTGGCAAGGCGCCGCTCAGGTCATGGGGGGACTTTTGACCGGCCGGGTGCATCGGTGGCGCCCTGCTTTGCGCCTTCAATCGTCCCACGTGCGGCTGACCAGTCCCAGCCGGGTGGTCTTGCAATTGGACGGCGAGAATGTGGGCGAATTGCCGGTGACGTTCTCGGTGCGGCCCAACGCCCTGCGGGTCATCGTCCCCTAACCTTCGTTTGAGTTTGAACTTTGAAATCTTTACCGCTTAACCTTGGGGCATGAAACACGCGGGGATAGCCCGGCGCGCGGCGCTCAAACTGATCTTCCTGCCCTTGCTGGCGGTCGTTGCGGCCGGCTTGCTGGGCGTGCTCCTCGGCTGGCCCGCCTGGCTGGAGGCGCTGGCGCTGGCCGTGGCGGCGCTTTGGCTGCTCTTTGCCGGCTTCACCCTCTATTTTTTTCGCGATCCCGAAGCCAAAACGCCCGCCGGGCCGGGCCTGGTCGTTTCCCCGGGACACGGCAAAGTGGATGCAGTCGAGATTCTCATGCATTCATGCACCTCCCTCGGGACGTGCCACCGCATTTCCATTTTTTTGTCCGTGATCGACGTCCATGTTCAAAACGCGCCGGTCAGCGGGACAATCGAGAGGTTGGAGCGTGAGCCGGGCCAGTTTCTCAGCGCGCTCAAGGCCGAGTCCGCGCTCCACAACGAAAACGTGCTCATCGGCTTCGCCTCGACCGAGAACCCGGGCGAAACGATCGGCGTGCGGCTCATCGCCGGCGTGCTGGCGCGGCGTATCGTCCCGTTTGTCCAGAAGGGGGATGAACTGCGGCGCGGGGAACGCATCAGCCTCATTCAATTCGGCTCCCGCTGCGATCTCTACCTTCCGCTGGATTACAAAATCAAGGTCAAGCTGGGCGACAAAGTCGTCGGCGGCGAAACCATCATGGCCGCCAAGGCATAGTCTATGGAAACTTCCCCAAACCCACCCGAAGCGGACAAGGCGCAGCCGGCCCTGAAAATCTATTTTCTGCCCAACCTGATGACGGCGGGAAATCTCTACTGCGGTTTTGTGGCGTTGCACAAGATCATTGACGCCAAAATCGGGCCGCCGGGAAACGGCGAAATCCGGACGGCGCTGGCGTTTATCTTGCTGGCATGCATTTTTGATCTGCTCGATGGCCGGCTGGCGCGCATGGGCGGAGTGGAAAGCCCCTTCGGCCGCGAATTTGATTCCCTGGCGGATTTGATTTCCTTCGGGGTGGCGCCGGCTTTTCTGGTGCATCGGGTCGTCCTGCGGCAGGTGTTTTCGGATCGGCCCGAAATCGGGTGGTTCATCGCCTCGATTTACCTGATTTGCGGCGCGCTGCGGCTGGCGCGCTTCAATTGCCTGGCGGCCATGTCCGGCGGGGGCGGAGGCAAGGAGTTTCTCGGCTTTCCCATCCCGGCGGCCGCCGGATTGGTAGCGTCGCTGACGTTGTTTCTGATGTGGGACGAGGATTACACCAACCTTTCCACCGGCCCGTGGCGCTACCTGCTGCCGGGACTGCTCCTGTTTCTCTCCTTCATGATGGTGAGCGAGGTCAAGTACCCCTCGTTCAAGACGCTGGATTTGCGGGCGCGCCGCACGTTCCCCAAAACCGTCTTCATCCTCATCTTCGCCGGCTGCCTTTTTATTTTGCGCGGCTTGATCCTCCCGGTCGTCCTGCCCTTGATCTTCACCCTCTATTTGCTCTACGGCTTTGTCCGGCCCCGGATTTCCCGCAAAGTCCGCGACGAGATCGAGGAGGAGGAAGAGGAGGACGGCGGCGGTTTCACCCCCTGACATGTTCGACCTCCCTCCTTCACTGCTGGCCGCGTTGACCGGTTTTTTGAGCGGCTTCGTTCTCTCCGTGCCCGTCGGCCCGGTCAACCTCACCATTATCAACGAAGGCGCCCGCCGCGGCCTGCTCTGGGCCTTGCTGATCGGTTTCGGGGCCACGGCCATGGAAGTGATCTATTGCGCGCTCGCCTTCACCGGCTTCGCCTCCTTCTTCGACGGCCGGGTGGTCAAGGCGGCGATGGAGCTGACGAGTTTTGTTTTTATGCTTTACCTGGGCCTGCGGTTTTTGAACACCCGCACCATCGAGTCGGTCGCGCCGGTCGAGGAAAAGATCAAGGAGCGGTTGCAGCCGCACTCGGCGTTCGCCACCGGTTTCGTGCGGGTCATGGGCAATCCGGGGGTGTTTCTTTTCTGGATCGTGCTGGCGGCCTACTTCAAGTCCCGCGACTGGGTCGGGGCGAGCGTGGGAGACGTCGCCTCGTGCGTGGCCGGCGTGGCCCTGGGCACCAACGTGTGGTTTTCCGGTTTGAGCTACGCCGTCTCGCGCGGCCACAAAAAATTCACCGAGCGCACCTTGCTGCATATGGAGCACGGCTCGGGCGTCTGCCTGCTGGGCCTGGCTGTGGCCCAAGGCGCCCACATCGTCTGGCAAATGGTGAAACACAAGATGTAGCGCCAGCGAAGAAACTTTAGCTCGCAAAACATCGCCCTGTAGGTTAAAGTCCCCACGATGAGTGATAAGGAAACTGTCATTGAAACCGTGCGAAAGCTTCCCGAAACAGCGACGATCGACGACATCAGCGAGGAAGTGGCTATTCTAGCCGCCATTCGCCGCGGCGAGAAGGCCGCCGACGCAGGCCGGGTTGTTCCTCACGACGAGGTCAAGAGAAGAGTCGCCGCATGGAAGTCAAAATAGTCTGGACAGAACCAGCGCTGGGCGACTTGGAGGAAATTGTCACCTACATCAGCCGCGACAATCCTCCCGCAGGCGCTCGAATAGGCGCGAGCATCGTCGAGCACGTTGAGATTTTGTCTTCATTTCCCTATATTGGCCCCACTTATCCCCGCGGAGCCTCGGGCCGGACGCGGGAGATTGTTTGCGGGAACTATCGAATCTTCTATCGCGTCAACGAATCGTCCAAAACAGCGGAAATCCTCACCGTTTGGCATGGCGCGCGAGGCGAGCCGACTCTGCCCCCTTGAAGATTAAGCCCTTGCCAACCCGCCCAGTCCTTCCTAAATTTTACGCATGGAATCGCCAGATGCACAGTTGATGCAATATGTCCCGGTGCTCATCCTGGGGATCGTGGCCGTCGCCTTTGCCGCCGGCACGCTGATCGTCTCCGTCCTCGTGGGCAAGCGCGGCCGCGACTCCCGCGTCAAAGACACGGCCTACGAATGCGGCATGTTGCCCGTCGGCCCGGGCGGCACGCGCCTGTCGGTCAAGTTTTACCTGGTGGCCATGCTCTTTATTCTTTTTGACATCGAGGTGGTGTTTCTTTATCCGTGGGCGGTCAATTTCCGGCGGATGGTCGGCCACGACCCCGGTTTGATCTTCGGTTCCATGGTTGTCTTCATGGTCATTCTTTTCATCGGTTATCTTTACGCGTTGAAGAAAGGGGCTTTCGACTGGAAACAATAAGGTGCCGCCCCCCGTCATCAAATTCGGCACGGCCGGCTGGCGCGCCCGGATCGCGCGCGATTTTACCTTCGGTAACGTCCGCCTGGCCGCCCGAGCCGTCGCCGGCTATCTCCAGGCTGAACTCGCCAATCCGCAATCGCCCCTTCATGGCCGTCGCCCCAACCTCCTGCTGGCTTACGATTGCCGTTTCCTCGGACGCCAGTTCGCGCTGGCGGCAGCCGAAGTGTTTGCCGCCAACGGCTTGACGCCCTGGCTCTGCAATCGCGACACCCCCACCCCGGTGCTGGCGTTTGCCATCCGCCAACGCAAGACCATCGGCGGCGTCAATATCACCGCCAGCCATAATCCGCCGGAGTACTCGGGCTTTAAATTCTCGCGCCACGACGGCGCGGGCGCGCCACCCGAAGCCACCGCGCAAATCGAAGCCGCCATCGCCCGGCTGCAGCGGGAAAACTGGAGTTTTCCCTCCGCCATCGTCGGGACCTTTGCCTGCCGGGGCCTTGATCCGCAGGCGGACTACTTCAAGCAAATCCGCAAACTGGTCGAATTCTCCACCATCAAGAAGGCGCGGCTCAAGGTCGCCGTCGATCTGATGCACGGCTGCGGACGCGGCTACCTGGACGCGCTGCTGCGAGAGGCCGGCGCGCGGCTGACGGTGCTGCACGCCGATTTGGATCCGATGTTCGGCGGGCATCCCCCCGAGCCGAGCGCGGAATACCTGGCCGAAATGCGCCGCCTGGTGCGCTCCGGCCAGGCCCGCCTGGGATTGGCCACCGATGGCGACGCCGACCGCTTCGGCGTGGTGGACGCCGACGGCGCCTGGCTGACGCCCAACCAGGTCCTGGCCCTTACGCTCTATCACCTGGCCAAGCATCGCGGCTGGAAGGGTTCGGCCGTCCGCACCGTCGTGACGAGCCATCAAGTCGATGCGGTTGCGGCGCATTTCGGGGTGAGAATCCACGAAGTCCCGGTCGGCTTCAAATACATCGGCGCGATCATGGAACGGGAGCCGGTCATCGTCGGCGGCGAGGAATCGGGCGGATTGAGCGTGCGCGGCCACGTGCCGGAGAAAGACGGGATACTGGCGTGCCTGTTGATGGCGGAACTGGTGGCGGCGGAGGGCCGGCCCCTGGGCGCGGTCCTCAAGGAGATTTCCAGGCTCGGCGGCGCCTTTTACACCGAGCGCATCAATATTCGCATTGACCCGGCGAAAAAGGACGAACTGCTCTCCAGACTGTCCGGCGGCCTCGCCCGGATCGGTTCCTTTCCGGTGGAAAAGCAGATCACGACCGATGGTTACAAATTCCTGCTGCCGGGCGGCGCCTGGGTGGCCTTCCGCGCCAGCGGGACCGAGCCGGTGTTCCGCTGCTACATTGAAACGCGGACGAAAAAGAACCTCGAACCGTTGCGCGCCGCCTGCCGCGCGCTGCTGAATTAGGCCATCCCCCCCCCGCGCGAGTTCTAAAGGAGAAGCGGATCAGAGATGTTTTTTGCTTAACTTCCGCTGATTTCAGCCGATGTAAGAGCAGAAGCGATGAACCTTGAAGACATGGGGTTGGTATTCCCCCAAGAATACCTGCGGGCGGCTTTGATGGTATCCTTGCTGAGCGTGTGGGTTTTGGTGGGACTGTTCTTCTACCTCAACCGCTACACTCGCAGGGAGTATTTCACCATCTGGACAGCGGCCTGGTTGTTTTATGCCCTGTGGCTGACGCTGAGCTTGCGCCTGGGAAACCCGGCCACGGGCAGCATCCTCTTCGCAATCAAGCAATGTTGCGTGTCCATTTCGGCGGTCTTTCTCTTGTGGGGCAGCCTTCGATTTCTGGGTCTTCCAGTCCGGCAGCAGCTTCTGGGCGCGTTCATGTTGTTCCTGGTGGTCTGGACCTTCGTCAGTCCGCAGGCGACAACCGGTGTGCTGCAAGTCGAATTGCCCGTGTTCATTTTGCTTGGCTTGAGCAGCCTGTTTGCCGGAGTCTGTTTTTTCCGGTTGCGGAAGCAGAAGGCGTTCGTCGGCGCGGGCATGTTGTCCCTGGGGTTTTTGCTGTGGGGTATTTACCTGGGCAGCTACCCGTTCTCCCAACAATACGGCGACCTCTACAGCGCCGGTTTTTTTGTTGCGGCGGTGCTGCAGCTCTTCATCGCCGTCAGCATGATCGTGCTGGTTTTGGAAGAGGTTCGTTACAACGCGGAACAGGTGCGGGCGGAAATCGAATGCATCCGGCTGGAGAAAGAGGCTTTGCAGGCCAAAGTCATCACCGCCGAAGAGGAATGCCAGAGCCTCTATGATCGCGTGCGCCTGACTGAGGGGACTCAAAAGGCCTACGATGAACTGCGCCAGACCCAGCAGGCCGTGGTCCAGCAGGAGCGTCTCCGTGCCCTGGGTCAGATGGCCAGCGGCGTGGCCCACGACATCAATAATGCGCTCTCCCCGATCACGGCGTACTCGGAGCTGTTGCTCGACACGCTGCCGGATTTGGCGGAGGTCCCACGGCAGCGCCTGCAGAGGATCAATCAGGCCGCCGGGGATGTGGCTCAGATCGTCGCGCGCATGCGGGAATTCTACCGTCCTGACCTGGACCCCAATCAATTGGGGAAGGTGGACGTCAACAAGGCCATCAAAGAGGTGATTGAACTTACCCGCCCGCGCTGGCGTGATCTGGCGCAACGCCAGGGCATCTCCATTCAAATCAAACCGGAACTGGAGCCGAATCCGCCTGTGCTGGTGTGCAATGCCGGTGAACTGCGTGAGGCGCTGACCAACGTGGTCTTCAATGCCGTGGACGCCCTTCCGCAAGGGGGCGTCATCACCCTCGTGACCAGCCGCTCGGTCAGCAGGCAGGGTTTACAGGTGGACGGGGGCGTGGAGCAGGAGCTTCAGATTGAGGTGCGGGACAACGGCGTCGGCATGAATGAAAAGGTCCGTCAACACTGTTTGGAGCCGTTTTTCACCACAAAGCACCTCAGTGGCGGCACCGGCTTGGGACTGGCGATGGTTTATGGAATGGTAAAGCGGCACGATGGCGCCATCGAGATCAAGAGCACGCCGAATCGAGGCACCAGTGTGCGTCTTATTTTCCCCATTCGGGAGCGGGCAACTCCACCCGCCCGGCCCCAGGCCGCGCACCCGGAGACCTGCCCTTCCCTGCGCATCCTCTTCATCGACGACGAACCGGAGTTGAGGCAACTCATGCACGATGTCCTTGAGGTCAACCACCACAAGGTGACTGTCGCCCCAAGTGGGAGGGAAGGACTTGAGATGTTCCGATCCCATCGCCAGGGGCGCGAGCCTTACGAGATCGTCATCACTGATTTGGGAATGCCCGACATGGACGGGCACGATGTGGCCCGCGCCATCAAAGCGGAATCGCCGCACACACCTGTCATCATGCTGACAGGCTGGGGTACGATGATGAAGGCGGCTGGGGAAACCGCCCCCGAAGTGGATGTCGTGCTCAGCAAACCGCCTCGGATTCAGGAACTGAATAACCTCCTCTGCAGAATCTCGGCCAACAGCATCAATCCACACCGTCAGAAACACGAGACTGCCAAGTCCTTATAGGTCTTCCACGTCTTTTGTTGGGTTGCGGCTTCCGCGCTGCGTCCTTCTGGAATTTGCGGGCAGAGTTCATGATTTGCGGCGGGTTTTGTAGGCGACTTTGGCCTCCGACAGGATCATGGGATCGGATTGGCCCTTGGGCGCGAGGGTGACCCGAACCGTCACGCCGAGGACTTGAGCGACGCGGCGCAACATGCTCAAGGAATGGCCCTCGTAGGACGGGGATTCGAGGCGGCTGATGTTCTGCTGGGAGGTGTGGAGCTTGCGCGCGAGGTCCTTTTGCGAAAGGCCGGCCTTTTCACGAGCCGCCGCAATCTGCAACGCTACATCCCAGGCATCACCCGCGCGTTTGAAGCGCTCCGCAAAATCGGGGTCGCGAAGTTGATCTTCCAGGAAAAGGTCAAAGTTCGTCTTGCTCATAGCTCATTTCTTTCCTTCCAGTCGCGCATTCGCTCACGCGCGGTGTCCAGGTCGCCAGGCGGGATGGCCTGGCCTTTGTTGCGGATGCCGTGGACGGCGATAATGCGCCGGCCTTTCATAAAGAACCACAGCACCCGGGTATTCAACTTGCCGACATGGCGCAACTCAAAGAGGCCGTCGTTGAGCGCCTTGGTCAGCGGCTCGCGGTGACACTGGCGATGGCGCAGTTTCTCCAACCCGGACGCCACCGCTGCGAAGTCGTTGGAATCACTGGCCTTCAGTTCCAACAGAAACTCCCGCACCGGCGAACGCCCGTTCGCGGTCTCGTAGAACTCTACGGTGAATTCCATAAATGCGCAACATCAAATATGATGTTAAGCATATCACTTGAATTGAACTAATTCCAGGTTTAGCCGCGCAGTTTCTTCAAGGCGGCGATGGCGGCTTCGCTTTCGGCGGCCTTTTTGCTCTTGCCTTTGCCGCGGCCCAATTCGACGCCGTCGTGGGTGACGACGCATTCGAAATCGCGGTCGTGGTCGGGACCGCTGACGCTGACCAGTTGATACTTCGGGGCGCCGGGCGAATGGATTTGAAGAATCTCCTGCAATTCGCCCTTCGGGTTTTCCAGCGTCGGAATGGAGGTCAGTTCCCCGAAGGCGCGCCGGAAGGAGCGCAGCACAAAAGCGCGCGCCTCGTCAAAACCGCCGTCGAGAAAAACCGCGCCGATCAGCGCCTCGAAGCCGTCGGCCAGGGCGGAAGCGCGGCTGCGGCCGAGGTTGGCTTCCTCGCCCCGGCTCAAAATCAAATGGTCCTGCAAGCGGATTTGGCGGGCCTGCTCGGCCAGGGTGCGGCGGTTGATCATTTGGGCGCGGGCCTTGGTCAGGGGGCCTTCGCTGACGTTGGGGAATTTTTCGTAAAGCTCGCGGGTCAACGCCAGGCCGAGCACGGCGTCGCCCAGGAATTCCAGGCGCTGGTTGTGCTGCACCGGCCGCCCTTGCTCGTGGGCGACAGACGGATGCGTCAAGGCCAGGCGCAAGAGGCTCTCGTCGCGAAACCGGTATTGAATTTCCGTCTGGAGTGCGTTGAGGTCCGACACAGGAATCACGTTACGGATGGGCGCTCAAACTTTCCTCGGGCGGCGGCGGCGCGGCGGACGCGGGCACGGGCGCGGCGCCGGGTTCGGCCGGGACGGCTGGGACGGCGGGCGGGGGGGTCAATCCGTGCGCCAAAAGGTTGGCGGTGTCCCGCTGCACTTCGTCCAGTTGATTGAGCTGTAAATTGGGATCGGCGATGGTGAAAAGGTCGCCGGTCCCGGGGTGTTCGTAAATAAAGATGCGGCCGTTGTCGCGGTGGATTTGCTCCTTCACTTTCAAGACCCGTTTGCGTTCGAGCATGACGGCCAGGATGTAGCAGACGGGGCCGTGTTTGGGGTCATTGGCCTCGATCAACTTGCGCAGGAGCGATTCGGCGGATTCCTTTTGAATGGGGTCCTCCGGCGCGGCGGGCGGGGCCTGGAACAGGCCCTGCCATTGGGAGACAAAGCCCTTGCGGTCGCTGGCGCCTTCGCGGTACTGGGATTGCCAGCAGGCGGGGCAAATATCCAGGCGGTGGTACTGCTGCTTCTCCTCGAAGAGCAGGGTGTGAAAGGGCTGCTTGTCGGCAAACGGTTTGGCGCAAGCCTGGCAGGCGCGGGCGCGCGACTGGATG
This sequence comes from Verrucomicrobiota bacterium, assembly GCA_049510745.1. Taxonomy (GTDB): domain Bacteria; phylum Verrucomicrobiota; class Verrucomicrobiia; order Limisphaerales; family Palsa-1400; genus PLGF01. The sequence goes on along the minus strand of JBEKYR010000040.1, from coordinate 16,308 downwards.
TTCCACTCATTCATGAGCCGGGTTCCATTATCGCCAAGGCTCGGGCCACCGCAATGTTTTACTTAAGCACTTTATTTTGGGCATGGGCTTGACAAATAAAGGGGAAGGAAGAATCGTTAAACCTGAGAATTAGTTGGATTCTCAGCCAAAAACAAAGAACCGTCTCTCAACCCAGCGGCCAGCCCCAAACCTTGCCGCGTTGAATAAAGTGAAAGTGGCCCGATATGCAATGTCCGACGAATCCGATCCGCGCCCGGTGGATTAAAGCCGCCTGCGCCGCCGCGTTTTTTCTCGCCGCCGGCTTGCAGGCCCGCGCCAACGACCTGGCCTGGGAGGTGCTTGCCAATTTCCCGCCCGGCGCCAATCCCAGCGGCGCCAGCGGTCTGGCGGAAGGGAGAGACGGCAATTTTTACGGCACCACCCGCAACGGCGGCGCCAGCGGCCGCGGTGACGTCTATCGAATCACGCCGGCGGGTAACTGGACGGAAATTTACGCCTTTACCAACGGGGCCGATGGAGAAATCCCGCTCGGCAGCCTGGCGCGAGGCGCGGATGGAAATTTCTACGGCCTGACCCAGTTCGGCGGCGCCAACGGAGGCGGCACTTTCTTCAGCATCACGCCGGGCGGGACGCTGACGGTTCTTCACGCGCTCAACGGCAACCCTGATGGCAGCGTGGCAAACGCCGGCCTCATCCTGGCGTCCGGCGGCAATTTTTATGGCACCACCTATTACGGCGGGAGCAACGGTGTTGGCGGCATTTTCAGCGTCACCCCATCGGGAACGTGGACCGAACTTTACTCTTTTACCAACGGCGCGGATGGCGTGAATGTCTCAACGGTCCTGGAGGAAGGCAGCGACGGGAGTTTGTACGGGACCAGCCAATACGGCGGCGCCAATGGCAGCGGAACGATTTTCAAAATCACCCCCGGCGGGAGCTTCACGTTGTTGTACACGTTTACCAACGGCGTCGATGGCGCGTTTCCGAACGGAGGCCTGGTGCGGGACGCCAACGGGAGTTTTTACGGCACGACCGGGCAAGGCGGCGCAGCGCAGAATGGGACGGCGTTTGCCGTGACGCCGGCGGGCGTGCTGACGAATTTGTACTCCTTTACCGGCGGCCTTGATGGCTCGAGCCCGGGCGCGCCCCTGGCCAGGGGAAGCGATGGGAATTATTACGGAACCACTTTGTTCTCTGGAGAATTCTTTAGCGGCACGGCCTTCCAGTTGACTCCCGCGGGCGCGGTGACGACTGTGCTCCGGTTCAATTCCGCCAGCAGCGGAGCCAACCCCGGCGCGCTGGTCGAAGGCACGGACCTCAATTTCTATGGAGTGGCCGTGTCTGGCGGGACCAGCAACACGGGAACGATCGTCAAGTTCTCTTCCTCCGTTCACCAGCCCGGCCTGGCGGCGCAAATTCCCGCGGCTGATTATGGCGCCTTGACGGATTTGTACAGCGCGACCGCCGGCGGAAGCTGGAACCTGCGCTCTGGCTGGACGAATTCGCTGGACGACTATTGGTACGGGGTGACGGTGGGGTTGTTGAATTATGACGCCAACTGGAATCTGCTGGGCACCGCTCCCGTCCTCGTTCTCAGCCTCTCCTTTAACAACCTCAACGGCACCATTCCCGCCAGCCTCGGCAACCTCGCTGGTTTGCAGACCCTCTACTTGAACAACAACAACCTGAGCGACGGCATCCCGTCTGTTTTGGGCGGCCTGGCGTCATTGCAGCAGTTGAACCTGTCGGCTAATCCGCTGGGGGGAACCATTCCCGCCAGCCTGGGCAATTTGCCCCGGCTGCAAGTCCTTTACCTCAGCGCCGACCAGTTGACAGGCGTCATTCCCGCCAGCTTGTCAAACCTGGCCGGGCTGCAAAACCTGGCCCTGAACGCCAACTCCCTCACCGGCGCCATTCCCGATGGATTGGGCGCCCTCGACCAGTTGTCATACCTGGACCTATCCTACAACTTCTTGAGCAATGGCATCCCCGACAACCTCGGAAACCTTGCCTTGGTTCAGTCTTTGTATCTGAACAACAATCTGTTGAGTGGCGGCATCCCGGATAGTTTGACCAACTTGACCGCGTTGCTGAACCTCAATCTCAGTCAGAACGCCCTCACCGGCAGCCTGCCGGCCGGATTGGGCAACCTGGCGCAACTCCAGTATTTCGCCTGCACCGTCAACATGCTGACGGGCGGGATACCTGACAGCATCACGAACTGCGTGCCACTGCAAACATTGGACCTGAGTTGGAACGGATTCAGCGGCGGCCTGCCGCAAGGGATCGGCAACCTGGCCAGCCTCCAGAATCTTTACGCGGAAGTGAACACGAACATCAGCGGCACGATTCCCGACAGCCTCGGCAACTGCGCGCAACTACAGTACTTGGACCTGAGTTGGAACAGCATTGGCGGCGGCATCCCGGACAGCCTGACCAATCTGACCCTGTTGCAAACCCTCTACTTGAGTCAAAATCAATTAACCGGCCCGATGCCCGCCGGCATCGGCAACCTGACCAGTCTCTTGACTCTCAGTTTGGCCGGAAACACCCTGGGCGGAACCATTCCCGCCGGGATCAGCAACCTCACCCAGTTACAGTCCCTGGACTTTGACAACGATGGCCTTAGCAACAGCATCCCGGACGCGTTCGACGGGATGACAAACCTGCAAAGTCTTTTACTTTACGTCAATGCACTGAGCGGACCGATCCCGCCCAGCCTGCAAAACTGCACGAACCTGGACTACCTGGATCTCAGTTGGAACCAACTGACAGGTGGAGTCCCGGATGCGTTGACCAACCTCACTTTCTTGCAGGATATTTACTTGCAGCAAAACCCCAATCTGGGCGGGAGCATCCCGGACGGACTGGGCAACCTGGCCAAATTGCAGAACATTTTTTTGACCGGGGACGGCCTCACTGGAAATCTTCCGAGCACCCTGGGTGAACTGACCAACCTGCAGGGCCTGGAATTGGATGTGAACTTGATTTCCGGAACCATTCCGGCAGCCGTCGGGAATATGGCGAACCTGGAGACCATTACACTGGATCAGAACGATCTCACCGGTCCAATCCCCGATAACTTGACCAACGCGACCCGACTCCAGTATCTGGATTTCAGCCATAACCAGCTTACCGGTCTCATCCCCGCCGGCGTCGGAAATATGACGGGCCTGCAAGCTTTCTATCTGAACGGGAACGCCCTCAGCGGGGCCATTCCGTCCAGTTTGGGAAACTTGACGAACCTCCAAAGCCTGAACCTGGCTTACAACACCTTGAGCGACGCCATTCCTGACGCCCTTTCCAATCTGGTCCAACTGGGTTGGGCGGACCTCGAACACAACAGCCTGAGCGGCTCGATTCCTGCCAGCCTGGGCGCGCTGCCGGTCGTGAGTTCTCTCTATCTTAACAACAACTCGCTGGGCGGGAGCATCCCCGCCAATCTGGGCAGCCTGTCCCATTTGCAGAATCTCTCGCTCGCCAACAACAGCTTTTCCGGGGGCGTTCCGTCAACCTTTTCCAATCTCCACCAACTCAACTGGCTCGACCTTGACAACGATAATTTGACCGGCGCCATCTACACCGTTTTCGACGGCCTGACCAACCTCCAGACCGTCATCCTCTATGGCAACCAACTTACCGGTCGCCTGCCGGTCCTTTCGGCCGGCTACCTGGATGTCACATATAATGATTACAATTTCGACACCAATTCGACCGACTATAACGCGGCCCAACAGATGATCGCCAGCGGCCAGACGGTCTATTATCTGCCCCAGAACATTCCCACGGTCTTGAGCGAGCCGCAAGGCCAGACGGTGGCGGCGGGGCAAACGGGCGTCTTCGCGGCAACGGTTGAGAACGCTTCGGCCTACCAGTGGTTCCTCAATGGACAGCCTCTCAGCGACACGTCCTCCATCATCGGTTCACAGAGCAACCTGCTGACGCTGTTGAACGCGCAGACCTTGAGCGCGGGCGGATACCAACTCATCGCCTCCAATTCCTTCGGCTCGGCCACCAGTCTGGTCGCCACCTTGAGCATCGTGGACGCGCCTGTTTCCTTCAATGCCCACGGCCTCCTTTACAGCAACGGCCAGATGTACCTGTCCTTGACAAACCTGGTCGGCCAAGGCCCGGTCGTGATCGATGCCTCGACCAATCTCAGGCAATGGACTCCCATCTTCACCAACCCCTCCGCTTTCGGCAACCTACTCTACATCGACTCCAACGCCGGCTCCTACCCGCACCGCTTCTACCGCGCAACCACTCCGTAACAGATGCCGTTTTAAGGGGTTTCAGGCGGACGCCACTTTTTTGATTGACGCCGCAGCGGAGAAGGGGGAAGCTGCCATCCGCCTTGCGAACCTGCGGCTTTTCGTGAAAACGCGAGTGGTGAAACTGTTGGCGGCAGTCTGTTGCTTCTGCTGCTGCGGATGCGAATCGGTCCGCGATGCCAGCCTGACCGGACGGCTCTGGCGTGAACGGGACTATGTCGTGCCGTCGCCGGACCCGAAACTCGCCCTTTCCCAAACGCGGCAGGGCATCCTGGTGCAATATGATGCGTCGAATGAACGCAACGGGGACGTCCATCGGCGCGCTTATTATCTGGAGCCTAACCTTGAGCGAGTGGCGAGAGGACAAAAACCGATCTTCGCCGATCCGGCCATGGCCGGGCCGCAAACCGTCATCCCGATTTACCCGCGTCCCGCGGCCGATGAGCCGCCGCCTGAATTGTACGCCGTCTGCCCGCCCAATTTCTGCGCGTTTACGATTTATCGCCGGGGAGAGGTCCTGGGGCCGTGCGATCTGCCAGTTTTTAAGGATCAGCGGGAAACGGCCACACAGGTGGCGTTGACGCCGCTGGCGGTGACGGGGGACGCGAGCATCGTCGCCGCCGTTGTCGGATATGTTTGGGTGATGTGTCACGCTTCTGGGACCGTTGACGGCGGGTGGTGGCCTTAGAGCCGATGACGGATCGCGCTGGCGCGCGGACTGCACCCATTCGGACTCGGGATTCACTTTGGACTTGCCTCCGCCCGAAAAGAATGACCAATTGTGTCAATGACGGAGCAAATTCTCATACTGGATTTTGGAGCGCAATACACCCAGGTCATCGCCCGGCGGGTGCGGGAATGCCGGGTCTATTCCACCATTGTGCGCTTTGATCTGCCGGCGGCGGAAATCGCGGCCGCCAAACCCAGGGGCCTCATCCTTTCCGGCGGCCCCGCCAGCGTCTATGCCCCCAAGGCGCCGATTCCCGACCGCGCCATTTTTGACTTGGGCATCCCCATCCTGGGCATCTGTTACGGCGCCCAGCTCATGGCCCATCTCCTCGGCGGCAAAGTGGGGCGGGGACAAAAACGGGAGTACGGCAAGGGCACGCTGCTGGTCACCGACCCGTTTTCCGCCCTGTTCGCCAACCTGCCGGACTCGTTGCAGGTCTGGAATTCGCACGGCGACAAGCTGACCGCGCCGCCGAGGGGCTTCAAGGCCGTCGCCACCTCCGACAATACCGAGTTCGCCACCATCGAGGACCGGGAGCGGAAGTTTTTCGGATTGCAGTTCCATCCGGAGGTCGCCCACACCCCGAAGGGACGGGAAATCATTTCCAATTTCGTGCATGGCGTCTGCGCCTGCGGCAAGGACTGGACCATGCGCCATTACATCGACCAAGCCGTCGAGGGAATCCGCCGGGAAGTCGGCCGGGAACGGGTGCTGCTGGGGTTGAGCGGCGGGGTGGATTCGAGCGTGGCGGCGGCGCTGCTCCACAAAGCCATTGGCGACCGGTTGACCTGCATCTTTGTCAACAATGGTTTGCTGCGGGGCGGCGAGCCGCAAGTCGTGCGGGAGGTCTTCGGGCGCCACTTCAAACTCAAACTCCAGTACGAGGACGCCTCGCAACTTTTCCTGCGGCGCCTCAAGGGCGTGACCGACCCCGAACGCAAACGGAAAATCATCGGCAAGACCTTCATCGAAGTCTTTGAGGCCGCGACCAAGCGCGCCGGCGCGGCCCGCTTCCTGGCGCAGGGCACGCTCTATCCCGACGTGATCGAGTCGGTGCCCATCGGCGGCAACCCCGCCGCCTTGATCAAGAGCCATCACAACGTCGGCGGGCTGCCCCGGAGGATGAAATTCAAATTGATCGAGCCGTTGAAGTGCCTCTTCAAAGACGAAGTGCGGCAGTTGGGACTGGAATTGGGCCTGCCCCATGAAATTGTCATGCGCCAGCCCTTCCCCGGCCCCGGTCTGGCCGTGCGCATCCTGGGCGAAGTCACCCCCAAACGCTGCCAGATGCTGCGCGCCGCCGACACCATCGTCGTCGATGAAATGAAAGCCAGCGGCTGGTATTACCGCATCTGGCAAAGCTTCGCCGTCTTGCTTCCCGTCCGCAGCGTCGGCGTGATGGGGGACGAGCGCACTTACGATTTCACCATCGCCATCCGCGCCGTCGAATCGCAGGACGGGATGACGGCCGACTGGGTCAAGCTCCCCTATGAACTGCTGGAGAAACTCTCCAACCGCATCATCAACGAAGTCAAAGGCGTCAACCGCGTCTGCTTCGACATCTCCAGCAAACCGCCCGCGACCATCGAGTGGGAATGAATTTCCCGCTTTAAACCTCAATCCTCAAACCTTAAACTGCGTCCATGTCCCTGGACCGATCCGCTGCCAAGAAGAAATTCGCCGGTTTTCTTCAGCGCCGGAGATTGCGCGTGACGGCGCAGCGGCGGGCGATTATGGACGCGGTCTTTGGCACCGAGGAACACTTTTCCGCCGAGCAATTGCTGCGCTGGGCGCGGCAGCGGGACAGATCGGTCTCGCGGGCGACCGTGTACCGGACGCTGCCCCTGCTGACCGCCAGCGGCTTGGTGCGGGAGATGGATTTCGGGCGGGACCACAAATTTTACGACCCCAACTACGCCGACCATCCCAACCACAGCCACATCATCTGCCAGGAGTGCAACATGATTGTGGAATTCGACAGCGCACAGCTCAAGAAGTTGGAAGGCGAGATGTGCCACAAGCTGGGCTTTTCGGTCAAGGCGCACCGGCTGCAGATCACCGGCAGTTGCGACCAACTCAAGCGCCTGGGCGCCTGCACCCGGAAGAAGGACAACTGAACTGATGGTTTGACCCTCTTTCGAAACTTTCGCCCGGCGCGGGGTTCGTCCGCCAAGCCGGATTTCCAGCCGCGCCATTTCCTGCTTTTCTGGCGGCGGGATTGCGCCATGATGGGAGGCGATGTTTGCGGAAATTAAATCCATTCACTTCGTCGGCATCGGGGGCACGGCCATGGCGGCGGTGGCGGCGGCGCTGCGCGACCGGGGCCTGGCCGTGACCGGCTCGGACCAGAGTTTGTATCCGCCCATGTCCACTTTTCTGGCGTCCAAAAAAATCGAGGTGATGCCGGCTTACGCGGAATCCAATCTGGCGGGCAAGCCGGACCTGGTGGTGATCGGCAACGCCATATCGCGCGGGAACGCGGAGGCGGAATCGGTCCTGGAACACAAGCTGCGCTATTGTTCGCTGCCCGAATTGCTGAAGGAGTATTTCATCCGCGGCAAACGGTCGCTGGTGGTCAGCGGCACGCACGGCAAGACCACCACCACCTCGCTTTTGGCCTGGGTCTTCGAGCACAACGGGTTGAACCCCGGCTTTCTCATCGGCGGCGTGCCGAATAATTTCGGGGAGGGCGCCCGCTTCACGGACGGCCCGTGGTTCATCATCGAGGGGGACGAATACGACACGGCTTTTTTTGACAAGCGGAGCAAGTTCGTCCATTACCTGCCCGAGGTGGTGATTGTCAACAATCTGGAATTCGATCACGCGGACATTTTCGAGAACCTGGGCGCGGTGCAAACCGCCTTCAAGCGCCTGATCCATCTCATCCCCCGCAACGGCCAGCTCCTGGCCAACGGGGACGACCCGAACCTGGCGCCGCTGCTCAACGTGACGCATTGCCCGGTCAAGCGCTTCGGCCTGGGCGCGGACAACAGCATCCACGGCTTCAATTTGCGCTGCGGCCCGACGGCGAGCGAATTCGAGATTCCCAGCTTCAAGTTTCATCTCAACCTGGTGGGGGAATTGAACGTGCGCAACGCCCTGGCCGTGATCGCCTGCGCCAAGCACTGCGGTTTGTCCAACAAGCATATCCAATCCGCCTTCGACACCTTCAAGGGCGTCAAGCGCCGCATGGAAGTGCGCGGCATCGCCGGGGGCGTGACGGTGGTGGACGATTTCGGGCACCATCCCACCGCCATCCGCGAGACCTTGCGCGCCTTGCGCCTGCGTTACGCGCACCAGCGGATTTGGGCCGTGTTCGAGCCGCGCACCAACACCACGCGCCGCAACGTCTTCCAAAACGAGCTGGCCGACTCGTTCCGCGACGCGGACGCGGTGATCGTGGCGCAAATTGCGCGGCTGGAACTGCTCAAACCGGAGGAGCGGCTGGACCCGCAGAAGCTGCTGGAGGCGATCCGCGCCGGCGGCAAGACCGCCGCCTACTTGCCGGACGCCGACGCGATTGTCGGCCATTTGAAAAACCAGGCGGCCGGCGGGGATGTGATCTGCGTTTTCAGCAACGGCGGGTTCGGCGGCATCCACGAAAAACTGCTCGCCGCGCTGGGCGCGCGGCGGTGAACGATCTTGCGCATCGAGAATTGGCAAATGAAGAATCGGCGCTGGCGTTGCCGGCCCGCAACCGCTACGATGCCGGCATGGCGCAAAGAGCCGCACCAATGACGAGGCCGGACATCGGCGAGGAAGAGAAGACGCGTTCCAGAGAATCGCTGGACCGCGGCTACCTGGTGATCTGCTGGAATGATCCGGTGAATTTGATGGATTACGTCACCCACGTTTTTCAGGTTGTTTTTGGCTGGCCCAAGGCCCGGGCGGAAAAACACATGCTGCAAGTGCATAACGCGGGCAAGAGCCTGCTGACGCGGGAAACCTTTGAAAAAGCGGAGCATTACGTGCATCAACTGCACGGCTACGGCCTGCACGCGACCCTGGAGCGGGAAGAATGAGATTTCTGCGGCCACGAACGGAAAAGAGCGCGGCGCCGCTCCTGGTCTTTCAAATCACCCGGCACGAGAAGGCGGCGCTGCTGGCGACCCTGCAACATTTTCCCGTGCTGGAAGCCGCCCATCATCGACTGACCAAAACCGGCACTGCCGCCGGCGCCGCCGAGCAGCGCCTGCTGGAAGAGGCCATGGCCCAACGACAGTTCGAACACAAACGAAAACTGGACGAGTTTTTCCGCGCGCCAGAGCAGTTCTTCAGGAACGACCGCGACGAACTGCACCTGACGCTGACGGCCGCCCAATTGGAATGGCTGCTGCAAGTTTTGAACGACATCCGGGTGGGCAGTTGGGTGCAACTGGGCTGCCCCGAACTGGACTACGCGCGCCTCCCCGAGTTGGCCCGTGAAAAACCCGCCGCGTTCACCGCCATGGAAACCAGCGGCATTTTTCAGAGCGTCCTGCTGGAAGCCTTCGCGTAGGGCGCATCCCGGTTTGGGCCATCCTATTGTCAATGCGGCGTCCAAAAAGATTTCGGACTTTACGATTTCCTTTGGCGCCATTAGTCTGGGGCCTGCCTGATAAAGTGAACGAGTAATATGAAAAGAAAAATGACAATTCTCGCCGGCCTGGCTTGCGCGGGTGCGCTGGCCCTTTCGTGGAACAATTTGCGCGCGCAAACCGATACCGCGCCGCCCGCGGCTCCGGCAAATCCCGCGCCGCCCGCGAATCCCGCGCCGCCCGGCATGGCGCCCGCTCCCGCGCAATTCCCCGGCGGGCCTGGCGTTCCGCCCCCAAGATTCCGGGGGCAGGCCCCGCTTATGATGTGTCAACGCGCGGTCTTTGATTTGCAGCGGGCGAAAGCTGAGTTGCAGCGTTCCACCAATGACTTCGAAGGACATCGGGAGTCGGCCATAACCGCGTGCGACACGGCGCTCGTGGAGTTGCAGGCGGTCATGAAGTCCGCCGGTCCGCAACAGCCCATGATGCAGCGGCCGCAGATGCCCGCCCCGCCGCCGCAACAGTCCCCGCCGCCTGTTCCGATGCCGTCTCCCACCCCGGTTCCGCCGCCGCCTGCCCAGCAATAGGGCGGCGAGACCCGCCGGCATCCGGGCGCAAGGGCGCCGGATGCTTTATGGGTCAATGGCCAGCAGCCGGTGGAGGCGCGGGATTTTGCGCGGCGCTCAACTGTGAAGCTTGGGGCAAGGCCTGCCGTCGCAGGGCGGCGCGCTGCTGATCCAATTGCTCCAGTTGGCGGATCGTATTGACTTGCAGCGGGTGGAGTGCCGGGGGCGGATGTTTGCCCAACGGGCGCGGCGCCATCTGGCTCTGATTGAGGTAATCCTGCAAGGTTTTCAGATAAAGGGCCGCCAACAGGCGGAAATCCGGGCTGGCCTTCGCTTGCAGCAATTGGAGGTCGGCCATGGCCCGCTGCAAAGCCGGGGTGGCATCGCGGGCCGGCCATTGCGCGATGACTTCCTGCAAGGTGAGCCGGGCCTCGACGGGCATCCGTCCGGCGTCAAAATGCACGGCCACCGGCACATCCAGGGCGGCCTGGAGTTTGTTCCATGATTGCGCGGCGTCCCAAGGCTGGGCCGGATCTGTTTTGGAGAAACCGACGGCGGTCAGGCCCCACCATTTTTCGACATCCAGCAACTGGTCGAAATGCGGGTGGAAGGCGAGGAGAAAAGATGTCTGCCAGTTGAAATGTTCGGGCAGCAGCTCCAACATCCGCCGGAGGCAGTCTTTGCCATCGGGAAATTGCAGCAATCCTTCCAGAAACAATTGGGCGCAGGCGCGGTATAATTTGAGGCCGTCTCCGGTCGTGTCGTCCGCCTTGGGCCAGCTCAGTTGCTGGAAGGACAACGGGGCATGGAGGCGCAGTTGGTCGCGCACCAAGTCCGAGCCTTCCAGTCTGACATTGTTGGCGGCCATCTGCACGCCCGGCTGAAGCAGGAAGGTGGGCAGGTTGTAAGCCTGCAAGTGGGCGCTCAGGCCATCGACCAGCCACGCCGGAATCTCGGCCGACCGGTTGCCGGCGTGACGGTTGACCACTTCCAGAAGCAGAGTGTGGATCAAGGCCTGTTCCAGGATTTCCGCGCGGAGTTTCTTGGGCAGGTCCAGTTCATAATTCCATCCGCTCCGATCATGCACCGCCGCCAGCAGCGGCCCTTTCTCTTCCGCCATGGCCGGATTGATGATCAGATCGACCCTGCCCTGCCACTGGCCGCTCAACCCCAGTTCAGACAAGAATAATGCCTTGAGGCGCTCGCAGGACACGACCAGCACGGCTGGTTCGAGGGTGATTTCCGCCCCGTTCGTGCCGGACGACAGGGGCTTGGGCACCAGCAAAAAGGCCCAGCCGCCGGCGATGGGCGCGCGAATGCCTTGGGGCGCGGCGGCGGCGGGGGTCTGCGCCTGTAATTCCCGCGCCACGAATTGCCCCGAAAAGCTCCGGGCCGGGACCACGGCGGCGCCGGCCTGGGCGCAGAAAAGGCCGGCCACCAGCCAAACGCAGAGCGGGACAATCAGGGTCTTCACGGTTTCGACCTCAAGCAATATCTTATGCCCAACCCCGACGCCGGCGTCAAGCGCCGAGCCTGGTGGGGCGCGGGTGTATTCCACTGTTTGGGGTAGCGGTTTTTTGGCCCGTGATCTTAATCCTGCTCGTAATCGTGATCTTTTTATCGGGGGCAAGAGGGGCGGGGTAGCGTTATACCCAAACGTTTGCTTCTTCGCCGTACATTGCCAGGCATCCCAAGCGGGCGCGCCAAGAATATCAATCCAAGTCCAACTCTGCCTTGGCCTGTTCCCAGGGGATGAGCGGCTCGTTGCCGTTTTCGGCGATGGCAGCTTGGAGGTCCCGCAAGTCCTCCAACTCTTCGACGCGTTCCTGCAAACGTTCCACAGTCTTGGTCAGTGCCTCGACTTTTTGCAACACGGCGGCCTCATTCATAAGCTTCTTTCCTGTCTTTAACAGCATACACTTTGATCGCGTCCCCTGCCAGCAAGAACAGCACCCTAAAATTTCCAACGCGGAGCCGGAAAAAATTGCCCTTGGCTTGGAGCTTAAGAACATCACCTTGCAAGTCCTCGCGCATTTCCTCCATCCGCCAACCGATGTTGCGCCGCTGTTCCTTGGGCAATGCCCGCAACTGCTCCCGTGCCTTCCTGCTGATTTCGATCCGGTAACGCATCAGGCGCTCACCAACACGGGATAATTGACCTGTTCGGCGGCAAATTCCAGACAGGCGCGAATGTCCTCGGGTTGCAGGAAGTCATAATCCTTCAGGATTTCAGACTCCGGCACGCCCGCCGCCAGCATGTCCAGCACATCCTTCACCCGGATGCGGTAGTGGCGAATGCAGGGCCGTCCGCCACATTGTTCCGGGTCAAACGTGATTCGCTCGGCGTATTTCAGAAGCACACTTTACTGTCCTTCGTCCTGCCGCTCAAGCAAAGCTTTTCGCGAAGGCGACCGTGCCCAAAAATGCAAAGCATTTTCATGGGGCCCGGCGCGGCCGCCAAAGCGCCTAAACCGTATCCGCTGAATAAGGAAGGAAGATTTCAACGCAAAGGCGCGAAGACCCAGCGCGGCAGCCGCAACCCAATTTTCACCACGAAGAGCCGAAGAGCACGAAGAAAAACCATCCGGATGGGCCTATTCAAAACTTCGTGTTCTTCGCGCCCTTCGTGGTGAGAAAGTTTTCTCAGAAATGAGCGATTTTGCGATATTGCACTGCAACGAGGAGTCTGTTCATGCCAACCCGGTCACCAAACACTGGGCGTTGATCATTTCCATATTGGCACGGTTTTTGACCCTCCCATTTTACGCGGTCCTCGTTTCACTGTGCATTCGTCAGGCAAGACCTGGGCTGGCCGATGCGGCTTGACACGGCCCGGCCCGCAAATAAGCTTGGCCCACGCATTATGGGCGCCTGCATCGTTCTCACCTGTCTAGCCACGATCATCGCCATCTACTTCGCCAATAATCCGCTGGCGCACAGCCGCCGGTTCCTCGTGCGCCGCTTCGTCAACTGGTTTCCCCTGGGCATGACTTACGCCTTCATGTACATGGCCCGCTACAACTTGAACGTGGCCCAAAACGCCCTCGGCCCCCTCATGTCCAATGCCGACATCGGCATTATTTTCGGCGTGGGGGCGCTGGTCTATGGCTGCTCCTTCCTGGTCAACGGCCCGCTGGTGGACAGAATCGGCGGAAAAAAGGGGATTATTATCGGAGCCGTCGGCGCCTCGGCTGCCAACGTGATTCTGGGCGTGTTGACTTACCTGCTGGCGACGCGCCGGTTGCGGATGAACCTGTTGATCCCCTTCTCAACTGTCTATGCCCTCAACATGTATTTCCAGAGCTATGGCGCCGTTTCCATCATCAAGGTCAAGGCCTATTGGTTTCATGTCCGCGAGCGCGGCGTCTTTGGCGCGGTCTTTGGCACCCTCATCTCGCTCGGCGTCTATTTTGCCTTCGATTGGGGCAAGGCCATTGTCGATCTGTCCAAGGCGAATCCGTCAGGGGATTTGGGCTGGTTTCACCGCTTGATCCAGCGCCTCTTCGCCCTGAACTCCTCGCCGGTGGACGCGATCTGGGCGGTCTTTTATGTGCCGGCGGCCATCGTCTTTTTCTGGGCGCTCATCGACTGGTGGCTCATCAAGGACACTCCCGAGGAAGCCGATTTCCCGCCCTTCGACACCCATGACGCTTCCTCCGGCCAGATGCACATTGAATTGACGGCGTGGGACCTCCTGAAAAAGGTCTTTCTGAGCCGTCTCATGCTGACGGTCTCCTTCATCGGCCTGACCGTCGGCGTGCTGCGCAACGGGATCATGAATTGGTATCCCAACTTTGCCAAGGACGCGCCTCAGCCGGGAACGCAATTCTTCACCGAGCACTGGGGCCTGCTCATTTGTATCTTTGGCATTCTGGGCGGCTTCGCCGGCGGAATGGTTTCGGACAAATTCTTCCGCTCGCGCCGGGGGCCGCCGGCAGTCATTTGTTGCGCCCTGATGTTTTTGCTCACGGTGCTGATGGCGGTGTTCCTGCGCACCTCGCCGGGGATCGTCGGTTGGTCCGCCGTGCTGATTTCGATGGCGGTCATTGGCGTGCATTCGCTGATGGCCGGCACCGCCGCGCCCGATTTCGGCGGGCGCAAAGCCACCGCCACGTGCAGCGGGATCACCGACGGCTTTGTCTATTTGGGCAGCAGCGTGCAATCGTTCGGGGTGGGTTATCTGACCTCGGGCCACAACTGGTTTTGGTGGCCTTTGTTTCTCATGCCCTTTGCCGTCATTGGCACGCTCCTGGCCTTGAGCATTTGGAAGGACTTGCCCGCCGCCACCGAAAAGTATATCACGGAAGTCGAGGACAAGGCCCGCGCTCCCCGCCGGCCGCTGTCCCCGGCCGCCCTGGAAGAATCCGGGCCGTGAGCCGGAACGTTTTATTGACACGCTATGCCGGTTGAATTCAAAGACTATTACAAGAGCCTGGGCGTCGAGCGCTCCGCCAGCCACGATGACATCCGCAAGGCCTTTCGCAAGCTGGCCCGCCAATTCCATCCCGACGTCGCCAAGGACAAAAAGCGCGCGGAGGAAAAATTCAAGGAGATCAACGAGGCCTACGAGGTGCTGGGCGACGCCGAGAACCGCAAAAAATACGACGAATTGGGCGCCGATTGGAAACACGGCGGTTTCAGAGGGCCTCAGCCGGGAGAGGCGGGCGGCCCCCACGCTTACACTTGGCGCGGCGGAACCGACAGCGAGAATTTCCAATTCGGCGGCACGGGCTTCAGCGATTTCTTTGAACAGTTCTTTGGCGGCGGCTTTGCCCGCCAGGGCGATGCCGCCGGGATGGAAACCGAGAAGGGCCAGGATGTCGAAGGCGTTCTCATGGTGACTCTGGAGGAAGCCATGCGCGGCGCCGTCCGCCCCGTCTCCGTCCGCCGCAACTCCCTCTGCCCCGAATGCCACGGCACGGGCATCAAAGGCCGCCGCCCTTGCCCCGCTTGCGGCGGCAGCCGGCAGGTTTCTCTCACGCAGGATTACAAGGTTAAAATTCCCCCGGGCGTGCGTGACGGCCAGCGCCTGCGCGTCAGCGGACGAGGCGAACCAGGCCCCGGCGGCGGCCCGCCCGGCGACCTTTACTTGCGCGTGCGTCTGGCCAGCCATCCGGATTTCCGCGTCGCGGGCGGCGATCTCTATTACGACCTTGACCTGGCCCCGTGGGAGGCCGCGCTGGGCGCCAAGGTTTCCGTCCCCACTCTCACCGGGCCGGTCAGCATCAAAATCCCCCCCGGCACCCAAACCGGACAACGCCTCCGAGTGCGCGCGCGCGGCCTGCCCGGACGCGACAACGAAAAGGGCGACCTCTACGTCGTGCCGCGCATCCAAATGCCGCCGAAAATCACCGACCGCGAAAAGGATTTGTGGGAGCAGTTGGCCCGCGAGTCGCATTTTGACCCGCGCGCATGAAAACCATCGTCCTCACCGGTGTCTCCCGCGGCCTGGGGCGCGCGATGGCCGAACAGTTCATCGCGGCGGGCCACACCGTTCTGGGCTGCGCGCGTTCGGCGGGTGAGATTGAAAAACTGCGGCGCGCCTTCGGCCCTCCCCACGATTTCCAGGCGGTCGATGTCGCCGCCGCCCCGGAAGTGGAGTCGTGGGCGCAACGGTTGTTGAAATCCCGCGGCGCGCCCGATTTGCTCATCAACAACGCCGCGTTGATCAACCGCAACGCTCCGCTGTGGCGCGTCGGCCCCGCGGAGTTTTCCGCCGTGATCGATGTCAACATCAAAGGCGTTTTCAACACGATTCGCTCCTTTCTGCCGGCGATGGTGGAGCGGCGGCGGGGGGTCGTCGTCAATTTCAGTTCCGGCTGGGGCCGGTCGGTTGATGCGGAAGTGGCCCCGTATTGCGCGACGAAATTTGCCGTGGAAGGACTGACCCGCGCGTTGGCGCTGGAACTCCCGGCCGGGCTGGCGGCCATCCCGCTGAACCCCGGCATCATCGACACCGCCATGCTGCGCAGTTGTTTTGGCGGCTCGGCCGCCTCCTACGACACGCCCGAAAAATGGGCCGCCCGCGCCGTCCCCTTCCTCCTCTCCCTCGGCCCGAAGCAGAATGGGGAATCGTTGACCGTGCCGGATTGAACCGGCCGCTAGCCTAAGTTCCTTTTGATTTTGCGTAAGTGCTTGCAAATCAAAGCAACGGCCAGAAAATGTAGCAAGTAATAATTGATTAAATCTCTTGACATACCTATGGTCCCGCTTTATTCTGTAGC
>JBEKYR010000039.1:0-52285 GCA_049510745.1 Verrucomicrobiota bacterium | reverse complement strand
AGAAGAAGGAGGATGATCCCGCCCGCGGCGCCGAGGCCGAGGGTGTTGGAATAGCCGGTGGTCAAACTTTGCGCCGACAACGGCGTTGCCGTCAGCCCCATCAGGGCCGCCGCCTCTTTCCATGGAAAAACGGGTTCATTTTTCATGCGTGTCGCCGCGAGCAAAGCGGGCCGCACTGCCCACGGCAATGGTCGCTTACCGGTTATCGGCGCAAAGCGGAAAGCACTTAAGCGAGGAATCCGGCTCCCGGCATCAGCTATTGAAACCCCAAGGCGTGCAGCTTGTAATAGACGCCGCCGCGGGCCAGCAATTCGGCGTGGCGGCCGGTTTCAACGATGCGCCCCTGGTCCAGCACAACAATCAGATCGGCGTGCTGCACGGTGGAGAGCCGGTGCGCGATGCAGATGGTGGTGCGCCCTTTCATCAACTGGTCCAGGGCCACCTGGACCGCCCGTTCGGATTCGTTGTCCAGCGAGCTGGTGGCCTCGTCCAGGACCAGGATGGGAGCGTCTTTCAGAATGGCGCGGGCAATGGCGATGCGCTGGCGCTGGCCGCCGGAGAGGTTGGTGCCTTTCTCGCCCACGACCGACTCGTAGCCCCGGGGTTTTTCCACGATGAATTCGTGGGCGAAAGCCTGGCGGGCGGCTTCCTCAATCTCGGCGTCCGTCGCGCCAGGACGGCCCAGGGCAATGTTGTGCCGGATGGTGTCGTTGAACAAAATGATTTCCTGGGTGACGACGGCCATTTGGGAGCGCACGCCGCGCACGGCGGCCTGGCGCAGGTCCACGCCGCCAATGCGGATGGCACCCTCGGTCGGATCGTAAAAACGGAGGAGGAGGTTGGTCAAAGTGGTTTTGCCCGAGCCGCTTCGGCCCACCAGGGCGACCATCTGGCCCGGCTCGACCGACAAACAGACATTGCGCAAGACCAGTTTGTCCCCGTAACTAAAGCTGACATTGTCAAAAAGAATCGGGGCATTGGCCGCGTGGAACGGCACCGGCTGGGGCGGGTCAATGAGGGTGCTTTCCGTGGCCAGGAGGTCGAAGATGCGCTGGGTGGCGCCCCGGGCCTGCACCAACTGGCTGTGGAGCCGGACCAGGGCCTTGATCGGGCGATACATCCAGAAGATGATGAAAACAAACGTGGCGAAGTCCCCCGCCGAAGCCTTGGGTTGCACGGCGAAATAGAACAGCAGGATGGCCGCGCCGACGCTGCCCATGAATTCGATCAGCGGCCCCGGCGTTTCGGTCGAGCGCACCACCCGCATAAAGTGGCCGATGAGCTTGGCGGTTTCGGCGCGGAATTGCTGCGACACCACCCGCTCCAAATTGTAGGCCTTGATGATCCGGTTGCCCGCGAAGGATTCGTGCATCAGGCGCGAAAGCCCGGCGGCGTTGGTCTGGGCGGCGCCGGCGGATTTGCGCCCCTTTTTGCTGTAAATGGAAATGGGGATGATGAACAGAGGGCAGAAGACCGCCGCCCACAACGTCAGTTTCCATTCCGTGGCGAAGAGGGCGGTGGTCAGCGCCATCACCTGCACCGGTTCCTTGACCAGCACCATGACCGAGCTGGTCATCACGTTCTGGAGGATGTTGATATCCCCGACCCGCGACATCAATTCCCCGGTGCTGGTGGCGCCAAAAAAACTCAACGGCAGGTTGAGCAAGTGCTCGAAGGCGCGCGTCCGCAAGTCGGCAATGGCGCGCACCACCACCCAGCTCATCAGGTAGCCGTAAAGATACAGCACCACGCACCGCGCCAGCATCAGAACGGGAATGACCGCAATGATGGCTGCCAGGACCCAGGCCGAATGATGGTCCGCAAGGTACCGTTGCGCCTGGTCAACAATGAACGTTTGCGCCTGGTGAAGCATCCGGTGCAGGTGTTCTTGCAGCCAGGGCTGGTGCCGGATTTTCTCCGGGTCCGGCTGCGCCACCGCCGGAGTCTGGCTGGAGGGAAAGACGATTTGGAGGACCAGCACCACCACCGCCAGCATGGCCGGGTCGGCCAGCCCGGCCAGGATACCGCATATAATCCCCAGCGCAAACCGCCCTTTCTTCGGACGCGTCAGGCGATAAACTTGCCGCAGGAATCTAAACATGCAACCTGCCCCCAGTCTGCGGCGGCGCCCGCGCTTTGGCGAGAAATTTCGCCCGCCGCCGGCCGTAAATTGGTTTGACCGCGCCGCATCCCGCTGGCAGGGTGCGCCTCACGAACAACGCGGTGGATCCCCTGCTCTTTGGCCGCCGGCATGACACCCGCACAAACATACCTGGATAGATTCGGAAAACTGCCCGAACGCATTCTGATGCTCAAAGGCCACAGCGCCGGCATCGGCGATCTCCTGCGAAGTTCGGCGGCGTGGCGCGCCTTGAAGAATGCCTTTCCCAAAACCGAGCTGCATCTGGCGCTCTTTACCGGCGAACCGGGCTACGCCTCCGAATCCTTGATCGCCCGCCACCATCTGCTGCATGGGTTCCTTGCTGTTGACAAACGAATGGGCCGCCTCCGGGGATGGCCCAGGCTCTCCGCCTGGGCCGCCCACGCGGCCAGGACCGTCAGGCCCGACCTGGTCATCGATTTTGAACCGGCGGGCTTGTATTCGGCCTTCGCCGCCTGGCGGCTGGGGCACGCCGGCGGTGCCGTGACGGCGGGCATCGGCCAATTCCCTTTGCGCGGCGCCTTCTATGACCTGGTCTCCGTTTCCACCGCCGAGTTCGCCCGGCGGCGCGGACTGGAGTTCCCGCTGGAATACACCGGCCGCGATTTTGTCTGCCTTTCCGCGCTGCAAATTGAGCGCAACGGCCTTCCGATTGAACTGGAGGAAACCGACGAAGGCAGGATTTTTCGGGAATCCTTCCGGGAAAAATTCCGCCTCCCGCCGGACGCGACGATTATCGGAGTCAACATCGGCTGCGGCACACCCGACGCCGTCGTCAAGAGACCCAGCCTGAGGTCTTTGTGCCGTTTGGTCGAAGAGGTGCAGAAGGCACACGACGCGGTGATCGTGCTGACGGGCGCGAACTTTGAGCGGGCCATCAACCAGGAATTCGCCGGCCTGTGGCCGCCCAGCCGGAAACACTTGGTGCATGATCTGGCCGGGCAGACCAGCCTGTTGGAGTTGGCCGGGCTGATCCGGGCCTGCGCACTGTTTATCTCGACGGACAGCGGCCCTTACCACATGGCGGTGGCGCTCGGAGTCCCCACCCTGGCCGTTTTCCGCGGCAGCAACCCGGTGCATTACCACCGCGAAAAACACGTGCGATGCGTCGTGTTGGGGAAGGAGGAACACGTGGCGTGCGCCATCCAGGCCGCGGCGGAATTACTCCCCCTGGGCGGCGGCCTGGCGGCCGGCGGAAGGCCATGGGCCGGAGTGGAGCGGCCTGATTTTTCTGACTGACTTGCCGGCCAAAAGGAGGCAGAGTTTTAATCTGACATGAAAGCGCCCAAGGTCAGTGTCCTGATGCCGACGTACAACTACGGGCGGTTTCTGGGCGAGGCGATCGAATCGGTCCTGGCGCAGGACTTCCAGGATTACGAGCTTATTATTATTGATGACTGTTCCGCCGACGACAGCCGCCAGGTGGCTGGGCGCTATGCCGGGCGGCATCCTCAACTTCGCTTTGAAATCAACCCCGCCAACCTCGGCATGGTGGCCAATTGGAACCGCTGCCTGGCCGCCGCCCGCGGCCACTATGTCAAATTCCTCTTCGGCGACGACAAATTGGCCGACCCAACCGCCCTCGGCCTCCTGGTCTCGATGTTGGAGGCCGATGCCGCCCTTGTGCTGGCGGCCAGCGGGCGCCTGATCATTGATGAAGCGTCGCATCAGATCGACCTCTGGGCGCCCTTTGGCGCGGCGGGCCGCCATCCCGGCAGGAAAACCATTTTGCAATGCCTGGCGCGGAACCAGAATTTAATCGGCGAACCGTCGGCCGTCCTGTTCCGTCGCGACAAGGCGGGGCGGGGTTTCGACGGGGGCTTCCAACAGTTGGTGGATTTGGAGATGTGGTTTCACCTGCTGGAACAGGGAGATTTTGCCTACACACCCCGGCCGCTGTGTTGTTTCCGAGTGCATCCCCGCCAGCAAACCAAGCTCAATGCCGCCCAGCAAATCGGAGACAAGGAATACACCCGGTTGTTGATGAACTACGACAAACCCTGGCTGTGGGAAGAGAGTTCGGCCTGGCAGCGGTTGTACGTGGCCGATCATTTGGGCCGGACGGCGCGACGCACGCGGCAGATCGAAGCGGCCGCGCTTCAGACGCGCTATCGTCAGTCCGTCTTCCCGCTGTGGCGGCCGGTTTTTTGGATCACGGGTGAGGTGGTTCGTTTTTGCCGCAGGCAGGTGCGGTCGGTCAAAAAACGGCTGCGGCGTTTGTCCCGCTTCCTGGCCCCGGCGAAGGAGTGGCCGGAGAAACCTTCCCCTCCGGCCAGTTGAGCCAGGGACTCGCGCAAGAACAACTGGAAAAGCCGGTCAGCGGCGCCAACCCATCCGCCGATAATACTCGCGGCGAAGCCGGTCTAACTTTTTCTCCCTGGCCGCCTCCCCGGACACGAGCGTCTGATGAATGGCAAGGGTCAACTCTCCGTGGGGTTCGCCCGCCGGCCAGGGCAGTTCCCTGTGGTGCCGCAACGTGAAGTCGATCTGCCTGGAAACAGCGGCGGCGACGGCGTCCTCCGAAAGCTCCAGGCTTTTTGCCAGGCGGAGGACAGTCTCGACGGGAGACTGCATCAATTGATCGTAGGTGGTAAAGAGGCGGGGGAAGCCGCGCGTCGTTCTTTCGGCTTCAAGCACGTGGACAACCCAGAGCTTGAGGCCCTGGTCCAGCGTGAGGTGATCGCGTTGGCGCAGAGAATAGGCGACCTCCACGGGATGCCGAATGGGCAGAATGAAGCGGGCTCGCGGAAAATGTCTTTTGATCAGCGGCAACCACAAAGGCATCAACCGGCACAGGCGGGGGTCTTTGATCAGAGGGCGGTCCAACCCGAATTCCTCGATCAGCAGTCCAAGCAATTCCTTTCGGAACCGGCGCGCGTTGCCGCCTCGAAATCGTTTCCGGATCACTGGTTCATAATCCCGCCAGACGGAGCCGATGGATGCCAGGAATCTGTCGTGAAGCTGCATCAGGGCGAGGTTTTCGTAGAAGCCCTTGGGATTCCCGCCTTCGGGATGGGGTGGCATGACTGCTTTTCCCACCGTCAGCCCGAGCGGTTCCAAAACGCCGCCCAACGCGGAAGTGCCGCTCCGATGCATGCCGATGATGAAGACCGGGTCCGGACGCAGCACACGACGCAGCCGCAGCAGTTCGAATATGAAAAATTGACCCGGAAAGTTCAAGGCATCGGAACAAATCAAGGCGTTTCAAACCGCGGCGCCAAAAAGACCGCCTTTGGCGCCAACCAGTTTGATTCCGCACAGCCAACCACACATTTGTGTTTCAAGCCGATGAGTATTGCCAGCCTCCCCGCTTGACGCGAGCAAATAAACTGCCACCCTCAATGTGGAAACCAAGTTATGCTTAAACCGCTTTTTAAAAAGCTGCCGGGCTGGAGCCGGCCGCCTGAAAACAAGAAGGGGGATCAGGCCGAAAACCAATACGGGCGTCAGTTGACCTCCGCCGAGATCGACTCCGGCGAGCATCGCCAGTTTGTGGGCGGGATGTGGGACGAAATCGGTTCCCAGCAGTTTGACTTCTTGAAGTCTCAGGGCCTGGCGCCGAACCATCGGCTGATGGACATCGGCTGCGGCTGTCTGCGAGGCGGCGTCTATTTTGTGCCCTACCTTGAAAAGCGTCATTATTACGGGATTGATATCAACGCTTCGCTCATCGAGGCCGGAAAGAAGGAGCTTTTCAAAAGCGCCGGGAACATCGACAAGCAGCCCGACTTGCGGGTTACCGACCGTTTCGACCTCGCTCAGTTCGGAATCCAATTTGACTACGCGCTGGCCGCTTCGGTTTTCACCCATCTTTATGCCAATCACGTCGGGCGCTGCCTGGTCGAGGTAAAAAGAGTTTTGGCGCCGCGGGGCAAATTTTTTGCGACCTTCTTCCCGGCCCCGGCCCCGCTCCATTTGGAATCCATTCCCCGCGAACCCGGAGGGATCGTCACCCATTTCGACCGCGACCCCTTCCATTATTCATTGCCGGAAATGGAAATGCTGGCGCGGTTTGCCGGCTTGTCGGTGAAATTTATAGGCGACTGGGGGCATCCGCGGCATCAGCAGATGTTATGTTTCACGAAGGCATGACGGACGACCGTTTCCCTGGCTTCGGAACCTGTAAAGCTCAATATAATCCGCCCGGATTCGGGCGGTGCGACTCAAAAATACCGGACCCGCCCGCCGATCCATTTCTCGTGCAACGAATGGCCGTGGCGCAGGCGCTCGGCGGTGCGTTGGCGCCAGTTCCTGCTTCTCCTCTGCCATCGTTGCCCCATCCGCTGCAACCGGTTGAGACCCCATTTGCGCAGGTAGTAGGCGCGGTTTTCCGCGTAATACGCGCGCTCGCCCGCCGACGGCGGACCTTCCCGGATCGCGTTTTGTGTGACCGATCCGAAATGATGCAGAAAAGCGCCGCCCGTCATCGCCATTTTGACCCCCGCCAGTCTGGCCCGCCGGAAAAAATCCGCGTCTTCAAACTGCCCGATCCGAAAATTCTCGTCGAAGCCCCCCACCGCCTCGAACACCCGCCGATGCACCATGAAACAAATCCCGTGCGCCTCGCCCCATCGCTGCACTCCGCGCATCCGCCGCATGAAGTCCGCCGCGTACTCCTGGAACGGGTAATTCAGCGGCCCTTCGCGCAGGGCCGGCGCGACAATCTCGGCGCCCGTCTCGCCGGCAAACCCGACCAGCGCCTCCAGCCATCCGGGCGCCACGACCACATCATTGTTCAGGATTACCGTCCATTCCCGCGTGGACAGATGCACCCCCTGGTTCCACGCCTTGGCGCAGCCCAGGTTGCTCTCGTTCCGCGCGACCTTCGCGCCACGGAGCGACGACAAATACGCCTCCGTGCCATCGGTCGAACCATTGTTGACAACGATCAACTCCACCCCGCCCGCGATGTCCGGCGCCAGACTATCCACGCAGCCGCGGGTATATTCCAACTGGTTGAACACGGGCAAAACAACCGCCACGCGCTCCGCCGGCCTGGAACCCTCCGGAATGGGCGCGACGCCTTTGACCCCAGCCGTTATGCTCTTGGTTGGCAACGTGATAATGGCCCCAGAATGCCAGCCCCGCCGCAGACGGTCAACTACCAGGTCCCTTCCCTGTGCGGCCAGGGTGCATTTCACTTTTTTGGGTGACTCTTGTCGGCGAAGAAACGCTTTAAGATTTCGGACCTTTCAATTGAGAATTGGTCATTGAGAATTTGTCATCGGTTATCGCAAGACCCCTCTCCAGAACGTCGCCGGGCAACTGTCTTCTGCCGGCTTTGGCCGTCGCAATGGACTTTCCCAAGATGCGGCAAAGCTGGTCGCACTCCTCCACCAGGACGGCCACCCGCTTGGCCGGAAGCAACCCGGCCAAAATGATGAATTTGAGCCAACCACGGGTTTCGACCCACTCCTTCAGCGCCCCATTGACCTTGTGAACGAAATCCGCGCGGCTCTCCCCGGAACGGGCTTCATCGTAGTTTGGCGCCGCCGCCATCCCGCTGCGGACGATCTGGCCGGCGACGTGCCGGCCCACACGGCTCTCCGGGAGCGCGTCCACCACCTTGGCGATGCGGGCCGCAAAGTGCCACAATCGCTCTGAGAGTTGCTGGGGCGTCATACCGAAGGTGTTTACATGACAAATGACAAATTCTCAATGACCCATTCTCAATCGTTTCAATCGCTGAAATCCAGTCCACGACACAGCAGCACCCAAAAAAGTGAGATGCACCTGTGCGGCCAATGTTTCGCGGGCCTCCTTATGTGAGGATAACACCTCTCAACCGGCGGTTATTCTTGCGCGAACCCCAAGATGCTGATGGGTGACCCCTGAAGGCCGTCACAGACCGCCACTCCCGGAAAAGTCAGAGTAAACTCACCCTTTCACCGCCAGGATGATATCTTGGTAGCTCAGTTGTTGTTTCCTGCCGGGCCAGCCGCCGAAGTGGATAGGTTCGATCAGATTCAGCCGATATTTCGCAAAGCATTGCCGGACGAAAGATTCCTCGAACGCGACCGCCGCTTCGGGCGTCTTCTTGTCGCTGGTCACGCAGTCAGGCAACGCGTGCTTGAATTGGATGCTGCTCGCCCCTTGCTCCATCAGGGCCTTTGATTCGGGGTTCAAGAGAAAGTAATTAATCATGCACTTGCCGCCCGGTTTGAGAGTGCGCGCGATCTCCGACAAATAATGTTCCATGTCGCCGGCGAGCATGTGGGTGAAAACCGACGTGAGAAACGTGAAGTCAAAGAAGTTGTCCGCGTAAGCAAAACGATACTCGCTTGACTTGATCTTGCCCTCATTGTTGTAGAGTTTGTTGTAAATATCGGCCAATTCAAAGCGGAATCGCGGATACTTGCGGGCGATGTGTCTTTGACTCCATTTGATGGCGTCGGGCACGATGTCGAAGCCGTGGTACTCGCCAACGCCTGACAAAAAAGGAATCAGCGGCACCGCCATCCGGCCGCAGCCGCAGCCCACGTCCAACACGCGGTGGTCGGGCTTCATTCCGCCGATGTCGGTGAAGTAGCGGAAAAACTCGCGGCCCACCGCTGTAAAGTCGCCTCCGCCCACGCCGTCAATAAGCCTTCGAGGAGGCACGAGATTATCCTTTCCTCCCAACCAATAGGCGGCGCTTTCGCGCAGGGAAGTCCAAAACCGTGCAATTCTTCGAGCGCTCATAGTCAAGTAAATTACCGCACAGCCGCGAAGCGGTCACGGTCAGGCAACAAACCGGGTGCGGCCGTGTGATTGAAACTTTGGGAATGTTCCGGGAATTTCATGGCGAACGCATGACAATCGAGCCTTTGCGAGAGACCGGGATAAAATCCCGCTGCGGCGCCGGTTGGCGTTTACCGCCGGCCATGCGAATCTCGTCTGGCTCCAACGGCGCCGCCCGGTTGAACTCGCGGATGGACTCAATGACCATAATCACCCCATAGCCGCTCCGGCCAGGTTGGGCAAGCTCTGATTTTAGGCTGTTCCATTGGCGGGCGACTCCTTAGATTGCCTGCCTCAAATGACACCTGTCTCCGTCGTGATCAATACGTTGAACGAGGAAGCCCGCCTCCCCGGCTGCCTGGAATCCTTGCGCTTTTCCGACGACATCGTCGTCGCCGACATGCACAGCGAAGATCGCACGGCCGCCATCGCCGCGCAGTTTGGCTGCCGGGTGGCGGTGTGCCCGCGCGCCGCCTTCGTCGAACCGGCCCGCAATTTCGCCCTGGCCCAGGCCCGCCATTCCTGGGTGCTGGTGGTCGATGCCGATGAGCGCGTGTCTCCCGGCTTGGTCGCCTGGATGGCCGCTCACCTTGAGGCCACCCGCGCCGCCGGCGTTCGCATCCCGCGCCGCAATTTTTATCGCGGCCGATGGCTGACCTGCTGCGGCTGGTTCCCCGATGCCCAACTGCGCCTGGTGCGGCGCGAGCGGGTGCGTTACTCCGACCGCATCCACCGCGCCCCGGATGTGGACGGCGACATCCTGGCGCTGCCCGTTTACGGAGATGCCTTCCTGTCGCACCTTGTCTTCGACACCTGGGAATCCCGCATCGCCAAGGATAACAAGTATTCGACCCTCTCGGCCCAGGCGCTGGCCAGGGAAGGGCGGCGGATTGGGGCGGCCGGATTGCTCGGCCGCACGGCGGGCGCGTTTCTCAATGCCTACCTCTTGCAAGGCGGCTTCCGCCGCGGAACCCTCGGCGTGGCGCTGGCCTGGGAGCGGGCCTTCGCCACTTACCTCAAATACGCCAAATTATGGGAGTTGCAACAGACGCCCCCGCCGTGACCGCCCTCGCGCCGGGTGCGCCGCCCCCGCGTCCCTTTCGCATCCTCCACGTCAATTCGGTTCTGACCGGCGGCGGGACCGATGAATACTGTGTCCGCCTGGTCCAGGTGTTGCGCGCGATGGGACACCAAGTCTGGGTGGCCGGCCCCGGCGGCTCGGTTTTCGACCCCGCGCTGGCGGAAGCGGGGTTGTTCTGCCCTCCCGCGCTTCGGAACAGCAAATCCCGTTTTATTCTGCACGTCGCGCGATGCATTCGCCGCCAACGACCCCAGTTTGTTCACGCCCATCATGGGCGCGATTATTGGCCGGCGATCTTTGCCGTCTGGCTTTCCGGCCAGCCCGCCAAAATTGTCCTCAGCCGCCACCTGGCCAAGAGTCCGGGTTCCTGGATGAGCCGCCAATTTCTCCTCTCCCGTTGCGACGCCGTCGTCGCCGTCTCGGAATTTGTGGCCAACCTCTTGCGCCAGGGCGCTTATGAACCGGCTTCGCCCGATCCCGAGCGCCGCTCCCGTCCGCCCATGCGGGGCGACAAGTCGAAAATCTTCACCGCTCACGGGGGGATCGACACCGGGCAATTCCGCCCGATGGAAAGCGCGGCGTTGCGGGCGCAGTGGAAGGTAGGGCCGGAGCATTTTGTGTTCGCGGTGGCCGGCGCTTATGACAAGCCTCGCGGCAAAGGGCAGCGGGATTTTTTGCTCGCCGCCGCCCGCATTCACCAGCAGTGTCCCAACGCCCGCTTTCTCCTCATCGGCCGCGGCAGCCTGGCCGAAACTTTGCAGGAGGACATCGCCAACCTGGGCCTGGCGGGAAAAGCCTGGCTGACCCCCTATTGCCCGGACATGCCCCAGGCCATGAATGCCATCGACTGCCTGGTCCACCCGGCCGTCGGCACCGAGGCCTTCGGGTTGGTCATCTGCGAAGCCTTGGCATGCGGCCGGCCTGTGATCACTTCGGATTTGGACGGGATTCCCGAGGCGCTGGTCGATGCTGAAAGCGCCTCGCTCATCCCGCCCGCCTCCGTGGAGAAGCTGGCCGAAGCCATGTTGCGCTGGGCGCGGCAAGAACGCTGGAACCTGGCGCGGCGCCGGGAGTTGCACGAAAAAGTGGCGGCCCGGTTTTCCCTCGCCGCGGCGGGCGGGCGGATGTGCCGCATCTACGCAAAGCTGGCGGGATGAATGGGCGCCTGGAGCGGGTCAGCCTCCCGCGCCGTTATTCTGGGCTGCGCTTCCGCTGGCGCTGATAGTGAATCCCGTTATCACGATGCTGGCGCCGGCGGCATTGATGCCTTCGCCCGTGCCGGATTGAAAACTGAACGAGTCGGTTTCGCTGTAATTGCCTTTGGCGCTTGGGTTGGTGGTCCTGGTCGTGGACGTGGCCAGCCCAGTCACGAAGTATTTTGTCGTGCCGCCAAGCGAGGTGGCGTCATACGTTATCGTGACCAGTTGATAATCGGTTTGGCTGGAGGGCGGCATTCCCTGGCCATTGGCATCCGAGTAACTGCCCGCACTGATGTCGTTCAGTCCGTTTACCTCCAAAGACAAGATATCGGAAACGTCCACCAATTCGTTGGTTCCGTTATCGACCTGGAACCCGGTCCCGGCGAGATATTTCAGCTTGGCGCCGGGTGGAAATTTGGTGCTGCCGTAGTTTCCCGCGGCATTTTCGTCCAGGGCCAACTGTTTGAGCACGCTGGCCGTCGTGATGGTGGTTCTGGTGGGCGCCTTTGTCGTGGTGGTCGTGTTATTGTCAGTGTTGGTGCCTTGCGCCAGCATCGTTCCGGAAATCGAGACTGTTTGCAAAACTTGGGCTTTGAGCATTCCGGGCGCCGCCAGCCACAGGCCGGCGACGGTTGCGGTCGTGAGGAGAATTTTGATTTTCTGGTTCATAATCGGCGGTTTATTGATTGTCATTATTTCTGGTTTGAGCATGGCGCGCGCTCAACGGCTCGCCCCCGTTTCAAAAATATAACATACAGGACTTTCATGGCTGACTCAAGAAGGAAAAAAGCTCAAAGGGTAATGCCTCAGTGACGGTGGGAAAAAGCGGAGCCTAAAAAAACTCTCATTTCGCCGTCTGCACATCTTCCTTGACAAATAGAGAGAATCGACCCTGGCATACCCGCATTGCGGCTTTCAATGCGGGTATGCTCAATTTCGCATTTCCCCCCCCATCACCGAGGCATTACCTCAAAGGAACCGGAAACCGCCACCCAAAAAATATGACGTGCGCCCGGGATTGCCGAAACACGCGGGGTTCGCTTGACGCCTCGCCCGTCTTCCGGTAGCTTGCCTCTGAGCTTTCGATGAAAGAACCTATGAACAATTTTCTGGTGCCGATGGTGGTGGAGCAGACGGGCCGGGGCGAACGCGGTTACGATATTTATTCGCGCCTGCTGGTCGATCGCATCGTCTTCCTCGGCACGCCGGTCGATGACATGGTGGCCAATTTGATTATCGCCCAATTGCTCTTTTTGCAAATGACCGATCCGAAAAAGGACATCCATCTTTATATCAATTCGCCCGGAGGCAGCGTGACGGCCGGGCTGGCCATTTACGACACGATGCAGTTCCTGACCTGCGACGTGAATACTTATTGCATCGGCCAGGCGGCGAGCATGGGGGCCGTCCTCCTGTGCGGCGGGACCAAGGGCAAACGCTTCGCCCTGCCCAACGCCAATATCATGATCCACCAGGTCCTGGGCGGCGCCGAAGGCCCGGCCAGCGACGTGGAAATCCGCGTCAAACACATGCTCCGCTTGAAACACCGCCTCAACTCCATTATCGCCAAACACACCGGCCGCGCCTTCGAACAGGTCGAAAAGGACTGCGACCGGGACAATTTCATGACTTCCGACGAGGCCAAGTCTTACGGACTGGTCGATGAAGTGGTGCAGTCGCGGAAGGAGATTCCGGGTTTGATCGACGGCAAACCGGCTGAGAAACTACTCTAAATTGTCGCCATGGCCCGACCCTCCAACTTCACCCAATGCAGCTTCTGTGGGAAACCCCACTCGGAAGTCAGGAAACTCATCGCCGGGCCGGCCGTCTATATCTGCGACAATTGCATCAACTTGTGCAAGAGCATCCTGGACAAGGAATTGTCCGCCGAAACAAAACGCACCGCGCCGCGGATTTCGGTGCCCAAACCGAGCGAGTTGAAGCAGCACCTCGATCTGCATTGTGTCGGCCAGGAGCACGCCAAGAAAACGCTGGCGGTGGCGGTGCATAATCATTTCAAGCGGCTGACGCAGGAATCCGCCAGCCAGGGCGCCCGCCCCGGCTCCGACGAGTTGGACGCCGCCCGGCATCAAGACGTCGAGATTGAAAAGAGCAATATCCTGCTCATCGGCCCGACGGGGTCGGGCAAGACGTTGCTGGCGCGGACGCTGGCGAAAGTGCTGGACGTGCCCTTTGCCATCGCCGACGCGACGACGTTGACGGAGGCGGGATATGTCGGCGAAGACGTCGAGAACATCATCCTGCGCTTGTTGCAGAACGCCGACTACGATGTCAAGCGCACCCAGATGGGGATCGTTTATATCGACGAGATCGATAAAATTGCGCGCAAGACCGAGAACGTCTCGATCACGCGCGATGTCTCCGGGGAAGGGGTGCAGCAGGCGTTGCTGAAGATTCTGGAGGGAACAGTCTGCAACGTGCCGCCGCAAGGGGGCCGCAAGCATCCGCAACAGGAGTACATCCGGGTGGACACCAGCGGCATCTTGTTTGTCTGCGGCGGGGCGTTTATCGGGCTGGAAAAAGTCATTCAACGCCGGCTGGGCAACCGCGTCATGGGATTCAGCGCCGCCGAGCAAAGGCAGAAGACGCCGGGCGTCGAGCGCGACAAGGTGCTGCAACAGGTGGAGCCGGAAGATTTGATTTCCTTTGGCTTCATTCCCGAATTTGTGGGCCGGCTCCCGATGGTCACCGTGCTGGAAGAACTGACGGAAGACCAGTTGATTTCAATCCTGACGGAGACGCGCAACGCCTTGATCAAACAATACAGCAAGCTGCTTTTCATGGAGGGGGTCGATCTGGAATTCACGCCCGACGCCCTGCGCGAACTGGCGGCGCAGGCGATGAAAAAGGGGACCGGCGCCCGCGCCTTGCGCAGCCTGCTGGAAAAGCTCATGCTGGACGTGATGTACGACATTCCCGCCAACGAGGACATCATCGGCGTGACCGTGACCCGCCCCGCCGTGCTGGGGGAAACCAAACCTCTGCTGCGGCGCAAGACCAGCCAGGCGGCCGCCTGAACGACGCGGGCTGGAGCAGTCCCGGCCCGCCAGCGAAGGATTTGTGCAATTTCAACCAGAAAGTTTTGTCGCCCGAAACGTCCGCGCCATTCCCCGCTCCGGCATCCGCGATTTTTTCGACATTGTCCAAGGGATGAAGGACGTCATCTCGCTGGGAGTGGGCGAACCGGATTTCGCCACCCCGTGGCACATCCGCGAGGCGGCCATTTACGCGCTGGAACGGGGCCGGACCACTTACACCTCGAACCTCGGCCTGCTCAAATTGCGGGAAGCCATCGCGCAGAGCGTCGGGAAGCATTTCCATGTCGCCTACGACCCGCGGAAGGAAATTCTCATCGCCGTGGGAGTGAGCGAGGCGATGGACATCGCTTTTCGCGCCCTGATCGATCCGGGCGACGAGGTCATTTATCACGAGCCGTGCTACGTCAGCTACTCGCCTGGCATCGCCCTGGCCCACGGGGTGCCGGTGCCCGTTTCGTGCCGGGCGGAGGACGGCTTCGCGGTGACGGCGGAGGCGATTGAACGCGCCCTCACGCCCAAGAGCAAGGTGCTGGTGTTGAATTTCCCCACCAATCCGACCGGCGGCACGATGGGCCGCGCGGAATTGGAGAAGATCGCCGCCCTGGCGCGCCGGCGCAATCTGATGGTGATGTCCGATGAGATTTATTCCGAGCTGACCTACGAAGGCGGCCACGTGAGCATCGCCTCGCTGCCGGGGATGAAGGAGCGCACCCTGTTCCTGCACGGCTTTTCCAAGGCCTACGCCATGACCGGCTTTCGCATCGGGTACGCCTGCGGGCCGGCTGAAATCATCGAAGCGATGATGCGGATTCACCAGTACGCGATGCTGTGCGCCAGCAGCATCAGCCAGGAAGCGGCCCTGGAGGCCATCCAACACGGCGAGGCGGACACCGCCGAGATGCGCGAGCAATATCGGGTGCGGCGCAATTTCATCGTCAACGCCCTCAACCAAATGGGCCTGACCTGTCACTTGCCGCGGGGTTCGTTTTATGCCTTTCCATGCATCCGTTCGACCGGCTTGGATTCAAAACAATTCGCCTTGCAACTGCTGGAAGCGGAGAAAGTGGCCTGCGTTCCCGGCAGCGCCTTTGGCCCCAGCGGGGAAGGTTACCTGCGCTGCTGCTTCGCCACCGCGCTGGATAAAATTGAAGAGGCGACCGGGCGGATGGCGCGATTCGTCGGGCGGCTGCGCTGAGCGTCCGTGCCGGGCCAATTTCAAATTCCATCCGCATTCGTTAAAACTATGGCGGACACGTCGGCGGACAATGAAGCCACGATTACTTGAATCCGGGCGCCCTGGTCCTCTTGCATTTGAATTGCCGTTCTGGACAGTCCACCGCACACTCTGCCCCGTGAGCACCGGCAGGACAATATCTATCCTCGGCTTGACGGTGCTTGACCCACGCGGCAACGAGGGCTTGCGCATGTTGACCGTCGACTAGCGAAGGACGCATGGAAACGGTGTATTTGGAAACTACGATCTTCAGTTATCTGGTCGCCCGACCCAGCCGGGATGTGGTGGTGGCAGGGCATCAACGGACGACGGCGGACTGGTGGGCGAAACGGCGGCATGAATTCATTTGTGTCGTATCGGATTTTCTGGTGACGGAAATCAGCCGCGGTGACGCCGCGCCGTCGGGAGCGCGGTTGCGGCTGGCGGCGGGGCTGCCGCGACTGCAAACGACCCCGGAGGTTCTGCGGCTGGCCGGCCAATTTGTGGCGGCCGGGGCGCTGCCGCACAACGCGCAGGCAGACGCCCTGCATCTGGCACTGGCCGTGGCCGGAGGGGTGAATTATTTGCTGACGTGGAATTGCGCTCACCTGGCCAACGCACAACTGGTCGGACGAATGCAGGAGGTGGCTTCCCGTGCCGGTTGGCGGTTGCCTGCCATTTGCACTCCCGATGAATTGATGGGAGACTGAACCATGAAAGATGATCCAATCGTTTCCGAAGTGAGGCGAATCCGGGAGTCCCTCTGGCAGGAGGCCGGATGCGACTTGAACCGGCTGGGCGAACTGGTACGCCGGGCGGCGGCGGGTATTTCCCCTTCCGGCCCGAGTATCGCGAACGCGGAGCAATTGCGCCGTTACGTGGAGCAACAGCAGGCTGGCACTCCCGCGCTCCGCGAAGAGCCGCCTGCGTATGGGCAAGACTCCGGCAAATCCTGATGCGAGGGCAAAGCGTGACGAACAGATTACGCACATCCTCAGCGCCGACAAACCCCAGGGACATCCCTACGCCTCGGCGCAAATGCGCGAGGGGAAATTGACCTGCCCTGCCTCCGTAAGCTTGGAATTGGCGCCCTGTGGAATTTTGGCGGTTTTCGGTGTTCAGCGCGGCAGTCCTTTGCTACCTTCCCGCGCAGCTTTATGAAAATTGGCATCGGTTCAGACCACGCCGGATTTGAATACAAAGAGCGGATCAAGCAATTGCTCCGCGACCTGGGCCACGAGGTGCGCGATTTCGGCACCGACAGCGAGACCCCGGTGGACTACCCGCTTTTTATCCGGCCGGTGGCGCTGGCGGTGGCGCGGGGAGAAGTGGAACGGGGCGTCGTCCTGGGCGGTTCCGGCAACGGCGAGGCCATGGTGGCCAATCGCGTGCGCGGGGTCCGCTGCGCGCTCTGCTGGAATCTCGAAAGCGCCCGCCTGGGCCGCGAGCACAACGACGCCAACGTCCTGTCCCTCGGCGCGCGCATGATGCCGCTGGAATTGGCCCTGGAAATTGTCAAAGTCTGGCTGGACACGCCCTTCGCCGGCGGCCGTCACGCCGAGCGCATCCGCGAAATCGACGCGGAGTGAAATTGAATTGAAACAAGGAATCCTCTTGTTTCAGTTCTTGCCTTTAAACTGAAATAGGCGAGTTTTCTATTTCAGTCATGAGCAGCCAATCGCCTGATCTGCAACGTCGAGTTCTGGATTGAACGTCTGCCGAAATTGATCGCGCCTCAGCCCGAATTCGGGCGGCCGGTTGTGATGGTGGGCAGCTTGCTGACCCGGCCTGGTGCAAGCGATTACACTTGACTGCTGCTGCTTCCAGGGCGAAACTTTTGCGCGATGCGGGAAGAAAACGACAATACGCGATTATGCGGCACTAACCCGTTTCCATGAACATTTGGAATACAGCATTGGATGGATTGGAATGGTTTACAAAACATGGATTTCTCGAAATGCTTTTCGGCTTCGGTGTATTGGGGTTGATTCGGAGGGCCTTCCCTCGAAAATATGAACACCTTCATGTAAATGTAACCAGTGGCGGACCCGTCTCTGTGCCGCCGCAAAGCGCGGCTCAATCATTGCAAATTCACTTGAGTAATGCGGGTCTAGTTAATTTATACATAGCGAGAGCCTATTTCTGCGCGAAGCAAAGGCACTGGTGGACGCTTTGGCTCTGGAATAAACCCACACAACTTCGTATTCATCCAAAATCAGATCGTATTGTTGATAAAGATGCTTTTGAATTAAAATTCCGTCCCGGACCAGCAAGCCCTTTCACGGAATATGAGACATTGATTCATCCTGGGCATCCCCACAGGGAGTCAACTTGGCTTGCACTTGAATCTCCTGTAAAACAACACCTAATCGATCAACGTCGTTGTGGTGTGCTTTACATTGAATACGCAACCTCAGATCATCAAGGTGTACATAAGGTAAATGTGTAGAAGATGTGAAACTGTAAGGGTGCGGTTCAATTAGATTCCATCCTAAAAACTCTCATTTCGACTGTGTTCGAGGGCATCAAGTTGGGGGTTGAATGCCAAAGTAATCTTGAGCAAAGCGAAACAGTTTTTCGTTTAGATCTATATATTCACGTCCAGTTTGATTTCGAGAGACGACGAACTGCACCAAGCTCTTTGTGCGTAGCAGTTTTGCGTTCAGATCGAAAATTTCCAAACTTAGATCGATAAATTCACCGTCGGTTTGCGGATCGGTGAGATTTGCAGGCAAAATCACCGCTCCTTTTGTTTGATTTCGAGAGTAATCCAGTTGCCTCTGAATGATCAGAAGGATTTCCTCCCGTAACGGTATCAAGAGATTTCTGATATCGTCGTCGGCCTTAATTGAACCCCAAGAGAGGAAAATAAAGTACGTCAACGAATGTAAAACCCTTGAGCTGCCGCTGTCACCAATAGCAAGTTCGTTAATATCTTTAGTCCACCGTTCGTCATCGTCTTTCGCGAATGTTTCGCTTAAGAAATACTTCTTCCAACACTTTGCTGCATTTTCGTTGCTCTCCCCATTGAAGAGATGTGCCATGGCTATGTAGCACCTGCCATGTCCCTTCACTACACCTTCCTTGAGAATGTCCATCGCTTGACGGTTTCGGTTGTAGTAGTCTTCGTCGCTTACACACGGGGCGTGCATCCTGTAGTACCATGCCAGCGCAGTATATGCGGCGGGAAAGTTCAATACCTTGGCCTGAAAGAGCAGGCGTAATGCCTCATCTTCGTCTTTGATTGCGTCACCAAGACCGAGAAAGGCGGCCACTGCTTCGCAATATATAGGCCGACCAGGGTGCTGTTCTTCCGAGCCAAATTTGGCTTCTATTTCCCCAGCACCAAGAGAAGCACTTTCTTGACCGCTTGCCTCCGACGAATCGGTATCCTTTTGGAGTTGCTGTTCAACAAGCATCAAAACTTCAATGGCTTTGCGCAACGGTATTCTGAAAAACTCCCGATTCGGCGTACGCTGGAATCCGTTGTACTCGAGAACCGTATAAACGTATTCTTCGGCACTTTGGCAGTCGGCGACTCGAATTGAATAGGCTACATAGAACGGGGTTGCAACGCCGGTCGCCTGAGAAAGTTCCTTGGCGCGGGCTTCCGGTTCGCGAGTTGTTTTGCCGATTTTTACGAACCCGTCCATTGAAGGGTTGACCAAAATATAAATATACCCTGGTTCCTTCATTGTGAACGAACTGAAAGTTGGATGGGATTTCCCGGCACAAAGCCCCAAAATGGGCCTGTGAGCGATACGATGCCGTCCTTTTGGAAATATTGGATTTTAACCTCCCAGTGCAGGCAGCGTTGGATCACGATGGAAGTACCAGACTCGCTGGTCAGGATAGCACAACATCTTTTGTCGGCGTATGAGTTAAAACGATCTGCCTCAACTGGCTCATAAACTCGAATATCCAAGAAACCAGGTTCTTTCGGGATTGCTGGAACTCTGTAACGTGCTGGGTCGCGGCCGACTGGAACATTCCTCCAAAGCGGAGATGGCAATTTCAATTGTCGTTGCTCGCCATTGAACTTTAAGGTATTAGGATTGGTCGTATTTTCCTCTAAAAGCTCCACACTCAACATAATTTTGTCGCTCATAAAAGGGTATATCGCAAAGGTTTCGGTGGCTGTCAAGCCCTAACTCGACCATCGAGATCATCGTTTCGAGAAAAGTGACGAACTGGCGCAATCGCTCCCTGGCGTTGGCGGCATTGGCCCCAGGGTTGCGAGGGCAGCCGGGGCGCAACGCGGAGCGGGGAAATCCACATATCTGCCGATCCGCGTGCGCCGATTGAAAAATCGCTTGAGGATAATCGCAAGCACTCTTTACGGCAACAGGAGTATCCGATAGAACTGCTGGGAATTGGAGCCGATGCCGTAGGAGGCGCTCATGCTGGAGTTGGTGGCCGTGAGGGCGCCGCCCACACTGATCCAGTTGGGTGAAGCCAGATTGGTGGTGGATTGCACCTGGTATGATTGGCCCGGCGACGCGCTCCAGGTCAGCGTCAGCGCTCCGCCGGCTTGCGCGGCGGATTGGAAGACCGGCGGCGTTTCCACGACGAGGGTCGCGTTCGTGCTGGTGACGGCGCCAAGCGCGTTGCTGACGATGACGGAATAGCTTCCAGCGTTGTTCGCGGTTATATCGCTGAGAGTCAGGATGCGCGAAGTGGACCCGGAAACGTTGCCGCCATCGGTTAAATTGTTTCCGTTCTCCTGCCATTGGTAGCTCAAAGGCGAAGCGCCGAAGACGGCCACACTGAACACCACGCTGGCCCCCGCGAACGCAGTCTGATTGGCCGGTTGGGTGGTGATTTGCGGGGCCGAAGTGATGCTTAACCGGAAAATGGAGCCTTTGCCGTAGGGACCGCCGGAAGTGGTCGTGCCGTAAAAATTGCCCTCGGCGTCTTGCGCCAGCGCGGCCTCGGGCTGCGCGCCGTCATCGGAGCCATTGAATGAGACGAGAGTGGCGAACGCGCCGGCGGAAGTGATTCTAAACACCGTGCCATTGCCGGCGGCGCCGCCCAGGTAAGTGGTGCCATAAGAATTGCCGTCCGCCCCCTGAATCAATCCGGCGAAAGGATAGGCGCCATCGCCATAAACACTTGGATTGAGCGCATACAACGTGGTTAGCGCGCCGTTGGTGGAAACCTTGAAGATCGTGCCGTAGAAGGCAAAGCCGCTGATGACGTTGCGTTTCGTCACCCCATAAAAATTGCCATCCGTGCCCTGGACCAACGCGCCGGCGGGGTTATAGCCGTCGGCGCCGCCGGTAAACGAATAGAAATTGGTCAGCGCGCCGGCGGGAGTCATTTTGAAAACACCGCCGTGGCCGTGGGCGCCGCCGCCCGCCGTCATGCCGTAAAAATTGCCATCCGCGCCTTGAACCAACGCGCCCACCGGAGCATTGCCGTCCAGCCCGCCGGTAAACGAATAGACAATGCCAGGCGTCCCCGACGGAGTCATTTCGAAGATGTTGCCGTCGCCGCTCGTGTAGGCGTTCTCCGTCGCGCCGTAGAAGTTGCCGTTCGCCCCTTGCGCCAGCGCGGTATAGGGATTGACGCTGGCCTCGTTCGTAAACAGGGCCAGCGTGGTGAGCGCGCCATCGGGGGTCATCTGGAACACAGTGCCCCCGGAATTCATTCCGCCCGACGCGGTAACGCCGTAAAAATTGCCGTCCGCGCCCGGCGCCAGCGCCGCCCCGGGGCTGGAGCCGTTTGTCAAGTTGAATGAAACGAGGGTGGTGAACGCGCCGTTGGTCGTGACGCTGAAGACGGTTCCATCGTGGTAAGCGCCGCCCCCCTGTGTGGTTCCATAGAGAACCCCATTGGCGCCCAGGGTCAAACCGTTGGGGAAACCCCCGTCGTTGCCGCCGGTGAACCAGTAAAGCGAGGCCACCCTGGTGCCCGGCGCGCTGACGGGAAAAACGGCCAGGGTCGCGGCCGCGCTGACCGCGCCGGCGGCATTGCTCACGATCACAGAATACGTGGCGTCGCTCCGTTGAGTTAATCCGCTTAAAGTCAGGGAACTGGTCGTGGCGCCGGAGACAGTGGCGCCATTGGCCAGATTGATTTGATTGCTTTGCCATTGGTAAGCCAGCGGCAGATCGCCCACGGCGGCCACATTGAACACGGCGGCCCCTCCCACCGCGGCCGTCTGACTGGCCGGCGGCGTGATGATTTGCGGCGGCGACACGAGCACTTCGAGAAACGCTCCGTCGCTGGTCAGCGCCGATCCGGCCGCGTTGCTGACGGCGACGGAGTAAATGGCCGCGTCCGACACGCCGACGTTGCTGACCGTCAGGACGCGGGTCATGGAGCCGGAAAGGTTGCCGCCATCGGCCAAATCCGCTCCGTTTTTCCGCCATTGATAAAAGAGCGGAGGATTGCCCGCGACGGCGACGCTGAAGACCGCGTTCCCCCCGAGAAAGGCGCTTTGGCCGGCAGGCTGGCCCGTGATTTGGACGGAAGGAGAATTGATATTGACACGGAAGATGACACCATTGCCGCCGGCGCCGCCGTTTTGTGTCGTGCCATAGAGATTGCCATCGGCTCCCAGCACCAGCGGCGTCTGGGGATTGGCGCCGTCGTCGCCATCGAACGACACGAGGGTGACAGGGGCGTAGCCGGGCGCCATTCTGAAAATCGTGCCGTCATCGTAAGCCCCGCCGGCAAAGGTTGTGCCATAAAAATTCCCGTCGGCGGCCAGGATCAGCTCGGCGGCGGGATGGCCGCCATCATTCCCGCCGGTAAACGAGTAAAGCGTTGTCACGCCGCCCGAGGGCGACATGCTGAAGACCGTGCCGTAGCTGAACGCTCCGCCTTCGTATGTCGTCCCGTAGAAACTGCCGTCCGCAACCTGCGTCAGCCCCGCAAAAGGAAGAAAGCCGCCGTTGGTATAAGAGAACGAAAACAAGCTGGTCAGCGTGCCGTTGGTGGTGACTTTGAAAATCGTGCCGTCGCCATAGGTCCCGCCCTCGAGCGTTGTGCCGTAAAGGCTGCCGTCCGCGCCCTGCGCCAGTTCGCTTGGATTGAAGCCATTAAGGCCGTTGAACGAGGCCAAAACGCTCAGCGCTCCGTTGGGCGTCATGCGGAAGACCTCGCCCTCGCCGCTGGCTCCGCCGACAAAAGTTGTCCCATAGAAATTGCCATCCGCGCCCACGATCATGGTTTCATCAGGCTCGGCGCCGTTGCCGCTGGTGAACGTGACCACCGTGGTCAGGTTCCCATTGGTGGTGGTTTTGAAGACGGTTCCCCAGCCGTTTGAGCCGCCATTCTCCGTCGTGCCGTATAAATTGCCGTCAACGCCCTGCGCCAGCCCGGCGACAGGGGAATACCCGCCGCTGCCGGCATTGCTGAACAAAAACAAAGTGGTCACCACGCCGGATGGAGTCATTTGAAAAACCGTGCCCGAGCCCTCGATGCCGCCGCTTTGGGTCGTGCCATAGAAGTTGCCGTTGGTTTCCTGCATCAACCCGTTGGGATTGCCCCCGTCGGCTCCCCCCGTGAACGAGTAGAGCGTGGAAAATGTCACTCCCGGCGCCGTGACCGATGCCACCGCCAGGACGGCGCCCGTGCTGGAAACCCAGCCCAGAGAGTTGCTCACGATGACGGAATAGGTTCCGGCGGCGGCCGATGAAACATTGTCGATTGTCAACACGGCGGTGGTTGAACCGGAGATGTTGCCGCCGTCTGACAGATTCGTTGTGTCCTCCTGCCATTGATAGGACAAGGGCGCGTTTCCAACGGCCGTCACCGTGAAAACCGCGGACGCTCCGGGCGGCGCCGTCTGGCTGAGTGGCTGGCTGAGGATCAGGGGGACGGACGACGCCGGGGCAACGTTCAGAATCAATCGCCGGCTCTGGGCGACGCCGTCGTTCAGATTGGTGAACCAGACGGTCGCGGCATAGCTTGCCGGCGGGAGGTTGCCGGCGGCGGAGTTCAGGCTCAGCGTCACAACCGCTCCCGCGCCCCCCGGCGTCAGCGTGCCGCCGCCCGGAGCGACATCAAGCCAGGCGGTCGTGTTGGCGGCCGTCCAACTGAGGGAAGCCGCGCCGATGTTTGTCAAGACCATGTTCTGCGCCGCCGGGTTGAACGGGCCTCCCTTTCCGCCGCCGGCCGTCAAGGCCGTTGCCGGGAAGACCTGGAGCGCGTCCGGCGCGGTGAGCAACGCGTTGATCAAATTGCTCCCCGCGGGCGTGCCCCAGCCGGTGCAAAGATCATAGCCGGGAACGGCAAAGAAATTGGACGGGCTGACGCCATTGGTATTGTTCCCGGCGGTGATGTCATGAAAAGCGGCCGCATAGCCTGCGCTCCGGCCTATGGCGTAGAGGGCTGGGTTGAGAAAACCGATCGGCGGCTGGCCGCGCGCGGCGGCCTGCTGATTGGCCAGCGCCGCAAAACCCGCCCACAACGGCGTCGCCGCGCTCGTGCCGCCGATGGGGCCTTGCTCGCCGTTAAACGCAACCAGCCAAATGGAAACACCGGCCAGCGCCGCCACGTCCGGAATGTTGCGGAAGCTTGTCGATCCTTGATTGGCCGGCGTGCCCAAGCCCTGCTGCCAGGTGGGAAGCGCAAAGGTGGAACTAAAGCCGCCGCCGCTTTCGGGCCACACGGTCTCCGCCAACCACGGCCCTCCCGGCCCGCTGGTCGTCAACAACGTGCCGCCCACCACCGTCACGTTCGTGTCATCCGACGGCGGATAAACCGCTCCCGCGTAGGCCCCGCTGTCGCCGGAAGCCTGGAACATCGTCTGGCCTTGCGCGGCGAACTGCGCAAAAATCTGTTCCCGCGCCGCGTCCGTTTGCGGGCCAAAGCCCCACGAACAACTCAACTGGCGGGCGCGGTTGTCCGTCGCCATCCGGTTCAAAATATCGTCCGGCGTCGAACCCTCATAGACAATCACCTCCGCCAGCCCCGGCGCCATGGAAATGGCCATGTCAATGTCCAGCGCCACTTCGATATTATTCTGGCCGGGCACGCCGTTAAAACCGTCCAGCAAAACATTGGTCAGGGTCACATTCGGCAGCTTGGCCAGACTTTCATACTCGGCGATGTCCGAGGCGTAATAGCCATCCAACTCGAACAGCCCGACCGCTTGTCCCGCTCCGTTGAGCGCCACGCCCGGCGCGTACGCCGCCCGCAAATCGTTGCCCAGGAAATATCCGCCCGGCCCGGAACCGGACACATAGGACGGCCCGTTCGTGCTGCCAAAAGCCACGTGGAGATTCATCGGACGGGGCAAAACAAAGTCATCCAGTCCATTGACGGCCAGAATTGGAACGGCCAGATCGACGGACGGATCGGCGTCCGGGGCGTAGAACGTGCGCGCCTCGGTGGGATGCTGATAGACCCCCATGCGCACGTGGAAAACCCTCTCAATATCCGCCACCGATCCCGTGACATCCAGCAAAGTTCGATTGGCATGGGCGCCGGTGACGGTCAGGCCGCGCGCCGCGGCGAAATGGATGACCTCCTGGTAATCCTGCTCGCTCGGGCCGAATCGCTCCGCGAACTGGCCAGGCGTCAAGTATTGGTGAAACCGCGGGCTGGCTGGGTCATAGAGATGATGGAGCAAGCTGGCCAGCGCCTCCGGGTGGCGCAACGGGAG
Organism: Verrucomicrobiota bacterium; assembly: GCA_049510745.1. Lineage (GTDB taxonomy): Bacteria > Verrucomicrobiota > Verrucomicrobiia > Limisphaerales > Palsa-1400 > PLGF01. The sequence continues at coordinate 27,236 of JBEKYR010000039.1, read as the reverse complement.
ACCCACCACCAGGTTCAGATTGGTCGAAGGCGCGGGGCGCGCGAGCGGCTTCAATTGGCCCATCCCCGGCGGTCTTTGGCCGTGAATGGTCTGGAGACTGCTTTGGGACAGACCGGCCCCGGTCAGGGCGAACCAGGCGAAGAAAATCGCGGCGACAAACCTTGGCGTTTGTGTGCTCACAGGACGCCACTCTGCCGGAACCGGCCCGCGTTTCAAAGCTCTAAAATTATGAGGACGCGCGTGACTTCAAAATTGGTCATCAATCCCAGGGAATAACTCGTTCGCTCTACGGTGTTATCACGCGATAAAAGCGCGTGGCGGAGCCGGCGGCGTTGGGGTCGATGACGGTCTCTGTTCCGCCAGAACCATTTATCGTCAGGACGGGAAACCAGCTTTTGAGATTCGTGCTGTATTGGATGGTGTAGCTCACGCCAGACGCGCTGATGAAGGAGAATTGGAATTGATTGGTCGCGGGCCGCTCGGGCGCCGTCAGGATAATCACCGGCCGGTTGGTGGAGCTGTTCACCGTCAGCGACAGGACTTGGGACGCGGACGTTGGCGCAGAATCGGTCACTTGCACGATGAATTTCTTGGTTCCGCTGCTGGGGGGCGTGCCGGAAATGACGCCGCTGTTGGTGCCCAAAGACAACCCCTGGGGCAGGCTGGCCGAACCCGGCGCCAGTCCCCACGTGTAGGGCGGCTGTCCGCCCGTGGCGGTCAGGGTCGTGCTATAATAGGCGTTTTGCGTGGCGTTGGAAAGGGAAGGGGTCGTCAATTGCAGCGTCGAAGGCGCCGGAGCGATGTAAATGGACAGAGCTTGATTCGTCGAGGAGTCGTTGCCGTCGATGACCTGGACGGTGAAATTGAATGTGCCGGCATTGGTGGGAGTGCCGTAGATTTCGCCGGTGGAAGCGTTCGTGGTCAAGCCCGGCGGGAGCGAGCCGGAAAGGAGCGACCAGGCGAAGGTGGAACTGCAACTGGAAGCCTGGAGGAACTGATTGTAATAGGAGTTGACCTGGCCGGAGGGCAGTGACGTGGTGGTAATGGAGACGCCGCCGCAAAGTTGGACGGTGAAATTCGCCGTGCCATTGTTGTTGGTAACGGCGACAGACTGGCTGGGCGGAACCTCATAATTGCCGCCGCCGAGGATGCTGTCCAAACTATTCATGCCGCCGCTGGTTTGGAGGGAGACGGACCAAAGGCCGTTGGTCACGCCCAGGGAGTAGTTGCCGCTGGCATCGGTGTTCCGAAATTGATTGTAACTGGACATGACGGCCCAGACCGCCAGGCCGGTGATGGGAGTGCCGTTGTTTTGCTGGACATGACCGGTGATTTGTTGGGTGGCAACAGGCGCGATGAAATTCGCGGTGCCGTTGTAGTTGGAAATCACAACCAATTGAATTGGAGGGAACAGATAGTTGGCGGGCAAGACGCCATTGCCGCTGCCGGCGATACCCACCGTCCAGGTGCCGTTGCCCACGGTCATCGAATAATTGCCATTGCTGTCGGTGGTCACGCCGCCCAGGTTGAAGGTCGCCTCGCCGACGGTTGTGCCGGCAAACAGCCAGACACCGGGGATGGGGTGGCCGCTGTCGTCCTTGAGAGAGCCGGAGATGGTATTAGTCGCAAGCAGGCCGTTGAAATTCCACTGCACGGCCTGGCCATTGGAGAGCGACGTATCTCCCATCCAGCCAGACCACAGATAGTTGGAAAAGGCCTGATTGTTGCCGCTGATGAAGGCATTCCACACCCCGGCATTGTTAACCGCCATGGCGTAGTTCCCATTCTGGTCTGTGGCGGCGTCGCCCACATAAGGGCTGGAACCGTCGTTTTGACTGGCGGAGAGGCGGACGCCGGCGAGCGGATGGTTTTGCGCATCGTTGACGGTGCCATAGACCAGGGCGGTGCCCCTGGGCAACGGGATGGTCAGGCCCGCGACGCTGCCGGAGCCGGTGTTGACGACGGTGGGGGACTGCAAACCAAGAAACCCTTGAAAATCAAGGTTGGCGGGGTCACCCCAAAACACCCACCAATCGGTTGTGCTTGGCAGGGAGAAGTTTCCATTGCCATCCGTCCAGTCGGCCGTGATCAGGCCGTCGCCGGTGCCCGCGTCCACTTTGAGGCACGGCAGTCCGGCGTTGCTGTTGGCGGCATCGACGAAACTGCCGGAGATGGAGCAAGTGGCCGGAAGCAGACTCAGGTTAGTGGTGATGGCGGCATTAGCGCCCAAGGCGAGGACCGGGCTGTATTGGTAGGAAGCCACGAAACCGTTCTTGAAGGCGCAGAGCAGATAGGTTGCGGGCGGGGCGTTGAGGCGGTAGGCGCCGTTGCCATCAGCCAAGGCGGTGGCGATGACAGGGCTGTTGGGGCCGAAGGGGAGGGCAAACAAACAGGCGATGGCACGGGGGACGTTGGTGGCGCCGCAGACCACGTTGCCGGAGAAGGACTGCGCGAAGGCGGAGTTAGTGACGTTGAAGAGGTTGGTGATGGGCGCGAAGCGGCCCGTGGGGCTGGAGAGTCGGAAGGCGTATTGCGCCACGGTCACCTGCGAGATTCCGCCGAGGGCAAGATTCAACCGCGCTGTGATCGCCCCATCGGCCGGGGTCAGGTCTCCCGGGATGTTGAAGTTCGTGACGGGGGTTGTTCCGTTGAAAAAGACGCTCGCCTGGCCATCGGTCAGCTGGAACTGCTGCACCTGCGTATCGCCCGCGTCGATAAGTCCGTTGGCGTTGTTGTCGCGGAATTTCTCGACCAGCACCGTCTCGCCGTTGAACAAGCCGCCCACCTGAAGAGTTATGGTCCCGGTGTAAAAGTTGCTCACGGCAGGGGGCGTGACCGCAAAGGTCACGGAAGTTGAGAACGGATAGACGGCCAGCGACAAGGGCTGCGTCGCCGTCGCTGATAGGCTGTCCGTCACTCGCACGACGAAATTGGAAGTCCCGGCGGTCGTGGGAGTCCCGCTAATAAGCCCGTTGGTGGCGATACTCAAGCCGGGCGGCAGCAGCCCCGAGGCGAGCGACCAGCGATACGGCGGCTGACCGCCGATGGCGGTCAACTGCTGGCTGGTGTAGGCCACGTTGGTTGTGCCGCTGGACAGTGAAGTGGTCGTCACTTGCAACACGCCGCCGTTGATCGTCAGCGACAGGGTCTGAGTCGTTGTCAGGCCGTTGCCGTCGGTGACCAGGACGGTGAAATTGAAGGTGCCGGCATTGGTGGGCGTGCCATAGATTTCGCCGGTGGAACTGTTCGCGGCAAAACCCGGCGGCAATGAACCGGCAATGAGCGACCAGGTGAAGCTGGAACTGCAACTGGAAGCCTGGAGATACTGATCGTAATAGGAGTTGACTTGGCCGGCGGGCAGGGACGCGGTCGTGATGGCAAGCCCGCTGCAAAGTGGGACGGTGAAATTCGCCGTGCCATTGTTGTTGGTGATGGTGAGGTTGAGGTTGGCGGGGCATTGGTAATTCCCAGGGCCAAAAATGTTGTCCAGGCTGTCACTGCCGCCATTGCAATTTACCCCGACAGACCAACCGCCGTTGGCTACGTTCAGCGAATAATTGCCATTGGCGCCGGTGTCCGCGTAGGCCTGAAAATTGGTGTCGCTCTGGTCGTTGGCGTAGATCCCGATCCCGGCCAGCGGGTTGCCGCTGTTATCCTTGAGATAGCCGGAGATGGTATTGGTCGCGAGAAGGGCGACGAAGTTGGCTGTGCCATTGTCGTTGGAAATGACCACCGTCTGACGAGGCGGGCTGAGATAGTTGGCGGGCAAACCATCATTGCAATCGCTGCAAGTACTGACACTAACCGTCCAAGTGCCATTGGCCACGTTCACCGAATAATAACCATTGGCGCCGGTATCGACATATTGCGCCTGATAATAGACGTTGCTAATGGTCGCGCTGGTGTCGATCTCAACGCCGGAGATCGGAGTGCCGCTGCCATCCTGAAGATAGCCGGAGATGGAATTGGTCGCGAGAATGCCAGTGAAGTTTGCCAGCAGCGCCTCACCGTTGCTCATGTTGGTGCCGCCGTTTTGATCTAAGTCCGGCTGCCCAAAAAGGTAATTGGCGGGACTGTGGTCAGTGCTGATTCGAACCCGCCAGGGGTTGTTATCCAGTCCGCCCAGGGCGGCGACGGCATAATACCCATTGGGATCGGTGTAGCCATCGGCGTCGTAGATGTTATTGTTGTCGTCGGCCTCAACTTCAATGCCCGGAAGGGGATTTCCCAGAATGTCCCGCACACTGCCGTAAAAGAGAGCCGAGGCTTTGGGGAATACCAGGGAGAGACCCGTGGCGCCGGAGTTGACGTTGGTGTCGTTGTTCCATCCGACATAGCCATAAGCAAGCAGGCGCGAGTCCGACACGTCAATCTCCCACAAGCCGGAGTTGGAGGCGACGCCCACGGTGAAATTGCCGTTGCTATCGGTGAAACCCACCCCCATCAGGCCGTTGGTCGCCTGGACCGACAAAAGGAGGCCGGGCAGCCCGATGGCAGCATTGGTGGCATTGACCAGTTGGCCGGAGACGGAGGCTGTGGCGTTGGTCACGGCGAGGTTGGTGGTGACGGTCTGGCCGCTGCCCAGAGTGAGAACCGGCCGCGTCTCGATATTGACGACATAATTGCTTTTGATGGCGGCTAATCCATAAGTCCCCGGCGGCGCTTGAATGGTGTAGCCGCCGGAGTTGTTCGCCCACGCGCCCATCTCCGGACTCCCCTTTCCGGCAGCCGGGAACAGGAGGACAACAGCATTGGGCACCGTCGTGCTCGTGCCATTGATGACCACGTTGCCGGTGAACTTCTGCCCGTAGGGGAAGTTGGTGACGCTGAAGAGATTCGTGATCGGCGAAAAATGCCCGCTCGGACTGGAGAGCACGAACGCATATTGCCCAATCACGTCCTGCATGAAGTCGCCGTTCTGGAAATTCAACTGCGCGGTGATTTGTCCCGCCGTCGTGTCGGTATCGCCGGGGACGTTGGAATTGACGATGCCGCCGATGACCATGCCGGCCTGGCCATCGGTCAGTTGAAACTGTTGCAGCAGCCAGTCATTGGTCGCAATGACGCCGTTGGCGTTGGGATCGATGAATTTCTGCACCAACACCGTATCGCCGCTGATGAGGCCAGTCACCTGAAGCGTGATAAAACCGCTGTAAGTGTTGCTGACCGCCGGCGGTGTCACGGTGAAATTGACGGCGGCCGGGAGGGTTTGGGACAAAAGCAGTCCCGCCGCCAGGACCAGCAGACAGGGTGTGTTTTCCAGGGATCGCGCGATGGCATTCATACGTTGCATATAATCAATACTTATGCTTTTTCAGGATCGATGTCAATTCTCTTATCTGGCCCGGAACAGCCCAAACTCCGATGATCCGAACGCCAACGTGGCGGCCAAGGCCGGGCTTTGCTAACCTTCCCCTTGCATGGCAAAGTTGCGGATCACAAAACGGAAAATCTCCGGCGGCACTTTGGCCCTCATCGGCTACATGCTCTCGCCGCTCTCCTGGTGGAACGACCTCTTTGTCAATTGGCCGCTGGCCCTGGCTTGCGCCTGGGTCACAAGCTGGTTCTACAAACCGGCCTTCACCGCCAGTCTCATCCTGGCTTATTGGCTCTCCAACCTCCTCGGCTTTGTCCTCATGCAAAAGGGCGGCGCGAAAATCATCAGCGAGGCCGACCAGCCTTATTCCCGAAAATGCTTGTGCCGTGATCTGGCGATCTCTCTGCTTTACACTCTTTTGATCGTGCTGCTGGTAAAAATGGGGGTCATCGGGCCGATCCAGGATACCGTCCAAAAGATCCGCAATTACGTCCACAAATCGTGACATCCCCTTGCCCAACGCCCACTTCCCCGCCCCGCCATCAGGCTTCCTCGGTCCTGCCTGCACCCGTCGGAACTGGGACTTCTTCCCTCTTCCTTCATCCTTCTGACTTCACACCGCGCGCTTGACGGCAGGGCTGGTTTTCTGTCTCCTTTCGGCCGTGAGCAACATACGCAGAGCAGGTTTTTTCTTGGCTGTCCTCTGGGCCGGCTGCGCCGCGGCTGCCGATTGGCCCCAGTTTCGCGGTCCCGATGCCTCCGGGATCGAGGCGAGCGCGCCGACACCCGTCCACTGGAATATCGAGAAAGGCGAGAACATCCGCTGGCACACACCGATTCCCGGGCTGGCGCATTCGTCGCCCATCGTTTGGGGAAACGTTATTTACGTCATTACGGCGGTCGGCCCCGGCAATCAGGAGGTGAAGGTGGGGCTTTACGGGGACATCACGCCGGCGGACGACCAGGAATCGCATCAGTGGCGCTTGCTGGCCTTGGAGAAGAACACGGGCAAAATCGTGTGGGACAAGCTGGGCTATGAAGGGATTCCGCGGGGCAAACGCCATCCCAAATCGACCCACTGTAATTCGACCCCCGCGACCGATGGACAACGGATCGCGGCCATCTTTGGCTCGGAAGGATTGTTCTGCTTTGATCGCGAGGGAAAACTGATCTGGAAAAAGGACCTCGGCCCGATGAAGTCCGGGTTCTATGTTGTCCCCAGCGCGCAGTGGGGATTTTCCAGTTCGCCGGTCATTCATGACGGCAAAGTGGTGGTGCTGTGCGATGTGTTGGGGGATTCGTTCCTGGCCGAGTTTGATCTGGCCGATGGCCGTGAATTATGGCGCACGGCGCGGCACGACGTTCCCACCTGGGGCACTCCGGCGGTGGCCAGGGCGGGGGATCGAACCGAGATTCTGGTCAACGGCTGGCGCCACACCGGCGCCTACGATTTTGCCGACGGCAGGGAAATCTGGAAACTGGACGGCGGCGGCGACATTCCCGTGCCCACGCCCATCGTCGCCGGTGGCCTGGCCTTCTTCACCAGCGCCCACGGAGCGCAACACCCGATGCGCGCTGTCCGGCTCGATGACCAGCACCTCACTGTCACGCCCGCGGGAGCGACCAATCCCGCCGTGGCCTGGCAGCAGGACCGCAAGGGAAATTACATGCAAACGCCGATTGTGGTCGGAGACTTCCTTTACAGTTGCGCCGATTACGGAATCGTGACCTGTTTCGAAGCCAGGTCCGGCGCGATCCGCTACAGCGAACGCCTCGGGAACGGGTCGGAAGGATTCACCGCCTCCCCGGTGTCCGACGGCAAGAATCTATACTTTACAAGCGAGATTGGAAATGTCTATGTGGTCCCGGCCGGCGCCAGCTTCTCCGTCGCCGCGACCAACACCCTCAACGAAACCTGCCTTTCGACGGCGGCCGTTTCGGACGGGACCCTTTACTACCGCACGCGCCACGAACTGCTCGCCATCGGCGGGACCCATTCCAAATAGCGGCCCCCGGGAACCCAGCCGGCAAAGCGCCAGGTTGGGGAGGGCGCCGTCAGCCCCTGTAAACAATCATGATGCCGTAATCGATCAAAATCGTCTTGCTGCTCAGTTCCAGATAGCTGTAGTTGACCGAGGTGACGCTGACGATGTTTTCCTTGCCGACCCGGTCCAGGAACCTGGACACGATTTCATCGAATTTGTCGTGCCCCACTTCCAGGCAATCGGTTCGTTTGATCGTTTTGACCCGCAGGGTCCTATCGCTCTCTTTGGCCGCGACATCCAGCGGTTTGTTGGCCTTTTTTATCAGCACTTCGGACGTCACATGCTCGTGGATGGGCACGGCGAAGTGCTTCTCCGGTTGGGGCGGCGCCGGGGCGGCCGCTTCGGCCGCGGGCGCGCTCTCTTCCGCCGCTTCGGCCGCGGGCGCGGCTTCTTCCGCCGCTTCGGGAGCGGGAACGGTGAGAGAGTTGGAACAGGCGGGGCAGTCGATGGTCGAGCCGGCGGCGCTGGCATCGACCTCCAATTCCTGGCCGCAGGAGGGGCATTTGAAACTGAGGTCCATAGTTAGCTCGCTTTGGTGCGGTTTGTTGGTGAAAGAATAAGCGCCTTTTAAAAAAAATCGAGGCAAATTTTGCGCGCCTTATTCGTAGGTTTTTTCAAGTCGTTTCATCCGATCATAGACGGGCGAGTCCGGCGGCAGGCGCTCTTTGATTTTGGCAAAAACCCGGCAGGCTTCGGCGGGATTGCTTTGGGTGAGCAGGACCACGTAATCCAATTCAATGGAGGCCCGGCGCGGGTCCTGGATCGATTTGCCGTAGGCGTCCAAAAAATGCCGCAGACCGGCGGCTCCGTGCTGGCGGGCCTCCTCCAGATCAGATTGAAGGGCGGCGGGCAAGCCCGGCAATTGATCGTCCGGCACTTCCGCGCGCGCCGGCGCGGCGGCGGGTGCCTTTTCTTTGAAAGTTCCCCAATAGCGATAAAGTTGCCGGACCCCCAGGGACAGCCCGATGATGATGACCAGGGCAATAACGAATTTCACGATGCCTCCTGCCGCACAATTTTGGCGCCGAGCTGGCGCAATTTGCCGTCGATGTTCTCGTAGCCGCGGTCAATATGATAGACGCGGTTGACCTCGGTGGCGCCGCGGGCGGCCAAGCCGGCGATGACCAGCGCGGCCGAGGCGCGCAGGTCGCTGGCCATGACGGGCGCGCCGCTCAACGGTTTGCCGCCCTTGACAATGGCGCTCGGCCCTTCGATGGCGATGTCCGCGCCCAACCGCGCCAGTTCGCTCACGTGCATGAAGCGCGATTCAAAAATCCGCTCGGTAATGATGCTGATGCCCGGAGTCAACGCCATTAACACCATCATTTGCGCCTGGACATCGGTGGGAAAACCCGCGTAAGGCAGCGTCGTAATATCCACCGCTTTCAGGCGGCCGCGCCGCGAGACTTTGAGGGCCGGCCCGGAACGTTCCACGCTGACCCCCGCCTCGCGCAACTTGTCCAGCACCGCGTGGAGATGGTCGGGGCGCGCTCCATGAATGGTGACTTCCCCGTTGGTCGCCGCCGCGGCCACGGCGAAGGTCGCCGTTTCGATGCGGTCAGGAATGACTTCGTGCTCCGCGCCGTGCAAACTTTTGACGCCCGTGACGGTGAGAGTGGGGCTGCCCGCGCCCGAAACGCGCGCGCCCATGGCATTGAGGAAATGGACCAGGTCGATGACCTCCGGCTCGCACGCCGCGCTCTCGATGGTGGTCACGCCATCGGCCAGCACGGCGGCCATGAGGACATTGGCCGTGCCCAGAACGGTCGGCCCGGCGCGTCCGCCCAGGAAGACCTCGGCGCCCCGGAGCTTTTTGGCGGAGGCGTTGATGTAACCGTTTTCAATCGTGATTTTCGTGCCGAGCGACTTCAGCCCTTTGAGATGCAAGTCGATGGGCCGGGCGCCAATGACACAACCGCCCGGCAACGAAACCAGCGCCTTGCCGTTGCGTCCGAGCAGCGGGCCGAGAATGCAAATGGAGCCGCGCATTTTGCGGATCAACTCGTAATCGCCCAGCCCCTTGACCTTGGCCGCGTGAATGGCGGCGGTGTCGCCCTCAAATTTCACCGAGGCGCCGAGGGATTCGAGGATTTTGCCCATGAAACGCACGTCGCTCAGGTTGGGGACGCGGCGGATGAGGCAGGGTTCGGGTGTCAGGAGGGCGGCGGCCATGATCGGCAGCACGGCGTTTTTGGCGCCGCTGATCTGGACCTCACCGTGCAGAGGCGTGCCGCCTTTGATCAGAAAGCTATCCATGAATCAGTTCAGCTTTAACCGCGGCCATCCTGTGCCTGGGACGGAAGATGCGCAATCAAAATCCTCGGAGTGCGGTTGTCATCCGTTTCCACCGCCTCGACACTCCAGTTTTCCCGTTGAAAAATCTCGCGGGCCGCCTCCGCGCCGTCATCATCCAATTCGACCATGAGACGTCCGCCGGGCCGCAGGAAGGGGCGCCCCTCGGCCGCCATGCGCCGGTAAAAGTCCAACCCATCGGCGCCGCCATCCAGGGCGCTGCGCGGCTCGTGCTCGCGCACTTCCGGTTCGAGCGTGTCGATCCGCGCCGAGGGGATGTAAGGCGGATTGGAGACAATCAAATCGAAACGCAGTTCCGCCGGCACGGCCGCGAAAACGTCTCCCCGGTGCCATCGGATGCGCCCGGCCACTTCGTGGCGCTCGGCGTTCTGACGGGCGACTTCCAGGGCTTCGCCGGAAAAATCCGTGGCGTGGATTTGGCTGGCGGGGGCGTTTCGCGCCAAGGCAATGGCCAGGCATCCGCTGCCGGTGCCCAGGTCCAGCGCCGTCGGAGTGCCCGCGCAATTCTGGAGGAACTTCCACCCCCGCTCCGCCAGCAACTCCGTTTCCGGCCGGGGAATGAGCACCTTCGGGTTCAACGCCATTTCCAGGCCGCAGAAGGAAGCCGAGCCGACGATATACTGCAAAGGCTCGCGCTGGCCGCGGCGCTGGACCAGGGCGCGGAGGGTGTCCAATTCCCCGGCGGTGAGCACCCGCTCGAAATTCAAATAGAGCTTCATGCGAGGCATTCCCAAGGCGTGCGCCAGGAGAAGCTCGACCTGAAGGCGGGGCGAGGCCACTCCTTTTTTCGCCAGAAAATCGGCGCTCCGCTGAATGACATCCAAAATGCTCACGGGACCAACAGAAGTTCAGAGCCAGGTTTCAAGCCATTCGACAATCTCAAGAGCTATGCCCGGGAAAACCCGAAAACACCAGACCAAACGCATCCGCCTTCTCCAAACATCGCCGCAACTGATGCTTGCATCCGGGGCCGGGCCTGGTTATCATCTGCGTGTTGAGAGTGTTGTCCGTGAGACACGCCGAGCGCCTTGGTTCTGCCTCCGGCTCGAGTCTTTGTTGATCCTGATTTCTTCGGCTGTTGACGGATGATTTTTTCAACCGAAAGCGATGAACAGGGCGGCTTCATCCGAACTCGTCCGGTCGCGCGGAGTCGGACAACGCGCGCGGGCTGCGGGTGCTGCCTTGATCGGCAGCCTTGCCTGGCGCCAAATTGGCGGGGCCCTGCGGTTGTCGCCGCGCGAGCTGGAGGTCGTCCGGGGCGTGTTCGACAACCTCACCGAATCGGCCCTGGCCGCCAACCTGCGCGTCTCGCCGCACACGATTCATTCCCACATGAATCGTGTGTTTCTGAAACTTCAAGCCACGACCCGCGCGCAATTGGTCCTGCGCGTCATGGAACAATTGCTGTTCCTCACCCGCGCGGAAGGCAGTTTGCTGCCGCCCATTTGCCCTAAACAGGAGAACGGCCGCTGTCCGTTTCTGCGTCGCAAGCCGCGATCAGGCTTCAGAGGCGTGCCCCTTTGAGGTCGGCTTTTCGGCTGTCCCTGAACAGCCGACTTTTCAAGCGAATCCGTTTCGATCATAATTTCCAACTGGGGGCTTAGGACGCCGGCGTTGGGAAACGGCGCTTCCAAACTCCGCGTCCCCCCTGCGGCGAAGAGCCTGGAATGACAACCGCGCCGGCCCAATGAAAGTGATCGAGAACCCAACCAATCACGAAGGAGACCAACAAATGAAAACAACAATCACGCGGACGCTGCTCGCGCTCGTTCTGCTATTGACGCCTCAACTCCCCGCCTTCGGCCAGGAAACGGCCTTCACCTACCAGGGCGAACTGGCCAGCGGCGGCAACGCCGCCAACGGCGTTTATGATTTCTCCTTCGCCCTGTGGAACGCCGCCAGCGGCGGCGCGCAACAAGGCGCCACGTTCGCCACGAACGCCGTGGCCGTGAGCAACGGTTACTTCGTCGTCACGATGGATTTTGGCAACCAGTTCGACGGCAACGCGCGCTGGCTGGAGATCGCCGTGCGCACCAGCGGCCCGGGCGCTTTCAGCACGCTCAGCCCGCGCCAGCAGTTGACCCCCGCCCCCTATGCCATCTTCGCCAACACGGCGAGCAATCTTTCCGGCACGCTGCCCGCCGCGCAGATGAGCCCGGGCACGGCGAACATCAGCATCACCGGCAATGCCGCCACGGTGACCCACGGCGTCTATGACAACGGTTCTTACACCGACCCGGCCTGGATCGCGTCGCTGGCCGGCAGCAAGATCGTGGGCGACATCGGCGGCGATGCCAATACCGTGGACGGCCTGCACGCCGCGGATTTCTGGCAACTCCAGGGCAACAATGCCGGGCCTGGTAACTTCCTCGGCACCCTCAACAACCAGCCGCTGGAATTGCGCGTCAACAACACCGGCGGCTTGCGCCTGGAGTACAACGTCAATGCGCCCAATGTCATCGCCGGTTTCAGCGGCAACATCGCGGTTCCGGGCGTGGCCGGCGCGGCCATTGGCGGCGGCGGCCAGGCCGGGAACATCAACGGCGTAGGCTCTGACTACGCGACCATCGGCGGCGGCGCCGCCAACGCCATCGGCCCCTCGTCCGGTTACTCCACCATCAGCGGCGGCCAGAACAACGCCGTCCAGTTCGGCGACCTGAACTCGACGATTGCCGGGGGCGTCAACAACACCATCCAGAGCAATAACTGGTATTCCACCATCAGCGGCGGCGGCCAGAACACGATCTCGAACACGGCCTGGTATGCCGCCATCCACGGCGGCGGCGGCAATATCATCGGGACCAATGCCTGGTGGTCTGTGATTGGGGGCGGCGCGGGCAACCTGCTTGGTCCCAACGCCACTTTCTCGCTCATCGCCGGCGGCGATTGGAACACGATTCAAAGCAACGCCGTTCAAGCCGTCATTGGCGGGGGCACGGGCAACCTCATCATGGCCAACGCCAACGAGGCCACCATCCCCGGCGGCAGCACCAACGTCATTGGCAGCAGCGCCGCCCACAGCACCATCGCCGGCGGCGAATTCAACAATGTCGGCAACTCCGCCCAGGACGCGGCCATCGGCGGCGGCTATCTCAACGTCGTCCAGACTGGCGCCTCGATGTCAACCATCGCCGGCGGCAATGCCAACGTCATCGAGCCTGGCTCCATGGACTCCGCCGTGGGCGGGGGCTTCCAGAACGTCATCCATTCCAACACGCTGGCCGCGACCATCGGCGGCGGCGGCCTCAATCAAATCATGGCTGGCGCCAACTACTCCGTCATCCCCGGTGGCGCCAACAACGTCGTCGGTGGCAGCGGCAGCCTGGCCGCCGGCCAGAACGCCCTCGCCATGCAGGCGGGCACCTTCGTCTGGGCGGACTCGACCCCCGGCCCGTTTGGCTCGACGGCCAGCAACCAATTCCTGGTGCGCGCCACCGGCGGTGTCGGCATCGGGACGACTTCCCCTGCCGCGGCGCTGCACGTGGGCTCTACCGGCAGTTGGAACAACCCGCAGGCCCTGTTCGAGCAGCAGAATGGTGACGATGCGGTCCGCTTGCGTCTGGCGGCGACCGGCGCGGCGGGGTGGGACATCGCCGTTCAGCCGGGGCCAACTGGGTCCCTTGGCTTCTGGATGGTCGGCGCCGGCCAAAAAATGGGAATAACAAGCGATGGCCAGGTCCTTGCGTCCGCGTTCGCCGGTGATGGATCAGCCCTCTCTGGCATCACCGCCGGTTCCATCGCCAGCGGAGCCGTCGTCAAGACCCTCAATGGCCTGACCGATGACATCGTCCTCGCCGCCGGCGCCAATATCACCCTCACCACGAATGGCAACACCCTCACCCTCGCCGCGGGTGGCGGGGGCGGCGGTGGCTGGAGCCTCACAGGAAATGCCGGCACGACGACGCCCGCCAACTTCCTCGGCACGACGGACAACAATCCGCTTGAACTCTGGGTGAACAATCGCCGTGCCTTCCGGCTGGAGCCGAACACCAACGCAGCCAACGTCATCGGTGGTTTCAAGTACAACAGCGTCCTGGCCGGCGTCCACGGCGCAACGATTGCCGGCGGCGGAGAAATCGGCTATACCAATATGGTCAACTCCGACGAGGGCGCCATCGGTGGCGGTTCAGGCCACCGGATCGATACCAACTCGCAAAACTGTACGATCGCGGGCGGCAGTTTCAACACCATCAGGTCCAACACTTACGCCGCCACCATCGCCGGCGGCTACATGAACACGGTCGGCAGCAACGCCCCCTATGCCGTCATCGGAGGGGGAAGTCACAACGCCGACGGCGCGGAGGGGTCCACGATTGCCGGCGGGGAAATGAACAGCACGGCCAACCAATATAGCACCGTGAGCGGTGGCGTGAACGATGCCGCCACCAACTATGCCGCCACCGTTGCGGGCGGCTACGTCAACACCGCCGGCGGCCAATACTCCGCGGTCGGTGGCGGCCAGCAGAACATCGCCTCCGGCGACAACTCGGTGATCCCCGGCGGCTCGCTCAACCTTGCGGCTGGCGCCGGCAGTTTTGCCGCCGGAAGTCAGGCGCAGGCCGTCAACAACGGCGCTTTTGTCTGGGCGGACTCGCAGGCCGGGGCTTTTGCCTCGACAGCCAACAACCAGGTGAGCTTCCGCTGCGTGGGCGGCGTCCGCTTCACCAGCGGCGCCCTTACTGCGAACCAGACGGTTTCCTGGGCGCCCGGCAACAGCTCGTGGAGCTTTACCAGCGATCGCAACACCAAGGAGAACTTCACCCCGGTGGACGGCGAGGAAATCCTCGAGAAACTCTCCTCCCTGGCCCTGAGCGAGTGGAGTTACCAGGGCTATCCGCAACGCCACATCGGCCCCATGGCCCAGGACTTCCACGCCCTCTTCCCCCTCAACGACACCGAGACCATGCTCAACGACACCGACCTGCACGGGGTCGCCCTGGCCGCCATCCAGGGGCTGAACAAAAAACTCGAAGAAACCGTCAAGCAGAAGGACACTCAAATCGCGGACCTCGAGCGGCGCCTGGCGGCCTTGGAACAACTCGTCAAATCCAACTCGACTGGAGGCCAATAATGAAACCCAAGATCAAGCTGGGCCTGCTGCTCCTTCTGGCTCTGTCCGCGCTCACCGTTCAGGGGCAGTACTCGATCAACTGGTGGACGATTGGCGGCGGCGGCGGCGCCTGCACGAGCGGCGTCTATTCCGTCAGCGGCACCATCGGCCGGCACGACGCCGGCGGGCCGCTGACGGGCGGCAACTATTCACTCACGAGCGGTTTTTGGAGCCTGATCGCTGCCGTGCAAACTCCCGGCGCGCCGTCCCTGGCCGTCCAACTGATTGACCCGACAACCGTGAAGATTTCCTGGCCGTCGGCTTCCGCCGGCTGGGGATTGCAGCAGAATTCAGACCTCAGCACGACCAATTGGTCGAACAGCAGCATCACGGTTTCGGACGACGGAACGACCAGGAGCGTCATCATCAGTCCGCCAAAGGGGAGTTTATTTTTCCGATTGGCAAAACTTGGTCCGTCCGCTTGAACCGAAGACTCGGAAGGAAGCGGCTCCTTGCCGGGCCAGCAATAACAGTGGGAAGCGGGGGTCGAAATCGAACGCGGTAGCTTTACCGTTCCGAGCCTAACACACTCTGTTTCAAGGCTTAATCTAGGCTGTTTTCATAGGGGAGTCAAGCGTTTTTTTGTTCGTTCTTTCACCGCTACGCACTGCCCTGTTATTGCCTCCGAATTGCTCGCCAGGTGAAGAATTAGGTGAAACTTTAGTGTCAAGACGAATGTCTGAACGGTGGGATGTCTGGCGCCGGCAGGAGGCAAAAGCAAGATTCTGCAAACCGCCCCGTATTGGCCCAAGGGAGTCAAAGTGACCCCCAAGCTAAGAAAGAAAGGAAACGTTATGATTCAACGTAAATCCAAGAATGGAGGCGGTAAGGGCGGCGGTGGAAGCAAGGGCGGGGGCAAAGGCAGCGGTGGAAACTGGCCGAGCACAACCGGCAATCCATCCGGCGGAGGAAGAGGGAACAATCCTCCCGGAGGCAAGTAAATAGCCCGGGTTCCGGCAGGAGGCGATTCTAATCCGGCCACATCCTGCCGGGGCCTACGGTGTCAACGGTCGGCCTTTTGCAGCAAACCTATTCTAACGCTCCGCAGGCAGTTGACCTGGCTTACCAGAGACCGCCGTAATCGGAGTGCCTTTCCAGTATCCGCCTCTTTCAAAATCCTCACCAACCAGGTCGCCCCTCCACCAAGGAATATGGTGAAAATCCAGAGGCGTGCTAGACTTGCACACCGGGCAGGTTGGGTCACCTTCATGGTCGCAAGCCACGTCCTCAGCTTTGAAAACTGCATCGCAGTGCAAGCAGAATACGTCATCCCCAAGAGACCAACTGCTTGTGGGAGATACGCTGTCCAGCCATGCCGCCCTTCTGCCAGGGTCCATCTTTGATAATTCGGATTGCGTCATAATTGTAGTATGCCAACTGACATTTTCACGGCAAGCTGTGATTAACAACCACCCCACCATGAGCGCATACTAAATGCGATCTCGTATCCCCTGATTGGCGACGCTCTCGCTTGTGCCGCCAGTATTTGGAAATCTCCCTGGTTGCCTTGTGCAACCAATCCGGGTCCGTGGCAAGACGAATGACCTCGACGGCCGCAAACCATTTGGGCGCGTTGGGAGCGGGATCGCCGAGCGGCACCAACTTCCCCGACGACATCAGAACCTGAATGTCATGCTCCGCGAAGCCGAGCAGCTTCGCTGTCGTTGTCACATCCAGTCGCGCGGGCAAATCCTTCGTTGCCCAAGTCGCAACCGCCGCTTTCATTAGCTCGTCAGTCATACCAACCTCTTGCACCCGCCGAAACATGCCGGGCGGGTTTACCATCTCACCAAGCCCAAGCCCCGTACAGAGTTCCTCTTCAAGCCATCGGGCAGGGGGCAGGCGCGCGCTCCGCGCGCGCCCACCCCCTACCCGAATCGGTTGACGAATCCACCGCCGCCGAGCGTTCGACTAGGCAGTGCCAAGGGTATCCGAAACCCGTGCAGTATTAGCCCGGTCCCAGATTGCATTCGCCAACATCACCTCATCCGTCGAATGCGAAAACTTCCCCACTTCATAGAGATTCGCTCCCCCATTCGTGACGTTGAGACATTTTAACGTGTATGCGAGACCTTGTTTTCTCGAATCGTATTCCCTGACGCGAGCCATGCCGCCACCGAGTACTTCCCACTGCGCCTTGATACTCATACACGTGGCGACCTGGACGGCATACCGCGGCAAACCCGCGATCAGGAAATGAAAGTGAAGTCGTCCGCCGATTTCCCCCGGCTCCTGGCGCAAAGCCCAGACGCACTTGCGAAACAGCACTTTGTGCCAGCGGCACAGGCAGCGGACGAGGGCAAAAAACATCGCCAGCCGCACGCGTTCCGGCAGCCTGGCACTCTTAAATGACAGGGTGCCAAAGAACTGCCAGTGAACGCGTTGCAGCGTGTATGTCAGCGCCGTTTCCATTACGCAACGACCCGCATGATGGCTCCCGACATCCGAATGCGCCCAGAGAAATTCTGGCTCATGTCCCGGATGTTCAGTTCGACGGTCTTGTCCACCAGCGACGCGCCGTGTTTGGTCAGCTCGTCCGCCGTCATTTCGTAATCGAACGAATTCCGAAGGGGCGGACGGGATTGATCCTGGCACACCAGCAGATGGAGCGTCTTGGACCCTTTCTTTGTGTCGAAAGTTTCCGACACCTTGTCAATGACCAGCACTTTAATTTGCATACTTATTTAACCTTTCCATTTATTTCCGCCTTGTTCTGTTCTTTCCCTGTTGCCGACGGAGGCACAACGGGGAAATTGCATTGGCGAGTGCGTTGCGCTCGCTTCGCCACTTGAACATGAATTGACACATAGGCAATTTTTTCATTCAAAAATCATTTCCTGCCGCCTGCCATTTCGGGTTGAAACACATCTTCAATCCGGCACTTGAAATAATTTGCCAAACGGAACATCACCTCGCCGCTCGGTTGAATATCATTATTCTCAAGTTTTGTGACGTAAGAGGGACACACGTCGATCTTCCGTGCAAGGTGTGATTTTGACACGCCCTTGCGTTGGCGAAATTCTTTAACCGAGTTCTTCATCGTATACCTTCTCGTTTAAAATCTCATAATTGACCTGAGAGGGCAAATACAAACTGCAAAACTTTATCGTTGATTATCAACATGTTACATCTGTTTATCATTTTTTCTTTGACTCGCAGTGCAAATGTGATAAATTCAAGCCGATGCTAAAGCAACAGCCAACATCCGCCCCGCCGGAGTTCATCCGCCTGCTGGCCCAAGCCATTCGCGGCTCAGGGCTGACCAAGGCGGAGGTCGCTTTCAAGGCTGACATTTCACCGGCTTACCTTTCCAGGCTTCTGCACGGGGTTCGTGGGGTTCCAGCGGACACAATCCTTGTCCGGCTCGAAGATGTCTTGGACATCCAGCCGCGCGGCCAGCTTTTTGATGCCGCCGAACGCCACGATGCAGTGGTAAACAAGGTGCTTAAAAAGGAGCAGGGACGTGTTTTGATGCGTTCCTTGGCCTCGCTTACAGATGATGAAATAGCGATCATCTTGAGCGTGGCGGATGGATTCGCCAAAAAACATCAACCAAATTGAACATGAACGCCGAAATCCAAAAGAAACTGGTGGCCCTGGCCGCAGAGGTCGGGGTGACAATCGAAACTCCCAAGGACACGCTGCTGTTGTTTTGTGGCTGCCAGCATTCCGAACCACCCGTCGCCGTCATTCCTCTCGATCAGCCGCAACATGACGTGATTTTTACGTTCCTGCGTGAGATCAGCCATTTCACGCCCCAATTCAAAAATCCCCGTCCGCTCCGTATGCCTTGGTTCATCAATCGCCCGTATGAAAATGAAATTTTGGGTGAAGCCACCTACAAGACCAGACGAGTGCTGCGTCGAAAATGCGGTGAAGCATGGCACGCTGATCTTTGGGCAATGACGGCCTTCCCACTCGTCGGAACCAAGGACGACCTAAAGGCTTTCCTCGAACACCACCCTGAAAAGCGCATTTTATATTCTTTCGCTCTTGTCGGCCATGTAACAGCCGGGATGCAAAAATTCGTCCGAAAACTATTTCACCTGTAAACCGTGACCAAACTTGCCCGCCTCCATTCCGCGTCAATCTGGCTTCTGTTCTGCTTCTGTGCTCGTTCCGCCCCGTTGAAACCTAAGGGGCAAGATTTTCAAACTGTCAAAGACGGGTCAAAACCCGCAAACTTGTTCTGCTCCGGCGTTGCCTCCCTCAATCGGTCCCGCACAATCCATTCCTCATCTGACAGGGGCGGAAGAAGGTGGTACATCCATACGAGGATTAATCTAGGCACGGGGGGAGTATTGAAAGCCACCCAGCCATGTTTTGAGTAAAAATCCTTGCGCCAAAGCATGGCCGCCTCATATTCCTCGTCCCCGATGGTGGTGCCAATTCGAAGCAACCCCAGACGTGCCTTGTGATCGGCTGCTACCGCCCTAAATGCGCAGAGCGCCGTTGCGCCGTATCCACGCCTCCGCTTCTTGTAATCAATCTCCAAATCGAGTAATGCGGCCACCGGGTAAATGTCACGCCTCGGCAACTGCTTCTCAAAAAAATTGAAACCGAAGGAGGCAGGGTCTGTAAGTTTCGAAAATCTGGCGGCCTCTTCCAGCCGACTGAACGGCATGACCTTGTCCAGAGCGGTGTAGTCCGCACAAATAGCCATGTTCAATGATCCACAAGGCTCACCATGAGGGTCCAGCACAACATAATCTTGATCCATAATGTGGAATGTCCATCACTCCGGCCTTAAAATCAAATATAAGAAATACCGTCACGGATTCAGGCTTCCACCATCACACGTTTCTCTCGTTACGATTCTCATTCTTGCCAGTCTTGGCCTCCACTTTCTGCAACGACCCATTGGCTGAATTCGGGACCTCACTCAACGCCCAAAAGCCTCGCCAAAGTGGAACACTGCTGATATAAACCACGCCAACCGATTCGTGATGACCCCTCGCCGCTCAACTCGTTGATTTCCTGGGCAAGGCGGCTGGCTTGCGCTTCCAATTCGGCGCTTTCGATTTTCAGCAACTTCTTTCTCTCCGCCGCAAGTTCATTCAACACGCCGGGTTTTTGCTCGCTGATTCGGCAAAGCTCGTAATCAGGACTCTCTCGCAATTGGTTCAGCGATTCCAGGACGGCGATTATTTCCAGTTGCAACGTCTCGTGTACCCGCCGCGACCGAACTCCGCCACCACTACGCTCGCCCGGTTAGTTTTTTTATTTCGTGACATTCGCACTAATGGGCGACCCCGCGATATGTCCAAACCGCTTGGGAAAAGGCACGAGCGACCCCGCGAGATCGGGATATTGGAGCCTCAGTTCATTGCAGATTTCCTCTGCGCTCGGATTCTGAACAACGATCTCGCACTCCTGTGCCTTTCTACGAAGGAGGCCCATCAAGGACATTCGATCATTGGGATCAAATGAGTAGCCTATGACCCAGATTTGTCGTGCGTTGCCAACCAACTCTTCCGCCTTATGCCAGACTGCGTCGAGGTATTCCTTGCAAATTGGTGTATGGCCAGATTGCTGCACACCCTCCTTTTCGTGCGGAAACACGATGAAGGGCTCAGGGTTCTCTCGTGGAATCGGCGAAAGTTTTCGTCCTGGGGGCAAGAAGAAATCGTCATTGATACAATGCTCAGGCCCGCGCAGCGCCGCGCTGGAAAAGTAACGTGGCTCTCCATGGGATCCCATAATCCAGGCCCCGGCCGATCCGTGCAACTTCAAGAAGCAGAAGCGATCCGGAGCGATTTCCTCCCCGCGTCCGCCGGCGCCGTTCCAACCAGAGTTCAGCAGTTCCTTTCCGTAGGAATTCACGTAGCAATCTCGTTGGAGCTTAAAGTAACTGCCAAAGGCTATCTCGAATAGGCGATCATAATTAAAGCTAAGAACTCGGCTATTCGTCGTCGATAACGAACCCAAGTCCCGCCTCTCATCGAAGACATCGTGGAGGAAGTCACGATAGCCGCACAGGGCCGTCTCACGGACATCTTCTTCGCGCTCCAGGAAATCAGCCATAGTCACCCTCTTGGCGTCCAAAACTTGTTTCTCCGCCCAAGCTATTTTGTCCTTATAATTTTTATTGTCCGGGTGGTCATAAAACATCGAGCGGGGTCCAAGTTTACTCGGTTGCTCGTCGATCCAACGGACCAACCTATCAATGGTCGGGGTGCCGGAGCTTTCCATTAAATCGGCGGTTTCGGTCACGATTTGGCGCAACCGATCACAGTTGGGTCTCCCCGCAACCTTTTTGCCGTAACTCTTCAGGCATTCAAGGAAGTCCTTGGAAAGTGGGTAGCCATAGTCAGCCGAGCAGCCAGCACCGATGATGAATATCTTCAGGTCATTCGTAGTTTCCATAATCAATCTATTTCGACGCAGGTCGCGTCGGCCTCCAAATTCGTGTCCTGTCCTCGTACAAGCGCGGCACAAGCCAGCAACAAGCGAACAGCGAGGCGAAGCAATCTGGTCAGTTGTCTAATAACGGGCATATCAGTGCTTCGTGTGTTCCTGAATGAACGCATTTGCTTCTTGGAGCGTCGTGGGTAAATCGCGCTCGACAACAAAAGTTCGTCGCGGTAGTTTAACGGTGCCATGCAGCGACACGCGCACTTCTCCGGCGGCGCGGTCGTAAACCACCTTCGCGATCACTTTGCTGCCCTTCGGCCAATTCGTTTCCCAGTTTCCCAACAGGGCAGGGCTATCAAAACTTTGGATGCTTGAACTTTTCCACTCCTGTTTGAGAATTTCGGCCTCACTGGTTTCAGAACCTCGAACTGTCCCCACAGTGTCCAGCATGGCGACCTGAATCATCGCTCCAGAGGGGCGTGTGCGTACGGGATACAAGAGCAAGACAACCGCCGCTGCGCAAGTCGCCAACCCCAAAATCCACCGCCAGTTCCAAATCATTTTTAGCTCCCGCTCTCGTTCGTCCGACACTTTGGGGCGCCCAAGTGCTTGTCGGACTTTGGTTTGCAACCGACCTCGCACGTAAGCTGGAAGTTCGGGCTCCGTTGCCTTGGTCGCATTCACGAGTGCCAGAGTTTCCTTGGCGGTGCGAACGTCCACTTGCAACCGATCAAACTCAGCCTTCAACTCTGGGTGGCCCGTGAGCAAGGCATCCAATTCGGCGCGTTCAGCATCACTGGCCTGGCGGGCGATGGCTTTCATCGCCAGATCGAAAAAGTTTTGGTCATTCATTGAGTTCATCGCAAAATCCGGTTCGCTTCTTACAACTATTTTTCGTTCCTCTCCCAGATGCGGCGCATGCTGCCCAGTCCACGTTTCAAATAAACGCCAACGGTGCCAAGGGCCACTTGGTGCTTCGTCGCAATTTCACCGTAGTTCAATCCGTGAAGAAAGAAATCGGCCACGATGGCTCCCTGAGGCGGTTTGATTTCAGCCAAAACCCTGCGTAGTGCGTCGGCCAACTCCTTCTCCTCCAACATCGCCAGCGGGGAATCCCATACCCCCATTTCTGGCGGGTCTCCAGCCTCCTGCGTTTTGGCTTCGAGACTTTCGTTTTGACCACACCCACGCTTGGCGGCAAAATGCCGGCGGAGTCGGCTCACCGCCCGGTGATGAGCAATGCTTGCAGCCAGCGGTTTGAGTTCCTCAACCGAATTGACTTCCTGCACTTTTTCGACCAGTTCCTCCAACGCTTCGATGGCTACATCCTCCACGTCCGCAGGGAGATATGGTTCTAATTGGATTTGCGCCGCGCCGTAAGCTGCGGGCCAGAGCCACAAGAAAGCCGTGTCCCACGCCGCCATATCGCCAGACTGGAGTGCTTTGAGGTCGGGCAATTTTTGCACAGCCGCAGCATGCCACAACAGCAAAACATTGGCAAGGGATATAGGACTGAAGGCGGAGAACGAATAATTGTAAGAAATCTTTCACGATTTGCGATGAAGCGAGTGAAGGCTGTTTGGGTGAACAAACAGAAACCGAGCGGCGAAAGCCGCCGGCACCAACGAACCGCCTGAAACACAAAAGAATAAAAATTATGAAAAGTCTAATGAAACTCGTTCTCGCCGCAGCGATCTTCTGTACCACATTGGCCGCCCAAGCTGGGTCGGTGAGTGGCTACTACCGCAGCAATGGCACCTACATCGCGCCGTACTACCGCTCCGACAGCGGCTCGCTCCGCGGCAGCTATTCTGGGTATTCCAGTTCGAGCCGCGATTACGTGTATCGCAACCCATACGCCGCCTATCCATCCGTCAGCCTTAAGGGCTACCTTCGTTCTAACGGGACGTACGTGGCCCCATACCACCGCACGCCGCCGAACAACACGGTTACGGACAACCTTAGCTATCGTGGATTCGGCACGATTCGTGTGCCGAAAACATCGTACCGTTGGTAACAAATTCCAGGCGCCTGAATCACCACTAACGAATGCGAACAATGACAACCCTGATCAAATTCACTCTTGTTGCCTTGCTGTTGGTGACCAGTTTTGTCGGCTGCACGGAGAAAACGGCGGAACAAGTGTCGGATAAACCGGCGCAAAGCGAGGCTGCGTATGTTGCCTCGATCAATCGTGAGCCGTTCCACAGACCCGACTGCAAGTGGGCGCGGCGCATTTCATCTGCCAATCTGCAAACTTTCAAAACGCGTGAAGAAGCGATCAAGGCTGGCCACAGGCCTTGCAAAGTTTGCAGACCGTGATGCCCCAGTAAATGGACCGCATGTGACAGGTCAAATTCACTCGTAAAACTATGAATTCACAAAAAAATGTATTTGCTCTCCTAATGTTGATGTTTGGCGCGGCAATGTGCGCGCCTGCGGTTGGCGCGCCAACTTCTCCTTCGCCTCAGTTGCGACACGCAGACTTTTCTTGCGACAAATCAACGATCAGAACGGCGGTCGAACTTAAACAGGCCGATTGGACATATATCATGCCTGAGCCTAAGAGTCCTCAAGCTGCTTGGGGCAATCACGACGGTCGGACAACTTGGTGGGTGGGTTATTGGGTAAATGGAACGACCGCTGCGACCAGTTCTGCGCAACCGACGAAGATCTCGGATGGCGGATGGGTTGGCGATGGATATGGACATCGAGCTTGGCGGCGAGGAGGCACCCCGGCACCGCCCACAAAAGTCGAATGGCTCTGTTCAGGTTACGGCGGTATTCCGCCGCGCTGATTTCCAAATTCGCCTCCTGCCATCGTAACGCTCGACGGATTGCACGGAGTGTGGCAGAATTCACCAAATGCGCTGTTGGCAACGCTGTCGAGAATTCTGCTTCGCAGGCATGGCTGCCCTGGTCAGCCTGATCTGCTTGGAGGTCGCTCGCGCCACGCCCCCGACGGACAGGACCACGTTTGATTCCAACACCAACACTTACGCAGAATTGACGAACTCACTTCGTGCCGTAAAACAACGTTTGGAGGTTGCAGAGAAATCATTCGGCCGTAGCGACACAAATGTTGCCAACCTGCTCAGCGATCTGGCTGGCCTTTACGATGATATGGGTGACTACGCCCAAGCTGCATCGCTTGACCAACGTTGTTTGGCGATTCGAGAAGAATTGCTGGGACCTCAGAACATGGAAGTCGGGGACGTTTTGGACGATCTCGCATACGAATATCAAGAAATGGGAGAATACGACCAGGCGCTACCACTTTACCAGCGGAGTCTGGTGATCACGGAAAAGCTCGTCGGCAAGGAACATTTTGACGTTGCAACAACGTTGGACAACATGGCGGATGTTTACCGCCTAAAGGGAGACTGCGCACACGCATTGCCGCTGTGCCAGCGAGCCTTGGAAATCAGAAAGAAAGTATTGGGCGAAGATCACCCGGACCTCACCGACAGTCTTCATACGTTGGCTGCGATTCGCAGGGAGCTTGGTGACTACAACGAGGCGCTTGCTCTCTGCGAGCAGGCTATTGCTATTGGAGAAAAGCACCTGGGGCCAGAGCATCCGATGGTCGCCGA
Source organism: Verrucomicrobiota bacterium (assembly GCA_049510745.1). Taxonomy (GTDB): domain Bacteria; phylum Verrucomicrobiota; class Verrucomicrobiia; order Limisphaerales; family Palsa-1400; genus PLGF01. The sequence continues at coordinate 2,504 of JBEKYR010000039.1, read as the reverse complement.
GAATATATTTCTTTCTGGCCAAATCCATTGCGACATCGGAAACTACGCGGAAGCGGCGTCCGCGTGTCGCCGAGCAATCTCGATTGATGAAAGGAACTCAGGTCCCGAAAATCCAGATGTAATCGAAGAATTGACTGAGTTGGCGACCGTACTTGGGAAGCAGCGAAATTTTGAACAAAGCATTTCCAATTTCGTCGAAGTTTTCAAAAGGCAACGTCATTATTTTGTTGGGCAAATCGTCGCATTACCTGATTCCACGGCGCTCCATTCCATCCAGGTCTCGTTCCAATCGGCGGAAATCTTTCACTCAGTCTGCGCCGAAGCGCCAGCCGGGTCCTCGGTCGGCACTTGTCGTGCTGGAGCCGAGGAATTGGCGCTAAACAAGGCTTTTCTTGAAGAAGTACGCGCCGCTCAAGCTGCGTTGGATGCCGATCCGCGTACCTCAACCAAGGAACTGCTCATTCAATACCGTACGGCAACGATACAGTTGGATCGCCTGAAGCAAAGCAGTCTCTCATTACCACAGCGCGAAATCAAGCGTCGCGCGCTGCAAGATGAGTTGAATCAACTTGAAACCGCGTTGGCAGAACGGGCTGAATTGGTGGCCACAACGGTTCATGAACGAAACCTAACACTGACAGACATCGCACGGAATCTTCCACCGCAATCCGCACTGCTGGATTTCGTCCAATATCACAACTTCGATCTGGCTACCACGACAAACCGATGGGAGCAGCAATCCTATGCCGCTTATCTCACGTTCCCGGCGGGGAAAGATTCCACAAACATTATCGTCGAGCGAGTGAATTTGGGTGAAGCCACGCCGATCAATGTAGCCGTTGAGACCGTTTGCAAAAGGATGTCTGCTGGGCAATTCGCCGCGCGAAATTTGCCGTCGGCGTTACAGCGGGTTGAGCATCTGGTCTATGCTCCATTGGCCAGGCACCTCGTCAATGTCTCACACCTCATCATCTGCCCCGATGGCCAATTGAGCCGGCTGCCATTCGAGATGCTCTCGTATGAGGGCCGATTTTTGATCGAAGATAAGACCGTCAGTTATGTTGGCAGTGGACGGGAGATCACGCGTCTGGCCCAAGGCCCTGCAAAAGTGGCGACCAGCGCGCCGGTGGTTATCGGCAATCCAGACTTTGATTTGGATTTGGCGAAAGCTGGCAACGGAGAGATAAAGCTCCTTGGTTCCGACAGCACTCCAGGACGGAAAGCCAGCGATGCGAAACCAGATGGTCCGCCAGCGGCAGGTGCAGCACCAGTGGGGCGGTTATTAAACCCTGAGGATCGCGATCTCAAGTTCGAGCCATTGCCTGGTGCGGAAGACGAGGCGCGCAGTGTGGCAAAACTACTCGGAGACAGATGTGTCTTGCTGCTTGGCGCGAGGGCGCGTGAGGCGGACTTAAAGGCGGTGAGTGCGCCGACTGTGCTGCACTTGGCTACACATGGGTTTTTTCTTTCAGATGAGGTCTTCAAACGAATGGTCCAATTGCGAAGCAGCTTGATGCCATCGACGAGCATGGATTCTGCCGTTGGTGGGAACATCACCCCGTTGGGACACGATTGGGAAAATCCGATGCTGCGTTGTGGCATTGCACTGGCAGGCGCGAATCATGCGCTGCAAATCTCAAACGCCGCGGCCGAAAATGGCCTTCTCACGGGATTAGAGGCGTCATTGCTGAACCTGCATGGGACCGAATTGGTGATCTTGAGCGCCTGTGACAGTGGTACGGGCGAGGTAAAGACCGGCGAGGGCATGATGTCGTTACGACGCGCTTTTCGCATCGCCGGAGCACAGACGGTATTGGCGAGCCATTGGAAGATTAGCGACAAAGCGACAAGCCAATTGATAACCGAATTCATAGGGCGTTGGCAAACTGGCGAGCCGCGAGCCCAAGCGTGGCGGGAGGCGCAGTTGTCCCTGCTACATTCAAAGGATTTCTCAAATCCTTTTTTTTGGGCAGCCTTCACACTCACCGGCCAGTGGCACTAAACCCAACGGTCTGACGAATTCTCGCAATTCACTTCGCTTGATACTGCCTCGCTTTCACTGCCAAACAGGCTGATTCCCCCGCGGCCTGAGAGCGGCGGCTTTTGCTCCGCTACGCTTCTCCTTCGTCCGAGGCTGTGCTCCGCGAAAACCACCGCACTCAGGCCACGCCCAATTCCAGCTTGTCCCTCAGTGGAAAACCTCTCCGCTGCGCTTCCTCGCCCGGTTGCTCCGGTTACGATGCTCGGTCTTGCTCCGCTCGCTCTGCGCGTCTGGACCTTCTCAACCGGGCGAACGCTCCACAGCGAGTCTTTCCCCTGAGCGACAAGCCACCGCGACCCCGCGCCCCATTTGGTCATGTTTTCAAATCCCTTTTTTTGCCCGCGTTCTCAGCCTCTCGCCCTCACCAGCCTGCTTCCACAGGGGGCCGGACGCGGTGCCCTCTGAAGACTACTCCCGCTGGCCGCCCTGTTCCGCAGGCTTTTTCGTGAAGGGCGAGAGGCCG